>CALOBL010000013.1:0-275796 GCA_942491655.1 Cloacimonadaceae bacterium (SeqCode)
GGCTTGATTGGGATAACGACGATTAATTGGCACTGGCAGGATTAAAAGCCGGTGCTGCGATGTCATCCAGTTTGAATTGAGCCAGGGCGGTTGCGCGACCGGTTCTGATGGCATTTTGGTAAGCCGAACGGGCTTCGTCCAGTCGATCCATAGCAACATACAAGTCGCCTTCTAACTCGCCATAAGCAGCGGCGAATCCTTCGGCTTTTGCTGAGTCTGCCGCTGAAACCAATTTCAGGCCTTCTTCAAATTGTCCTGTAGCCAATAACAACTGGCCTAAACGTAAACGTGCCAGATGCTGCAGCTGTTCGTCGCCAGGATTCTGAATTTGCTGCTGCAAAATCGCTTTTGCGCCTTCCAGATCGCCTTGTTGTACTTTGCTTTTGGCTTTTTCTAGCGCAGCAAAATGGGCGTAAGCCAATGAGCCATGTTCAACAGCCAACTGATCGGCCAGTTTTTCAACGCTTGCATAATCGTCAGCAGCGGCACTTTCCAGTAACGATTGATATAGCTGCGAGGCTTCATTGCGTTGCTCTTGCTGATGGTTTTGCCAAACGTTCCAGCCGGTCACGATCATGATCGCAGTAATAACGCCTGCAATCAGCGAGGTATTATTGGCTTCCCACCATTTTTTAAGCTGTTCGACTTGCTCTTCTTCAGTATCGTAAATTGCCACGGTATTTCTCGGTTAAGGTTTTGCAGTAGATTGATTGTAATGCCAGGCCTGCAGCGTTTGCAGCAAGGCGTCATGGCTTAATGTGGTTTGTTCCTGTTCAATGCGTAGTGATTTTAACGCGACTTCGCCGCGTTGCGCTTCATCGTCGCCGATAATAATGGCAAATTCGGCGCCTGATTTATCGGCTTTCTTAAATTGGCTTTTAAAACTGCCGCCGCCACAATGGACTTGCAGTTTTAAGCCGTCTATTGAGTCGCGCAGTTTTTCGCTTAGCAGTAGACCGGCTTTTTCCGCCTCGTTGCCTACTCGAATCATGTAGCCATCTACTAAAGGGTCTAGGTTTACAGTGTCTAGTTGTTCGATTAGGGCCAGAATACGCTCCATGCCCATCGCAAAGCCGATGGCATAATTAGCTTTGCCGCCGAGTTGCTCAATGAGTCCATCATAACGGCCGCCCGCACAAATGGTGCCCTGGGCGCCGAGTTCGTCGGTGACCCATTCGAACACGGTTTTACCGTAATAATCCAGGCCACGGACTAGGCGAGTGTTGAGCCGATAGTTAATCCCCAAATCGTCTAGCATGGTCTTTATGCTATTAAAATGCTGCAGACTGTCTTCGCCTAAATGCGCCAATAACACCGGGGCCTCCCGCAACATCAATTGCATGTCCGGATTCTTACTATCTAGGATGCGCAAAGGGTTGGTTTCAAGGCGACGCATGCTATCTTCGTCCAAGACATCGATATGCTGCTTAAAATACTCGACCAGAGTGTCGCGATAGGCTGCGCGTTCGTCGGTGGTACCAAGGGAGTTCAGTTGCAATTCTACCTTGTCGCGGATGCCCAGTTTTTTCCAAAGCCGGTCGGTGAGCAAGATCATTTCTGCATCGATATCCGGGCCGGGCATGCCGTACGTTTCCACACCCAACTGATAAAACTGTCGATAACGACCTTTTTGTGGGCGTTCGTGCCGGAACATCGGGCCGTAATACCATAAGCGATGGGTTTGATTATGCAGTAGACCGTGTTCCAGGCAGGCACGCAGACAACCGGCGGTGCCTTCAGGGCGCAATGTGAGAGAGTCGCCGTTTCTGTCGTCGAAGGTGTACATCTCTTTTTCGACGATGTCGGTGACTTCGCCGATAGAGCGTTTAAAAAGATCGGTTTTTTCGACGATGGGTAGTCGGATTTCAGAATAGCCATAGCCAGTCAATATTTCCCTGACATGCTGTTCCAGCCACTGCCAGTAAGGAGATTGCTCTGGCAGAATTTCATGCATTCCGCGGATGGCTTGAAGTGCCTGTTGTTGTTTTGCCATGTTGTGGATTGTTGCCGGATTATTTTGCTGATCGCGGATTTGACTTCCAGCGCCTGCTGGTGAACGTGCAGAATGTTGACCAACCGATTGTGGTGAGCAGTATAAATCCCGCACCTGGCATTATAACAATTGATGAGTTGGAAGTTGTATATTTTACTTTCACTGGAACTGATCCGGATGGAAATAATTTAAGCTATCACTGGAAACGGAACAATCAACAGGTAAGTACAAGCAATTTCTACCTTTTCCAGACAGATTATAATTCAGCAGGCCAGCACCAGATCGAGCTTGCTGTATCCGATGGATTTTCGCGGAATGACACTACTTTTCAGTGGACAGTAAATGTGAACGATGTCGACCAGGAAATTATTGTTCAGCAATTGTTGCCTGCGGAAGGACTGGTAAATATTACCGAAACTGATACTGTATCATTTCTTTTCAACGGTTATGACCCCGATGGAAATGTACTTCTTTATGAATGGCTGCTGGATTCACTTCAGGTTTCAACAGACAGCACATACACATTCTTTACAGATCTTAAATCTGCCGGTGAATACACTCTGGAGCTAAATGTTACAGATCATTACAGCCGGAATGAGATAACTTTCAGCTGGTCCATAATTGTTGCGGAAACTGACCAGTTCATAATAGTTGACAGTCTTTATCCGGGAGAATTTCTGCTTGAAATAAGTGAAATGGAGCAAGTCGATTTTTATTTCAGTGGTCATGATCCGGATGGGAACAGCCTGTTATTCAATTACGAGCTTGATTCATTGCAGGTATCATCTGACAGCATCTACACTTTCATAACCGATTATGGATCAGCGGGGCAACATGAAGTCAGCCTAAGCGTTACAGACGGATTCAGTCGGAACGATACAACTTTCACCTGGTTTATCGATGTGCTGGATGTTGACAGAGTGATCGTAGTGGACAGCCTCTTCCCTGCTTCAGATAACCTGGAGATAGCAGAGAATGATTCAATAGAATTCGGCTTCAGCGGATATGATCCGGATGGAGCTTCCTTAAATTATACCTGGGTGCTGGATTCAGTAAATGTCTCAATTGATAGTACTTATACCTTTCTGACAGATTTCAATTCAGCAGGTTTATACACGCTCAGTTTAACTGTCAGCGATAGTTTCAGCCGGAATGATACGATGTTCAGCTGGCATATAAATGTAACAGATGTGGATCAGGAGATCGTGGTTGATTCGCTTAACCCATTGCCGGGCCCGATCACGATAAATGAATTTGAGCAGATCCAGTTCAGTTTTTCCGGAACTGATCCCGATGGAGCTTCCTTAAATTATACATGGCTTTTAGATTCCTTACTTGTATCCACTGACAGCACCTACATCTTCCTGACCAACGAAGCTACGGCCGGAAATCACGAAATTGTTCTGCGGGTGAATGATGGTTTTGGCTCGCGAGATCTGCTTGAATATAGCTGGCAGGTTACCGTTAACAATGTACAAGTTCTGCTTGTACCGGAATATTTTGTTACAATACAGGCAGCCATTGATGCAGCTGTAAACGGCGACACTGTTCTTGTAAATACCGGTACCTATCCCGAAAATATTTCCTTTACTGGGAAAAATATTCTGGTCACCTCCTATTTTCAATCTCGAGATGCAACATTGATCGATTCTACGATAATTGATGGTTCCGGGATCGGTTCGGTCGTCTCCATCAATTCAGGTGAAGATTCTACAGCCGTATTACGGGGATTCACCATTATGAACGGGAATGCAGCAAATGGCGGTGGAGTGTTGATCGAGAACTCGGACCCGCATTTGAGAGATCTTTATATCAGAGGAAATAATGCTTCAGCCCGGGGAGGAGGAATTTACGGTTTGAATACCAGTTCAGTTGTATATGGCTGTAAAATCGATTCCAATCTGGCTTTCATTGGAGCTGGAGTAGAATTCAAGAATTCCAGCGCAAAACTCATTAATTGTGAAATCAGTAATAATTCAGCCAGTTTTATCGGTGGCGGAGTTGAAACCTACAACAGTAATCTGCAGATCTATAATAATGTAATCAGAGACAATTCCTGTACCGACCTGAATGGAGGCGGAGTAGCAGCCTATAATAATTCTGTATTGAATATCCTGCATGCTGTTGTCTATGGCAACTCAGCCAATTCAGGGGGAGGAATTGCGATCAACAATTCTACTCTCAGTTTAAAGAACAGCATCGTATCTAATAATCTTAACTACGGACTTTACTTTGAGAATGGCAGTCTGGATGTCAGCTATTCAAATTTCTGGAACAATAGTGTGGCAGATTTTCACAATTGCGGCGATACTCTGGGAGTAATTACAACAGAAAATCAGAACGGTGATCCCTGCGATATTTACAGCAATATCAAACGGGATCCCATCTTCAATGATCCTGACAATAAAGATCTTTCATTGTCTGAACTTTCATTATGCATTGGAGCAGGTGAAAGCGCCGGCTTCCTGAATTATGATAAAATTATGTCCCCTAGACCCTTCCCTGCAGGAACGGATCCTGATCTGGGAGCTTTCGAACATAATCTGGGGAAACCTGTCGATGCTACACCGGAAATCAGTGAAAAATTTCCTATTGCAGACACACTTTACATAATGGAAGCTGACAGCATCTTCTTCTCCGCCAGTGCTTATGATCCCAATGGTCGAGAAGTATTTTTTAATTGGGAATTGGACAGCCTGCAGGTTTCTACGGATTCCAGCTATACCTTAAATACAGATTATTTTTCAGCAGGAATTTATGAGCTGAGTTTAACAGTTTCCGATTCAACCAGTTTTGCCCGAGCGGAGACCAGCATCAGCTGGAGTATCGTGGTAAGCGATGTCGATCGTGAGATAATTGTCAATAGCCTCTATCCTGCCCCGGGAGATTCAACAATTATTGAATCTGATAGTATAAATTTTGTTTTCTCAGGTTATGATCCGGACCTGAATCCTCTTATCTATTCCTGGCAGGTGGACAATGTGGAAGTTTCGGCAGACAGTAGTTTTGGTTTTTCAACCAATTTCACATCAGCCGGTATATATCAGGTTTCGTTATTAGTATCTGATGGAACCGTTGGAAGAAATAATCTTTTCTATGAGTGGGAGATCACGGTTTCAAACGTCACTTTGTTCACTGTTCCGGAACTGGTGACTACAATCCAAGGAGCAATCAATGTTACTATAGATGGCGACACGGTACTGGTATCACCGGGATATTACATAGAGAACTTAAATTTCCTGGGAAAAGAAATAACCGTAGCCTCGCATTATTTTACAACTGAAGATACAGCCTATATTTCTCAAACCGTGATTGATGGCTCGTCTTATTCGAACAGATCCCTCATCACTTTCATCACTGGAGAATCTGCTACTTCAGTTTTAACCGGCTTCAAGCTTATCAATGGATCCGGTTATAACGGCAACGGCGGCTGTATAAGGTGCGAAAGCAGCAGTCCTTTACTCTCCAACTTGATCATCAGCGAGAATTCATCCTACAGTGGGGGCGGGATCTACTGTAGTAATGGTGCAGCACCTCAAATAGTTGATTGTATTATCCGTGACAACCTGGCTTTTGAAGGCGCTGGAGTACACTGCAGTTCAAATTCTTCTCCAGTTTTTGTAAATTGTCTGATCTATAATAATTCCGGCATTTCCAGAGCAGGGGCAATACAGTGCAATAATTCGTCTCCTTCTTTCACTCATTGCACCATTACAGCCAACAGTTCAGTTACTGGAGCCGGATTTTATTTATCCAATAATTCCCAGCCGGTCCTGCTGAATTCAATTGTCTGGAACAACCAGTTCAATGAGGTTATCAGAATTGATACATTAAGTAATTTAACCGTTAACTATTCCATTATTAAAGGTGAGTGGCCGGGTGTTGGCAGCATGGACATCGATCCGTTGTTTACAGATACAGAAAATAATGATTTAACCTGTTCTAATTATTCCTATGCCATAGGAAGCGGAGATCCGTCAGCTGCTGTAGATCATGATCTTTCCGGAGCTGTCCGGCCTCAGCCGGCAGGAACCAACCCGGATCTGGGTTGTTATGAGAACAGCCTGGGTGTACCGATCGACGGTCCAATAATAGTTAGTCAGATCAATCCCAGCCCGGGCCCGGTGGAGCTTAACGAGACTGACAGTCTGGAATTTTATGTAAATGGCTATGATCTGAACGGAGCAGACCTGGGATACAGCTGGCAGTTGGCTGCAGAAGAAGTATCAACTGACAGTAATTTCATTCTGGTTACAGACTTTGAATCAGCTGGAGATTATTTCCTGTTATTAACTATAACAGATAATTATCCGTTTAGAGGTAATCGTAGTCAGACGGGTTTTGCCTGGAATATTACAGTAAATGATGTAATACCTCTAGACATCCCGGAAAATATCGTGATCTCGGTTTCTGAGGATAGTATAATGATCTGTTGGGATCCAGTAGCGGACGCTGTTAATTACAAGGTCTATTCATCAGATGTTGTTGACTCCGGTTTTCAGGAGGATCTAAGTGGTGTTTTTAATGGGACATGCTGGTCTGCACTCCGCTTTGAGGACAGAAAATTTTACCGGGTGACAGCAGAAAAATAAATATTTTAATAAATTTTCTTGACATGGGTTGAAAAATAGAAGATCTTTTCTTAAGAGAAATAAATTAAACGGAGGTAGTTATGCGCAAATTTTTATTAACTTTTTTACTTTTAGTTTTTGCTGTTTTCACATATGGTACTACTATTTATGATATTCAGTATACAACAGAACCAGGCGATGAAGATTTATACCCATCAACTTATGATGGTCAGGAAGTTACATTTACAGGTATTGTTACAGGAGCAAACTATAACAATAATAACTTATTCTATATTTCTGATCCAGTAGGCGGACCTTGGCATGGTGTTTTCGTATACGACTTTGAGGTTGGGCCTGCCCTGGGAGATGAATTAGAGGTTACAGGAACTGTTCAGGAGTATTACGGTCTGACTGAGATCGCTGATTGCACTTCTATCGTAATTTTAAGTTCAGGAAACACCGTACCTGACCCAATTGATATTTCAACCATAGACCTAGCCTTGGCTGAAACTGCTGAGCAATACGAAGGCTGCCTTGTTAGAGTTTCAAATGTAGAAGTAGTAGAAGCACAGAGTCAGTATGGAGAATGGTATGTTGATGATGGCTCATACGAATGTCAGATCGATGACGGCTTTTTCTATTTGGATTCTGTGAATCCACCTATCGTAATTGAAGTTGGCGATTTCTTCCCGGAAATCATTGGCTGTGTAGATTACAGCTATGACTACTACGGGATCAATCCACGAACTCCGGAAGATATGGGATATACTGAGACCACAGATCCTGTGATCCCAGTTCAGCATGTTTCAATGACCAACTATCCAAATCCTTTCAATCCCGAAACAACAATCGCTTTTGAATTAAAAGAAAGTGATAATGTTGAGCTGGTAATTTATGGCATAAACGGACAGAAAATTAAAACTCTGACAAAAGATAAAAGACCTTCCGGAAGACATATAATAATGTGGGACGGAACTTCTGATCAGGGTGATAAAGTAACCAGCGGTGTTTATCTTTATAAATTAACCACCAGCAGTGGATATTCAAGCTCAAAGAAAATGATCCTGTTGAAATAATTTAATTTTTAAAAAAAATTTCAAAGCCTTCCGCTTCTGCGGTGGGCTTTTTTTTATAGCCACCAAGGCAGAAAGACACTAAGGTGTTTATAGAAATACAGATAAAGCAGGGATAGAACCGTTGAAAAGTTTATAGGTTTAGAGGTTAAGTATCCAATCTGCTGAAGCAAATTGAATTTAGAAGTTTTCTTCAGAAAACTTCATAGCAACAATAGATAACTTATAATGTCATATTAAGATTTAGGTTGTGGTTAAGTTTTTAAGTTCAAAAGTTTAGCTGTGAGAAATTAAAGCAGAGTACCTCAAACAGCCTGCCCGTGCAAATATTCTATTTCAAAAGAAAGAATTTAACCTGGTTTCCAAGTTTTTACTGGTTCCTAAATAAAGAAATCAAATGTTAAGGCTCCTAAACAGGAACTGTTATGCAGCCCTGTTATACAACAAGGTAAACAGTTTAAAAGTTTAGGAACCAGCTTATGATAACTGGGTTCCAGTTAAGAATGCATAACGTTATGAAGTGGAACCATGGTATTCACCACGGCAGGACTTCTTAACGAGAGCGCTTTTTAAAATAATTGATCTATCCCGCAAATTTCCTACATCCTGGAAATCCAGATTCTGACTATATTAAAAAAGGTTCCCAAGAAGAACCCGGTATGCACCAGGTCAGAACTTGGGAACCAGTTATGCTTAAATTGATAATTCTAGAAAGTATATTCCAGCGTTAGGAAGACATTAAACATTGGAGAAGGACTTAAATAGGGGTAATATTCTGATCCATCGCTGTTTCCACTGGAAGCTCCCTCACCGAAAGTTGGACTAACCCAATCTACGATATTACCTTCATCATCAACTCTTTTCAGTTGCATACCAAAGGCACGTGTAATATAGGCTTTGGAGAAATTATCTTCTTTATTGAGAACATTATTAAAGTTCAGTTTAATAGAAGCATCATTTCCACCAATAATGAATTTATAGGATAAAGAAGCGTTGAGTTCGAAAAATTCCGGAAGTTTAGAGCTTCTCATAATCCATTCACGATCGTAATCTCCATAACCATTATTTCTTTCAAAATAATATGGATCTGAAAGGTTATTGTCTGGATCATCTGGATCGATCATGTCAAAATCACCTTCACCGTCCTGGTTAGGTACAAACACACATTCTCCATAGGATTGGAAGTTACCATCTTGATCGTAGTAATAGAGCTGTTTGTTGTAAACATTATCGTATGTTGTGTAATATTCATCAAACCATTTTACACTCAGGCCCACACGCAGGCTTCCATCCAGCGGCATTTCATTAAAAGTATACCCAACACCACCGGAAGCCATTTTCTCTGGTGAGAAAGGAACTACTTTACCTTCTACGTCTTCAACATCTTCAAAGAAGATCGTCTGATACTTGTCTTTAAGGTTGTCCCAGCGGTTTGAAGAGAAAGTTGCAGAAACATTTGTATCGAAATTTCCCAGTTTATTTTGCATGTTGAGTTCAAAACCTTTATGGGTAGCCTTACCTACGTTCAGTGTGGCGGAATTTGCCTGTTCTCCTATTCCGATCTCGGCACTTTCAATTTTATCGGAATATTTTGAATAATAATATGTAACTTCTACTTTGTGGTCATCGTTCCTGAAACCTACACCGCCTTCAATAGTCTGGCATTTTTCCGGTTCAAGTTCATAGAGTATATTTCCAAACTCATCCGCCTGGTTCATTCCTGGTCCATCAGCCCGGTCATACCAGTCACCGACAGTGGGTTCTTTATAAACAATGGAATAATTAACAAGTGTATTCCAGTTTTTATTGAGGTTCACATTCATACCGATCTTAGGTGAGAAGAAATTATAAGTTCTATTATAGTCGTCTTTGGTAAAGGCAGAATCAGACTTTGTACTATAGTAACCGGCATCGATATATTCGTTTCTAATGGGATCAAAGAAATGAATCAGATTTTCATCTACCTCAGAATAGTAAATAGCGTATTGGCCATCAAGCATGAAATTTACACTCTGAATAAAGTCATCAAATGGAACTTTAATTTTAGCCCGGGCGAAACCAGATGTGTTCATAACTGTAGTTGTATAATCATATTCTGTTAGAAAATTACCAAAAGTACTTACAGAATCAGCATCAAGGGGGTTATAATGTCTGTAATTGCTTCCTTCCCTGTAATGATCTGCTTTCCAGTATCTACCTTCAGCTCCAAATATCAATTTTATATTTTCATTAACATTGGTATCATAGTAAGAATTAAGACCAAATTGCTTATGATTATTGTAGGATGTACTTTTTGATGTGTGATCAGAATCGTTCAAAAATGTATTGGAACCTCCTCCGATTACAGTTTTAGTATCTCCTGCCCATTCATAATAGCCAATATTGTCATTGTTTTCATTGATCTCAAAGCCATCCAGCAGATATCCTGTCTGTTTGTAAACATACATTGCATAATCTGCAAGTCTTCTCCGTTCAGAATTTTCTGCGATTAAAGGCTGGTACTGGAGAGCTCCTGTTTCTGGATCAAAAGTTATGTTGTCAGCATAACTTCCACCACCTTCACCCATTGTTACAAAGACATTTGTCATTAAATAGGAATTTTCCGAAACAGACCATCTATCACGAACAGAAAACTGAGGCTTAAAATACTCGTTCTCCTGCCATTTGTGGTTAGTGAAATTGAATTCTCTTCCCAGTAATTTTCCCAGTTCACGATCGTATGTAGAGCGAGCCTGGTTATGTTTCTGTGGAGCAGCGATAAAACTTGTATTTAAAACATGACTACCCAGTTTGCTTTCTGTTTCGAATCCAAAAGACCAGCCATCGTAGTTCGTACCACGAATATAATAATCTCCTGCTTTTCTTTCCAGATTTACATCAAATTTAAATTTATTATTCCAGATCTGACCGGAACTGTATTTCAACATGATATTGTAATTCATTGGGGCATAGTCTTCCATCACACCGTCATTAGTTGCGGATTTACCATCGGTAGTGTAATATCCTGTAGAAGTTCTAATAGTGAATTCTGAGTTATTTCCCGAACCCATTGTTTCGATATTTACTGATCCCCCGAAGGCACCTGAGCCATACATAGAGGCACCTGCGCCCCTTTGAACCTGTACGGATTTAACATTGGAGGAAAGTCCCGTCCAGTTACTCCAGTAAACCACCTGGCTTTCCGGATCATTGACTGGAATTCCATTGATGAGGATCTGGATTTTCTGGGCATCAAAACCACGCATGGTAATTTCAGCTTCCCCGATTCCTGAGGTAGTAGAAAAGAGGCCGGGAATATCATCCAGCATCTGAGGCATGTCTCCCGTAGTATATTTTTCCTGAATTGTTTCCTGATCGATATCTGTAAATGATACAGGTGTCTCACGAGCAACAGCCCGGTTGGCACTTACTCCGTAACCAGAGATCTGAACTGCACTTTTTTCCAGCTGCAAATTAACAACTGCAGTAACATCATCTTCCACCACAACTGTTGTTTTTACTTCCTTATAGCCAATAAAGCGGACATACAATTCCTGCTCTCCCAGGGGAACATCCTTAAGAATATAAGTACCATTTTCTTTCGTGAATGTACCGGTTTCAGTATCACCCAGAAAAACTGCTGCCCCTTCGATATTACCACCGGTTGCCGCGTCAGTTATTTTACCGGCGATCTTTCCAGTTTGGGCTAATAACAGAAATGGCATTAAAATGAAAATAATAAACAAGATAAAAAGTTTATTCATAATTCCTCCCACTCAGATTTTGTTAACTCGAAAAAGTTACTTTTTGAGTACGATTTATGTCAAGCTGAATTAGAAATTTACGAGTTTAACCAGAACTATATACAACAATTTCATATTTTATTAGCAACGAACAATACAAACAAAACGAACTTCCTGAGTTATGTATATATAACATTAAAGGACAGAAAGTTAAATCTTTTGCATTCCTAAACGGGATCTGTTATGCATCCCTGTTATCCAACAGGGTAAACAGTTTAAAAGTTTGGGAACGAGCGGACTAAACAATTCTGTAATCCAGAGCGGCCTGCCCGGCGTAGCCTCCGTCCATCGCAGTAGCATAGCTTCGGAGGATGTATTGGCGAAGACTGGAGTCGAAGGGTCAGAAACTAAATATTCCGTTAACTGGGATTGAACTGATCAAAATAACCATTCAGTTACTTCCAGAATTTATTTTTATACACTAAACTGTTCAGGGAGGACTAAAAATAAAAAAATGATCTTATTAAGATGAACAATAATTATTATAAACATTAATACTAAATTTTATTTTAAACAAACTGTCAAAATGACATTATTATCTAAATTTTACTTTTTTTTAGCCAGACACGGAGTATTATGATACAGCGTTAGTTATTATATTTCAGATGGTTACAATAATATTTTTCACTGATCGCCAAATGGCATTGAATTTGCTATTGTTACTATTAATTCTAGTCTTTTTTGTCAATATGGAGGATATATGAAATATTTTCTGGTAGCATTTTTATTTATTTTTTTAACTCTTTCCGCTCAAAACAACTGCCTGGAGTTTTATGGGACTGATGATTATGTGGACTGTGATAATATTTTGACCAATAGCTCACCTCTTGCAGAATTCACTATTGAATTTTGGATGAAATTACACTCTACTCAGCCCTATTATATGGGAGTGTTTGGCCAGCAAACTACAGCTTACTCTTCAGATAACTTTTCAATATCCTTTTATTGTGGAGATGAAGTAAATCGATTTGGAATGACAGGTAGTTGGTCAGATGATGAATCTGGAAATCCTTCAAGTTTTGATAATCGTACGACTATGCCTTTTGGAACAGGTGTTTGGAAGCATGTCGCTACTACTTTTGATGGTACGACAATGAAAATGTATGTGGATGGAGTTCTTATTAAAGAGAGTAATAATTTCAGTGGCGATTCTTATGCGGGGAAATCTCTCGGAAATACACATGATTTTTTATTAGGAAAGACATTTGGTTATGGTAGTGGTGTAACCACACATTTTTTTGATGGAGAAATAGATGAATTTAGGATATGGGATGATGCTAGGACAAAAACAGAAATCCGCCAAAATATGTATCAAGAATTGCCAGATGCTTCTGGCGAAACAAATCTAGTTGCTTACTATAAATTTGATGAAACATCTGGTATAACATTAGATGACTCCAAAGGCAGCAACGATGGTACTTTAACTAATATGACAGGCAATGAGTGGCAAACCTCCCCCGCCATGTTTGGCCCGAAGAACTGCCTGGATTTTGATGGAGTTGATGATAATGTTGAAATAAGTGGATTGGATCCGGTTGGTTTAGGCTCAGTTACAGTGGAAACATGGGTTTACTTCGACGCATTTAATGGTAGCGAAGATGCTAATATCACTAATGTTATCCGCAGCGGGAATGAAAATGTTTGTCTCCGAATTGGCGATGGTGGTATGCCTAATAACATGCCCCAGTTTGTGGTGACGGTAAGTGGACAAACAAAATTAAATGCTAATGCAAGATTATCAACTGGTGAATGGTACCATATTGCATGTGCTTACGATGGGTTATACATGAAGCTATATATTAATGGAAAACTTGATAATTCCAGGATGCTATCGGGAAACATTGCAAGCACAAGCGAAACTTTTTTACTTGGCGCAAATCCCGATGGTTCTCGCGCACTGGATGGTCGTATGGATGAGGTTAGGATTTGGAACGATGCTCGAACAGCTAGTGAAATCCGTGAAGATATGTGTAGAAATCTAACAGGAAATGAAGATAATTTAATTGCATATTATAATTTTGACAGCTCCTCGGGAACGACTCTTCAGGATTATAGCGATAATGATTATGATGGAGCACTGACCAATATGGATGGAAGCTCGGATTGGGTTGCTTCAACAGCTTTCAATACTTGGTTGAATACATCTTCTTCAAGTTGGTCAGAAATTTCTAACTGGAGTTTGGGAAGCAAACCAACTCTTGAAAGTATAGGTATTTATAGCTATACAGGAGGAAGTGTTCCTACTTTTGATAATGGTGATGAAGCAGGATGTGGTAATATAGTTGTAAACATGACGTCTGACTGGTCTTTAGGTGGTTATTTTATTGTTGATGGGAACCTGATTTTAGAAAGCGACATTGATTTAAACGGACAAACTATTGCATTAGGAAGCTCAGCTTATATTATTGAAGATACCGGCAGAGTTTACGGTAGTTCGGGATCAATTACTACTACAAGAAATCTTTCCAATATCGATGAAAATGTAGCCGGTCTGGGTGCAGAGATCACTACTTCCGCCAACTTGGGAAGTACAACCATTACCCGAACCCATGCAGCTAATTCAGATCCTGCCAGTATTGAAAGAAGATATAGCATCTCCCCTACCACAAACACTGGCTTAAACGCTACCTTGGCCTTTCATTACAATGAAAATGAGTTGAATGGATTAACCGAATCGTATCTTCAGTTGTTTCGATCGACAGATGGTGGAAGCAACTGGACGGACAGTGATGGAAGTGTGAACACATTTGTAAACACCATTACGCTTTCTGGAATTGATGCTTTTTCATTATGGACTGCCATGTCGGAAGATATTACACCCCCAATACTGGATACAGGAGATCCATATCCCAGTCATAACTATACAGCAGGAAACTCTGCTATTACAATTGCTCCCAATGCAGTAGTAACAACTGATAATGATTTGGAGAACGCCACAGTTTCAATTTCTCCTATAGATACAGATGATGTTTTATCTGTGACTGATCTGCCCGAGGGTTTATCTGAAAGCTGGGATGACAACACCAAAATTCTAAGTATAAGTGGTACCGGCTTCAGCCGATTATCAGACAGCTCTAAGCAATGTAAAATTTTATTCAACTCAAGTCCAGTGAGGGTTCCGGTACACGTGTCATTGATTTTATTTTAGGCGCAGGTGTAGGTTTGGAGATTGGAGAACAACATTTTTATGAAGTTATTGATAACGGGAACAGCATAAGTTGGGATAATGCACGATCAGCTGCACTTGACAGTCGTTTTGGGGCTTCTCAGGGCTATCTGGCAACGATTACCTCCAACGATGAAAACAGTTTTCTTGCTGGAAAGGTTGTAGCTGATACCTGGATCGGAGCCAGTGACGCTGAAACAGAGGGGATCTGGAAATGGATAGACGGTCCTGAAACCGGCACACAATTCTGGCTAGGAGATGCTTGATGCCGGATAGTGCTAGTAACTATGGATCAGCAGTTAATGGAGAATATGCCAACTGGTGGAGTTCCGAACCAAATGATAGTTTTTAATAATGAAGACTACGCCCATATGTACTGCAGCAGAAGATCTTCAGGGTTATGGAATGATTATGGAAATATTCAGGATGTTTATTACTACATTGTAGAATACGGCGGAGATGGTAGCACCTTTACGACAATAGATGATGCAACATTAAATGTCACTGGAGCGCCACTCCCTGTCACCCTCTCTAATTTCACCACACATTTTATTGAGGGAAGCGCTTTCCTTAACTGGACAACTTTATCTGAAACCAGTAACCTGGGCTGGAACATTTATCGTTCTTTTAGCAATGACATGGAAGAAGCTTCCTTACTCAATTACGAACTGATACCCGGTGCCGGTACAACCAGTGAAATAACAGAATATTCTTATGAAGATGAAAACGACTTCCTGCCGCTTACAACCTACTGGTACTGGCTGGAAAGTGTCTCCGGTAACGGAGAAACTGAAATGTATGATCCAATTCCCTTAACAACACCGGAAGATCTGGAAGATCCGCAAACACCCGATATTCCAACAGAATTCGGGCTATATCAGAATTATCCGAATCCTTTTAATCCTGATACAGAAATAAGTTTTGCTTTAAAGGAAGCGAGTAAATGTGAACTCAGTATTTTCAATATCAGAGGGCAGTTAATCAGAAATATTTTTAGTGGAAATATAGAAAAAAACCGGATTTACAATTTTGCCTGGAACGGGAAAGACGAAGGCGGAAAGGAGGTAGATTCCGGTATGTATTTTTATCAGATAAAAGCCGGGAAATTTACTGAAACGAAGAAGATGCTGTTGTTGAGGTGATTTCGGACTCGAGTTCACGCGATACGACTAAGGCAGTAGAGAGTGGACTTGAGAACGCAGGGGCAATTGTGTTCTGAACTCCAGTCAAGCCTGAAGTCCAGTCCACAAAATTCGGAAGATTCTGTTGTTGAGGTGTTGCGGGTTGCGGGTCAGTATGGGTTCTCGCAGAAAAAACCTAAGCTATGGTTAGAAGGAATTTATAAAAATAACTAAAGTAGGAGAAAATCATGAAAAAAATAGCTTTATCAGTTTTTGTATTATTAGTGGCTCTTTCATTATTTGCCCAGAATGTAGCAATTAATGAAAATGGGGGCCCAGCGGATGCTTCTGCAATGCTCGACATACAATCAACAACCAAAGGTTTTCTAGCACCCCGAATGACAGCTGCTCAGCGTTTGGCTATTAACAATTCAGATGACCCTCCTACAGGACTGCTGGTTTATCAGACCGATGAAACACCAGGCTATTATTATTTTAACGGTTCTGTTTGGGTACAGATAGGTGCTGCCTCAGATGCAACACAATGGACTACCAGTAGCAACGATATATACTATGATTCCGGTAACGTCGGTATCGGGACCTCCACGCTCGGGCATAAATTAACTGTGGAAGGTTCAGGAACTTCGAACACTGGTGTTTTTGGAATAGATATTACCGGTACAGGCCCATTTAATTGGGCTTCATCAGCCATGGCACCTAATCTCACCACCGGAAATAATATTATCCATATGATTGGAAAGGCTGAAACCGAAAATAATTGTGGATACATTGGTTTTAATTTTCAGGGAAGTGGTTCCAGCGCTAACTTTATGACATTTGGTTTACATACTCATGATAACTTGCTGAATCTGACCGGTGCCGGCAACGTTGGTATTGGAACAATTGATCCGGGTAAAAAATTGACTATTGGTGGCTACATGGGTTTCGTTGGGAGTAGCGACAACCGCATCTACTTTGGAGAAAATGATTACCTGCGCTTTGACGATGCCAGCGGCAACGGGCTAAAATTTATTTATGATGATGTAGAAAGGCTACGATTAGATAATAGTGGCAAACTTACAGTTAAGGGTACCTACTCACAACCACAGTGTTTGATTGGCAATGATGGCTCTAATGGTATTTTCTTTGAGGCTGATGGCAGCAGCAGTCACTACAATTGGAAAATTTCACAACAAAACCAGCTGGATGCCGGACTTACCTTTGCTGCATCAACGGCAACAGGTGGAACAGCCTTTGCAAGCCCGGTTTTGGCATTAAATCAAAATGGCAGGGTTGGAATCGGAACAACTTCAATGGACTATACTCTACACGTAAATGGCTCTGTGGCAGGGACAAGTGCCTATAACATTTTATCTGATAGTCGTTTAAAAAAAGATGTTATATCTATCGAAAATGGTTTAGAAAAAGTTATGAAGTTACGACCTGTAACCTTCAATTGGAGAAGAAGCGAATTTCCAAAAATCAATTTAGATAATAAAAATCATGTTGGTTTTATTGCTCAAGAAGTAGAAGAAGTTGTTCCTCAAGTTGTTAGCACAGCCGATGATAAAATGCAAACCAAATCAATAGCTTATAGCGATCTGGTTCCCGTACTTACCAAGGCCATCCAGGAACAGCAGAAAGAGATAGAAGAATTGAAATCAATGATTATAGAACTTAAAGAACAGAAATAGAGGAGTTTTATTATGAAAAAATTGTTATTAATATTTATTTTAGTTTCATCTCTCTCATTATTTGCCCAAAACGTCGGCATTAATTCTGATGGTTCGGCACCAGATGCTTCCGCAATGCTCGATATTAAATCAACAACCAAAGGTTTTCTAGCACCCCGAATGACAGCTGCTGCAGCGTTTGGCTATTAACAATCCAGATCTCCTGCAACAGGACTGCTTGGTTTATCAGACAGATGAAACACCAGGTTATTATTATTTTAACGGTTCTGTTTGGGTCCAGATAGGTGATGCGTCCGGTTCGAGCCAATGGACTAGCACCTGGAAGCGATATTTATTATAATTCCGGAAACGTCGGCATTGGGACAAATGAGCCTGATTTCTCATTACATTTGAGATCTTCCACTCCTTATTTAGCATTTCAGGATACTGACGACCCAAATGGCAGTATCGGAACTATTACTCAATATCAGGATGGGGGTATATATCTGGATGCAAATTTCAATAATACTGCTACGACTGGAAGTTTTTTATTCAGAGCAAACGGTGGTGTTGACACCAGAATGGTTATTAGTAATTCCGGCAATGTCGGCATCGGAACAACAAGTCCAGATTACAAATTAGAAGTAAATGGTAATATCAAAGCAAGTCACTTTGGGCTTGATGCAACAGGCTATTTTCAAAAGCAAACAATTGATGGAAGCACTGAAGATATTGTTATTGCTTGTGATGCTAATGATTTTTTCTTTTATGAACGTGAAAATAATTTTTACCAGTTTAATATAGGTGGAGCAGCGAAACTGCGTATTCAAGCAAATGGCAATGTCGGCATCGGGACAATGACACCAGACGCTCCATTGCATGTAAATGGAGCTGTTGGAATGTAATGCCGCAGCAACGTACTTTAATGGAGGTTCAAGTGGTTTCTTTACTGGCAATACTGATTTTAATGTGTCTATACATGCCAGTCATGGTATCTTGACAAATGGTACATTTATAGCAACCTCCGACAAAAGGGTAAAAGAAAATATTACAGAGCTGCATCATTCTTTAGATTTGATAGGCAGGCTAAGACCTGTTTCCTATAACAAGATAGATAGAGTGAGTTACGGCGATCGACTGAATTATGGGTTTATCGCGCAGGAAGTGGAAGAAGTCATTCCGGTGGCAGTGAATACAGGAAAAGGCGAAGTGCCGGTACTCCAACCATTTGAAAAGGTAAGCTTCGAAGACGGTGTAAGCTATACCCTTCTGGTAAAAAACGGTGACGATATCAAAGAGCAAACCTACACAAAAGGTGATGCAAGGCCGGAAGGTGAAATCATCGTGAAATCAAAAACCGGTGGAAGAGTTTTTGGCAATTCAGGTTCAATTACTGCAACTTGCATTCTGGATGGATCTTCTTCCCGGCTTACAGAAAATGTAGGAGGACTTGGTGCTGAGATCACTACTTCCGCTGATATGGGCGAAACTACAGTCACTAGAGGTCATACAGCTCAGACTGGAAACGGTCAAGCTGGAATTTTAAGATACTACGACATAACACCTACAAATAATGAATCACTAGATGCAACTCTTGTTTTCCATTATAATGATGAAGATATTTCAGGTTTCAGTGAATCTGATCTTTCGCTTTGGAGATCTGAAGATGAAGGCAATAACTGGTCTTTAGAGGGAGGTATTGTTACCACTTCCAATAATACTATAACTTTAAGCAACATAGATTCCTTTTCGCGCTGGACTGCTTCCGATGGTGAGAATCCTCTTCCGATAACTCTCTCCTCCTTCACATCCCAGTTCGTTAATGGATCAGCAGTTCTGCAGTGGATTACGCTTTCTGAATTCAACAATTTAGGCTGGAGCGTTTACCGTTCCTATAGTGATGATCTTGCAGAAGCTTCCCTCTTAAATTATGAGCTGATACCGGGAGCAGGTACAACAAGCGAGATAACAGAGTATACTTACGAAGATTTAAGTGACTTCTCCCCCACAACAACTTATTGGTACTGGCTAGAAAATGTTGAAGCCAATGGAGAGACTTCTCAATATGGTCCCATCTCCTTAACTACGCCAGAAGAACCTGAAGATCCTCAAACACCTGATATCCCTGTAGAGTTTGGTTTGTACCAGAATTATCCAAATCCTTTCAATCCGGAGACGAAGATCAGTTTTGCTTTAAAGGAAGCAGGAGATTGTGAATTATTTATTTACAATATTAAAGGTGAGAAAGTCAGGCAACTTTTCCAAGGGTCAACAGAAGAGAACCGTATCTACAATTTCAGCTGGGACGGTAAAGATAATGCTGGCAAAGAAGTTAATTCCGGGATGTATTTTTATCAAATCAAAGCCGGGAAATATACTGAAACGAAGAAGATGCTCTTGTTGAGGTGATGCTGGGTACTGGGTGTCCAACTACGCTGAAGCTTCGATGGACAAACTGGACTTGCTTCACGGTGAATGAAATGAGTGTGAAGCGGGGACTGTCGGATTGCAAGTTTCTCGCAGAGTCCGCAGAGTTCAGCTCACAGATTGACACAGATTTAGGCAGTTTAATGATGAGGTGAGAGTGAAAGGGTCAAAAGGAATAGAGTATAGAGGGTAGGTAGAAGGTAGAAAAATAGAAACAGAAAGACGGAAAACAAAAGAATACCCTTGCGTTCTTCGCGAACTTAGCGGTGAAAAAAAATCTCAGTGCTCTCCGTATGCTCTGTGGTGAGAATTCTTCTTTCTCAACCTCAACTTCACCAAGCTTTTAGATTGACAATATTTTATCCTGAGAACTTGTTAAATTCAACATATTTTAAAAAAGGGGGAAATCGTGAAAAGACAAGTTTTAATTTTACTTTTATTATTTTCTTTTGTTTTATTAACTGCAGCTGATAATAAACAGCTAACCGGGATTACTAAAGATTTTATATTCAAAGGGGGCTTGCCGGCCAATAACCAGCCGGAGGTCAGAGAACAGGATCCGCCGCCAAATTATTCTTTCATAAACAATGGTGCCGGAGATGCAACTACATACCTTTATGATTCTTATTTTGATTACATGCCTTATAGCTATAATGGTCACAACGTAAGACTGCAGCCTGAGATTTCCATGCCTTACGGATACAGCGCTGGCGGTATTTACATCGCTTTCCATGTATCCGAAACTCCTTCCACAGGAACGGATAGAAGAATCTTTAACAGTTACCTGAATCCGGATGGAACTTTATTCGGAACTTCTGCCACCAATAATTATGACGTGGTCAGAGAAGGATACCCGTCTTTAGATATTGATCCTGTTACAGCTAATCCCATTTTCGGCTGGCACTTTACTGACGATGATGGAACCTGGGATATCTGTATAACTTACGATAACTTTCACTTAACCGGCGCAACCGGTTACTGGAAGGAGCCCTGGACCCTTATAGACAGCCCTTCCACCAGCGAACCACTGACAGGACATAGTGATGATGAATATCTCTGGCCTATTGTCATGATCTCGGACTCTCCCAACGAAGGTTACCGAAGAGTGCATATGTACTGTAACAACTGGACAGCTAACGATCAGGGCACATTCGGTTATAACAGTTTATATTGTAATGCTGATTTTAATGCTAATGATATGCTGTTCGAATCTGAATTTGACTGGAATATCCAGACCTTTCCATACATGGATTACATAAATTATAACGGTTTGGGCAGAGTTAACAAAGACATGGTAGTTTCAGGCAACAAGGTCGCCTTTTTTGGAAATTTAAGAGATTCATTATTCTGTTTATTAAGTGAAGATTACGGTGAAACTTTCACCTGGTACAAGGAAGAGTATAAAATACCTGAGGAGAATCCATTACAGCAGGATGGAAGTTATGAATTCCTGGATACTGACGAGACCACACCTTCAGAAATGTACTGGGTAACAACCGGTGACGGCAGTCATCACAATGGTGAATTTATTGATAACGACACCAAGGTGATATGGATGTCTGGTATAAACCTTAATACTCAGGAAAACATGGACCAGGATCTTTACATGGCTGCTTATTTCTATCCCAAAATATTTACTTTCGATATTGAGACGCAGGAATTTCATATTTATGATATGGATATTCAGGGAACAGATCCGGCTGATGATATTCCCTGCACACCCTGGGATCTGGATGAAGATGGTGAAGTGGACGAATACTATGATGATGGCTCAGTTTATATTCCTTTAAGTATGTCTACCTGGTTCTTCAATACTGATCAGGGTTACCAGGATGGTTTCTTTCACGAATCCAATTTCCGGATAAGCAAGAATGGAAACTGGATCGTGGCCGGCTGGCATGATGCCAAAAAACTAAGAATGGCTTATTTTGAAGAAGAGGGTTACGACGGCTGGTTCAAACAACCTGAAATGTGTTTCTCGATTTCTGATGATTTCGGGGAAACCTGGTCCGATCCTTTAATAATCAACGCCAATCCCAATGATAATGTAGTTGATGAAGTAAATCACTACGAAAATCATTTCGCGCCGGAACTGGACGGGATGCTGCCGGTTGATATTACATTCGGAGAAGAGTTGGAAGTTATCAGCAATGAACCCGGAAATTACCATGCCAAACTGCATATCGCTTTCTTTGATGATAATGATTACGGCGGTGCTGCCGGGTCAACAACAGGCAGCGGTGTGTTGAATGGGGGCAAATTAAGGTATATGGCCCTGGATCTGGAATTCCAGGAACCCTGGATGGACCCCATAGATGCTGACGATAACACTGTAACTCCTTCGAATGTTCATTTACGTCAGAATTACCCGAATCCTTTTAATCCGGAAACCAGGATTCAATATTCTCTGGAAGAAGCTACCAACCTTACTCTCGAGATCTATAATGTGAAAGGCCAGAAGATCAGAACTCTTATTAAGGAACACCAGCTTCCTGGAGAACATGAAACGATCTGGAATGGAACTGACGATAATAATATACCTGTTTCAAGTGGTGTATATTTCTACAAGGTCAGTACAGATCATACTAATAAAAGCAGAAAGATGGTTTTACTGAAATAATTTTGAGATGCAATAACTCTTAACATATAAAAAAGATGAACTCCAGCCCTGTCAGATTTTGACAGGGCTTTTTAAAAAAACCAAAATTATTGCTTTACAGAATCAGCTACCGGAAATGATTCAGCATTAGATTTCATAAAAATTAATTTCTGGAGGAAACTATGAAAAGCAGGCATCTATTAACTTTCGTTTTTTTATTATCTCTGGTTCTTACTACCAGTTGTTCCAGCAGCAGCAGCAACAATGATGATAATAACAACGCATTTCACGGTGTTCAACTGAACACTAACCCGGCTGGAGCCACAATCTATCTGGATGGAACTAATTTATTTCTTTTAACTCCCGCCTTAATCGATCAGGAACTGATAATTGATGGAGAACATCATATCAGGCTTTACCTGGACACTTTTAATGAGATCAACATGACCTTTACTTTTGAAGAAGGCGATGGATTGACATTTGAAGAAGATTTCAATGTCCCTCAACCTCCTTTACCAGTCTTCGATATAACAGCACCAATTGATCTTCAGGGATTTGATGATAATGTTATACAACTACAGGGAACGATAGCTCTGGAAGACAGTTCTCCTTTCCTGGGAGATAATGCAATACTCAATCTTAATGGAATGGACTGGCTGATCAACGTATATGATGGCGTGTTTAACGAATATGTTTCCATTTCTTCAGGAACCAACCTTTTATGGATGCGTGCTAACAGCGAAAATGGGGACACAGGTGTAAGTGAATTGCTAACTGTTTATGGTAACTTCGAAGCCCCCGGCATTGAGGTCGTTCTGTTCTGGAATACACCGACATCAGATATGGACCTTCATGTCTGGAACCCGTTGGGAGAACATTGTTCTTATGAGAATTATTTTATTAGCGACGGATCGCTGGACATAGATGATACAGAAGGATATGGACCGGAAACATTTACTGCTTTAAATGCATTGGACGGAACTTATACCGTTATGATAAATAGTTTTTCTCTGGATGCAGATGCCTATACTGATGCGACTGTTCAGTTGTTCTTTGATGGAGGTTTGTATAATACTTACGGTCCTCATCATTTTTCAACTTATGATTATAATGGTGAAGATCCTGCTTCCTGGTGGGATGTTGTGGAATTCACTGTTAATGCAGGTCGTGTTACCAGAAATCTACAACCAGTTTCGGAAGAGATAAGAGCTAAGATAATAGCAGACATGAAAAACCTGGCTGCAAAATAATAGATCAATTATATCAACAAAGCCTTCCTGGCAAACTACAGGAAGGCTTTTTTTATTAGTATATTTCACACCTGCAGAAACAATTTCCCTTAATTTAAAAAGACAGCAGCTAATTAGAATCTGCCATCAATCGTTATGGCCTGCAAATTCATAATTCTTGACTAATCATAAACAGTAAATCTGATTTAGATAAGTAAGGAGGGAGGATGGAAGAACAGTTCAAATATAGAAAACACATTAAATATGTCAGGAACTTCACTGCGATATTATTAGCATTGATGATCATTACGGTCTGGCTCATAAGTTTTCTGGCCGGGCTGCCGACTGCCGGAATTTTCGCCCTGGTTATTTTTTCCATGATCTTCCTGATAGAATTATTATTTATCTGGATATTCTTGAGCAGGTTCATCAAAGTAAGAATCATTTTAACTGATGATTCAATTATTTATAAGAACCATAAAGGCAGTTCCATAATAGGTTATCCGGATATCACAAAGATCGGATTTTCTGCCATCAAATACACGGGCGGCTGGATAAAGATCGAATCACCTCAGAAGAAAATAAGATTAACAGTAGCGGTGAAGAATATCCAAAGACTGGTAATGCTTTTAAAAAAGCATCTTGATGATCAGGGACTTTCTCATCTTTATAATGATAAGAAACTGTTCAGCTTTCTTAAAACAGGAGCATTTTCTGATGAAAGCTGGCAAAGAGTATATCAATATTGGTTAAAACTTTTAATAATAACAGTAAGCATAACTCTGGTATCTGTCCTGATCAGCCTGATAAGCGGTTTTTCCTTTGCCCGAGGATTTTTCTTATGTTTTTTAACCTACCTGCTTCCTATAATTTTATATCTGATCACCGAATTCATCTTCGGTCGCCGTATAGCAAAAGTATCTGATTTTGAGACATTTTACGTTCCGGAACGTGATGAAGAATATGAAAGATCAATTTTCCGCAAAGCCATTAACTGGGGTTTCGCTGTTTACGTTCTGCTGCTCCTGCTGGCATTTATGCTGAAGATGCCCGTAAATTAAAAAGGTTGAAACCTGTTCTCGGTCCAGAAATATTGCTCTGCTTCTTTCTGGATCTGCAGGATCTCATCGTAATGCCTGGATTCCCACTGGTGCATTTTTTTAAAGAATTGTTTTAATTCCGGACGTTCAGTTGTCTCATAACATTTCCAATAATGATCCATAGCATTTTTTTCCAATAGAGCGGCTGTAGACATACTGGAGAAAAGGATCTGTTTTTCAGCTATTCGTTTTATGAACTCATCGCTGATCTGAGGACTTATTGCTTCATTACCGGACTGCAGGTCGGCAAAATCAGTCAATTGACTATCATCAGAAATTTCCTTGTAATACTGTAATAAATAGTTGTAATGTGATTTTTCTTCTTCTACTCTTTCCCGCAGGAAATCTATCACCGCCTGATCATCTGCGTTTTTTAAGGCAGCTCCATAGAGGTTTACGCTGTCCAATTCACCCTTCATGCCGTCTTTTAATGCTTTCAGTAAATCCTGTTTTTTCATAATCTGCTCCTTTTGATATGCTATTCTATAATAAATCTATAAACTTTTTCTGATGTATGTCCAGTTATTTATTTTCATGACAATACTTATTATGTTGAAGCAAACAATTCCATCTTACCGGTAAATTTTTTTCCTAATACATTCTGTGAAATATTTCATGCAGGCAAAGTTATAGAAAAACAATAAATATAATTGACTAAAATAATATCCGCTTGAAGCTTGTATGATATAAATTATAGGTTTAGTATATAAACTTTGGCAGGAAACCCTACAGGAACGTAAATTGAAAACTGAGAAAAAACAGTCGGACATAATGGTAGAATTGAACCATTATCAGAATGCGAATAGCGAAAATTCAGATGTTAGTATCGATGAGTTGTTTCTAGCATTCTGCAAAGCTTTTGATCCTGAATTAATAATTTCCGCAGCAGACAGTAACTTTATTGATTTTCTCCGTTTTTCAGAATTTTCAGAAAAAATGAATTCTGAGAACAGGTTTTATTTCTTCGATCTAGTAGCAAAGATCTTCTGGTTACTGGGTAATTTAGAGCAGGTCACTTACTACCTGAAGAAATCTTTTGAAATAGGATTGGATACAACTTCAAGTAATTTGAATGAAGGATTTTATTATTTCCTGAGTTCAGATTTTAACAAAGCAAAAAAAGTATTGAAAAACCTTCCGGAAGATGCGGCAGAATCGAAGATCCTGCAAGTACTCCTTTTTACAGAGTCAGGAGAGTTCACCTCATATTTGGAATCACTTCTGGAATTAGAAGCAGATATTTTTAAGGATATCAGGTTTAGCTGGAATGTTTGTGAAACTGCGGAAAGACTTAATTTGGATCAGCTTCACAGAGAGTATCTCTATAAAGTTTCAGAGATCAAGAGGAAATCACCTGCTAACTCGTATAAAATTGCTCAGATCCTCTTTGAAAAAGTGAAGAACAGTAATCTATTCGATCCTGATTACATTTCCAATAACGAGATGGAAGATCTGCAGAAGGCTGCTAACCTCTTCGAAATGCTGGTTACAGATCCAGCTGTCCACCAGGGTTGTTTAGCTAAGATCCAGACCTCATTAACAGAGATCTGTAATTATACCGGGCAATATGAGAAGTCACTGCATTATTTCAATGAGATTGATACCCGGCTTTTGGATCGCGGGAAACAGTTATTTAAAATAAACCTCCTGTTAAAGTTAGATAAAGTTCCTGAGGCGGAAAGAGAAGTGGATAAGCTGCTAAAAACAGATCCCAAGGATTCTGACCTGATCGCATTAAAGGGTGATATTTATTTAAGAACAGGGAAATATGAAAGTGCTCTGGGAATTTGTGGAACAGGGCTGAAATTCTCCAGCACTGGGATACATAGAGGTCTTATTTCAGGTAAAGCAAGAGCCCTTTATTTTTTAAAAAGCAGCACAGAAACCGAAGATTTTCTTCTGGAGATATTTGAAGAAACTCATGATATTTATTACATAATAAATCTGCTTTATATTAATCGCAGATATATAAGTTTAAGAAAAGTAGCCAAATTATATGTGACTTACATAAGCAAAGAGCTTAAATCTCTGGACAGAGCTCAGATCAACCGTCTGGCCATGTTCATGTATAATTTCCCGTTTTATGAATTAACCGCCAAATTGCTGGCTTCGATATATTTTCCTCAAATAAATACAGAACTGGCTGAAGCCTATATAATCTCGCTGAATAAAACAGATAAGAAAATGCATGCCCTGAAATTTGCGCAGGAGATCAGGATAACCGGGAAAAATGAGGACCTGATTCCCCTCGAAAGCTTCCTGCTGGAAGATACAGGTCATCTGGATTATGCATTGAAAATATCCGGGATGTACTACCAAAAGACGAAAAATCAGCTTTCAGCTGTAAATTACTGCAAATATCTTCTAAAAAGTAATAAGCTAGAAGCTGCCAGAAAGTTACTGGACACAATCAGTGATATCTCAGTTCTTCCCAATTCTGTAATGGATCAATACATTTATTGCCTTATTAAATCAGGTGAAAATATCAAAGCATTTGAGATCCTTGATAATTATTGTGAAACCAGAAAAGATCACGATGATATCTGTAACTACTTCATCAGCAGGTTCTTCATCGTTTCCAGACTGCCGGAAGTTGATGAATATCTGCGGGGATTCAGGGCTAAAATCCAGAAAGATTCAGGGTTAATTCTGAGAAATGACGAGAATGAATCTGTATATTTTGTTATAAATGGAAGTTTCAGCCTACCAGACAGCATTTATTCCCCGGAAGAAGAGTTTTTAGAAGAGCTTCTGGAAAAGAAATTGGATGATGCGGTTCTGCTGGAGCAGAATAATTCCGAAAAATTATTTAGGATCGTCGAAATAATGCATAGATCCGTTCTGAAGTGGAAGATCCTGACTATGACTGAAAAAAAACTAGAAGTAAGACAGGAATTCGGACAACAAGAGCGGGAAAAGATACAAATTGAAGAGATCGAAGAGATCTTCGGTAAAGGGGCTCAATTATTATCTGATTTCACTTTTGAGCAATGCGTTTTTTCAGACATGTATTCCTTACGAAAGGTTAATTTCGGTATCCTTTCCACTTTGAAGAATGTAAATCTGGTCAACACTATTTTCCACACTATGTTCAAACCTGAGATCAGATACCAGGCAATCAGAGAAAATAATATTAAATTTACCAAAGCCCGGCAGGATCTGGAAGAGACGGACATGATCATGATCGATATTACCGGCTGTATTATGTTAACACATCTTGATCTCTGGCGGGAGGCAGCACATTGTTTTAAAAGGATCTATGTAGCCAAAAGTACAATAAATCTGCTGGAAGCTTCGATTAGAGGCAATGCAAAAAAATTGGGAGAAAGTTTCGGGGCGATTGGTCTGACCGGAAACATAATTAATTTTATTACTACTGCAAAAATACAGGAAGATAACTGGCAGAAGAACATATATATGATCATAACCCTGATCGAAAGGAACTGCATTGTAATTGAGGAATCGAGCAAATTCAACCTGGGTCCCTACAAGGAAAAACTTAAAGGATTAAATACCAGATTAAGAAGTGCTGAAGGTAATAGTTTTACAGATTCCATGGCTATAGCTCACCTTTATCATGCAACCTATTACACTGATGATGAGGTGATGCGGAATATCGCCGGAGAATCCGGACTGACCACTATCTGGAGTCAACCTTTAATGGCTTATCTGTTTAAAAAGAAGATCATATCTTTAGATAAATATTTCCTGTTAACTACTGAATTGCTAAATATTAATTACGGATTTGTCTTTCTCACTATTCCTATTCTGGTTAAAGCAATTAAGAACAGCTCTTTCAAACTGGATACTACCATGATCCATTATCTGGATTGTTTTTTTCAATCAGATTTTAATTATATATCCAATATCGGTAGCTGGTTCTTGTACTATGCCATCAAATCATTCCCCATGTTCTTGGAATCTAACGATCTGATCATGGCTTTTTTCAACAGGTTTTACTCTAAAACCAAAGATCTTGATAAATTGAAAGAATTCATCAATCTGATCTATAAAAGAACCAGTAATGTTGAAATATCCAATCTGCTGCTGACGAATTTTATAAAGTTCAAGAAATATTATTAAAGTTTTGTAAACATTTCTTATTTTAAAGGAAATATACCGTGATTGATATAAAAAACCGCTCGGCACTGGTAAATTGATTAATTGATGATGGAAATTGAAAAAACTAAAGTAAAAAACCTGAATATCCGATAATGAATAGCCAACGCCCAATGTCCAAGTTTTACGAACAACACTTCATCATTCGATATTGAATGCTTTATGCGGGTTCCTAAACTTTTAAACTGTTTACCTTGTTGTATAACAGGGCTGCATAACAGTTCCTGTTTAGGAACCTTAAATTCTGGATAATTTGCCTTTTTACGCGTTCCTAAACTGCTAGGGTATGCACCCCGGTAAAAGTTTAGGAACGAGCGATAGTTGCACACCTTTCTCACCCTTCGGAACGGTTCTGAATCTTCCGAAGATTTTATTCTTAAACCTAAAAATCATTGTACTTGTTACGCTGTCCGTTCTCCGTAGTAGTTTACTACGAAGGATGAAAGTTTATCGAAGGGTAACATTGTCTCAGGACAATTCATTCTCACTTATTATACTTTGACCTGTCTTCGCTAATCCACCCTCCGAAGCATTGCTTCTGCGGAGGACGGGAGCTTCGCCAAGTCAGGCAGCTCAGTATATACTGTGCAGTAATGACAATTAATTATCTCTAAATAATCCCCGATCCACACTCACTTTTTGCCCATTTGGGGCAAACGTTCGCTGCGGATCAGGTCTTATAAAGAACAATTCATAATATCCAGGTTAATATTAACGCTGTCAGCAGGGGTTTGAAGACGGCATCATGAAAGTCAAGTGAAGTGCTTTGTTATGCCTTTTTGTCTTCAGCTTCTTTAACGCGAATTCTGTTACTGGCAACTTCCGTAAAATTCATGCCTTTTATCGCTGATTTGGCTTCTTCTGGATTCGGCATTTCAACAAAAGCAAAACCCTTGGATTTACCGGTAGTTTTGTCTAACACCAGATCACAAGATTGTACTGCGCCATATTCTTCAAAGAGAACTTTTATTTCTTCTTTCGTAGTACTACGATTAAGATTAAGAATTATTAATTTCATAAGTCAATATCCCCCTAAATGTCTAGTTATCCCACAGGAGTCCATATTTTTTGCATATAACGCCTCAATTTTGAGGTGCGTTTACGCGTTCATATCATTTGTTTGCTAGTTTATTCGATTAAAGCGGAACAACTTTAGTAGCGCATGGACCCTTTTGTCCTTGGCCGACTTCATACTCTACGGCTTGGCCGTCATTAAGGGTCGTAAAGCCTTCACCTTGAATTTCAGAATGATGCACAAAAAGATCTTTGCCTCCATCCTCTGGGGTAATGAAACCAAACCCTTTATTTGCATTGAACCACTTAACTGTACCTTTACTCATGTTTTTCTCCTTTGTTATGGTGAACGACTCTAGATATCACGATTCCAATTCACAGCTTGAAAATCGAGGTAATAATATCCTAACACTAGATATCACTATTTTTAGTAGTATCTTCATCCTCAGCTAACGGGACTTGATCAGTTTCAGCACTTTTAGCCAACTTTTTTAGCCGTTTTTCTTCCTTTTTCTTCTTTTTTGCAATTTCTTTCTGTCTTTTTTCGTACGGATAATTAGTTTTTGCCATTAGAATTCTCTTCCCTTAGTTTGGAAATAAGTGATGTTTGCATTAAATACATAACATCGCGATTTATTTCGGTTTTCACAGTTCAATTCTCTTGTACCTTCGCAGTATTGTTTCATTTCTTAATTGCACCTCCTCAAAGAAATACACATATGCATTGCATATTTTAAAAAACCGTTTTCTGTCAATTCATATAATAACATGCAAAATAAACATTAAAAAACATTTTTTGATTAGAAGTAGCTTAATTGGCTATTTGACTTTGCTTCGAACATTGCTCCAAACAGAATGTGTAAAATCGTGTAATTCTTATTTATCGGTCTTCCGGGATCTTATTTTAATACAAAAATCAGATCAAACTGTTGATCAATAAGTAAATATCTTTGATCTTCAGAATCCCGTTTAAAATATAATCTCCTGAGAGTTCAAATCCGCCCAGAACAAAAGTAATGATGATGCCGTAACAGAAAATATTGGCAAAGATCAGGAAAACCGTTGAAAAAATCTTACCACTTTTAATTATATCAGGTTGCCGATAACTAAACTCCTGGCAGGTGGAAAGGAAATGATATGCTGTTAAGATTCCGAACAAGATAAAATAATAATTATGGAATTGTGGGCTCAGTATCAAATAAACAGGAAGAATGAGAAAGACAAGGGTAGGAAGAAAATATGGTGCCAGCGTAATGATGAAATTACTGCCATAGAGCACAGTTGACCCACCTTCTCCATCCGTGGCATGAAAACCTACCGGTCTCTTGAAAAAGATCAGACCAATTATCAAATGCGTAAATTCATGCTCAAAGGTCGAGAAAAAATAACGTCGACGTAAAAATATCAACCAGGCCAGGGTATAAGGGATAAAGCCGTAAGCAAAACATCTGATCGACGCTTGTTGGAGGTTAACGGATTTACAGATCAGAAATAAGCTGAAACCATAACTTACCGCAAAAACCATACTTAGAATCATCACAACAAATTTCAAACTCTTCATATTCATCCCTTACAAGATTTTGTATTAAAATCATTATTTCAATTCTACCCTTAGATAACAAGAAAAAAAATCGGCCTAGGGAGTTTAAATTGATCTGACCTTCCTAAATATTAATGAACAACCCCGGGGCAGAGACCCGAGGTATCAAAACAACGGGAACAATCTTTAGTTTTGTGTAAACCCCATTATTCTACAAGTTACAGTTTTCAATTCTATCTTCAAATAGGATCTGGAGCTGCGAATATATTTGATCTCATTTTTTATGTTTACCGGAATAAAAGTAATTGAAACCAGAATAAATATCTTACAGTTTGGGAATTAGATTCCCATAATGTAATAAATGGTGGAGATTATGATTAAAAGAAATATTGAAAGTTCTCTTCAAAAACTTCAAGGATTCATTACTGTTCTTAATTTATAAGGATATATAATTGATTCAATTCTTATTTATACAATTTAAGGGTTCAAGTCCAGATCGATTATTAGTTACCTTTTTATGTGGTTGATGCTCTTAAAACAGTTGAAGTTTCTAAAGGGAATCACCCATTTAGAAACTTCTAATTTGAATTTGCTTTAGCTAATTCAAACTGGCACGCCCGAAAGCTATCAAATTTGCATTCGCAAATTTAATTTAGAAGTTTCCTGCGAAAACTTCAGGAATACATTATTGTTCACATTTTATCAGTGTAAATAATTGGATCGATTATTATTGAAACAATTTAAGGGTTCAAGTCCAGATCGATTATTAGTTACCTTTTTATGTGGTTGATGCTCTTAAAACAGTTGAAGTTTCTAAAGGGAATCACCCATTTAGAAACTTCTAATTTGAATTTGCTTTAGCTAATTCAAACTGGCACGCCCGAAAGGACTTGAACCCTTAACCCTCTGATCCGAAGTCAGATGCTCTATCCAATTGAGCTACGGGCGCGCATACAGATTGCAAAAATATTTTGACCGTTTTTGTTGTCCAATCTTTTTTGTTTGCTATTATGTAATAAAGTCCATAAAAGGAGAGAATAATGAATAAAGTATTTTATTTACTTATTACTGTTATATTTACAGTAAGTACCCTGGCAGCACAGAAAATGCACGAAGGTGAAGATCCCTTCATGAATTATTATAATGAGCAGACTAACGAAAATTTAATTGAGGCTATTAATTATCTTTCTAATCTGGTGGAACCGAGCAGGGTCTGGACAGCAGGATAAAGCTTTCCAACCTCTATGTAATGGCTCTGGAAAAAGAGTTAGGCAGTCTGGCGGCAGATTTGGACAGTTTGACAATGATGAATAAATTCCAATATGCAAATTTATTATTAGCTTTGAACCGTAATGATGAAGCAATTCCGATCTATGAAGATCTCAATGCTTCTGCTCCAGCCTGGTCCTGCCCCTGGCGTCATAAGGGTGAAGCTTTTTTTAAATCCAGTCGTCTGGAAGAAGCAGAAATAGCATTAGAAAAAGCTATTGAAACCAGAGTAGAACATTATGATGCTTATGTAATGATGGCTGATGTTAAGAACGAAATGGGCAAATATAAAGAAGCCCTGGAAACGTTGGAGACTGGTTTTACCTATCTGGGGGAAGATATTGAAGATCCGGCAGAAGAAGTAAATGATCTGGATGTAAAATTTCTTTATCTGGAACTGCTCAGGAAGAATGATCGTCAGGAAGAATACAACGAACTGAAAATGAAGTTGCAGAAGATCGCACCTGAAGATAAAAGATTAGCAGAAGGAATGTAAAAAAACTGGTCAGTTGTGAACCTGAAGCAACCATCAGTAAAAGAGTATCAAAAAAAAGAATTTTCCGGAAAAGCCCTTTAATCAGGGCTTTTTCTATTATATTACAGTTAAATCAACATTTTTTGATTGTCAAATTTACTGATCTGATGTTTGGAACATTTATTGCAATTTAATCAATATTAATAAAATCTATGGGGGTTTCATGAAAGTTACTGATATTTTGTTTATTATTTTTTTATCATTTCTTATAATTAATCTTAATGCTGCAGAGAAAATGGTAGTACGTTTTAATGAACCCAACTTGCAGATCGTGCGGGAATTTCGTAATGATCAGCACGATGTGGCTTCTTACAGACCGGGAGAATATCTAGATATCGTAGTAACCGAATCCTTTTATAATGAGCTCAAAGCACGCGGTCTGGATATTTCCATTACCCAGACGGAAGCGCAATTGAAAGAGAATCTTCAATCCACCCGTGAACTGGATGGTTATCAGACACATGCTGAGATCAATGGTCAGATGCTTTTGTATTCCTACCTTTATCCTGATATCTGTGAACTGCATGTACTGGGTGATACGTGGGGTAAAACCTATTATGAAGCAGGAAATGATAATTATTATGACTATGATCAGGAGATCTGGGGACTGAAATTATCTGATAATGTTTCCGAAGAAGAAGATGAACCATGTGTTTATTATTTCGGAGCTCATCATGCTAGAGAACCCATCAGCGCAGAAATGACGATGACAATTCTGGATCATTTGCTTTCTAATTATGGTACAGATCCTGAGATAACCGAAAGCATAAATTCAACCCAGATCTGGTTCATTCCTGTTGTAAATCCCAACGGGCACAAGATCGTAACAGATGAACTGGATGTCTGGTGGAGAAAAAATATCCGGGACAATAACGAGAACGGCATGTTGGATGAAGAAGATTATGGTGACTATCTGGATGGAGTTGATCCCAACCGTAATTACGGATTTGAATGGGGTCTGGTTGGAGCTTCAGACCTTTGGGAAAGTCAAACCTATCACGGTCCTGGTCCAATTTCCGAACCGGAGAACCAGGTTGTGGCAGAGCTTATCGGAGCTCATCATTTTATCGCCGGCATCAGCTATCATACTCATGGAGAATGGGTACTATTTCCTTATGGTTACAGCGACGGTGTAATGGCCCCGGATCATGACGCTCTGCAGGAACTTGCCGTTGCCATGGCGGAACAGATACCTTCTCAGGATTATGGATATTATACACCAGCCGAAGCCTGGGGTTTGTATCCCTGTATGGGAACCCTCGATGATTATGCCTATGGGGTCAGAGGTATTTTCTCTTATACCATTGAAATGGCAACTCAGTTCATTCCTCCAGCTGCTAATGTTCCCTTGATCTGTGAAGACAATCTTGACGCCGCATTAACTTTATTAGATAGAAAAAATCACTCCATTTTAACCGGGCACGTTACTGACAATGCAACTGATCTTCCTCTGGTAGCTGAGATATTTATCGAGGGCATTGATAACTCCGAAGAATTCCGTTACCCGTATCTTTCCAATGAACTCTATGGCTCTTATTACAGGCTTCTTACCGATGGTTTTTACGATGTGACCATTTCTGCTTATGGTTATAGCTCACAAACTTTTGAAAATATTGAAATAACTTCTGCTGAGCAGACTATCCTGAACGCAGCATTAGATCCTGTACCCTATACTTTTCTTTCCGGAAATGTTTATAATGCTGATACAATTGAACCGGTGGAAAATTGCCGGATAGAAATCATTGATACACCATTGGAAGCCGTTTTCACTAATTCTGAAGGAGCATACGAATTCTCTGATGTTGCCGTTGATACTTACCAAGTTCTACTTACGGCAGCAGGTTTCTCTTCCCGTTTGGAAAGTATAACCCTGGAAGAAGAAGATAATGTTATAAATTTTGTGCTGGAAGTTTCGGAAGCTGAAAGTTTTGAACTGACTGAATTCGGCTATGAATGGTCCTCAATCGGGGATGCCGATTGGTTCATAGATAACAATGAATCTTATGACGGATTCCATTCCGCTCGTTCCGGAATTATCGGCAGTATGGAATCAACTTCTCTTCTCATAACACTTAATGTTATTGAAGAAGATGAAATAAGCTTTTATAAAAAAGTCTCCTGTGAAGATGATACCAGCAACGATAATTTCGACTACCTGCTCTTCCTGATAGATGATATTGAAATGGGACGTTGGGATGGTGAAATAGACTGGAGTCTTGAAACTTTCACAGTATCGGCAGGGCAGCATACTTTTGAATGGCGTTACGAGAAGGATGGCTATGTATCTTCCGGTTCAGACTGTGCCTGGATCGATTACGTCGAGCTTCCTGAATATGATAATACCTCAAGCCAGGAAACCGAAGATTCACCTGTAAGCATGAAGTTGTTCGGTAATTACCCGAATCCATTTAATCCGGAAACAGTAATTTCCTTTAGTTTAAACACCCGTCTTCGTTCCAATGATGGAAACTACGCCGGGCAGGCTGAGAACACGGAGTTGTGTATTTATAATGCGAAAGGACAGAGAGTTAAATCTTTCTTTTTATCCTTCGACTCCGCTCAGGATGACCAGGAAAGCAGCAGAAAAGTTATCTGGGATGGAACTAATGATGCCGGCCAGCCAGTCTCTTCCGGGATTTATTTTTACAAATTACAATCAGGAGATAAAAGCCTTACCCGAAAAATGGTATTAATGAAATAAACCTGATAAAGTTGAATCGCTCGTAGTTTATAGACTGAGAGGTTTTTATGAGATTTCGGTGTATATTAATTTTTATTATTTCTTCAGTTTTTTTATTTTCGGCAGGAAATTATGTACCAGGGCAGATCATCATTCAGCTGAAGCATACAGGCCAGGAACAGTCGAATGAAATTGAGCAGATCAGACAGGATCTTCCCCACTTGAATATCACCGAAAGCAGATTACTCTCCCGGCGCATGGGTGCCTGGCTGATAAATTTCGACACTTCGAGATCAACTGCAGAAGCTGCAATAATTGAGTTCAACTCACATCCTCTGATCAGGATCTCCCAATTGAACCATTTTGTGCAGGAAAGAGAAACATATCCGAATGATCCTGATTTCGCAAATCAATGGCATCTAGAGAACACCGGTCAAAGCGGTGGTCTGGAAGATGCCGATATCGATGCCCCGGCTGCCTGGGATATTTCCACTGGTGGAGTTACTGCTCTGGGTGATACTATAGTGCTGGCAATTATCGATTCCGGAAATTACATTGAACATGAAGATCTTAATTTCTGGAAAAACAATCTGGAGATTCCCGGTAATGAAATAGATGACGACAACAACGGATACATCGATGATTTTGATGGCTGGAATGCTGTGGACCACAATGGGAGCATAACAACCAGTTCACATGGTACTCATGTTTCAGGTATTGCCGGAGCAATTGGCAATAACAACATAGGTGTCAGTGGAATAAACTGGAATGCCCGGATCATGCCGGTAAGGGGCTCATCTTCAACCGAATCTGTTGTGGTGGAAGCTTATGGATATGTGCTGGAAATGAGATCACGTTATAACGAAACCGGCGGAGCGGAAGGTGCTTTTGTGGTTGCAACCAATGCCTCATTCGGAGTAAATCACGGCGATCCTGATAATTTTCCCATCTGGTCTGCCATTTATGATTCTTTAGGCATGCAGGGAGTGTTGAGTTGCGGAGCTACCATGAACTCCAATGAAGATGTAGATCTCGTAGGAGATATGCCCACCGCTTGCAATAGCGACTTCCTGATAGCCGTAACAAATACAACCGATGAAGATCTAAAAAATAATGGTGCCGCTTACGGATTAACCACTATCGATCTGGGTGCCCCCGGCACGAATATTTACTCAACCGATTTACCCAATTACGGCTCTTATTCCTATAAAACCGGCACTTCCATGGCCTGCCCCCAGGTAACGGGTGCAATAGGTTTTCTTTTCTCGGCCGCCCCTGCTTCCTTCATGCAGAATTATCTGGCTCAACCTGCTGAATATGCTCTGCTCATTAAACAATACATATTAGATGGAACAGATCCGGTTGAAGATCTGGATGGCATAACAGTAACCGGAGGAAGATTGAACATAAATAATTCTCTGGAATTCTTTGATTGGGGACCGGGACCTTTCGAAGTAAGTGGAAATATTAGTTTCGACATGACATGGGAAGCAGATACAGTTCATGTTATTGGAGATGTGATCATTGAGGAAGGTGCAACTGTGACAATTCCGGCAGGAACCAGGGTTCAGTTCGAGAACTATTATAATATAGAAATACACGGAGCTCTTCTGGCCGAAGGTACGGAAACCGATTCAATACGATTTACCGCTGCAGATACCACTGGTTTTTTCAATCCATATCTTACAGATGGAAGTTGGAATGGATTATCTTTTATTGAGGTCGGAGCAGACAATGTGCAGTCTATTTTTTCCCACTGTATATTTGAATACGGCAAAGCCATCGTTAATTATCAGCCGGTAGAAGGTGCTTGCCTGGAAATTATTAATTCCCCGGAGATATTGATCAGCAATTCCTCCTTCCAAAACAATTTTGCGGGATACGGAGGAGCAATTTACTGCGTTGGATCAGAGCTGATCGTGCAAAATTCTGTATTCAGTGATAATATTGCAGCCTTTTCGGGTGGAGCGATCTTTGCTGATAATTGTGAGTTGGTCACGATTGAAAGTTCCAATTTTAATAACAATCTTGCCTTGCAGGGTGGAGCCTTATATATTTCTGGAAGCAGTCCTGAACTTTATGAAAATGAATTCACTGCTAATACTACCAGGATCGGACAAGATTCTGCCGGAGGAGCTTTATATTTGAATGTTAATTCCAGCTCAATTCTGAATAACATCTTTGACCTGAATTCCTGCAGTGGTAAAGGAGGAGCCATCTTTCTGGAAGGCGATTCCGGTCTGTCTCATTACATTACAAAAAATAGATTCCGGGCTAACGCGGCTAACAGCGATGGTGGCACACTTTATATTCATCAGAATTCAAATTTGAATATAATCAATAATCTAATATGTGAATCATCTTCTTATCTTGGAAATGGTGGTGCAATAAATATGGTTGGCATTCAGATTGCCCTGATGTGCAATAATACTCTGGCTGATAATCATGCAGATAATGGAAACGGGGTTGGACTTTACTGCCATGATTGTGAAGATATTGAATCCTTTAATAACATTTATTGGGATACAGCAAACCCGGATAGCCTCCACCAGATAGCCTTGTCGTATACAACTATTAATTTCCAGTATGACAATATTCAAAATGGTCTGCAGGGAATTTCTCACGGCGACAGTGTTGAATACAATTGCGAAGCTCTGATAACAACTGAACCTGAGTTCTCCGGCATAGGAGATCATCCCTACGAACTTCTCATCACTTCAGGCTCTATAAATACAGGTACCCCCGATACAGCAGGGCTGGGTCTGCCTGAATTCGACCTGGCTGGTAATCCCAGAGTTTATGAAGGATATGTGACAAATATAGATATCGGGGCATATGAATTTCAGGGAGACACTTCCGCCAGTGAAGAAGATGAAATTCCTGCCGGAAAACCCCTAATTCTAAGTATTTATCCTAATCCTTTCAATCCGTCCACGACGATTTCCTTCAGTTTAACCACCAGTCTTCGTTCAACGATGGGAAAATTGAAGGCAGAGAACACGGAGCTTTGTATTTATAACATTAAAGGTCAGAAGGTTAAAAGGTTATTAATAAACTGTCACCCTGAGTTTATCGAAGGGGCAGTTTATGAGATGAATGCTCCCAGTCCTTCGACAGATCTCCCAGGATCACACGAGCTGGAAGCAAAATTATTCAGTAACCTGGGACGGCACTGATAATAATGGGAACCCGGTTCCTTCGGGAGTATATTTTTCTAAGTTGACAACAGGCAGGCAATTTAGTTTTAGGAAAATGCTTTTATTGAAATAGATTATAAAGAAAATTGAAAGGTGAGGAATTATGGATTTAAAGAAAATTATAACAGTATTATTTTTAATAATTTCTCTAACATATCTTTCCGCAGAGATCGTTGAATATTACTTCAGTTTTAAAATTCCTGACAGCTCAAACATACAAGATCTCAATAAATTAATAAGTATTGATAAGATTGAAGAAGATCTGATCTATGCTTATGCCAATCAATATCAGCTTGAACTCTTCAACGCTACTGGAATATCCTATGACCTGCTGCCTCATCCGAGTACACTCATTGTGCCGGAAATGACGGATACTATTATGCGCCAAAGAGAATGGGATACATATCCTACCTATGAACTTTACATTGAGATGATGTATCAATTCCAGACAGATTACCCTGAGCTTTGTAAAATAGTTAAGGCTGGTCAATCTGTTGAGGGAAGAGATATCCTCTTCGCAATTATCTCTGACAATGTAAATGAAAACGAGGCTGAACCTGAATTCATGTATACCTCAACAATGCATGGAGATGAAACAACCGGTTATATTCTGATGCTTAGACTGATCGATCATTTACTTGTTAATTATGGAATAGATGACCGGTTGACAAGTATTGTGGATAATGTGGAAATCTGGATCAACCCGCTGGCCAATCCGGACGGCACTTACTGGACGGGCAATCACACTGTATATGGTGCACATAGATCTAATGCCAATGGAGTTGATCTGAATCGTAATTTTCCTGATCCGGAAGATGGTGAGCATCCGGACGGGAATACCTGGCAGCCGGAAACCCTGGCTATGATGGATATTTCAACTGCGAAAAATTTTATTCTTTCCGCCAATTTTCACGGTGGAACGGAAGTATTAAATTATCCCTGGGATACCTGGCCAACCCGACACGCTGATGATGCCTGGCTTCAGGTTGTTTCCCATACCTATGCCGATAACTGCCAGGAGAACAGCCCTAATGGCTACATGAATGGTTATGATGACGGCATAACCAACGGTTATGACTGGTACACCACCAGCGGCAGCAGACAGGATTTCATGACCTATTTCCGCAACTGCCGGGAAATTACCATGGAAATTTCTGATGTTAAGCTGCTTCCAGCTGATGAATTGCCTGACTATTGGGAATACAACCGGGAATCCTTCCTTTTATATATTGAAGAAACCTCGTACGGCTTTCGGGGTAATGTTACTAACCAGGAAGGCAACCCGATCTATGCCCAGATCGAAGTATTAGATCACGATATTGACAACTCCCAGATCATGTCGGATAAAATTCTGGGCAATTATCATCGCATGATCGAGGCTGGAACCTGGGATATTGAAGCTTCAGCTTACGCCTACCAAAATATAGTTATCAATGGAATACAAACTGAATATAATGAGATAAACTGGCTTGATATCGAAATGCTGCCGGCTATTGATGCAATAAATCTAACCGGGTCTGTTCGCGATATCGAAAGCGGTGAAGTTATTCCTGATGCAGTTATTCAGGTTCAGAATGCCCCTGTTGCACCAGTTACTTCTAATGGAAATGGAGAATATTCACTGTTTCTGCTGGAAGATGATTTCGAGTTTATTGTCAATGCACCTGGCTATCTGGAAGGTCAGTTCAATTTTACTGTGAATCAGCTGAATGATCAGTACGATTTCCTTCTTTCTGTAGGACCTGTAATAAGCTTGAACACTTATTCCATTATTAAAGAACTTCCCGCCGATACAACAGACACTGAAACCTTAATCATTACCAATTCCGGCGGCGGAACTTTGTTTTATAACGTCTGGACTGAAGACGGTAATCGTAATCTTACTGATAGTTACGTTACCTGTTCAACCGAGAATTTTAACCCGGGGGAAAGCGCGGAATGGACTTTCACGCTTTACAATGACAGCCCTGATGGAGAATGGATTAAGGGGATCTACCTGGAATTTCCTCCCAATGTAATTGTAAACGGTGCTGGAAATTTTACCGGTGGCAGTGGTGGAGATCTCATCTATGACGGTACAACCGGTTCTGGAGTTGAAATTTATTGGAACGGTGAAACAAATCTGGGTTACGGTGTACTGCATGAGGGTGAAACAGCGCAGGCAACTATGGAGGTTGAAATAACTCCGGAATTTACGGGTGAAGTCGGCATTTTGTATCATATTGAAGGTGATGGTTATGGCGAGGAACCTCATGATTTGATCAATGTTATCACTCTTACTTACCCGTTGAGATGGATCCACATAGAAACTCTTTCCGGCAGTTTGAACAGTGGAGAAAGTGAAGAGATAACCGTTCATTTCGACACCCATGGTCTGCAACCCGACCTTTATACCTGCAATATTGTTGTTGATCAGATCGATAATGGTTTTGTAAATATACCTGTTCAGCTTACAGTAACTTCTACTTCTGTAAACGAAATACAACTTCCACAGAAACCCGAATTACTGGGAAATCATCCCAATCCATTCAATCCTGAAACAGTAATTTCCTTTAGTTTAACCACTGAGAGCAATGAGGGCACGGAGTTGTTTATTTATAATATTAAAGGACAGATAATCAAGGATTTCACTTCTCTCTGACCCTTCCCTTCTCCAGGTAACACTGTCTCAGAAGTTATCTGGAATGGAACCGACAATAATGAAAATCCAGTTCCCTCCGGCGTATATTTTTATCAGCTTAAATCAGGTGATTTCTCACAAACCAGGAAGATGCTGCTGCTTAAATAAATATCTGAAGCAGGTTTAACAGGATTAATTCAAGATATCCAGGATACCCGTCTTACTCAAACACCCTAATCCATTATTCTAAAGCTGTTTAGCAGTTTAGTTTTGTTTAGAGTGGTTTAGTTACTTCAAATAACACCGGCATTTTAAAACGCATCTAAACCTCTAAACATCCTATTCTCTCCCTCTTAAAATAGTTATCAGTGATTATCAGTGCTTATCTGCCTGCCTTGGCGAAGCTCTTGAGCGAAGAAAGGTGGTTAATTAAAATGTATCTAAACTTCCTAAACTTCAACCTGGCCTTGTTTCTACCTGCCCTTTAATCTTTGTTCTTTGACCCTTGATCCTACCGTCTTGACAATTTTAAATTTTTAAACTGTCTATTTGTAATTTTCTTTTTTATTAACATCTTTATTTAATAAATATTAAAATTAAATATCCAGCCCAATCCGTCACATCCTCCATTCTACCCAAAGTACTATCAAAAATCTGTTGTACCTTAGCACAACAAAAATAACTTGACCAGTCATGCATAGTAATTTTGTTGTACCTCTAGACAACAAAAGGAGAATAAATGCAGAAATTTATCAATGATCTTGTTATGATCGGGTTAACTGAGAATGAAGCTAAAGCATATTTTCTGTTGTTAGAACAGCCCCTGTCCGCTACTCAGATAGCGAAGGCAATTAAGGTGAACAGATCAAATATTTACGGGATCATTTCCAGCCTTATCCAGAAAGGCTTTCTACGAGAGATAAATTCCGGCATAAAGAGTTTTGTAGCAGTTAATCCCCGCATCGCATTTCAATTCCAGCAAAACAACTCTGCAGATGCAGATAAAGCTGATGGAAAAAATGGCTGAAGAACTCTTCCCCCTTTTTAAAGCGGAAAAAATGAATGATTCCAGAGAACTGATAAAAATACTTCATTCCAGGTCCTCGATAATCAGTACTCTGGAAAGACTTGAAATTGAAGCTGAAGAAGAGGTGCTGGCCTTTAGCAAGCCGCCCTATATCATGAATGTAGAAGACCTCGACACATTGAATCCCGCTCAAAGAACCAGTGCTAAAAAGGGTGTCAGCTACAAAGCGGTCCATGAGATCGAACCAGAAAACATGGAGAATTTTCTAAAGCGTATGCAATACTTCAAAAGCCTGGGTGAAGAAGTGCGTCTGGCCGAGCAGCTTCCCATGAAATTATTTATTTTTGATGGGACAATAGCAGTTTTTACTTTGGAGAACAAGGTCAGCAATATGTCCAATTTCACATTTACTTCTTTTGAACATTCGGATGTTGCCGGTACTTTTATGCAAATTTTTCAGATCTATTGGGACAATGCCGTTCCATTGGATGAATATATTGAAAAAATTAACAAGGAGAAAAAATGAAAAAGATCATTATCAGTTTAGTTTTTTTATTACCGATTTTTCTTACTGCAACAGTTATACCGGGCGGAGACGTAAGTGGAGTATGGGATGCTGCCGGTAACCCTTATTACATTGATGGCGACATTACTCTGCAGTCCGGTGCAGAGCTGGAGATCGGAGCTGGAGTTGAAATTATATTCAACGATTTTTACAAATTCGAGATCTTCGGAAGATTAGAAGCTATTGGTACTGAAAGCGACATGATATCCGTAACTGCACTGGATACAAATGTTGGCTGGCACGGATTTCGCTTTATAGACGGCAACTTGAGTTCATTACCTGCCAACATACTGGCTTATTGTGATTTCAGTTACGGATATGCTGTTGGTACAAACGATGAAGATAAATTCGGTGGAGCAGTTCACTGTATGAACACCAGTAATCTCTCAATTGCTAACTGCACATTTTCATTTAATTACGCTGACTACGATGGAGGAGCTGTAAGCCTGGAAGCAGGTTCTGATGTTCCTATCTCAGGATGCACTTTTCTGCAGAACAATTGTGGATTTTATGGTGCAAGTATTGTGTCTTATGGTTCTGCACCTGTAATATCTAATTGCCTTTTCCAGGGGAATGATACAACTTTCTTTGGAGCAGGTATTTCAGCCTGGGAAGAATCATCTATAGAAATTTACAACTGCAGTTTCATCGATAACACAGGTGGAGCCTGTACAGCCATCTACACTGTTTCCTCCAATGTGATAATGGCTGATCTTCTCTTTTACAATAATACTACATTATATGGTTCAGGAGCTGCTGTCGGGCTTACATCCAGCACTACTGAAGCCTCCAATATAACTGCTGTAAATAATGTTTCACCTATGAATGGTGGTGCTTTCTGGCTTAATGGTGGAACTCTTGAGATCCACAACTCAATATTATGGAATAATGAACCGAATGATATCGGTATCACAGCTGGTACTGTTACTGCTTCTTACAGCTGTATCATGGACGGAACAACCGGCACTAATGTGATAAATGAAACACCCTTATTCGTTGATATTGATGGTGGAGATCTTCACCTGCAGGCAACTTCACCCTGTATAGATACAGGTGATGATTCTGTTGTAGGCTTTACCTTACCGGAATTTGACCTGGATGGCAATGCTCGAATCGTTGATGGTGATGAAGACGGTTCAGCAGCTTTAGATATGGGAGCTTACGAATTCTTTGTTCCAGGCCCTGAAACAGGTTTCATTGCAGGAAACGTAACGGACTCAAATGGCGATATTCTGCAAATCCATGATTACAGCAGGGATTTATACAGCTTATTCAGATGGTGAAGGATATTATCAAATTGAAGTAGAAACCGGTGATTATACTGTTAACTGTTCGCTGGAAGGATATATATCAGCAGAGCCTGTAGCAATAACCGTAGCTACCAGTGAAACAGTAACTGTAGATTTCACACTTGCTCCCCAAACCGGCTTTATCACTGGTAATATCAGCAATTTAACCGGTGATTTTCTGGAAGGAGCTATGATAACTGCAGGTGAATATACTGTTTATTCAGATGCAGATGGCAATTATCTTCTGGAAGTTCCAATTGCTGACTACACGGTAAACTGTTCATTAGAAGATTACTACACTCCAGATCCTGTCGATATATCTGTTGCTGCCGGTGAGACTGTTACTGTAGATTTTGTGCTTGAACCTGAAGTTGATGCAGATGATCCGGTTAATTACTGTTTCCAGGATAAAGGAAACCACCCGAATCCATTCAATCCTGAAACCTATATTGATTTTCAGATTAAAGAGAGAAGTCATGTCCGACTGGAAATCTTCAACAGCAGGGGACAGAGGATTAGTACACTGGTAAATAAGGAACTTGTCTCAGGTGATCATAGCATCAACTGGAATGGTAAAGATGATACCGGTGCAAATGTAAAATCTGGGATTTATTTTTACAAAATTCAATCGGAGCACAATACATCAGTAAACAAAATGATCTTATTAAAATAGTATTCGTTGTATAAATATAAGGCTTTTCAGCATTCAGGAGGTTAAAACTTCTAAGCTGAGAAGCCTTTTTTTTGCTGTTTTTTGAAAATTCATTAGCCTGCAACTGCTTGATTTCATTTCTATCTCTTTAGTTATCCAGGTAATGGAATGGATTTTGCATCTTTTCATATTTAATAAGAAAAAAGGGGATCGAGATAAAAATGAAGAAATTTATAATTTTATTTATTTTATCAGTTGTATTGGTTGGATTGTCTGCTTCCGAGATATACCAGACAGTTACTTTTTCAGCACCTGTTATTGAAGCAGAAGATGGATATGAGCTTGTAATGCTGAAAGATTGCCGTGCTATAGGCCATCCGGGCGAACCGCTATTGCCACGCTTTCCTGTCTCACTACTGCTTCCTCCCGGGCAGATCGCAGAAAAAGTGGAGATCATAGATTCCCGAATAAATAAACTTAGCAATTCATGCACAGTAAAACCAGTTCAGCAGGAGTACCCGATAGGTTACACTGAAGATATTGCGTTTACACAACCCGATCCCCGCATATACAATTCAGATAATGTATTTCCAGCTCAGATCTGGGATGGATTGCAAACTCATTTTTCCCGCGGACATGGTATTGCATATTTTAATATCTGTCCTTTCGAATATTTCCCCAAAACCGGTGAAATTTTTTATCTCGAATCAATAACATATAAAGTTACCACAGTTCCTGATCCCCTTGCAGAGAGAAGTTTTAACCGTTTCTATAAAGATGATGAAAAGACAATTACCAGAATAAAAAATATTGTCTCAAATCCGGAAAAAATATCAACTTATCCGGAACTGGATTTCAGAACGAGAGAAGAAGATTACAATCTGCTGATCATTACTAATTCCCTGTTGGAAGAACATCTGACACCGCTTATTGAGCTTAAAAACACTACCGGTTACCAGACACAGGTAATACTGGTGGAAGATATTGAAAATGAATATGACGGACAGGACCTGCAGGAACAGATCAGAAATTGTATAATAGAACAATATGAAAACTTTGGAATAGAATATGTTCTCCTGGCCGGTGATGACGAGATCATACCCCACCGTGCGTTTTTCGATTCAGGTGGCGGTTCCATGTACGAGACCGATATCCCTGCTGATATCTATTACAGCAATCTGGATGGAACCTGGAATGATGATGAAGATAACCTCTGGGCTGAACCCGGAGAAGATGACCTGCTGGGTGAAGTATTTATCGGCAGAATGGCCTGTGATTCAGAAGAAGAGATCACCAATTTTGTTAATAAAACCATTATGTACCAGACCGAACCTTGCGTAGAAGATATCGATGAAGCTCTTATGGTTGGTGAAAATCTGGGCTGGACCCCCTGGGGCATGCACTTCAAGGAAGAGATCAGGTATGGCTCTGACAATTTCGGCTACACAACAGCCGGATTACCTGAATATTTCAATGTTGAAACTTTATACGATTACAATTTCACCTGGAGCCCTTATAACGATCTGCTGCCGGCTTTGAATGCAGGACCTAACCTGGTTAATCATATGGGGCATTGCAGCACTACCTATGCCATGAAATTGGATAATCCTGATATTACAGAAAACAATGTCACTAACGATGGTGTTGAAAACGGATTTAATATTCTCTACTCACAGGGATGCTACTGCGGAGCTTTCGATAACCGGGATACAAACGGCAGCTATCTGGAAGACTGTATTGCTGAAGTCTGGACAGGCCTGCCGACTGGAACAGCGGCTATGGTTATGAACAGCCGTTACGGCTGGGGTAATCTGTATGATACAGACGGTTCATCTCAGTATCTGGACAGACAATTTTTCGATGCCATTTTCGGTGAAGGCATTACTAAAATCGGGGAAACCCAGCTGGACAGTAAAGAAGATAATATTCCCTACATCGATTATCGTCAAAACCGCTGGTGCTACTATTGTTCTAACCTGTTTGGAGATCCTACACTGGACATCTGGACTGGGGAGCCAGAGACATTGGCTGCAAACCATAATGGTGCTTTCATTGTTGGTCAGCAGGAATATCTGGTAACAGTAACCAATACAACCGGTTACCCCATCGAAAATGCCAAGGTTGCCCTTTCCGTAGGTGGGGAATGCGTCGGCAAAGGCTATACCAATGTTCAGGGCATAGTTAATATTCATCTTTTTACGGAAGTTCTTACGCCGGGTGAAATGCTGCTCTCTGTAAGTGGTCATGATTTGCATCCGCTTTTTGAAACGATCGCAGTTATTCCCCCTGAAGGGCCATACGTTATTTTGCAGGACTTCACTATCCTGGCTGGAGATGACGATTATCTGGAAGCTGGAGAAACGTGCTACATTGATATACAATTGACCAATATCGGGGTTGAATCATCTGAAGAACTTGAGATCATACTCAGCACAGAGGACCCCTATCTTACTTTCCAGGATAACAGCGAAATATATTCCATACTTGCAGCCGGAGGAAGTACACAGCTTACAGAAGCCTTCTGTTTTGAAATTTCTGCCTCTGCCCCGGATCACCATCCGGCTCAAATAACCGGCATCATTAATTCCGGATCTGATTCCTGGAATATCTTCCTGAACATGATGATCTATGAACCTAACGTTTTTGCTGTGGATCCCGGTTTCTTTGAACTGGAAATGGGGTATCAGGATATTGATACCGAATTGTTTACAATCTCAAATACAAGTGATCACGTAGTGGAATACACTATTAGAACTCAAGAACCTGCCGGCAGAGATGTCACCGGTTCACATATCACCTGCAATACAGATAATTTTACTCCGGGCGAAACGGTTGACTGGCTTTTCACGGTATATAACCAGAGTCCGGATAATGAATGGATCACTGATGTTGTTATTGAATTCCCGGCCGGAATAACTGTAAATGAAGCAACTGACTTTGTGGGCGGAACAGGCGGACCTCTTGTTTGTGACGGATCAGCTGGGGAAGCAGCCGTTATTAACTGGCATGGGGAAACTGCCATGGGTTATGGCGTTCTGCATCAGAACCAGGCTGCCATTGCTTCTGTTAATGTAACTACTACAACAGAAATTGCCGGCAATATCAACATCTCTTACTCAATAAGCGGAGATGAATACGGAGATGATCCACATACTGTGACAGGTTCTTTACAGCTGGATTATCCTTTAAGCTGGATCTCACTGAACTCTTCTTCAGGATCCCTTAACGTTGGAGAGAACGATCAGATCACTATTACATTTGATGCCAATGAGCTGGGACTGGGCATTCATTACTGCGAAATATTGATCAATGATGGTGACCGAGATTATAAGAAGATCCCGGTTTCTTTGTTGGTCACAAATACAGATGCCGATGACAATCTGATCGTTGGAAAACCGCAATTGCTGGGAAATTATCCCAATCCCTTTAATCCTACTACAACCATTTCGTTTGATTTAACCACAGAGCTCACTGAGAGCACGGAATTATCCATTTATAATTTAAAGGGTCAAAAGGTTAAAACTTTTGATCGTCATACTGAGTTTATCGAAGTATCAGTCGGTCAAAACCATTATAATGCTATCTGGAATGGAACCGATGAAACGGGCAAGCCGGTTCCCAGCGGAATTTATTTTTATAAACTTAATAGCGGTGACTACAGTTCCACCAGAAAAATGTTGTTATTAAAATAAAAAATCAATTGGAGTTTTGAGGGTTATGAAAGGAAAATTTTTACTACTGTCTATACTGTTGCTGGCCGTCAGTTTTGTTTCAGCCGGTGAATTTGATAAAAATGAGCTACTCTACCAGAATCCCATCCTGGGGCATTATCTTTCTGTAGAGGAAATTGGACACTCTGAACAACAGGGATTTCTATGAAACTGATCCACCTGAAGGACCGATTCACAATATCGCTGAATTTGAACCGATGCAGGGCGTACTGGTGCGCTACCCCTTTGGCATTCCCTATTCATTGATAGCTGAAATGTCTCAGGAAACAACTGTAACCACAATAGTTACAGGACAATCAGAAGAAAATACAGTGTTGAATATATACAACAGTAACGGCGTTGATACAGATAACTGTAATTTCCTGTATGCGCAGTCCGATTCTTATTGGACCAGAGATTATGGTCCCTGGTACGCGATCGATGGTAACGGTGAATTCGGCATTGTGAATTTCCCTTACAACAGGCCACGCCCAAATGATAATGATATACCCCTCGAAATGGCGGAGTTTCTCGATATCAATGTCTTTGGCATGGATATCTACCATACTGGTGGGAATTATATGACTGACGGAATGGGAATTTCCGCTTCCACCGATCTGGTTCTTGATGAAAATCCTTCTCTTTCCCAGGATGAAATTAACCAGTTAATGGAAGATTATCTGGGCATTCATACCTATTATGCTATTCCGGACCCCAATAATACTTATATCGATCATATTGACTGCTGGGGAAAATTCCTGGCAGTCGACAAAGTTCTGATCCGCTCAGTTCCCGAGTCTCATCCTCAGTATGACGAGATCGAAGCAGTAGTTTCCTTCTTTGCTGAACAAACATCTTCTTATGGTACTCTTTATGAAGTCTACCGGGTTTATACTCCTTCCAATCAACCTTATACAAACTCACTCATCCTGAACGACAGAGTTTTTGTTCCCATTACAAATTCCAGTTACGATGATGAAGCTTTAGCCGCTTATGAAGAAGCAATGCCCGGTTATGAAGTATTAGGGTTTTATTCTAACAGCTGGGAATCAACTGATGCTCTTCATTGCCGCACAAAAGGCGTTGCCGATCTGGGCATGCTTTATATCCACCACATTCCAGTACAAGGTGAACAACCAGCCAATGTTGATATTGAGATTTCCGCAGAGATAACTGCCTACAGCGATGAGGCTATTTATTCGGATTCAGTATTGGTCTATTATAAATTGAATGATAACCCTTACACTCCTCTTTCGATGATCAATACCGAGGGGAATATCTTTACAGCCTATATCCCGGCCGCATCACATGAAGATGTGATCTCCTATTATATCCATGCTGCCGATGCTTCCGGGCGCAGCAACAATCACCCCCTTATAGGTGCCCCTGATCCACATATCTATTACGTGGTTCAGTACCCTGAAATTTCTGTTAATATTGATGAGATAGAAGTTACCCTGCAACCGGATCAGACTGCTGATGGCACTTTCAACCTTACCAACAGCGGGGGTGGCTTCCTGGAATACCAGATCTTTACTATAGATACTACCGAGCAGACCAGAGATATTACCGGATCGTACATTTCCTGCAGTGCTGCAAATTATGAACCAGGTGCAACAACTGACTGGACCTTTACCATTTTTAATAACAGTAATGATGATGAATGGTTGAATCAGGTGATGATTGATTTCCCGGCTGGTGTATATCGTTAACTCTGCCACAGATTTCATAGGTGGTTCCGGAGGAGATCTTGTCTTCGACGGTATGGTAGGTGAAGGTGTATCTCTAACCTGGTTCGGGCAGACAGCAATGGGTTATGGTGTTATTCACGATGGCGAATCTGCTTCCATGGAAGTAAATGTTACATTAGACTCCGATCTGATGAGTGACCTACTATTCGATTATCAGATCAACGGCGATGAATATGGCAGCGAACCTCACATTGTGAATGGACAGATTATGATAGATGGTCAGGGTGATCCTGCTGATTGGATCTCACTTGATCCTGTCAGTGGCGAGATCATAGCTGGAAATTATGACATCATCAACTACCAGATCGATTCAGCTTCCTTAACAGAAGGTGTTTATACCTGCGATATTTTAATAACTGGAAACGCTGTAGCTGATCACCTGATACCGGTTACACTTATTGTTAGTGGAACATCAGCTGAAGATAACCTGCCTGCTGCTATTACTCAGTTGAGCAATTATCCTAATCCTTTCAATCCTGAAACAACAATATCTTTTTTCTTAAACACAGAGCTCACCCGTCTTCGTTCTGATTCTCAGGACTTCGCCGGGCAGGCGGAGAACACGGAGTTGGTAATCTATAATTTGAAGGGCCAGAAAGTGAAAGATCTCACCGACTCACTCACTCCTCAACCCACTAACCCCTACTCAGTAACCTGGAATGGTACCGACGATAACGGAAATTCGGTTCCTTCCGGAATCTATTATTACAGGTTAAAAACCGGTTCAGCTTCACTCACAAAAAAAATGCTCTTGCTGAAATAATCGGCTTTTAAAATAATCTCCTCATGAGGATAAGATATTTTCTTATACAGCTCATTTTTATGGGCTGTATTTATTTATACCCTGATGTTATAAGTCTGGAAAGCTATACTGGCAGTTTAGACAGTGGTGAATCTGATTCACTTACGGTCACGATCGATGCTTCCACACTTGAATTCGGTTTCTACAGCTACGAAATAACTGTAACCGAAAATGACAGTATCTTCCACACCATTCCTGTTGAGATCGAGGTCTATCCGATATATCTTCCTGCTCCGGAAAATATTCTTATCTCTATTGGGCAAAACAGCATATTGCTTCAGTGGGAAGCTGTTGCCGGAGCGCAGGGCTATAAGATCTACCGCTCCCTTCAACCTGATACAGCTTTCAGCGAAATTGGAACAACATCCCTCACTACTTTCACAGATTCCGAAGGTGACGATAGATCATTTTACCGGATCATCTCCTATTATACGGGATCTGCCATCAGGAGAGATTTGCATGAATAAATACCTGTTTCTGTTATTTATAATATTGTTTTCAACAGCAATAGTCTGTCAGCAGGAAGATCTATCCGATGATGTTTCTCATGCTTTAACTCCTGAGGAACAGGAGTTGATGGACAGCATCATTCGGGATTTCGAAACAACAGAACCTCCTCCGGGTACGATCAGAAACATAGCCGAATTCGAACCGATGCAGGGCGTTTTGATCCGGTACAGCTTCGGCATATCTTACGATCTGATCGCTGAACTTTCTGAAGATGACATAGTTTATACTCTGGTCGCAAACCAATCACAGCAGAATACTGTAACAGCTCAATATAATAATAATGGAGTTAATTTATCTAATTGCCAGTTCATTCAGGCTGCTTCTGATTCTTACTGGACACGTGATTACGGTCCCTGGTTTATATCTTATGGGAATAATGAGATCGGCATCGTAAATTTCCCCTATAACCGGCCCCGGCCCAACGATGATGATGTTCCGATTGAAGTGGGTGCATATCTTGGTGTCGATGTATTCGGAATGGACATCATACATACTGGAGGAAATTATATGACAACCGGATTGGGGATATCAGCCTCTACCGATCTGGTTCTTGATGAAAATCCTGATAAAACTGCAAACCAAATAGACAGCCTTATGCTGGCATATTTGAACATATCCCAGTACCATAAAATACCCGACCCAAATAATACTTATATCGATCATATTGACTGCTGGAGTAAATTCCTGGATGTAGATAAGATCCTGATCAGATCAGTTCCAACATATCATTCTCAGTATGATGAAATTGAAGCCGTTGTGGATTATTTCGAAACTCAGAACTCTCCCTACGGAACACCATACCAGATTTTCCGCGTTTATACTCCCCAAAATCAGCCTTACAAATTCACTCATCCTCAATAAAAAGTTTATGTACCAGTCACAGGATCAACCTGGGATGATGATGCTCTGGCCTCATATGAGGAAGCCATGCCGGGTTATGAAATCCTGGGATTCACCGGAACCTGGGAATCTACGGACGCCCTTCACTGCAGGACCAAGGGTATAGCTGATCTGGGAATGCTTTATATTGATCATCTTCCCATATCAGGGGAAGTCGAGGCGGGTTTAACCTGCCCGGTTGAAGCATCAATAGTTCCTTACAGCGGTCAGTCTCTGATAAGTGACTCCTTAACAGTTCATTACCGGATCAATGAAGGCAGCTGGTATTCTGTTCCACTTGTTCATCAAGTTGGAAGTAATTATAGCGCTTCCCTCCCGGCCGCTGCAGAGAACGATCAGATAGCTTATTACATCACGGCAGCTGACAGCAGCGGTAGAAATTCCAGCCATCCTATCATCGGCAGGTCAGATCCGCATGTTTTTTCAGTAGGACCCAGTATGTCAAACCTGCAGATCGAACCAGATTACATTGATTGCCAGTTGCCAGCGGATTCAACTGAAATGGCCTGGATAAAGCTGACCAACAACGGCTCTTCACGAATCCAATATTCAATTGAAACAGATTCATTTAGAAGTACAGACGCAGGGAACAAATAGTTCCAGTGTAATCTCTGTTAAACAAGCTGTAATGACTGCTTTACACATTTAAAAAAAATTATTTCCCAAAAAATTGTTTTTCGTTCGGTTCAGTACACTTATTGTCCGCTGTAGATACACATTTTATCAGACCTTTGTTAACTTTTAAGGTTAAATTACTGATATATTAAGTTATAGGGACAATGGAACATTTCTTGCAATATTTTTCATATCAAAAAATTCTAAAAGGAGAAAAGAATGAGAAAAGTATTATTGTTTTTAGTTGTTTTAAGCGTTTTTACATTTATTCAGGCTGATTTAGTTGTTGAAATGGATTCTGGAAATCCAGTAAATATGGAACAAACCAGAAACGATCCTCCTTCAAATGTTCTGGCAACCTTAATAAATTACAATGATGTACAGCTTTCCTGGATGGAACCGGGTGCAGCCAGTATTCTCTGGGATCAGATCGATGCTGAAGGTGAAACTTTTGGAAAATCAGCTCAGGATTTTGAGGCAGCATATAATGTATATGATGCTGAAGTTGCTGGTGACTTTGTGCTAAGTGGTGACGCCAATTTAACTGGTGCAGCCTTTAACTTCTTCTACAATGAAGCTGGCGCTAATTATTCAGATCCAGTTCCCTTCAGTGTCTGGATCTTTGCAGACAATGATGGCATTCCGGAAGAAGATCCTCTTTTCGGTCCCTTTGCTACTGAAGCTGTCCTGCCAGATGAATTTCAGATCTATGAAGTAGAATTCGACACACCTGTAACATTAACAGCAGGAACTTATTGGATCGGTTTTAACATGACCCTTTCTTATAGTCCTCTTTCAATTCAGTGCTACGCTAACCAGAGAACTACCGTTGTTAATGAAACTCCCGGCTACTGGAGAAATCCCGGTGATGGTTTTGCCACAGGTTTTACCACCTGGACAGCAGATATCAACAGCCAGGGTGGAGTTCCGGAAGATATCACCTTCCAACTACACGGAGATTACACTTCGGCTGTTAACAGAGAACTTTTAGGTTATAACGTCTTCAGAAATGGTACTCAGATCAATACCGCATTAGTTACAGACACCGATTATGATGATCTGGGACTTGATGCAGGTACTTATGAATACTACGTTGTTGCTGTGTATGATGATGGAGACTCTTCTCCTTCCAACACCTCTTCTGTAGAAGTTCTGCTTCCTGCTCCAGCCAGCTTCTCTGCTAACCTGGCAGGTACCAACGTTGTATGTCAGTGGGCTGCTCCAGCTTCCAGAGAACTTACAGGTTATAAAATTTACAGAAATGATGAGATGGTGGGCGAAGCTACCAGTAATTTCTTTGTGGATCAGGGTGTTCCGGATGATTATTTAATTTATTATGTAACCGCTGTTTACGGCCCCTTTGAATCAGCTCCATCCAACACTGTTGAGATTGATAATGAAACAGATGCACCGGATAATGTTGTTCCAGCCTTCACAGCTTTTAATGGAAATTATCCAAATCCATTTAATCCTACAACTTACCTTTCCTACAGTTTAAGTACAGCATCTCATGTTTCCATCGAGATCTACAACAGTAAAGGCCAGTTAGTAACAAAACTGATTGATAAAGTTGTTGAAGCAGGAAATTATTCCACCGTCTGGAATGGTACTGCAGATAACGGTGAAAAAGCACCTAGTGGAATTTATATCTCCAAATTTGCAGCTGGCGATTTCACTTCTACCAAGAAAATGATCCTGATGAAATAATCTTTTCACAGGATAGATCTTAATGAAATAGTTTTAACAAAGAACTTAAGTTTATAGATAAAAAACTTACAAAAACCTTCCAGGTTGGAGAAATCTGGAAGGTTTTTTTTGCGCTTATAGCAGACTAAAGGCAAAGGTTAAGATTGAGAAGGATCCATTATCAAGGACTAAGGATCAAGGGTATAAAATATAAGGTTGAGGTTGAGGTTAAGATTAAGTTCCAAGTTATGCTGATAAAAATCTATTCAGTTGAGTTATTAGACTTTAGCATAATATGAAATTACAGAAAAATCAACTATATATTTTTATAAAAAGATGGATAATATTACACTTAACACTATTCAATATTCAATTTAACATATATAGACATTTTCATTTCTTAACCACTTAATGCCTTCGTGTCTTAGTGACTCTGCTACACAAAATCTATTTAGAAAATCTATTTCTTTTTCGAAAACAACGAATCCAGATTAAACAACTGATGTAGGATGACTGCGATCAAGGTTGTTGTAGGAAGCGGGTCAGTAAAGAAAGTCTGAACCAAATGATTAGCCCTGGCATATATTTCGGGTAGAAAAGCAGTGCTTAAACCAAAAAAGAGAGAAATTCCCACAACAAAAGTCATACGTTGATCCCACCCTTGCGAAAACATTTCCGAAAAACCGGTTACTATCATAAAACATCCAGCAAAGATGATCGCAGCACCTAAAACTGGTTTTGGTATAAATGAAAGTGCAGTTGTAAGTCTGGGGAAAAAAGCCAGAATACAAAATATAACTCCAGCGGCAACACTGATCCAGCGACTTACAACTTTTGTTGAACCTGCCAGCCCTATATTACTGGAAGAAGTATCTACGGCCATTCCCCCTAAAAGTCCTGATAAAGCAGTTGAGAAACCATCAGCTAGCAATCCTTTTCTTATCGGTACGAAATCTGGTTTGCTAAGTTCAGGTTCTGAAATTCTTTGTGCTGCCAGTAAATTACCAAACGATTTAAGTGATCCGCTAACCGATATTACCAGAAATGGAATAATCAATCTTAAATCAAAAGTGATCCCTTTGTATTCGGAACCCATGTGAGGCAAGGCAAAAAAAGCTTTATCTTTTATACTGATAAGATTCTCCATGTATTCCGGGACAAAAATTAACGCGATCATCCAACCAGCCAGCATTCCTATTATCAGGCAGTACATCTTGATGAATCCCTTTCCCCAGATATTACTTAATACCATTATTAACAGAGAGATTATTCCGATGATCAAATCCGTATTATGGATAGCATCTCCCCTATAATTAACACCGAAGAGAGAGGTTATCGACATTTTGATAACACTTACTCCGACCATGGCAACGACTAACCCAACCACATAAGTTGGAAAAACTTTTCTCAGCTTCTGTACTATTGGAGCAAGCAACATTTCCACAAAACCTGCCAGTATTATCATTCCTCGCATCAATGGCAGACCACCAATCCAGGCTGCCTGCATTGAAAGACTTAAATACGAAGGTCCACAAACATTAGGACAGAGATATTTCGAACCTATAAATGGTAATCCTACAGATTGAATAATTGAACCGATTCCTGCCGCCAGCATTGAATAAGAAACCAGTGAGGCTACAAATTCCGGACTGCTGTTGATCTGACTGGCAAAAAGTACAGGCAGTCCAATTGATACGAACATTAACAGAACATGCTGAAAAGCTGATGTCAGCAGATGCCCCAGAGGTGGAACTTCATTAACCTTATACTCAAAATTGTGTTTTTCCATCTTTTATCCTTACCATGGTGGCTGGGGAAGATCAACTACTGCCCCCACAAAAACTATTTTTTCATCTATTTTTGTTTTTCTAAGATATAGAATCTTTTTCACTAAATTTCTCTGGAATCTGTTCTTGGCCATAAATATCACCCAGGTCTTCGAATTATTTTCTAATGCTTTCTTAGCCATTTTGAATGGTTCATGCCCTATCTCATCAACACTTTCCAATAAATTGAAATTTCTGATCTCATAATCGGCAACTGGAGAAACCAGCACCTTGCCATCCTGGTCGAATACAAATGTTTTAACCTCCCGAAAAGAAAATTCAGAAGCAGGATCATTAATTTCCTTTAAAGCCGGGAACCCTTGTTTTTCGATCAGATCTACGGCGTTATCTACAACTATTCTTACGAATTCTCTCTCTTCTTGCGGATAATTGATACCTCCTCCTACAAAAAGAGTATCGTTATCACTGGTTATAACTTGAAAATGACAGGAAGATTTTGTGACTGGATAAAACTTACCCGGCTCCCACCAGGTATAATGTACCCAGGCATGAGGATTATTCTCGTCTTTTAGTGCTGCCAGAACTAATTTTGTTACTTTTTTGCCATTCAGGTCTTTTATTTCTAAAAGATCTTCTCCTTCTAATTCAGGCATTCCTGCATGAAAAAGATTTCTTCCTTTTAAATTGTAAATATACACATAGCGGGAATTTTCTAAATATTGTTCTCGTTCCAGTTTGAATCTTTCAATTATATCTATTCCCTCTTTCTCAAGTTTTTGCTTAAAATCATAAACAAATTTAACCAGTTCTTTCGTGTCTCGGTAATCATACATTTCCAGATTAAGTTCTTCATACTTTCTTTTACAGCCGGCAAGCATAATACTTAGCAATATAATTAAACAAATCGCTTTATAGACTTTAACTCGATTCTGCATGACAATTCCTTATTTAACGAATATTTTAATATTTTAGATTTCAAATATTCACACTCGTGTCAAATAAAAACTTGACCGTATTTTACAGATTAGTCTTCGTTGCATACGAGTTTGCAATGCAAACTTACAATAATAATAATGTTTCAGGAGGTATTTTGAATAATATTAATCCTAAAGAGATCCGGGAAAAAGCTGTTAGGGCTATTCTGAAAGATGGATTAACCGATATTATGATCGGAATTCTTCTACTTGTCATCAGTTTATATTTTTATCTGGAAGTTTATTACCAGATCAATATTGTAATGCTTTTAATATTTCCCGGCATATTAGTTGGGCCTCTTCTGATGAGTCTCAGAAAGAAATATACATATCCACGGACAGGTTATGTAAATTTAAAGACCAAAAAAGTACGAACCTTAAAATTATCATTGGCTATTTTCGGTGTTTTCTCAGGTCTTATAGTATTTTATATATTCTATAATCGATCAGCAGGGATAATTGACAAGATCCTTCCCTACTTCGGATATTTACCACTGCTCATTGGTATAGTACTATTTTTTATCTATGTTTATCAAGCTGTCAGATATAAGTTAAATCGCTACTATATTTATACTATTGTGGCTGCTGCCAGCATTCTTTATGCACTATCAGTCACAGATAAACGAATAGTCAGTTTTATATTAATGCTCTTTATTCAAGGAATTTTCTTACTGCCTGTCGGCTGTTATACTTTCTGGAAATTCCTGAGGAAAAATCCTGTCCCAGCAGAATCTGATACGGAAGAAGAAATGGATAATGATAATCAAATACAATTTCAAAAAGCTCTGGCCATAACAATTTCAGATGGGTGGCAGGAGATCCTTACAGCTTGTTTCCTGTTAGTCTGGATGATCATCATTCTTGTTTCAAACTTAAATGTATTCTGGTTATATTCCACTCTCATATTGAATCCGCTCTTTATATCTTTAATACTGAATAAACTTAGGAAAACACGTACTTTTCAACTTACTATGGAGTTGACGGATAGCCGCATAGACCTGATCAGCTTTGCTTCATCTTTCTATTTCTTTTTCATGTTTAGTCTGGGAATTTTTGCTGTCTTAAGTTTAAAAGATACTTTTGAAGTCCGTAATTATGTATCCTTTTTGCCTGCTATCTTAGCTGCAGTAACCGGTCTCTATTATTTAATCTCTGCAGTAAAATACAAAATTGTAAGATTCAAATATTATGCTTTGATTTTCTTACTTGCAGGCATTTCATCTATTATATTGACCACAGCAACCATACACCAGCTCACCTTGATTTTGCTGGTTCCTTCCATCTTATTTTTTGGACAGGGAATTAAATATCGGATTCGAGCCAGGTGATTAGAATAAGGGAATGATATATGCCGAAAGAAATATCAAATGCTCAGTTTAAACCTTTTTCCGAGATTGATAAACTTGTTCATGAACCAGCCAGGTTATCCATCTTAGCATTCCTTTCAGTTGTGGAAAGTGCTGATTTTCTCTTCCTGATGAAACATACTGAATTGACCCGCGGCAACCTCTCCAGTCATTTAAGTAAACTGGAAACTGCCGGCTATATTGAGATAAAAAAGGAATTTGTGGAAAAAATACCCCGTACTCTTCTACGGATAACTAAAGCTGGCCGAGAGGCCTTCCGAACTTATCATAAAAGAATGAAACAATTGCTGGGTCAGTTCGAAGGTTAGGAATGCTATGGAAAAATGGACCTGGTTAAGCCTGAAAAGTACTGATGATACATTACTGGATAAAATAATTTCAAGTCTCATTTCACAGAAATTCACCGGAGTTAATGTCAGCGGCAGTGTTTCCGCCATCAGGGAATTCTCGACAAAAGCTTATCACTCTGGGATAAAAACCAATGTCTGGTTCTGGACTCTGATCAATACAGAGCCGGAAATCTGTTCAAAACATCCTGATTGGTTTAATCTAAGCAGAGCCGGATTTTCTTCCCTTACTCATCCCCCCTATGTTGGATATTATAAATGGTACTGCCCCAATAAGATGGAAGTTCAGGATCACATTCTGCAGCGTATCAGAGAATATTGTTCCATTGTCACACTGGCTGGCATCCATCTCGATTATATAAGGTATCCCGATGTTATCCTGCCACCAGCGATACAGCCAAAATATGGCTTAAAACAGTCAGAAGAAGAGCCGCAATTTGATTTTTGCTATTGTGATACTTGTAGAGGAAAATTTAAACAGGAATTTGGTTTAGACCCATTAGACCTGAAAAATCCAGCTGCAGATCAGAATTGGCTGAATTTCCGCCTGCATAGTGTAAATAAGCTGGTCAATCAAATCTCAGAAATGGTTCATTCCTATGACAAAGAGCTGTCTGCAGCAGTTTTTCCACATCCTGAATTGGCAATTAAACTGGTGCGACAGGACTGGACATCCTGGCAGCTTGATGCTGTATTCCCAATGGTTTATCATAAATTTTACAACAAATCTATTAACTGGCTGGCGGAGATCAATGCCGAGCTTATTAACGACTATCATTATAAAATTCCTCTAATACCTGGAATTTATCTTCCCGATCTGTCTGAGGAAGAGTTGCTCAGGATCAGAGAAATCTCTTTTAGGGAAAATCTCTCTGGCTTATCATTTTTTGACTACAGTACAGTGCAGAAGAGATTTGTGAACTTGATTTAGAAATAACTTTTTGTACGCTAACGTACGGGAAAGTTCATATACGAACAAAGAAGAATTATTGGCCATGCCATAACTTCCCATATTACAGAACGTTACAATATGGAACACAGTTTGCTTTTTCACTTATTAATTATTTGGGGGAATTTATGAAGAACACTATATTTATCGTCATCATTTTTACTTTTTTGATATTATGGAATTCCCTTTTTGCACAAAGCTACATGGACACTGCGCGTAAAGCTGAACAATTAAGAACTGCCGGAAAATTTGTTGAAGTTGCAGAACTTTATGAAGCCTACATTACAGAAAATGGACCTGATCCTATTGTGTATTACAGTGCAGCTTGTCACTGGTCTCTGGCTGGAGAACTTGATAAGGCCTTTAAAGCTCTAACGGAAGCGGTCGAGAATGGTTTATATGAGAAGGATTGGATAGAGCACGATGATGATTTCGCAAATCTGAAAAATGATGAACGTTACAGCCAATTAATGTCTTTACTGGATAATAAAATTGAAAAATTATTAAGTGAACTACCTTACAAACACGAAGAGTCAGATAAAATTATTCTTCCTGAACCCCAAAAAGAGAGTGAACATTCCATTGAAGCAATGTTAGAGATCAGGCGTTCAATCAGAAATTACACCTCTGCCCCACTTTCGTTGCAGGAAGTTTCTCAGTTGCTCTGGGCTGCTTATGGTATTAACAAACCAATCCCCGATGCTCCTTATCTGCGGGGCGGCCTTAAAACTACTCCTTCAGCGGGTGCAACATACCCTCTGGAGATCTATCTGGTTTGCGGAAATGTAACAGATCTGCTGCCCGGCGTTTATAAGTATAAACCGGAAGATCATTCCCTGTTTACTGTTTTAAAGAAAGATTTAAGAGAGGATCTGTATATGGCTTCACTACAGCAGCCCTGGGTACTGGAAGCACCAGCTTCTCTGGTCTATTCTGCAGTTTTCAGCCGAACTACAGATATATACGGCAGTCGTGGTAAAGAAAGATATGTCTGCATGGATGTAGGCCATTCAGCAGAGAACGTCTACCTGCAGGCAGGTGCTTTAAATATAGGAACAGTTGCTATAGGTGCTTTTTCAGATCTAAATGTGAAACTTCTTCTAAACATGACGCGGGAAGAAGAACCTTTGTATATTATGCCAATAGGCAAAATAAAATAAAAAAGAGCGTTTGCCCTGACGCTCTTCTTAGGATTAGCAAATCTTACCTCCTTGCTAAATCCAAAAATCCCTCCTGCCCGGAGGGATTTTTTTATTTCATTAGTACTATTAAACTCGGTTCGTCTCATACTGCTACTTAGTCCTTTTGAAACTAATTATGGTGTTTTTTAAGTATTAGCTTTGTTTGTGATTATATTCTTACCTGTTGTTCAATTTATTTTTGCATCAGAAAGATCTTTTATTTATAGGTAACTAAACGTGAGTTTAGTTACCAGCTTTTAAATATCTTAACCGAATACTTGATATTTGAAATTTGATTATTCATTATTGAAAATTGAGAAAATTCTGAAACTCGAGGTTCAGAAGTGCGAAGCAGATGCAGTCTGCTCAATATTAAACCTAACCTTAACCTTCCAAAGGTTACAAAACCTACCAAAGGACAAGTAAACCTTCGGAAGGGCTGTTCTATTCCGGCCTGGTTATCCAAGCTGGATCTTGGATAGAAGTGGGTTAGGTAAAATTCAATAATACTTGCAGGTATCTAATTATCCCCCAGTAAACTACCCAGCAGACCACCGCCAAGACCATGACGGGTTTCACCTTTATTAGATCGAGCTCCTGCCAGGATCCTGTCTGCCAGACGCGACAGCGGCAGGCTTTGCAGATAAACAACACCAGGTCCTGTCACTGTGGCCATGAAAAGCCCTTCCCCGCCAAATAAAGCATTCTTGAAACCACCTACGAGCTGGATATCATAGCTTACCGTATCTGCAAATCCTACCAGACAGCCGGTATCAACTCTTAAAGATTCCGAGGCAGCCAGTTCTCTCTTCACAATTGTACCTCCGGCATGAATAAAAGCCAGACCATCCCCTTCCAATTTCTGCAGAATAAATCCTTCCCCACCGAATAACCCTGCACCGATCTTCTTGGTAAAAGCAACATTGATCTCGATCCCTTTAGCAGCACAGAGAAAAGCATCTTTCTGACATAGGAAGCTATTGTGCTGACTCAGATCCAGGGGAATGATCTTCCCGGGATAAGGCGCACCGAAAGCAACATGTTTTTTCCCACTGCCCTGATGCAGAAAATCTGTAATAAAAAAGCTCTCACCGGTTACGATGCGTTTAAAACCCTTCATAAGTCCACCACCGGTGGAGGTCTGCATCTGAATGCCATCCTCCATGTACATCATAGCACCGGCTTCCGCCCTTACAGCTTCACCCGGATCCAGTTCTATTTCCACAATCTGCATGTCATCACCAAAGATTTTATAATCAATTACATCTGCCATAATCTGCTCCTTTATGTTTGTTTTATTAAGTGGCAATTTCTGTAAAATTCCGATAAGAAGGCAAGCAGAAAATGACCGGATTAATCTTGATATTTCGTTCCATAATCATAGATTGTTACCATTCTGCCACTTTTATGGGATACGATTAGAGATATCTTGATAAACTCTACAAGGTCCAGATGAATCATCATCATGTACGTTTTCGCACTGTAATTTGCCAATATCGGACAGCATTCAAAATGTATATATTGCGTAATCCTATACATTACTATACTTTAATAGATTGGCACAGGGTTTGCATTCATAATATCCGTCTGAATTATGCTTAGAATTTTTATAATTGTAAGTAGTAATTTTTCCTTGTATTTTGAATTCCCCAAAATTCAAAACAGAATGCTCCGGTTTCCCGGAGCATTTTTTATTTATCTTTGCTTCTTTCCATTTAGATAAACACTGTGATCATTTTAAAATATCTGTCAGTGTATCCCAATCCAATTCTTTTACTATAGCTTTCAACAATTTCATAAGTTCATTAAAATCATCCATACTTATACAGCAATTATGACTGTGTGCGTAACGGACAGGTACTCCCAGCACAATAGTTGGTATACCCTGATTTGCCAGATGGATATGCATCCCGTCAGTACCTCCGCCCCGGCGTACTGCCAGCTGATATCTAATCTTATTCTTTTCAGCAGTATTCGCTACAAAATCTTTTAATCTCTTCTTCACGATCATAGTGGGATCGAATACTCTTACATGAGCTCCTTTGCCTACAGCTGTCTGGCTGCCGAATGGAATTCCGGGAATATCGTCAGCCGGTGCACCTTCCAGCACAAAACAGATATCAGCATCAGTTCTACCGGCAATAGATCTGGCACCTCTGCCTCCAACTTCTTCCTGAACTGAACCAACACAATATACTGTATTAGGATGTTCATTCTCACCCAGATATTTTCCCAATTCAATTACAGCAGCAACTCCGGCTCTATCGTCAAATGCCTTAGAGAACATTTTTCTGCTCTCCTCGTTATAGGAATAATTTGTTACAGGTACAACCTGATCTCCCAGATTAACTCCGAAATCAGATTCTACTTCAGCCCGTGAATTTGCACCGATATCGACGAACATATCTGTAATTTCCGGTTTTACATCATTTCCTTTTTTAAAATGAACCGGAACAGAGCCGATAATACCCGGATATTTCTCACCGGCTGAATTGATCACTTCCACTGGAGAAGAGAGTAAGGTAAAGGGATTCCAACCTCCAACCGGCTGCAGTTTTAAGAACCCGGAATCAAGTATGTCTGCGACCAGAAAGCCAATCTCGTCCATATGAGCGATGAACATTATGCGTGGTTTTTCCTGGCCTGAATAGTTAAAGAAAACTGAACCCATATTGTCCGTGAAATAGGAAGCTTTTGCTCCCAGTTCCTTGATCATGATCTCTTTCACTGCATCCTCATGTCCAGAGATCCCCGGTGCTGTCGTTAATTTTTTCAATAGTTCTACAGAATGCAAATCAACCTCCATTATTTCATTTCTATGTTAAACTTCTTATCAAATGTGTTAAAATAGTTTTTATAACTTTTCAGGGTCTCTTTCAGCATGGGATTTAATTTAGGCAACCAATCAGGAACTTCCGAAATATCTCCGTTCTTACCTCTAATTTCGATCTGGTAGCAGATCTTGGCAAAACCCTTTGCACCCAGATTCGCACTGCCACCTTTCAATTTATGAGAAATTTCCCGGACTTTCTCGGGCAAATCCTCTTGTACAGCAGCTTCCAGTTTTATCAGATTTTCAGGATACTCCTCTATAAAACCGCTGATCAGATCGTGCAGCAGATTTCCTTCTTCTTCACCGATATCGAGATTTTTTATGGAATCAATCATTTTCCAGTCCATGATATCATCGGCTTTGGCTTCACTGGTCCTTTTAAAGGGAGTCAAAATCTTACCCCACCGTTGAATAGTATCTCTAAGCTCTGTTACCTGTACCGGTTTAGATATATAATCATCCATACCAGCATCAAAACAGGCTTCTTTATCTTCCTTCATGGCATTAGCCGTCATAGCGATAATTTTCGGTCGCTGATCGGGAGGGTATTTTCGAACAATTCTACGGGTAGCTTCCAACCCATCCATTTCCGGCATCTGAACATCCATGAAGACCAGATCGTAAGTCTGGCGCTCCACAGCTTCCAGAGCTTCCAGACCGTTTGCGGCCATATCAGCATAATAACCCATTTTTTCCAGTATGCGTAAAGCTATCTTCTGATTGATGACATTATCTTCTACCAGCAGCATTTTTAATGGTGTTGCCTCCGCCATCTTCTCATCCAGCAGTTTTGCAGTTCCATTTAGATGTTCCTTTTCCTGGATTTTTCCTCCCAGTATATTGACAATTGAATCAAACAAATTTGACTGCTTTACCGGTTTGGAGAGATATATATTGAATACATTTTCCGGAATTTTCAGTTCTCTTGGTTTACCTATAGAACTAAGCATAATGAGTGGTAATTCTGTTTCATTATACTGCTCCCTGATCTTGATTCCCAGTTCAGCTCCGTTCATTTCAGGCATATGCATATCCAGTATACCCAGGTCAAAATTGTTCTCCGTCTTCAGCAATTTAAGAGTTTCAGCACCCGAGTCAATTGCCACAGGATCCATTCTCCAGTTACGGCATTGAATTGAGAGGATCTTCCTGTTGGTCTCATTATCGTCAACAATCAGAACTCTCATGCCTTCTAACTGTTTGGTTTTCTCTTTCTGCTCTTTTTTCCCAATTGCAGAGGAAGCTTTTGCTTTAATAGTAAAATGGAAAGTAGACCCTTTTCCCGGGACACTTTCAACCCAGATATCTCCTTCCATCATTTCGGTGATCCTTTTGCAGATAGCCAGTCCTAAACCCGTTCCACCATATTTTCTGGTAGTTGAGGAATCCACCTGGGAAAATGCCTTGAACAACCTGTTCAGTCTGTCTTCCGGTATACCGATACCAGTATCTTTTATGGAAAAATGAAGAACTTCACGGTCCTCTTCCTGCCCCATTTTTTCAACATTTATAAATATTTCACCAGCTTCGGTGAATTTAACAGCGTTATTGACCAGATTAACCAGAACCTGGCGCAATCTGGTTATATCACCAATAATATTGATCGGAACATCTGATTCAATAAGATAGAGCAGATCCAGTTGTTTTTCAGTTGCTTTGGGAGAGATCAGATCATAAGTTTCCTCAATACAGCTTCTTATATCCAGGGGCTGGTATTCCAGTTCCATTTTGCCTGATTCGATCTTGGAAAAATCGAGAATATCATTGATAATCGTAAGCAGGCTGTCACCGCTGACTCTTATGGTATCAACGTATTCTTTCTGTTCCGCATCTAGTTCCGTGTCCATCAGCAGGCCGGTCATACCAATAACGCCATTCATAGGAGTACGAATTTCATGACTCATAGAGGCCAGGAAATCTGCTTTAGCCCGGGCAGCTTCCTCAGCTATGAGCTTCGCTTCCATCAACTGGATCTCATATTTCTTCTTCAAAATGACCTGAGCTATCTGGTAAGATATTATCTCCAGAATATTTTTATCACTTTCACTATACAGATTCTCATTCTCGTAGCTTTGTACTGCAACCACGCCGATAGTCTCAGTTTCTGATTTAAGGGGAACGCCCAGCCAGACTTTGGAAGGAGTACCAATTGTTCCTACTTCTCCTGAATCAATTAACTGTTGCTGTTTCTTTTCATTAGCCAGAAGTGATTTCCCGGTCTTTATCACATAACCGGTAAAAGTGTTTTCAATCGGTATTTTTTCAACATTTTCCTTCTCATCTTTCATGTATGGAAGCGAGATCGTATTATCACTCTTATCATAGAGTGCGATATAGAAATTTTCTGTATCGATAATCTGATGCAGGATTTTCTGAATATAGCTTAACAGATCTTTGATTTCATTGATCTCGTTTACTGCTGTAGCAATGTTAAAGATCGTCTGCTGGATCAGCTCAGATTTTTTCCGTTCGGTAATGTCCTGGATCAGGAAGAAAAATCCGGTCTTTTCCCCGGCTTTGTTTTTCATGCTGGTAAAACTAACTTCTCCAGTTTTGATTTCATTATTTACAGTCAGGAATTCCAGTTCAATCGAATTCATTGAGTAAGAATTTTGATATTCCTGGAATTTATCGAACATAAACCGTCTGCTTTTTTTCGTAAAGAAAGGCAGTTTGATTACACTTTCGCCAATAAAGCGCTGAGCATCATAACCAAGCCAGTCTTCAATCCGGGAATTGATATCGATGATCCGGGAGTCTAAATCCGTCAGCAGGATCGCTTCAGGGGACATTTCGAACATATTTTTATAGCGCTCTCTGTTTTTATTAGCATCTTCCTGAGTGCGAACAAGATCTGTAATGTCATCGAAACTCTCAATTCCCCCGATAATATTCCCTTCATTATCGGTTAAATAATCTGCATTTTTGGAAATTATGCGGATCTCACCGCTTTTAGTTTTAATTGTACACTGCTTCCGGATAATCGGTTTAGGTATATCAGGATTGAACAGTCCACAACCTTTATCACATGGGTCAGCTGCGAAAAGCCTACAGTCTTTACCGATAACTTCTTCTGCAGTATAACCTGTAATCTCGGCTATCCTGTCATTCCAGCTGGTTACTCTGCCTTCAGTATCCAGTGTAAAGAGGGAACTGGGAACAAGGCGATATAGTAATTCAGCTCTCTCTTTAGCCTCCTGCAATTCTGCACTGGCTTTTTTACGATCGGTTACATCCAGCATATACTCGATCATCTGAGAAACCTCACCATTCTTATCAAAAACAGGAAAACCATGCACCTCAATATTCCTGGCTTTACCCTCATCATCATAGTGAATATGTTCAACGACAACCGGTTTCCTGGTTTTCTTTATCAATTCCAAAGGACAGGGATGTTCTTTTCCGGCACAGGGTTCCTGCGAATTATAAGTAAGCCCATAACAGGTTGTAATTGAAGTAGAACCTTTTTTCCTGGCAGCAGAATTGAATATCATAACTGAATAATTAACAGCATTGATAACATAGAAAGGATATTGAAGCGAATCGATCACATTACCCAGGAATGCATTCTGTTCCTTAATTATCTTCTGAAACTCTTTTTTCCGGGTTATATTATGGGCCATCCCTTCAATTGCTATAACTTTACCTTCTTTATTATAAAGAGGAAATTCTGAAACCTCAAGAGTGATGACTTTTCCATTTTTATGCGTTATCTCAACCTCAAAAGTCGGTTGTTGCTTCCCTTCTATACTAAGCTGAGTAAATCTGCGAGCCAGTTTATTAACCGGATTATCTGTAAGATAAGATCTCACATTTTTTTCAAACTGCTCGCTGGTATATCCAAGCACAGATTCAATCGAGTCACTTATATAAGTGTATTTCATCTCTGTGTCATGTGTATAGAAGAAAAAATCTTTTTTAAGATTCTCTGTTAATCTTCTGAATTTCTCTTCACTCTGGCAGAGTAACCCTGATTTCTCTTTAATAATGTTACTGGAAGCGATCAATTTTTGCGTGTTATTCCAATTTTTGATCAATGAATCTGTCAAAGACAATATTTCCTCTTCAGTAAAAGGCTTGTTAATAAAGTAATAATCATAAATAAGAGTTTTCCTTAATTCGTAGGAAGTTTTGTCTGGGAAACCGGACACAAATAAGATCATAACTTCCGGATCGATCTTCCTGATCCGTTTTGCTGTTTCAAATCCACCCATTTCCGGCATTCTCACGTCCAGAATACATAATGGGATCCGCTTACCGTCTCGAAAAAAATCTTCGAAACTTGCAACCAATTTTACACCATCTTCATACAACTTTATATCAAATTGCTCGTTCGTATCAATCTCTTTATTAGCCAGTCTAAACAGCTCTCTGTACATTTCCAGTATCTTTAAATCATCTTCAGCAATAAGGATTGTCCTATTCATCCAGACCCCCAAAAGAATTTATGCTCTACTTTAGATAAAAAAAATGAAATAAAGGGAAGAGTCAATAGAATTCTGCCACAAAAAAAACCGCACGATATACTCGTACGGTTTTCCTGATAAAGGTTATTTTTTATTCAGAGTTTTTCTCTTCAAGCTGTTCATTTTCCCGAGTATGAATTTTTGTAAATATACCATGTTGTTTGGGATGATGATGCGAGCTTACCTTTGCTCCAAACAGAATTTTGCTAAGTATAAGAATCATTATCCCTTGCCAGTAAGTAATTTCTGAGGTATTAAAGATCTCTGAAATGGTAGCATTCCAGATTAACTGCACTACCCAACCCGCCAGAAAGGCCACTCCAATACCAAGTAAAATAAACAGTGGTATGAATTTGTAATACTTTTTATGTGATTTACACATAATCTCCTCCTTTGGTTTTACTCTAAAAATCTATAACAGGTCTAATCCTGATCTCTTTTCCCTTGAAAAGATCCCTGATCATTAAAACCAGAAATGAAAAGGGAAGTATTTCCAGATATTGCCTGATCTCATTTTCTTTTTCTTCTTCTGCCAGCAACCTGTTCTCGGAATAGATCAAAATGGATTTTTTCAGATGCGAGGGAGCCTTAATAAGACCTTTTGAATTGATCGTATTCTTCATAATAAAACTCCTTTTTTAAGACCTTCATTTTCGACTGAAACAAGCAGTTTTTTTAAATAGTGAATAGCATATCTATATTGGGAAGCTATAGTATTACGGTTCCGGTTAAGCATTTCAGCAATTTCATCATAGGTCATTTTCTCAAAAATATGCAGATGCAGCACTTCATAAAAGGAAGATTTTTCTTGAGCCAGGATCTGAAGAGAATGCTGCAATTCAACTTCATCTACAGGAAAATCATCTGCTTCAGAAATTTCTTCGTCCGGAAGATCATATTCGGAACTTAATGCTATGGTTTTCCTTCTTCGGCCGGTATTTCGCAGCAGGTTCAAAGCTATTTTAAATAGGTATCCACGTGGATTTCTGATCGTTTTTGCATGAAGTGCATCAATAAACCTGATATAGCTTTCCTGAAAAATATCCTCAGCATCACTACTGCTTCTGTTTTGCAGAAAAGTATAAAGAGAATCTTTAGTGAGTTTATAGAACTCATCAAATGCCAGCGGATTTCCCTTTTTATACTCAAGGATCAATTCATAATCACTCATTTTGCCTTCCTCACTTATAAAGACACAAAATGGAGAAAATAGTTTTAAAAAAAATGACCGGATCCCTAAAAAAATGAAATCCGGCCACAGTTTTTAAAAACATTGGTTATACTTTTTCAACTTCCTTAACATGTTTTCTGGTTGTCAGGAAATACAAAGCCGGGATCACATATAAAGTCATGAAAGTTGCCACAATAATACCACCAATACTAATGATACCCAGTGGCTGTCTCATTTCCGAACCGGCTTCTCCAATCGCAAGAGCCATGGGCAGCATCCCGAAAATAATAGCAACAGCGCTCATCAGGATCGGCTTGAATTTGGTCGGGCTGGCTTCCAGCAGAGCTTCTCTGGTAGACTTTCCTTCCTCCCTCAGCTGTTGAGTATAATCCATGATCAGAATAGCAGCATTCACCACGATCCCCAGCAACATTATAATTCCCATCATCACCATCATACCTATGCTTAACCCGGTTAAATATAGACTTATCATAACACCGATCATAGCCAGCGGCATGGTCAGAAGGATCAATACCGGTTTTGTGAAACTTTCAAGAATTGCTGCCAACAGCATGTATGTTAATAGAATAGCTATCATAAAAGCTTTTCCCATTTCACGGTTGTTCTCGGCCATCATTTCGCTGGTACCACCCCAATTGAAACTGAAGCCTTCCGGCAGATCTGTATTATCCTGTAGTTTCTGCAGTTCGCCAACTATGTTTCCCAACACATATCCGGCTCCAATATCACCTGTAAATTGTGCTGATTTCATCTTATCTCTATGTACGATCTTCGTAGCTCCAGTGGTAAATTCTATATCTGCCAGTTGAGATAACCGATAAGCCCCAAAAGGACCGATCACAGGGATATTCTTAATTTTTTCTGGCGAATCTATCGCATCACCCTGTAATGAAATTACAACGTCATACTCCTCACCACCATCACGATAACTTGTGGCTGTTAAACCGGCAATTGAGCTTCTCATTGTAAGTGCAATATCATAGATCGTCAGGCCTGCGGCCGCTAATTTATCCCGTTTGGGAACCAAGGTTATTTCCGGTTTTCCAGCTTTCAGATTGCTGTCAAAGTTGATCAATCCCTTTATCCCTTTTGCTTCTTCAAGGAAATTTTTAGTGATCACGCTCAGATCTTCCATATTTGTTCCCATCAGGAAAAACTCAATCGGTGAGTCTCCACTACCCATCGATTGACTAGGGGAAACCTTGATCTTGGCATTAGGCACCACAGATAGTTCCATTATCAGCTTATCAACCAGTTCATTAGTCGTTAATTTCCTTTCTTCCACCGCTATCAGGGTAATATCTACTGAAGCAATATTTACTGCTTCATCTATCCTGCCCTGACTTCCCAGCGAGACGATGATCTGTTCCACTTCTTCATGCTGCTTTACGATCTCTTCGATCTGATAATACATTTCAGCAGTCTGATCCAGATTGTAACCTACTGGAAGTTCAAAATTAATTTTTATTTTTCCTTCGTCCGTGGTCGGAAATAATTCAAACCCCAGAAGTGGTGCTATCACTCCCATTGTAGCAATAAAAAGGATGAAGGCAGCTACGGATAATGCTACAGCTCTTCCCTTGGATTTAAGGAAGAACCCCAGAGTTTTTTTGTAACTTGATTCCCAGCGATGGAACATTACTTCCATTAATTCGCCTATTCTATTCTTTTTCTTTTTCTCAGGAATAATCAGAGAAGCCAGCATTGGAGTTAAGGTGAATGATATTATTAAAGAAAATATTGTGGCAAATGTAACTGTAAGAGCAAATTCTTTAATGAACTGACCTATCATTGTATTCATCATAGCCAGTGGCACAAAAACCACGATATTAGTTAAGGTTGAGGCCAACACAGCTACTGTGACCTCGGAAGTACCTGTTTCTGAAGCTACTCTTCTACTGTGCCCCATCTCCTTATGTCGAAATATGTTCTCCAGAACAACCACCGAGTTGGTTACCAGAATTCCCACTGAAGTAGATAATCCCATCAGCGAAAGAATATTCAGGCTGAATCCAGCTGCCTGCATCAGCATAAATGTAGAAATGATAGAAGTTGGCATAGCAACAGCAACAATAATAGTTGATCTTAGATCATGCAGGAAAAAAAGTAATACTATTCCGGTAAACAAAATACCCAGAAATACGTTCATCAAAGTGTCACTTACAGAACTTTTAATATATTCAGTATCATCACTCACGATCGTTAATTCTGTTCCTTCCGGAAGAGTCTCAGTAATATTTTTTACTTCTTCCCGAATTGCTTTGGCAATATTCACCGGATTCCCATCGGAGGTTTTTATTATCGAGATCCGGACCACATTTTCCTGACGATAATCTTCCAGATTATTAAAATAGATCGAGCGCTTCCTGATCTCTTTGCCACCATCAATAACATCAGCGATCTGTCTCAATTTTTTTACTCCAAAAGCAGTAGGTATATCGAGCTGGTTGAGATCTTCAACTGCAGGCAGCTCTCCTTCCATTCGCACAGAATATTCCTGATCCTTCTGCTGGAACTGGCCGCCCGGCATGTTCATATTCTGAGCTGCCAGGATCTGACCCAGCTGAGGTAGTGAGATCAGATTCTGAAATACAACCCGGTCATCCAGTTTAACCTGGATCTCACGCTGCTGCCCTCCTGTTACGTCAACACTTGCAACACCTTCTACTTGCGAGAATCTATCTTTCAGTTCATTGTCAGCAATTTCATAAAGTTCCTTACCATCCAGATTACCGCTAAGTATCATCTCCATGATCGGGAAAGCGGTGAAATCAACCTTGTCAACTGTTGGATTTTCAGCATCACCAGGCAGATTGATCCTAACTGCATCAACTTTCTGTTTTATTTCAGCAACTGCCACATCAATATCCTTACCCAACTCGAATACGATCACAATGATCGATACATTATCCATCGAATAAGATTCTATGTAATCGATCTTGCTGACGGTAGAAATAGCATCCTCAAGTTCTTGTGAAATAAGGTTCTCGACTTCACTGGGACCAGCACCAGGGTAAATTGTCTGAATTGTCACATAAGGAATGTCAGCCTCAGGCATCAGATTCAGTGATAAAGAAAAGTAAGACATTGCTCCAAAAACCAGAAATAGTCCCAGAACCATGCTAACCAACACAGGCCTGTTTATAGATAATTTTGATAAAATCATATTATACTCCGTGTATTAGATATTACTATTCAACTACTTTAACTTTGACTCCATCCGTAACCAGATTCAGTCCTTCCACAATAACCTTATCATCCTTATACAAGCCGGAAAGCACTTCAAAACTACCGTTTTCCTGGCCCGTTGTAATATATTGTTTAACTGCTTTATTCTCTTTCAATAGATAGACGTATCTACCCTTTGCATCGTGCATTACATTTTTTCTTGGAATAACATAAGCCTTATTGTTCTCATAAACTGTAATGTTTATATCGCCGATAACACCTGATTTGCAAATATTGTCAGGGTTATCGAAAACAAGATCTATCCCAAAAGCATTATGCGTCATATCCATAGCCATAGCCACAGAAGTAATTTCACCAGCCAGGACCTGACCGTTCCAGGTAAAGGAGGCTTTCTGCCCCAGATTGATCTGGCAAATTTCATTCTCTGTAACCCAGACTTCAGCCTTCATTCTTTTGGTTTGAGCAATTGTGACCAGGATAGTTTCCGCCTGCACACCATCTGTTTCCCTAACTGTAACGGAAGTAACAAATCCATTGATGGGAGCTCTAACTTTCAGCATCTGCAGGGCAGCATCGTAATTAGCTGCTGCAACTTTGTATTGAGTTTCAGCTCCATCCAGATCCTGACGGGATATTCCACCCAGATCATACAGGTTCTTCAATCTATCATAAGTAGTTTTTGAAAGTTCATAAGCAGATCTGGCCTGAGTAAGCTGACCGGCAGGGGCATCTTCCGGAAATTCCACCAGGATCTGATCCTTCTGGACATAATCACCGACTTTAACATGTACTTTTTCTATTATTCCTCCCACCATAGCAGAGGCGTTTGCCTGCTGCAGGCCGGTTATTTTTGCTGTAAACGGAAGTACCTGAACAAATTCAATCGGCTGCATTTCCATAACTTTAACGGGAATACCTGTTTCATCGTAGATCTGTTCCATATTCTTCGCCGCTTCCCCTTTATTCCTGCCACAAGCAGAAAATAACAGAACAGACAGCAATAATATTCCAATCATAATTTTTTTCATTTTTTATCTCCTATATTAAATTTCTACCCATGGCTTTGAGTAACTTTTCGTAAGATATTACTGCAGAAAATTTTGCATTCATCAGGTTCAGTTTGGCAATCTTCAGCTGCAGTTGCGCATCGATGAGCTCTAACTGGTTGGAAACCTGATTGGCATAGCGCGCATCGGCAATTTCCAGTCCACGTTCTGCCAGGCTCACATTGTTACTTTGAGTTTCCACTTTCTCCAGATCTGTTTCCAGCTGCAAAAAGGAATTTCGTATATCCAGCTCGATCTTTTCCTGCAGATCTTTATGACCAATCTCAGCCTGTTTTAAAGAATGTTTAGCTTTTTTGATCTTTGCACTATTGGAGAACCCGGTAAAAAGCGGCATACTGAAGCCGATACCTACTTGATAGGAATTCCCCCAGTCATCAGATTCGATCTTCTCTTCATCGACCCCATAAATATTATATTCTGCGCTTATCCCGATATTGGGCAGGAAATTACCCTTCTCGTAACGCAGTTGAACTTTGCTTACATCTACACTTATATCAGATAACTCCAATTCCATTCTATTCTGCAATCCTTCATCAATGGCATTGTTCAGAAGAATATCTTCCATATAGACCAGATCGATCTCGTTCACTAATAACAGTTCGTTTGTATCCAATCCCAGAAAATCGCTGAAACTCTCTTCAGCCAGTTTAAGGTTCTTTTCTGCTTCCATGACCTCGGGCTGCAGTTTCTGAACTTCCAACTCTGCCCTTAACAGATCATATTCAGAGACCAGCCCCTGATCGAACATGTTCGTGATCTGACGCAGATAGCTCTTAGCAAAAGCAAGAGCTTCTTTTTGGATCTCCACAACTTCTCCGGCCAGTTTTGTTTTATAATAAAGGTCCTTAGCATTGAAGATCACATCCTGCTCTACCAGAAAATATCTCTTTTCCTGTAGATGATAAAGCTTACCGGCAATACTGATGCCATTGATCAGCTTCCCACCCATAAATACGACCTGATCCAGCTTCAGCTGTCCAAAAGCTGTATACTCATCACTTTCCTGCTCCGGGATCAAGGAGGACATTGAATAGTCAAAGAAATTGGCAATTGTACTATCATTTGAAGTAGCTTCTCCATCCAGTTCATCTACCAGAAGTATAGTAGGCGGTATGGCAGAATCGGGCAGTTTAGTGTGACTGAACTGAAAACCTCCAGCTAATGAAAGTTGTGGCAGCAGGTTACCTCTAACATTGTTGTAATCCTGTTTGTATTTCAGGACTTCCTCTTTTGCTTTCAGTAAATCCTTATTATTCTTCAGGGCCAGATCTACACTTTCCGTAAGAGTAAGCGAAACCTGCGCCTGTAAGCCGAAAGCCAGAATGACCAGCATTACAGTTAAGATCTTTCCTTTCATAAAAACTCCTTTTATTTTATTCAATTCCATTAAATATTACCTCTATCGAAGTCTCGATCATGGCATCAATATCCCAGTTTTTTTTCTCCATAAATCTTCCGATAAATGTCCCCATTGTCACTCCCATGATCATTAGAACTAAAGAGTCATCGAGCCGGTGTGATACTTTCTTGTTTTTAACTCCCTGTTTCAAGATATCTTTTACTAAACAGAAATCAGCTTCAATGACCTTCATTTTGTGGTCTTTTAGAATATGTTTTGCCCGTAGTGGTAAATTATCATTATCGAAGAGATTAAAAAAGGAGTCGTTCTCCTTTAAAATTCTGATCTTCGTAAGCATATAAGTTCTTAGTCTCTCTTTAACATTATCTTTTTTAAATACTTCATCCCTAACGATTTCAGTGATCCAATGCATTTTCTGTTCTATCATTTCAGCAATGATCTCTTCCTTGTTTTTAAAATAATAGTAAAGAGCTGTTTTCTGAACGCCGCAATCCCTGGCTATATCTTCCAGGGTGATCTTTTCGATCCCGAATTTCAGGAATGCATGCTCTGCAGCAGCCAGGATCTCCATTCTCCGTGACATAAGCCCTCCTTATATTTTGAACATTTAATTCATAAGTTCAAAAATTAAATCGGGAATTTCATGTCAACCAATAGTTTTAATTATTTGTTAAAAAGTTCAAATCGTAAATTAAGGAGTCTTTTTAGTCTGCTTTAATGTAACAATTAGTTTAAGTGCCAACCTAAAAAATGATTGTCGTTCCAATCGAGATAAGGTGCTCTGAAGGCCAATCTACGTAATCGGAATATTCTTCCTGGATCCAGAAAGATCTGTCCGCATTCAGGAAATATTCCAGCCTGCCTCCCACCTTGGTGTAGAGGTCAGGGCCGTATTTAGCAGCAAGCACCGAGTAGAGATTACCGGAAATTTTCTGATTCCAGCTGGAAGATATAAGAGAACCATTATTCTCGGGATTGTATTTAATTCCCAGCTGCAGAAATGAATCTTTCAGGTCATTAGCTCCAAATGTGTATTTAGCACTTATTCTTACCAGGCTTGATATCCGCAGAAGTTTATTCAGGTTACTGTCGTAGCAGGAAAGATTCTGCAGAGAAATGAATCCTGCCAGATCAGTGCCGATGCGCTTGGAGTATCTAATGGAAGTAGAAAAATTATCTGCCTGTTCGGAATCCAGCCGTTCCGAATCTTCTCTGAAATAAGTAAAATCTGCTTTTAAAATGTTAAAGAAATCAAATCGCCTGAAATATTCAATTCCCAGGGAAGTACGAGTTTCATTGAACCAGTTTTCTGCATTCAGATCATTTTTATAATATATTCCTGTGTGCAGCTTCCAGTCAGACTGGATCCGATAACTGATCTCAGCATTGCTGTAGAGGTCATTTTCCCAGGATTGTTTTCTTTCCGCATCATCCTCTTCATCGTCATCATCTTCATCATCATCTTTCGAGGAATCCTGCAGCAGGTCTTCAATGTAATACTGGTAATCCACGCTTCTAAACCCGGTGTAAAACTCAGCCGCAAGCTCCTTCCAACTTCCTTTATACTGCAGGGAAGCGTTGTGTACCATCTGCTGCTGGGTGCGATAATCTACACCCCCGATATTAAGCAGCCGTGTTTCATTGTGATCGTAGAATCTATTGCTGTACTGCAGCTTGAAATAGTGATCACCGCTGAAATATTTCACATCCAGTTTACCAAAATTATATAAATAGGAATTTCTGTACTCCTGACTTTTCTGGGACCAGAAGAGGTTGTTTTCCAGAGTCAGATCAAGACCGTTCTTAAAGCGATGAGATAATTCATGTCTCCAATTTATACCGGATTTCAGTTCATTTCCTACCTTTTCTTCAGCATTTTGAGTAGCTCCGGTTATTATATCAACATCACCTTCAGCTTCCGAAATATAGGCGCGATAACTCAGCTCACTCCAGTTTGTTAACGCGGTCAATCCAGCTATGGCTATAATCAGGAAAAATATAAGTTGTTTTTTCATTAGTAGATCGCATCCTTCGGACAGGCTGTTAAGCAGGAACCGCATTGATTACACTTCGTCTGGTCGATCACAGCTTTACCATCACTGCCGAACTCAATTGCATCAACCGGGCAAACCTGGATACACTCTCCGCAGGCATTACAAGATGTGGAATCAACATGATACTGAGGGTTGGAAACCTTATCACAAGCCCATACGATCAGGATCAATAACAGGATTATCAGATAGGCAGCAATTCGTTTCACGGCGACTTCCTTATCGCATCATAGGTGCACACTTTCACACAGAGATCACATTCTATGCAGAGTTCCGGATCGATCACCGACTTCCCGTCAATAATAGAAATAGCTTGCACCGGGCAGATATTCTCACAGTCACCGCATCCTACGCATTTCCTTGCTTCAACGTAATATGGCCCTTTAGTGATCGCCCAGAGGGCAGCGAAAACAATCATAATCAATAGAAATATCAAAGTTTTTCTTTTCATAAAATTCCTAAATTACCAGCTGTTTATCACCATTCTTGAGATAGCATTTCTGGGACAATAATTATCGCAGGTACCACACCCTGAACAGGCGTGATAATCGATCGAAGCCCAGGAACCATGATCAGTGATCGCATCTTCCGGACACCAGTAAACGCAGTTTCCACAACCGTTACAGGGGCCCGTACTAATCGTATAGACTATTTTTCCCCAGGGGGAATTGGAAACTTCGCTGCTGTTACCAGCATCATCAAAAACCTTAATCGCAAAATAGATCACTTCTCCGTTTTCAAGTCCGGTAACATTAACCATTTCATCTTCTCCACCCGGTTCAGGATCAGTAATAACCACAGCCAGTTCTGAAGAATCCCAGTTAGCTTCTGTGATCACACTACCAGCAGTTCTTACTTCGTAGTAACTGGCAGTTCCACTAGATCCGTCATCTCCTGAAGCCGTCCATTCTATCCTTATCGTACCGTCACTTGATGCGTAACCGGAGTAAACTTCCAGATCCGTAACAGCGGCAGGTGCAGTTGTATCCTCTTCCAGCAGAGCATGAGCCACATTGGAGATAGCTGTGCCATTGTCAGCTTCATCATAAGCTTTCAAAGCAAAATAATAATCCTCGTAATAGGAGAGATCATCCACTTGATAATTCTGCTGGTTTCCGGAAGACTGCGGAACAGGAGGATCCGGCAGAATATCAGCCACATCCCAGTTTCCATTGTTTATCTCTTCAGTGTACATTCTAATATCATAATAGGAAGCCGTTCCAGTATCGCCATCATCACCAGGTGCAGTCCAGCTGAGCATTACAGTGGTGTCCAGACCTTCCGCTTCCAGATCTGTTATATCTGAAGGAGCTATTGTATCATTTACCAGTGCCATTACCTCGACGTTGGACAGATCAGAAATATTCTCTTCAGCATCCATAACTTTCAAAGCAAAATAATAATCCGTCCCTGGTTCCAGATCGTTTACAACATAAGCCTGTGCTGATCCCGCCGGTAAAGGATTAGGTGGATTTGGCAGCAGATCGGCAGCATCGAAATTAGCTGCAGTGATCTCTGATTCACTTATTCTGATGATATACTGATATGCCGTTCCCTCGTTACCATCGTCACCGGTGGCAGTCCAATAGAGAAAAATCTGTGTATAATTGGCTTCCGGCTAAGATCTGTAATTGCAGCCGGTGGAGTTGTATCTGGAACATCAATTGTTATATCGCTAACGATATTCGAAATGGCAGAAATATTCTCCGCTTCATCAACTGCTTTTACAGCAAAGTAATAAGTAGTTAGCGAAACCAGTCCTGTTACATTTATCGATTCCGTACCGCCAGAAGGCTGCGGGACCATATTGTTTGTAAACTCTGGTATTGAATTCCAGTTCTGCTCGTTTATTTCAGTTTCCGCAACTTTAATAATATAAGAATCTGCTACTCCTTCCAGGTCATCATCTCCCACTGCCGACCAGCTGATCAGGATACTCTGCGGAGCTATATCTGCAATGGCGAGATCTGATATTGCAGCCGGTGCCACAACATCTCCGATGATTCTGGCTTCTGCATTATTGGAGGCAGACGAATAATTGTCTTCAGTATCAAAGGCTTTCACAGCAAAATAATAATCTGTCTGCCAGGGTATGGAAATTATTGAGATAGTTTCTGTCTCTCCCTGGTTGGCAGGGATCAAATCCTGTTCTATAACCGCTGCAGAATCCCAGTTATCATCATTGATCTCTGATTCGCTGTAGCGGATATCGTAGCCGTGCGAATTACCCGTCAAACCGTCATCCCCAACCGCAGTCCAGGTTAAGATAATCATCTCTTCCTGAGATTCAGCAGTAAGATCTTCAATAGGTGCTGGTGGAAATACATCAACATATTCAGACGCGATCAGAACATTTTTTGTGGCAGGAATTGAAGCGTGTCCCGCTTCATCTAAAGCCTGCAGGTGAATTGTTAATAACTCATTGGGAGGAAGATTGTTGATCTGCCAATTCTCGGTGCTTCCCGCTTCCTGTAGCAGAAGAGGAAACTGGAATTCAAAAGAGACAGGCTGCTCCTGCTGATCCAGAAGCCTCAGCTGATATCTGTAAACCAGGCCAATATTGTTGTCATCTCCGGGTGCTGTAAAGGAAATATCCAGTGAACCAGCACTGTCAGAAACAGCTTCAAAACCGCTGATCTCACCCGGTGCGATCTGATCTGGTGAAGTAGTAATAGCATTATCGGGACAGCTGAAGGCATTTATACATTTCAGACAGTTAACACATTTTTCGGCGTCAATATAAACCGTAAGTTCATTCGTGGCAGGATCTTTGATGATCGCATTCTCGGGACAGTTAAATTCCTCCAGGCATTCATAACAGCCTGTACAGTTAGAATATTCAATCCTGGTCTGGGAATCTGACAACAGCATTTTATTCACATCGTCGGAACAACTGACGATGATAATAAGCGTCACTATAGACAGTGAAAATAATATCAAACTTTTTTTCATATAAACCTCGTTGAATAGTATGCAAAAAATGAACCAGAAGGTGATCCGTCAAATAAATAATTGATATTGTAAAATAATATTTTTTGAGATATCTCAACTTATTTACAGAGTATAAATTTTATAAATTGTAATCTTTAATTTTTTTGGTAAGTGTATTTCTATGTATACCAAGCATTTCAGCAGCTTTTTTCCTGTTACCACCGCAGATCTTCAAGATCTTCCTGATATGTTCTGCTTCAACCGTTTCCAGTTTAAAGGGAATTTCTTCCCTGTTCAGGTTTGCAGGTCCTGTAATCTCTTCCGGCAGATCTTCAATTGTTATAACACTGTTGCGTGTTAAGGTTACAATTCTGGTAACAAAATTTTTCAGCTGCCGGATATTGCCTTCCCAATTATAGCTGATCATACGGCGTAAGGCGGGAGGTGAGAACGAGATCCGATCCGAAACATCAAGTTCCTTAAGGATATATTCTATCAGCAGTGGAATATCTTCTTTCCTTTCCCTTAAGGACGGCATAGAGACCGGTACCACATTCAATCGATAATAGAGATCTTCCCTGAAATTGCCTTTTACTATCTCATCAGGAAGCTTTTTATTGGTAGCCGACAGGATCCTCACATCAACTTTAACGGTTTTAGAGCTGCCAACCGGTTCAAAAGTCATACTCTGTAACACCCGCAGTAATTTAACCTGGATCTCCTGTGAAATTTCTCCTATCTCATCCAGGAAGATCGTTCCGCCATCAGCTTCTTCAAATCTACCCTTTCTATCCTTGATCGCTCCTGTAAATGCACCTTTAACATGCCCGAATAATTCGCTTTCCAGCAAACTACTGGAAAGTGCTGCACAGTTAACTTTTATAAGTGGCTTATTACGGCGTTGACTCAACTCGTGGATCAGATCGGCCACCATTTCTTTACCGGTACCGCTTTCTCCGTTTATAAGAACTGTTACCGGATTTATTGCAACCCTTCTTATTATGCTGATAATATCTCTGATTCCGGAACTTTTCCCTATGAAAGAACTGATAATTTCGGAGGAATCTGTTTTATAAAAGATCTCCTCATTATCTCTGGCTATTTCTATCTGTTTTGCAGCCTTATATATCTTTGTGAGTAATTCGTTCAGATCAATAGGTTTCAGCAGGTAATCCAAAGCCCCTTCCTTAATGATCTGGACTGCATTCTGAACATCACTGTAAGCTGTTACAATTATCACAGTAGCATAAGGATTTATTGCTTTGATCTCCCGCAGCACATCAAGCCCGTTTTTAACCGGCATCCTGAAATCGGAGATTACCAGATCGATATCGTCTGATTTGTATCTGGCAATTCCTTCCTCACCATTGGCAGCAGTTAATACATCATAGCCATTTTTAATCAGGAAATCCTTCAAAAGCTCTCTTTGGGAATCACTGTCTTCAATTAACAGAATTTTCATTCTTTACTCTTTATCCGGTTGAGGCAGGTTCAGCATAACTTCTGTACCCTCCTCACCGCTTGATATTTTCATAAATCCGTTATGTGCTTCAACAATTTTTCGGCTGAAACTTAAACCTATTCCGGAACCATCTTTCTTAGTAGTATAATAGAGATCCCACACTCTGTCAATTTGTTCCCTATTAATTCCAGCCCCGTTGTCCTTAACTCGTATAACAAGTCTCTTTTTTTCACTTAGAACAATTAATTCAATTTCACCCTGCTGGTCCTCTTTGCTTATTGCTTCCAGGGAATTCTTTACAAGGTTGATCAACACCTGTTTGATCCTGTCCTGATCCAGTTTAAAATATAAACCCGGGGAACAAAAAACAGAGATCTTTATTCCTCTGGCAAAAGCAGCTTCCTTGAACAGACCGGCTACTGAGGTGATAAGATCGAGAATTCTGATTTCCTCTAACTGCAGGTCCTCTAATCTTGAATAATTAAGAAATTTCTCGATAATGCTATTCAGCCTTTTTAATTCTTTACTGGAAATAGCCAGCATATTGTTGAAATCATCTTCATCTTCAGTTACATGGAATTCAGACCTGAGGCGCTGCAGGATCATATTTAGGGCGTTTAGAGGATTCTTGATCTCGTGGGCCACTTCTCCACCCAAAGCGGCTATTTCCTTGAAACGTTCAGCCAGATTCAAATTCCGCATTGATGCCTTATATTTTCTGAAATACCTATACACAAGATATTCCAGAAACAGGAAAACCGCAAGAATGAAAGAAAACATGATTATCACAATTTTTCGCCGTGTTGCAGCTTTTTGAATCCGGGCTAAATGCGTACCCATTCTGATCACACCAAAATCATAATTATCCAGCTGGAAGGGAAGGATGGTCTCGTTGATCTCCTGTCCTGCAAATGTTATGAAGCGCGATTTAATTTGTTGAGATTTTATAACCTCTTGCAGCAGTTCATCATTTTCTATCCGGGAAATCGTCTGCACATTATCCGTGGCTGCCAGAATACCTAGAGTATCCTGGATCACAATATATTTGATATGTATGTCTCCCGCTGACCCCGTGCTGCTTTCCTGATAAGTTTTTGTGGCAAAATCGATTAAGGCATTCAGAGAGATATCCTTCACAAATTGTCTGATCCGGGATTCTGCAACAGAACAGAGAAAATACAGATCTTTCTTCCTGGAAACGTACATTTTTACATTTACCCGGGGATCTGAAACAGCAGGCAGAGAAAGGATTACACTTTCACCCTCCTGCAACTCTAAAAGCTCCAGCTGATATTCATATTCATCTCGCCTGTAGCTGGAATTAACTATTTTATTTTCCGTGTCGACAATACTGATCTCGTCAAGCTGCAGAATGTTTAAATATTTGTTCAGATCTTCATTAGAAATATTATCCAGTTCAGAGATAATCTCTACGGTTTCAGATAGTTTCTCATAGAACAGGTCTTCAATTTTCTCTGTTGAAAAAATATTATTGATTATAGCCTGTTCGAGCAGATTCAGATACAGCATATTATGATATCTTTCCTCTTCGAGCTGGGATAAACCGTTCCTGTACTGAACATAATAGATACCGATCCAGACCAGAATTATCAGTAATGCTAACAGAAGTAAAAAAATCAGAAAATTCTTATCTTTTTTCATTCCTATCTCACATAAATATCAAATTGATATTTTACTCCAGCGGAAAAAATATAGATATTATTCCAGCCAATATCATCGTTGATAGCACTAAAATCCAGATCACCATAAAAGAGTAGATTCCAGGGAGTAATGAAATCAGAATAGAGTCCGGAATTAATTTCTGTTTCAGTGAATTCTTCCTCTACAGCTACCAGCATGTATTGTCTGCTGGCAAGAGAAAATCGGGGCTTAAAAAGGCAGATGGATCTCATGTATGTTAATAAGAAACCAAATTTTTGAGAATTGTAACTTACCGCATTATAGAAGTCCTCATTAGGTATAAATATGTTATCTTCATTCATAAAATTGTAGTTAAGATCTAAATAAACCGATAACCCTGCATTTTCGGTTAAAGGTTTTGCCAGATTGATCTGGAAAGCGATCTGGGGCAACAATTTCGATGCTTCATTCAAGTAATTTATCCGCCAGGTACTTATGCTGAATTTATGATGAATCGTAAAACTGTTGTAATATTTTTTCCGCAGAAAATAGATTGTAGCCGATAACTCATTGTAATCCATCTGATCAACACATTTAAGCCAGTTGATGCTGAAACCGGTTTCATTTATACCTGAATTGTCTTCCTCATTCCAGAGAAAATTATTATTTAAATCGATCGTTTTATACTTTTCCACATTGAATTCCTGGTAATGGAAAGAGCAGTTGTTGGAATAATTATTCACCCTTTTTTCCAGAGAAATAGCTGTGCTGTAATTGGAAGTGTTATAATAATCCAGATATTGATCTAATTGATTGCTTAAAATAATGGTAAGATCCGGCCTATCAAAGAACAGATCAGATCTTAATGCGAAGAAAGTCTCAGATTGTTCAAACCTTTCATTTAACGATGTAAAATTGGATTCAATTTCAGAGAAGAACAGGTTTTCCTGCGAGAACAAATAAGCTGATAGTGAGATTAATAGTAGCAGAATTAGGGCGCAACGCAACTTTATTAACCGTTCCCGTTACCGTTACCATTTCCATGGGTGCTACCACCATTGCCTTCTTGTCCGCCTTTTTTTGACTTGTTGCCAAATTTTCCTGGATTTTCAGAATTACCAGTTCCAGGTACTAAAATCCTTTCGGACATAGTTCTAGTCTGTCTCCAGTTCCTCATTCTTTCCCGAAAAGTTCTGTTATCTGCAATCCCATCGCCATTTTCATCAACAAAAACATCTTCAGATGCACTATCTTCTGCTTCCAGATTAACAGAATTTGAAGTTTCAGGAACATTGTTCTTCAGGGTATCTGCCTCTTCACTGGATAGCATTAGAAAGGACAATAATAATATAATAACTATAATTGTGAGTCTCATCATATCCCCTTTTCCAAAAAATAAATCATTTCATTCCTCTCTTACACAAAATCCACACATTTCATTAGATAGCAAGCTTTTTAATAAACAGTGATTGGGGGAAGCACATAACTTCCCCCAATTGATCAATTAATTTCCAAATCTAAGGAAAGAGCTGCTTGATCTTAAGGGTGCTTCACAAGTACCCGGGATCAATTCTATGTCATATACTACTGTGTCGCCGCTAAATTCAACACCTTCAACTCTTACTGCTGGATAAGCTGCATTTTTTCTAGCTATTACGTTAAATAATCCTTCTGGAAGTTCTTCCAGAATATAATTTCCATTTGCATCTGTTACGGTTGTGAAAACATTGTAAGCATTACCACCACCTGAATTACCTGTTCCATTACCGTTGCCGTGTCCATTACCATTTCCATTACCGCGAACGTCAGGCACTTCTGTATTTACATAAACAAATCTCACTGTTGCGCCTTCAATCCCTTCTCCAGTTTCAGCATCAAATACTGTTCCTTCTACTGTTAACGCCATCAATCCTGTCGTCATAGCTGCTAACATCATTACTGCAAGTACTAATAATCTCATTTTTTCTCCTTTTTAGTTTTGAGTCTGTATTTTTAATTGTTGTTTGATACGATTAGGAGTACCGGTTGTTGGTTCAAGTATAAAATCAACTGTTGTAATCCCATCTTCAACTACCACGCCTTCAATCAAGAAAACTCTGTATTCTCTGCTTTTTAGTGCTCTGGCGTTATATGTTTCATTTAAAATGTCCATGGAATAAAAACCATTTTCATCGGTATAAGCATCAAAGCAGATATGCTGTCCATCATTGGTCGTGTAATGAACTTTAGCATCAACAACTGGTTCACCTGTTACAGCATCTGTTACGAATCCCTGTACGGTTCCTGCGATAAGAGTACTGGAAACCAGCACAATTGCGATCAAAACTAATAATGTTCTCATTTTCCCCTCCTTAACTGGGTTTTATTTACTTCTGAAGATTGGCATACAGTTGATTTTTTATTTTTTTCAGCTGCTGATTTCTGCCATCTATTGTTTAAATTTCTCTTGTTTCTTACTACTTTTTTTAATTGAAGTTCTGAGCCTGCACATGTATCATTGTTCAAATGGCATGTTGCTCTGTTATTATTTCTTTGAACATTCCCCGAATTCCTGGCAGCTGCTATCCCAGTCAGTGAGATCATTACGATCAGTACTAAAATTCTTGTTTTCATTTTCCACTCCTTTACCAGATTTACTAAGAATTTAAGCATAGACCGTGCCAATGCACTTAATTAATTATATGTTAATACTTTATGTGCTTTTGGAGGATTTATGTGAGATGCACAATAATTGTGCATTACGCTAAATTGTGCCCTGATTTCAGGCAAAAAAAACCTTCCATCTGGGGTCAATCAAATGGAAGGCACAAAAATCAACAGCAATAAACTATTTAAGCTTTTCCTGCATATTCTCCCAACGGTATTTTTTATCCATCAAATCTATTTTATGAGAGATCTTGAGCTTCTTTATATTAATTTCCAAAGCAGTAATTCTGTCTGCGATCTGTGTACTGGAATAATGTTCATTAGTGGATTCGGTTTGAAGTTCATACAGCCTCTGCAGCAAGTCAGGAAGTCTGGAATAATCATAACCTGCTCTTAGGGCATAGACCATAGCCATAAAATCTGCTTCTTCTTCATACTGTGCCAGTCTTCCGTTGAAAATGGTTTCGTACGATTCCAGGGCGATATTTTCAAGTTCAGTTTCAATATCGGTAATCTCATCATTATAGCCTTCACCCAGTTCCTCCAGTTCAGCGTCCATTTCGCTAAAAGCATCTTCAGATGCGATATGGTGTTCCCTTTCTACGATCTCCTGAATGCCATGATGCCTGGCTATATGAGCAATCTCATGTGCCAATACGCAGGCCAGTTCCGCTTCATCCATTATTGTTTCCAGCATACCTCTGGTTATAAATACGATCCCTCCGGGACATGCATAAGCATTCACCAGATCAGTATTAAGAATGAAAAATTTAAATCCGACATCATAGGCATCAGATGCTTCCACCAGCAGATATCCCAGGAAGTTGATATATTCACTCAATTCATTATTCTCCAAAATGCCGATCTCAGCAATCCGGGATGCTATGCCAAGTCCCAGCCCCTCTTCATTAATGGAATAATATTCCTTACCTTCATATTCCGGAATGGGATAATCTTTTACCTTATTCAGATCGTAATCGTGATAGGTAACCTGACGGAAATATTTGAATTTATCTGCATTCAATCGAGTATTGTAATAAATTTCCAGGAAGTTCTCTGAACCCCGGAATTGATCTGTATATTTTTCAGCAAATCCCTTAACCCCGGCTGACATCCCGTGCTTCGAAACGACCAGGTCTGTAGGTTGAACTCCCATTTTGGAAAAGATATCATCTGAACCAGTTTTCTCTTTCATGATCTTACTGGAAGCATAACCGTCAGCATCCATATAGTTGATATAGAGCCAGCCTTTCTGTTCATTATTAATCCAGAAAGAATCACCTTCAGCCATTTCATAGATTATCTCGAAGATCGAACCTGGACCTGTTCTTACAGTGGCTCTATCTCTCTTTACCACACCTTCTTCAGCCCAAATGTTCAGAAAAATAAAAATTATCAATATCAGAATTAATTTTTTCATTATTTTACCTCCAGAGTAAGAATTCCATCCCATGTTTCCGGTGGATTCTTTATAAGATATATACAGCGGTCAAGCATTACTTTTGAAGCAGTATCCTTGCCAGGTTCTGCACTAAGTTTTTCAAACTGTTCTGCCGCTTCATTCCAGTTACCCTTCCTGTATAGTTCTAAGGCTGCTTCATACATTTCTATCCATTCCGGTTTCTCGATATTTTCATGCTTATCAATAAGCTCATAAATACGGGTAGGTTCATTTTTCCCCTTAACTCTTAAAGAATCCAGTTCACGGCAAAGAAATATATCTTTCACATCTTTGTATGTATGTTCACTTATTATTATGTTTGTCTGGTAAACTTTGTTCACTCCTTCCAACCTGGAGGCCAAATTTACAGTATCACCTATAGCTGTATAATCAACGCGTTTATCGCTGCCGATATTTCCAGCCACCAGTAAACCGGAATTAATGCCTGTTCTGGTTTTGATATGCAATTGATCTGCTGCTGATAACTGGCTTTTTCCCAGTAGTTCCATTCTAATCTTTTTATGCTCGAAAGCGGCTTCACAGGCCAGTAAAGCATGGTCTTTTCTGGAAATTGGAGCACCGAACAAAGCCATGATCCCGTCACCGGTGTATTTATCCAGTAATCCACTGTGATCCAGCACGATCCCGGTCAGTTTACTGAAATAAGAATTGAGATCCTCAACCAGTTCTTTGGGAGTTTTCGTTTCGGAAAGTGTGGTGAAATTATAGATATCCGTGTAAAGAACTGTTGCATTTATCTCTTCCCCGCCCAGATGCACCTGATCCGGATTTTCCTCCAGATTTTTAATTACGTCGGGATGCAGATAACGGGTGAATATCTTACGGATCTCACGTTTAGATTTACCTTCCAGCAGAAAACTGACAGTGATCATAAGCAGGTAAGCGATCACGAAACCCATGAAATTGAGAGTAAGATTAATCGGGGCGCGGAAGTACTTCCATAAAAGAAAATCACCTGCAAAAAGTGCTATCAGCAACAGAAGCAGCGAAAGATTACTAACACGAGCGTTAAAATGCGTTATCAGATAAAAAACCAGGAATATCATGATGAGGGTTGAAAGGAAATTGATCCATTCCGGCACCGGATGAATAAAATCCTGATTTATGAAATTACTTAAAGATGTGGCCCAGATCTCCATACCCGGTAGAATTTTTGTGTAGGGGTTGGTCTTTAGATCCAGCAATCCGGCAGCAGTGGCACCGATGATAATATATTTATCTTTAAATCTGGCGGGTGGCAGCATCGGTTCACTGCCATAAAAATAACTGGAGGCAGAGCTTACGACAGCTTTAAAAGGATAATAAGTGAAGGGACTTTCACCATTGTAAGTACCATACCAGTTGATCAGAAAATTTCCCTTTTCACCAAGGGGAATATTTATGCCATTTACTGCGGCCTTATTATTTTTAAAGGAAATTTCCGCAGGAAATGCAACGGTATTATACCAGCCGCTGAAGGCCATTTGCGGAAGATTATACTCCCCCATCGGATGAAGGAGCGGGATCCTCCTGATCACTCCATCCCTGTCCGGTTCAACATTAATAATTCCTACCGACCTGACCTCCTGCAGGAAAATATCCAGGGGTGCGATTAAACCCTTATAGGCCATTGCTCTGTTTTTAGAGCGATCTTTAACCGGCGCAGAGAAACGTCTCAAGTCAACTTCTGTGTTTATGCTATCTGCTGACAACTGTGCGCCCAGGATCACATTTCCGCTGTTCTTAATAGCTTCCGCAAAGGCTCCATCCGTCTCTTCCGCGTAAGTTTCCTCGCGGTCAATATCCGGTTCGTAGAACTGCATATCGAACATGACAGCTCTGGCGCCAGCAGCTGTAAAATAATCTACAACATACCCGTAATAACTGCGTGGCCAGGGCCAGGAAATGCCGTTATTGCTGAAAAATTCCAGGCTGCTGTCATCGATCGAGATTATTACCACATTGCTGTCTGCCCTTTCCGGAATGGATTCCAGTCTGAAACGCTGATCGGTAAGCTTGTATTCGATCTCCTGCATGAACCCGGTCTGACTGATAATAAAAAGCAGCAAAGTAAGAAGCAGTGAGACGGCTGCCAGCGCATACCATTTCTTATAGATCCGGGAAAATTTTACCGTTGATTTCTTGCTTTCCATAGGCAAAGCTTGAATTCAAGTTTTCTGCTGTCCAGAAAATTTTACGGCAAGGTCAACTATCCAATTTGCTGCAACAAATTGAATTTACGGAAACTGCAGGATATTATGAAATAATTTTCGATGTCATATTGTAGTTGAGATTATATTCTCATTCCGAACTTCTTGACCCGCCTGCCCCGCCTGCCCCGTTGACTAACTGGGGTTGACTAACTGGGGTTGTATAACTGGGTTCCAGTTCGGAATGCACAGCGTCACGAAGTGGAACCATGGTATTCACAATGGCAGGACTTCGTAACGAGAAATAGGTTTAGACTTGATTCGCAGTGGCTCCCCAAATGGGCAAAACGCGTGTGAATCGAGGATAAAACAAACCTAAACGAAAAAGCCTCCTCGTGATTTTCCTATTTAAAAAGACTTGAGATAAGGTTAGTCTGGTTCGCAGTTTTATCTGCTAGCTGATTCTCTTGCCCCAAATGGGCCAAAAAAAGGCGAGTGTGAATACGAGGATGAATTAAAAAAATTAAGACTTTTAAGGAAAAGTCTCCTCGTGCGATTTCCTATTTAAAAAGAAAGATTGAGATAAGGTTAGTCTGGTTCCCAAGTTTTATCTGCCTTAGCTGATTCTCTTGGGGACCCTCTGAACGTTACGAAGTGGAAACTTCGTAACGAGAAATAGGAGCGAGAGGAAAGATTGAGAAGTTAAAAAAATTCCATAAAAATCCAACGATATTTGATACTTACTAAGATAAAACAATAATTGACATCAATCTTCAGTTTCGGTCTTTTCGCTAAAGTAGGAGAAATTATGAATTACAAAGTCGGGATCTGTCAGTTCAGACCTATATTTCTTGATAAGGAAAGGAATCTTAAACGAATGGAAGCACTCCTCACCGGGCAGGAAGCTGATCTGATAATATTACCGGAACTTGCAGCATCCGGTTATCTCTTCAATTCACTTGAAGAAGTTCAACAGGCTTCAGAGAATGCTTATACAGGGGATACTGCTGAGCTTTTCTTAAAACTTTCTGAACAAAACAATACCAGTTATGTGGTCGGTATAGCCGAAAAAGATGAAGACAGATTTTATAATTCTTCCATTTTGATAAACCCAGATGGCACGATCCAGCTTTACCGAAAGACACATCTTTTTTACGAAGAAAAACTCTGGTTTACCCCGGGTAATACCGGTTTTAATGTATTCAGTGCAAAAAAAGGAGTAAAAGTAGGAATGATGATCTGTTTTGACTGGATCTTTCCTGAATCTGCCAGAACCCTGGCCCTGAAAGGTGCTCATATCATTGCACATTCAGCTAACCTGGTCCTGCCCTGGTGTCAGCAGGCCATGATCACCCGTTCCCTGGAGAACAGAGTATTCTCTGCTACCAGTAACAGAACAGGCATAGAAAAGAATGGAGACAAACAACTACATTTTACCGGCATGAGCCAGATCCTGGACACAAATGGTAATATCCTTAAGCGTCTGGACAAGCAGGAAGAAACGCTATCTATTATCGAGCTTGATCCGGATGCTGCTCTGGATAAAAATGTGACAGATCAAAATGATCTATTCCTGGATAGAAGGACAGATTTTTATGAAAAAATATAAATTCAATCCCATCATATTGATCATACTGCTGGCATTTCTGGTGATCTACCTCAGCAGGAAAGAGACCGAGATTACTGATTCAGAACAATTAATAGAGTATTTTTCCGAACCTGTGGTTAATAAGGAAGTAAAACTTGCCTCGGGAATATATGAATTAGAACCAATCGAGATCATTGATTCTTCCTGCGGTAACTGCGAAGATCCGGATCAACAGATACCTGCTACTGCCGGGCTCATCATTACAGGAAAGAATATTGTCATCACTGGCCCGGAAGATAATTCTGCAGTTATTGTAACCAATTCCGGATACGGCATTTTTCTACTGGACTGCAGCAATGTAACGCTGGAGAACCTGACCATCACAGGCGGAATCCGCGACACTTCCGCAAACGCTACGGACGCTGCTATTGTGGCAAAAAACAGTTATGCAATTATCAGGAACAACATCATTAAAGACAATATCGGTGATCCAGGTCTGATCGATAGAAATATAGTTGGAATAATGGGGATCTGCGGTCGTGAAAATTCTAAAATGGAGATCTACAGCAACCATATCCTGAATAATTCCTGGGATGGTATCGCTCTTTACAGGGATGCAGAAGCTATCATTAGAGAGAACATTATTGATGGAGTCGAAAAAGCCGGTCGTGAGGCCGGGGGCGGTCGTGGTGTCGCCATTGCCATAACCTGGAATTCTAAAGCAGAAATTACAGATAATCTGGTAAAAAACTACTGGAAAGGTATCGGTCTTTTTGTTGATGCTCAAGCTGCTGTTAAAAACAATTTCATTGAAGATTGCCGAACCTGGGGCATCTCGCTCTGGGATGCCGGCAAAGGGGACCCCAAGGGATTCATTGAAAACAATATAATCTATAATACAGGAGCTATGGGAGCTTCCATAACGTCTTCCACTCTGGAAGATCCCGGATTCTTCAAGAACAATATTATCGTGAAAACGGCTCAGGATACTGCTTATGATTCATCCGATTATTACGGAAATCAATGTGCTCTGGCTCAGCATTCCGTGCCGGAAAATTTTGAAATCTCCGATAATTTATTCTTCAATAATCGCAGAGCCAGCGAAGAGCTTCCTGATAATGATCTGTCATTGTATGATTTCCAGAATGAACTGGAAAAGAGAAAAGAGAAGATTTTTATGATGCCCTTAAAAGATGAATCAAGTTTTTACAGACAGTATTTCTTAAAGTAGTGTAAAATGAAAAATGAAAAAATAGTTCAGATCGATATCTCAAAGAAAATGACTCTTTTATGCATATCTCTGGCTGTTATATTTTGGGTTATTTCAATTATTCTCTGGAAGCAGCAGCTGTTCGATCAAAGTTTCATAATATTTCACAATTCCATATATCAAAATAATTTTGCCCATAGCATCTTCAACTTCTTTACTAATTTCGGTCTGCCTCTGATAACATCAATTTACATCTTTAATCTCCTTATTTCTAAAAGGTATCCAGATTTAGTAAATGTCTATAAACTATATTTGCTCTTTATCTTCTCTTTTGCTTTTGCAGGTATTGGTGGTGATATTTTAAAAGAATTAATTAACAGAGCAAGACCGGCTGCTTCACTTGCCGGACAGATAATAAGAACTCATATTTCCGATTCACCTTCCCTCCCTTCAGGACATTCCACCAAGAGTATTGCGCTGGTACTTCCCTATATAATTTTTGCTTCCAATAAGCCCAAAATAAACAAATTACTAAAAGTCATCCTTCTAATCGTTGCCCTAATGGTCTGCTATTCGCGCATCGCTCTTCAAGCTCATTATCTTAGCGATGTCTTAGCCGGGATAGGAACGGCATTTATATTTTTACCCATAAGTGTTACTTTTGCCAATCATCTATACAGAAGGAAAAATATAGATTATACAGAACTCAATAAATTTATCAAAAAAATGGGATTTATACTTATCTTATTAACATTAATCTTCTGTTTTATGTAGAGGAGAATTTCAGTGATCAAAAAAATCAAAAGTCTAATAGCAGATAAACGCAAAAAAAGAAATAGTAGAAAAACTAACAAGAAGATGATCTTGCTGAATATTGTAGGATTTTCTATTATTCTGTTTTTAAGTCTGGAAGAAAGCTGTCTTTATGTAAAGCTCCTACTATTGATCTATGTCATTATCAATTTTCTTCTCTTTATTTTCTGGAAAAAAATTCAGAGCGATCTGGATATTCTGGTTTTCTTGTTAAACGCGTTTATTTCATTTGTGACCTCTTTCGATTTGCATTCTAACGGCTCGAAATATGCATATATCGCGTATCTGATTATAGGATTATTTTTTCTGGTGATTGCAATTAAGAAAACAATCAGATCTCATACGGAAAAAAAACAAATTTGAACTCAGGAGGAGTTGTGTGCTTTATAAAATGGATCGATAGTAAAGTAAAAAAGATGAATTGGCTTGATTTAGCTTTGACGAAACTAAGTGTTTTTTTATTCACGCTGCTGCTTTTCAGGATCTGGCCTGAATTCAGGAGCTGCGTGATGAGCTGGAACTGGTACTGGTATCTGATCCTTTCTTTGCTTGTCGCTTCTCCGGTGCTGAAAAAGATTCTGTCCTAAGTAATAATCAAAGGTTCAAGGATAAGGGATAAAGGGTAAGGTATAAGGTATAAAATGGATGTACTGGCACACTCACTCTGGGCAATAGCTGTTTTACCTGGCGATCAAATTGCAGGTAAAGTGATCTTCGGGATAATTCCAGATCTGGCTGTTTTTGGTCCTAATCTGCTTGTTATGGCTCTTCGCAAGGAAAAAATGGGAAACTCCAGAAACCGGGAAGAAATGATGAAATGGTTCGCCAGAAAGGAAAACCGCTGGGTAAAAGATCTTTATCGCTGGACCCATTCACTAGTCATCTGGGCAGTTGTGATAACTGCTGCATTTCTTTACAGTCAAAAATCCGGTTCACCGCCACCCTGGTTTCTGCTGGGAGCTCCGCTGCATATTATTCTGGATATCCCGACTCATAATAAAAAATCATTCCCTGTTCAATTCCTTACACCTCTTTCGAATCTGCAGGTAGATGGAATTCACTGGTCCAATAAGGGAGTATTGATCCTGAATTATGGATTGTTAGCAGCTATTTTGATCTTACGCTTTGGTTTGTAGTTCTTATCAATCAAATAATTGAATATTGTAAAATGTTATATTACAATATCTTACAATTTCAAATTTATAATTGTCTATTTGTAATTTTCTATTCTAGTTATGGAATTTTTCAATCGAAATAGAAAACTCAAAACAGGAAATGGAAAATGAAAAGTTGTATAATAAAAAATAAATCTATTTTAAGTTTGTAACTGTCATTGTAATTTCCTATCCTGAAAATGAACCCTGAATTTAGTGAATTAGCGATTAGCATTGAATATTGTAAAATGTTATATTACAATATCTTACTATTTCAAATTTATAATTGTCTATTTGTAATTTTCTATTCTAGTTATGGAATTTTTCAATCGAAATAGAAAACTCAAAACAGGAAATGGAAAATGAAAAGTTGTATAATAAAAAATAAACCTATTTTAGTTTGTAACTGTCATTGTAATTTCCTATCCTAAAAATGAACCTTGAATTTAGTGAATTAGCAATGAGCATTGAATATTGTAAAATGTTATGGCATCTATCTTACTATTTCGAATTTATAATTGTCTATTTGTAATTTTCTATTCTAGTTATGGAATTTTTTAATCGAAATAGAAAACTCAAAACAGGAAATGGAAAATGAAAAGTTGAATGACAAAAAAATAAATCTATTTTAGTTTGTAACTGTCATTGTAATTTCCTATCCTGAAAATGAACCCTGAATTAGTGAATTAGCGATGAGCATTGAATATTGTAAAATGTTATGTTACTTTATCTTACCATTTTTAAATTTATAACTGTAATTGTAATTTTCTATTCTAGTTAAGGAATTTTTCAATCGAAATAGAAAACTCAAAACAGGAAATGGAAAATGAAAAGTTGTATAATAAAAAATAAACCTATTTTAGTTTGTAACTGTCATTGTAATTTCCTATCCTGAAAATGAACCCTGAATTTAGTGAATTAGCAATGAGCAATGAATATTGTAAAATGTTATATTACAATATCTTACTATTTCAAATTTATAATTGTCTATTTGTAATTTTCTATTATGCTAAAGCCTCGAATTTAATAAAATAGAAACACATTTGTTGTTATTCTCTGTTCCTCACTTTTCACTTTTCAAATAACACTCTTCTTCAGATCTGATAAAGCTCTTTCCGCCAGTAGTGTTTTCTTCTTCTTCTTATCTCTGATATTTTCATCCAGGGAAGGAAGCAGTCCGAAATTTGCATTCATCGGTTGAAAATCTTTTGTTTCAGTAACCAGATGCCGCCATAACTGACCTGAAATAGTTGTTTCGGGCAGATCTATATTTGAATGATCTGGATTTTCCTGGCGTTTTATAACATTCCTGGCAACCAACAGTCCCGTGAGGATCGATTCCACATAACCCTCCACCCCACTCAGTTGACCGGCAATAAATTTTGTCCTGTCTGCCTTCAGCGACAGATCTTCATTCAGAATATGTGGACTGTTAAGATAAGTATTTCTGTGGATCGAACCAAAGCGGTGAAATTCTGCCTTTTCCATACCAGGGATCAGGCGGAAGATCCTTTTCTGTTCACCATATTTCAGCATGGTCTGGCAACCCACCAGGTTAAAAGTTGTCTCCGCTTTATTCTCGGCCCTCAGTTGAATAACGGCATATGGTCTTTTGCCCGTACGAGGGTCTTCCAGTCCTACCGGTCGCATTACACCAAAGCGCAGAGTCTCTTTTCCTCTTCTAGCTAATTCCTCGATAGGTGTACAATTCTCATAGAAACTGAAGTTGATATTCTGGAAATAATCTGATTCAAATTCTTTCGCCTCGTGCTTGTCGGCTTCATTCAATTTGTCTACAAAGTTATAATATTCTTCCTTCGAGAAAGGGCAGTTAAGATAATCAGCTTCACCTTTGTCGTACCTGGTTTTGCGAAATATAATATCTCTGTCGAGCGATTCAGCCTCTACTATCGGAGCAATTGCATCAAAGAAATAGAGGTGTTCTGCACCGATCTTTGCCAGTAAACTTGCTGTCATACTTTCCGAGGTAAGAGGACCTGTTGCAATTATCGTCAACTCATCATCCAAAGCAGTAATTTCTTCTCTGTGCAGTTTTATGGAAGGATGACTGCTGACAAGTTCGGTAACAGCAGCAGAAAATTTCTGCCGGTTAATAGCCAGAGCATTGCCGGCCGGGACAGCATATTTTTCAGCCAGCGGCAGTAAATTACAGCCCAGCAGTTTCATTTCATCTTTTAATAAACCCGATGCCGTGGAGAGCAGTTTTGATTTCAGTGAATTGCTGCAAACCAGTTCTGCCAGATCTGCGGTTTCATGAGCTGGAGTCATTTTGTTCGGGCGCATCTCGTAAAGATCGACCTGCCAGCCCTTTCCTGCCAGTTGCAAAGCTGCTTCGCAACCAGCCAGACCAGCTCCGATGATTTTAATTTTTATTCACAGTTAATTGATCTTTGTATAGGGCACAAATCCCAGGATCGTGCGGGGAAATTTGTCCGTACACAGCAGGAAGCCCAGATCATCGAATCTCACAATACCTTCCAGATTTCTACCTTCTGTATCCAGTTTCAACAACAATGGTTCTGACGCAGTAAGAGAGAAAGTTCCATGATAATATCTAAACTCTATCAACCTTTCAACCCCTTCAGTTAAGGAATGAGTCTCACCTGTTCCATATTTCGTTACTAAAAAGTCTTCTGCCGGATCATTAACATCTTTTTCACCCGGCCAGAAATAGTTGATCACCCAGAATCTGCCTTCTTCATCGAACTCTGTTGCATCGGTAATCCGGTATTCCAGATTAGGAAATTCCGCTGTGAGCATTGTATCTTGGTTTACTTCATAGACATGGGCAACGGGAGAAGGATTGATATTTTTACCATTACCTTCATAAAAAGTGATCACCAGATCATCCCGGATCAGAAGTGATTCTTCACAGGCGTTCGGCACATCTGCCTGAGGCGCGATCTCCCGGATAAAAAGTGAATCCAGAATAATCTCGCTCATGTCTTCATTTATAATCCCCCGGATAAGAAATCCTTTGATCCCGTCAGTTTCAGATTCAATTGTCAGATATACATTATCTTCCTGGAATGCAATAGCTTCAAAGCCTTCAAATCCTGGTATTTCTGAATAAAACCTTTCCATATCGATGTTCATCTCAAAAGGTTCAATGGGTAAAGCTACATCCCCAACAATACGTTCCAGTAATTTTGCTTTGGGAATATAAAATATTCTTCCTACACCTTTATATTCAGGAAAATTTGGATATTGCGGCAGCAGGATCAGGTTATCTTTATACCATGTCAGACCGGAAAGTTCTGAATTGCGGTCGGCAATATCACCCGTCAGTTCGATCTCGATAAGTTCTGTTTCCGGCAAAAACTCGGCAGACAGAGTTGAGGTTAAGGTTGAGATTAAGGTTAAGAGTATTAGAAATAACATTTTATACATTGGTTAACTCCTATTCCAGTCTATTTCTATAGCGTAATCAATCGGATCTTTTACACCCGCTTTTTTAAAGGAATTGATCCTCAGAACGCAGCTGTCACAAACTCCGCAGGCCAGTTCATTGTTTTTATAGCAGCTCCAGCTGTACTGAAAGGGAACTTCCAGTTCCAGGCCCAGCTTAATGATTTCCGGCTTCGTCTTATGAATGATGGGAGTAAACAACTTGATCTTAGTATCATCTTTAGTACCCAGATCAACAGCACTTTCCAGTGCTTTATAAAATGCTTCCCGACAATCCGGATATCCTGAACTATCTTCTTCCACTGCGCCCACATATATCCGTTGTGCGCCGATAACTTCCGCCCAGCTCACCGCAACCGTTACCAGATTGGCATTCCTGAAAGGCACATAGGAATCCGGAACTGCACTATCGCCGGTATAATCCTTAACCTCGATAGAATCATCCGTAAGACTTGAACCACCGATCTGTTTCAGGTAACTCACATCCACGATCATGGTGTCTTGAGGTTCGTAAAATTCTGTCAATTGATGAAATGATTTCAGCTCTCTAGCTTCCGTTTTCTGCCCGTAATTGAGGTGTAAAAAATAGAGTTCATCACAGTCTCTGGCAGCAATTGCAGCACAGACTAAACTGTCCATTCCACCGCTAAGCAATACTATTCCCTTAGTTTTCATTTTCATCCCTTTTCCATTTATTAATTTTCAAATTTGCCTCCCTTATACTGATGGGATCAACATAAAGCGTTTTCTGATCGCTATAGATCACATAACCCGGAGGACTTTTTCTGGGTTTCCGCACATATCTTATCCGAGTATAATCAACCGGAACATTTGATGATTTTTTTGCTTTACTGAAATAAGCCGCCAGCCGGCAGCAGATGATCAGCAATTTTTCCGGCAGCACTTCCTTTCTGCTGTAATTTCTTAAAACCACGTGAGTACCTTTAAAAACTCTGGTATGAAACCACCAGTCATAAGGTTTGGCAACTCGTGTGGTTAAATGATCATTTTCCTGACTGGTACGACCGATCATGATCTCCCAATCTTTGTTTACGCTCAAAGTCCGAAATTTTGAAGCACTCTTCTCTAAATGACCATCCTTTTTTTTCTCAATGGAAAACAGATCAATTTCGATAATCTGCTGCTGCATTTTCAGATCTGCTATTTCTACTTCGGTTTTTCTGATCTGTTCCCCGATCTTGGCTTTGCCGTCCCTGGCTTTTTTATATTTTTTATAAAATTGATTCACATTCTGCTGAGCGGAAAGATCGCTGCGTACCGGTATTTCAACAGGCTCCTGTTTTTCACTGAAATAATCTGTAACGGTAACTGAACTGATGCCTGGCTTCAGTAGGTTCATATTAACTTTAAGCAGATCAGCTCTCCTTTTCCAGAGTTCCTCTTTACCAGTAGCACTCAATTCTACCCGCAGTTTCTCCAGTTTTAGTTCCTTTTTACTTATCTTTTTCTGCAGCTCTCTTTTCACTGCTTCCTGCATTCTGATGATCCTGTTCTCCAGGATCAGATCGTAATAGAAATCTTCGAATAATTCATTGATATCATAGTAGCCTGTAATACGGGTTTCGGAAGAACTTATTTTACCTTTTCGGTCAAATATCAGAGGAAAGATTACTTTTTCATCGCTGTTCTGGTAATTTGCGGCAGGAAGTTGATAGATCTGATTCGGCAGGATCTGTCTGGCGGGATTTTCCGCAAAAGAAAACTTTTTTAAAGCATCGATCACGATCAATTCTTCAGTTTCATGCTTTTCAGTAAGCAGAATATTCTGAAACCTGGGGATCAATTCCAGGATCATTCTGTAGTGTTTGATCCGGTTGTCCAACCCTAACAAAGTAAACTCCAGAAGTATCACTCTGTCCTTTTCTGCCAGCACTACAGCATTCAAACGGGATCCTGATAAAGTATGATTAATTATGTTTAATCCATTATCTGTATCAAAAGGAAGTTTTTTTCGGGAGCTGAAGAAACAGAAACTATTTTCTGAGGCCAGATTCACCTGCAGGAAAAGACCGGTCTTCTTGAATTTGACCGCATATTGATCCTGAAATTTTACAATTTCCTGAAAGATCAGATCTTCCTGTTTATTCTGTTGTACCCAGGCAGCCAGATATTTATATTCCATTTCTTCTCCCTGGAACAAAAGATTTTCTCATTTTCCCTTTGTCCATAAAAAACCTTATCCCTGGTGAACCGAATAAACTATCAAAACTCCGGCATATCACTACATTATACTGCTTGACATTAGATTTAAAAGTTAAATATACTGAATTAATTCACACTTTGGAGGTTTTAATGCAAAGAACAGGGGCATCAGGCATAATAGTGATCCTGTTAATATTTTTTTCATCGCTTCTGTCAATAGACCATATTGCAACCACCTTAAAAGTAAAAGGAGATGTAAGTTTAACCAGAAATGAAGAAATTTATTCAATTGCAAAAGGTGATATATTATTTAACGGTGACTATCTGAAAAGTGAAAGCAATTCATTTGCTGCAGTTCTATTTAACGACAGCAAATCGATCATCAAACTTTTCCCCAACAGTTCTCTGCACATTGAAGCAAACAAAGATGGTGAGAAACTAAATAAAAAATGCAAGCTCGATCTGGGCGAGATCTGGGCTAAGATTTCCAAAAATCAAGGTGATTTTGAGATCGAAACTTCCACTACTGTTGTTTCAGTAAAAGGAACCGACTTCCTGGTAACCTTTGGCGAAAATGGAAGCACTGATGTCTATACTCTGGAAGGACAGGTCTTTATCCGTAATAAGATCGATGACTTGATCGCAACTGCCAGCGGGGGACAGCATGCGCAAACCAGCGGATCCGGAACAATTCTGGTAGAAGAATTCGACATCTCGCAGCTTCCACCCGAAATAACTGATTTTATTAACGAAGAGATCGTACCGATCCAGTATGAGCAGGATGATATTATTCCGGATGAAACAGAACCTCCGGAGTCGGGTACGGTTAAACCTGAGGAGCATAAAACCCCTGCTCCAGAAAGTTCAGGATCTTCCTACCGGGAACCTTCTGAAGAAGGATTCAATATGGGTGGCTCAGCAGGAACTACGGCCCTGAACGGAGAAGTTTATACCAGAGTACGTTTAATGCCGGAACTTGTGATCGGCAAATTCGGAATTGGATTGGATATCGATCTGCTGATCGACGGTGAAGGCCAGATAAGAAAAGAAGACTGGGATCACTTTGAAGATTACCTCGCAAAAATCCTCTATCTACGCTACGGCCATCGTGGAGATCCCTATTACGGCATGATCGGCGGATTTGCAGATTACTCTCTTGGACATGGTCTGGTAATGAAAGATTATACCAATATGCTTTATTCTCCTGATCTTAAACAGGTCGGCTTAATGCTGGGCGGCAGGCTTCCTGTAGCCAACATGACCCTGGAAGGCTTCTCATCCAACATTTTCAGAAATGAGATTCCTGGCAGGGAGATTAACTTTTCAGCCCCTGCTGGAAACTGAACTACCTCTGTTAAACAAGATCATCTTCGGTACTACTGTTGCCCACGACAGGAACCAGTATAAGGGTCTGCTGGACAGCGATAATGACGACTATGCAAATATTTTCGATGACTATCCCTACAACAAAAAATGGCATAATCAGGTGGACCATGATATTGATGATTACAGGTCCATCTATTTTGAATTCAACCCTGATTCTTCTGAGGATGAGTTTCTGGACTGGTTCTATAATTCCGAAACCCTCAACAGTTTAAGAAATCCCTCCTTTGATGATCTTGGAAAAGACCCTGTCACCGTTTATGGCCTGGATTATGAACTTCCTCTCTATGAAAGCAAACTGTTCTACCTGAGCCATTATGGTGAGTTTGCTCAGATCACTGAATATAATAACGGTTTTATATTCCCGGGATTTTATTCACACTTCCTGATTTTTGATATGAACCTGGAATTCAGACATTATCAGGAAGAATTTATTCCAGCTTTCTTCAATTATCTCTATGAAGCTGAAAGAGCCGCAGCAGTAATTGAAAGTGACACAACCTACATAATCACTACCAAAGAAATGCTGGTTCCTTTTGCTCCAGAACTTTCAGGCTGGTACGCCAGTGTTACAACCAATATTCTCAATTTTCTTTTCGTAACGGTATCCTATGAAGATATGTACGGAAAAGGAGATATCCGAAATAAATCGATCTGGGGAAAGATAAGACTGGAGCAAAGGATCATCCCCAATCTTTCTGTTGCTCAGGTGGAATATAGTCAGAGTGATTTTGATGAGCTGAAAGCATTTAAGGCTCATTCCGCTTATATAGATGGAAAATTAGCTTACAGCCTGGGCCCAACCACACAACTGGTAGGAAGTTACCGGGAAAGATATGTTGATCTTGATAATAACGGCAAGATCAAAGGTAAGGACGAAACCATTGAAACAATGTCACTTGGTGTAGAATTCAGGTTCTAATTATGCAAGAAACCTGGACCGGATTAATCGATGCTCACTGTCATTTATGTGATGACAGAATATTACCGGCACTGGATCTTGAAGTAGAGGAAGCAATTGAAGCCGGCTCAACTGGATTTGTCTCATCCGCCCTGACAAGGGAAGAATTTGAATGGGTAGAACTAACAAGATTCCATAAATATCACAATTATTTCCTCTGGTCCGCCGGGATACACCCCAATTATGAAAAGAGTTCCGATAAAGATCTGGACAGACTGATCAAGCTTTGTGACCAGAAAAGTATTGCAGCAATTGGTGAAATAGGTCTGGATGGACGTAACTACAATGATGAATGGCAACTTGATATTCTGCTAAAACAACTGGATATAGCACGTAATTATGATTTACCTGTGATCTTCCATGTAGTTTATAAATTTTACGACCTGTACAAGATCCTGGACAGAAATTTCCCTCGAATAAGAGGTTATCTACACGGTTTCAACAATTCACTTGATGTAGCTGAACAATTTTCCAAATTTGATCTTGGCTTCTCACTGGGCTGCCGCCCACCTAAACCACAGGTCATAAAATTCCTGGTCAAACACGGTTATATCCTTTTTGAAACTGATGCACCTTTTCAAAAAGCTAAAAATGACAAAGAGAGCATTAACCACCTGAAAAATCTTCAGACTGTTGCCCAGAACATCAGTAACATCAGCGGTATTTCCGAGAACAAACTTATAGAAATGCAGAAAAGAAGTTTTCACCGGATTTTCCCACGTAACAAAAATGGAAATAAATAAACAATTTTCCCGTACCGAATTACTTTTCGGCCAAGAAGCTGTAGCAGTCTTTCAGCGCTCACGTGTTGCCGTTATGGGACTGGGAGGAGTAGGCTCATATGCTGCTGAAGCCCTGGCCCGAAGCGGTATAGGCTCCTTCCTGCTGGTAGATTTTGATACCATTGGTTTATCTAATTTGAACCGTCAACTGCCAGCCTTACACAGCACTGTCGGCAAGTTGAAAACAGAAGCCATGCGCGATCGAATTCTGGACATCAATCCTTCCGCTATAGTAGAATTACATTCCGATTTCTGTGCCAAAGAATCCCGCGAAGAACTGCTGCAGGATCTGGATTTCGTAGTTGATGCAATAGACAGCCTGGGACCCAAAACCGGTCTGATCGAAGCCTGTTACCACAAGAAGATCCCGATCATTTCAGCTATGGGAGCTGCCAGCCGTTTTGATCCAGCGAAGATTGAACTGGTGGATATTTCAAAAAGCCGGATCTGCCCCCTGGCCAAGAAGGTAAGGAAGTATCTGCACAGGCGCGGTATAAGCCAGGGAATTCCAGTAATTTATTCCTACGAAAAACCAATTCCACAATTCTCTCATGAAGCTGGAGCAGAAGATGAGTGGGTATCTGCCCGGGGCAGGAAAAGGGGAACTCTGGGTTCGGTTGTTTATTTGCCGGCGATTATCGGGATGTGGGCTGCCAGTTATGTTCTTAGGAAACTGGCAGGGCTGGAGATCTAGCCGATTCTGTTCAATTCTTCTGTGATTAACTTAGATAAAACTACTCTGTAAGCAGGTTTATTGCATTCCTTGTAAGTGCTTGAATGATGTAAGGCAGGGAAATCTTTCAGTTTCATTTCTTCCCAGAAATCATCCAGATCTTCTGAAATAATGGATCCAATATGCTTTGTTGCAAACTGCCGGAATTTCTGCCAGTACAGCTCCAATGAGGTGAGACTTCCCTTAAACTCGGAAGATGTCAGGAAAAACTTTTTATTCAATATTTCCAGACTGCCACCTTTAGCGGAATAAGGTCTAAGGTTAACCCTGATCAAACTGCCGTCGGGGGCTAACTGCTCAATTAATGGCTCTTTGTAATCGGGCTGTAATTCCAATACTTCCTTCTGAAGATGGCCAAAAGTGAATTGCGGATCGGAAACAGCATGTTCGCATCCCAGAGCAGCTTGAAAGAGGAATTTGTAGAAATCCTGCACGCCAAACTCCTTGTGTAAGGTTAATTGTATTTTTAAAATTTCTTCTAAAGTCAAAGGTTCTATTTTAATCGCTATCAATAATCATTAATCCGATCGGGTCTTCTTTTAAAGTTCATAACAAATATAACGCCCTGCGGAATTCTATCTTCAATATGAATGGAAGCCCCATACCTTAAAATATTCTGCCTCACCAAATACAACCCCATTCCAGTCTGACCCGTCTCCCCATAGGAAAAATTCTCCTCAAAGATCCGTCCTTTAATTTCAGCAGGAATATTTTTACCGTTATTTGCGATCTTAATCTCACACAGAGAATTGAAATTCCTGATAGTTACGTCTATCTGGTCCGCCTGTCCATGCTTGTAGGCATTTTCGATGATATTCTGGAAAACTGACAAAATCGAGTCATCGGCAACGATATTGCAGTCCATTTCTATATCGATATTAATTTCAGGAAAATGAGTTTTCATCTGTTCTAAAATGGAATCAGCAGTAATTATAGATAATTTACTTTCCGGGATTGCTCCAGGTGTGATCTCTTTTAGATTCCTGATAAGATTTATACTGTTATGGCAGACTGATGAGACCTTATCCAAAATTTCTTTCTGCGATTCATTACGATAGATATTCAATCCGCTCAATATGGCCACAAAATTATTGGCCAGATCGTGCCTGAGCATTTTATTGATAAGGGTAAGGTGACTGGAATTTTCTTCCGCAATGAGCTTTGCTTTTTTTAGCTTATCATTTACTTTTCTGAGTTTTTTATTTGTTTTGGCTCTCTGCAAGTTATATAATAGAAAGAAAACCAGCAGTAGAACAAGAAAAAACAGAGCGAAAATATACAATTCCCTGTTTCTTTTGGCGAGTTCCAGATTCTTATTCAAAAGCAGCTTTTCTTTTTCATATTTGTTCAATTCATACCTGGCATTGATATCTGCGATTTTTTCATTACTTTCCTGGGAGAACAAACTATCCTTTAAGGAAGTGTAATTCTGATAATATTCCAGAGCCAGGTTAACATCTCCCCTAGCTTTATGAAGCCTGTATCTGTGCAGATAATTCTCCATCAATAATTTTCTGGCTTTGATCTCTTCAGCGATCTTAGCTGCCATCTCCAGATAATAATCTGCAGAGTCATACACCCTTATTGCGATATACAATTTTCCTAGATTATTGGAAATATTAGCGATATTCCATTTATTATTAAGTCTTTTATTGATCTCCAAACTCTCCAGATAATAATTCAGAGCTGTTGGATAATCTTCTTTTTCTTCGTAAACCTGTCCTATGTTGTTCAGAGAATTCTCAATTTCTGAATCAAGATTTAGAGTTCTCCTTTTATTCAGAGAAATATTGTGATACTCCAGGGCTTGGTCTAAATCCTTTAACTGATAATAGGCATTACCAAGATTATTGTAAATTCTGGCTATTTCCAGCTCATTACCACTTTTTTCAAATGTAACTAAAGCTTTAAAGCTGAATTCCATAGCCTTTTCATAATCACCCAGTTCAAAATATATAACAGCAATATTATTCTGAAGTTGAGCAGTTTCTGAACTATATTCTCCCTGCTGATAGATCTCAAGTGCTTTGGTTATAAACTCTAAAGCTTTGTCGTAATCGCCAAGAAAGGAATAGCTCTGAGCTTTATAGTTGTAAATCTGTGCTGTATGATAATTATCTTTCAAATCCTGCGCCATTTCCAGACTGCTATCCAGGATATCGTTGGCTTTATGATAATTTCCCATCTCGATAGCAATAAGACCTGTATTGATGAGGGTATTCAGCACTCCCTTTTCATCATGCAGTTTCTCTTTAGCTTGAATGGATTTCTCATAATAATTCAGAGCAGCCTGGTAATCGCCGAAACGCCAGCGGATCATGCCCAGATTATTATTGATCCTGGCAATTGATTTTTCATCTTTCAATCTATTGGCAGCAGAGAGTGCTTTCCTGAAATTCTGTTCAGCAGAGTTAAGATCATTTTGCATATAGTCTGCAATTCCCAGATTGGTATAGACATTCACTAAACCTAATGTAAAATCATTTTTTTCAGCCAGCTCCAGGGCATCCAGACTAAGCTGCTTCATTTTATTGATATCAATATCCCGATAGGCTTCCGCCAGAGCTGCCAGAGCCAGGATCCGATCATTCCCGGTTGCACTCTGAACCTCAGCCTTTAAGCTGTCGATTCTGGCATTCTGAGCTGGAAGACTGAAGCCTACTACCAGCAGAAGTAAAATAAGGATAGGTTTCAATTTTTATTCCTTTTTTTCATCCAGGCTGAGATCTTCCTGAAATTTTTCAGGAATCTGCTTGGAAGCTTTTGCTCCCAGTTTTTTCAGGTTCTCTACTCTGGAAACAAGATTTCCTTTACCTGTCGAAAGTTTTTTTACGGCATCCTGGTAGGCATCACCGGCTCGATTTATATTAGTACCGATCTTTTCCAGATCTGCAATAAATCTTGCAAAACTATCGTATAAATTTCCACTTTGCCGGGCAATTTCCAGTGCATTCTTGGTTTGATTTTCCTGCCGCCAGATAAAGGCAATAGTTCGTAAAGTTGCCAGTAAAGTACTGGGGCTTACAATAACGATCTGTTTATCCAGAGCATATTTATAGATTCCACTTTCCTGCTGCATTAAAACCGTAAATACCCCTTCAATGGGAATAAAAAGCAGAACAAAATCTGGTGAATTAAGACCTTTCAGCTCATGGTAATGTTTGTTGTAAAGTCCATCTATGTGTTTTTTAACAGAATTGCTCATTGCCTTCATATGGATTATCTGCTCGGTATCATCAGCTGCTGCTGTCATTCGCTCGTAATCAATCAGGGATACTTTTGAATCTACAATCAGATGCTTATCTTCAGGGAGTTTAATGATAACATCAGGTCGGTTGCTGGAACCGGCTTCATTTTTCAACCCCATTCCTTTGGCCTGGCTCTCATATTCGATCCCCCTGGTAAGGCCGGATTCTTCCAGGATCCTTTCCAGAATAACCTCTCCCCAATTGCCCTGGATCTTCACATCTCCCTTCAGGGCCTTGGTAAGATTTTCCGCTTCTTCGCTTATCCTTCGGTTCAGATCCTTCAAGCTTTTGATCTGCTCAATAAGGGAAGTATGGCTTAGGCGATTTCTCTCATTGTTATGATCAACTTTTTGTTCAAAATCCTTAATCTTTTCTTTTAAAGGAAGTAGAATCTCATCCAGTCTGGTTCTATTTTCAGTTTTGAATTTCTGGCTTTTTTCCTCAAAGATCCGATTGGCCAGATTTTCAAAGGTTTCAGTAAATTTCTTCTGAAGATTTTCCAATTCTGCTTTTTCAGCTTTCAGTTTTTCTTCCAGATTCAGGAACTGAGTTGTTGTTTCAGCCAGCCGGGTACTTAAACTGGAGTTTTCCAGACGACCCTGCTTTAGGTCAGCTTCAGTGGATCGCAAATTTTTATCTGTAATTTCCAGATTCGCCTCTAACCTGGTGTTCTCTATTTTTAACTGACCATTCTCTTCCTGCAGTTGCTGTATTTTCTTTCCACCCTCTTTACCTCTTTTCAACCAGATCACAAGGGCTACGATCAATAAACCGGTAAATAATGCCAGGGGCGTATAATATATGTTCATGAAATCAGATATTAGAAATATTCATTTCTTTTTTGATCTGCAATATCAAGTCCAGTTTCTGCTTATAGGGCAGGAAGGAATTATTGAAACCGTTCAGGACGATTCTTTTCACTTCAGTAAAATTAAGATCAAATATTTCTATGGCTTTCATGTATTCGTCTGTGAGCGTGGTATTGGAAACCAGCCTGTTATCTGTATTCAAAGTTACCTGTAAACCTCGATCGAGGTATTCTTTAAAAGGATGATCCTCCAGTTTATCAACTGCCTGAGTATCAACGTTGCTGGTTAAACAGACTTCCAACGGTATGCGATGATCATTCACATAATTCAGTAAGTCATGATCTTCAAAAAGGTGAGTCCCGTGACCAATACGATGTGCTCCCAGTTTATGAAGGGCTTCTTTGATGTTTTCAGCCCCTCCTGCTTCGCCGGCGTGAATGGTCAGGTTCAGGTTATTTTCCTGACATAGCTCAATGGCTGCTTTGTGGCTTAAGGCTGAAAAACCAAGTTCTGCTCCTGCCAGATCGAAAGCAACAACACCTTTATTTTTAAAAGCTACCGCCAATTCCGCCAGTTCAAGGGAAGTAGCTGGATCAAGATGTTTTAATCCGCAGATAATCACTGCAGTTTTTATATCGAATTCTTCTTCTGCCTGGTGAAGGCCAGCCAGAACCGCCTTATTTACCTGCTCCAGGGATAGTCCCTGCTTTGTATGCAGAGCCGGACAGTATCTTATCTCCATATACTTGATGTTCTCTGCTGCCGAATCTTCTGCCAGTTCATACGCAATCCTGGCAAGAGAATCTTCATCCTGCATCACCTGAAGAGTTATATCAAAAGCACGTAGATACTCATCCAGACTCTGGCACTTACCATTACAGCAGATCAGCTTTTCAAGTTCTTTTGCTTCTGTGGCAGGAAGTTTAATACCATTCTGCTTAGCCAGATCCAATATGGTAGAGATCCTTAAAGAACCATCCAAATGTACATGTAGATCTGTTTTAGGTATTTTCTTCATCAATTCCAAAGGTAAATTCATTATTCCTCCTAAAAATTCCATTTATTGGAACAGGTTATTTTATCTGATTCTTTTCTATTTTTACTACCCGCAAAAAATGATACTACTTTTGTGTAGATCGATTTTTTCTCTTTTGGATAACCAAAGGGACTCATGGCAATGATTTTTATTTTTTCAGGAACAGCCAGGATATCCCTGACCTTTTTCTCGTTGAAAGCAGCCAGCCAGCAGCTTCCAATACCATAATTCCAGGCTGTAAGCATCATTTGCTGAAATGAAGTTGCAACATCTACCAGAAAATAATCCATACCGTTCACCCTGCCGCTGTCGGCAGGATCGGCACAGGCCACTATAATAACCGGCGCTTTGCGGATGAACAGGTTCACTTTGCCCAGCAGACCACTTTCTTTGGCAAGTCTGTTGATAATCTCTTTATCGCGACAGATAACATAGCGCCAGCACTGCCTGTTCTGGAATGATGGTGCCAACCTGCCAGCTTCAATTATTCGACTGAGAAGGTCATCCGGAATATCTTTGTCCAGAAAATCTCTTACACTGTGACGGGTAGATATTACCTGTTCAAAATCCATTTAAAATGATAGCCCTAAACCGAAATTCAGCACATTATATTTGCTTACGGTATAATCGGCATAAACTTTTAGTATCGCAATACTGTAACGTATACCTGCAGTCATACGGTATTCATTCTCGCCATCAACATCAAATTCTATTTTCTGTGGAAAAGCTTGCAGAATATCATCTTCGACCTCATAAGCAGTTCCGTCATATTTTACACTCATTTTGGATTTTTCATAACCCAGTCCACCATACAGTGTCCACATCAGAAGTTTTTTACTGATCTGAGCATTAGCGGCAAAACTGGTGATGTTTAGAATATTCCCAACATCCATCTGCTGGTAAACAGCCTGTACTGCCAGATCAATGGGAACCAGCGGAATGTATTGGCTTATACTGTGCTTTAGTCCCGCTCCCCAGAAGAATATCTCACCCAGATCCTCATTTATCTGCACTTTCGGGAAAACTCTCAATAATAATTCATTGCCGGCTGGCAGACCGATCTGCACCTGGGGGATCAAAAATGGAACTGCTGCTAAGTTCCCGCCATTCGGCATTTTCAGATCCAACCCTGAAGTATCAATCCCATCCGGCAGGTCATCACTGACATGAAAAGTAGCACCTTTATCACCGAAAACAGTGGCAGTTTCCAATTCTTCTTCATTGTAAATATTATATGTCTGTCCATTGATCTCTACGGTTGGACTGTAAACAGTAAATGTTTTATCTTCGTCCGGAACGAAGGCCAGCATAGTATTGATTGTAACCCCGAATAAGAAGGGTGGTAACACTTTAGCAGACTGATACAAACCTGTATTGAGGCTGGTGCCGAAACTTGTAACCCAGGGTTTTATATATCCTTCACCGTTATCTTTGCCGAAATCCTCCAGCTTCTTTATCAGGCTTTCTGCCCCCACGACTGTAGTGGAAAGCAACATTATCATTACAAACAAATAACATATTTTCTTCATATCTCCTCCCAGAATCTTTTTTGTTAATCTGTTTGTCTCTTTAATTCTGTCAATAAAAACAAATTGCTTTACAAAATCAGTCATACTCTAGATTTGTAACAGCTTCAAAGTGAGGTAAGTATGTTAAAAGGAAAAAAGATCCTGCTGGGAGTAACCGGCGGTATAGCAGCCTATAAAGCAGTTGAACTGGCCAGTAAGCTGACAAAAAGGGGAGCCAAAGTTAAAACCATCTTAACTGCCAGCGCCACCCGATTGATCAGTCCCCTGACCTTTAAATCTATTACCCATCAGACAGTATCGACCGAAATGTTCGATCTGAACAGTGAAATTGAGCATATAACCCTGGCAGACTGGGCCGATATTGTAGTTATCGCACCAGCTACCGCTAACATTATAGGGAAAACTGCTGCCGGTATTGCTGACGATCTGCTTTCAACCACAATTATGGCGACTACTGCACCTGTCTTTTTTGTACCTGCCATGAATGTTCACATGTACAGTAATAAGGTTCTGCAGGCTAATATTAGAAAACTTTCAGAATTAAACTTCTATTTTATGGAACCTGATTCAGGCAAACTTGCCTGTGGCTACGAAGGTAAAGGACGTCTCCCGGAAACGGATGAAATAATCTATTATATCGAAACCTATCTGAATTATTCACGTGATCTGACTGATTTTGACTTCCTGATAACGGCTGGAGCATGTCGTGAAAATATTGACCCGATGCGCTTCCTTACAAATCATTCCAGTGGCAGAATGGGACTCGCCCTGGCTCGTGCCGCTCACATAAGGGGCGCAGCAGTTAAACTTATCTGTGGCTTTATTGAGGAAAAAATTCCTGAATATATTAATGCTGTTCATACAGAAACCGCCGAAGAAATGTATCAGGCTGTAATTGCTGAAGCTGCAGAACATCAGGTGATCATTAAAACAGCCGCTGTCAGTGATTATACTCCTGAATCTGTCTCTTCCAGAAAAATCAAGAAATCCGGCACCCTGGAGTTAAAATTAAAGCGGACTAAAGACATCTTAAAAAAACTGGGCGAAAATAAAACCAAAGAACAACTGCTGGTTGGGTTTGCTGCGGAATCAGAAGATCTGGAGCAGAATGCCAGGCACAAAATGGAAGAGAAAAATCTCGATCTGATCGTTGCTAACAACCTTTCTGTAGCCGGAAAGAATGAAACTGAATTACTGATCATCGGGAAAGATTTCACCGAGAAATTCCAGGGCCACAAATTCACCGCTGCTCATAAAATCCTTGATCTGATCTGTTATGAAAGATAAAGTAATATTGATTACAGGAGCTAACGGTAATGTTGGATCCTTCCTGGCTGAACAATATCTGAAAGCTGGTGAGAAGCTGATCCTGGCAATTCATGATAACGATTCCCGCCTGCAAAGTATTATTCAGCAATTTCCTGACCGCGTCTGCATCTGTAAAGCTGATATCAGTGATATCGACCAATTACGGGAAAGCATTAAAAAGGTAATTGAAGATAAGGACTGGCATCCCAAAGCATTGATCCATACCATCTCTATCCGTAGTTCAGATTTCCAGCCCCTCATCGATACTGATCCGGTACTATGGAAAAGGATCATCGACGTAAACCTGAATGGAACCTATAATATCTTAAAAGTTATGCTCCCCTATTTCCGTATAGAACAGTATGGAAAAATTGTGCTTTTTGGTTCTAATGTTACCCGTATCGGTTTGTCCAGAGGATCCGCCTATGCAGCATCTAAAGCTGCCCTGGCTAACCTATGCCGCAGTGTGGCAATTGAAGAAGCCGGAAATAATATCTATCTTAACACCATTTCACCGGGGCCCATAAAAATTGACGACAGTCATTTTTCTGAGAGTTATCGGGAATTCCGCCGGCGCTACTATAAAGAGAAGATCAAAGAGATCCCACTTAAAAGGCATGCCTCATTACAGGATATTTTCGGGATTTGTAAATTTCTTATTTCTGAGGAGAATAGCTATATCACCGGCGAGGAATTTTTCGTTACCGGTGGCAGATTATAATGAATTATAGAGCAAAAACTATTCTGATAATTTTACTTCTTATACCTCTTCTGGCTGGAGCAGATGCAGAGGATCCGCTTAAACCAGAATTGGCAGCCTACCCTCAATTGGCTTATGGAGAATCGACCGGTTTTATTTTTGGTGCAATTGGGCTGTATCAGTATTATCCTGATAATATTACCGATCCATTTTTCCGTAATAAACTGCAGCTGCAGCTGAAATATACAGAAAAAAAGCAATTTGAAATCAATTTTGAACCTGAATTCAACCTTGATCAGGGCAAAACACGGATCACCGGTGAAGCAAAATTCCGCAACTGGCCATCCGAATTTTACGGAATCGGTAAATCATCTTTCACTGAACCACAGAAATATACCAGGAAAGCAATTGGATTTCAACTGGACGTAACAAGAGAAATCATGAACAGAATATATCTTGGATTCATTGCCGATCTGGATAAAACTGATATTACAAATAAACAAAATGGCTGTCTGCTTATTACCCAAGAAATTCCCGGCAGCTGTAAATATACTATTTTCGGAATTGGGTCTACTTTACTGCGGGATAAAAGAAATAGTCGAAATTATCCAACTAATGGTAATTATCAACAGCTAAAATTCGTACAATATAATAAAGCTCTGGGCAGTGATTTCCAGTTCTCTAAAATTGTTCTTGATCTACGTAGTTATTTTGCTCTGGACTCACTGAATACGATAGCATTACAGAATCTTCTGGAATTTACCAGTGGTACTGCTCCCTTTCTGGAGCTGGCGGAGCTGGGAGATCAGATGAGGGCATTTGAAGCTGCCAGATATATTGATAATCACCTTTTTCTGGCCCGGATCGAGTATCGTACTTTTCCTATCAGGATTAAGTTATTCGATCGCCTGGGATTTGTTTTATTTTCGGAAGTGGGAAACGTTGCCAATTCAATCTCGGAATTCAACCTCCCTGAACTCAAATTCTGTTATGGAGCCGGATTCCGGTTTTCGATCTTTACAGATGATCGCACTAACCTGAGATTTGATCTGGGATTCAGTAAAGATGAAGTAGGTATAAACATTGGCTTCAGAGAAGCATTTTAAGGAGGACCATAATGAAGAGAACAGCTTTAATCATCATATTGATCTTAACGATCTTTAAACTTTTTTCATTACAGAATGAGGAAACGCTGACCTTCAATGTAAAATACGGGTTCATCAGTGCTGCCGAAGCCGTTATGAAAATTGAGAACTATACATATAAAGATTCTGTAGATTGCTGGCTTTTCACCACTACATCCAAAACCAGACCTTTTTTTGATCATATTTTCCGGGTAAGGGACAAGATTGAATCTGTTATCGACAAAGAAAAGCTGATCTCCTACCGGTTCGAAAAGAAATTAAATGAAGGCAGCTACAAACAACACAGGATCCACCTGTATTATCCTGATCAGAATTTATCCTATTACCTGAAATATTCCCGTAAAAAGAAAGAATTCAAAGAGGAACGGATGGAGATTCCTGACGAAACCCACGATATACTTAGTGCCTTCCATTATGTTCGGAACCAGGATCTTACAGTTGGAGATACGCTCTCTATAAATGTTACTGTCGATGGAAAAAATGTTGTTACCCGGGTTATTGTGCACAGGATCGAAACAATTGAAACCATCTTCGGAAATAAAACCGAATGTCTGGTTATCGAGCCGGTGATGGCTACAGAAGGTGTTTTCAAACAAACCGGTAGGATCACAATATGGTTAACAAATGATGACAGAAAGATCCCTGTTAAAATGGAAAGTAAAATAACTTTCGGAAGCTTTAAAGCCTACCTTGAAGAATACAAAACAACTGATTAAATAAGGGTTTCATCACAATTTATTTCATGGCAGTAAATTAATTTATTGAGTTGGGCTGATTATTGCATAAATATATTATAAAATTGAAATAAGGTGAATTTATGACAAAAAGAAATTTAATAGTAATCATTTTATCTATTTGTTTTTTCTCAGTATATGGAAACTTTGTGGAAATAAACTCTTCTTCAACTTCCAGTTTAGATCTGAAAATTGAAAACATGCAACCTGTATTTAACCAGATCAGACTTTCTGATCAGAATATTTATGATAACCTGGAGATTCCGGGTGCAGCTGAAAATTTGCCGGGAGAACCTGATCTGCCCATCTTCGGAAACTGGATCCTGATTCCTAACGGCTCCGGGGTTGATCTTGAAATCTCCGCTGGTGCCCCAGTTGTTTACGATAACATTGATCTGGCCCCGGTACAACATCCTAAAGCCGATCTGGTTGATGCTATTGAACCAGAGTTTGTCAGATCAGAACAGATCTATACTACAGATACTTCTTTCCCAGGAAAATTTGCCGCTCTTGAATCGCTTAAGAAAAAACGCGGACAATCCTGTACTATTTTATGGCTCTTCCCTTTCCAATATAATCCTATTACCAGACAGCTTTATTATTATCCGGACCTGCAGGTTTCAGTAAATTTTGATGGAACTAGTGAACCAATTCCCTCTAACCTGTATAAAGATGAATATAAAGATTTCTGGAAAGGACTGGCTATTAATGCTGATGAAATCCTCGCAATTCAGGAAACTGCAGCGCAGAACGATTTTCTAACCAGGGATGAAGGTTGTGATCTGCTTATCATAACACATCCATTGTTCATTGGTGCCGCTCAGACCCTGGCTTCCTGGAAAAGGGAAAAAACTATTAGAACAGAAGTCGTAACACTGGATGAAACAGGTTACGAAACTGAAGAGATCGATAATTATATACGCAATGTAGCAGCTGAATGGGATCCTGCTCCTATGCATATCCTGCTGATCGGTGACTCTGAATTTCTGCCAACCTGGTATGTAACAGAACACCCTTATGATGATGGCGGACAGGGTTATACAGCAGCAGATCTTTATTATGCAGACATCGATGATCCGCACGATATGGTGGCAGATATGTCTTTTGGCAGAATCCCCGTCAATTCTCCCCAGGAAGCAGATGCCTTTATCGAAAAGATCATCCAGTATGAACAGAACCCGCCCGAAGATTCAGATTTTTACAATAATGTGATCTGCGCAGCTTATTTTCAGGATACAGGTTATGGATACGCAGAAAGACGTTTTGCTAAAACATCGGAAGATGTCAGAAATTTCCTGACAGAAAATTATTATGATGTAACAAGAATATATTTTACTGAAGCCAATAATGACCCGCAATACTGGAATACAGGCGATTATGTTTTTGAGAATGACTACTCCGGAGAACCTCTTCCGGATGAAATAAGAAAACCACAATTCCCCTGGAATGGAAGTGCTGCAGATATTAATCAGGCTCTGAACATTGGGACCTTCTTTGTATTGCATAGAGATCATGGTTACAGGCTGGGCTGGGGTGAACCTTCTTACAGCGTTTACGATATTCCAGGTATTTCCAATGCAGGGAGACTGCCCATGGTCTGGACAGTTAACTGTAACACCGGCTGGTTCGACAACGAAACAGACGATAGCAGCTGCGGAACCGGAGATGATTCAGAGAGTTTCGTGGAATATTTCATGAACCATTCTGACGGAGGTACTGTTGGTATGATCGGCTCGACCAGAGTAAGTTATTCCGGTAATAATGACAGACTGGTGTGGGGCTTCATGGATGCAATTTGGCCGGAATTCCTTAACTGGTGCACCGCAGATTACCCGGATCATCAACCGATCTATAAAATGGGCCAGGTAATAAACTACGGAAAAGAATATTTTATGGCTAATTCCACCTACGGCGGTGACGTTAGAACAACTACCCTGGAAGAATTCCTCTGGTTTGGTGATCCAACCATTGAAATGTGGACTTCCCAACCGGAAGAACTGACTGTAACTCATGAAGTAGAAGCTGCTTTAGGCAGTACAGAATTTGTTGTATCCTGTGATGTTGAAGACGCTGATGTCGCCTTGATCCTGGCTGATAAAATAATAGCTAAAGGTAAAATATTGAATGGTTCAACAACACTCAATTTCCAGCCTATTGTTGAAATTCAGGAACTGAAATTAGCTGTCAGCACTCATAATTATTTACCTTATATAACGGAAATAGATGTTATTCCTACTGGACCATATGTTGTTTGCGAAACCGCCCAATTTAATGAATCAGGTGATTATATTGATGGCTCGATCCAGGCACTTGACATTGTGAACATAACACTCGACCTGCATAATATTGGTATTATGCCCACCCCGGATGAGATCACGATCCTTCTTTCTACTGAATCTGAATTAGTCGAGATCGTTACCGGTTCTGCGGTTTGTACTGTTATAGATGATTCCACCAGTTACCTGCTGGAAAATGCTTTCCAGATCGAACTGATGCCCGGTATTGAAGATGGAACTTCCATTGAATTTACGCTTGAAATGCTGTCTGCGGACAACAACTGGCCCGGGCATTTCCAGCTGCTGGTGAACGCACCTGTACTGGAATTCAGTGGCTATAATCTTAACCATCTGGATGGAAATGATAATATTACTGACCCCGGTGAAAATGTCGAGATAACATTCGATTATACAAACAGCGGTAACGGCTTCTCCTATAACATTTTCACAACCCTTACATCCAATGATCCCTATATCCAGATCTCAGGAATGGACATCATTGATCAAATTGATCCCGGCAGTGATGCCACCAGTACCTTCCCCCTCACTTTATCTGTTGCACCTGATTGCCCGTTAGATCATTATATCGAACTCAGTCTATTAGCTTTTGATAATACTGGTAGTGTCCTGATCAGAGAATTCTCTATCCCGATCGGGATCATAGTATACAATTTCGATGACGGCTCCGGTGTCTGGGATAATGAAAACTTGAGCGAAGAGTATCTGAATGAATGGCATTTAAGCAGCTTCAGGAATTCAACCGAGAATGGAGAATTCAGCATGAAATGCGGTGGAACTGATGATGCTAATTATTCCAATAATATTTATGCTGCTCTCTATGCACCGTTAATTCAAGCTGCTCCCGGATCTGTCCTTAGATTCAGCCATTGGCTGCATACAGGATTGATTGGTGATTCTCTCTGCTGGGATGGCGGGTTACTGGAAATATCTGTTAACGGCGGCGAATATGAGACCATAGAACCTGTTGGAGGTTATCCTGCGAATATTATCAATCTCGATATATTCCCCTTTGCCGCTGGAACACCCGTTTTTGCCGGTGAGATAGACTGGGAAGAAGTTGAAGTTGACCTCTCTGATTATCAGGGTGAAGTCCAACTTAGATTCGTCTTTGGATCCAGCCCTACAATGTACACTCTGGAAGGTTGGTATATTGATGATGTACAGATCGTCAACTATACCGATTCTGATGAAAACGAGATCGTTCCGGTCACAACTTCTCTGGCGCAGAATCACCCGAACCCATTTAACCCGGAAACAACGATCAGTTTTGCCCTGGCCCAGGATGAAGCTGTTGAGCTGGAGATCTTTAATATTCGTGGACAGAAGATTAAAACTCTTGTCAGTGAAGAATTAGGTTCAGGAAACCATGATATCAGATGGCAGGGGCAAGATGATCTTAATCAGCCAGTTTCTTCGGGGATCTATTTTTACCGTTTGAAAACCGACAGATTTACCGATATCAAGAAAATGATCCTGATGAAATAATTTTTAAACCCTTTAGGTGGTAGCTTGTCTATCACCTTTTTTTGTTTATGAAAGATAAATTAAAACTTAAAAGCAGTTATTATTACGATCTACCGGAAGAATTGATAGCTCAATATCCGGTTCAAAACCGGTCAGGTTCAAGGCTGCTTCATCTTAATAAAAGCACTGGCGATGTAACCCATCATAAATTCCAGCAGATCACTTCCTTTTTAAAATCGGGCGATGTCCTGATTTTGAACAGAACGAAAGTCATTCCGGCCCGTCTTTTCGGGAAGAAAAATACTGGTGCTCAGGTTGAGATCTTCTTACTGAACCAGTTGGAAGATGGCAACTGGCAGTGCCTGGTTAAACCCGGGAAAAAGCTGAAGCCGGGGATCAAAGTAGAGTTTTCTGGTCGGCTTTCAGCTACGATTCTGGATTATGGTGAAGATGGGTCCAGGATTGTAGAATTCCATTATAAAGAAGACTTCTGGGAAATTCTGGAGGAACTTGGCAATATTCCCCTTCCGCCATATATTCAACGGAAATCGGAAGAAGAAGACAAGCGGACCTACCAGACAGTTTATGCCCGAGAAAGAGGTTCTGTTGCCGCACCTACGGCTGGACTGCATTTTACAGACAGCATCCTGCAGCAGATCAGAGAGATGGGTGTGCAAATCCTGGAAGTTGTCCTCCATGTTGGTCTGGGTACCTTCCGTCCGGTGAAAATGGAAGATATCACACAGCATAAAATGCATTCTGAACACTGCCGGATCTCTCCAGAAACAGCTGAAATGATCAATCGAGCTAAAGCAGATGGCCAAAGGATAATAGCCGTAGGAACTACCACTACCAGAACATTGGAGAGCTTTGCTGAAGATGGGCTGGTCTACTCTGGTTCACATTGGACAGATATTTTCATTTACCCGGGGAAGAAATTCCAGATTATCGATGGTCTGCTTACTAATTTCCATATGCCGGAATCAACTCTTTTAATGCTTGTTTCCGCCCTGGCAGGCTACGAAAATATTATGAAAGCCTATAAAGAAGCCGTACAGGAACGGTACCGTTTTTTCAGCTATGGCGATGCCATGCTTATTCTTTAAAATTATGAAAGATTTTACCCATCCCTTATTTGATGAAATCCTCTATTATAAAACGCTGAACAGCACTAATAAAAAAGCAGAGCAACTTATCCGCTCGGAAAACGCCAGTGGTAATTTCCTGGTAATTTGCGACCAGCAGACCGGTGGTATCGGCAGAAATGACAGTTACTGGTTCTCCCCTGACGGAGGTTTATGGTTTACTGCTGCCCTCTATGCCCTTCCCTTTAAATCCGGACTTACTTTATTCTCCGGTATTTGTGTTCTCAAAGCACTGCAGGAATACATTTCTGAAGAGCTCGATTTAACTGATCTTTCTGATCTCAAGATCAAATGGCCTAACGATATCTACTGGCAGGATAAAAAATTATGTGGACTCCTCACAAGTTATCAGGACAGGTATAAATACCATATCATCGGAATTGGGATCAACACAAATAATTCTATTCCGGAACAGATCAGCTCTCTGGCTGCTTCCTTAAAAAATGTGTATGGTCAGGAAATCGATAACAGTAGATTATTAAAGAAAATATTCGATCGTTTCAGCCAGGATTTTCCTGTTTTTATTGAGGAAAATCTTGATACAGAGTTTTATCAGAAAAATTCCTTCCTGAATAATAGACGGATAATTTTAGATACTGATTATGAGAAATTCACGGGAACCGTAAAAGGAATTAATAAAAAAGGGGCACTGCTGCTGAAAATGGATTCTGGCATGATCCAGCCTTTTTATTCAGGTTCTGTTACCCTCTTACCATAAGAACAATACTCACAATTTTCTTGACTCTGAGCTTTCAGAAAAATTCATTTTAACATTAGTCTTTAAGGAGTTCACATGAAAAAAATATCACCCCTTATTTTACTCTTTTCCTTTAGCATTATTTATGCTCAAACTGCTTATATCGGTGCCGGGTACAACCTGAGCAATGGATCATTTGATAAATTTAATTTCGTCATAGATCGCTATAATGAAACCAGAGAAGACCTTAACCTTGACCCTGAAATGGAAAACATTAATTTAATGCACGGTGCAAGTTTTGAGTTTGGAATAATGATTCCCTATTTTTTGTTTGGATTGGGATTTCAGTACGATCGCGCAAAATCCTTTGCTCAATTGATCGATGATAACAATATAAAACAGCAAAGAGACCTCTGGCTCAGGACTTTCAACATGGCCATGGATGTAGGCCTGGCTTTAGGAGCAGAAGGTTTTATAGCAGCGCCGGGGGTTGGTTTGAACTTTATGTTTCACCGTTATCTTACCCGTTCAGGACCTGCCAATAAAATCGATGATATGGATTTTTATGAACCTGACTCCGAAATGACCCTGCAGGCAAAAATCTTCATTAAATTTATATTCGGTGGTATGGAAGATCCGGGCTTGGGATTAATGATAGAACCATTTTATAACTTGGGTATGCTCGGTAGCAGTATGTTTTATATGAATAGAGACCTTAATCCTCAAACCTATTTAAATGATCCAACTGTGATCGATGAGAACTTTACCCATTATGGATTACGGTTATTAATTATCCTTAGAACCGGATAGATTACCAATTGATACCTCTATTTATCGCTAACAATAACTTTTAAGGAGTCCATATGAAAGCTGTATTATTTAACGGTAGTCCCAGACCAGACGGTAACACTTTCAGCATGCTTAAAACAGTTGCTGATGTTCTAGAGTCAAATCAGATCAACACCGAGATCATCCAGGTCGGTGGAAAAATATTTCACGGCTGCCTGGCCTGCAGATCCTGTTTCACTAATGCAGATAAAAGATGTATCCAGAAAGATGATGATCTTAACAAGAATTTCGAGAAGATGGTGGAAGCTGACGTTATCGTGATCGGCTCTCCAACTTATTTTGCAGACCTTACGCCCGAAACTAAAGCTCTAATAGACCGTTGCGGTTATCTAAATGGAGCTAATGGCAGACCATTTAAACGTAAGATCGGTGCAGCCGTTGCCGCAGTGCGCAGAGCTGGATCCCTTCGTGTATTTGATTCTATCAATCATTTTTATCAGATCACTGAAATGATCACCCCTGGTTCTATCTACTGGAATATGAGTCTGGCCCGTGATAAAGGAGAATATTTTCAGGATGAGGAAGGAATAAGGACCATGCAGGTGCTGGGTGAAAATATCGCCTGGCTGTTGAATAAAGTGAGAAGTTAATTTCACGAAGGTGTCTTTAATGACACATCTAGGGCACTTTTAGGATACCTTGAGGATACCTTGAGGACACCTTAAGGACACCCTGAAAAAAACTTGAAACCCCCGTCTCCTCATTCCGAATTTCTTGACCCGTCTACCCCATTGGATAACTGGAGTTGTATAGCCGGGTTCCCGGTCGGAATGAATTAACAGAAATGCTTCGAATAAAGAGGATCCCGAACTTTCCAGTTCGGGATCAGAATATATGTCTTTTTCCTCAAACAGGACTGTTCGAGATACTATTTACGTTAACCACATTATGACAACATATCTTAAATAATTGAACCCTGCAAGTTCCTCGAGAACACTGCTATATCCAATTTGCGTCAGCAAATTGGATATCAGTCTAGAACTTCGCTCTTAACCCCATCATATAATTCCGTTCTGCACCTGGAAAGTAATAATTGCCGCCACTCCAATCCGGGCCACCCCATGGATCGTAATATCCAGCGGTCTCATATTTTTTATCCAGAACATTGTTTACCTGAAAACTCAACTCGAGATCGGCTAAACCCAGGAACGATGAGATATTGTAATTCATTCCCAGACTCAGCAGATCGTAAGCTTCAATAATTCTATCTTCATTCTCGGTATTATCCAGATACTGTTTCCCAATGTACTGCCATTGAACAGAGACTTTCCAATCTTCAAGGCTATAGATCATTTTGGAACTGCTTATTATATCAGGAAATCCGGCAATTTTATTCCCTGAATAATCCATGATCTCATCATAATCATATTGTTTGAACTCTTCAAAATAATTGTCATTATAACTGAAATTCCCCTTCAGATCGAACCATTCGTTCAGTTTATAATCGACCCCAAGCTCAAGACCTCTATGGGTTGTCTGAGCTGCATTTCCCCGTATAGGTGAACCATCTTCATCAACGCCCCCATAAGCGACTATCTCATTCTCAAAATCCATCCAGAATCCGTTCAGCTTCACCTGCATTCTGTGGTTACTGTAACCTATACCCAATTCATAATCTAGCAGTTTTTCATCTTTAACATAAGGATCTTCCCAGTTGATCCTGACAATTTCTCCGGAAGAATTAAATACTGTATCAGCTTTGGCGAATAAAGGAGTAACTCCTAGATCATCCGGTCCATCCCAGGTATCGTAGAGTTCACCATCGGTAGGTTCCCGGTGTGAAGTAGAAACATTGGCATAAATATTCAGGTTGCGGTTAAAATTATAATTGATCCCGAATCTGGGATTGAAAAAGTCGTAATTTACTTCATAGGAATTCAGGTATGAACCTGTAAAATTACCAGCCTCCCGTTGATCAAAATCCACCTCAAGATGCTGATAATGAAGATTAAGCATAATACTCAAATTAGATAATGGTTTGTATATTTCATTTATAAATAGAGCCAGATTCCTGCGATTACCCTCATACTTGTAATACTTAAATCCTTTATCGAAACCATCAATTTCTGTACCGAGCAATTCCTTCACTTCACCCTGATGATCGCTGTTGAAAAGACTTAGATAGGTGCCAAAGATAGTCTCACTACTTCCCTTTTTCAGTCGAAGCTGCCCGATCCAGCCGTATTGATTTTTCAATACTATCTTTTTGCGGACAAGATCACTCTCTGCTTCCTCCGGAGTATCTGCCAGTCCATATTCCCAGAGATCTCTTCCCTCTTTGAATTGCTCGTAATAACCATCTCCGATGATCCAGAAAAAGCTGTTCTTCAGATCGATTGATCCGTTGATCAAATAACTGTGATGCAATTCAAAATGGGGTTGGAAGAAATTATCGATCTCATCCTTATATGTTATCGGATTATGCTGATGATCTTCTTCCAGATCTCCTTCCCAGGAAGCATACCAGCCGGCATGCACGATCTCCTCCCCACCATAAATATTGAATTCTGTTACAGACCTGTCCCCAACCCGGGCAAAACCTGCATAATAAGAGGCCATTTCAGAAGCCGTATTGTCCCTGTAACCATCAGAACTAATATATGACAATCGGAAATTCATTCGATATTTTTCCGACAGAATCCGGGCGAGTTTGGCACCCACTTTCTGAGTGTTATAACTGCCAGAAGATCCGTATAACTCCATGTCGTTATCTTTGACAAGATTGTTGGTATTCAGGTTCAAAGAACCTCCAAAAGTGGAAACTCCATAGAGAGTTGATCCCACCCCACGCTGGAACTGTACCTCTTCCACACTTTCCGCCAGATCAGGCAGATCCACCCAGTAAACCTGATGATCTTCCGGATCGTTAAGTGGAATTCCGTTGATCATTACTCCGATCCTCTTCTGATCGAATCCCCGCACTTTCATATAGCTGTAGCCAAAACCATTCCCGGCATCCGAATAGGAATAAACATTGGTCAGATCATTGAGCAACATCGGCAGATCCTGACCGAAATTAGCTTCATTCAGTTCTTCAGTATCGATTGTAGTAAATGTTACAGGAGTTTCCCTTTCCTTAACACGATTTCCAAAAACAGAATATCCTTCGATCTCATGTGTCCTTTTTTCTACCCCGATCAAAAGTTCTCCGCAATCAGGAAAAACTATTGTAGTATAAAATTCACCATATCCGATCCTACTTAATTTTAATGAATATGTCCCCGGCTCAAGATCCGCTATATGGAAACGTCCTTCTTCATCTGTAAAAGACATCTTTTCTTTCTCAACCACTTTAACAGAAACTGAAAGTACAGGCTCAGTCGTCTTGATATCAAATACTTTTCCCTTCAGATCTGCAGCAGATAAACCTGCTGTTAAGATCAACACTAAAACGCACAGTAACAACTTTCTCAAATTTCCTCCTAAAATAAAAAAACCACATTACCAGCCTTCACCAGTATTGTGGTCCTATAGAATAATTTTCCTACGCTGGTATTAGCCAGATCAGGTTCAAGGGTATTTTCTCAACCGCGAAATCGGGCGGTACCCCTAATTGATAACTAAACTTTATAAAGATCTCTAAACCTTGATACTCAGACATTGGTAAAAAAAACCTGGGTTGTTTGATGTCAAATGATTTTAGAAATCTATTGACTTTGACAGTTAATTTCAAAATCTCACAGACAAACAGGGGAGCCTCCTTAGAGTGCTGAGAGGAATTTCGACCCTTAGACTAATCGGGTAATGCCGAAATAGGAGTTTAAATGGAATTTAACCTGCAGGTAGACCTTAAAGATATACTTTCCAGTCTAGACTGGATTATATTTCTAGCCATTCTACTATTGACGATTGCCTCAGTGCTTTACGGTCAGTATCTTAAGAAAAAGCAGACTTCAAAACAGGATAAAGATTTTGCCTTTCTAGATCTGCTTCTGATGGGCAGGAAGCTTACTCTCCCACTCTTCGTTGCGACTCTTGTAGCCACCTGGTACGGTGGAATATTCGGCGTTACCAAAATAGCTTTTGAACAGGGTATTTTCAACTTCATCACACAGGGTGTTTTCTGGTATATTTCATATCTGATCTTTGCTTTTTTTATTGTAGGAAAGGTGGCAAAATATAAAGCGATTACGCTTCCAGATCTGATCGGAAAGATGTTTGGCCCTCGATCCGGAAAGCTGAGTGCTGTCTTCAATTTTTTTAATGTACTTCCAATTGCCTATGTCATTAGCCTGGGATTACTGCTGCAGACATTTATCGGTGGTCAGTTCTGGCTCTCTATGCTGATTGGTGTATCCGTAGTGGTCTTATACACTTTGCATGGCGGATTCAGGGCAGTTGTATTTTCAGATATAATTCAATTTTTTGTTATGTGCATCGGCGTTTTGCTGGTCGTTGTATTTTCTGTTAAAACTTTTGGTGGTCTCTCTTTTTTAAAGGAAAATTTGCCGGCTGAACACTTCACTGCAACCGGCGGAGAGAGTATCGCCACAACACTTGTCTGGGGCTTTATAGCCCTCTCCACTCTAGTAGATCCTAATTTTTACCAGCGCGTATTTGCTGCAAAAAGTACCGCTGTAGCAAGAAAAGGGATCATCATTTCCACCGTGATCTGGATATTGTTTGATATCTGTACAACTTCCGGCGCTATGTATGCCAGAGCTGCTATCCCGACAGCAGCTTCCGATAAAGCCTACCTTATCTATGCGCTGCAGATCCTTCCTGATGGAGTACGAGGCTTTGTTCTGGCTGGCATTCTAGCTACAATTCTTTCAACTCTCGACTCCTATTTATTTATTGCCGGAACAACCCTTTCCTTCGATCTGATGCCCCAAAAGTACCGGGGTAAGCTCTGGTTGCATCACCTGGGAATAATAATTGTCGGTCTGCTGGCTGTTCTACTTGGCATTGTTTTTGAAGGTAACATAAAAAATGTCTGGAAAACCCTTGGCAGTTATTCCGCCAGCTGTCTGCTACTGCCTGTTGTTTACGGTTATATCTTCCCGGGAAAGATCAAAGACAATCAGTTCATTTTCGCCAGTCTGCTGGGAGTACTAACCGTTTCGATCTGGAGAAATATCGAGCTTCCAGGCTTCTGGCAGAATATTGATGAACTTTACACTGGGATCATCGCGACCTCACTGGGCTTATTAGTGTTTGGGATAATTCAGAAAAGAAAAGTGAATCTGTCAGGTTAATTTTCAGCTTTACATAGTAAACTTACTCTAGTATTTTTTTCCAGGAAGTTTTTTTTGCTGGAAATTTGCTGCCGGATGAAAAATAACAGGAGTTTAATATGACTGATTTGCAAAATCTACTGAAGCAGAGAAAAATTATAATTGGCATGATACATGTCCAGGCTCTTCCGGGAACTCCACGCAATAAATTTTCAATTCAGGAAATATGCCGCCAGGCTGTTGAAGAAGCCAAATTATACCAGAACTCAGGTTTGGATGCCATTATGCTTGAGAATATGCATGATATTCCGTATTTGAATAATTCTGCAGGACCGGAGATAGTAAGTGCCATGTCTGTTGTTTCTGCTGCAGTTAAAGAAAGCACCCATCTGCCCTGTGGGATCCAGATCCTGGCAGGAGCAAATAATGCAGCTCTGGCCGTTGCTCATTCCTGTAATCTAGATTTCATTAGAGTTGAGAATTTTGCCTATGCTCATATTGCAGATGAAGGTATAATGGAAAGCTGTGCCGGCGAACTTTTGCGCTATCGAAAGCTCCTGGGAGCTGAAAAGATCTCTATCTTTACAGATGTGAAGAAGAAGCATTCTTCCCATGCTATAACCTCAGATGTAAGTATTGAAGATGCGATCCATACCCACCAGTTCTTCTTATCAGACGGAATCATAATCACCGGAAATGCAACCGGAATTCAACCCAACCGGAAAGACTTGCAGGCAGCCAGGTCCGCAACCAAACTTCCTGTTCTGATCGGATCCGGGATTACGGCAGATAATATTACCGAATACTGGGATCTGGCCGATGGCTTCATAGTCGGCTCTTTCTTTAAAGAAAAGGGCATCTGGCTAAATCCGGTCTCTAAACAGAGAGTAAGCCAGTTAATGGATCTGGTTAATCGTCTAAGAACAGATCAATAAGGAAGCCAAAATGGATATTAATAACCCCATTCAGATCATCCCTGTTTTTACCAGGAAATCAAACTCATTCATTATTAGAAACTCCACAAATTGTCTACTGATCGATACTGGTATGCCTTCCAGTATTCATACATTCATGAAGATATTCAAACAAAATAAGATAACACCTGAACAGATCGATCTGATCATAATAACCCATACACACAACGATCACTGTGGAAATGCTGCAGAATTAAAGAGAATAAGCAATGCAAAGGTCATGGTCCATATTGCCGAAGTTGAAAATCTAAGATCAGGTTATACACCTTTCCCGGCGGGAACTTCTTTTTTACCGGGATTAATATCACGGCTTGCCAACAGAATTTTGGGTAGAAAGCAACAGTATAAGCCGGTAGAACCTGATATTGTAATTAATGAATTGTTTGATCTCTCTGAATTCGGATTCGATGGATATGTACTGCCTGTTCCTGGCCATACCAGAGGTTCCTTATGTGTCATTCTTAAAAATGAGGCTGCCTTTGTCGGAGATACAATGTTCAATATTCTTCCAAACTCCGTATTCCCGCCCTTTGCTAATGATACAGAAACCCTGAAAAGAAGCTGGTATAAGATCTTTAACAGCGGAGCATCGATCTTTTTCCCCGGCCATGGGAAATCTTTTGATCTGAAGAAATTTAAGAAATCATTAGATAACCTGGAATAAAAAAAATGCCATCCGTTAAGATGGCATTATTTATGGTACCAGAGGCCGGACTTGAACCGGCACGGAATAAAATTCCGAGGGATTTTAAGTCCCTTGTGTCTACCAATTCCACCACTCCGGCAAATTTGGAGGCGACACCCGGATTCGAACCGGGGATGAGGATTTTGCAGACCCTTGCCTTACCACTTGGCGATGTCGCCAATTCGCCAAAAAAATGGAGCGGGAAACGGGACTCGAACCCGCGACATCAACCTTGGCAAGGTTGCGCTCTACCACTGAGCTATTCCCGCTTCAATGTAAGACGCAAATTCTTAGATGCGGCCTATGTTGTCAAATTATTTTTTTGACTGTTTTTTAACACTTTCAAGTCTAGTCAAAAGCCTCTTCTGTCTTCCATACTTCCCAGACTTTTCCAACCAGATCGGGGCCGGGCTTAAGGGTTTTCTTACCTGGTTTCCATCCGGAAGGAGTTGCTTCAGTACCTTTACTCTCACGTACCAGCTGAAAAGCCTGGATCTGCCTTAAGGATTCATTCACATTCCTGCCTACCGGAGGTATTGGTACTTCAAAACCCCTGAACAACTCCATCACGATGATGAACCTTCCCGCGTCTTCTCTCGCCATCTTTGCATCGTAACCAACCCCATATACTGTTCCATCCACACGCCGGCATCGGACAACATGGCATAGGGAGCGACTCCACCTTTCACCATTTTAGATAACTCATTATCATTCCACATTTTGTGGACGAAAATACTGTCAATGCTCATGGAAAGTACTTCTACTCCAAGTTTCTCAGATTCAGATAAGCCTCAGCAACTGCAGAGTTCTGAGATCTCAGTAGCTCAGACGAAGAATGTACAGGGGTAAAAACATAGTAACAACACCATTCCCCCAGATGATCAGATAATCATTATCATTTTTCATTAATAAACTTGCCTGTCACTGTATCCGGGGGCAGTAAAATCCGGAGCTTTTTTCCCAACCTTGATCATAGTTTTCTCCTTTTGCTTAACTAATGGTTTTTCTTTCTCTTCCTGAACCGGTTCTTCACCGACCGGCCCTCCCGTAGGACGGGCACAACCGGCTTTTACTTCTTCAGCCATAGAACCTCCCTTTTCCTGTTTTTGCTGAACTATTCCTTGTAAATTATGCTGGAAAGATAACCCACAACCTGTTCATCATTATCATTTATTTCTCCGGAATGAGTGTAATGCAGATTATCGACCAGATTATAATCGGTCATTAGGGACATATAAAGCAGGGTCATAATTGGCCCATACCCGCAAGCCTCGGAATCCCTGTTTTCAATATCATCCAGCAATGATGTAACGTCACGTTTCCTGATATTCTCCGCAATTCTGTTATCTTTCTGAACTGCAATTGGGGCTTTATGATAATGAGAAAGGTCGCTGCTGGCAATGAAGGCAACTTCATCCAGGCGACTGCCGAATTGTGCCAGTAATGTTTCCGCCAGATGCCTGCTGTTATTTCTACATTGATTGCCAACTAAGATCGGCAGGATCTTCGCTTCCGGCTTAATTACCTGCAGGAACGGGATCTGGGTCTCCAGGGAATTTTCATTACTATAAGCCTGCTGAATATATTGAAATTTCTTATCTTTTAATAACTTATCAACTTCCTCTTTTGCAACTTCAACCTGTCCTAAAGGTGTTTTATAACCATTGAAATCGCCAACCGAATATTCAAAGCCTATATAGCGATGACAGGGTGCAATAATTACAGCCAGTTGAAAATCTTTCATTTTTAGAGCCCTAAATCCATAGGCAGCACATTGTCCGGAATAAATATATCCGGCATGTGGGGATATGATCCCTAAAGATCTTTGATAGTCTCTGTCTAAATCAGCTTTTAAAAGAAATCTATTAATCTGATCTCTTAACTGTTCCGGGTCTGCTGTATAAAAAGAGCCTGCTAAAATCGGTTCCATTATCATAATTTCCCTCCTGGATCGAAGTATTATTAATATCAAAAAATGTCTTAAATCTGTCAAATTATTCAGCTATATTATATGTATTATCTCAACTCAACAGAAATATCAACTCAAGCAGGAGCTTATCTGTTCGAGCAATAATTACCTGACAAATAAATAACCTAAGCTTAGGCCAGTTAATCATATTAAGATATTTTCTTTTACAATAAAATCTCCTGATTTTATTTGGTCTACATTCTTAGAATTTCAGATTAACAGGAAGATTATGAAAAAAATTGCTGTTACAACAGGTGATCCTGCCGGCATCGGACCAGAGATCACTGCTAAAGCACTGAGGTTTTACCAGTTTCAAAAAAACTTAATTTATATCGTATATGGAAAATTGCCTAAATTTAATGATGGAAATCCGGTCATGAAGATCAGCTCACCTCTGGAAGCAAATGACCCCGGAATCATCTACTGGATAGAAATTGATGACAGCTCAGTTATTCCTGGTAAACAAAGTAAACTTTCCGGTAAAATATCCCTTAATATTCTTCAACAATGCGCTGAAGACCTTAATCGGCATCTTATCCAGGGTGTTGTTACCTGTCCTATTTCCAAACATGAGATTCGTCAAACCGATCCTGAATTCATCGGACATACCGAATTTTTTGCCAATTCCTCCCAAACCAGAGAAGTTGTTATGTCATTCTGGGGACCTTATTTTAATTTGGCTCTGTTAACAACTCATCTGGCCCTTTGTGATGTGAGTAGAAGTTTGACCAGAGAAAATTTGTTAAATAAATTCAAACTTATCCACTCCAAGACCGCGAAACTAATGAATCAGCCCAGGCTGGCGATGCTGGCAGTAAATCCCCATGCCGGGGAACAAGGTGCTTTCGGCTGTGAAGATGACCTGATCACTTCTGTTTTAAAAGAATTAAGGCAGGAGGAAATTATAATCGATGGTCCTTTCCCCGCAGATACTTTTTTCCCCCGTAAAGCCGACAAATATGATCTAATTATTTCCGCCTACCATGATCAGGGGCTTATTCCTTTCAAAATGATATCCAGCAATTCCGGTGTTAATGCAACACTGGGGCTTCCCTTTGTTAGAACTTCTGTAGACCATGGAACGGCTTTCGATATAGCAGGTTTGGATATTGCTTCCGAAACAAGCCTTGAGCAGGCCATAAAAATGGCGGAAAAACTGCTGCTGCCCAGAATAAGAGTATTCCCCAAAACTTATGATTCTTTTGCTCCTTATTACGATAAGTACATGAGCCATGTTATTTATGAAGATTGGGTTGAATTCCTGCTGGATCAATACCTCAAGAAAAACCATGAGAATCCGGGAAAGATATTGGAAATGGCTTGCGGAACAGCTAATATTTCCTGCCGTCTGGTAAAAAGGAATCTGCAGGTAGAGGCAACAGATATATCTTCAGAAATGTTAAAGATAGCCGCCAAGAAACCTTTTTCTCCGGAACTGAACTGCCGTGATATGCTCAGTTCCTTAAAAGAGAACTCTTACGATTTGATCATTATGCTTTTCGACAGTATTAATTATCTTTTAAAAAGAAGTCAGATCTCTCTATTGTTCAATAATATTGCGACCAGCCTTAAACCAAACGGCCTCTTTATTTTCGACATTTCCACTTTGAAAAACTGTGAAGAGAATTTTGACGGGTTCATAAACCTGGAGGACAATAAGGACCTGTATCTTATTCACCATAGTGACCTTGACTACGACACCAATATCCAAAGTACCTACTTGACCTTTTTTGAGAAAAATGGCTTCCTTTACAGACGAAGCGATGAAGTTCATAAACAGAAAATATACCGATCCCGTCAGATCATCTCACTTATCGAAAAATCCCCTTTAAAGCTGAATGGCATTTTTTCAATAGAAAACCCGACAAATTTGCTCCAGCAGGATCCTGCTAAACTGGATAGAGATCTAACGCGCTTATTTTTTGTACTCGAACATGCTGACAAATGATCAGTTCCACGATTTCGGCGACATCAGGATCGCTGGAATAGATGAAGCCGGCCGTGGTCCCCTGGCAGGACCGGTGGTTGTGGCAGGTGTAATTCTGGCTCCTCAGGAAGTAATTGTTGGCCTGGATGATTCGAAAAAGCTCAGTTCAAAAAAACGGGAACAGCTTTTTGATCTGATCCTGGAAAAGGCAGTAGATTGGAAAATCGAAATCATTTCAGAAAAGATCATCGATGAAATAAATATTCTTCAAGCCTCCCTAAAAGGGATGAAAATTGTTGCTGAAAGTTTTGACCCGGCACCTGAATTATGCCTGCTGGATGGAAATTTTCTGCCCAAAGAACTGCATTTAAAATCATTGGCAGTGGTCAAAGGCGATGGCAAGTACGCATCCATAGCCGCAGCATCCATTCTGGCCAAGGTAACCAGGGATAGAATAATGGTGGAAATGCATAAGAAATTTCCGCAATATAATTTTGCTGCTAATAAGGGTTACCCGACCCGGGAACATCTGGCTGCGATCCAGAAATACGGAATAATCGAACATCACCGTAGATCTTTCAGCCCAGTGAAACAGCTGGTATTTGATTTTTAATGATTAAATGTTTTAGGTTCCAGTTTCCTGGATCTTGTATATGAATCATCGGAAATTTGTTTGATTTCCGAAATCACCTTTCTCTCATTTCCGGAAACAGATCGGAATGTAATAATTTCTGTTTCATCCAGTATTATGTAGTTTCCCAGAAAATCCTCTGCCGCATCCCACTCATCGATAATCCTTATATCCCACCAACCCGGCTCCACAGTCCAAAAAGCAGATTCTCCCGGTTCAAGCAAAGAATTCAGAAGATTCTCACCCCAGTATGGATCATCCTGGGAAGCGATGTATACTTCCGTTATATCCGAGAGTGAGGTATTTTCCAGTTTAATAGCGCCGGCATCCGGCTGAATCTCAAATTCCTCTGTAGTGGAAGGATACATGGTAATTTGAGTATAATTTGAAAAGACGTGATAGCCTGTGTAAAAAAGGTCGACATCCGTAGAAAATCCGATCTCACCAAAAGAGATAACATCAGTTTCTCCGGAGAATAAAAAACCGGGATCACCTGAATCAATTGTATACCAGGCATCCGAAGAAGTATCGTTGCGAATTTCCAGAAAGGAATTAGAAGAACTTAAGCTGAAATAATTTGTGTATCCTGCCACCATCTGCTGATAAGCGATCTCTTCTGCTTGATTTTCCGCATGGAATCTCAACAGCAGCAATCCATCGTTTAGAACGAAAAGTTCATCATCCGCTTCCCAGGTTTGAGTAAAAGTCTGCCCGGAAAATATAATATTTTCTTCATATGGTCCCAGACTGCCATCTTCAATAGTCATATAATATGTATTTGATGTATAATTTTCTATGACCAACATTGCCTCATTTACAATTGTACCACTGGGATTGGTCAGCCGGCAGCTTGTCAGCAGAATAATTATTAAACCTGATATTATAAACAAATTCTTCATATCTTCCTTCCTGGTAAAAAAATACCCACACCTCATAATTATGCAAGTATTAAACCAGATTATTAAAAATATCCTGGTAGTTTTTGGTAACCCTGCCAGGTTTTTTTGTCGAATCTTACCTTTGAAAGCTCCCAATAGATATCATGTAAGTTGACCTTAAAAGGTTTTAACAAGAAGAACATACCCCAGGTTTTCTATTTGCCATCAACAGCCTGCCTCTGCCTGCGCCGTTGTATAACTGGAGTTGTATAAGTTTGGGCCTTATGTGTGGAAAAGATTTATAAAAAACATATCTCGAAGGTTAAACTACAGGAAGGAAGGTTCAGGAAATTGAGATTACCTTGCGGATATTCTTAATCTGTAATAAGCAGATAGACCTCCGCAATGGTGATGTGGACATTTGGCACTAATTCAGCAGTATCATTTTTTTAGCTTTGCACTTACTGTTTGCCTCAAGTTTGCAAAAATAAACTCCGGAAGTTACAGAAACGTTATTGTTATCTTTTCCATCCCAGAACACTGTGAAATTTTGCTGTGAATGGTTATTTCCAGTTGTATTAATCGAATATAACTGATCAGAAAGATCATTAATAAGCTGTCCCTTTAGATTGTAAATTCCAAGGTTTATCTCTTCAGTTCCACAGATTCCTGAAAGTTGAAATTCTATGCTGGTATCAGGATTGAATGGATTGGGATGTATATTGAGATCAAGGCTTCCTGAATCCGGGCTTTCCTGATCTTCTGCATCTGCCAGGTAGAGATAGTTCAAACTGACACTGTTTCCTCCGAAATTAGCTACAGCCATGAATTCAATATCATAATTGAAGGTTATGCCAACCGGTTGGTCGTGACCTGTTGAAAAAACCCCGCTCTCAGAAAAATCGTTATTATAATACAAAACTTCATTCGTTGACCAGTTTGAGACATAGAAGTGTCCGAACTGATCCATGTTGATCCCAACATGATTTCCACCACCTGTTCCGGAAATCGTACTTACATTTCCGGTTTCCAGATCTATCTCTTTTAGGGCCAGGGTATATGCATAAAAGCAGACGACCAGTCTGTTATTGGGAATATCCAAAGCAATATCCTGAACGCTTGCTAAAATACCATGGCCTGTATCAATAAAGATCTCTAATATTTCTGTAACAGTATTGTATGTGAAGATCCGACCTCCCTGATCAGTTATATAAATCAGATTAGTCCTTTCATCATAACACATCCCGGAGGGGGCAGTAGCTTCATCCATTGAAAGATCAAACAGCATATCAGTAGTGTTGATATTGAAACCATAAAGCTTCTTGGGATCGTTTGCAGAAACATATAATATATCATCGACAATTAGAACCTCCATCGGTGTTGTAAGACCAACAGCAAATTCATTTTGAACTCCCAGCATATCAATTGTGACAGTTTTACCATCCATAGCATTGGCAACATAATATGTGGATGTTGAGCTATGGTAAAAAATTCCTTCCGGACCATTTAGCAGATTTTGTGCCTGCAGACAGCCAGTCATTAGTAATAAACAAATAATAATTCGCATAAATCCCCCCATTTATTTTGATTTTAAAGCATCCAAAAAGAATTCCAGATACTTGAAATAGAAATCTCTATCCTGATATTTCAGTACTAAAACCTCGTTCATCAATAGCCTGATAATCATCGTAAAGCTAGTGTAGATCTGCTTATCTATCTTTTTCAGAATGGAACCGTCCTGCATTCCATCCAGGAAAAAATCCCAGAGATTGAAGTCTGCAAAGATATTTTCCCGCATTTGATTTGTCTCTTTTGAGATTCTGGAATAATCGAGTCCGTGAAATTCCCAGTAAACGCCGAATTTCAGGACATCAGGTTGTTTTTCGATATATTTGAAATACTCTTCTGCATAGATCTTGATCTTATCTAGACCTGTCTTTCCTTGTCTGATCTTATCAAAGAGGAATTTCAAACGTTTCTGCTGATTCAAAGTAAGAATGTGCAGGAACAGATCCTCCTTGCTTTGAAAGTATGTATAGATATTTCCTGCAGAAATCTTCACCTCGGCTGCAATGGCTCGCATTGATGCATTTTGAAAACCTTTCTCCAGGAAATGAGCTTTAGCTGATTCAATTATCTGGTTTTTGATCTCCTCTTTTTTTCGCTGCATGTCCCCTCCCTATATTGAACGTGTTCACTTTTAGAAAAAGAGTTTGGGCTGTCAAGCAATAATGAACGTGTTCACTTTTATTTAATGGAGTCACTTATATTCATGAGTGTTATTGACAGAAAAATAAACTATCCTAAATGAGATATATCTTTGTAAATGATTGAAAGGAGAGTCTGATGATATCATTAAGGAATTTATTAGTATTACTTTTTATCTGTCTGTTGATCACAATTTCCTCCGCTGAACCCCAAACAACCGCTATTAACTTTGCTTACAGCAGGTGGATAAACGATGAAGGTTCGTTCTTATATCTGGAAGAATTTGATCCTGACTCCGGCCTTATCACCGGTCATTATGTTAATAAGGAGGAAGGATATCCCTGTCGCGATATAAGATATGAATTAACCGGCTGGATTTACGGGGATATAATAACTTTCAGTGTGATCTGGCAGAGTGAAGAGGAATCCTGTGGGGCTTTGACAACCTGGATCGGACAGATTGAAGGGAACACAATTTCATGCAACTGGCAACTGATCAATCAGGACATGGAAGAACTGACAGAAACATTTTCCGGAACAGACTTGTTTCATTTGAATATGGAGTAGGATCTGTAGCATTAAAGAAAAGAAAGAATAGAGTCTGAGGAGCAGTAAAAAATCACTTATTATGGGTTTAAGATAATCTCAACGATAAAATTTCCTTCTGAAAGCTTATATCTAAGATCCCCATTATGTCTTTCAATTATCACTCTGGCGATCGGTAATCCAATTCCGGATCCGTTAGTTTTGGTAGAAAAACCGATGTGAATTAATTCAGCTGGATCCTGGTAAGATTGATTAACCGGATTTTCAAGAGTTATCAGCACTGTATCTGTATATCCATCTAAAGACAAAACAATCTTTTGGGCGGGTGTTATCTCTTCCAGAGCATTATTTAACAGATTTTTAAATGCTATAAGACACAAACTTCGGTCAATATTGATCATGACCGGATCCGAAGGTAGATTTAACTCAATATTCTGAAAATATCTGTGACTGTTGTATTCAAAAACAAGATCTCTGAGTAGTTGATTAATATCCAGCCATTCCAGATACAGTTTATCTATATGGGAAAAGTTAGACAGAGTTTGAGCCACAGCAGAAATATCCCTGTTCAGATTCTCATATTTTTCCAGATACTCAATTGAACCGATCTGATCAAAGTATTCATCAGTAAGGAGTTTCTGAAGCAATAGACTGTTTTTTAGATCATGTGATAAGCGACGGATAATCTCCAATTCATCCTGAATGCGGATTTCATAGACAAAGAGTTTTAGCAGAAAAAGATTCTTGATAAATATCAGTCTGGTCTTATCTGATATTTCAGCCATAATATGTTCAGCCTCTTCCCTCTTTCTGGTGATTTTCTGCGGCAGTTCATAATTCTTCGTGATCTTCCCTCTTAAAGAGCAGTAATGTAATTTCCCCAGCAGACTATACATAATGAAATAATTTTTTTGTGGAGAAGATAAGGGTAGTTTTAAGAGTTGAAGTATTAATAGATAGGCTGTTAATAACAAAAATTCTGCCAACATAATGATAAGCAGGTACAGATTTATCTCTTTATTCCGTAAAATCTTAAGTCTTTTCAAACGCTCCGCAGTTCCATTCCTGGTAACCACATAAAGAATATCCCCGATCTGTATGGGTTCCCTTACTATCTCATGTGGAATAGAATGTGATCTCTCCAGATCATGATCGATCAGCAAACTGCCTTCCCTGTTATAAAGGAGATAATATTCAATATTGTTAATTACTACAGAATTGTTGTAGATTTGTTTAGCATCATATAATAATTCCTGTTCATGCTCAGCAATCAGCTCAAATTCCTGATTAAGGACCAGTTTGTGCAGGATATTATTATCAATACTGAAGACAGAAAAACCTTCTCCTTCTTTTCTAATATCAATGATATTAATATAATCAATCCCTAAGGTATCAATACTGTTTGAATTGAGATCGAAGCTTAACAATTGCTTCCTGTCGGTTTTATAGTGCGACGTTAAGCCCAGAAGAACTTTATTGGAATTTTTGCAGTAAGAAAATTGATAATCATAAAATCCCTGTATAGATTCGACTGCAGCAGGCTTGTTATTAATTTCTTTAATATTTCCGGAATTTTCTAATACCAGGAATTTCCCGGCTCTGGTTGATCCAAAAATTTTTGTACTGTCATGATCAATGGGCATTTCATAGCAGGGTGAGTAAAAACTGATCATTATTTCTTCAACCGAGTCATTATCTATGTCAGCAATGCATATGTCCCTATTCAAGATCGTTCCGGTAAATTCCTTATCCCAGATGATCTCTTTAGAATTTCCATCAATACTGATCAATCTCGTGTTGAAATATCGCATACCAAGTATCAAGATCAGAAAGTCTTTTTCTCCATCATTATTACAGTCTATCTTTCCCAGGATCTCAGCCTGGCTGAAACCATACTTATCCAATCCCGTATTGTAAAATAACCTGTTTTGAAAATAATTATAGCGATTGGTTGATTGTAATATTTTTCTGAGCGATGCTGTGGACAGCTCGATTTTGAAGTTTTTGAATGCTTTATCAGAAATTTCTTTTAATCTGATCTCACTCTGCTCCGGTTCCATAATTCTTAATTGGGTCAAATAGTCTTCAGCGAATACATATCTATAGCCCTTCTTGTATTTTTCTAAGGTAAATCCGACAATATCATCACGGATTTCATAGTTATAGAAACAGTTCTCACCTATAAAGAGAGAGTCTTTCTGCAATTCTTCATAGCTCTTATGTTCATAAAATTTACTGTTAGAAGTAGAAAGAGCTTCATCATCCGATATGGTCATTATGGCATAACTTTTTTCATCCGGATAGTTTATGAAATTCACATTTTGGAGGTCCTCATCATAAAATAACAAGTCTTCATATTGTCTAATTTTAGATTTTGTAAGAACAGGAAATTCAGTCTGATTCATTTTTTTAGAGCTATGATTGATAAAGTAGACCCATGTGCAGGTTGGTTGAGCTCTTAAAGCTAAAATATCAAAATTACTATTATTTTTTAACTGAATAATTGATATGACATCAAATAATGTTTCAATTTCCTGATTGAAATAGTTTTTTTGAGTATAAAGATAATCCGGATGAATAGCAACATATAATATAGTAGCTGCTATCATCATAATTATTAGATATTTCAGTCTAAAAAATCTTATTTTAACTCTCATCTTGGGAATTCTTTATTTAATTATAGTGTTCATGATTGATCAGATTCAACTTCAAAGTAACTACAAAATTACCATCAATTACATTATAAAGCAGCTCACCATCGTGTCTTTCGATAATCACTCTGGCAATAGCCAGACCCAGGCCGGAACCGGATTCCTTGGTTGAGAAACCAATATCCATGAATTTATTGATCTTATCTGTGGGACAATTCATAGGATTTTCGATCTTCAGTAACAATGTATCTGCAACTATTTCATTAGAGATCAAAACATACTGCTCCGATCTAATCGCTTCCAGGGCATTATTAAGCAAATTTTTAAGTGCAATGGTCATTAATTTCACATCCAGTTGGATCATAATCGACTTGGAAATTAAATTATTTTTAATATTATTAAAAGCCTGATGATCAAAATATTCCATCAAAAGATCAGCAATGAACTGATTTAATTCGACGCTTTCCAGATAAAGCTTATCTATATGAGAAAAATTGGATAATGTATAAGTTGAAGCAGATAGTGTTCCCAAAGAAACGGATAATTTCTTTTTAAGAGTTGAATCGATTGCCTTTTCATTTAATTCATTTAATAGTATTTGATGCAGGAGTAAATCATTCTTTAGATCATGTGAAATCCTTTTGATAATTTCCAACTCATCTTGTGATCGTAATTCATAGATAAAGTATTTAAAAATATAGAGATTTTTTTTATATATCAGGTGTGATTTATCAGAAATTTCCGACATCATCTGTTCAGCATGTTCCTGCTTTCTGGTAACATTTTTTGGCAGAGAATAATTTTTTGTGATCTTCCCTCTTAAGGAACAGTAATATAGTTTCCCCAGCAGATTATATAAAATGAAATAATTTTTTTGTGGAGAAGACAAGGGTAGTTTTAGAAGTTGATTCAGCAAAAGATAGAGTAAAAGAATTACTAATTCCAGTAATATTACTATCAGGAAATCCGGATTGATTGCTTTATTCCTGGAAATCGTTAATCTGTTTAATGTCAGTCTGGAATTTAATTCCTTAATAAAATAATAATCAGAACCTATCCGGACAGGCTCTTTTTTAATTCTGAAATTTAACTCATGGATCTTTTTGAAATCAGAATCTATCAGAATTGTCCCTTCATGGGTTTTAACAATGTAATAATAGTTTTTTCCTATTTTAAATCTTTCGCGGAAAATGTAACCAATTTCCATAGGAATATGTACTTCATCTTCTCTTATCAATTCGAAATCTTTTGATAAGATGAGTCTCTTTAACAAGTCATTTTCCCTGTCAAATACTACGATATTCTGAGCTTCCTGCCTTATATCAAGAATGTAGTTGTATGCAATATTCAATGTATCAATTGAATTTGAATTGAGATCGTAACTTAACATTTTCTTGCTTGAATTATCATACTGGGCTTTCATTCCTAACAACACTTTTTTATCTGGAACTGAATAATAATGATAAAAATCGTAAAAACCTGGCTCACTTTCGACTGCAAGCGGTTTTCCATTAACCGTCTTAATCTCTCCCTGGTTGTCCAGAACTAGGAATCTGGCTCTACGAACACTTCCAAATATGTTATCATTTTCATGACCTACCGGTAATTCAAAACAGGGTGAATAATAACTGATCATGATCTCTTCTGCCTGGTCCTGATCTAGATCGGTAATTGTTATCTTATCAATTTGCAGATCCGGAATGAGATCTTTTACCCAGATCGGCTGATATGTATTCAGATCCAGGCTGATCAATTTAGCATATACGAATCTGTGACCATTTAAAGAGATAAGCAGATCTTTCTGGCCATCTCCGTTACAATCCAGCTTGCCCAGAATTTCAGCAGAAACAAAACCGTATTTATAATTATCCTTATTATAAAATGCCACATTTTTAAAATGATCGTAAGATCTTGCCTGTAGTAGAATGTTCTTTATATCCTGAATAGTAAAATGTCTTTTAAAATGTTTAGAAAAATCAGCAGCTAACTTTTCCAGATCATCATTAATTTTAGATTGGTTATTATTTGTTAATTGGGAAGAGAATGTTTCAGAAAATAATATCCTAAAACCATCCTTATAATTTTCAAAGACAGTTTTTTGTGCCTGATCAACTACTTTATAGTGATAAAACTTAATGCCATTAGCCAGATAATATTCTTTTTGAACATCATTGAATGATTCATGTACAAAAAAATCATGATTCGTTGTTTGAAGCATTTCATCATCAATGGTTAGAAGTGCATAAGTATTGGAATCCGGATAATCAATAAGATAAATTCTATTCAGATCATCATCATAATAGAAATTTGAATATTTATCCCCTAGAATGGAACGAGTTGAGAATTCATATTCTTTCTGATTCATCTTACCACTTTCATGATTGAAGAAATTAAACCAGGTCAGATTTCTCATATTTCGTAGTACTATGTAATCAAAGAAAAGATTATTTTTCAGTTTCTGGATAGACTGGGCATCAATAATCTCAACAAGTTCAAGTTTGAAGAAATCTTCCTGATCATAGATATAATCTGGATTTAAGAATATAATTATAGCTGTTGCCAAGATCAGCAATATAACCAAGTATTTTATTCTAAATATTTTTAACCAACGGATTTTCATAAAGTACTCATTTTTATTATTGGAATTTATAAATGATAGATCAAATGTTTTGTCTATAATGTCAAATTTATTCTTATAAAGTTACAGTACTTAAATGCCATTATCTGTAAAATCCCTGGAAGAAAATTTAAACCTGAATTTTTATATATTAAATTTTTCTCAATTTTTTCATGATTTATCTCTACTAATAAAAAAACCGGGATCATGAGGTAGTTGATCCCGATTAACCAAGGAGAAGATAAAGAAGATAGTCCCTCTTTATAATCGTACCTTATATTGCCATACAATTCCTGTTCCATTCTTATAATTTACTATTCTATAATGTTTTATGTATTCAGCAGGTTATTCTTCAAGATAATATTGTAGCAATATCCCCACTTTTTTGTGTAATTTTTGAGACAAATTGTGAAATGGAAGAAAATATATTTGATAATTTGCTGTAGTATTCCATGGAATAATTCTAATACAATTGCTTAGGGTTCTCATCCCCAAATTCTATCTGATAAAATATTTTCATCCGTAAAAAACAATTGTATGCTTGAAGTTTCGACTGAAACTTCTAATTTAAATTTGCTCTGCAAATTTAAACAATGGCGGAGAGTCAGGGATTCGAACCCTGGGTGGGGTCACCCCCACAACGGTTTTCGAGACCGCCCCGTTCGACCACTCCGGCAACTCTCCGCTAATCTATATTTAATATGTCTCTTATCTGCTTTCTTAAAAGTCTTTTACCTTCAGATGTTTTAAGAAACCTTTCTCGTCTGCGAGCATCGCTTTCCAGTTTATATACTTCATAATGAATCAATTCCAAAGGTCTTCGCTTGGAAGTTGATTTTACAATTCCTCTATTATGTTCCCCAATCCTTCTCTCAATATCTGTCGTAAAACCAGTATATAACTGACCATTCTTCATTCTTAATATATAAATATAAAACATAATTAAGGTTTTCGCCGTGTTAGGCAACACGGCGCTCCTATACCTATCAGGGCGAGACCGCCCCGTTCCGACAAGCCATATCGAGAAGACTCCGGCACCAGCCACAGGAAAACTCTCCGCTTAATCTATATTTAATATGTCTCTTATCTGCTTTTCTTAAAGTCTTTTACCTTCCAGATGTTTTAAGAAACCTTTCTCGTCTGCGAGCATCGCTTTCCAGTTTATATACTTCATAATGAATCAATTCCAAAGGTCTTCGCTTGGAAGTTGATTTTACAATTCCTCTATTATGTTCCCCGATCCTTCTCTCAATATCTGTCGTAAAACCAGTATATAACTGACCATTCTTCATTCTTAATATATAAATATAAAACATAATTAAGGTTTTCGCCGTGTTAGGCAACACGGCGCCCTGATGCCTATCAGGGCGAGACCGCCCCGTTCGACCCATGCCATATCGTATGATATGGACTCCGGCACCATGTCATTCGACATGGTAAAACTCTCCGCTAATCTATATTTAATATGTCTCTTATCTGCTTTCTTAAAAGTCTTTTACCTTCAGATGTTTTAAGAAACCTTTCTCGTCTGCGAGCATCGCTTTCCAGTTTATATACTTCATAATGAATCAATTCCAAAGGTCTTCGCTTGGAAGTTGATTTTACAATTCCTCTATTATGTTCCCCAATCCTTCTGTCAATATCTGTCGTAAAACCAGTATATAACTGACCATTCTTCATTCTTAATATATAAATATAAAACATAATTAAGGTTTTCGCCGTGTTAGGCAACACGGCGCCCTGATGCCTATCAGGGCGAGACCGCCCCGTTCAACCGCTCCGGCAACTCTCCGCATTATTAAGTGAAAGCAACAAATCTTTAAGCTGTTTTTTCAGCAATCTTTTTCCTTCTGTTTTTCTGCAAATATTTACTTTTTTATTAAGATGTTAATAAATAATTGCTTATTAAAAACAAATGGTGATCGAAGGATAATTTGGAACTATCTTTTACTCTTAAAAAAATCTCTTACAAGTGAAGAGCACTCCTTTAATAACACTCCTCCCTTGATCTCGGGTCTATGATTAAAACTCTTTTCTTGAAGGACATTGTATATAGATCCAACAGCCCCGGCTTTAGGATCATAAGCACCGAAAACTACTCTTCCAATTCGGCTCCAGATCAGCATGCCAGCACACATTACACAAGGTTCTACCGTAACAAAAAGGGTATATTCATGAAGAAATTTCTCCCCTTGTGCAATAATTCGATCAATTACCATTTTTTCTGCATGTGCTCGAGGATCCCCGGTCTGATTTGTTCGATTATGATCAGCAAATATTAATTGCTGATCTTTAACCAGAATTGCACCGATCGGCACCTCATCTTCATGAAATGCCGATCGTGCTTCCTTTAATGCTATATGCATCCAGTATTCATCTGTGAATATTTCAGTCACTCTTAATTATTTTGTTCCTTTAAGATATCTATAATAATCACTGTCAGTTGTCATTATCAGCGTATTCTTTTTATCGATAGTTGATTCATAAGTTTCCAGAGTTTTCATGAATTCGTAGAAATCGGGATCTTTATTATAAGCTTTAGCATAAATACTGATCGCCTCTGCATCTGCATTACCCTGGATTTCCTGAGCTCTTTTATAAGCACCCGATTGTATGGAATCCAGTTCTCGCTGCATTTTTCCCAGGATCTCAGCAGACTTACCTTGACCTTCAGAACGGTATTTTGCTGCTATTTTCTGTCTTTCAGAGATCATTCGGTCGTAGACTTTCGCACCTACTTCCTCATTATAATTGATTCTTTTTACTTTAACATCGATTAATCTGATCCCATACTCAGCAACCAGCGGCTTTGCGATCTCAAAGATCTCGTTAGCGATAACACTTCTACCCGAATTAATATGCTCGGAAACAATATCTTCTGCTTCGCTCAACATGTATTCTTCGGTAAATTTGTATTCTCGATTAGTATTTCTGACGATCTCAATTAACTTATTCGAACTGATTATATCCCTGGTTGTACCACTGATAATATCATCAAGCCTGCTATGTGCGAAAGTTTCATTTCTGGTTGTCTGGAAAAACTTCAAGGGATCTACGATCTGCCAGCGCGAAAAAGTATCCAGCCAGATATATCGCTTATCGGAAGTCGGTATTTGCTTGGGATCACCATCCCATTCCAGAATTCGTTTTTCAAAATAGTTGGCTTTCTGGATGAAGGGAAGTTTAAAATGCAGTCCAGCTGATGTAATAGCCTCACCTTTTGGTTCCCCAAATTGAGTGATAATAACTTGATGTTTTTCATCAATAACGTAAGCAGCATTGAATACAAGTATTAAAATGATCACTACTAATACAATCATATTCCTGGCTTTCATTATTCACCTCCCTTATCAAGATTCAACAGAGGTAATAGCCCTTGCTGCTCTTCATCAACAATATAGATTTTTTCGACTTTTGGAAGTACCTTCTGCATGGTTTCCAGATACAGACGCTTTTTAGTAACTGTTTTTGCATTCTTGTATTCATTGTATATGGAAACAAAGCGGGAAGCATCACCGTTAGCGCGATTCACCCTGTTTACAGCATAACCTTCAGCTTCTTCGACTGTCTTAAGAGCTTTACCTTCAGCTTCAGGAATTATGTTGTTATATTGCTGCCAGGCCTCATTAATTATCTTTTCCCGCTCTTGCTTGGCCGAGTTTACGTCATTAAAAGCAGGCTTTACCCGGTCTGGAGGATTCACATTCTGCAGATTGATCGTGTATATTTCTATCCCGGCTCCATACTCATCCAGGTCTTCTTGAAGTAATTGTTGGGTAAGATCTGCAATCTCTTTTCTGCTGATCACAATAACCTCGTCAACACTCCTGTCTCCTACCACCTCACGCACTACAGCTTCAGCCAGATCTCTTATCGTTTCCTCAATATTCCTGATCCTGAATAGATATGAATAGGGATCTTTGATCCGGTATTGCACAATCCATTCTACATCTGCAATATTCAAATCACCGGTCAGCATTAGTGATTCATAATCGTAATTTCGGGTTGAATACTTTGTTTTAACTCCAGATTGCAATGTCCTGAAACCAAATTCTTCCTTATAAACATGCTTAACTTTTACTTTTGTAAGCACATCAATACCAAAGGGGATTTTAAAATGCAGACCCGGTTCTGTAGTATTGACATACTTTCCAAAACGTTGAATCACTCCAACTTCTTCTGGATTAACCGTATAAAATCCTGTTAAAATAACAATTACAACTGCCAGCACCAAAATTGCAGGCAGTATTTTATTCCGGGGAAATTTGGGGATTGTTTTAGCTTTTGATCTAATTTCTTCAAACCCTTCCATAGACACTCCTAATTAGTTACAAAAAAATCTACTGTCTCTTTAATTCCTTCCTGCAGAGATATTGCAGGTCTCCAACCTAAAATATTTTCTGCTTTTACGATGTTTAAACAACTTCTTCTAATATCACCTGGCCTGGCACCTTCTTTTATTGGTCTTTCTGTTTTCCCCATAATTGCTGCAATCTCTCTGTATAATTTCCCAGTTGTAGTTTCCAGCCCGGTACCTATATTAAAATAACCTAAATTTCCTTTATGCAAAGCCAGAAGATTAGCTTTAACAATATCTTTTACATAAACATAGTCCCTTATCATCCCATCTGGATCCTCTGGAAAGGCATAGAGCTTCGATCTGACTCCATCACGAAAGTTGGTAATAAAAATTGAAACAACTCCGGCTTCCCCATGTGGTATCTGTCTGGGACCGAAAACATTTGCATATCTCAAAACAGTATAATTCAAATTATATTGATGATGATAAAAAGCAAGGTAATATTCCGAGATCAATTTATGGATGGCATATGGCGACAATGGTTTTGGAGAATAATTTTCGGTGGTGGGATATTCTTCTGCTTCTCCGTAAATCGCTCCTCCGGATGAAATGAAGATCACTTTTTTAAGATTGATATCACGACAGCAGTTCAGAAGATTTAAAAATCCCAGAGCATTAACTTTTCCATCTGTTATGGGATCATTTACTGAAACGGGTACACTTATTTGAGCAGCATGATGATTTAGAATTTCCGGTTTTTCCTGTTGGAATACTTTGATTATCTCCGAATCTCGGATATCCATTTTATAAAACTTAGCAGCTGGATTCAGGTTTTCTCGTTTACCGGTACTAAGGTTATCAATTATAACAACTTCATGCCCTGCTTCAATATATCCATCAACTACATGGGAAGCGATGAATCCTGCTCCGCCAGTTACCATTATTTTCATTAATGAACTCCTAAAGTTTTCTGATCTGATCTGCAGTTGCCTTAACAGCAACCGATTTTCTCAGTATATTAATCTGCATCAGAATTTCATTCACATTTTTAAAATCTTTCACCACACCTGTCAAGCCCACAAACGGACCCTTGATCATTTCTACTTTGGTGCCTTCTTCAATAAAATCTACCAAGCGGAAATCTATTCCCAGTTGAGAACCTTTATAGATCTGTTGTAACTGCTCTATAAGCTCTTTTTCATTATCTACTTTCAGGAAATTCACAAGATATCCGGTTAGCAGCAGGTCTCTTTTTTCTTTCAGATTGCATTTAACAAAGATATAACCCGGGAAAAGTGGTTTGGTAAAGGTTACTTCCCTATATTTATAAGATTTTACACTTTCCTTGAGTGGAAGATAATAATTTATGTTTTTTTTGCCTGAAAAGAATGCCAGTTTCTTTTCACAACGCGGTTTTGTGTAAACAACCCACCAGGCTTTTTCTACCTCAGCCGGGGATAAATCACCGAACAGGTCATCAACCTCTACAGGTTTGTGGGATGCCATTTTTCCTTAATTTATAACTTGACTATGCGTTCACAATTCACGCTTTTAAAAGCATTTCTGGTGTCTAAGATCAACTTTGCCTTATCCGCCAGTTCCTGGTAATCGTAACAGGAATGATCTGTTACTACCAATAAAGCATCATATTTATCTATATTATCCAGTTCTACAGATTTATAGATCTTACCATTTAATTCGTTGTGAAATTCAGGCACATAAGGATCATTATAATCAAATTTTGCACCATTCTCTTCCAGAATGAGAATAAGATCCTGGATGGGTGATTCACGATAATCAGAAATATTTTTCTTATATGCAGCACCCAGCAGTAGAATTCTGGAATTAGACAATGATAAGCCTTTCTTATTGAGCAACTTCATTAATTTGGTCACAACAAAATCCGGCATGGAATTATTGATCTCTCCAGCCAGTTCGATCAATCTGGTATGATAACCATATCCTCTTGCTTTCCAGGTTAAATAAAAAGGATCCAGCGGAATACAGTGCCCTCCGATCCCCGGTCCGGGATAAAAAGCCATAAAACCGTAAGGTTTAGTCTTGGCAGCTTCTATCACTTCCCAGATATCAAGACCCATTTTCTCACAAAGAATGGTCATTTCATTCGCAAGTGCTATATTTATATTCCGGAAAGTATTCTCATATATCTTTTCCATCTCTGCCACTGCTGGAGATGAAACAGTATAAACGGGTGCATCAAGGATAGCTTTGTAGAAAACTTCGGAAATTTCATTACATTTTTTCGTAACTCCACCAACCACCTTGGGTGTATTAGCCGTCTTATAAGTCAGATTGCCCGGATCAACTCTTTCCGGAGAGAAAGCAACGAACATGTTCTTTCCGATCTCAAAACCATTTATCTGCAAAGCAGGAACTACGATCTCTTCGGTCGTACCCGGATAAGTTGTACTTTCCAGAATAACCAGAGTGTTTTCGGAAACGACTTTCGCAAGCGATTCTACAGAAGCTTTAACAAAGGAAGAATCTGGTTGTTGAAATTTATCTAAAGGGGTTGGAACAGCAATCATCACCACATCTGCTTCTCTGAGCACTTCGTAATCGTTACTGGCCTGCAGTAATCCCTTATTCACAAGCTCTTTCAATTCCTTATCATCCACATCACCAATATAATTTTCACCCGCATTTACATGTTCTACAGCATAGGTACTCACATCGACACCAATCACTCTAAAACCCTTACGAGCAACTGTTACAGCCATGGGTAGACCGACATAACCAAGCCCGATAACTCCGATCACAGCTTCCTTATTTTTGATTTTATCAATCAGCACTAATCAATTCCTCCAGAAATTTAATACCTGTAATGCTCAGGCTTGTAAGGTCCATCTTTAGGGATACCAATGTATTCAGACTGTTTATCCGATAATCTGGTAAGTTTCACTCCCAGTTTGTTCAAATGCAACCGAGCTACTTCTTCATCCAGTATTTTGGGAAGGCGGTAAACTCCGATCTCATGATCATTTTGCCAGAGTTCAATTTGCGCCAGCACCTGATTGGAAAAAGAATTGCTCATCACAAAGGAAGGATGCCCCGTCGCATTACCAAGATTCACCAGTCTGCCCTCAGATAGCAGAATTATTGAATTCCCCCCTTGAAAGGAAATCAGGTCAACCTGAGGCTTAATATTGTCCTTTCTTATACCAGGAAGGGCATACAGATCATCCACCTGGATCTCATTATCGAAATGACCAATATTGCAAACGATCGCCCGATTTTTCATCTTCTGCATATGTTCAACCCGGATCACATCGCAATTACCAGTCGCCGTTACGAAAATATCAGCTGCTTCAACAACAACTTCCAGCTGAGCTATTTCATAGCCTTCCATAGCTGCCTGCAAAGCACAGATCGGATCGATCTCAGTGATGATGACTCGGGCTCCAAATCCTCGCGTTGATTGAGCACAGCCCTTGCCTACATCTCCATAACCACATATTACCACAACCTTCCCGGCAACCATGATATCAGTTCCCCGCTTAATCCCGTCCGCCAGGGACTCACGGCAGCCGTAAAGGTTATCAAATTTAGATTTTGTTACAGAATCATTAATATTGAAAGCAGGGAACAGCAGTTCACCCTTTTCCAGCATCTGGTACAACCGATGGACTCCGGTCGTGGTCTCTTCCGAAACCCCTTTGATCCCGGCTGCCATTTCCTTCCAGTCCAGCTCATTTTTCTGAAGCAGCTGATGAATGATCTCAACTTCTTTATTCTTGCTTGCATTGGTAAAATTTCCTTCTGCAAACTCAACTGCTTTATGAATGAATAATGTGGCATCTCCCCCATCGTCAACTATCAGTTGAGGACCTTTATTACCAGGAAATGAGAGTGCCTGCAATGTGCACCACCAGTATTCTTCCAGGCTTTCACCCTTCCAGGCGAAAACAGGAATACCAGCTTTGGCCATTGCTGCTGCAGCATGATCCTGGGTAGAAAAAATATTGCAGCTGGCCCAACGTACATCCGCACCTAAAGCCACCAGTGTTTCAATGAGAACCGCTGTCTGTACGGTCATGTGCAAACTGCCCATGATTCTTACATCAGCCAACGGTTTCTGTTCTGAATATTTATCCCTGAGAGCCATCAGACCCGGCATTTCTGTTTCAGCCAGATCTATCTCCATCCTGCCGAATTCAGCCAGGGATATATCTTTGATCCTGTAATCCATACTACCTCTTAGGATTCTTTTTTATCTCTGGAATAACTTGGTCTTCTATCGTTATTGCTGCGTCTGTTACTCTGATATTTTCTGTTGTCATTTCTTCGATGGTCATTCCTGTCGCTTCTCTGTGGTGGAGGTCCAGTGGAAGGCTTAGGTTCTGGATTTCCTTCAACACCCTTCATGGATAGCTTAACCTTCCCGTCATCCATACCAATAACTTTTGCATTCACAGTATCTCCCAGTTTAACCATATCATCGACTCGATTGATCCTGGAAGTATGCATTTCAGAGATATGAACAAGTCCTTCTTTGGTATTGCTCATTATCTTCACAAAAGCTCCGTAAGGTTCTACTCTGGATACCTTTCCTGTATAAACTTTATTTATTTCAGGATCATTAGCAATATCTGAAATTATACTCAGTGCTTTTTTAATTGATTCTGCATTATTAGAGGAAACTGAAACAGTACCGTCATCATCAATATTGATATCTGCACCTGTCTCTTCAATAATCGATTTGATCATCTTTCCACCCGGTCCGATAATTCCACCGATCTTTGATTGATCAACTTTGATCATCTCGATCTTTGGAGCGGTCTCAGCCAGTTCAGTTCTGGGCTCAGGAATACAGGCAGTGATCTTTTCAAGAATATACAATCTAGCTGTTAATGCTTTGCTTAATGCAATATCCATGATCTCGGGTGTGATACCTTCGATCTTGATATCCATCTGCATTGCGGTTATACCGTCAACTGTTCCAGTTACTTTGAAATCCATGTCACCCAGATGATCTTCCAGACCCATGATATCTGTTAATACAACAAATTTATCACCTTCCATGATCAGTCCATTAGCTATTCCTGCTACCGGTTTTGCAATTGGCACACCTGCTGCCATCAAAGCCAGAGTACCACTGCAGACCGTTGCCATAGAGGAAGATCCATTTGATTCAAGGATCTCAGATACAATTCTTACAGTGTAAGGGAAATCTTCCTTTTCCGGCATTACAGCTGCCAATGCTCTTTCAGCAAGAGCACCGTGACCCAGCTCTCTTCTTCCAGGTCCTCTCATGAATCCGGCTTCTCCCACACTGAAAGGAGGGAAATTATAATGCAGGAAAAATCCTTTCTTATATTCTTCATCCAAACTATCAATTATCTGCTCATCTCTTCCTGTTCCCAGTGTAATAGTTCCCAATGACTGAGTTTCACCTCTGGTAAATAATGCTGAACCATGAACGAACGGTAATACATCTATCTCACAGGTAATGTCTCTGATCTCGTCCAGAGTTCTGCCATCCACTCTATGGTTTTTATTTAAAATGGAACTTCTTACGAATTTCTTGATCAGCTCTTCATAACCGTTTTTATACCATCTTTCATTTTGTCCGAATAATTCTTCTCCATCAGCTTCCAGGTATTTTTCCAGCATTTCAGACTTGGTACTGTCGAAGGCTTCATATCTTTCCAGTTTTCCCAGAATGTTGGAATTTTCCTCGATCTTCTTTCCAAAATCTTTACTAAGCTTTTCAATAATTTCTTTCGGAATAATATCCAGTTCAACTTCCATTTTCTTTACGTTGGTTTCAGCTATAAATTTCTTCTGAAATTCAATCAGTTCTTTTATCTTTTCATGCCCAAAATAAATAGCTTCCTTGACCTTCTCTTCTGAAACTTCCTTAGCTCCGGCTTCGATCATGATGATCGAGCTTTCAGATCCAGCTACATCCAGTTCCAGTCTGCTTTCTAACAACTGATCTACAGTAGGATTGATCACGTACTTATCGTCGATCAAGCCCACACCCACTCCGGCAATCGGACCATGGAAAGGAATATCGGAAATAGAAAGAGCGGTAGAGGCTCCTAATATGCCTACATAAGCCGGATTTATCTGCCCATCGTAGGAAAGTACTGTAATTACGATATGAACTGCATTCCTGAAACCTTCCGGGAAAAGTGGGCGGATCGCCCTGTCTATTAATCTTGCATTCAATGTTGCATTAGTTGAAGGTCTGGATTCCCTTTTGAAAAAACCGCCAGGAATTTTGCCTGCCGCATACATTTTTTCGATGAAATCTACTGTTAAAGGAAAGAAATCAGTTCCTTCTTTTGCTTCTTTGGAAGCAGTTGCTGTTACCAGCATACTGGTTTTTCCATAAGTAATAAAAACAGCGCCATTAGCCTGTTTGGCCATTCTTCCTGTTTCCAGGGTCAATTCTTTTCCATCTAAAAGAATTGTTTGTTTATTAATGTTGAAATTGTGCATCATTTCTCCTTTGTGTTGGAGTAGGGAACTAAAGCAATAGGCAAAATCCACATCTCATAAACTTTGCTTATTGCTTGCCTTCCCCACTCGATTTAATTTTCAGTTAAAAAAAAGAAAAAGGGGAATAAATCCCCTTTTACTCCATGATCTATTATTTCCTGAGTCCAAGTGCCTTGATCAATGTACGATACCTCTCAACATCCTTGTCCATCAGATAATCAAGCAGTCTCCTGCGCTTCCCGATCAGTTTTAATAAACCTCTCCGGGTATGATAATCCTTGCTGTGAACTTTCAGATGTTCGGTAATGTCTTTGATCCTCTGAGTTAATAATGCAACCTGTACCTCAGGTGAACCTGTGTCAGAATCATGGAGTTTGAACTCTACCATGATAGCCTCTTTGGCTTCCGTCGATAATGCCATATGTAACCTCCTTATAAAATTTGGTACAAATCAAAATTACACCCTTTCTTTGTAAAGGATTTTTTCCGGATCAAATTTATGGACTAGAACTATTTACGTGTACTTTCCTTAAGTTATACAGTATCTGTTTTAAGCTCCTTTAAGTGCCTGACTTATCACCCCCTTATCAAGTAAATTCTTATTGACACTAAACATTGCATTAAAATTGTGAATAAATTAGTTTAAAGTGGTTAATTATGAAAAATATTGTCAGACTTTATAAATTCATGCTCAAACATTGGGGATATTTGGTGTCCGGCCTGTTATTTATGCTCGGATTCGCCTTCTTCAGTGGTATCAGCATCACTATGGCTATCCCCTTTTTTGATTATATTTTTTCAGACAACACCAGCACCATTCTTTACAAGAATTTCCCCGCTTTCTCCCAGGCTGTTAATAAAGTCCTGGTCGAGTTTAACTCCCGCAATCATGATCTCTTTTCTCTCTTCCATAAAGAGATATATAAACCTTTGGGAGAACAACTGGGCAAAGTACTTTCACATACCGACCCCATGCTGCTCCTCTGGGTGATCGGAATCTCACTGATCGTCCTCATTATTTTAAAAAACATTTTCTTCTATGGCAATAAAGTTATGTTCTCTAACTTGCGCGGTAAAACTATTAAAGATGTCAGGGATGCCCTTTTCCACAAATATCTTTATCAATCGTTAAGTTTTTTTGGGAAGAATAAAGTCGGTGACTCTCTTGTTAGGATGGTCTCAGATCTGAAGATCGTCAGCGATATGTTTATTCGCTCTATTTTCGGGGCCATGCAGGACTCACTTCTGCTTTTGGTTAATACAATTATTGCTCTACTGATCAATCCCAAACTCTTCCTCATCAGTATGATCCTTTTCCCTCTCTTCTCTTTTGTGATCGGTTTTTTGGGAAAAAAGATCAAGAAATACTCCAAACGGATCCAAAATCAATCATCTGAAATGTTTTCTAATGTTGAAGAAACATTAACCAGTATGCGAATCGTAAAAGGTTTTGCCCGGGAAGATTACGAAATGGACAAATTCAAGGCCATTAATCAAAAACACTTCAGATTCTGGCGCAAATCTATCCTTTACAGAGCTGTTAATATACCTCTTTCTGAACTCAACAGCACCCTTATGGGAGTTATTGTCTTAATCATCGGAGGCAGTCAGGTTCTGGCACCGGACAGTAATTTTTCCAGCGGACTCTTTATTACCTTCCTCTTAGCTATGTTCTCTATGCTCCATCCTGTTAAGAAGATCACAACAGCCTATACAGAGATCAAGAAAGCAATGGTTTCCCTGGACAGGATCTCGGAGATCCTGGACAGATCATCAGAAATCATTGAAAAGCCCGGTGCAGTTTCTAAAACTGATTTCAATGACAGCATCCAGTTTAAAGATCTATCCTTCTCTTACGATGGCAAAAAACAGGTACTGCAGTCAATTTCCTTTGAAATTAAAAAAGGTGAAAAAGTCGCTTTGATCGGTTCCAGCGGTTCTGGTAAAACAACCTGCGTTAATCTGCTTCCCAGAATGTACGATAAAACATCTGGACAGATCCTGATCGATAACATCCCCATCGAAGATATTAAACTGCAGGATCTGCGCACTCTCTTCGGAACCGTCACCCAGGAATCTATCCTCTTTTCCGATACTATTGCTAATAATATCCGCTACGGCAGCCTTAAAGAAGTAAGTGATTCAGAACTTGAAAAAGCTGCTGAAATTGCTTATGCAGACGAGTTTATCAATAAAATGCAGCTAAAGATGGAACATAACCTTGATATCAAAGCCTCTAACCTTTCCGGCGGCCAGAAACAGCGCCTCTGTATTGCCCGGGCTATTGTTGGAAACCCACCTATTCTTATCTTCGATGAAGCAACCAGCTCACTTGATACCGAAGCTGAACAGAAAGTTCAGAAAGCCATAGAACAGGCTACCAAAGACAGGACTGTCATTATGATAGCGCATAGATTGTCAACTATACTGGCTTCAGATAAGATCATCGTGCTCGATCACGGCAAAATAGTCGGCCAGGGTAAACATGAAGAATTGATCGAGACCTGCGATAAATATAAACTTTTATATAATCTTCAATTTTCCGGTTAATGTATGAAGCTGCTTTTTTACATTTCTAAATCATATTCCTATTCTATTATTGAACCTCTGATTAATTATCTGGAAAATAAACCTGAACATAATTTCGCCTTTTATCTATTCTATTGGACGGTTAATAATTTCCCTGATAAATGGTTGAATCATAGAATATTTGAAATCCCTGAACAGGCCATAGATTATAAGCCAGATTTCGTTCTGGCTCCCGGCAACTTTGTCGATTTCAGAATCCCCGGACTCAAGGTGCAGCTTTTTCATGGTCTGGGCGTTGAAAAACCATCTCATTTTAAGATCAGACCATATTTTGACATTTACTGTACTTCCGGCCCTTATGTTACTCAACATTATCAGAGACTCAGCGAAAAGCACCATAATACCTTTCTGGTAAAGGAAACTGGCTGGTCAAAGATCGATTATATTTTAAATTTTCCCACAGAGAATCTGAAAGAAAAACTCGAACTTCCGACAGATAAGAAAATCATTCTCTATGCCCCGACTTTCAGCCCCAAAATGGAATCATCCTATGATCTGCTGCCAATTATTCCTGACATAATAAAAAAAGATGAATTCTGGCTCATAAAATTCCACGAACTGATGGAAAAACGGGTTGTCCGCATTTTTAAGAATTACCTGACTAAAAATATTGCAATAATTGATAAGGCTGAAATCACCCCCTACCTTCATGCAGCTGACCTGATGATCTCGGACACATCTTCGGTCCTTTACGAATTCATGATTCTGAATAAACCTGTTATTACCTTTAAAACCATAAGCCGGTTCGATAAGGGAATAAATATTGAAGACCCAGAAGATCTTCGTAAATCTATCGATCGTGTTTTGGAAAACCCGCTTGAACACAAACACAATCGAACAATCCATATAAATGCTGTTAATCCATATTGTGACGGTAAGACCAGTGAACGGATAATTTCTTATTTAGAGCAAGTACTGGTACACCAAATTAAACCTGCCCATAAAAGATATATCAACTATTTTCGAAGAATCAAGATTTTAAGGAAAGTTCGGGTTTAAATATGTTTAAGATCTTATTTAATCTGGAAATGGAATATCACTTCAATGCCCTCTATCCGCTTTATTATCAGTTCCGGGCAGATCCCAATTATGAAGTGTATTTCAGGATCGGAAAAGATCCTGCCAAATTACTGGGTCTCTTCAAGCTTTCCAGGAAAAAACAGATCACAGACAGACTTAATGATCCTGGCATTCAGGTGACGGAAGAAACATCGGGATTCGATGCCGTTGTCTGCGGGGATGCTCTGGAAAAACCCGAACGCTTCGGTGCTGCATTAAAAATACATGTTGATCACGGAGTCGGCATCAAAACAACCCGGATCAGGAATTTAGCTGCTCAGAAAGATCACCGGTATCATGTTTTCCTGGAAGGACAATACTGGTATGATTACATTAAAAGCCTGGGTCTGGAAAATATAGCAGATTTCTACCTGCTCGGAATCCCCAAACTTGATCCCTTATTCTGGCCGCATCGATTTGACAATCAGCAGCTTATCTCAGATCTTGGCATCTCTCCTGAAAAGAAAAACGTCCTTTTCGCACCCTCCTACAAACCCAGCTGCATAGATGCGGTCAAAGCTGAAATCGCACAGCTGGCACAGGATTACAACTTGATCATCAAGCTTCATCCCTACAGCTGGTCCGGCAGATATGCTCCCCACTCACACCATCGCTATTTTGAAAAGCTGGCAGCTGGAAATAAAGACATCTACCTTATCAACAAAGATGATTACGATATCTACCCATACCTCGCCCTTGCCGATACTGTTATCAGCGAAACTTCAAGCGTAATTAATGAATTCCTGGCTCTTGGTAAATTCGGCATAATTTATCTTCTTTCTAATTACAAGGAAGTTCATTCTGACGGTATGGAAGTCCTGTCTATTGAACCTGAAAAATGGCTGCAGGAAGCTTTCCCTCATATTGAATCTCCTGCTCAATTAATCTCAGCAGTGGAAAGCGCACTTAACCCCACAGAACAAATGATAGTGAAAATGAATGAATACAGGAATTACCTATTCACAGGATTAGACGGCAAATCTTCTCAGCGGGTAAAAGCTAAGATCGATCAACTCCTGCAGGAAAACGCCTGATGCCCGGCGCTAACAAACTTACCGGCAAATATGCCCGGATAGCCCTGAAAATGCTCTCCAGGGTAACCAGGATCTTCATGGATAATAACATTCCCTACATTCTTGAGGCCGGCACCCTGCTGGGCGTTATTAGAGAAAACAGATTACTGCCCTGGGATAACGATCTGGATCTGACTGTAACAAAACTTCAGGAAGCTAAACTCCTTTCGATCCTCAATAAGATCCGCTGGCTGGGCTATAAAGTCAGTATTAAAAGATATAAAAAGGACCTGAAATATTTCAAAAAAGACGAAATCCGCATCATCAAGATCAAAAGTATATCTTTCCCCTTATTTAAGACTAACGTCGTATGTGATATTTTTATTAAAAAATTGATCGATGATGAATATTATTGGACGGTCGGAGTAAAAAAACCTGTTTTGAAATCTGTGCCGAGAAGATTTTACGAAGAACTTACTGCTATTCAATTCCAAAATGAGACATACTCTGTTCCAACCGATTATAAAGACTATCTTACTGAACATTACGGTGACTGGCAAACACCTGTTAAGGAATGGAATTTCAAATTTGATGACAGAAGTGTTAAAGAAAAATTATACAAAGAGTGATTGATCTATGAAAAAAGAAGTTTATTATTACGCCAATCATATTTATCAGTTCTCCTATGCTTTGCCGATATATGATCTGATCGGTGGAGTATTCATTGTAAAGGATCTCAAACGTTATTTCCAGTTTAAAAAATTCCTGCACAATCTGGCCAGATTTAACGAGAAGACCTTCCTCCATACACCCCGGGTGGTTATCCGTTCCCGTAAAGAACTGCATACCCTCCAGGGGGTCATCTTTTTTCTGTCTAACAGCATTATGCCCAAAGATGACTATTCCGGTTCAGTCACAATTTTCCATGAACACGGTACCAGCGATAAAAGATACGGTGGCGCTAAGACAAATAATATAGCTGATCTTAAACTCAAGAAATACGACCACATTTTCCTTTCTGGTCCTAAAAACCAGAAGCGTCTGGAAGAGATCGGGCTCTTCTTCTCTGAGGAAAAACTGATCAAGATAGGTGGACTGAGATTTGACAAGTACCTTCAAAATACTTATGATAAAGATGTTGAATACGACAGATTGAAGATCAAAGATAGAACCCGAAAAAATATTCTTTATGCACCAACCTGGCGTTTTGGAAATGGTACTATAAAAAAATATGGCCTTAAGTTTGCTGAAGAGATCACAAAAAAATACAACCTCATTATAAGACCTCATTATCATGATTACAATTACAGCAAATTCATCAAAGCACAGGCTGCCCTTAAGCATCTTGAACATGTATATTTTTCCAATGCAACAAATATAATCAAACAGGATACTTTCAACGATTTTGTCCTGGCCGATCTGATGATAAGCGACATGAGCTCAGTGATCTATGAATTTCTGATTACAACCAGACCTATGATCATTATCAAGAACAATTTCACCGATTTCCATAAGATGCCCAAACATCTGGATATCATGCAGAACGTTGATATTTACGACGAAACTAAGGATATCTTGTCTCTTATCGATTCAAATCTGGAACAGCAGAAATACAAAGAGATTTATAAGCAGATGGCAGAAGACTGCTTCTATGTGGAAGGCAGTAGTGTGAAAAGAGCTGCTGATTTTATTGAAAAAGCCAGATCATCTTAGGAAAGAAATATGAAAATTGAAGATTTTTTTAAGAGTTTTACTGTAAATCCTGTTTTCCGATTATTAGGAAGAAAGCTTGAGAAAAGGAAATTCTCTGCTGAACCAATATTTATTGTTGCTTCTCCCCGATCCGGCACTACTCTGCTGCTTTCCATCCTGGGAGCACATCCCCATATCTATGCTGTCCCGCTTCAGACATATGCTTTTAACAAGTGGAAACCGGTTAAACATAAACCTTACAAAAACTATCCCTACCGGATCGATAGATTGTACCGCTATCTGCTGTTCCATAAGATAAAACCAGGTGCCACACGCTGGTGTGAAAAAACCCCCAGGCACATCCAATCTATTGCAGAAATAGCAGATTTTTTCCAGGAAAAAGTTAAAATAATCCATATTGTTCGAGATGGCAGAGATGTATCTGTTTCCAGCCATCCTACCCACACTGGAAGACATTACTGGGTTCCCGTAAAAAAATGGGTTAAAGATGTTCGCTCCGGATTAAAATACAAAAACAAGCATTATGTTCATACAGTGTTTTACGAGGATCTTGTTACAGATCATCTGCAGGAAGCCAAAAAGATCTTCGATTTTCTGGAAGAAGAGTTTACTCCCGAAATCGAGAACTGGGTCCAACAAACTAATATCAAGAAAAGCATCCACTGGAAGGAAGAAGTTCAAAATGTTCACACAAAAGCGTTGGGTCGTTGGAAAAATGAAGAACACAAAGAAAAAATGAAGGAATTTAACAGCAATCCCCAGGCTGTTGAGTTACTGAAAGAGTTAGGATATAAATAGGAATTATGGAAAATTTACCAGCAGTTATCCTGGCAGCAGGCAAAGGCCAAAGACTCGGTAATGTTACCGATAATATTCCCAAACCTATGGTTGAAGTAAACGGAATAAGAATAATTGATAATCTCATCTCATCTCTCATCAAGAATAATATCCAGCAAGTAGTTGTGGTAACAGGTTATCTTCACGAAATGTTGTCAGAACATCTGAAACAATTTACCCATCAGATAGATCTGGTCATTATTGAGAATGAAGTCTATGCCACAACCAATAACATCTTCTCCCTCTGGAAGGCTGAAAAATATCTTGCAAACGGCTTTTATCTGTTTGAAGCTGATATATTTTTCGATCATGAGATCGTTAAGGAACTTGTGAATTCGACCTATGACAATGTGATACTTTTAGGTAAACACACTTCTAAAATGGACGGTACTGTTGTTGACCTGAATGAAAATTCATCTGTTTCTGAAATGTTCCTGAAAAGGCACCAGAAGAATGATTTCGATTATTCTAATAAATACAAGACCATGAATTTCTATAAACTTAGCAAGCAGTTCATCCGGGAATTCTTTTATGAGAAATTAAGGTCCCATATCGAAAAGAAAGATTTAAATTCCTACTACGAGCTTATTATTGAAGAAGCTTTAAGGGAAAAATGCAATTTCTACGGTCTGGATGCCACTGATCTTAAATGGTGGGAAATAGATACTCAGGAAGATCTGAACTATTGCGAATCATTATTCAAAGATTTATAACTTCTCGCCTACAATTCTTATTCTTTGCTTTATCTTCACCTGAATGATCCAGAGAACCAGCATATAAATATTTGCCAGTCCGATCACATAAATGAAATGAATTATCGGCCGGTAAAGAACTGCAGCAATAATAATTACAAATATATGAGCAGTCGGCCCGATCCAGAACCATAACAGGATCATCAATTTATTGGCATGATAATAGTCTTTTCGATTATAAGATTCATTGTTTTTCATGCGGAAGATCTGCAGATGTGCATAACCAAGATACACAGCGATCAATATCTTATCCAGCCATTTCCCACGCATGTGCTTAATCCGCTCCATCTCTTCTGTAAATATGCGCTTCTCTTCTAAAACGGAAGTCACCTTGCCCAGCCCATGCGACATGAATTCTACCCTGTAATAATCAACGATCATGGCATGAAAAATATGGCTAAACGCTGCAACACCTAATATCCACCAGTAATTTATCGGCAGGAAATCAAGATTGACCAGACCTTTATCAAATCCGATCCCCAAACCAATGTAAACAGCAATGCTTACAATATAATCTGAAAAACCATCTATTATCCTGCCCACCGGTGTGCCATTTTTCTTCAAACGGGCTATCATACCATCTACACAATCAAGCACAACACATAAAAAATATAACCCGCCTGCAATGGCAAAACTGGTAACATCTCCTCTCGAAAAGAAATAACCGCTGACCAATCCGACAATTATTGCCATTAGTGAAACCTGATTTGGTGTAATTGAAGTAGGATAAAAAAGTTTTACAAAAATGAAAGCTATTGGTCTAAGAATATATAAAGTTAGAGTCTCATCAAAAACTGAATGCTTCAGTGATTTCTTATATTCTTTCCACATCTTTTTGTTAAACTCTTTAAGATGAACTCTGCCTTTCTTAACCATTTATTTATTTCCTAAAAAATTTTTTCTAAAAAAATGCTATTATATTATTGTCAACTGCTTATTAGAATTCTCAGAAAATTGATAGACAATCAAAACCTAATTTTTTTTTCTGAAAATTAATTCGTACCTGAGGAATGTAAATGATCCATAATTTATTAAAAGACATACAGGTTGTACTGGCTTCAGCTTCGCCACGCAGAAAGGAAATATTTAATCTGATCGGTCTGAAAGCGGTACAGCTTCCTGCCGATGTTAAGGAAGAAATGCTGCCGGTATCTCCTGTAACACTTGTAAAATTACATTCCCGGCTAAAAGCTGAATGTGTACAGAAACAAGTAGATCCGAATTGTCTCGTGGTTGCAGCAGATACAATCGTCTATCATAATAAGGTTATTTTAGGAAAACCCGCAGACAAACTTCAGGCAGCTCAATATCTCACTTTGCTTTCAGATGATTTTCACTTTGTTTATACCGGCATCACCCTCAGCTATAAAAATAATCTCTATTTTAAACATACCAGATCAAGAGTAGAATTTAAGAAACTAAGCTCCTGCGATATAGAAAACTATATTAAGACAGCAGAACCACTCGATAAAGCCGGTGCTTACGGCATCCAGGGTTACGGAAGTCAATTTATCAAAAAAATTAGTGGCTGCTATTTTAATGTCATGGGATTCCCTGTCTCCCTTTTTCACGATATGCTGAAGGATATATTATAATGAAAAAACTGCTGTATAATGCCAAATTCTATACTATGACCGGAGAAATGGATCACTACGATTCAATTTTGATCAAAGATGGAAATATTCTGGAACTTTTTCAACAAAAACCAACTATATCCGGAATAGAAGAGATCGATATGCAGGGAACTTTTGCCTACCCTGGCTTTATTGATACCCATACACACTCTTTTGAAGGTGGATTATATAATCTGGGAACCTTCCTGGGTAAGGTAAGAAACCTTACTGAACTTTTCGGAAAACTATCCGAATCTGTTCCTGTCAGCGGCAAGATCTTTGCTTATGGATTCGATGAAAATAAAATAGCAGAAAAAAGATTCCCGACAGCCAGTGAACTGGATAAATTATTCCCGGATATTCCGGTTATAGTTCGTAGAGTTGACGGACATTCCTGTGCTGTGAATAATAAAGCCGCTGCCCAAATCAAATGGAAAAAACCACTGCCGAAAAATTTTTACGGACACTTATACGGTTACTGGAATGGAAGAGCTTCCAACTGGTTCCATAAAAACCTGGATGACGAAAGTATTATAAAAGCTTATGCAACTGCTGCTGATATCGCTGTTAGAACAGGCCATACAACTGTGCATACAATGATCGGAGATGCCTGGTCCGATCCTAAACATTTTCGCCTTATCGAAAAACACCTTTCAGAATTTCCAATTCAATTCATCCTGTATCCACAGATCTCTGATGTCCAGACAGCAATGAACCTGAATGCAGAAAGAATCGGAGGCTGTATTCTGGCTGACGGATCTTTCGGTTCCCATACAGCAGCCCTGAATGAACCCTACCAGGACAGACCGGAAAGCAGAGGTTTGCTTTATAGAACTGACGAATTCTGGGAAAAATTCATTATGGAAGCCCACTCAAACGATCTGCAGATTGCAGTTCACTGTATTGGTGACAGAGCAATCGAACAGATCCTTAAATGTTATGAAAAAGCTCAGGCAGAGCAACCGAAAGATCTAAGACATGAAATTATTCACAATGAACTAACCACTGATGACATACTCGATAGGATTAAAAAAGCCAATGTAAGTGCCGTAATGCAACCTATGTTCGACAGATTATGGGGCGGTCCCGGTGGTCTGTATGAGACGGTACTCGGTAAAGAAAGAACTTCAAGAACAACTCGCTTAGCTTCCATTTATAACAGAGATATTCTTTTAACCGGAGGTTCAGACTGGTATATAACCGAAGTTAATGCTCTAAAGGGAATTGATGCAGCAGTAAGAATCCATAATCCGCAGGAACGCCTTACACCTTATCAGGCTGTTAAGATCTACACTGCTAATGCCGCCAAAGTAGCATTCGATGAATCAGAATATGGTTCTTTAGCCCCTAATTTGCATGCCGATATCACATTCCTGGAAGAAGATATTTTTTATTCAGACAATATCCGAGATATAAAAATATTCAATGTTATGAAAAGAGGAAAATTCCTGCTATGAAAAAACAGATTCAGAAAAATAATCTGCGCAAAGCGCTCCAGAATTTCTTTTTTCTCGTGATGATATTTTTAACACTGTTCATGATTACTGGAAAGATCAATACTGCTCATCAGTTCTGCCCATATTCAGCTGTTTGTTTTGGTGCTATGTATCCCAGGGGAATAATCACTTATACCACAACTGTCATTTTAAGTTTAATTGTTTTACTGAGCACCATATTCATTGGCAGAAAGTTCTGTAGCTATATCTGTTTTCTGGGCACCTTACAGGAAAAACTTTTTCATCTTGTAAAAAGAAGAAAATGTCTTAAAGTGAATCCCAAACTGCATAAAATTCTAAGCCTGTTGAAATATCTGATCTTGATCTCTACTCTTGGCAGGGTTCTTATGCTGGTTCAGTATGAATATTTTAAGGGATGCCCGGTACTTTCAATTTCTTTCCTTACTGAAATTGCCTTTATGGGTGTTATTGTACTCTCCATCATCTTTATTATGGGATTTTTTATTGAAAGATTCTGGTGCAGATATCTCTGTCCCTATGCTGCTTTGATGAATATTTTTCAGTTTATAGGAAAAATTCTGAGGTTGAAAAGACAGAAGATTATCAGGAATATCCCTGACAGTATGAGTTGTCGCAATTGCACCAATTACTGCCCGATGGGAATTGAGATAGGCTGTGAGAACGTAATAGAAGATTTAAGCTGTATTCACTGCATGAAATGTGTCAGATACTGTTTGAGTTCAGATAAATCTAAAGTGAATTGTATTTGTTAAATGAGCCTATTTTGCACTGCTAAGAAAAGCTTTCACAACATTCTTTAACAGAAGAGAAGTAGTAACAGAACCTACTCCACCTGGAACTGGTGTAATCGCAGCACATTTTGAAAAACAGTCATCATAATCTATATCTCCAACATAGATCATACCCTTTTCTGCGTCAGCGATCTGATTGATCCCAACATCAATTAAAATACTGTCAGGTTTGATCATTTCTGATGTCACAAATTTTGCTTTTCCAATCGCAGCTATTATAATATCAGCGCTGGAAGTTGCTTCCTGCAGGTTGGATGTCCTGCTGTGAGCCACGGTGATCGTAGCATTCCCTGTAGCATTTTTCCTTAATAACAGGTTAGCCAAAGGTTTTCCCACAATATTACTTCTCCCCAGGATCGTTACTTTTTTCCCTGAAGTTTCGATCTCATAGAATTTCAAGATCTCAAGAACAGCTTCTGCTGTTGAAGGAATGAATCCCTCTTTATCCAAAACGAGATTCCCCATATTCAAAGGGTGAAAGCCGTCTACATCCTTGCTGCTGTCGATCAGATTGATGATCTCATCTTCATTGAATCCTTTCGGTAATGGCTTCTGGATCATGATACCGTGAATAGAGTTGTCATTATTCAGCATTTTTATCTGCTTAAGGAATTCCTCCTCAGAGGTATCCTCTGGAAAATTCAATACTTCAACATCTATGCCTTTTTTTGTTCCCTTTTTTACCAGGTTATTAACATAAAACTCGGAAGCAGGATCTTTACCGATCACAAGAATTTTTAAACAGGGCTTTTCGGTATGATTCTCAAGTGCTGTTTTTATTTCATTGTATATTTTCTTTATCACAGGTTTTGCTGTCAGTCTTTTATCCATCGATCTTCCTTCTTATCCTCTCGATCCCCACAGCTTTGCCTGATTTTTCATCTATTTGTATCAAAATCCCATTTATTTGAAGTCCTTCGGTAGATATTTCATGCCTTACTGGCATACCGGAAAGGAGTTTCTCAAGGATTATTTCCCTTTTAACCCCGATGATGGAATCATGCGGTCCCGTCATACCTGCGTCTGTAATATATGCTGTCCCTTCCGGCAAGATCTCTTCATCAGCAGTCTGGATATGGGTATGAGTTCCAGTAAGAACACTTATTCTGCCATCTAGATAATAACCCAGAGCTCTTTTCTCTGCTGTAGCTTCAGCATGTATATCAACCAGTATTGACTTTGGCAGAGTAGTATTTTGAAGGAAATGATCTGCGGTCTCAAAAGGTGAATTGGCTGAACCCATAAACGCCTGACCGATCAAAGAGAAAACAGCCAGTTCAAGATTATTTTTTCTTAAGATAATATGGGTTGCCCCAACTGCTTTATTAGGGAAATTCAATGGTTTTAGAATTCTGGGTTCATTCGCAATGAATTCAACTGAATCCTTTTGATCCCACAAATGATTACCGCTGGTGAAAGCATCAACTCCGGCTGCGAAAAGCACTTTGGAGGTTTTCTCAGTAATTCCTCTTCCCTGCGCTACATTTTCACCATTAGCTATACAGAAATCCGCATTCGTCTGCTCTATCAGTTCAGGAAGATGATTAATACAAATCTCTCTGCCCGGTTTCCCGAAAATATCACCTAAGAATAGAACCTTCATTACTTGGCAACTGCTGTATGCCTGGTCTCTCTTATTACCATCACTTTAATCTGACCGGGATACTGCATCTCCTGTTCTATCTTCTCAGCAATATCTGAAGCTATGAAGGCTGTTTTCTGATCATCAATAGAAGTAGGATCAACAATAATTCTTAATTCCCGTCCAGCCTGAATTGCATAAGATTTGTTTACACCTTCAATAGAATTGGCGATCTCTTCCATTTTATTCAGCCGCTTCATATATGTTTCAAGCATCTCTCTTCTGGCACCCGGACGAGCTCCCGAAATAGCATCAGATAACTGAGTAAGGACAGCATAAATGCTTTCATATTCTACTTCTTCATGATGAGCTTCGATAGCATTTATAACGAGCTTGCTTTCACCATTCTTTCTGGCGAAATCGGCCCCGATCTTGGCGTGAGAACCATCATATTCGTGGTCGATGGCTTTTCCTATATCGTGCAGGAAACCACATCTTCTTGCCAGTTCCTGATCAAGTCCCAGTTCTGCCGCCAGTATGCCGCATATCCAGGCAGCTTCCATTGAATGTCTTAACACACTCTGTCCATAACTGGTTCTATATTTTAAACGACCGATCAACTTAACCAGATTGTTGGAAATATTATGAATATTTGTTTCCATGCAGGCTTTTTCACCGATCTTCATTAAGTTCTCGTTCATTTCCTTGGTTGTTTTTTCAATGATCTGTTCGATCCTGCCAGGATGTATTCTACCATCACTGATCAATTTTTCCAGAGCAAGTCTGGCAACTTCCCTTCTAACCGGATCGAAAGCAGATAATACAACTGCTTCCGGGGTATCATCTATGATCAGATCAACTCCTGAAGCTTTCTCGAAGGATCGAATATTTCTTCCTTCCCGGCCAATGATGCGCCCTTTCATCTCTTCATCAGGAAGCGCAACAACAGAAACCGTGGTCTCGGAAACATGATCAACAGCCATGCGCTGAATTGCCGTTGAAAGAATACCTGCAACCAGTTTAGTGGCATCGATCTTGGTCTGTTCAGCAATTTGTCTAATTTCTTTAGCTGCTTCATTTCGAGCTTTATTCTTCAAGTTATTCTTCAGGATCTGGATCGCTTCCTCGCGGGAAAGTCCGGCAATTTCTGTAAGTTTATTATTTTGTTTTTCTACCAGCAGCTTTAATTCTTCCTTCTTCTCCGTCATCTCCGCCTCTTTACTTTTTAAATTAAGTTCGAGGTCCTGAAGATGATTATCTTTGCGTTCCAGAGTTTCCAGTCTTTTATCTAAATTGTTAACTCTTTCGTTATATTCTTTTTCTAAAGTATGCAATTCTCGTTTTCTTGCATTGATCTCATTTTCATACTCTTTTTGAGTTTTATACCACTCTTCCTTAGCTTCCAGAACAACAGTTTTCTTTAGACTATTAGCCTCCTGGTTTGCGTCTGTAATGATCTTCTTGGCAATTTCACTTGATTTGAGAATGTTTTTGTTATCAGAAGCTTTTTTAATGAAATTAACTATTAATGAAATGATAATTCCTAAAAAGAAACAGACTGCACCAATAATTACGTAATTTATTTGCATGATAATTTCCCCTTTTAATTTATTTAAACCCGCGATACCGTGAATTATTTGTTTTCCCGAACCCTGAACAAGGGTGGAAGTCTACCTTGTTTGCTTTACAGATCCGGATCGTGTCCGGCTTGTGCGCCACAAATGGCTCAACCTCCAATTCGAAATTAGTTCAGAAACAAATATAATTACACGAATACCGCAGGCATTAATCTTCGTTCAAATCATTCAGCAGATTTTCTACCTGCCCAAATTTCTGTTTTAAATCAATATTAAGCTTCTGTTCTGTGTCCAGTCTATCATGCAGAATTAGCATATACAGAACGAAGAGCTTATTATAATCTACCGTATTAAATTTTTGATTCAAATCTTCCAGTTGAGCATTGATTATTTGAGACTTTTTAAGTACTTCTTCCGGTTCATTAGTTTTAATATAATACTTCTTCCCAAATATTTCAATTTCAACTGTTTTCATTATTTACAGATCACTGATCTGATCCAGTATATTATCAATTTTTGAAGATGCTTCCTGGGTGTTTCTCTGATACTGATCAATCTTTTCCTGTAATTCCCTGTTTGCTTGCTGCAACTTTTCGTAATTTTCTTTTAATTGAGTATAATCACTGGCAAATTTCTCAGATTCATTAGAATTTCGTGAAAGCCTTTCTTTTAAATCATTGTTCTCATTTTTAATGTCCAGCATTGAACTCTGTAGGTCACTGTATTTAACTTTCAAATCGGTGTAATTATTTATTAATTTCTGAATCTTCTGATCCAAGCTGAGATTATTCTGATTATCCATTTCTTACCTCAAGTTTATATTGAACTTCGTCTCCAGATTCTTTATGACCTTAGAGATAATACCGTTGATTAATTCATCCGTCAAGGTTTTTGTAGGAGAGCTGAAAACTATATTAAAGGAAAGACTTCGTTTATCGGGATCAATATTTTGTCCCTTATACTCATCAAAAAGAACAACTTTACTGATTAATTTACTATTCGTTTCTTTAATGGAAGATTCGATATCTGCCAGACAATATTCTTTTGAAATGACGAACGATAAATCTCTTAACACCGGTGGGAATTTGGGGATTTCCATAAAAAAAGGAAGCTCCCTGCGATGAAGATCCAGAATCCTGCCAATAGCGATTTCAAAGACAAAAGCAGATCGGTCAATATCAAATCCGGTTAAAATCATCGGATCTATTTTTCCCAGAGATGCAATTTTCTGGTTATTGAAGAAAACATCAGCCCCAATTCCATCCTGATAATATGGTTCTGAGCTCTTTTTATATTCGATTTTCCCCAGATCTAAATAAGATAGAACGGAGCCCATCAAGCCCTTTAAATCAAAAAAATCTATCTCTCTTGCTTTACTTTCCCAATAAGTTTCATGAACATTTCCTACTAATAATCCAGCCACCTCGTATGTTTCCTCAGCCAGCTTTTGATCATCTCGGAAAAACAGCTTAGCCATTTCAAAGGTTTTTATGTCCTTCTGGCCATGGTTTATATTATAGTTAGCATTTTTTAATAAATCTGGAAGCAGACTAGATCTCATCATAGAAAAACTGCTTCCTAAAGGATTTACTAATGTAACGTTTTTCTTTCTTTTATCTCCAGCTTCAATTTTAAGTTTGTCCAGATCAACAGGATCGCCAAAATTCCAGTTGACCAGCTCTGACATACCAAAATTGACCAGAATATTTTTCACACCTCTTCTGGCAAATATCGCACCACGATCCATAATTGTTTGAAGCTTGAATTTAGTTTTTACATTGTTGTAACCATGCAGTCTAATAATTTCTTCAATCAGGTCAATTTCCCTGCTCAGATCTTTGCGGAATTCAGGAATACTGAATATTATCATTTTATCATTCTTTTCTATTACTTCAAGCTTTAGAGCTTCCAGATATTGGATTATCAGATCATCTGAAATATCAATATCCAATACAAGCTTAACTCTTTCCGGTCTCAGTTTTACAATTAATCTTTCCTGCTTTATTGGGTAGGAATCAAGTGTTCCCTGTAATATTTCACCGCCGGCTAATTGCTGGATCAAATGGGCTGCTCGTTTACTGACAAAATCAGTTGATGCAGCGGGAAGATCACGTTCAAATCTGTATGAGGAATCTGTTGAGATATTCAATTTTCCAGCTGTTTTTCGAATCGAAGAATACAGAAAATTCGCTGCTTCTAAAACTACCGTAGTCGTGGTTGCTGTGATATGGGAATTTTCTCCTCCTATCACTCCAGCCAGAGCCACAGGTTTTTTGGAATCTGCAATAACAAGATCTGACTCTGTTAAAGTATAAGTCTCCTCATCCAAAGCAGGAAATTTCTCGTTTGCTGCTGCTCTTCGTATTATTATCTCTTTACCTTCCAAAAGGGAATAATCAAAAGCATGTAAGGGATGACCCAGCTCCATCATTACATAATTCGTCACATCAACAACATTATTTATTGGTCTTAATCCTACTGCTAATAAAGCTTTTTTCAGCCATTCAGGAGATTCCTTGATCGTGACGTTTTCTATTACGCGGGCTGTATAACGAGGACATAATTCAGGAGCAAGATTTTGAAGTTTCAGGAAGCCATCAATCTTTTTCTTTGACTCATTTAATTTGGTCTCCGGTTCTTGAAGCTTATAATTCATAAGCGCAGAAAGATCTCTTGCAACTCCATAATGGCCGAGTAGATCAGGTCTATTAGGTGTTATTTCCACATCAAAAACAGTATCTTCAAAATTCAGGTAGTCGGAAAGAGTTGAACCTACAGGTGCATCTTCAGGAAGCTCCATAATACCGTCGTGATTATCTGAAATCCCTAATTCTTTTTCAGAACAGATCATGCCATAAGATTCAACACCACGAAGTTTAGCTTTTTTGATCTTGAATTCACCTATTTTTGTCCCTACGGGTGCAAAGGCAATTTTCAAACCTTGAGAACAATTTGGTGCCCCGCAGACAACCTGGTATGTATCTGATCCGTCATTAACAGTACAGACTGATAATTTATCCGCTCCCGGGTGAGAATATTTTTCCAGGATCTGAGCAACTTTGATCTGTTTTAATTCCGAGCCAAGTTGTTCAACTTCTTCAACTTCGATCCCGGAAAAGGTCATGAGATCAGAAAGCTCTTTTGCATTAACATCAAGATCTATATATTTTTTTAGCCAGTTATAACTGATTTTCATTTTAATACCATCTAAAATTGTTTAAGGAATCTGAGATCATTTTCGAATAATAATCTCATATCAGGGATTTTATATTTCAGCATTGCAATGCGATCTATTCCCAGCCCAAATGCATAACCGGTATACTTCTCAGAATCAATTCCTATCATTTCAAACACATTGGGATCGACCATCCCGGCTCCGCCCATCTCCAGCCAGCCGCTTCCTTTACATAAATTACAGCCTTTACCGTAACATTTTACGCAAATGATATCGATCTCTGCACTGGGTTCGGTAAAGGGGAAAAAATGAGGTCTGATCCTGGATTCAATCCTGTCTCCGAACATTTTTTTAACAAAAACATTCAGCATGTCTCTAAGATCTACAAAACTGATACCCTCATCTACGACAAGGGCTTCTACCTGATGGAACATCGGCGAATGAGAAGCGTCATTCTCGTTCCTGTAACAGCTGCCGGGTGAAATGATTTTTATTGGTGGTTTATGATTCTCCATAACTCTGATCTGAACAGTAGATGTTTGAGTTCTTAATAACACATCTTTATCAACGTAAAATGTGTCCGAAAGATCCCTGGCCGGATGATCCTGAGGTGTATTGAGAGCATCGAAATTATGGAATTCATCTTCAACATCAGGTCCTTCTGCTATATCGAAACCCATCGAAATAAATATATCTTCAATTTCCTGCATTGTTAAGGTTATAGGATGAAGACTTCCTCTCTGAACAGGTCTTCCCGGCATGGTAAAATCTACCGCTTCTGCCATGACAGACTTCTTATATTCAGACTGCTGGATTTTCTCTTCCTGAACTTTTAATAATTCTGAAATCTTAGTTTTATATTCGTTAAGTTTCTGGCCAAAAGCCGGTCTTTCTTCTTTGGGAAGCTGTCCCAGTTTTTTCATCAAACCCATAATCTGGCTTTTCTTTCCAAGAAATTTTGATTTTATCTGGGCCAGATCATTTTTAGATGTTACAGCTTTAATTTCCTGTTCAGCAGAATGATAGATCTTAATTAAATCATTTTCCACAATATGTCCTTACTAAATGTTCTCTTTAGCTATATTGCATAATTCCTTAAAGGCATCCATATCGTTGAAAGCTAGATTCGCCAGTACTTTTCTGTCAATTTCTACGTTAGCGTTTTTAAGACCGTTAATAAGTTTACTGTAGGAGATCTCATTCATTCGAGCAGCTGCATTGATACGGATAATCCATAAACGGCGAAATTCTCTTTTTTTATTCTTTCTGTCTCTATAAGCGTATTGCCAGCCTTTTTCGACGGCTTGTCTGGCAGTACGGTACAGCTTACTTCTTCCACCAACGTAGCCTTTGGCAGCTTTTAAGAATTTTTTCTTCCTTGCTTTATGAGCAACATTATTTACTGAACGTGGCATTATCTATCTCCTTTTAAAGTCCAAGCATCTTTTTCATTCTGGATACATCAGCTTTGTTTACAAGGTCTGATTTACGCAGATTTCGTTTTCTTTTCGCTGATTTTTTTGTTAATATGTGCTTTGCAAAAGCATGTGCTCTTTTCAGTTTACCCTTGGCAGTTACTTTAAATCTTTTAGCAACAGCTCTTCTTGTTTTCAATTTAGGCATTATACCCCCTATTTATCTAAGTTTTCTTTTTCCCATTCTTCAATAATCGTATCTAATTCCTTTTTAGGAGTTGCAATTAAAAATATTGTTCTCCCTTCACTTCTGGGCTGAGAGTCAACATCAATGATATCCTTCAAGTCTTCTACTAATCTTTCCAAAAGTTTAAATCCCAAATCTTTATGCGCCAACTGACGTCCCTTGAATCTAACTGTAAATTTCACTTTGTTATGTTGTTTCAGGAATTTCACAGCATTAGTTTTTTTGAAATTGTAATCATGATCTTCTGTATTAGGGCCAAATTTAATTTCCTTCGTTTGTACAATATGCTGTTTTTTTCTGGATTCACGCATTTTTCTTTCTTTTTGATAATGAAATTGTCCGAAATCCATTATTTTACAAACAGGTGGTTTTGCACCTGGTGCGATCTCAACCAGATCCATTCCAGCGCTATCGGCTAATCTAATTGCTTCAGCCAGAGATATCACACCTACCTGCTCTCCCTTTTCAGAGATCAGTCTAACCTGACTAGATGTTATTTCATTATTAATTCTTTCCTTGGGAACTTCTGGTTTAGTCTTAGCCTTTCCTCTACTTCTCCAACCCAAATATACCTCCTTAAAATAAAAAAAGCGGATACAATCCGCTTATAATTCGCAAAGCATAAAAATTTATACTTATATACTGGACCTGTGCAAGTATTCATTTAGAAACCGCCAGGTAGAAGCGGATGCTTCATTTTGGTGCAAGGAAAAATTCCTCTTACCTGGCGTCAAGAATTTTGTAAAAAGCTTATATCAAATCATGTTTTATTTAACAATAATCTTACTGGAGAATGCATAAAAGCAGGAATTATTTGACGGCATGGAATAAATTCCCCAAGAAAATTCTTGCCAGAGATCAGCATTGAGCGTGTTTTTTGTTAAAATAGATAAAAAATATCTATAAAACCAAGGAGGATATGATGAAAAATCAAAAAAGTTTCGTAGTTGTGGTATTTATGGTGGTATTCGTTACTTCCGTATTAAGTGTTAGCAGTATGGTAAAAAATGTCAGGAGCAATTCATTTGAATCGTTTGCTCAGGGAACCGAGTGTAGAGCACAGGGTGTATTCATGCCCGAACCATTTGAAGATACTTTAGTTGCACCGGTAGAGAGTGAGAAAGAAGATGTGTTTTTTGCACAAGGTATTAATCCAGATCCATTTGAAGTTGAAAAAAAAGATGATAGTAGTTCAGGACATTAAAAAAAATGATTTAGCAAATTCAAGATGGGTTATTTAATAGACAAATATGGTATACCCATATTATTCTTAATCAACTTTGCGTTTTGGCTTATGTATTATGTTAAGAATAGAATACTCATTGAAAATCATTTTGTAAATTCTTACATAGTTAGAATGTTTAATGTATTTTTAACGATTTTCTCTATTTGGAGTATTTTTACTTTAATAAAAGTAATTCTACCGAATAGTTCAAGGGTAATAATTTGGCTATTTCTATGGTCGATATTATGTATTTTTGAGCTATATTTTATCTTATCGACATTATTTAATGTAGTAGGTGTCAAAAATAAGTACCACGACATTTTTATCATAATAATTGCTTTAGTAAGTATTCCAATAATTCTTGCTGCCATTTTTAAGTTGGACTACAAAGAACATACAATCCAGTAAACATTGTAGATTTTTATAATATGATAGTTTTAATTTTAGGATCTATTGCTGTTGTAAGGTATCTGTTAATATCTGGAAGTTTTATTTCTAAGATTGAATCATTCTTTATTTTCTCTGGTTTTATATTGTACTTCAGTATGCATATTTTAGCTGGAAATATTTTAGTTTTTAATTTCTCGAAAAACTTTACTTTTGCTGCAATGGCAAATTTAATCAGCCTTATCTTCTGGCTTGGGAGTTTATTCTTTATATGGAAAATCAGATCCAAACATTCGTCATAGTATCATCTGTTTTTCTGGGATTTTTTATTCTGATAACAGTTTATCTGGTCGTTAAGCTGAAACTTAACGACATAGCATTAAAAAAATCCGAGGAAAAACTGAAGGTATTTAATGAAACACTTCAGGATATAGTTACTGAAAGGACCAAGAAATTAAGAAAATCAGAAAAGGAATACCGGCTGCTTTATGAACTGCATAAAGATGTACTGGAGAATTCTCCGGCTGGGATACTTAAACTGAACAAAGAATTTGAAATCGAATACTGTAATCCTGAAATGAATAAGATCCTGAATCTACCAGAAAAGAAAGCTGCCAAAAGCATAGGAAAAGATCTAGATGAATTAGATGTTTTTGATAGTTCTGTCGTCCAATCTATCCTGAGCGACCTGGCAAAAGGATACGAAATATCAAGAGATGTTACTTTAGTACATCCAAATGATAATATGATATACGCCATATTGAATTGCGTACCGGTGTTTGAAGATAAAAAATTTGCCGGCGCTGTCCTTCTGGCCAATGATATCACACAGCTTAAAAAAACCGAACAGCAGCTCATGGCTTCCCTGAAAGAAAAAGAAGTACTCCTAAAAGAACTGCATCACAGAGTAAAGAACAATATGCAGATAATTTCCAGCATGCTTAAACTGCAGCTGGATTACATCACTGATCCGGTTGCTCTGGAATTTTCCCGGAGTAGCCATAACAGGGTAAAAACAATGGCGCTGGTTCATGAGAAACTTTATAAATCTAATAACCTTGCAAGGATCGATTTTGCAGAATATATTAGAAGCCTGACTGTTTACCTTTTGGGGTATTACAGAATTAACACTAATAGAATCAGCATTAAATCTGATATCCAGGATATTCTTATGGATATTAATACAGCCATTCCCTGCGGATTGATAATTAATGAATTGTTTTCAAACGCAATAAAACATGCTTTTCCAGATAAAAGAAAAGGGAATATTTTCATTTCATTCAGATCCGAGGACGAAAAAAATATACTAATCGTACAAGACAATGGTATTGGATTTCCCTCTGATATTGACATTGAAAATCCCAGATCATTAGGTCTGCAATTATTGAATGCCCTTGTGCAGCAGCTGCATGGTCAAATAGAAATGCATGTGAATGAATTCACGCAATTTCAGGTTAGTTTCGATAAAGTATTCCTGAATACTTATTCAGGCATAGAAAACAACTGATCTTTGATGCTTAGAACTCATATTTTTACCTTCGTAATGATCCTATTTACCTTAAGCAAGGTCAATTCTTTAAACATTCCTTTTTCAGATGAAGAATTGCGGACAGATGATAATTTGATCACTAATTTTGTACGAGTTGCCCCTGCTGACAGTCTAATTCCAAATCTGAAAAGCGAGATCTGGATCAGGCACGATAAGAGATTTCTAATTCTGGATATCCAGGCTGAAATAGACGATAAACTGAAACCAGGAAGATTCGCCACAGAAGATGATTGGATTGAAGCAGACTATTTCAGGATACAGATTATTATTGAAGATAAAGATTATTATTCTTATGTATTTTATGTTTTCCCTTTAGGAAGCCGATATGACGGTATAAGAAATTCAGATTTTCAAATCGATAAAAATTGGGATAGTTCCTATTATTATGAGTCAAATATAGACACCAATTTCTGGAAGAGTATCGTTTATATTCCATTCAAAGACCTGCGCTTTACCAGCAATCCCACCCATAACTGGAAGATAATAATTACAAGGTATTTTGATGATAAGAAAGAGTATTATTCGTTTCCCTTTGTAAGAACCAACATGGGTAAAGACTATTTCAGAAAAGCTGCAGATATCAGGATAAATGAGAATATTAATAAATCAATTAATTATTTTTTAAGACCCTACGCTATATTTAAGTATGACACCTTAAAAAAAGATGCATCTATTAATGAAAACAATATCGGAATTGACTTTTCTTTCAGGCCCAATTATGCAACTAATGTTAAATTCAGCTATAATCCTGATTATTCGGATGTTCCTCCCGATGATGAAGATGATATATATAATCAGAAATATGCTCCTACTCTTGCTGAAAACAGATATTTCTTTATTGAAGATTTCAATGCTTTCGGGATCGACAATACAAGATTTTATTCCCGTAATATACTGCAACCTCAGTATGCACTTAAAATTACTGGAAATTCCAAGGCTTTTTCTTATGGAATATTATCCGTAAAAGATAAACAAACAGGATTTAACGATGATGATTTCTATAATGTCGCTGCGATTAATCCAAGTTTTGATGCATTCAATCTGCAGTTTACGTTTCTTAATCGAATGAATAAGGGATATTATAATAATGTATTCCATGTAAAACCTGAAATAGAAATTGCTTACAATAAAGATATCTTTTTTGATTTTAATCTATCTACAAGAGAGGAACACAACAATACCCTTAATGGATATTTTTGTATGGCTGGCATGAGATTGTATGAAAAAGATCTCAGTGTTAAGTTAATAACACAACAAATGAGTAAAAATTATTACATGGATATGGGCAAAACATATCAAAAAGATTTTTATGGTTGGCACCTTAACTTATCACATAAGAAAGATTTTTATTCCAATATTTTTAGAAGTCTGGATACGGATATTACCTTCAGTGAGGAAATGGATAATTCTTCGAACAAGCTATTAGAGCGATACCTGAGCTTCAGTACAGATCTTGAATCTTTCAGCAATGTAACTTTCTCTCCTGATTTCTATTATCAAAGGGAATATTATGCAAATGAGTATCACAATACTCAACGCCTGGGGTTAAGGCTGGAATGGGAAGCTTTACCTTATTTCGAACCAAAATTTTCCTGGAATATTCTGGAATCACTGATCTATTCTTTAGGAGAAGTATATTCGGGTTATTATTATCAATACGCGGTTGGAGGCGATATAAGCAAATATATTTCCTATTTCATCTCAGCGGATAATATTACATATCTGGATTTACAAAAGACAGATCAATTAGATGATGATTATTGGATCTTAAACTGTGATCTGGATATAACATTCACCAATAAAATCTATTTATCCGGTGGCCTGGGATTTAATAACTACGAATATAGACCTTTTAGTGACCACTGGGGCATGTATTCAAACCTGGTCTGGGAATATAAACCGCAAAGCCAAATAATACTTGGTTTCAGATCAGCACAGGACAAAATAGATAATAGCCTGGTTAAAGATTACGAAACTTTATACCTGAAAATCAATTATAATTTTTAAGATTTTCTGCTTCCAATTATTTCACATTCCATAAGAAAATTATTTGACACCCATTTGCCATTTAAAAAAAGTCCACGTGAAATATCTAAACTCTAAATAATAGGAGTGCATATTTTTATGATAAAAAACAAAAAACTCATTGATGAAGCGATTAATAAGTATATCGGGAAAAAAGGATCTTTGATCCCCTTGATGCAGGAAATTCAGAGTATTGAAAAATATCTTTCCAAAGATACAATGAGATATCTTTCTGAAAAATCAGGAGTGAAATTAGCGGACATTTACGGAGTAGCAACATTTTACACAATGTTCCGTTTAAAACCTCAAGGCAAACATATTATCAGAGTCTGCAAGGGAACTGCCTGTCATGTTTCTGGAGCTAATTCAATAGCCCGGTCAGTTAGACAGGAATTAAAACTTACTGGAAATGAAGATACAACTGAGGATGGACTCTTTACGGTGATGGAAGTTGCCTGTCTGGGATGCTGCAGTCTGGCTCCTGTAATTATGATTAATGATAATACTTATGGAAAATTAACACCTGATTCAACTGTAGAAATACTTAAGAAGTACCGTTAGAGGGAGGATATTTTGAGCTTTACCATAAAAGTTGGATTGGCCAGTTGCGGACTTGCAGCCGGAGCTGGTGATGTATACGATGCATTAAGCAAACACATTAAAACCAAAAAAATTAATGTTGATCTTAAAAAAACAGCCTGCATTGGCATGTGTTTTTCTGAACCTCTGGTTGAGTTTATTTCTGAAGATGGAAAAAGTATAATATACGGAAGGGTCAAACCTGATGAGATTCCCGAGCTCGTAGAAAAATTTCAAAAAGGTGAACCTGTTCAAGAAAACGTTATTATTTCAAATCACTTAGAAGGTTCTGAAAATACTAATTATAAAAATCAAACTCGAATAGCTTTGCGAAATTGTGGCATCATCGATCCAGAATCCCTGGATGACTACGTAGCAAATAATGGTTATAATGCTTTAAGAAAGGTTTTAACTGAATACTCCCAAGATGATGTGATCAATGAAATTAAAAATTCCGGATTAAGAGGAAGAGGAGGAGCAGGTTTTCCTACTGGCATTAAGTGGAGTCTGGCTCAGAGATCAGAAAATTCCAAGAAATATGTGGTTTGTAATGCTGATGAAGGAGATCCTGGAGCCTTCATGGACAGAAGTGTTCTGGAGGGAGATCCGCACAGCATTATAGAAGGAATGATCATTTGCGCTTATGCTATTGGGGCTGATGAAGGTTACATTTATTGCCGGGCAGAATATCCTCTTGCTATCAAACACCTTCAGAAAGCTATCACGGATGCAGAGAAAGCTGGCTATCTCGGGAAAAATATCTTTAAATCCAAATTCTCTTTTAAACTTCATATAAAAGAAGGAGCCGGAGCATTTGTTTGCGGTGAAGAAACTGCTTTAATGGCTTCCATTGAAGGACAACGCGGGAATGCCCCGGATTCGACCTCCATTCCCTGCTCAATCGGGTTGTGGGGAAAGCCTACTAACATTAACAACGTAGAGACCTTAGCCAATATTGCCTGGATCATTCTTAATGGTGCTGAAGAGTATGCTAAGTTCGGAACCGAAAAAAGTAAAGGAACTAAAGTTTTTGCTTTAGCTGGAAAAATAAAGAACAGCGGTCTGATAGAAGTTCCAATGGGAATGCCTTTAAGAAGATGTTATTTATGATGTTGGTGGAGGTATGAAAACAGATAAACCATTTCAAAGGTGTTCAACTGGGTGGTCCTTCAGGTGGTTGTGTTCCTGCCAGCCTGAATTATTAGATACAATTGTAGATTATGATTCAATTACAAAAACAGGAGCAATTATGGGCTCTGGTGGTATGGTTGTTATGGATACATCAACCTGTATGGTCGATATAGCTAAATTCTTTTTGAATTTTACTCAGAATGAATCCTGTGGTAAATGTACATTTTGTCGAATAGGAACGAAACGAATGCTTGAAATTTTAACCAGGATTACTGAAGGAAAAGGGTAAAATGGAAGATATTGATACTCTGGAAGAACTTTCACAAATATCATTAAAGGTTCCCTCTGTGGTCTTGGTCAAACTGCTCCAAATCCAGTTTTAACTACATTGAAGTATTTTAGAGACGAATATATCGCTCATATTAAGGATAAAAAATGTCCTGCTGGTGTCTGCACGGCATTATTTAAATTTGAGATAGTAGAAGATACATGTATTGGATGCACGGCTTGCGCAAGAAAATGTCCGGTTAACTGTATTTCAGGTGAAGTGAAGAAATTCATATTATCGATCAGAGTCAATGTATCAAATGCGGTGCTTGTTATGATACATGTAAATTTGATGCAATAATAAAATCATAAGGGGAATGCCTGTATGATAAATATAAAATTAAACGGAAAAGAAGTAAAAACTGAAGCAGGAAAAACCATCCTTGAAGTTGCCGAAGAAAACGGCATAAAAATACCTACATTATGTCATGATAAAGAACTTAAACCTTTTGGTTCCTGCTGGGTTTGTGCAGTTAAAGTGGAAGGTAGAAGAGGTTTTGTAACTGCTTGTGGTACAGAAGCATAACAGATGGAATGGAAATTCACTACAGATTCAAAAGAAGTCTTTAATGCTCGAAAAATGGCCTTGGAAGTTATTGCTTTCAGATCATTATGCAGATTGTGAAGCACCATGTAAAATTGCCTGTCCAAACCATGTTGATGTTCAAAGTTATGTATCATTAATTGCTAACGGACAGCATAGAGAAGCTGTTAAAGTTATCAAAGAAACATTACCAATGCCGCTTTCAATTGGAAGAGTATGCCCTGCCTTTTGTGAAGAAGAATGCAGAAGAAAAATTGTGGATGAATCCGATTGCCATTAGACAATTAAAAGACATGCAGCTGATTTTGATATTGTTCAATAAAATCCCTTATGTCCCTCCAAAGAAGATGATAAAAACAAAAAAGTAGCGATAATTGGTGCTGGACCTTCGGGTTTAACATGTGGTTATTACTTATCTAATAAAGGATATAAAGTTACTGTTTTTGAAGCTTCAGAAAAAGCTGGCGGCTGGCTAAGATATGGAATTCCTGAATACAGACTTCCCCAAGAAAATACTTAGATAAAGAAATTAAATTAATGTGTGCAAGAATGGCATGAAGATCAAATATAAAACACAGTTGGGAAAAGATATCTCGTTATCAGAACTTAATGTTAAATACGATGCTGTCTATCTGGCAATTGGAGCACAAAATGCTGTTCCAATGAGAGTAAAAGGAAGTCAGATCTGAGCGGATGTTATCTTGGCGTTGATTTTTTGAAAGATTTCGTGCTGGGAAAAAATCCTAAACTTGAGAAAAAAGTTGCTGGTAATTGGTGGTGGAAACACTGCAATAGACTGTGCAAGAACTGCTGAAAGAATGGGATCAGATGTAACACTTGTTTATCGACGAACCAGTGCAGAAATGCCGGCAGAAGCTTATGAAGTAGATGCTGCTGAAGAAGAAGGGATCAACTTCTTTTTCCTTACAAATCCGGTTGAGAATTTTGGAAACAAAGGTAAGTTAACGTCAGTAAAACTGGAAAAAATGAAACTTGGTAAACCTGATGACAGTGGCAGAAGAAGACCTGAACCGACCGGGGAATTTTTCGAAGAAGAATTTAATTCCATGATCGCTGCCATTTCTCAAGCTCCCGACATAGATTTCCTGGCTGATGAAAATAACAAGATCGACGGTAAAGAAATTCCACTTACACGTTGGTCTACTGCCATTGTAGATGAAGAAACAATGCATATTGGAATGAAGAATCTGTTTGCGGGAGGGGATTTCCGGAGAGGTCCGGCAACAGCTATTGAAGCTATTTATGACGGCAGGATAGCAGCACAGTCGATTGACAGATATCTCAGCGGAGAGATGATGATTGACCCCGTCATGCTGTTTGATTCCAAAAAAGAAAAGAAACTTAAAGATGTAGATCCTGCACATTATAAGCAATATAAAAGGATCAACCGTTTCAAAATGCCTGAGCTGGAGCCTGAGAAAAGAAATAGTAATTTTGCAGAAGTAGAATTAGGCTTCACTAACGAAACAGCCATTGCTGAAGCTGAACGCTGCCTTGAATGCGGCTGTCAGGTTAATGAAACCTGTGATCTTCGCAAATATGCTACTGAACACAACATTGAAATAAAACTATTCGAAGGTGAAAAAAACAAGCATCCAATCGATCATACTCATCCCTTCATTTTAAGAGATCCGAATAAATGCATCAAATGCGGCAGGTGCGTAAGAATCTGTGCAGAAGTGCAGGGACCTGGAGTATTAGGTTACATATACAGAGGATTCACCAATTATGTGGCTCCTGAATTTGGCGAAAGTCTTACCAATACAACCTGTGAGTCCTGTGGAAAATGTATCGAGGTTTGCCCGGTAGGAGCTTTAGTACCAAGAAATGTGAATTATAAACTCCACCCCCATAAGATGGAAGTTGTCAGACAAAACTGTGGATTATGCGGAACCGGCTGTGAAATAGACATTCATGTTCAGACGAATAAAGTCGCTTATATTAATCCTGCTGGAAATGAAAATATTAATGACAGGAATCTTTGTTTTGCAGGAAAATTCGGCTGGCAGATGCTGGAAAGCCCGGACAGACAAATGACATCTTACATCAGGAAGGAAGATGCTATTGATAATGTGGAAGAACGCTGGGAGGAGATCACAGATTATTCTGAACTTAAAGAGCTTATTTCACAGAAGCTGAAAAGTGCTAAAACAAGAAAGATCTACGTAGCCCCTAATGCTTCTAATGAAGAAATCCTGCTCATGAAATCTGTGGCAGCTAAAATAAATGCTGATGTTGCCTCCTTATCGTATCAGGACTGCTTCATGAGTGATTTGAAAAATACCAACCTGATGGATAAAACTTATGCAGACATAAAAGAAGCTGAGACCCTGATAATTGTCGGCAAGATCAGCCCTGTTCTGCAATCTATCTTAAGAGCAGAACAACGAAATGGTAAGCGTTTAATAATTATCAATAATCATCACGATGAATTCAATAAGTTTGCCGATGAACTATATAATGAAGATCCGATAGTCGAAACCCTGGATAAAATCCTGGAAAATTATTACGAAGATGATGGTGAAATTAGTGAAGATGAAGAATCTGATGTGAGTGAAAGTGTGTCACCAATAGAACTGGATCTAACTGAAAAAACCTTACTCCTTTACAGCCGGGAAGACATTTCTGAGGAAGCAGCCTGGAATGTCTGGATGCTGTCTTCTCTTGTTTGTGATTTCGAAAAAGGCTCTGGAGTACTTCAGACTTCTCAATTCTGTAACCTGCGTGGGTTGCATAAATTCGGGTTAAAACCTGGTAAACCTCAGAATTCTGATTTCGTCTTCTTTTATAAAGAACTTCCCTGCGAAGAACAGAAAAAGCTGCTTAAAAACAGTAAATTTATGATTTCCTGCAATACCCATATTGATGAGAGCGATCCTTCCAATGTTTTCATCCCGGCACCTTCCTATCTGGAAATGGAGGGTACTTCTATTGCAAATGACGGCAGAATAACCTGCTTCAAAAATCCCAAGAAATCAGACATGTTTGCTAAATTACTGCAGGGACTTTATGAACTGGATCTGATAGACAAGAAACAGACGGATCCTAGTTACTGGATCAAAGAAGTAAAAAAGGAATTGAAGAAAGAAACAGAAACTAAAATAATGACTGATCAGCAGCTTCTGGATTATCTCTACACACTGGAAAACTTAAAATTTAATATCCCCAAACTGCACAGCGTTCAGAAAATAAAATTGGAAGCTATGAAAAAACTATTAAAAAAATAGTTTTGTAAAGGCTAAAATGCGGAAGTGAATGCTTCCGCTTTTTTTATGCCAGTATAATCAGGATAAGGCGATGAAAAGAGTTGGAGCACATGTAAGTATTGCAGGCGGCATTTACAATTCTGTACAAAATGCTTTAAATATAAAAGCCAGGGCTTTTGCTCTGTTTACAAAGAATCAGAAGCAATGGAGAGGAAAACCGATATCAGAAGAAGATGCTGAGCAATTCAAAAACTATTGCAGAAAGCATAATTTCAGTAGCGAACATATTCTTCCACATGACAGCTATCTGATCAATCTGGGGCACCCTGATAATACAAAACTGGCTAAATCCCGCAATGCTTTTCTGGAAGAGATCAAACGCTGTGAAATACTGGGATTAGGAATGTTGAATTTTCATCCTGGCAGCCACCTGGGACTCAGCTCGATTGATGAATGTTTGCAAACAATTAGCGAATCAATAAATTATGCTCTGGACAGAAGCAAGGGTGTTACGGCAGTTATAGAAAACACGGCAGGACAAGGCAATACAGTAGGCTATAGGTTTGAGCATCTTAGACAGATTATTGAGCAGGTCGATGACAAGACCAGAGTTGGAGTCTGCCTTGATACGTGTCATACATTTGCAGCAGGATACGATTTAAGATCTGCTTCAAGTTATAAAAAAGTGATGGCTCAATTTTCCACTATAGTAGGTATGCAGTATTTGAGGGGAATGCATCTTAACGATTCCAGGAAAGAACTGGGCAGCAGAGTAGATAGACATGCTTCCCTAGGCCAGGGTAAAATCGGTCTCAATTGTTTTTCCTGCATTATGAATGATGAACGCCTGGAGGAAATCCCTTTAATTCTGGAAACTCCTGACAGCGATCTCTGGAAAGAGGAGATCAATATGTTATATGAAATGGTAAAATGACCAGAACAGGCTTGATGAGCGGTATTGCAGCCTACTTTTTGTGGGGTTTGCTGCCATTTTACTGGAAGGCACTTGAGGTTATCGATCCTATTGTGATACTGTGTCACAGAATGATCTGGTCTCTTATTTTTCTAAGCATTATTCTAATTTTCCGTAAGGAATTTAAGATTTTTTTCGGAATTTTCCGTAAACCTAAGGAACTGCTGCCATACTTAATTTCAGCGATCTTATTATCTGTAAACTGGTTCACATATATCTGGGCTGTAAACAATGAATATATAGTTGAAGCAAGTCTGGGTTACTTTATAAACCCATTAATCTATGTTCTTCTGGGAATAATCATTTTAAAAGAGAGATTAAGAAAATTTCATGTTTATGCCATTCTGCTGGCTTTTGCAGGTGTTTTCTACCTTACGGTTTCACAGGGAAGAGTACCCCTGGTATCTTTAGTATTAGCATTATCATTCGGCTTATACGGCTATATAAAGAAAATTTATCCTCTGGATTCGCTGAAAGGACTATCCCTGGAAACCTTGATCATGTCATTGCCTGCACTCTTTTTTATTTTAGTATTCAGAACCCACAACAATGGCATGAACAATAATTCAAATATTACGGTAATAATTCTGCTCCTGCTTTCAGGTGTAGCAACTTCACTTCCTTTACTTTTTTTCGGCAGAGCTGCTAAAAATCTCTCTCTAACAAATTTAGGACTACTCCAGTATATAGCACCCTCAATTCAATTCATGATCGGATTACTTGTCTATAAAGAAGCATTTCCTGTTTCGAAATTAATAGGATTTTTAATTGTCTGGACAGCTCTAATAATCTATACTATAGAAAATTTAGTATATGCTAGAAGAAGGAAAAAGGTAATTTAGATGGATATTATCAGCATTATCCTGATCGGGTTTGGACTGGCGATGGATGCTTTTGCGGTTTCGATAACCAGCGGTGTGACCATGAAAAAATATGATATCAAGCATGCTTTCAGGGTCGCATTATTTTTTGGTTTTTTTCAGGCAATCATGCCTTTGATCGGCTGGGCCGCGGGATTCACTTTTCGGAAGCAAGTGGAAACATATAGTCATTGGATAGCGTTTATTATTCTCCTGATCATAGGTTGCAAAATGATTTATGAAGCAATCAAAATTAAGGAAGTCAACAATAAATGTGATCCGACAAATCTGCTTGTATTATTTGGTCTGGCAGTAGCAACAAGTCTGGACGCACTGGCTGTTGGAGTGAGTTTCTCTCTACTAAAAATTACCATAACAAGACCAATAATTATCATTGGTGTGATAACTTTTATTTTATCCTTTGCAGGAGTTAAACTGGGTGATAAGATAGGTACGATATTCGGAAACAAAATTGAAATTGCAGGTGGTATCGTATTAATTGGGATTGGTTTGAAAATTCTATTTAAGATATAAAAAAAAGGCTGCCCGAAAGCAGCCTCTTCAAAATTGATCTAATCTACAAGTAAAACTTCTTTAATAGCCTTTTTGAAAGATTCCTTCGGTAATGCTCCCATAGCCATCTGAGGCTTCCCTTCCAGGGGTGCAAATAATAAAGAAGGTATACTTCTTATTCCGAATGCTGCAGCTAATTCCTGCTCTTTTTCCGTATCAACTTTATATATGTTGAGTTTTCCTTCATATTCATCTGCCAGTTCTTCCAGAACAGGTGCAACCATTTTGCAGGGTCCACACCAGTCTGCATAAAAATCGATTATCACTGGAAGTTCACCTTCGAATTTCCATTCTTTATTATCCTCGTAATTAAAAACTTTTTCCTTAAAAGACTCTTTTGTTAAAAATTCCATTTCAACTCCTTCGAACAACAATTTTGAAAATAATATAAGTCATAATTTTATAATGTCAAATATTTATACTTAATAAAATATTTTGTTAATTTAAACATATTGAACTAAGATCTATAATTAACTACAGAAAATTGTTGTGAATCTTTACTTATTGTCTATTTTTTCATGAAAAAGGAGTTATCATGGACTTTATAAATTATGCTTTAGAAATGGAAAAAGAAACTAAGAATTACTATATTGATCTGGCTGAGAAATGTGTAACAAATGAGGGTGTGAAAAATATTTTATTAATGTTGGCTCGTGAACATGAGAAGCATTCAGAAGCATTCAAACAGATCGAAGAAGACAATTGTTCAGGAATGGAGGACACAGATTCTTTTAAAGAAGTTGACAAGCTGTTCCGGACGATGAAAGAAAATAAGCAGACGTTCAGTTGTGATATTGATCAGATTGAACTTTATAAGAAAGCTTTGAACCTGGTCACAAAAAAATATGATTTTTACCAGGAAACATTGGAAAAAGTAGAATGTCCTGAAAGCAGAAAAGTAATTGAAAAAATTTCCCAGGAAGAGAAGCATCAGAAATATGTTTTAGAGAACATTGTGGAAATGGTTACCAGACCAGATGTCTGGGTAGAAGATGCAGAGTTCTACCATTTTGAGGAATATTAATAAAGTAAGGAAATAAGTTTTAATGAAACCAGTTTATCTGGATTACAATGCTTCAACTCCGCTTGCCAAGGAAGTTAAAGAAACAATGCTTCAGCAGATTTCCGGAAATTTCGGTAATCCCTCCAGTACCCATTGGTACGGCAGGCAAATGAAACAAGTGGTAGAAGAAGCCCGAGCTCAGGTGGCGGCCTTCATAAACTGTGAAGCGGACGAGATAATTTTCACAAGCGGTGGAACTGAATCCAATAATCTGGCCATAAAAGGCATTGCTTTCTCCAGACGCAGTAAAGGGAACCATATAATCACTTCCAGCATTGAACATCCCGCTGTTCTTAGAGTATGCAAATTTCTGGAAACTCAGGGATTTGAAGTGACTTATCTACCCGTAGACAAACATGGTTTGATCGATCTTCAGGATCTGGATAATTCCATTAAGAAAAGCACTATCCTGATAACAATTATGCATGCTAATAACGAAGTTGGAACCATACAACCTCTAACTGAGATCTCAGCAATAAGCAGGAAGAAAGGAATTATTTTTCACACTGATGCCGCCCAATCACTTGGAAAGATACAAGTTGATGTAAATAGATTAGGGATTGACCTTCTCTCAATAGCCGGTCACAAAATCTATGCACCTCAAGGTGTTGGTGCTTTATACATTAAAAATGGGGTTGAACTTGAAAACCTCATGTTCGGTGCTGATCATGAAAGAGGGATACGTCCTGGTACGGAAAATGTAATTGAAATAGCAGGATTGGGAAAAGCCTGTGAAATTGCTGGAATAGATCTCGAGTTTGACATAAAAAAATTCGGTCAATTGACAGATCTCTTTTTTTCCAGCTTAAAAAATAAATTACCCGATATCAGATTAAACGGCCATCCTCAAAAGAGACTTCCCAATACTCTGAACATAAGTTTTCCCGACAAAAAAGCTGATTTGTTATTGGCTAAACTGGATTCCATTGCCGCTTCCGCCGGGGCAGCCTGCCATTCTGATTGTGTTAAGATTTCTCACGTATTAGAAGCCATGAAGGTTCCAGAAAAATATGCACAGGGTTCTATCAGATTTTCAGTTGGAAGATATACTACAAAGGAAGAGATAAATCTAGCTGTTAAAGAAATTATCAGAGTTATCTAAAAAAAGTTATTGCTACTATATTATTCCGTTGATTAAAAGGTCCTAAAACGATGAGAGGATTTTTTGAGAAACGTAAAAATATTTCTTACATTTTTTATTATTCTGCTACTATTCCATAATCTGCTCTGTGTTGAAGAAAGCAACAGACCCCGCATAGGCTTAGCTCTTAGTGGTGGTGGAGCAAAAGGAATTGCCCACATTGGTGTTCTTAAGGTTCTGGAAGAGTTGAACATAGAAGTTGATTATATAACTGGAACAAGCATGGGAAGTATAGTCGGCGGATTATACACTATGGGTTACAGAGCAGATGATCTAGAAAAACTGGTTCAAAAACAGAATTGGGATGAGTTGCTTTTCGACAGAATTTCAAGAAGAAATGTTTCCATAGAAGCGAAAAAAGATCTAAACAGGTATGCCGGTAGTTTCCCCATAAGGAAAAGCGGAATAGGTCTTCCGGAAGGTCTTGTCGCTGGCCAGAAGGTTCAGATACTTCTTACCGAACTCACCTTACCTGTTCATCATATCGAGGATTTCAATCAACTACCTATCCCCTTTCATTGCCTGGCAACAGATATTGAGAAAGGTGAAATAGTTGTTCTAGACCATGGTTTCTTACCCGATGCAATAAGGGCGAGTATGTCAATTCCCACGGCTTTCTCTCCAATAGAAATAGAGGGTCAACTCCTGGTAGATGGTGGATTAGTAAGAAATTTCCCTGTTTCAGATGTAATAAATATGGGTGCTGACATAGTTATTGGAGTTGATGTTGGAGCTCCACTTTACAAAAAGAAAGACCTCAATTCACTTGATAAAATCCTTACTCAATCAATTAGTTTACTGGGCGCTGAATCTACCAGAGATGAAAGTAAACTGGTAGATATTCTAATTAAACCTCAAGTTGACGAATATGCCATAATGGATTTTTCTGAAATAGACTCTCTGATCGCACGAGGAGAAAGAGCAGCCAGAGAGATGTACCCCGTTTTACTTACACTTGCACAATCCTTACAACAGTATGAATCTGAACCTAAAACCATTCCAGTTACACATATTGATTCGTTATACATAAAACAGATCCATATTCAGGGATTAAGAAATGTATCCCGAAATCTTGTGCGGGGTAAATTGCAATTACGTAATAACCGCTGGATAACCCCTGAAGAACTTACTAATGCCGTGGAAAAAGTTTATGGAAGCGGATATTTTAAACGGGTTTCCTATAAACTGGAACCCAGATCTGAAGGTGTTGATCTATTCGTACGAGTTGTTGAACATGACACAAACTATTTTAAATTCGGACTTCATTACGATTCAGATATGAAAGCTGCTGTTCTGTTGAATCTTACTTTCAGTAATCTGCTCATTCAGGGATCTGAGCTTTCCTTTGATTACAAACTGAGTGAATTCAGTGCTTATGATTTCACCTATTTCATACATACTGGCTGGAAACCAGGATTTGGTTTCGGGTTCAGGAAATTGTCCGATAATTTCGAAGTTTCCATTTATGATAATGAAGGAAGCCTGGAAGCTAAATTCGATTACGTTAGTTCCAGAAGCCGCCTAGAACTGCAGACGATCTTCGCTAATTCCTTCAATATTGGAGGAGCTTTAGAGTATGAATATTCCAAGATCTCCCCTATCCTTATACCTGACTTTTATGATCCCTCAGTTTCAAAGCATAACCTGATCAATTTGATAGGTTTTCTGAACATAGATACTTTGAACCGTAGTTACTATCCTCAATATGGAGTAAAATTATATGCTGAAATTACTAATACACATGAAATTGCAGAGCAAAAAATTAAGCATGAGCTTATAACGTCTTACCTTTTAAAATACAAAGAAATTTTGCAAATAAGTAGTAAAACTTCATTAATCGGGGGATTCAGAATAGGATATGTCCAAGGAGAAGAGATCCCTTATGATTCTTATTACTATTTTGGTGGTTTAGGTAATACGGATAACAATCTATTTCCTTTCTATGGGTATGAATTTATGGAGCATGTGACTAAAGGAGTAGGAATTTTAGATTCAAGCCTGCAGTACGAACCCTGGAATGAAAAATTCATAACTATATCTTTTAATTATGCCAGAACCGGATGGTATTTTGAAGACATCTATAAAGAAAATAACAGTTATTTTGGAGCCGGTATAACCCTGGGGATAATGACGCCAATAGGTCCGATGGAATATACTCTAATGAAGGGTAATGAAAAGGAGAAGGCAATCTCCTATATTAATATTGGCTACAATTTCTAACATTTAGTAAAGGCAGAATCAATTTTTTATTTTACCTTCTGAAATATTGCTAACCTTAATCATGATTTGCAGTTTATTGCTTGACTCAAAACATTCCTTTAAATATTTGCCTTGCTTTAAAAGCTAATTTATATGCTGAAATAGCTTAAAAAAAAGTTAGTGAGAAATTATGAAATTTATCTATAATCCAGTTTTTCTGGAACACGATACCGGAATGCATCCGGAGAATAAAAAAAGACTATCCTCTCTGGGTGACATACCCGTAACTGAGCTGGAGAATGGTGAAAAATATCTTGAATTGGTTCATACACCTGAATATATCTCCAGTGTAAAAAATGCCTGCGAACAGGGAATAGTACATATAGACGGTGACACAATGGTTTCCAGGAACAGTTATAAGGCGGCCGTTTATGCTGTTGGAGCAACAATTATGGCTTCCGAAAGCGGTGATTTTGCCTTAACCAGACCTCCCGGGCACCATGCTCATCCTGATAGATCCAGCGGTTTCTGCCTTTTTAATAATATTGCTATTGCTGCAAAGTATCAGGCAAATAAAGGGAAAAAAGTACTGATCTTCGATTTCGATGGACATCTAGGGGATGGGACAGAGAAGATCTTCATGGAATCGGATCAGGTTATGTATTGGTCCATTCATCAATTTCCGGCTTTCCCGGGCTGGGGTGATGCTGATGAGATAGGTGCTGGTAAAGGAGCCGGATACACAATAAACGTTCCTCTCCCACCTGGAAGTGGTGATGAATTATTTATGGATGCCTTTGAATCATTTCTACCAATAGCCAAAGAATTTGCTCCTGATATCGTTGGAGTTTCAGCTGGATTCGATTCTCATACTTATGATCTGCTCCTTGATCTAAGATTATCTACAAATACATATTACCAGCTCGGGAAACTGATCTCCGAGAATTTCGATAATGTTTTCGCAACTCTGGAAGGCGGATACAATATTGAAGTATTTCCAAAATGTCTGTTTAATTTCCTGGATGGAATTAACGGAGATGAAATGAAATTCTCTGAGCGCAATACTGATTCAATGATCCAGACTTTCTACGAATTTGAAGGCAGAAAAGCAATGGCATTGCAACACTTAAGAAAATATTGGAAATCTATTTAAAAAAAATAAAAGGAATGTGCAATGAATGTACAAAAAATCGACAAAATGTTCAACCCGAAAGTGGTTGCTATTTTCGGAGCATCGGCCAGAGAAGGAAGTGTTGGTCATGCATTAATGGATAATATCATCGGTTCAGGATTCGATGGCATTGTTTATCCGATCAATCCTAAGAGAACAAATGTTCTGGGTGTAAAAACATACACAAACATCGAAGATATCCCGGATGTTGTGGATCTGGCGATCATCGCGACGCCGGCAAAAACGGTTCCCGGAATAGTTGAAAGTTGTGGTAAAGCTGGTGTATCAGGTGTATTATTGATTTCAGCTGGATTTGCTGAAGCTGGAGCTAAAGGTAAAGAACTGATGGCTCAGATCAGAGAATCTATTAGAAAGTACAAAATGAGACTTATTGGACCAAACTGTCTTGGATTCATCAAACCTTCAATTAAACTTAATGCCAGTTTTGCAAACAAAATGGCTCTCCCCGGCAAGATCGCCTTTATCTCTCAAAGTGGAGCTTTATGTACTGCAATTCTGGACTGGTCGATCAAGCAGAATGTCGGTTTCAGCCACTTTGTATCAATCGGATCGATGATGGATGTCAGTTTTAACGATCTGATCGATTATTTTGGTACTGATTCACAGACTAACAGCATCGTGATCTATATGGAATCCCTTACACAAGCCAGAAGTTTTTTAAGCGCTGCCAGAGCGTTCTCCAGGAATAAACCGATAATCGTGCTTAAAGCAGGTAAAAGTTCTGAAGGTGCACAAGCTGCTATGTCTCATACCGGAAGCCTGGCAGGTAATGATTTTGTTTTTGATGCTGCCTTCAAACGAGCTGGAGTTATAAGAGTAGATACAATTGAAGAGTTATTCAATATTGCTCAATCCTTAGCTATGCAGCCTAAACCGGCTAACAACAGACTAGCTATTGTAACAAATGCTGGTGGTCCAGGTGTTATAGCTACCGATACCTTAATTGCAAAAGGTGGAAGACTGGCTCAGTTATCTGAAGAAACAATCTCTGAATTGAACGAACATTTATCTCCTAACTGGAGCAAAGGCAATCCTGTTGATGTATTGGGAGATGCTGGACCTGACGAATATGCCAAAACACTTGAAATTTGTGCTAAAGATAAAGATGTAGATGGAATACTGGTAATTCTTACACCTCAATCAATGACAAATCCAACTGAAGTTGCACGAAAAGTTGCAATAATCTCCAAGAGTTGCCGTAAACCAGTTTTTGCATCCTGGATGGGAGCTGATGATGTAGAGGAAGGAAAACGATTGCTGGAAACAAATAATATTCCCACATATCAGGCTCCTGAAAATGCTGTTAATTGTTTTATGCAAATGTACAATTATTCCCGAAATCTGGAAATTCTGCATGAAACACCATCTCATATTCCAAGTAAATTCCAGCCCAAAAGAGCAGAGAATAAAAAACTTATTGATTCGATCTTTGCAGACAACAGAACAGTTATGACCGAATATGAAGCCAAACAATTTCTAGCAAATTACGATATCCCGGTAATCAGAAACGAATTGGCTACCAGTGAAGAAGAGGCTGTGAAAATGGCAGAAGATATTGGCTATCCACTGGTTATGAAGATCGCTTCACCAGACATCCTTCATAAAACCGATGTAGGTGGAGTAATTCTGAATATTCTTAATAAAGAGGAAGCAAGAAATTCATATAACAAGATCATGAAATCTGCCACAGAAAAAGTTCCTGATGCAGATATAAGGGGAATTTTCGTGGAGCAGATGATGAAAAGAAAATACGAATTGATCATCGGTTGCAAAAAAGACCCGATCTTTGGCCCCACCATCGTATTTGGTATGGGTGGTGTCGCTGTAGAAATATTCAAGGATACAAGGGTAGGACTTCCTCCTTTGAATATGGCTCTGGCAATGAGAATCATTGAAGACACAAAGATCTACAAACTGATCAAAGGATACCGTGGAATGCCTGGTGCAGATATTCCCGCCATCCAATTCCTGTTATATAAATTTGCTTATCTGCTAATGGATTTTCCACAGATCAACGAGATTGACATTAATCCATTTGGGGTTGATGAACGTGGTGGTGTAGTGCTTGATGCGAAAGTAATGCTGGATGAATCTGAAAAGAATGCGCCAGAGAACTCCAGCAAACATCTGGTAATTTCACCGTATCCATCTGAATATACTACAGAATTCACTATGAACAACGGACAGAAAGCTACTTTACGAGCTATTAGACCTGAAGATGAACTGATGGAAAAAGAGATGTTTTCCAATTTTTCTGAAAGGACTCAAAGATACCGTTTTTTCCAGTTGATTAAAGACATTTCTCATGAGCAGTTGATTAGATATACACAGATCGATTACGATCGTGAGATAGCTATTATTGCGGAAGTTGTAGAGAATGGGAAAAAGATGATGGCTGGAGTTGTTCGTTTAATAGCAGATCAGTATAATGAGACTGGTGAATTTGCTATCGTGATCGCTGATCCATGGCAGAATCTTGGCCTGGGTAACAAGTTCACTGACTATATTCACGAGATCGCTAAAGATCGCGGAATTCAGAAGATCACAGCTAATATTTTAGCCCAGAATCATATTATGCTGCACATGTTTAAAACACGTGGATTTAAAATGGTTAAAGAAGAAGACAGTTATTATGCAGAGCTGGTGATCAACGAACCGGCAGAATAAAAAAATATAAAAGCCGGTCTGAGAAATATTCCTCAGACCGGCTTTTTTTATGCTTAAAATTACTCAACCGACAGAATTTCACTAATTAGTTTTTTATAATCTTCTTTCTGCATGGCACCAGTGGTCATTTGTGGCTTGCCATCTTTTGGAATGAATAGAACAGCGGGTATACTACGAATACCAAACATGCCTGCCAATTCCTGTTCAACCTGTGTGTCTACCTTGTAAATCACTATTTTGTCTTTATACTCTTCAGACAGTTCAATCATTATAGGCGCTATCTTTCTGCAGGGTCCACACCAGTCGGCATAGAAATCAATTATGGCTGGTAATTCACCTTTATATTTCCATTCAGTTTCTGTTTCAAAGTCAAAGACCTTTTCCTTGAAAGTAACCTTATTAAGATGTTCCAATATTTGTTTCTCTTCGGCAAAGCTAGTCCCTAAAAGAATTAATATCACTGCTATCATCATAAATTTCTTAACCATTTCTATCTCCTTATTTCCAGTAGTTTATCGATCTTCTGCTTATCAAATCCAACCACAGGAACATTATTGACCCACATCTGGGGAACACCCTGCTGTCTGGTTTTTCTGAACATATCCTGAGCTGCTCTGGAGTCCCTTGAAATATCGATATCTTTGTAACGAATATTGTTCTCTTTCAAGTAACTTTTCAATTTCCTGCACCAGGAACAGGTTGGGGTACTGAATACTATGACCTTTTTCATTTTACACCTCTACACAAATTTCTTTTTTTAAAATATATTTAACAGTTTGGAAAATCAAAATAATAATAACTATATTTAATTAAACAAACCCAAAATAAGCAATAAAGGAAAAGTAATTTTAATCCTATCCGAATATACATCATCATTGTGGCAATCATAAAAGCAGAAATTGAGAAAAAATAATCCCAGCATAACTGAGACAACCGAGATTGGGAAATTTTTACCCTGCATTTTTCTGTCATACAAACTCCACTATTTTTCTTATTACAATAATAAATTTAATCAAAAATTACATAATGTCAAACAGTTTTCATTCAATTTCTCTGAAATTTATAACGTATCAACAATTAATGTTTTATCCTTGTTTTCTCTTAATAAAAAATATATAGGTTGCTAATATACCTCTGGTTTTGTTTTTATCAAATATATTGAGGATGGGGATCTGATTTGTAAGGATTTAATGAATTTGGTGTTAATGCAATGATCGTTTTGAAGTTCACAGATAGAAAAGAAACATCTACTTAAGACTTTTTTATGATGGTGATAATGGGAATTGGATCGGAAAAATTGAATATTTTATTGAAATTCCGATCTATCGATATATTCGAGAAATTACTTACTACGATTAGTCGGAATCAAACATATCAGATACTAAGTTAATAGATTACTTTCAGGTAAATCTGTTACTTAACGTCATGATCTCAAAATAATTACAAGGATTGAATAATGCAATTTGAAGACCTGGGATTAATTAAACCCCTTATAAAAGCTGTAACAGAAAATAATTATACTGAACCAACAGCGATACAGATAGAAGCTATACCATTAGTCCTGCAAGGACATGATGTATTGGGCTGTGCTCAAACCGGGACGGGTAAAACTGCAGCTTTTGCTATTCCTATTTTACAGCATCTTTATCTTAAACGAGATAAAGGGAACGGTTCGAATAAAATAAAATCTCTTATCATAACTCCCACCCGTGAGTTAGCGATCCAGATAGCAGAAAGTTTCACAGTTTACGGTAAATTTACCGGGATCAGGAATGTTGTCGTTTTTGGAGGTGTAAAGCAGAATGCGCAAACAAATGCGCTTCGGAAAGGAGTAGATGTTCTCGTTGCAACTCCAGGAAGACTTCTGGATCTAATGAATCAAGGATTTATCAAGCTAAAGGATGTTGAATATTTCGTACTGGATGAAGCCGACAGAATGCTCGATATGGGGTTTATCCACGACATTCGAAAGATCATTTCTGAATTACCCTTTAGTCGGCAGTCCTTGTTTTTTTCGGCCACCATGCCAAAAAATATTGTAGCTCTTTCCAGGAAGATCTTAAAGAATCCCATTAGAGTGGAAGTAAGTCCGGTTTCCTCTACCGTTGAAACTACTAAACAATATTTATATTATACTAATAAATCAGATAAAAAAGACTTGCTGCTTCATATACTCAAGGATCCCAAGATCGGTGAGGTTTTACTATTTGCAAGGACTAAACATGCTTCGGACAGAATTGTCCGTAACCTGAAAAAAGAAAAAATCAATGCAGCAGCTATACATGGTGATAAATCTCAAAATCAGAGACAAAAAGTTCTAGCTCAGTTCAAAGCTGGAGAGATCAGAATATTAGTGGCAACCGATATTGCAGCTAGAGGTATCGATATAGATAAACTGAAATACGTCATCAATTACGATGTTCCGAATATTGCTGAAACTTATGTCCATAGAATAGGAAGAACAGGTAGAGCTGGAGAGGAAGGTAATGCCATTTCCTTATGCGAACCAGAAGAAAATTCTTATATACAAGATATTGAAAGATTAATAAAAATTAAATTAAATGTAGTTAAAGAGAATCCTTTCCCGCAAACAGATAAACCGATGACAGTTAGTGAGAAGAAAGAATGTGAAAGAGAGAAACAACTGAGAAAACAAGAATTCTTTGCTGCCCGGAAAATAAAACAGGAAAGATCAAGATCGTTTAAATTACCCAGGGCAAAAAAAGGGAAATAATAAATAGTCATTAATATTCACAAGGAAAATCTGATTACGTGAATTCTATTTACTGAAATCCGTTATTTGTGTTTTACTTTAATTATTTTCCCAGTATCAAAACCCCAGTTCTTAGCTTTTGCGATCAGCCTTGTATAATATTCTTCAGATATTTCTGGAGTTCTGCTAAGTATCCAGAAGTAATTGAATTTACTACTGGTCACGATTGCCAGAGAATAGTCTTCCTCCAGATAGATAATTCTATAAGCTGCCGAGAAAGGCCAGAAGAAGCTTACTTTCAATTCAGATGGTTTTGCGGAATCTGGTATCCAGGCTTTACCTTCAGCATCTTTCCATATTTCCTTTTTCGTATTATATCCTCTGTTCAAAACCTGTATCTTGCCATTCTCTAAAAGAGTATAGGTTGCAGTTACATATTGCAGATTTTTTTCGAATGTGTGCGGAAGCCTGGCAATTTCATACCAGGTCCCCAGATATTTTTCAACATTAAAGTTTCCTACTGCTGGTATAGCTGTTGTTTTGGGCACAGCCATACAGGAAGCAGCAAAAATTAGCATGAGAGAACTTGTTATGATCTTCATTTTACACTTTCCTTTCTCTAATATTTTTTTTATTGTTTATCGGTTGAACCGGTTAATAAAGTTACATTCTGTTTAGTAAAAAAACCTGTGAAATCGCCATAGCGATGAATATATTCATTCACCAGTAGTGTATTGGGGGAAGTAGCAGTAAATGTCTGCTTCAACCCTTCGTCTGGTGACCCAATTAATTCTACCAGGTAAGCTAACCCATCTTCGCCCATTTTTCTGTATGTGGCTTCGATTTTGTCTGTTAAAAAAGCCATGTGATGTGTTCTTGTCCCATAATTATAAATAAATTTCTCTGTCGGTCCCGATTCATTTAGATTTTTAAAAGGAACAATTCCAGATGTAAAGACCATAGCAAAATCTTTGCTGGTTAAACGAGCAACATTAGTGATGGAATTGAATATTTTAACATAGATCGCAAATTCAAAATTGTAATTGGTCAGTTTCATGAATTCCAAAATTGCAGCATCTCTATCTACAGCTTTTACTCTAGTAGCAGTATGGTCTAAACGTCCTATATTCTTTAAGTAATCTTTATTCGGTTTCTTAAATTCCCAATTAAGACGATCAATATTTTCTGCACCATAATTCCCAAGATCATTTTTCCATTGGATCAGACCAACCGAAATTCCTGTGTATTCAGATGGCACAGTCTGAGTAAAATAGTAATTTTCAAATTCCTGAACTTCTTCAGAAAGAAATTCTACACCATTCCCTTTTTGGATATCGAGATATTTGAAAATATCTGAGCAGATGAAAACAAATGTTTCCAGTCTGGTATTGGGCAGCTGTTCAGATTTTGGATTTAGATTGAATCGTTTGAAAGGATTTAGTTCTTTCTTTCTACTTCTAACCAGAATATCTGCTGAGTTTTTTAGTTTAAGGATAGATGTTATAAAATTTTCGTCAGAGATCGTGGTTTCGTATTCATATCCGGTAAAATTCAGAAGTTCTTGAACAGCAGGCTTTTGATTTTCAGTTTCTGTATTAATTATTATGGCCTGTAAACCTCCCACAAGTCCATCTAATCCGGTTGAACGTCTATATTCTAATATCTTTTTAACTTCTTTGATTAGAAATTCATCACTATTTTTAAAATCGTATGCATAATTTTTATGTGCCTTATCTACAGGACATTCTCCATCTTTAATATTTTCATGAACCTGATGACAAACCGAACAAACTACTTTTGACATTTTTCCTCCATTCCAGCAAATTCATAATTAACTTATTTCAGTTATTGTTTGAACAATATAATTAACTTTGATTTTTAGTAAAAGAAAATTTATTTTCAGATAATTAATCAAGCAGGATAGTTTTGGAAAATTGAATTTGTGCTTAAGGTTTAGGAAAAAAACCTCCCGAAGATTTCCCTTCGGAAGGTTTTATTCCGGTCAACCCTTCGATTTCCAGTCTTCGCTCCGCTTCGCCTCGGCAGGCCGCTCAGGATGACAATACATCTAAAATAATATACCCGGAAATTTTTCTAAGCGAAAACTTCTAAAACTAATTTGTATGCAAATTAGTTACCTGCCATCATCGCTTCAACGTCAGCTTTAACATCTCCGATCGGTTTTATATTGAAATTCTCGACCAGAACCTTTACAACATTGGGCGAAAGAAATGCGGGAATTGTGGGACCTAATCTAATACCTTTTATTCCCAGGGAGAGAAGAGCTAAAAGTACGGCAACAGCTTTCTGTTCATACCAGGCAATATCAAATGAAATTGGCAGATCATTGATATCTTCCAACCCAAAAACCTCTTTGAGCTTTAAGGCAATTACAGCTAATGAATAGCTGTCGTTACATTGACCAGCATCCAGAACTCGGGGAATTCCGCCAATATCACCCAGGTTTAATTTATTATATCGGTACTTTGCACATCCTGCGGTTAGAATAACTGCATCTTCCGGAAGTTCTTCAGCAACTTCAGTGAAATAATTGCTTTCTTTATGACGCCCATCACAACCAGCCATAACTACAAAACGTTTTATAGCACCTGACTTCACGGCATCGACAATTTTATCTGCCAGTGCAATAACCTGATTATGAGCAAATCCCCCAACAATTTTTCCGGTTTCTAATTCGACAGGTGAGTCACAGTTTTTCGCCAATTCAATTAGCTGGCTGAAATCTTTGGCTTTACCTTCTGATCTATTAGGGATATGTTTTACTCCGGGATAACCAGCCATACCGGTAGTAAAGATCCTGTTGATGTAAGAATCCTTTACTGGAATTATACAATTTGTCGTCATTAAAATTGGACCATTAAAAGTTTCGAAATCCTGATTTTGGTGCCACCAGGAACTGCCGTAATTACCCACAAAATGATCATATTTCTTAAAAACGGGATAATAATTTGCTGGCAGCATCTCACTGTGAGTATAAACATCTACACCCGTTCCTTCAGTCTGTTTCAGTAGTTCTTCCATATCTTTAAGATCATGCCCGGATATCAGTATTCCTGGATTTTTTCGAACTCCAAGATTCACTTCAGTGATCTCAGGATGACCATAAGTTTCGGTATTAGCTTTATCAAGTAAAGCCATAGTATGCACTGTCATTTCTCCGCATCTCATAACCAAACCGACCATTTCATCTAAAGTCAGTTCTTTAGTTGTTGATGCCAGGCCTTCCATAAGAAAATGATGAATCGTTTCATCTTTGTATCCCAGCATAGCGGCATGGTCGTAATAGGCAGAGATGCCCTTTAAACCATAGATCAAAAGTTCTCGTAATGAACGTACATCCTCATTCTTCTGGGAGAGTACTCCCACACTTTTCGCCTTTTCCTGAAGATCTTCGTACGTTTCAGCGCTCCACTGGGTGCTGTCATGATTATTAGTAAAATTCTTTAATTCAGCTTTGATCTGATCCCTGTACTTGATCGATCTTCTGATCTGAGCCAAAATTCTCTGTTCATCAAAATTTGCATTGGTAATTGTTTTAAACAAAGACTGAGCAATGAACAAGCCAGGATCAAATTCTAATTTTCCCTGATCTTTAGCTTCTAAAGCTACCAAAGATAGACCTTTTAAAGTATAGATAAGCACATCCATTAAATTAGAGGTTTCTGCTGGTTTCCCGCATACTCCTTTATTAAAACGACACCCTTCATTTCCTGCATTCTCCTGACATTGAAAACAATACATACTCATAATAATCTCCTTATAAAATTAAATAATTTCACCTTTTATCGAAACTACGTTTATTCGTGGCATAATAAGCTTTCCAGCTTTCTCCATAGCCTTCTGCAAAATCCATTCAATTCCTCCGCAACAAGGAACTTCCATTCTTACAACATTTAAGGATCTAATATTCTTGTTTTTGAAGATCTCAGCCAGTTTATCTACATATTTATCAATATCTTTATCCAGTTTGGGACACAAGTTGATCACGATTTTCCCTTTGACGAATCTTGCGTGGAAATTGGCATAGGCAAATGGTACGCAGTCAGCTGCAATAAGCAGATCAGCATTTTCCAGATATGGAGCATTGGGATTCATGAGGTGAAGTTGAACTGGCCATTGTTTTAACTGGGAATGGATTTCTATTGGACCTTGTGCAGCCGGTTCAAGAGTCCTTTCGATCTTTTGAGCAGCAGTTCCGGGGCAACCTCCGCTGGGACAGGCATCCTCATCTACTTTAGGAATTGGCAGACCTTTCTTTAACAGGATCGCTACAGCCTGTTCGAAATACTCTGTTTCACCATGATCTTTTAAATGTTTTAAGTGGGCTTTAATTGTGTTGGGGCCTGCTTTAACAATATTTGCCATGACCAATTCTTCACTGTAGGGTTCGGCTTCCCGTTCAATAGTGGTAATGGCACCTTCCGGGCAATCACCCAGGCAAGCACCCAGACCATCGCAGAACAGATCACTCACAAGTCTGGCTTTACCATCAATTATCTGAAGAGCTCCTTCCGGGCAACCAGGAACACATAAACCGCAGCCTGTACATTTTTTTTCATCGATCTCAATGATCTGACGTTTCATTTTATTCTCCCTTATTTTTCTATAAATTGTGTTTTGCTTGTTGGGCGGGGAAGTTTCATTACAAGAACCCTTACGTCCGACTTTGATTCGTTATAAATGCAGTGTACAATATCTTTAGGGCTTTCTATGATGTCATCTTCAGCCACTTCAACTTTTTCGTCTCCGACCAATATCACAGGTGTACCTTCCAGAATGTAAAAGGCAACATCAACCGGCGTGATATGTGGTTTCAGGCTTTCGCCCGGCTTAAGCAGCAGATGCATAATAACAGCGTGTTCTTTATCGTAGATCTTGCTGGAAACGATTCCGTGCGGATTTTTGAAATTTTCCGTTTTACTATAATTTCTTATCTCCATCTTTTCTCCTATTCTGGTACTCAATTACCTATTTGATAATAAAAAAATTACTGGAAATCTTTTATTTTCATGCTTTTAAAAAAATCGTAGATCTCTTTTGAGATCCTGTTCAGTTCACTACTGAAAATACAACTTTTAAAGGCACAATTGATCTTGCCGAAGGGACATCCGCCCAGACTTACCTTTCCTTCAACTATTTCATAAATATAAAGAAAGGTAACTTCATCAGCGCCAGAAGTTAATGAGAAACCACCGGCAGGACCTCTAACCGATTCTACAATTCCGGTTTTATGTAATTTTTGAAAGATCTTGGCCAGATGTGCTTCCGAGGCATGCAATTCCTCAGCCATTGCTTTTACACTCATTCTTTTCGGGGCTTTTTGATAGATCAATGCAAGCCCGTGTAGAGCCAGATATGTGCCTTCAGAAACATTAACCAGATTTTTCATATTTACCTCTTCTTATTTAGGTATTCAAATACCTTAATACATGTTTAGCTGTCAATACTTTTTTCCCTCTCCAAAGAAAATTAATAGTGCTTTTTTACTTAATAAATTGTTACTTTGCAGATTAAAAATACTAACATTTTATAAGGAAAGGAACTCCAAGGCAGCTTCATTAGTAAGGCACATTTTAATTGTTAAACCTCTGTTCACCGCTACATCCTCCCAGAATTTTCCATCCGGAATATTTTCAGGATTACAGATTATGGCAATTCTTCCAACTTTTGGTGCATATTCAGCGATTGTTTTTGCCACTTCAAAAGTATCAAAAGTACTCAGTGCGTATTTCAATTCAGTTTCATCACATAATATTCTTCTTGAATCTGTTGCAACAGCTTTTTTGATAATAGCTTTCCCATATTCCAAAACCTCTTCCAGATTTTCATCCTCGCCTTTTGCTGTAACTTTTAGCAGATCATTTTCCAGGCAAAATTCATACTCAATAGCCACCAGAAACCTCCTTGCAGATCAATGGATACTCATAACTAACTAAAGAGACTCACTAAAACATCAATACAACAAATGCAGGATCATTAATCTTCATAGATCAGGATTAGAAAATCTGCTTCCTCCAGATCGGAAGAGGAATAGCTCCCCCCTGCCTCGACTAATAAAGGTGCGATCACTACTGTTTTCACATCAGGCATAAGTAAATGGAATTTTTGTGCTGTTCCCAGATGTTTCCTGCTATGGAAATCCCCGTTAAAATGAATTACTCTGTCACCTGGTTTGATGGCCAGATACTTTTGAATTGACTCTGCCATCGTATCGTCTTTAATACATTGAGCAGCGTATATCAGATCAAAGTTCATTTTCATAGCCATAGGTGAATTGGGGGAATGAGACATATTTTCCTGCATGGTCTCGATAAATCTTGTTTTATATTCGTCATCCAGAACGATATGGTTGGTAGCAATAAATCTCTTTTCATCAGCATCTAATGAATCCAGGGCATGCAGACCAATTTTATGGATCATTGCGGCATAGCGACGTGGAACATTGGCAGCAATTACAGCCAATCCCTGCTCACGGGAAAACTCAATAAGCGGTCTGTAATCTGTCGAATAATTGGGCCAGGGACGTGATCCTTCCAGGAAATCTGATTCCGCGATCTCACCATTCAGATATTTATCCAGAACCGGTTGAATATCACGTTCGAACATTTCAAGGGAGACAGCCAGATCCTGATCGGCTGCATACATTCCCTTTAACAGATCGATCTCCAGTTGATGTAAAAGCGCATTATCATGATATTCTCCAAAGAAAACCACCTGAGAAGATTGAAGTTCCTCAATCAGTTCTGATAGATCTAACACTTCTTCATTTGCAGTGTTAATAATTAAATATTCAGTTTGCTGAGCAATTAAGAGTGAAAACAGTAAAAACAATATCAATAAAATGTAGCTCTTCATAATTCCTTCCTAAAATATTTTTGAATAATAATCTGTTATGATCTGTTCAATTTCCTGCAGATCCAGATACCTGGCCGCCCGGTATAATTCTCTGCCGTTGGAAAAGATAAGAACGGCTGGAACAGAAAATATCATAAACTCACCTGCAACCTGAGGATAATCATCTGTTTCAAGTCGGACAAATTCACTTTTCTCGAATTTTGCCAGAAGATTTTCCAGTTTTGGATAGATCACCTTACAAACGTTACAATCCTTAGATGTTATGTAAATAACGCTTAAATCTTTATGCTTCAAGTTCTCCAGATCCATATTACTCCCTGATAATTTATGATCAAATCTAATCCAAATTATTAATCCTGGCAAATTTATTTGTCAGCAGACAATATTGTTTTGTGGAAAAATCAAGCAAAAAGGATTTGCCTTTATACCTTAATTAATTAAGTTGTGAACAATAACAGGAGGCAAAATGAAAAGAATTGCATTATTTTCAATATTAGTCATACTATCTTCCATACTTCTTGCTGAAGATTGGAAGATAGAATCAAACATTGCTTTAAGTATGAACCAGAATTCCTACAGCGATAACTGGTCCGGAGATGAAAAGGGATCAATTTCCTGGGTATCGAATTTTGATTTTCTAGCTGAGAAACAAATGTCTTCCAAGCTACTGAATAAGAATACACTTAAACTGGCTTTCGGACAAACCCACAATCAGTATGTTGAGGAAGAATCCGGTGACAAGAGATGGGCAAAACCAGATAAATCTACAGATGAAATCGATTTTGAATCGATCCTTTTCTTTACTTTAGGAATTTTTGTAGATCCTTATCTCAGCGGCCGTCTTGAAAGTCAATTCCTGGATGAAAGCATTCCTGCAGAAACCAAGATCTTTAATCCTAACCTGCTTACGGAAAGTGCCGGTATTGCCAAGTTCTTCATTAAAGAAGAAGCAAAAGAATTAAGTGCCAGGTTCGGTGCTTCTCTCAAACAGCACCTCAATTCACATGAAGATATTGATAACACAAGTGATGGAGGTCTGGATTTTACTGTGGATTATAAAACTCCCCTGGCAAAAGATGTTATAAAATATACCAGCAAATTCAATCTTTATAAAGCTCTTTTCTATTCAGAATCAGACGAAGTTGAAGGAACCGATTTTGAAGATGCCTGGAAAGCACCCCGGATCAGCTGGAACAATCAGTTAACTGCAGCATTGACCAGCCTGATAAACATTAATTTCAATTTCAACCTGATCTACAATGAGACAGATCTTGATCCCGAAGGTATGATCAATGATGAGGTTCAGTACAAACAGACTCTTGCTTTAGGACTTTCCTATAAAATCAAGTAACAAAGATAAAAAATACATAAAGCACTTCCTCCCACAGGAAGTGCTTTTTTTGCTTAGAAAAGACTTGTCTTAATTTCCCGCTGAATTTTCTTCACACAGGGTAAAAAAAAATATGAAGAATCTAAATATTGAGATCAAAGCTTTTTGCGATAATAAAGATCGGATCAGGGAAATTCTTAAGCAACATAATGCCGATTTTGCAGGTACCGACCAACAAACTGATACTTATTTCAACTGTACGAACGGCCGCTTAAAACTGAGAGAAGGAAATATCGAATACAGCCTTGTTTCCTATCAAAGAGAAGAGAAATCCGGCCCCAAAAGATCTGAAGTAATATATTATCATCCCCGTCAAAATACACCTTTAAAGAAAATTTTGATCACTTCCCTGGGAGAGCTTGTAACAGTTGTAAAAAGCAGAGAGATATATTTTATTGATAACGTTAAATTCCACCTGGACCGGGTTGAGGGGCTGGGTGATTTTGTTGAAATTGAAGCAATTGACAGTAAAGGTAGTCTGGGAGAATCTGCTCTGCGTGAACAATGCAGCAGATTCCTGAAGCTTTTCAGGATCGAAGAAAAAGACCTGATCAAATGTTCCTATAGTGATATGTTGCTGAATAAAAACGGAGTAAATTAATGAAGCTAATCTTTTCCTGTATAATCATTCTGGCTGCAGTAATAAATATTTCTGCGCAGGAACCGGCCTGCAGAATTTCCGCTTCGACTGGAGGATACCTGCCCGAATATCCCAATTATGACTACAACAGTCCTTTGTACGGAGTCAACATCCAAGCAGATTGTATTAATATTTACGAAAATTACGGCATCGGAGCTGAAGGTTTTTTCTCTTACGCATCGTATCATAATTATGTAAAAGAAATGAATACCTATGAAGTTTACCTGCACAACATATCAGGACATATCGATAAGGATTCTAAATTTGCCTACGGCGTCTTTGCCGGAGCAAGATTTACAGACCTATATTATGAGCATCGTAAACTGGAGTAAGACATCCATGATGAATTTACCAGATTTGTTGTTGGTTTCAAGTATTTAAGCAATAATTGGGGTGGAACAATTAGATGGACCCAGAACAGAAACAATAACTCTAAAATTGAATATGAATTGAAATTAAATAATCATTCGGGCTGGATCATTCAATTGGGTGGCAGTATGAAAGGTCCGGTAAAAGTAATTAGAACAGATTTCCATATTTTTGCAGGTTATGAATTCTTCCTATAAAAGTATTATTCGATATTCCATTGGCATATCGATTCTTATTCTCTCTGGTTTCCTGTATGGCTGGTTAGGAGATTTTTCTACTCCTGAAGCTGCTTTTCAAGCTCTGCTTTCAGCTGCATCCACAAGAGATCTCGATAATTTCCTGGAATGCTGCGATCTGGAATCAATGACAGGAGAAAAAGTAACTCCAGGTACAATTGATCAGATCAAGAATTCGCTGAAGAATGATCCTTACAGAAAGGGATTTATTCAGAAGATCTTTAATTATCTGAACAATAACAGCTTTGAAATAATTGAAAGCAACGAGATCTCACCAGAGATGCACACTTTACTTATCAATAATATTAAAACCGGCGAACAGGCTCTGGTTTTATTCCGGAAAAAACAGAATATGTGGAAACTGAGCAGCCTTAAACCTCTAAAAAAATAGTAAAAAAATGACTGAAAACAAGAATGAGATAACTGTCAGCATGCTGCAGGCCAACCTCTATTCCCTGCCAATAATTCTGTTGATCATTGTTATAATGATCGGTTCTTTTCTGCTGGTCTGGGGCAGGGAAGCATTCCTGGAAGGATTCCGTGGATTCCGTTCCCCCTTTATTTACCCTGTATTGATAGTTGGATTCTTCCTGCATGAAGTGATCCATCTGATCGGTTATCACTTCCTGGGTAGGATTGAGTTTAAAAACATCCGCATCGGATTCCAGATAAAAAGCCTGACACCTTATGCCCATTGCAGTCTACCCATGAGCTCTAGTGCTTATAGATGGTCTGCTCTACTGCCAGGGATAGTATTGGGTATATTCCCAGGCATCCTCTTCCTTGCTACAGGAAATCCCAGCGCTTTCATCCTTGCTGTGATCTTCACAATCGCAGCCGGTGGAGATTTCCTTTTAATCTGGCTGTTAAGAAAAATCCCTGCTTCTGCACTGGTTCAGGATCACCCCGAAAAAGCCGGATGTTTAATACTTGATAATAATGAATGAAGGAAGGAGTAAATATGAAATTATTGAAAGAACTTTGTGAAGTACCCGGAATTCCCGGAGAGAACAGGCTGTTATCGATATCATGCACAGAGAATTGGCAAAAACATCTGATACGGTTGAGATCGATAAAATGGGTAATGTGATCGGACTGAAAAAAGGAAGCGTTGATTTCAAGATCATGCTGGCCGGGCATATGGACGAGATCGGTTTTGTGGTGAGTCATATAGATAAAAGCGGCTTCATTCGTTTTGCACCTCGCGGGGGACATATTCCCAGAGTACTGATCTCACAGCGTGTAAAGATCTATGGTAAAGAAACATTAACAGGAATAGTAGAAGGCACACCACCTTTCCTTGCTCCTCCATCAGAAAGGAGCAAAGTTCCAGACCTGAAGGACCTGTATATTGATACTGGATTATCTCAAAAAGAGCTGAAGAATAAAATCGAAATCGGCGATCTGATCGTTTTGGACAGAGGATTCATCAGTCAGGGTGATGTATACATTTCAAAAGCTTTCGACAACAGAATTGCCTGCTATATTATTCTGGAAGTTATGAAAAAGCTTAAAACAACTGAAGCAGATGTGTATGGAGTAGGCACTACCCAGGAAGAAGTTGGATTGCGAGGTGCATTCAGTGCTGCCAGACAGATCGATCCAGATATCGGTATCGCTATCGATATTACCGGTGCCTTCGACACTCCCGGCGTTGCAGAGCACAGCCAGGTAACTAAACTGGGGGAAGGTGTTGCCATTAAGATCAATGATTCTCACAGTATATCCAATTACGGCATCGTAAAATTCATGACGAAGCTGGCGAAGAAATACAAGATAAAATACCAATTCGAGATCCTGCCTTTTGGCGGAACTGATGCTGCAGCTATGCAGAGATTCGGGAAAGGACCTGTCTGCACACTTTCTATTCCGACACGCTATGCGCATTCTCCCAACGAAATGCTGCACAAAAACGATATTAAATCAGCCATTGATCTACTGGTGAAATTCATCGAGGAATATAAAGACTGTAAGCTGGAATTTTAATAAAAAAAGCGGAGTGCCGGACTCCGCCAATTAGTTATTATATATTCTATCCCTTTTGTAAAAGGAATAGATTAAGCATTTATTTTACCAGAACCTTTATGATCAGGGGACGATCATTTTCATCTTCCACTTCCATATAGAATAATTCACCGGTCTCTCCAGCTGCGGCCAGATCCAATATTTCCTGCCAGTTAATTGCTGCCAGGTCTATCTCGCTGTTATTAAGGTTGGTTTTAAACTGGGCATTTTTAGGAATGAAACTTAATCCGAATTTGGCCAGTTTCAGCGGGATGGCAATATTAAGTTTAGGTTTTTCAGCACCTTCCTGCAGGATCTGAACCACCAGTTTTTTTCCTTTAGAACTATTCTCCGGTTTCTGGCCCAGAGCTTCTATCAGTCGTGCACCTTCTTCTGCCGTGATCTTACCCTCAGTGATCATGTCCAGTATCTTCTTTTTATCTTCCACATTAATCTCCTATTGCTTTCAGCAGTTTTTCAGCTTCATCTGATGTAATTTTACCATCCTGCAGCATTTTCAAAATCATTAGTCTGCTCTCTTCATTTTTTTTCGGTTCTTCCGGATTTACATCAAAATCTTGGAGTTTTGTGTTCAGTTTATCCATTGCTTTATTAAGATTAATTTTAACTTTATGCATGATCTTACCAGACTCGTCGCTATCAAATTCCTTTTCAACTACTTCCTCGAATTTCCTGGCCGCTGCATCGATTTTCTTTTCGATTTTATCGAAATCTATATTAGCCAGCTTATCTTTTACTTTCTCCAGTTTAATTTTAACCTTCTCCTTATCCTCTTCAGGAATATTCGCCATAACATCGTCGAAAGCTCCAGCAAAACCATCGAAACTAAACTGCTTGCTATCCTTATCTCCGGAACCTGAAATATTTATACTGCCATTTTCATTGGCAGCTTTTATCTTCACCCTACCAGATTCTTTCATCAAATGGATCTGAGTCTTCCCATTAATTTTCTGTTTATCATAATTTCCCTCTATACCAACGTTGATCTTTCCCAGTCTATTTTCAGCAGTAAGATCACATTGAATACTTTCAGGAATTATCAGCCTGATCTTGCCATTCTGGTTTGTGAAATTGAAAATGCCTTCTTCTAATGGTTTGAATTCATAATAGAGTCCGCCATTTACGTTATTAATTTCGGCAGCAGCATATCCACTTTCTAAAACTCTGATCTGACCATTTTGATTTTCAATATTCAATCTGCCGCTGCAACCTTTGATCTTTATAATTCCATTCTCACCTTTTATCTGACAATTCCCTTCAGATTTTCTGATGTTGATCGGACCATTTTCGATATTAAAACTGATGTTACCATTGATATTCTTTGCATCCACTGGCCCGTTCTCTCCTTCATACTGAATATCCCCAGCAATATCTAACAGAGCAATAGGACCGTTTTCAGTTTTCAATATCAGATCTCCTTTTAACCCTGCAATAGCTAATGGACCATTTTCCGTTTCAGCCCTTACCTGCGTGTTCTCCGGGACAGTCAATTCCAGTTTTGCTTTGAAAACCCGCATGCCTTCCGGTTCAGAAATCAGGATGTTCATTTCATTGGCTTCAGAATTATACTCCAGTTTGATGAATTCTGAAATTACCAATTCTTCTTTCGATTTTGTGTTGTATTCCATTGAAAGTTCAAGTAGTGAAGTATGTTCCTGACTTCCTTTAATTTGAATACCTACATTTTCCGAATTGAAATTCAACCTGAGTCCAGGTCTTGTTTCTGATGTGAATGTTTTTTCAATCCTATACATTACTTCCCCCTTTTAAGTTCCTTTAATGCTGCTTCAACAGATATTTCACCTTTATCAAGCCTCGCCAGGACATCCTGGGAAATTCGCTCCTCCGAATCCTGAGATTTCCGGCAAAGCACCATTGATATCTCGTTCAATCTGCTCTTAACTGTAGGATATGATATCCCCAGAACCTTTTCAACTTCCTTGATATTACCTCCGCTGCAGACAAAAACTTTCACAAATTCCTGATGTGCAACAGATAAAGCCCCCAGCTCCCCAACCCCGAAGCGACCCTTTATGGTGATATCGCAGGTGGGACAATGATACTCAACAATCTCCAGATTTTTATTACAGACCGGGCATTGTTTTAATCTTTTATTCATAATCAACCTCCAGATGTTACCGAAACTTATTTCTGTATTAATTATGTCAATAAAATTATTAATATAATCAATGTCGTTCTTAATATTATTAATATCTGTGTGTCATAAGTTGATTTATTTTTGCTAAATTGGATAAATATTATTCAAAGACAATTCAGACTGGTTTTGTGATTTATTCAGTCAAAAGAATATGATAGTAAGTGTGAAGTTCTTATGCATAATCCGGGACTAGTTCAATTCAGTCGATATGTTTTCACCTTCATGATCTGACTTCACTTTAAGAACCGGCTCGATGTCCCAAGATTTTATCGATAAGTTCCTTTTTGAAGAAAGCTGACTAAATTAAAGTTCTTCTTTATTTAAGTTCCAGTTTTTTAAATAATTCAGCAGCTCCTCAGTAGAGTTGATATAATCTGGAGCAATGTCAATCTGCAGGAAGGGTTCTGTTTTCCTGATAGTAGTATAATTACACCAGCCTTCAAAAGATTCCAGAATATACCCCAGGTAAAAAAGATCTTCATCTGTCACCTTCAGGATCACTCTTTTTGTCTTATCATTCAGGATTTCAGATGATACAATATCAAATCGCATTAATCGATCAATGCCAGCTTAAGAACATCATCGATCTTATTAACAAAGATGATCTCCATATCTTTCTTTATCTCATCCTGAATCTCTCTTAAGGCGGGTTCATTTTTCTGAGGAATTATCACCTTATTGATCCCAGCTCTCTTGGCAGCGATCAGCTTTTCAGCCAGACCACCGATAGGAAGCACATTGCCACTAAGCGTCAATTCACCGGTCATTGCCAGTTTGGCAGGTACTTTTTTCCCGGAAAGAATGGACATAATTGCCGTAACAATAGTTATCCCGGCACTGGGTCCGTCTTTAGGGATCGCACCTTCCGGAATATGCAGGTGAAGATCGTATTTTTTATAAAAATCTTCCTCAATGCTGAATTTATCTGCATGGATCCGAGCATAACTATAGGCAGCTTTGGCAGACTCCTGCATTACATCACCTAGCTGTCCTGTCAGTTTTAGTTTCCCATCACCTTTCATTTTCACAACTTCAATCTGCAATGTTTCTCCACCGTACGCAGTCCATGCTAAACCAGTAACAACTCCTACGGAATCAAAACGATTAATCTCCGAATAGAGGTGCTTGGGGATACCGAGATATTTTTCCAGATCCTTCAGAGTAATATTGATCTTTTTATCTTTTTTCCCCTCAACAAACTCTTTTGCTACTTTACGCAGGATTTTTGCGATCTGTCTTTCCAGATCCCTTACTCCTGCTTCCCTGGTATATAGGCTGATTATCTTCTCAATCACATGTTTATTATACCTGATCTTAATCTGGTCTTCAATTTCATGCTCACGGATCACCTTTGGCACCAGGTGTTTAATTGCAATATTCTGCTTTTCAAATGCTGTATATCCGGGTAATTCGATAACTTCCATCCGGTCCACTAATGGTCGTGGAACCGTTGTTAAAGTATTTGCTGTGGTTATGAAAATCACCTGTGACAGATCATAACTGAAATCCAGATAATGATCCCGGAAAGAGTTATTCTGTTCAGGATCAAGTACTTCCAGTAAGGCGGAAGCCGGATCTCCGCGAAAATCCATGCTCATCTTATCAATCTCATCCATCATAATAAGAGGATTCCGGGTGCCAGCCTTTTTCATACTTTGAATGATCACTCCGGGTAAAGCACCCACATAAGTTCTACGGTGTCCACGGATCTCTGCTTCATCTCTAACGCCCCCCAGAGAAAGCCTAACGAATTTTCGATTCATCGCCCGGGCGATAGATTTCCCTAAAGATGTTTTACCTACACCTGGAGGTCCGACAAAACACATAATTTGACCTTTAACTTTATTGGCCAGCTTAACGATCGCCAGATATTCCAGAATCCTTTCTTTCACTTTTGCCAGGCCATAGTGATCGTCGTCCAGGATCTGCTGAGCATCTTTCAGCTGGAATTGTTTCATTTCGGGAAATTCCCAGGGCAGGTCAAGGATCCAATTCAGATAGGTGTGTATCACGGAATATTCGGGAGAATAATGATTCGTCAGGCTTAATTTAGACAGCTCTTCCTCTGCCTTAATCCGGGCTTCGCTATTTAAGTTAAGCTTATTAATTTTCTCCCTGAAATCAAGATAATCAGTTTTTTCTTCTTTTGTAATACCAAGTTCTTTATTGATCGCTTTCAGCTGTTCAGTAAGGTAATATTCCCGCTGCATTTTATTTAGTCTGTTTTTTACAGATCCGTCGATCTTGTTTTCCAGCCTTAATATCTGGATCTCCTTCTTGGTTTCCACAAACATTTTATTCATGGACTCAAACAGGTCATCCATTTCGAATAATCTCTGCTTTTTCTTTATATCCAGCTGAATATTTGCCAGGGCGAAATAGAAAAATTCATCAGGTCTGGAAGATTCATGCAGGGGGAAAAGTGATTCTTCCGGAATCGATTTATTTAACTTAATATACTGTGCAAAGGCTTTCCTCAAAGATCTCTGTAAGGCCTCGAATTCAACCAGTGATCTTTGCTGAAATTTATCTATCCTTTGATAGGCCGCTTCCAGATGTGTTTTTATCTTGCTATATCTGATGATCTGCACCCTGTTTTCGCCTTCAATCAGCAATCTCATTGTGCCATCCGGGAGCTTCAACACCTGCAGGATAGTACAAAGCGAACCTACTCTATAAAGCTCTCTTGCTTTGGGATCTTCATCGAAATCAGCATTGTTCTTCTGAGTCACACAAATGATCCTTTTATCTCTCAGTAAAGCCTTTTCTGCTGCCATAATTGATCCAGGACGTCCCACCAGCAAAGGTGTTATTGTACTGGGAACAACTATCGTATTTCTTAAAGGAATTACCGGTATATTCTCTGATATTTTTACTCTTTTAGCCATAAAACCTCATTTTTTCTAAAATATAATTATTTTTTAAAATAAATCAATATCTGGAAAACTCAAAAGCATCCCAGTTGTATCCAAGAGAGAAATAAAAATAGGTCTCCAAGTCATTATCCACAGCTATTGCCAGCCTAACCGGACCCCAGGCAGTATTATAACCCAGCTTTATACCCGCACCATGATAGACATTAGTTTCCGGCAGCCAGATATCAGAATTCCCCAGGGTAAGAATATTGTACTGGAGATCTGAGAATAGGTTTTTCAAGATACGGAAACGCAATGCCAGAGTGTTGATCTTATAGATCGGAGCACTCATTTCGTTTTGATTCAGCCCGATGAAACTGTCGTAACCTCCGATCAGGAAAGGATCAAAATCAATATCATCACTTTCAAAATAGGAGCCATATTCAAACTGATACTTAAAGGAAAAATTCCTGCCGAACGGCAGCAGCAATTTAAGTCGTGAGAAATATTTATTATAACTGACATCACTGTAAAATTCTTTATCAGCCCTGCTTATCTTGGCCAGAATTTGAGATCCTTTCATAGGAAAGATAAAATCGTCCAGGTTCTCGTGATAGATTTTGAATCCAAGACCGGATGATCTGTATCTTGTATCCTCAAACTCTGCTATATCACGATATATCTTAGTATCAAATGTAAATGTGTAAAATTCTGCATTCACCGCATATTGCGAGAAAAATCCAACTCCAGCAGTAGCGCCTATCTGTCTGGATCTTACACTGTTAACTTTTTCGTGATCAGCATTGTAAGAATAAAGCCTTTTCTCTATATAATAAGGGAATACCCTGAAATAAATTCCCAGCATTCTGCCAAAATTCTTTACATAATCAAGGTCCAGTTCCGTTATATTTCCTAACCGTAAATTAAATAACAGCTTAGAATTTCTCTGCAGATAATTGTTCAGCTCCAGGGTAAGGCCAGCTGTGAATTCATTATTATCATTGTAAGTATAATTGATCCCCAGCTTTTTCCGGTTCCGCTCTTTAACCTTTACAATCAGTTTACTACCCTCTTCCGTATGCTCAATGCGAGGATAGATCAAATCAAAAAGCTCCGAATTATAAGCATCTCGAAAAGCCTGGGAAATTTCTTTTCTGGAATAAGTTCTACCAGTCTCTAATTTCAAATAACGTTTGATTTTGGACCCGCTTAGATACTTGTTCCCTTCTACCGAGATCTTCCAGAACCTCAGAGGCGGCTCGCTTAAAACCACTTTGTCCATCGTTTCATCTCTGCGAGGAAGCTCTACTTTTTCCAGGATTTCTCTGGCTGATCTAGCGCCCAGATCAATTATCTCTTCAATTTTATTGAAAGAAGTGTTGGAATACTTTTCCAAGCTGGGATTGATCACAACATTGCAATAAACCTGAGATCTTTCTACATTCTTACTGATATTGAAATTAACTGTCTGGTCCAGAATATCGATTAGAGAATTCAACCTGTCATTCTCTCTTAAACCGGAGGTAACCTTAACACCGATAATGAAATCAGCCCCCATCGCAGCTGCCACTTCTACAGGAAAATTTGCATTGATCCCGCCATCTATGTAGCTTCTTCCGTCAATCTCAAAAGGTTCCAGGAAAGAAGGAAAAGATATGGAAGCACGGATAGCTTCGTGCAGCGCTCCAGAAGAAAATATTTTAAGATCTCCCGTAAGAACGTCAGTAGCCGTACATCTGAAAGGTATCGGTAATTCATCAAAATCTTTTATTTCTGCGGCGGGATACATTAATTCAAACAGTTTATTAACCAGTTTATTGCCAGGGATAAAACCCTTGGGTAAGGAAGGCTTAAAATCATCATTTAAAGGGAATTTAAAGTTTGCATAGGGTTTCCACCTTTTTTGCCCGATATAGACGTCGTCCCGCTCCACTTTATCAGCAAGAATATCCCGCCAGTCTATGTTCAGGAAGATCTGCTCTATCTCCAGTCCGCTGTATCCCATTGCATACAGTCCACCTACGATCGCTCCCGTGCTGGTACCTGTAATGTAATCTATCCTGATACCCATCTCATCGATGACTTTCAGAACTCCAATATGCGCTAACCCCCGGGCACCACCTCCGCTTAAGGCAAGGCCAATCTTCTCTTCCGCTGCAAGCAGAACAGTTAAGAAAGTAATTAGCAGGATAATATATTTTTTCATATAAAAACCAAGAAAGACGAAGTTTACAACTCCGTCTTTCTTATATCTAGTTATAAACTTTTAAGACTAATGATTATCTAACATTTCTGTGTGACTGATCGCTGGTTTCTTTAACTCTTCCTTATTACTGTAAATTGCTTCGATCTTGGGTGAATAAGCTACGATCAAACCAGCGAATACGATACTTACCATACTCATTAATTTTATCAAGATATTAATTGAAGGGCCGGATGTATCTTTGAACGGATCTCCTACAGTATCACCAACAACTGTTGCTTTATGAATATCTGAACCTTTTCCGCCATGAGCACCTGCTTCAACATATTTCTTAGCATTATCCCAGGCTCCACCAGCATTATTCATCATGATTGCCATCACGAATCCTGTGGAAAGGCCACCAGCCAAAAGACCCAGAACACCAGCAACGCCCATCAGTAAGCCAATTATAACAGGAGTTAGAATTCCAAGTAAAGCCGGAGCAACCATTTCTCTTTGAGCGCCTTTGGTAGATATTGCTACACATTTTGCATATTCAGGTTCGGCTTTACCTTCCATTATACCAGGAATTTCTTTGAACTGACGACGTACTTCTGCTACCATATCTCCTGCTGCTCTACCAACAGCTTTCATTGTAAAGGCTGCAAATACGAATGTAACCATTGCCCCTACAAATATTCCCACCAGGAATTTTGGATTCATGAGGTTAACTGAGTAATAATTCATGAAATCTGAAATCGTTGCTTTGGAAGTTTCCACAGCAAATATTTCACCATTTGCCATCAGTATGTTCATTACTTTTTCACCAGCTAAGAGTAATCCTGTTCTTACCTCTTCCAGATAGGCGGCCAAAAGAGCCATTGCTGTAAGGGCTGCGGATCCTATAGCAAATCCTTTACCTGTTGCAGCTGTTGTATTCCCCACGCTATCTAATGCATCTGTTCTCTTTCTTACTTCTTCCGGAAGTTTACACATTTCAGCATTTCCACCAGCATTATCTGCAATTGGTCCAAAAGCATCCATTGCCAAAGTTACACCAAGAGTTGCCAACATTCCAACTGCGCCAAAACCGATTCCGTATAATCCAAGTTCTGGAATTGTGAAGCCCTTGCTTACACTGAAGGCAGCCATAATAGCAATACCGATAATGATTACCGGAGCAGCTGTGGATTTCATTCCTACTGCTAATCCATCGATAATTACCGTAGCTGGACCAAATTCTCCCTGTTTAGCAATTCCTCTTGTTGGTTCATAAGCATCAGAAGTAGAACGTTCAGTAAAGTATCCGATCAATATTCCGGCAAGAAGGCCAATAACACTTGCCAGGAATATTCCGAATGAATATTCAGCAGGAAGCATTAATTTTGTAACGAAATATGCAACAATAGCAATTAGAATTGAGCTACCATAAACACCTTTATTTAAAGCGAACATTAACTCTTTTGTGCCGGCATTTTCTTTCGTGGAAACCATATAGATCCCAATAATTGAAAGAAATGCTCCAACTCCAGCCAGAACCATTGGAGCTGTAACAAATCTTATGGCCCATACATCTAAAAGAGCTGTTCCATGACCAAATATCTGAGCAACAGCAGCCATTCCCAGAGCAGCAGTAGCCAATATTGAACCTGCATAAGATTCATAAAGGTCCGCTCCCATTCCAGCAACATCTCCTACATTGTCACCCACATTATCTGCAATGGTAGCCGGATTACGTGGATCATCTTCAGGAATTCCAGCCTCAACTTTACCGACAAGATCAGCTCCAACATCTGCAGCTTTAGTGTAAATTCCACCACCAAGACGAGCAAAAAGAGCCTGAGTAGAAGCTCCCATTCCAAAACTAAGCATGATTACTGTTATTGTATGTAAATTAAAATTAAAATAATTTAAGGCAAAAAACCAGGCAGAAATATCGATGAGAGCCAATCCAACCACAACCAATCCCATTACACCACCTGCTCTAAAAGCGACTTTAAGCCCTTTATTCAGACTAACAGATGCACCTTGAGCGGTTCTGTTTGAAGCAAGTGTAGCGGTGTTCATGCCTATCCATCCAGCCAATCCGCTGAAAAAACCACCGGTTAGAAAAGCCCAGGGGATAAGCCAGTGTAAAACGTGAAGGACATGAGCCATAACATTGAAAACTATAAAGGCCACAATAAAGAATATTCCAACACCCTTGTATTGTTGCTTTAAATATGCAAAAGCACCTTCTCGAACATACTTGGCAATTTTTTGCATTTCTACAGTACCAGGATCTTCTTTCTTAACTCCCATATAAAAAATAAATGCGAAAATCAAAGCAGTAATAGCTCCTAATGGTGCTACATACCATATCATTGGAATAGACATTAACTTCCTCCTAATTTTTTTTACAAATTATGGGTGCAAAAAAAGGAATTGAGATTATTTGTCAAGCCTAAGGATTAATTAATAAACACTTTAGGTTCTGTCTGCTTTTAGTACTTCCAGGAACGCATCCTGAGGGATATTAACCGAACCGATCTCTTTCATTCGTTTCTTCCCTTCTTTCTGCTTTTCCAGTAACTTTTTCTTTCGGGTAATATCTCCACCATAACATTTAGCAGTAACATTTTTCCGCATCGCAGTAATTGTACTTCTGGCTATGATCTTGGCACCTATCGAGGCCTGAAGAGCAATCTTGAAAAGATGTCTGGGTATAACATCCTTCAATTTATCGGTAACACTCTTACCCCAATGGTGGGCCTTATCTTCATGGCAGATAAATGACATGGCATCCACTTTCTCACCGTTGATCAGGATATCAACTTTTACTACATCGGAAACCCTGTTTTCCTTAAAGGAATAGTCAAGAGAAGCATATCCTTTGCTGACAGATTTCAGTTTATCATAGAAATCAAAAATGATCTCGATCAAAGGCATTTCATAATGGATTGATACCCGCTTCTCATCAATGTACTGCATGTCCTTCTGAATACCCCTTCTTTCCTGCACCAGATTTATAATATTCCCGACAAAATCTGTTGGTACGATTATCTCAACATCCATTATAGGTTCTTGGATATGATCTATCATAATAGGATCAGGCATATCGACCGGATTATAGATAATCTTACGGTCACCATTATTCATGTTTATTATGAACTTCACGCTGGGTGTAGTAGTTATAATTGGAACATTATATTCTCGGTATAACCTTTCTTTCACTATCTCCAGATGCAGCATTCCCAGAAAGCCGCATCGGAAACCGAATCCCAGAGCCAATGAACTTTCCGGCTCATAAGTAAGGGCAGCATCGTTAAGCTTGAGTTTCCCCAGACTGTCACGCAGGTTCTCGTGATCTTCCTTATCCAGTGGGAATATTCCACTATATACCATCGGTTTAGGTTCCCGAAACCCCGGCAATGCTTCTGAACAGGCATTTTTTTCAAGTGTTATTGTATCACCAACCCTGGCATCGGCTACTTCTTTTATATTTGCTATTATGTAACCAACTTCACCAGCAGCAAGTTGAGATGCACTCTCCTTCTCCATGCCAAGATAACCTATCTCTTCTATATTAAATTTCTTGTTATTGGAAAAAAATCTGATGCCGTCATTCCTTTTAAAGGTTCCATCAAAAACTCTAATTAGAACAATAACACCTCTGTACTTATCAAAGTAGGAATCAAAGATCAGTGCTTTAGCAGGAGCATCCGGATCTCCTTCTGGGGCAGGTATATGTTTCACAATTCCCGCTAGAAGCTCCTTAACACCAATACCATTCTTAGCGCTCACCTTATATATCATGTCCGGATCTGTTCCAATATTATCTTCAATATCGTGTTGAGTTCCCTCAACATCAGCTTTTGCCAGATCTATCTTGTTTATTACAGGAATAATCTCAAGATCATTCTCTAAGGCCAGATATAGATTGCTCATCGTCTGGGCCTCAATACCCTGTGAAGCATCAACCAGCAGTAAAGCTCCGTCACAGGAAGCAAGACTTCTGGAAACTTCATAAGAGAAATCTACATGCCCGGGAGTGTCGATGAGGTTCAGAACATAATTCTTACCCTCATATTTGTAATCCATTTTAATTGCATGAGATTTAATAGTTATTCCGCGTTCCCGCTCCAGTTCCATATCATCCAGAACCTGATCCATCTGGGAATTCAGGGCTATTACATCTGTAGCCTCCAGCAATCTGTCTGCCAGGGTTGACTTCCCATGGTCAATATGAGCGATTATGCAAAAATTCCTTATCAATTCCCGTTTCATCTATCCTCCAGAATTGCTTCAAATTTCCTTGCAGCTTTATTGTGTCAATGATAATATCATATCTTTGCTGTGGAATATTTCCTGTTTAACTTATCTGCATAAATAGATTTATCCTTTTCATATAATTTGTACTTGACGCTCATTCCGACCTTTTTTTATTCAATTTTAATATCAATAAGATGGAGAAAATATGATAGAGGTTATTGTTGAAAAATGTGTAGGCTGTAAACTTTGCCTGAAAGCTTGCGCTTATGATGCGATCAGCATGATCGATAAAACAGCAGAGATTGACCTGGAAAAATGTACTCTATGTGGTGCTTGTGTCAGTTCCTGCAAATTCAATGCTATTATAATCAGGAAATTCGGACGAAAGACAGTTGACCGCGAACAATATAAGGATGTCTGGGTTTTCGCTGAACAGAAGAATGGTGAAATAGCTTCCGTGGTCTATGAACTGTTGGGAAAAGGACGGGAACTTGCCGACCAGAGAGAAGCTGCTCTTGTCGCGATTTTACTGGGCAATAATGTTGCTGCTAAAGCGGAACAATTAATCCAGTCCGGCGCTGATAAGGTTATTGTGGTTGAAGATCCCAAATTGAAGGATTTTCTGGATATCCCCTATTCCAAAGCATTTTCACAACTGGCGGAAAAACATAAACCCGAAATTATCCTGGCCGGAGCTACAGTGCTGGGAAGATCAATGATCCCACGCGTTGCGATAGAACTCTCCACAGGCCTCACTGCAGATTGCACCGGACTTGAGATTGACCCTGATTCGGGCCAGCTGCTGCAGACCAGACCTGCCTTCGGTGGAAATATCATGGCAACAATCATTACTCCGGATCACCTGCCGCAAATGGCTACCGTCCGGCATAAAGTTATGGATCCTCTGCCCCGTGATAAAAACCGTAAAGGTGAAGTGATTCATGATAAAGTTGATCTATCTGCTATAAAAGATGACTCCAGATATCTGGAGTTTATCCATGATGACACTCAGACTATTAATCTTTCGGAAGCAAACTTCGTGATTTCTGGAGGAAGAGGACTGAAGAAAAAGGAAAACTTTGCTCTGATCGAAGAACTGGCCAAACTGCTGGATGCCGCTGTCGGTGCTTCCCGTGCTGCTGTTGATTCGGACTGGGTATCTTACCCGCATCAGGTGGGCCAGACAGGAAAGACCATAAAACCAACAGTTTATATCGCAGCTGGTATTTCCGGTGCCATTCAACATCTGGCCGGTATGCAGTCAGCAGATTACATAATTGCCATCAATAAAGATCCTGATGCACCCATCTTCAGAGTTGCAGACCTGGGTCTGGTGGGTGATCTGTTCGAGATTCTTCCACAATTAGCCAGGAAATTAAAGAAATAAGCGCTTTATAAAAAAACTTGATTTATTTACGCCCTGTTTTATTAGATGAATGTTAAATAAAAGGGGAATTATGAAATTCATTGTTGATAAGTGTGTTCATCAGTATAATAGAATCTCGTCAGATTATCCGTTACAGATAACTTCTGAGTTGCAAAAAGATTTAAATAAAATAATTGAATTAAAGAATATAGTCGCCTATCCTCCTCTTATCAACAGCCATGATCACCTGATTGGGAACTGGTATCCCCGGGCTGGAGAAAACAATCCCTACAAAACAACCGATATCTGGGTTGAGGAGATGAAACAGTCTGCCTCTTTCATGGAAAGGAATAAAATCTGGATCAATGACGGCAACTTTCAACTTACCGAAGGTAACGCTCCCCTGATCACTCAATTGGGCATGTACAAGAATATTTTCTCTGGCTGTACCGTAGTACAGGATCATGGTCCCAATCAATCAGCGGAATATTATAATAGTTTTATCATTAATGTAATCCGCAATTATCGTCAGTGCCATTCTCTTTCGCTCGGTAACTGGTGGGGCGGTAAGTCTGCTGAAGAAGAAATGAAAGATTCTCAGGGAAAAGAACCGTTTATCCTTCACCTGGCAGAAGGAACAGATAATACGGCCAGGAATTCCTTCCGGAAATTTGAAGAATCTGGTCTTCTGAAACCTAATACTATAATTATTCATGGCATTTCACTACAGAAGGAAGACATCAGAAAATGTGCCGAGGCAGGAACATCAATCTGCTGTTGTCCGGAATCCAATCACTTTCTCATTGGCCGCACAATTGATATTAAAGCCTGTTTGGAATATGGAGTTAATCTTGTAATTGGAACCGATTCCACTATGTCTGGAACTCCTAATCTTTTCAGTGAGATCAAGATCTTCCATCAATATTATCCCGATATTCCCGCCAGTGAAATTTTTAAAATGATCACTACTAATGCCCAGAAAGCTTTAATGATCGATCCTGAATATGGTAAACTGGAAAATAATTGCCAGGACCTTCTGCTGGTCAGGAAGCAAACCGATGACCCCTACGAGAACCTTTTACAGTCCGACATGTATGATATTGAGCTTCTACTCTTCCAGGGTAAACCCCTTTATGGCTCGATCCGGATGCTGAATTTATTTAATGTAAATGAAGCTGATTATTTTATATTCAAAACTAAAAATGACACAAAATTCGTCTTAGGGCATCCTGAAAAGATCATACAGACAATAGATTCAATTCTGGGTTATCATAAAGATCTGCCCTATCTGCCTTTTTAATGCTCAACCTATCTGAAATATTCTGCAGTATCCAGGGAGAATCTTCTTATGCCGGACTTCCCTGCATATTTATTCGATTAGCAGGTTGCAATCTCCGCTGCCGTTACTGCGATTCCCAATACACTTATAATACCGCTTTTACCCGGGAAATTCCTGAAATAATAGATCAGATCAGCAAATTCAGCTCAGTTAAACTTGTAGAAATCACCGGTGGAGAACCGTTGCTTCAAACTGGGTCTGTGAAGCTGATGGAAAAACTGATTGCTCTTAATTATACTGTATTACTGGAAACAAATGGTTCCATAGATCTCCAGAATGTTCCCACTCCGGTTGTTAAAATTGTCGATATTAAATGCCCGGGCAGTGGTCATGAAGAAAGCTTCCTTGAAAAAAACCTAGAATTTATCGACCCCCAGAAAGATGAAATAAAATTTGTGCTGACAGACAAGCTTGATTACAACTGGGCGAAAAATAAAATCATTGAATTCGGTCTGAACGGCCATAAATTGATCTTCTCTCCGGCCTATTCATTAATCGACCCACAGGATCTGGCCAATTGGATCATTTCCGATGGAATAAAGGTAAGGATGCAGTTACAGTTGCATAAATATATCTGGGACCCAGAAACTCGCGGAGTTTGATCAAATTTTGATATAGATAATTCTATTCGCTGATTGTCTTAATTAGTTTACCACTATTCTGCATTTCTTCAATATAGATTTCAACAGGTTCAGAATAATCCTCTTCAATAGATAATTCCAATTTGATCACATCAGTGTAGTGGATATCACCGATCTTAACTTGAAGATTCTTCAGATTGTATTTCAATATATCCAGAAAATCATATGACGTCTGCAGATGATATACTTTCATTTTTACCAGTTTCACCAATTCAGCCTGTTCCACACACTTTTCAACGGTCATCCCATAAGCATCAATTAAACCACGTACACCCAGTTTAACACCGCCGAAATATCTGGTTACGACTACTGCAATGTTGGAAAGATTATTCTTCTGCAAAGCGTTAAGAATAGGTTTTCCGGCTGTTCCGGAAGGTTCTCCTGCATCAGAGGCATGGAAAACTTCACCCTTGTAGCCAACGATATAGGCCCAGCAGTTGTGGGAAGCTGTTCTATATTTCAAGGAAACGGCAGCAATAAATTCTTTCGCTTCGTCTATATTGGTAACTGGAGCCAGAGTAACTTTGAATATCGACCTTCTGATCTTCTCTTCATATTCCACTTGAGATTTTACAGAATAAAAATAAGACATTTCTAATATTCGAAAAGATCGCGCAGCTGGTCAGGATCCAGGGACTTGAAGACATTCTGTCCTCTCTCAATCAGAGATTCGAACATTTCTCTTTTACTTTGCTGCAATGTTAATATCTTCTCTTCAATCGTATCTTTGGTTATCGTTTTGTAAACCATCACTTTCTTGGTCTGCCCTATTCTATGAGCTCTGTCGATAGCCTGGTTCTCACCCATAGGATTCCACCAGGGATCAACTATAATAACAGTATCAGCAGCTGTTAAATTAAGCCCATAACCTCCGGTTTTCAAGCTTATCAGGAATGCTCTGATGCTATTATTATTATTGAAATTATCTATGCTCTTCTGCCTGTCTTTGCTGGATCCGTCCATATACTCAAAGGATATCTTCATTTTTATCATCATTTCGCGCAATAGCTGCAGCATCTGCACAAACTGACTGAAGATGAGAAGTTTTTTTCCGTTGCCTACAGCATCTTCAATTATCTCTTTCAATAATTCCATTTTACCGGAAATTTCCATCTGCCTGCTGATGTCCTTACTGATTAAAGCAGGATGATTACAGATCTGCCTTAATCTGGTTAAAGCGGCCAGTATATGAATATAATTTCTACCCGGCTCATCAAAAGATCCGGATAGTTTGTGTTTTATATCATCCAGAATCTGCAGATAAAGCTTCTCCTGAATTCCTGTCATTTTACAGTAAGCTAACTGGATCTGCTTATCAGGCAATTCAATCAGAACATCCTTCTTTTTCCGGCGTAGAATAAAGGGAGATATTAGTGAACTCAGTTTCTCCTGTGTCCCCTTGTCGGTCTGCTTTACTCCCATATATTCATTTTTAAATTTGGTAATTCCAGGTAAATATCCAGGGATCAGGAAGTCAAAAATTGACCATAATTCAGCTGGGTTATTTTCGATGGGGGTACCAGAGAGTATCATTTTGTATCGGGCTTTAAGTTTTTTGACTGCTTTACTTCTTTGTGCTGAAGCATTTTTAATATGCTGAGCTTCATCCAATATCAGGTATTGAAAATCTATCTGGGAAAGCTCTTTTATATCGTTCTGAATTATGGAATATGAGGCCAGGATCACATTCACATTAAGATTTTCACGTAAAGCACTCCTCTCTTGCTGACTGCCCTCATAGATCAGATATGTTAAGTTTCGATTGAATTTCTCGATCTCTGCCGCCCAGTTGAAAAGTAAGGTTTTAGGGCAGATCACTATCGAGATTGAATTTTCCGGCAGATCAGATAGAACCGAGATAGCCTGTATGGTTTTCCCAAGCCCCATATCGTCTGCCAGAATTCCAGATAAACCGAAATGTTGAAGCATTTTCAGCCATTGAAATCCTGCTTTCTGATAGGTCCTCATTACTGGCTTTAAAAATACTGGTAATGAAGAAGGACTTGTCATTTTTCTGTCTATTATAGCCCTGAACATCTCTTCCAGATAATCGTCACCTAATATCCTGATTCCCTGATTGATCGTGGAGAGCTGATATATGTAAGGAATATTATAAATCGAGAGTTTATATGCATCATCCTTTATGTTTTCGCTTTTCACCAGAATTTCTTCAACTTTATCAAAAGCAGCTTTGTTCTCGAAGAAAAGCAGCCTCCCATCTTCCAGCTTCAGGAATTTCTCTTTGGTCCTGAAAAATTTCTTCAATTCGTTATGCGTGAATTTGATGTCCTTATAATTGTACTCAACTTCATACTCGAACCATTTGATCTGGCCCGGCTTTTTTGCTTTGATCAAGGGCCGCAGATCAACTTTATAAACAAATTCCTTTTTCAGTTCAGGAGAGAGAATGATATTCCATTCCTGTTTAGCATGCTCAAAAACAGTCTTTTTTAAGGCTTCCAGATTATCTTCCCCGGAAAATTTCAAGACGGAATCTGTATCCAGCTTTCGGTCACAGGATTCCGGTAATTTATCAATAAACTCAGAAATTGCATATTTAACCTGAGGTGGAATATAGAACCAGCGCACGTCATCACCCTGATCGTAACGCACCAGTTCTGCCGGGAAACGGATTACCGACATCGGCAGGAAAACATCATCCCCATAATCAAGTATCCCTTTCATGATGATCTTATCTTCCTCTTTAGACAACTCATAGGTTATGATCGGTGTATTATGGTACACTTCAGGAAAAACGATATCGTCAGCAAAATCAATATAGCATTTAATTAAACCAAGCTGACGGGCAACGATGGAAGAAAGATATACCAGGTCGGGCTCTTTTAAAGGGAACCCACTTGAAAAAATCTGTTCTGTCACTTCCTTTTTAAAGGGAAGATTTAATGAATAGATCCTGTTCTTGAGAAAAATAAAGGTCGTACTTCCAACAAAAACACTCGAGATCTGTTCTGCCGGAGATACATGCAGACTGAATTTATCCTTACCTGCTCTCAATACCTGAAAATTGATTCTGAATTCTTCCTCGGGAAATATGATCCGGTCACCAGTCTCTTTGATGTAAGTTTTACTCTGCAGATTTTTTAAAACCGAGAAAAAATGAATAAAACTTGTTTTGTAGATGGTAAAAAACATGCCTTTACGGCTGTATGAGCACTTATTATTCTGCAGAAGTATAAGCAAATCAAGTTCAGCCTCAGACAAGGATTTCGCCTGTCTTTGAGCTGAATCAATATATTCCTGATCACCTTCCTTCAATTCCTTCGCTGCAGCCAGAATGGAGATAAGTCTGATATTGATCGGATTATAGGACTTAAAGTAGAAACGGATCTTATCATTTTTAGGGTTGAATATGTCAGCTATCTCTATTTTGGAATTTAAAACTACACGCTGCCAGAACTCGTTGTATTCCAGAAGTTTTGTTTGATAGGTCTGTACTACCTGTTTTTCAAGAATATCTGTGGAATAATATTCATAGGCATGATTAATGATCGAGAGGAAATGTGAACATATGTCTGTACCATCTTCACTGCAGTTATGGGAAATTATTTCTCTATTCAGCTTATTATAGACAATTTCTATCTTGGCTTGAAAGGGAGAATTTTCTGTTCCTTCAAATTTGAAAATGATATTTCCTGCTTCATCCAGAAATTTACGATACCTAATTTCACTCTGATCATACTCTCTTATTAAATTTTTGTAATACCAGGAATTTGTGTGTTCATGATATTCCTTACCAAATAATCTGGCCATTATACCTCGTTTTGTCCTGTTTGCTTATTTTATTCAGTTTCCGTTTCTTCTTCCAGTTTAATCTTTAGAAATTTTACTTTCAGCTCGGGATAAAAATCTTCTATGTAATCTTCAATGGATCTCTGCACCAGTTCCTTTTTTTCTAACAATGCCGGACTGCATTTAATTCTGACCAAAATCTGATTGATCGCGAGACTAATATCGACCATGATTTCTTCTTCGTATATACTTTTCAAATATTCCGGCAAACTGCTGTTAAGATTTATTACAGCCCTGATCTTCAAATAAAGTTTAAAACCAATAAAAATCAGGAAAGTAACAATCCCAAAACCAAGGAATTTTTTTAACAATTTCTCCATTTTTCCTCCTTAGTACGTTTATTCCAGAATCGAATCTTAAAGTTTATAATTCCTTTTTAAGTCAGATGTCAAGGAATTTATCTCAGCTTTAAACTTTTCCGTTTGAAAATAACTCTCCTCTTAAAACGCGAGAATTTAATACTTGACACTATATGCTGGGTTAGGAATTTCAAAAATACATTTAATATGAAATCTAAAATAAATATACCATCAAAGGAGCAATTATGAGGAAAAATCCAAATTCCGATACTAATTTATTTGAAATGACCGTTGTACAGCTTAATAAGCTGGCTAAAGAACTTGATATCGCTGAAGCCAAAAACCTGAAGAAGAACGATCTTATTCATAAGATCCTGGAATTCCAGGCAACCCAGGAAGGTTTGGCATTTGTCTCCGGCTGCCTGGAAATAGTTGATGACGGATACGGTTTTCTCCGTTTCCAGAAAAACAATTATACTCCCGGCAGAAATGACATTTATGTTTCCAGTTCTCAGATCAAGAAGTTCGGCTTGAAAAAAGGGAACATCGTATCTGGACCAGCCAGAGCACCCAAAGAAGAGGAAAAATATTTCGCTCTTATCAGAGTCGATTCCATCAACTGGGAAGACCCTGACACTAATAGAGACACAAAACTTTATGATAAACTTACTCCCTATTACCCGGAAGAAAGACTTGATCTTGAAACTGATCCTAAAAACGTCTCAACCAGAATCATTAACCTTTTTACACCCATCGGAAAAGGTCAGAGAGGTGTTATTGTGGCAGCTCCCAGAACAGGGAAAACTGTCCTTATGCAGAATATCTCCAATGCTATTCTTACTAACCATCCCGATACTTACCTTATTGTTCTTCTGGTTGATGAACGACCGGAAGAAGTCACTGAAATGAAAAGGATACTTATTCCGCATAACTCTGAAGTAGTCAGTTCCACTTTCGACGAAACTCCCCGCAATCATATCCAGGTTGCCGAAATGGCTCTGGAAAAAGCTAAACGCATGGTTGAAATGGGCCGGGATGTCGTTATTATGCTGGACAGTATTACCCGTTTGGCCAGAGCTTATAACATGGTTACTCCTTCCAGTGGAAAAGTTCTTTCAGGTGGTATTGATTCCAATTCCCTGCATAAGCCGAAGAAATTCTTTGGATCCGCCAGAAATACTCTGGAAAAAGGAAGTCTTACAATCCTCGCAACTGCTCTTGTTGATACAGGCAGCAGAATGGATCAGGTCATTTTTGAAGAATTTAAAGGTACCGGTAATATGGAACTTGTGCTGGATAGATCGATCAGTGATCTAAGGTTATATCCCGCTATCGACCTGGTTAAATCCGGAACCAGAAGAGAAGAACTTTTACTCACCAAAGAAGAAGTAAATCGCATGTTCGTGCTTAGAAAAGTTCTTAAGAACATGAGCCCGGTTCAGGGAATCGAATTGCTGCGAACAAAAATGCTGGCGACCAAAAGTAATGCAGATTTCCTTAAAACAATGAGCAATTAATGGAGATATTAGCACCTGCAGGATCTCTGCAAAAGCTAAAATATGCCATCTTGTATGGAGCTGATGCTGTTTATACGGGTGGAAAAGCTCTTAATCTGAGATCCAACAGCTCTAATCTATCCAATGATGAACTGGCTGAAGCAGTTAAATTCTGCCATCAGCATAATAAGAAAATATATGTTACCCTTAATGCCTTTGCCCATAATGAAGATCTGGAAGATCTGCCGGCCTATATCAGCTTCCTGAATGAAATAAAAGTTGATGCGGTGATAGTATCTGATCCTGCAGTTTTCAGCCTGGTTAAGGAATTTGCGCCGGGCATCAGGATCCATATAAGTACTCAGGCTAATGTAACTTCCTGGAAAAGTGCTGAATTCTGGTACAAATCAGGAGCAGCGAGAATTATTCTAGCCAGGGAATTAAATCTGGCGGAAATTAAAATTATCAAAACCAGGCTACCCCATCTGGAACTGGAAATATTCGTGCATGGTGCCATGTGTATGTCCTATTCCGGGCGCTGCCTTTTAAGTGCCTTCCTGAACGGCAGAGATGCCAATAGAGGCAATTGCTCTCACCCCTGCCGCTGGAAATACAGCCTGGTGGAAGAAACCAGAGAAAATACCTATTTCCCCATCGAAGAAGATAGATACGGAACCTATATTTTGAACTCCAAAGATCTTTGCCTCTATAACAGACTTGAAGAGCTGCTGAATGCTGGCCTTACGAGTCTTAAGATAGAAGGTCGGATGAAAAGTCTATATTATGTAGCTAATCTCTCCAGGATCTATAAGCAGGCTGTTACAGCTCTGTCTAAAGGAAGTAAACCACTCGCAGTCCTGGCTGAAGAGCTGGACAGAATAAGTCACCGGGTTTATACTGATGGTTTTATCGAAAGCTTTGATTCTTCGATAACCCAGAACTATGAATCATCCTCATACATTCGCAACTACCAGTTCCTGGGAACAATAATCCAGACTGAGGGCAAAATTATTCATGTCGATGTCAGATCAAAATTCTCATTAAACGAGGAGATAGATATAGTATTCCCGGATCCCGAAAAAGATCTGACGATCAAGATCGATAAAATTATCTCTGAAGATAACCAATTAATCAACTTTACAAAACCTAACACTACAGTAAAACTTGAATTACCGGCGGAAATTGATCCAACCGGAATTCTGAGGAAAAAAATTAAATAATATGTCGAAAAAAATAATATTTTTTTTAGTTCTCTATCTCACAGTTTCCCTGCTTTATGCTGATGAAACAGACGCAGAAAAATCTTATTCAGCCTTAAAGAATGATACCCTGACACAGGTAGACAAATATCAATATGAAAAAACCTTCATGGATAATCCTGATACATTTCATGGGCAGTCTGCTTTGCTAGAACTGGCTAAGATAGAATTACTGGAAAGGAATTATGATCAGGCTCTGAACTATTTCAAAAAAATATACCACCCGGACATCACAAGCAAAGAATACTGGATGTCTAAATGTTATTTACTTAAAGGAGATTATGATTCAGCTATAATTTCTGCCCAGAATTTCATCTACACTTCCAATGAAAAAGACAAGATCGAAACATCATATTTTACCATAGCTGAAGCATATATAGAAAAAGGACTGTTTACTAAAGCACTTAATACTCTGGAGTATTTAAGAAATTCTGAAACCATTGAGAACAATATTCCCTTGCTGCACTATAAAATGGGTTACTGTAATGAGAAATTGGGAAATTACGAAAAAGCCCTCAATCAATATAAAAAACTTAAACTCGATTTTCCCTACCATGAATACACCTACCTGGCGGAAGACAGGATCTATGACTTAAAAGCCAATGATCAGATAGAGATTGACCTGAAAGATGTCATGATCAATGAAACGGAAGAAAAAACTGTTCCTGCTAAGCCTGATCCTGACGATCAAACCGGAAGATACCTGCAGGTTGGTGCTTTTGGAAAAGAAGATAATGCCAGAAAGCTGGCTGAAGAGATCAAGCAGAAGTTTGACCATGATTTCATTGTTTTTCTGAAAACTTCCAATAATACTGAACTCTATGTTGCTGCATTCGGACCCTATCCCGATTCAGCTTCCATTAAGAGTGCCAAGAAAACTCTAACCGGTCTTGGTTACAGCTCATTTGAAATAAAGAAATAATTATAAATGAACACTCAGACCAAACTAACCCCCATGCTGAAACAATTCCTTTCGGTTAAGGATAAACATCCCGATAAACTCATTCTCTTTCGTATGGGTGATTTTTATGAAACTTTCTTTGATGATGCAAAATTGGCTTCAAAAGTTCTTGGTATAACTCTAACTGCCAGAAATAAAAAAGCAGATGATCCAATTCCTCTGGCTGGTTTTCCCTATCACGCCCTGGATAATTACCTGGATAAACTGATTAAACAGGGGATCAAAGTAGTTATCTGTGAACAGGTTGAAGACCCTAAACAGGCTGTTGGACTGGTTAAAAGAGACATTATCGATATAATTACACCAGGCTCCATAATCGATGGAAGACTGATCAATAAAATTGAGAATAACTACCTTATCGCTCTGCACTTTGATAAAAAAAATATCGGGATCTCCTTTATAGATGCTTCAACCGGAGATTTCAGCTTTACGGAAATTGGTGCGAATCAACTTACAAGTGAACTTTCCAGACTTAAACCTTCCGAGATCATCATCAGCAATGAAGAGAATAAAAAGCGTCTGACAAAACTGGACCTTGATTTTGACCCGGCTTACACGGTTTATGATTCCTGGCACTTTGATCTTGCTGAATCTGAAAAAATCCTTAAAGAACATTTCCGTTTAATCACCCTGGAAAGTTTGGGTATTATCGACAAACCACTGGGTCAAATCGCTGCCGGAGTTGCGATCAGCTACATCAGATCACTGAAAAATGATGATCTGAGGCATATTAATAAACTGAAGTACTACTCTCTGGAAAATTACATGCAGTTGGATGAAGTAACTCGAAGAAACCTGGAATTACTGCGCTCCATCCGTTACGGCAATAAATTCGGCAGTCTTATCTCAATTCTTGATCAGACAAAAACCCCGATGGGAAGTCGTAAACTTCATGAATGGCTGCTGAACCCTCTTATCTCAATTTCTGATATCTATCAGCGTTCCAACGCTGTTGCAGTTATGAAAAATGACTTCCATTATACCAAAGACCTGCGCAAGTTATTGGACAATATCGGTGACATAAGCAGAATTATCAGTAAAATTGGAACTCTTCGCGTAAATCCCCGTGAATTGATCGCACTCAGGAATTATCTGGTCTCTGCACCGGAAATTGCCGATCTTTTATTGAAATTCGATAATGAATATCTGCAGCTTCTCCAGAAGAGAATTGAAAACTACGATGCCGTGGTCAAAATGATCGATCTGGCCATTCTTGATGATCCTCCTATCGTAATCACAGACGGCAATATTATCCAGAACGATTATAATAAACTGCTGGATGAGCTCAGAGAGATCAGGGATAATGGCAAAAACTGGATAGCCAGATTAGAGGAATCAGAACGGAAAAAAACCGGTATTCCTTCCTTGAAAGTAGGCTATAACAGAGTCTTCGGCTATTACCTTGAAGTAACAAAAACTCATCAGGATAAAGTACCGGATCAATATATAAAAAAGCAGACCCTGGTGAATGCAGACCGCTATATCAGTCCTTTACTGAAAGAATATGAATCAAAAGTGCTGGGTGCTGAAGAACGGATAAAAAATCTGGAATATGAGATATTTATCGGATTACGTAAGAGAATATTCGAGAAGATCGAGCTGCTTCAGGAATATGTTGAGGTTATTTCCGAAACAGATGTCATTGCCAACCTGGCCTATATCGCTTATAAAAATAATTATTATCAGCCTGAGTTTAATACCCAGGGTGTAGTGAAGATCAAAAACTGCCGTCACCCTGTGATCGAGCAACTGCTGGATAATGAAAAATTTATTGCTAACGATGTTTTTCTGAACAGTACTGATACTATGATTTCTCTGATCACCGGACCTAATATGGCCGGAAAATCAACTTATCTGCGCCAAATCGGCCTTATTGCAATACTAGCTCAGATGGGCTCCTTTGTCCCGGCCGAAGAAGCTCAATTACCCATTTTCGATAAGATATTCACTCGAGTAGGTGCATCAGACAACCTGGCCATGGGCCAGAGTACATTCCTGGTGGAAATGATCGAAACTGCTAATATTTTAAATAACGCTACTCCAGATTCACTGGTGCTTCTGGATGAAATAGGCAGAGGAACAAGCACTTTTGATGGTCTAAGTCTGGCCTGGGCTATTGTTGAATATATTCATAATACTCCCGAATTGAATTGTAAAACACTTTTTGCTACTCACTATCATGAAATCACTGAATTGGAAAACCTGCTGCCGGGAGTAAAAAATTATAACGTTCTAGTTAAAGAATGGAAAGATGAAATTATATTCCTGAGAAAAATTGAAAAGGGAAATGCCGATCAAAGTTATGGTATCCAGGTTGCCAGATTGGCTGGAATACCATACAAAGTTATTTTAAGGGCTAAACAGATCCTGCACAATTTGGAAGAACATGAGATAAGCCCTCAGGGTCTTTCTGCGAAAGCAAAAAAACAGCTTACTGCCAGCACCTCGCAATTGGATATTTTTGATGCGATGTTTGAAAAGGTTGAACAGAAAAATGAGATCCTGAATGAGATTAAAGAACTTGATGTGGAAAACCTTACCCCCATTCAAGCTATCCAGGTACTGGCAGAGCTGAAAGAGAAATTATAATGATAATTGTAAGTGCCTGCCTGGCAGGTGTAAAATGTCGTTATGACGGCCTGAATAATGCTCATGAAAAGGTCATACAATTAGTCAGGCAAGGTAAAGCCTTACCCCTTTGCCCGGAACAATTGGGCGGACTTTCAACCCCCCGTTTGCCCGCAGAAATAGTAAATAATTCTGTGCTTAATACTGCTGGAGAAGATGTTACGGATAACTTTAAGAAAGGTGCAGAAGAGACACTTAAAATAGCACTACTTGTAAACTGCCGTGAAGCAATTTTGAAGCAGCGATCCCCTTCCTGTGGCTGCGGTTTGATCTATGACGGCACCCATACTGGGAATGTGATCTCCGGTAATGGTTTCACTGCACAATTGTTAATAAATAACGGTATTGAAGTAAAAACGGAAGATGACCTATAGAAGTAAAAGCCAATTAGTATTTCTGCTCATTTCAATAGTAATTATTATTCCCATAGGATTTTATTCCAAATTTTATTATGGTCCTGGCCGAAACTGGGTAAATAATTCTCTGGGCGGGATTTTTTACGAGATTTTCTGGATTCTGATTTTTGGGTTGCTATTTCCCCGTACTAAAACTTTTTTACTGGCTACTGCAGTTTTTATTCTTACATCCCTTCTGGAAATCTTGCAGTTATGGCATCCACCCTTTCTTGAATTCTTGCGGAGTTTTTTCCTGGGAAGAACCATTTTGGGTAATTGCTTTGTCTGGTCAGATTTTATTTATTATCTACTCGGTTGCCTCATTGGCTATTTCTGGCTGATGGCTATAAAAAAAGCCCCGAAAATCGGGGCCTAAAAATTATTTACCTTTCTTTTTATGACGGTTCTTGCGTAGCCTTTTCTTTCTTTTATGATTGGCTATTTTATATCTTTTTTTCTTTTTACCGCAGGGCATTCATCCTCCCAGATGTTATTTTATTACAGTCTTATTAGAATCATCAACGTCTTCTTTAAAAGCACGTGAGAATTTGAAAGTTGGAACGACTCTGGAAGGCACTTTAACCTTTTCTTCAGTTTTCGGATTCCGGCCAATTCTCTCTTTTCTAATTTTCAATTTAAAAGTTCCAAAACCTCTGATCTCAATATGTTTTCCCTCTTTCATTGAATCTTTAATAGCTTCCAAAAAGGCATCAACAGCTAAAGCTACATCTTTTCTTATGATTCCAGTTTCAGCTGAAACATTTCTCACCAAATCTGCTTTTGTCATTTTTATTTCTCCTTTCTTAAATTACTAATCGGATTCCTAAATTAGTGGCACAGTTTATATGTCAAGGACTTTTTCCGTAACTTAAATAAATAAAGGCTGTTACAGATAGACTAACCCGTACAGGGGCGTTAATGAGAAGAAATTTCTTACTTTACAGAATTCCAATTTTTCTTTATAAGCATTATTCTATAGATTATTAAGAAAAAATCCGGTAATAATTTATTGACATCAGATATTGATATAATTATCTAGCTAGAATTTAAATATTTAATCAAGCATTGAGGAATTATGAAAAACATTAAATTTGCCTTAGTTGGTTGTGGCAGGATTTCAGCAAAACATTTTGAGGCTGTCGAAGCTATTGATAATGCTCAAATTATCAGCTGCTGTGATATCATTGAATCCCGCGCCCAAGCAGCAAAAGAAAAATACCGGATCAATAGTTTCTATACCGATTACATTACAATGTTGGAGAATGAAGCCATTGATGCCATACTAATCTGCACACCCAGTGGCATGCACCCTGAAATGGGAATTCAGGCTGCCGAAAGAAAGATTAATGTAATCACAGAAAAGCCTATGGCAATAGACCTTGTTTCAGCAGATAAGCTTGTGAAAGCCTGCGATAAGAACCGGGTGAAATTATTTGTTGTAAAACAAAACCGCCTTAATCCCTCCATTCAATTACTGAAGAAAGCTATCGATAAAGGCAGATTCGGCCGCTTGTTCAGTGCTAATATAACGGTAAGATGGACCAGACCGCAGAACTATTACGATCTGGCCTCCTGGAGAGGGACCTGGGAATTTGATGGTGGTGCTTTCATGAACCAGGCTTCACACTATTTTGATCTGTTGCAGTGGCTGATGGGTCCAGTGAAATCTGTTATGTCTTATACCGCAACCTTAAATCATCAAATTGAAGCAGAAGATCAGGGAGTAGGTATTCTGCAATTTCAGAATGGTGCCCTGGGTGTGGTGGATGTAACCATGAATACATATCCCAGGAATCTTGAAGGCTCCATTACAATTATGGGCGAATTTGGTTCAGTAAAAGTAGGCGGAATCGCTGTTAACAAAATAGAATATTGGGCATTCAAAGATTACGATGATGATGATAAACTAATAAACACATCAGAAACTGCTCCGACCAGTGTCTATGGTTTCGGGCATCAGGGATACATAAAGAATGTCGTCGAAGTTCTTACCGAGGATGGAACACCTCAGACTGATGGCAGGAGTGGAAGAAAATCGCTGGAAATAATTCTTGCCATGTATGAATCAGCTAAAAAGGGCAAAAAGATCTCGTTGCCCTTAAAAACATATTAAAGAGGTAATTTTGTTAATTCAAGAATATTTCAAATCAAGAAAAGATCTGTTAGAAGAAGCATTAGATTTATATCTGCCGGCCAAAACTGAAGAGCCAAGTGAATTACATGAAGCAATGCGTTATGCTGTTTTCAGTGGTGGAAAAAGATTGCGGCCGATCTTGTTTTTTGCAGCCTATGAAATGCTTAACAACCGCAAGAATATTAATAGATTATCCCGATTGCTTCCAATCGCCTGTGCTCTGGAATTGATCCATACTGCTTCTTTGATCCACGATGATCTTCCAAGTATTGATAATTCCAGTGAGAGAAGAGGAAAAGCCAGCTGCCATGTACAATTCGGGGTACCGACTGCTATTCTGGCCGGTGATGCCTTGATCACCAAAGCTTTTGAGGTTCTGACAGAATTAAAGAGCAAGGAGATCGCTTTAAAAAGCATTGGAATTCTAACCAGAGCTGTTTCTACCCGTGGAATGATTGGAGGCCAGGCAGTTGATATCCTTTCCGCTAAAAAGAAAATAAATATCAATACCCTGAGATATATTCATTTAAAAAAGACCGGCGCTTTACTGCAAGCTGCTATGGAACTGGCTTGTACTGCTTATGAAGCCGAAGAAAATATTGCTATCACTCTGGGAAATTTTGCTTTGAACATCGGTTTGGCTTACCAGATCGTTGATGATATTCTAGATGAAGTAGGAAGTTTTGAGGTTTTGGGTAAAGAACCTGGTGAAGATAGCAGAAATCATAAAGCGACCTATTCAAGTCTTATCGGTCTGGAAAAAGCTAAGAAGATCGCTGAAAAACTGCTTCGAGATTCCTATAACCTTATTAAAAACATGAAGAATAATGACATTCTGCTCGAATTTGTGAATATGATCAAGGACAGGCTCCCATAGAAATGCCTTATTTAAAGATAGTAAGACCTGTAAACATAATATTCGTCTCAATTACTATTCTATTTGGCGGCCTGTTCAGAAATCAGACCTCCTTTAACCTGAATATTTTATTTGCCATTCTATCAGCTGCGTCAATAACAGCAGCCGGATATGTTATCAACGATTTTTTTGATCTGAGAATAGACCTCATCAACCGGCCTGATAGAATGATCCCGGCTGGCAAGATAAGTCCAAAAGCTGCTTATCTCTATTCTGTTTTTCTCTTTGTGATCGGGATAATTTTAAGCTATCTCACAGCAAACATCATTTGTGTAGCTATTGCGATCTTCAACTCACTGCTGCTCTTTTATTACGCTAAGAATCTGAAAAGATCGCTCTTAATAGGGAACCTGATTGTGTCTTATTCAGCGGCCAGCTGTTTCATTTTCGGCGGTTTAGCTGCCGGTAATACCAACAATGTAATCTTTATTGCAGTGTTTGCTTTTCTATTCACCTTTATCCGCGAAATCATTAAAGATGCCGAAGATATGGAAGGAGATAAGAATTTCAGGGTTCGATCTCTGGCTATTATTGCCGGGAAAAAAGCTGTTTTGTCGCTTTCTGCAACTGTAGTATTATTAATATTTCTGCTGTTCATTTACCTCTACAGCATAGACTTTTTATCTACTCTTTCTCTTGGATTGGGCATTGTGTTAATTACTTTACCCCTGCTTTTAATACTCTTATACTTAAAGGCAAATATTGACAGTAAACAGGCATTTTCAAAATCTTCCTCGTTATTAAAATTGGAAATGTTTATGCTGCTGATAATTGTTTTAATAGGAAATTAATATGAAAGTTTATGATAAATTATTATCACTCTCAAAAAACAGGGCAAATTATCTTTGCCTTATCGATCCTGATAAAATATCAAGAGAACAGGCTATAACTACTGCCCAGACCTGTCAGAATAATGGTGCAGATGGAATACTGGTTGGCAGTAGTATAATGCTTACTAATAATTTTGAAACAAACCTGAAGGCTATTAAGGAGTCAGTTGATATACCCGTTTTGATATTTCCAGGTATTTTTAATTTTGTATCTAAATACGCCGATGCCATCTTATTGCTCTCCGTAGTTTCCAGTCGAAACCCTCAAATGCTCATCGGAGAGCAGGTACGAGCAGCTCCTCAGATCAAGGAATATAATCTGGAAGCGATCGGAACAGCTTACATGCTAATCGAGTCAGGGGTAAGTACCTCTGTCAATTTTATGAGTGGCAGTCTGCCAATTCCCCGCAATAAATCCGATATCGCTGTAGCACATGCCCTGGCCAGTCAGTATCTTGGCATGAAGCTGATATATCTTGATGCCGGAAGCGGAGCTTTAAAACCGGTAAAAAATGAAATGCTTCAGCAGATTAGAGCTAATGTAGATATTCCGATCATACTGGGTGGAGGAATAAGGACCCCTGAAGTAGCACGGGAAAAAGCTGTAGCCGGAGCAGATTTTATTGTTACTGGTAACATTCTGGAAGAAAAACTTGATCCAGGACTGATAAAAGACTTTGCAGCAGCAATCCATTCTGTAAAACGCAATGATTGATATCCATACCCATATCCTCCCACACTGTGATGATGGAGCAGAGACAATGGAGGATTCCCTTAATGAACTTTCTGAAATCTCCCAATCCGGAGTTACAGATGTTATTCTTACACCACACTACCTGAGAAACGTTTTTGAGAACAGCAAATTACTGACTCGCCACATTTTCGAAGCATTAGAGATCAATCTCACTAAACATAATATTAATATAAAAATTCACCATGGAGCCGAGATCTATCTGGAAGATAAGATCTGGGAAGACATAAAAGAACATGACTTATACATGGGAAATACTGATTATGTTCTGGTGGAAACAGGCTTTAGCGGATTTCCTTCTAATTTCCTGGAAATTCTGTACCAGCTTGTAAAGCGTGGTTATAAGCCGATTTTAGCACATCCAGAAAGATATGAAGATATCATAATAAATCCTGATCTGGCTGAAGACCTTATCTACAGGAATGTTTATCTGCAGATGAATGCCGGCAGCTTCCTTGGATATTATGGTAATAAAGTACAACGAACTGCCTGGAAATTACTTAAAAGAAAACTGGTTCACTTCCTGGCATCTGATACTCATTGCAATATGGATTACTATTATCTGAATGAAGCTTTGCAGACCGTAATAAAAAATACTGAGAATGGATTTATAGATCTTATTACCAGAAAAAATCCTGAAAAATTGTTATTGAATGAAGAAATAGGGTATATTAATAATTAATATGAAACAGAAAATACTTCTTACCGGAATAACCGGACTGATCGGCAGGAATACTGCCAAATTACTACTTGATAAGGATCATGAGATTCATACTCTAATAAGACCGGGAACAAATAGAACACGATTTGAACAATTCGCCGATAAAGTTAAGTTCAATGAAATAGACCTGGCTGATATAGGCAAATTGAAGACTTATTTAGCAGAAAATAAATTTGATTCAATAGTTCATATTGGGGCGGTTAGAGGTGGAAGAAAATTCCCCAGAAAAACCTATTTTGCTGTAAATGTAGATGCAACTGAACAGCTTATAATCAATGCTCTTGCTAATAATTCCAAATTTATCTTCTGTTCGTCGGTGGGAGTTTTTGGAGCAATTCCGGAAAAATTGCCTGCTGATGAAAATACCCCTAGAAAAAATGATAATTATTACCATTACACAAAAATCAGAGCAGAAGCTTTGATCCAGAACTATGTACTGAAAGGATTGAATTCTGTTATTCTTAGACCGGCTATAACTTATGGCCCGGGTGATTTTGGCTTCCCCTTTACCCTTACCAAACTGGTAGATAAAAGGCTTTTCCCTATAACGACCAAACCTGTTTCAATACATTTAACAAATATTGAATTAATCTCACAGGCTTTCATTAAAGCACTGGAAAAAGATATTAAACCGGGAACAGCATTCAATGTTGCAGATTCAGAACCTGTAATCATTTCTGAACTTGCTGACTATGTAAGCATGCAACTTAAAAATAAGCCCTATGCACCCTTTTTCAAACTAAGTAACATATTTTTTGATTGGGGAGAATACATTTCCAAACTCTTTAAAAATGAGCTCTGGACAGCAAGATTCGAATTAATTTCCAAAAACTGGTATTATAATACAAAAAATACATACACAATTCTGGAACTGAAGAAATTTAAAACTATTCCTGATTTCAAAATTCTTACAGATTGGTATAAGGAAATTTAGAAATGGCAATTCCAATCTTAAAAACATGGAAAGAATATTATAAAAATTATGATGAAGGGTTGGGTTCTTCCTACGAAAGGATAGTTCTAAACTTGAAATTATTATCAATCTGCCAGAAATATAAGGTTGAAAAATTATTAGAAGCTCCTAGCTTCGGTTTTACTGGAATATCAGGAATTAACAGTGTTTATCTGGCTAAACAGAATATCGCTGTTGATCTTATTGATCATGACAAAGAAAGACTCGAATACATAAAAAGAACCTGGGATGAACTGCAATTAGATGTGAATTTACATTATTCTAAGGATTATACGAAGCTGGAATTTCCAGATAATTATGTCGATCTCAGCTGGAATTTCTCTGCTCTATGGTTTGTTCAGGAACTCGATTCTTTTATTAAGGAACTCACCAGAGTTACAAAAAAGGTCATTGTAATTTGTGTTCCCAATCGAGCCGGAATCGGATACCTTTCTCAAAAGTATATGGGAAAAAAGGATCTCAAAAAGTTTTTAACTGAAGATTTTATTTTACCCTCAAATATTATCCGGGAAATGAAAAATTGCGGCTGGGAAAAAGTTGAAAATAAGTTTATTGATAATCCACCCTGGCCAGATATCGGTATGCATAAGGAGAAATTTCTTAAAACTCTGGGGTTGTCGTTCCTGGTGAAAGAAGAAGCTGAAAGGGATCCGCTTTGCATTTTAGATTTCTACAAGGGGAACAAGCCTGAATTTCAAAATGAGATGCTGAAGTATTTTTGGTTTGAGAAAATGGCTCCCGGGCTGCTGAAAAGATTCTGGTCCCATCACCGATATTTTATATTTGTACCAAACATAAATGAAACTAAAAAATAAATTAAACCTTCTTGCTAGTATAAGTATAGGAATTTTATTTCTTTTCCTATGGTTAAGTATGATTAACTGGCAAGAGTTTAAATATTACCTGTTAAATTTTAATGTCATCTTAGTACTTTTGTTTTCAGGATTTTATTTATTCGCATACTTTTTACGCAGTTTACGCTGGAAACTGATCCTGGATCCAATTTGCAAAATTAGTCTTTTAGAAAGCTACGGCATCTTTATGACAGGATTATTGATCAATTTTCTTATTCCTATCAGAGCTGGTGAAATTGCAAAATCTGTAATCCTAAAAAATAAGCATAAAACACCTATATCTTTAAGCCTTCCCACTGTATTCATTGATAAATTTGCTGATCTTTTTCCCATTTTAGTAATCCTAGTTCTAATACCATTGATCTCAGTAAATTTAAACTCAAATCTATATTCAATTATTATAATATTATTTATCATATTTTTATTTTTTGTGGGATTTCTTTATTTTGCCACGAATCATAAAACTAAATCGATAATGATTTTAAACAGCTTATTAAAGTTTATTCCTAACAGAATAAGGAATACAATTGAACAATTCCTGTTTCGTTTTGTAGATGGCTTAACCATTATGAAAGGCAGGCTGAATACAGTTATTTACGTAGCTATAATAACACTATTGGCCATTTTATCAGAATCGTTGTACATATTTATGCTTTTCAGTTCTTTTGGTATTTCAGTCTCATTTCTAAAGATACTTTTTGGTTATACATTAATGAACCTTACTTATATTTTACCAACACCTCCAGCTCAGATCGGCTCCAATCAGTTTATGTGGGTCCTAATTTTTTCTCTCGGACTTGGATTGAATGAGAATTTAACCAGTGTGGCTGTAACATTTTCCCATTTACTTACAACAATCCTTATCTTTCTAGTAAGTTATATCTCAATTTTCTCCTTAAAAATAAGATTTACAGATATCGTACACTATAAAAAATAGACTAATAAAATTCAAAGAGGTATAATGAAAAATAATAATCTTGAAATAATTGAAAATCTTAACCAGATCTCAAACACTATAAAAACTGAATTGCAAAAAGTAATCGTAGGCCAGGACAAAGTTGTGGAAGAATTCCTGATCGCTTTATTTTCTGGTGGTCACTGCCTGCTTGAAGGTGTACCTGGACTCGCCAAAACACTGCTTATCTCATCTCTGGCTCAAATACTGAATATGAAATTCAGCAGAATTCAGTTCACTCCTGACCTGATGCCTTCAGATATTACCGGAACAGACATTCTGGCGGAAGATAAATCGGACGGTAAACGTTATTTTGAATATATAAAAGGTCCCGTTTTCGCTAATATCATCCTGGCAGATGAGATCAATAGAACTCCTCCCAAAACCCAGGCAGCACTCTTACAGGCTATGCAGGAAAATCAGGTAACTGCGGGTAATTCAACGTATGAACTGGATAAACCCTTTCTGGTTTTCGCCACCCAGAATCCAATTGAACAAGAAGGCACATATCCTCTCCCTGAAGCACAACTGGATAGATTCATGTTCAACATCAATATTGATTATCCCAGCTTTGAAGAAGAAAAAGAAATAGTCAAAAAAACCACTGTCGAACAAACTTCTGAACTTAACCCAGTATTATCGGCAGAAGATATTATAGCTGTGCAGAAAGCAATCCTGACAATTCCTGTCAGTGAACATGTACTTGACTTTGCAGTAAAACTTACCCGTTCCACACGACCGGGAGACGAAAATGCTCCTGAATTCATCAAAAAATGGGTTAACTGGGGAGCCGGTCCCAGAGCTTCTCAATTTCTTGTTTTAGCAGCTAAAACAAGAGCAGCACTACACGGACGTTTATCACCATCTCGAGAAGATATTGAAAAGATAGCAGAAATAGTCCTGCAACACCGTGTTTTGATTTCATTTGCTGCTGAAGCTGAAGGTCTAACATCAAAAGACGTGATAAATAAACTTATTTCTAAAATTAACTAAAAAAATATTGCCGCTTCCTAATTTAAATATTATTTTGTTTTAAAGTTTGATATTATAAATATTAATCTTGCTTTAAAATTGTGATATATTCAATTATTACTTGATATGAGAATTATTTATAAGCAAAATTTGTGGTTTTGAGTTGTGCATTGAAAATTTAACTGTATGAAATTGTTAAATGCAAGGAGTAAAAAATGGAAAAGCATGTTGATAAATATGCCGCATTGAGCAAAGAAGTGTATAATCTTTGTTCTAAAAAAGAGATGATTAGAAGAAAATGCCTCAATCTTGGCAGGATGGAGTGTGACCTGCTTAACTATCTTAATAACGTTGAAAAAGCTATCTGTATGAATGACCTCTCGGTGGAACTTAAAGTTTCCCACAGCAGAATAACAAGGATCATTGATACTTTAGTTAAAAAGAAACTAGTAAAAAGATTCCCTTCCAAAAAAGATAGACGTAGCTGGCTGGCAGAAATTACTGAAAAAGGTAAAAAAGCCAATCAGCAGACAATTCTTGATTTCATGAATATTCAGGAAGATTTAATCAATCGACTTCCTGCTGATAAGATTGAGGAAATATACCAGAATATTAAACTATATCTGGCCGCCTATCAGAAAGCACTTTCCGAAAAGGAAGAAACACTGTGAAAGAAGTAAATGTAAACTGGTTAGGTAAAATGGCCTTTCAGGTCAATCAGGAAGGTCATTCATTTTTTATTGATGCATCAGAAGAAGTTGGTGGAGAAAACAAAGGTTGCAGGCCTAAGGCTCTATTGCTTTCAGGATTAGCAGGTTGCACAGGCATGGATGTTGTGTCTATCCTGAAAAAAATGAAAATAACTGATTATGGTTTGAATATAAAGGTTTCAGCTGACTCTACAACAGAACATCCTAAGATCTACAAAGATATAGTTGTAACATTCGAATTCACAGGAAAGGACCTTCCTCTTGAAAAACTGGAAAGAGCTGTGGAACTATCTGAAACTAGATATTGTGGCGTCTCTGCGATGCTGCGTGCATCAGTTGACATCAAAACTGAGATCATGATCAATGGAGTTAAATAATGAAGTTTCTTAAAACAATTATTCCATCATTGCTCTTTGTAGCCTTAATCATTTCCTGTACGCCACAGAAAAAAGAAATAAAATCTACTACTTCCGATCAAATTAACTGGCTTACAAATCTGGAAACTGCTATGAAAACTGCTAGCTCGGAAGAAAAATCTATTTTTGTTGATTTTACAGGTTCCGACTGGTGCGGATGGTGCTTTAAACTGAATGATGAAGTTTTTTCTCAGCCCGAATTCATACAATATGCTCAAAATAATCTTGTCATGCTGGAAATTGATTTTCCTAGAGATATTCCTCAATCTGATGAAATAAAAGCTTATAATAGAAATCTTCTAGATAAGTATAAGATTCAGGGATTTCCGACTATATTACTTCTGGATGCACAGGGAAATGAAATAAATCGAACAGGTTATCAACCTGGTGGTGCCGTTAAATATGCTGAACATATCTCTGAATTGTTAGGAAAATAATTATGAAAATTAAAATATTTCTGATTCTGTTTTTGTTACCTCTATTGGCGTTTGCGTTGAACGATTCTCCGGTCGGGAAATGGAAGACCTATGACGACGAAACAGGTGAGCTGAAATCTATTATTAACATCTGGGAGGAAGATGGTGTTCTCTTCGGAAAAATTGAACAAATTTTCCCCAAGCCTGATGAAGACCCAGACCCATTATGCGATAAATGCACCGGAGAGTTAAAGGATCAGCCTATCATTGGTATGACTATTTTAAAGAATCTTACCAGATCCGGAACTCAATGGAAAGGTGGAACAATCCTCGACCCCAACAATGGTAAAACGTATAAATGCAACATTGAAGTAATCGAGGCAGGAAAAAAACTTAAAGTAAGAGGTTTTATAGGAGTTTCACTTCTGGGAAGAACCCAATACTGGGAAAAAGTAGAGTAAATAATTATTGAATCACAAGCTCCTGAAAATGCCTTCAGGAGCTTTTTTTATTATCAAAAATCAATTGACCATTCTTAAAAACTTTTTCAACATTATTGGAACCAAAATGGTAAGGAAGATACTGGTAGGAAGGCATATCCATAATCAGAATATCAGCCTGTTTACCAGGCTCCAGACTGCCAATCTTATCTCCTCTATCCAGAGCATAAGCGGCATTGATAGTAGAGGCTGTAATCGCTTCCGCAGGAGTCATTTTCATCTGCAGGCAGGCTAGAGTTAAAATGAACTGCATACTGTCGCAATTACAGCTCCCCGGATTAAAATCTGTGGCTAGGGCAACAGCTACACCTCTTTCGATCATATCACGGGCTCTGGCATAAGATTTCATACCCAGACTGAAAATTGTACCCGGCAGTAATGTTGCAATTACACCTGATCGTGCCAAAGCCATAATTCCTGCATCTGAAGCTGCTCCCAGATGATCAGCGCTTATCGCTCCAATTTCCGCGGCCAGTTCCGCCCCGCCCATAGGTTTAATTTCATCCGCATGCATCCTGATTTTAAATCCCGCTTCCTTTGCCCGGTTGAGAATATCTCTGGATTCCGCAATGGTATAAACATGCTCTTCGGTAAAGATATCACAATATTCTGCTAAACCCAATTCTGCAATTTTCGGGATCATTTCGTCTTTAAGTATTCTAATATATTCATTTCTGTTCTCTTTATATTCTACAGGAAATTCATGAGCACCCATAAATGTCGGCACTATTTCGATCGGCATCTCATTCTGAAGTCTTTTTATTACCTGGAGCTGCTTAATTTCACTCTTCGTAGTAAGGCCATAGCCGCTTTTTGCTTCTAAGGTAGTTGTACCATTAGAGATGATCCGCTGAATCCTTTCCTTTGATAATTTCAGAAGTTCTGCTTCAGTTGCATTCCTTACGCCTTCAATGCTGCTTCTAATCCCGCCACCGGTTTGAGATATCTCAACATAACTCCGGCCTTGAATTCTCATTTCAAACTCATTTTCACGTGTTTTAAGGAATACCGGATGAGTATGAGGGTCTACAAATCCGGGCATGACAACTTTATGTGATGCATCTACTTCTTTCATGGCCTGGTAATCAGACAATATTTCCGCTGTTTTGCCAACCGCCTGTATTTTACTATCGTGTATAGCTATAGCTCCATCTTCAATAATTGACAATGAATCCATCTCTTCACGTATTCTCGGCCTGGCTGGACCATTTAAAGTTAAAAGCTGCTTGGCGTTTTTTATAATCAGATCTACCTGCATATCTTATCTCCTTCTTGTTCAGTTTTTTCTGTTGAATGTAACAGGCAAGTAATTATTTTCTGAATAAAGATTTTGAAGAGAATTTGACTTATTATTGATCACTTCTAAGGTTGTTCCTATGAAAAAAGTAATTATTTTATTAGCTCTGGCAATATCACTTTCCAACTGTAGTTATTATAAAACTGTAAAATTGGAAAAAGTTGAAAAATTAATCACTACTTCAATTGAAGATGACCAATACTCTCACATCCATTGGGGTATTCAGATCGAATCAATGAAAAGTGGAGAAGTTATATATAAGTTTAATTCAAATAAGCTATTTATTCCTGCCTCTAATCAGAAGCTCCTGACGGCAGCATCTGCTTTAGTAAATTTGCAGCCGGATTATGAAATACCCACAAAATTCTATTACCAGGGAACGATTGAAGATTCCATTTTAAAAGGAAATCTGATCATCCAGGGTTTTGGAGATCCAACATTCTCTCGAGATTTTAATGATAACCCAACAGAAATCCTCAGCTTCTGGGCGGATTCTCTTAAATCGCACGGGATCAAATATATAGATGGTGATTTGATTGGAGATGATAATGCTTTTGATGAAAATGGCTTTGGAAAAGGCTGGATGCTGGAAGACTTGAAATATCCTTATGCAGCTGAAATTGGAGCTCTGCAGTTTAATGATAATTCGATCAGATTGAAAATCATACCACCTGATAGAGAAAATGACCCCGCTGCAATAATCCCTGAATTTAAATGTTCATGCTTTACTTTGATCAATGAGGTCACATCTATACAAGATTCATTGAGCTGGATAAATATCGAGCGACCTATATACAATAATACTATTTATGTAAGGGGAAATGTTCAACCTGGAGGACCAGTTATTTTTCGTTTAGTCACTTTAACAGACCCAACAAATGTATTTCTTTCAGTGCTAAGACAGACATTTACAAACAATGGAATATCCCTATTGGGTGAGACCTATGATTGTGATGATATGGCTGATTATCATTTAGACAGCCTTAATACTTTCAAACTTTTTGAGACAAGATCGATCCCATTATGGGAAATCTTAAAGAATATGCTTGATAAAAGCAGCAATCTCCAAGCTGAAACAATACTGAAGCTTATAGCAGCCAACAGTGGTCAAACTGGCAGTTCAGAAAATGGAAAAGAGATTCAAGAAAAATTCTTATCTGATCTTGGCATCCCAACAGGAACTTACCGATTTGCAGATGCTTCCGGTCTTTCCAGGTACAACTTGATATCTCCAGAACAGATCACAACGGTACTAAGATTCATGTTAACCTCGGAATATTCTGATTTATGGCGTGAAATTATTCCAGTTACTGGAAGATATTCTAAAGAGTCAGGTCTTTCAATTGGTAAAAACATTCATGGAAATATCAGAGCTAAAACTGGTACTATGTCGAACATTCGATGTCTGTCAGGATATATTTTCCTGCCAGATGACACTCTTGTTTTTTCTTTTTTGACCAATTCTCACCTGTTAAGTTCTTTGAAAATTGACCTTTTGACATATACAGTCTTATTATATGTGATCGAAAACATGAAATAGTTTTTGTTATTATTGGAGTGAATATGGATCCATTCAGTTTAAAAGATAAAAAAGCATTTATAACAGGGGCATCGTAAGGTATTGGAGCAGAAATTGCCAGAATTTTTGCACTGGCTGGTGCAGATATAAGTATTATCGGCAGGGATAAAAGAGGTCTTTATATCACCTGGTATCGCCCCGTTAGCAAAATTATCGGAAATATCCATTTCGGAATTTAAAGCTACTTTTAATGTTAATCTCAATGCTGCTTTAATAATCAGTAAAAAAAATAGCCTCTCAAATGATTCAACGAAAAGCAGGTAAGATAATCAATATATCATCATTAGGTTCTTTTTTTGGCACACCAGGATTTAGCGCTTATGCGGCTTCTAAAGCAGATTTTATTACAGGAGTCTCACTACCTCTGAATGGTGGTATGTCTATTTCACCTTAGGAAGTAGTTTCCATATAAACGTCAAGAGAGTCTGAAGAAGGCGGCGACTTACTCTCCCACACAGTTACCCATGCAGTACCATCAGCGCGGGCAAGCTTAACTACTGTGTTCGGAATGGGAACAGGTGTAACCTTACCGCTATAACCACCTTCTTCAGACTCTCTTTAAGTCTTAGAAATTGTCTGAAGGAATCAGACTTTTTCTGAAAATATAACGAGATAGGGGAAAGTTTAATAAAAGTAAAGACAATTGATCTATTAGTATCACTTGGCTGAACACATTGCTGTGCTTACACCTGTGACCTATCAACGTTGTAGTCTCCAACGTATCTCATGGGAAATCTATCTTGAGGTTGGCTTCCCGCTTAGATGCTTTCAGCGGTTATCCATTCCGAACTTAGCTACTCGGCAATGCCACTGGCGTGACAACCGATACACCAGAGGTTCGTCCGCACCGGTCCTCTCGTACTAAATGCAGCTCCCCTCAAATTTCCTGCGCCCACGAAGGATAGGGACCGAACTGTCTCACGACGTTCTGAACCCAGCTCGCGTAACTCTTTAATCGGCGAACAGCCGAACCCTTGGGACCGTCTTCAGCCCCAGGATGAGTTGAGCCGACATCGAGGTGCCAAACACCGCCGTCGATGTGAACTCTTGGGCGGTATCAGCCTGTTATCCCCGGAGTACCTTTTATCCTTTGAGCAACGGCCCTTCCATTCAGAGCCGCCGGATCACTAAGACCTGCTTTCGCATCTGCTCGACCCGTCAGTCTCGCAGTTAAGCTCCCTTATACCTTTACGCTCTACGGCTGATTACCAACCAGCCTGAGGGAACCTTTGTGAGCCTCCGTTACTTTTTAGGAGGCGACCGCCCCAGTCAAACTGCCCTCCAGACAATGTCCGAAGTACTACAAATACCTCGTTAGTGACCCAATATAATAAGGGTGGTATTTCAAGATTGGCTCCACCGAATCTAGCGACCCAGCTTCATAGCCTCCCACCTATCCTACACATAGTACACCAAATCACAATGCCAAGATGCAGTAAAGGTTCACGGGGTCTTTCCGTCCATTCGCGGGTAGGCGGCATCTTCACCGCCACTTCAATTTCACCGAGCTCCTGGTTGAGACAGCGCCCAAGTCGTTACACCATTCGTGCAGGTCGGAACTTACCCGACAAGGAATTTCGCTACCTTAGGACCGTTATAGTTACGGCCGCCGTTTACCGGGGCTTCATTTCAGGGCTTCGCTTAAAATCGAAATCTTAAGCTAACTCCTCCACTTAACCTTCCGGCACCGGGCAGGTGTCAGTCTATATACCGTGACTTGCGTCTTCGCATAGACCTGTGTTTTTGATAAACAGTCGCTTGGGCCTCTTCACTGCGGCTCCTTCTCGCTCCAGCCGTACGGCTATCACGATAATGGAGCACCCCTTCTCCCGAAGTTACGGGGTCATTTTGCCGAGTTCCTTAACCAGAATTCTCTCGAACACCTTAGGATACTCTCCTCGCCTACCTGTGTCGGTTTGCGGTACTGACTGAAATACAATTAACGCTTAGAAGCTATTTCTCGGCAGTGTATCTAACCGGACTTTCGAGCTTAAAGCTCTCGTCCCATGCCTCGGATAAAAGATCACGGATTTGCCTGTGATCTAACCTACACATGTTCAACGGGACGTCCAACACCCGTCTCCGGAGCACCACTGCGTCACTCCATCACTTCATATTCCAGGTTCAGGAATATTAACCTGATTCCCATCAGCTACTCAAGCTCGCTTGACTCGCCTTAGGGGCAGACTAACCCTGAGAAGATTATCTTTACTCAGGAAACCTTAGGCTTACGGTGTGCAGGTTTCGCACCTGCATTATCACTACTCATGCCGGCATGGTCTCTTCCATACGCTCCAAATCGCCTTACAGCTCTCCTTCTTCGCTGTATGGAATGCTCTCCTACCATAGCAGTAAACTGCTATCCGAGGCTTCGGTTACATGCTTGAGTCCCGATCATCTTCGGTGCATCACCACTCGACCAGTGAGCTATTACGCACTCTTTAAATGATGGCTGCTTCTAAGCCAACATCCTGGCTGTCTTGGCAATCACACATCCTTCCTCACTAAGCATATAATTTGGGACCTTAGCCGTCGGTCTGGGTTGTTTCCCTCTCGCGTACGAAGCTTATCCCCCGCACGCTGTCTCCCAAACATCAATTTATGGCATTCGGAGTTTGATTGGGTTCAGTAAGCTGGTATGCCCCCTAGCCCATTCAGTGCTCTACCTCCATAAATCTTGTTTAAGGCACTGCCTAAACAGTTTTCGGAGAGAACCAGATATCTCCTAGTTTGATTGGCCTTTCACCCCTACCCACACCTCATCCACCGATTTTTTAACATCGGTTGGTGCGGCCCTCCATCACGTGTTACCGTGACTTCAGCCTGGACATGGGTAGATCACTAGGCTTCGGGTCTAATACTATCAACTATACGCCCTATTAAGACTCGCTTTCGCTAAGGCTGCGTAACTGTATTACTTAACCTCGCTGATAACATTAACTCACCGGCTCATTATGCAAAAGGCACGCCGTCACCAAACAATAAATTGTTCAGCTCCGACTGATTGTAAGCACACGGTTTCAGGTTCTATTTCACTCCCCTCCCGGGGTGCTTTTCACCTTTCCCTCACGGTACTACTTCACTATCGGTCACTGTATGTATTTAGCCTTACGTGATGGTCCACGCTGATTCAACCAGGATTTCTCGTGTCCCGGCCTACTCGGGATACTCATACTAATCTTATTTCATTTCGACTACGGGCCTGTCACCCTCTGCGGACATACTTTCCAGTATCGTTCGTCTATGAAATAATCTCAGACAACTGAGTCCCACTACCCCAAACTTAAGTCTGGTTTAGGCTCTTTCCCGTTCGCTCGCCGCTACTCAGGAAATCGTTATTACTTTCTCTTCCTGCGCTTACTTAGATGTTTCAGTTCAGCGCGTTTGCCTCCGACTATTGCCGGATGTACCAGTATTATCTGATACGGGTTGCCCCATTCGGATACCCCCGGATCTAAGCTTGCTTACAGCTCCCCGAGGCTTTTCGCAGTTAACCGCGTCCTTCTTCGCCATACAGTGCCAAGGCATCCACCATGTGCCCTTTCGCTCTTTACTATTAGGTATTAAATTTATCCCCTATCTCGCACTTCTATAATCTTATAACTATAAAGATCTATTAAAAATGTATAGTGAATGAGTAGAAGCCATTAATTTTTCTCCTTAAAAGGAGGTGATCCAGCCACACCTTCCGGTACGGCTACCTTGTTACGACTTAGTCCCCCTCGCTAATCACACCTTCGAAAGCTGCCTCCTTACGGTTAGCTCACCTCCTTCGGGTGCAATCAACTCGGCTGACTTGACGGGCGGTGTGTACAAGGCCCGGGAACGTATTCACCGCGTTATGCTGACACGCGATTACTAGCGATTCCAACTTCATGGAGTCGAGTTGCAGACTCCAATCCGAACTGAGACCGGATTTCTGAGATTTGCTCCACATCACTGTATTGCGTCCCTCTGTACCGGCCATTGTAGCACGTGTGTAGCCCTGGACATAAAGGCCATAATGACTTGACGTCGTCCCCACCTTCCTCCAGTTTATTACACTGGCAGTCTCTCTAGAGTCCCCACCATGACGTGCTGGCAACTAAAGATAGGGGTTGCGCTCGTTGCGGGACTTAACCCAACATCTCACGACACGAGCTGACGACAGCCATGCAGCACCTGTCTCCCGGTTCCCCCGAAAGGGCACAAGACCATCTCTGGTCTCTCCCGGGGATGTCAAGCCCAGGTAAGGTTCTTCGCGTTGCATCGAATTAAACCACATGCTCCACCGCTTGTGCGGGCCCCCGTCAATTCCTTTGAGTTTTAACCTTGCGATCGTACTCCCCAGGCGATGTACTTAACGCGTTAGCTGCGGCACTGAAAGATCATCTCCCCCAACACCTAGTACATATCGTTTACTGTGTGGACTACCAGGGTATCTAATCCTGTTCGATACCCACACCTTCGCAATTGAGCGTCAGTAATGGTATAGAAGACCGCCTTCGCCACCGGTGTTCTTCCTGATATCTCCGCATTCCACCGCTACACCAGGAATTCCGTCTTCCCCCACCTTACTCTAGAACAACAGTATCAAATGCCGTACGCCGGTTGAGCCGACGCCTTTAACACCTGACTAATTGTTCCGCCTACTTGCCCTTTACGCCTAGTAATTCCGGACAACGCTCGCTCCCCCCGTGTTACCGCGGCTGCTGGCACGGAGTTAGCCGGAGCTTATTCCTCTGCTAATATCTCAACTATAAAGCTATTAACCTTATAAGCATTGCTCACAAAGAAAAGGATTTTACACACCGAAATGCTTCTTCATCCACGCGGCGTCGCACTATCAGACTTTCGTCCATTGTAGACTATTCTCGACTGCTGCCTCCCGTAGGAGTCTGGGCCGTATCTCAATCCCAGTGTGGGCGACCACTCGTCAAAGCCGCCTACCTATCATCGCCTTGGTAAGCCATTACCTTACCAACTAGCTAATAGGACGCAGGCTCATCTCAAAGCGACAGCTTGAAACAGAGGCCGTCTTTAAAACCACCAATTATGTACGTAACTTAATCTTCTTAAAGCTTAAATATCTAAAATTCTTAAGCTTGCGCTCTTAATCTTTTTTAAGTTGCAAATTTTATCAAATTTGCTAACCTCAATTTACAATGTATAATAAGTGGCTCCACATGCGGTATTAATCCCGGTTTCCCGGGGCTATCCCCCGCTTTAAGGTAGATCACCTACGCGTTACTCACCCGTCCGCCACTCTACTCGTATCTCCGAAGAAATACTTTCGCGTTCGACTTGCATGCCTAATCCACGCCGCCAGCGTTCGTCCTGAGCCAGGATCAAACTCTTCGTTATAACTATCTTTCTGGCTTCTCACTCATTCACTATACACTTCTATTTTTTAACTTTTAATGATCTGTTTTCAACCTCACATAATTGAGGTTTGGCAAAATTGATTTACGCCTTTTTTATGTCAACTCAAAATTTACTTTTTTCTACTTATTTTTGGATAATATTTATGGCTGTAAAAAAACAATATGACAATATATTTTACAACATCCAGTAAAATATATATTTATGATAATAGCATCAAATGAAGTTCTTATCTATTTCGTTCACAACTTTTTTTTCAAATACGAATTTTCTCCACACTTCAATGGTTTCTCTAACAAGTCTATTTTTGGCATTATCAGTGTAAGCACCAATATGGGGGGTCAAAAAAACATTGTTCCTATTATAAAATTCTTTGTACTGCGGAGGTTCTTTTCTAAAAACATCTGTTCCAAAACCTAAAATTTTTCCCGAAATTAACCCTGCCATAACTGCATCTTCATCCACCAGGCCACCCCGGGCAGTATTTACCAGCCAGAATTTACCGGAAACCATTTTAAGAACTTTGCGGGAAAAATAATTAGCTGTCTGTTTGTATAATGGACAATGGTAAGTAATCAGATTGCACCAGCTTAATCCTGTTTCATAATCTATTGGGACAATCTCATTCTCTGCCCAGTTTTGATCTGACAGGTAAGGATCAAATCCCCGCACTGCTGCGCCGGCAGACTGCAGAAATCTTCCAACCTTTCCACCTATTCTGCCCACTCCAACGACCAATACTTTTAGATCTGCGATTTCCCAGTTACTTTCCAAATCGGACTTCCAGTTTCCAGATAAGATATTTGATTTGCCCTGCTGAAGCTGTTTTATCATAGCCAGGATTATAGATATTGTGTGTTCAAAAGCTGATTGAGCATTAGCATCTGGAGTTGTGCACACGGCAATTTTTCTTTTCAAGGCTGCTGTAACATCTATATTATCAAATCCACTACCTGCTCTGATGATCAGTTTTAAATTAGGGTACAATAGCAGGTTTTCTGCGAAAAGTAAAGTTTTAGTTCTTAGTAATATGATTTCTATATTATAGGGATCATTTTTTTCGGTAGTAAAGTAACCAGGAAATTTCTGGTTAACTTCCTGCCAGAAAGTTTTGGGCATTTTATCGAGAACTAGAGTTTTCATTTAGATACATATCTTTGTATTTTAGATAGTGGTCAGCGTGTTTATAGAGTGCATCAACTTCATCTTGAGTTAACTCTCTAACCCTCTTGGCAGGCGATCCCAGAATCATGCTGCGAGGTGGAAATTTCATGTTTTTCACCACAAGAGCATCAGCTCCGACAATAGATTCTCTTCCTATTTCACAACCGTCCAGAAGTGTTGCATTCATACCGATCAAACAGGCATCTCCAATTTTAGCTCCATGGATCATAACTTTATGGCCGACAGTAACATCGTTGCCTATTTCCACGGGATACCCGTCACTTTTGTCGGGCTTTGTATAATGAGTAACGTGGATCATACTGAGATCCTGAATGTTGGTGCGATCACCAATTTTGACATAGTGAATATCCCCACGGATTACTGCTCCAAACCAGATAGAAGAATCTTCACCGGTTTCGACATCACCGATGATCATGGCATTTTCAGCCACCCAGCTGTTCCTGCCAATTTTGGGTACCAGCCCTTTGAATTCCATTAACATTATTTAATCTATATCTCCCTATAGGTTTTAAAATGAATTTTCGCAACTTCAGCCAATTTTTCCTTTCCGAATTTTGCCGCAAAAGACCTGGCAGTTTCAATAACTTTTTTACCCGCACCTTTAGGAAATTCCATTTCATTTTTAATTGATAACTCTTTCATGCTTCTCAAGAAATTGTATCTGGCAATAATAGACGCACAGGCAACCGCAGGATCATTTTCCGCTTTGTGACGCTGGATAAGTTCAATTTCCTGCAAGTCCTTCAGGGAATTATTAAGAGTTTCTTCTTTGGCAAATTTGTCGATAACCGCACCCTCGAAATGGTTTTTACTCTTCAGGTTCAGAATTATCCTGCCATGCATCCAGGCCAAAAGTTCATTCAGTTTCTTTCCCTGCTGCTCAAACTTCGCATACAATTCATTATATTTAGCGGGTTGCAAAATTAATACCTCAAAATCCCTGCGGTGCTTGGAATAAAGGTATTCTGCAATTTTCCTAACTTTTTCATCGGAAATTTTTTTGGAATCCTGCACTCCAAGATCAGCAAATTTATTCTCAAATTTTTTTTCCATAATAAAACCGCAAACTACCAGGGGACCAAAGAAATCTCCTTTGCCTGACTCATCTGTTCCAGCCCAGCGCTGCCAGTTATGCTGTTTGTCCTGAGAGGTTTTCTGCTTGAATACAAGATAATTTAATCGGGAAAAAAGCTCATCCGATTTACTGCCTCCGATTACTACTGAAACACCTTTCCGGATTGAATAATATATATTTACAGGAAGTTCTTTCTTACCATCCGAGAATTTTAATTGCTGACCATATTGAATATTTTTGGAATCACTAAGTTTAATATTAAGTTTTTCGGTTTCCTGAAGCAGCCAGGCGATATAATCAGTTAATTCTTTCTGCATTATTCTTCAACAACAAGACTTCCAAAAACAACGTTGATTTCCAGAAACAACGTAGGTCCATCTTCTTCAAATTTATTCTTATATTTATATTCTCCAAAGAAATCTGTTTTCCCATCAGGAAATCTGCTTTCACCAAAAACTGTATCTGATTTTATTAAAAGAGAAGTATTTTCAGGGAGAATGACCCGGCCCGAACCGAAGATGATATTAATTTCACGATTTGTGTTTTCCTTCAGATCTACCAGATCTCTCAGATCTACTAAACCTGACCCGAAAATTATGTTTACCTCATCTTTATCGGTTTGGGAAGAAAGCCGTGTTCTGTTAAATATGATTGTATTTTTTGTCTTCAGGGATGAACCTGTTAAAATTCTGATACCGAGATAAATAAGAATGACCGCAAAAACTATTTTAAATACCGGGATATCAATATTGAGAAGACTTTTCAGGATAACCGATAATCCAAGCAGCACTAAAATAATGCCCCAGAATAAACCAGACCAGATAAAGTTCAATTAAACCTCCTTTTTTACTAATTTTGCCAGACATTCAACCCGTGCTTTAATCAGATCAAAGGTAAGCCGATAATTATAAAGATCTGATCCGTAGGGATCTGCTATATCCAGAGAATTCCGGCAGAATTCACTTCCGCAATACTCCGAAAGAGTAAATACTTTCCCCTCAATATTGGGATCCATCCTTAACAGTTCTGTTTTGTGCCTGGTTTCCATAGTGAGAATAAGCCAGCTTTTCCTGATCAGATCTTCATTGATCTGAAATGAGCGATGAAGATCTGCATCAATATTATTTTCCAGCAATACAATTCTTGAATTTTCTGAGATCTTATTGCCTGATTCCAGAAAACCAGCTGACAATGTACGCACAAGCAATGCTTCCTTTTTAAAAAACTCTCTGGCATAATATTCTGCCATTGGGCTGCGACAGATATTTCCTGTACAAACGAAAAGGATTAGAGGTTTTTCTGCTGACTCTGAAATTTCCAGCCCTTTGAGAGAACCTTCCCTTAATATCGATAATTTGTCATTATTTATATCTGCAATGGTTGAACCCTCTCCGGAAACAGGTTTCCAATTCTTAGGAATAAGTTTAAAATCAAACCAGTCACTATATTCAGAGTTAATTAAATTCAGATCATTTACCGGTTCCTGGCCGGAAATATTCATACTGGTGCTGATAACAGGCATTCCAAGAATTTCGATAAATTTTCTGAGGAAAGGATCTCCAGGTACTCTCACTGCGATCCTGCCGTTAATTGTCAAATCAGGAAACATCTTTTTTGTGTCGTCGAAGATAAGGGTCAATTCACCCGGCCAATATTGTTGAATCAGCCTTTTTCGGACCTTGTCCGGCTGCAGATGAAGATCAGTCAGCCAATCGGCTCCAGGGATAAGTATGATATAACCTTTAGCTTCCGTTCTTTTTTTTAATTCTCCGATCTTGTCAATTGACTCTTTGCTGTTGATTGGAGCGCCAATTCCCAGCATATTTCCTGTAGAATGTAGAAAAGTGAAATCTTTATTTTCCCGCAGGAAATTTATCAGATTCTTGTCCGACAGATAATTATATGTTTTCATTATTTAAGGTAATCCATGGGATCAACAGGGTCCCCGTGTTTGCGGATCTCGAAATGAAGGCAGGCATTTTCTGTTGTTCCGGTCTTCCCTGAAAGAGCTATCTCCTGATCCTTTATTACTCTATCTCCTTTTGAAACGAGCAAGGTACTATTATGGGAATACAGCGAGTAATATCCATTCTGGTGGTTGATGATGACCAGTTTACCTGAACCGCTGTACCATTCTGCAAAAGCGACTACTCCCACATCAATAGTATGAACTGGAGTGCCTTCATCGGCAGCTATATCGATACCGTTATTTTGCAGGGTAACTTTATATTCTGCACTTTTATGTTCGCCATATCCTCTTATAACTTCACCCCTTACAGGCCAATTCAATTTTTCTTCGGAAAATTCATAAGAAAAATAATCTGACGTAAGATCCACCTGCAGCCTAACTATCAATTCATCCAATGCTGCTGCTTCTTCCTCCAGCTGCTCCTTTTTACTTAGCAGTTCTTTCTTCTCATCTTCGATTCTATAAATATCATCTTGAATATAGACTATCTCACTTTCATATTGTTTCTTTTTTTTCTGAGTATTTTTTTTGTCAGTAATAACATCTTCATATTTCACAGTTTTATCCTGCTTATCCAGCTCAAGATTGTTTTTTGTTACCTGGGTAAGCTGTATTTCATCAATTGTATAATGGAGAAGATCGGACATATATCGCTTTTCAATTTCAACTTCAACCGGATCCTGATTGCTGTAATGGATGGCAAAAAGATCCATAAATTCTTCCTCACAAAGCTGATAGAGATTCTGCAGAGCCGAGGCAGTGTTATCGATCCGGGAGATAGTTTCATTAAGTTTCTGTTTTGCTTCTTTTTCCGTGGAATTAAGCTGGGTTATCTTGCTGTCTAAATCCTTTTTCTTCTTTTTAGTTGTTTCCAGATTTCCGATTGTTTTTTTCTTTTCCTGCTCTTTTTCTTCGATGATCTCGTTCTGCTTCTGGATCTCTTCCTTTATATCCTCAAGCTGCTTTTTCTTATTATCGAGATTCTGGCAGAACAAGGCTGAAGTTACGACTAAAAGGAAAATAGTTATTATCTTTTTCATTAAATTAGAAAATTGCTTTAATTACTGTCTCCGGTTCTAATCTGTGAGCTGACCCCGTACCTTCGAAGAAACAGTGTTCTTTTATCATATGAATATTAAGAGGTGTCCAGCAGATCTCAATATTGTTTTCAAGATTTTTTAACGTAACAGATCCTTTTCTGTATACGCCCGGATGATCAAAAGGACAGGGCATTTTGCCGCGGAAAGACTCATAGTGAACTTCGTATTTTCCACCTATGATGATAGGACCATCATAACTCTCAAATGCTTCATCCGTAAAATATTGAAGCCTGTCTGCAATTTCCTCAGTAGTAACTCCCAGTCGGGTTAAAATACTCTCATCCTCTTCAATAATCTCATGGAAATGCCTGTCGTCATCGCCCAGAAAACCATGAGTAGACATTACCCCGGCTTTCAGGTTCAGATGGATTTTCATCTCTTTAGGTGTCTCTTTCATAATAACCTCTTATGCAAAACTGTCAAAGTAGATCTTATCTTCTGCCAGACCCTTTTCCTTCAGATTTTTGACAACCGCGGCTATCATACCCGGGCTGCCGCAGAGATAAGCTTCAGTATTGGAAGGATCTTTAATAAACTCATCAAAAAAGGGCATCACATATCCACACCTGCCATCCCAGTCACAGGCTTCTGTTGGTTGTGACAGAACCGGATAATATTTAAAAGATGGAAGTTTCTTTTCAAACTCTTTGAAATAATCGGTATAATATAGTTCCTTAATATTCCTGGCACCAAAGAAATAACCCATCCTGCGTTTGATCTGTCGTTTTTCCATATATTCAACCATGGATTTGATAGGTGCCTTTCCTGAACCCCCGGCTACAAATATCATATCAGCTTCAGTATCACGTATAAAGAAATCCCCAAAGGGACCTGTGAAATTAACTGTGTCACCTTCTTTCAGATAGTCGTGAACCCAGGTAGTGCATATGCCATCCGGCACTTTCCTGATGATCAGTTCAATGTATTTTTTATTATCCGGACTGCTGGAAATGGAATAAGCCCGTGAGACTTTCTGTTTGATCTTGCCATATTTCGGACTTTGTAGCTGAACATATTGCCCGGCTTTGAAGTCAACAGTATCCGGTTCAATGAGTTCCAGCCTTAGTTCTTTGATATCGTAAGTCAACTGTGTGATTTTAACGGTTTTAGCCTTAAAATTCTTTATATTGAAAATCTCTTCCGGAATCTGTATGGCAATATCTTCTTTAACTTTAATCTGACAGGAGAGCCTTACCTTGCCATTAATTTCTTCATTATCCAGGAAAGGTTTCTCAGTTGGAAGTAATGGACCTCCGCCTGCTTCCACCTTACATTTACAAAAACCGCAGCTACCTCTTCCACCACAGGCTGAAGGCAGATATATCTTGTTCTGATTGAGAGATGACAGCAGAGAATCTCCACCTTTGATCGTGATTTCCTTTTTGCCGTTAATTGTGATCTTACAATCTCCATAATTGGCAAAGAAATAGTCGGCAATAACTAACAATAAAGCCAGAAAACCGGAGATCCCGGAGACTATTAAGATCGTATTTAAAATGATTATCAGCATTGCAGCTCCATTATTGAATAATTACAATTCCGGAAAAACCAATGAATCCGATCGCCATGATTCCGGTTATGATCAAACTCAAACCTGCACCCTTTAAACCGGTCGGTACGAATTTTTCTTTTACTTTCTGCCTGATCCCGGCCAGAGCAAGAATAGCCAGCAACCACCCTAACCCGCTTCCTGCACCATAGGCAACTGATTGAATAAAAGAATAATTTCTGATCACCATAAATAGTGAAACACCTAAGATCGCACAATTTACTGTTATCAAGGGAAGAAAAATCCCCAGTGAATAATATAGAACTGGCGAAAATCTTTCAACTACCATCTCCGTTAATTGAACAAAGGCTGCAATAACAATTATAAAAATAATATACTGCAGATAAACCAGATCCAGAGGTACCAGTATAAGATGATAAACCACATAATTCAGAGCCGATGTCATAGTCATAACAAAAACTACGGCCAGGCCCAGGCCCAGAGACGATTCAATTTCCTTGGAAACTGAAAGGAAAGAGCACATACCAAGGAAATTGGTAAGCAGAATATTGCTGGTAAAAATTGCTGCTAAGAATATTATAAATGCACTAATTTCCATAGATTATCCTTTTTTAGCTTTTGCTGTTGCCAGCGGACCATGAATGACCCAGATCAGGATCGCCAGCATGAAAAATGCACTGGGTGCCATCACCATAATGGACCAGCGTGGCCACCAGTCACCCATCAAAGCGAATCCAAAGATCGTGCCAAAACCGAATATTTCTCTAACGAAAGCTATTATCAGCAGAACCAAGGTATAGCCTACCCCGGCTCCGATCCCGTCTATCATCGAATCGAGCGGTGGGTTTTTCCCGGCAAATGCTTCTGCCCGGCCCATAATGATACAATTAGTGATGATCAAACCGACATAGGGCCCTAATGATTTACTGATCTCCGGTAGATATGCTTTCAGAAATAGGTCGACGATGATCACATAAGCTGCTATGATCAATGTTTGCACCATCATTCTGATCTGTTTTGGAATATAGTCCCGCAATAATGAAATAGTAAAACCTGATAACGCCAGCGTAAAAATGACTCCCAACCCCATAACCAGGCTATTCATCATCAAATTGGTTACTGCCAGCGCAGAACATATCCCCAGTATCTGTCTCCAGACTGAATTCTCTGTAAAAGCACTGATCTTAAATATCTCTTTTTTTGTCATAACGAATCCATTTTAGTTAAATGATCTTTTAATTTTTTCCATATTTTTAGCAATGATATCAACTACAGCCTTGCTGGAGAATGTAGCCCCCGTAACCTGTCTAATCTGATTTTCATTACCTGAATCGTCTTCAGGAATAAGTTCGAATGTTTTTACTTTATTACCCGCCAGAATAGTTTTTCCCTTAAATTGATCTTTGAACCATTTTTCCGAGATCCTGCCGCCCAGACCGGGAGTTTCATTATGTTTAACAATTTCAAGATTAATTATTTTCGAAAGGTCCGGTGTTAATGTTATCAAGGCATTAATCGTACCCCATAATCCGGGTCCTGATATCGGGAAACAATAACCCAGGATCGCACGGTTATCTTCTGCCATATAATAAATAATATCACCCTTCTCAACTCGAGTTATATATTTCTGGAATGTCTCTTCCACATTTTCAGACTGTAGATCAAAAGTTTTCAGGATTAAGCTTTTCAGCTGTATTTCATTGTATCTATTTACTTTCTCTTTTGTGGAATTGTAAAAAAAAGCCAGGATCCCCACAAAGATAACAGTAATGATAAGCATAAAAATAACCGGGTAAATTCTACTTTCACGGAAGGATTTTTTCTCTTTTGCCATTATTTCCTCCCGGCTTTACTTTTTACCAGGCCATATTCAATGATAGGCATGAAACTGTTTGTTAATAGAACTGCAAATCCGAAAGCTCCCGCAAATAGAGAGAATTTGCGGATAAAAACGGTAAGAAAGCCTATCATCAGCCCATAAATCCAGACAGCAGTTTTATTTTTCGGCATGGAAACCGGATCCGTTACCATGAAGACAACACCAAACATGATAGCCCCGCTGAATAGATAAGTAAGAGGGTTCGTCTGATAGAAGATCGCTGCGAACAGGCAGAATGAGATAAGAGTGGAGACCATTGCCTGCCATTTAGCTGTTTTTGTAATGATCAGGAATGCGGCCGCCAGCAGGATCAGGATAGCAGAGGTCTCACCCATGCTGCCCGGAATCAATCCCGTGAACACCTTTAAAAAATCCGGCATTACGCCAAATTTCTTCAGTTCGATCATTGGTGTAGCAGCTGTAAGAAGAGTTTTATTCTGCCAGAAGGCAAATCCTCCGGGAAACGAAGTAAGCGGTTTCAGCCAGTTTACTGTCATTGCTTGAGGAAATGAAATATAGATGAATGTTCTGCCTACAATGGCCGGGTTGAAAACATTCATTCCGAACCCGCCAAACACCATTTTACCGAAAGCTATGGCAACAACTGCTCCAACAGCAGTGATCCAGAGTGGAATTGTGGGAGGAAGTGATAAGGCCAGAAGAGAACCTGTTACAAATACTGCCATGGAGACCTTTCCGCCCTTGCGGTTCCTGATAAAAAGATATTCGGTAATAAAAGCCGCAAGATTCGATACTGCCAATACGGAGAGTACTCTCCAGCCGAACAGGTAGACCGCGAACAGGGTTATGGGAGCCAGCGCATAAAGCACCCTGTTCATAATTGTTTGCTTTAGTATGATATTTTTCATATTTTACCATTAAATTTCAGGTTTTGAGGTTTTTTTAAGTGAGAAACTTCTTCATCTACTACCTTATCAACTGCATCCTGAACTTTTACGCCTGGCATTAAAATAATCCTTTTATATTGCCATCTTTGGTGATATCTATATGCAATGCTGAAGGTTCTTCCGGTAATCCCGGCATTCTCATAATACTTCCGGTAATTGGTATCAGAAAGCCCGCTCCGGAAGCAATTAATATGCGCCGGACAGTTACCAGGAAGTCCTTGGGTCGGCCTAACAGGGCAGGATTATCAGAAAGTGATTTCTGCGTCTTGGCAATGCAGACAGGTAATTTATCGTATTTATATTTATTAATAATCTTCAAATCCTTTTTTGCTTCCGGCAGAAAATCGATCTTTTCCGCCCCATAGATCTCCTTTGCGACTTTAGCGATCTTGTCTTCAACTGACCAATTCCAGTCATATAATGATTGAAGCTGGCAGACATGTCCTTCCACCAGATCAAGTACTTTTTGAGCCAGATCCAGACCACCTTCACTTCCTTTACCCCAGTAATCAACAACAGAAGCCCCAAAACCATTTAAATTGGCAAAATCTTCCAGAAGATCCAATTCTTCCTGGGTGTCTGTATGGAATTTATTGATGGCAATTACTGATTTCATCCCAAATTTCCGGATATTCTCCAAATGCTTACCAAGATTTGCCAGACCCTTTTTTACCGCTTCCGGATTGGGTTCGTTTAGGTCTTTGATCTTAACCCCGCCATGATGTTTTATTGCTCTTACTGTCGCAACCAGAACAACTGCCGAAGTACAGAATTTACCATAAGGACAGACAATATCAAAGAATTTCTCTGCTCCCAGATCAAAACCAAAACCTGCTTCTGTGACAACATAATCTGAAAGTCTTAGGGCAGTATTTGTCGCCAGTATGCTGTTTGCACCCTGAGCGATATTGGCAAAGGGACCACCATGAACCAGTGCAGGTGTATTCTCAATTGTCTGTACCAGGTTGGGTTTTAAGGCATCCTTTAGAAGCGTTGCTATTGCTCCCTGGAAACCCATATCCTTAACTTTAACGGGTTCATTGTCATAGGTATAAGCTACAGTGATCTCGCCTATTTTTTCCTTTAATTGTTCCAGGTTGTTGGAAAGACAGAGTATAGCCATTATTTCAGAGGCTGGTGTAATATCGAAACCATCTTCCCGTGGCACTCCCTGTGTCTTTCCTCCCAGACCGATCACGATATTCCGGAGAGATCTGTCATTCACATCCATAACCCGTCGCCAGCTTACTGTGCGGGGATTGATCCTGTGATGATTTCCGTTGTAAATGGAGTTATCAATAAGGGCAGCCAGATTATTATTGGCAGCTGTTACGGCATGCATATCGCCAGTAAAATGGAGATTAATATCTTCCATTGGAAGAACCTGAGATCTTCCTCCGCCGGCAGCACCGCCTTTGATCCCGAAAACCGGACCCAGAGAAGGTTCCCTGATAGCTATTATAGATTTCTTTCCAAGTTTATTAATTGCCATGGAAAGTCCTATGGAAACGGTTGTTTTGCCTTCACCTGCGGGGGTAGGAGTTATGGCGGAAACCAGGATCAGCTGACCGATCGGATTATCCCGCAACTTATCGATCGTAGTAAATTTTATTTTTGCTTTATAATCCCCGTATAGCTCTAAATCTTCTGTTTGCAGACCTATTTTGGCAGCAACATCTATGATTTTATCCTGCCTGGCACTCTGGGCAATTTCAATATCACTTAACATCAGAAGCTCCTATTTATAATGTTTTGAAATCTCAATTAATTTTGTAACATGTGCTACTTCTTCCTCAATGATCCGGTTCACAACTTCTTGAGATTCTTCATCATTGGTCGTTCTATAAATAGAGTGGAAAAAGAGCAGAGTATCTTTTTCGAATTGGATAGCGTTCCGAATGATGTCTGCTTCATCTTTGGCATCCACAGCGAGTTTAATGGCGGCATCTTGTTTGTTGAAGATATGAGTTCCGGCAATAGTTTTTAAATAGGAAGCTGCTTCCTGCCAGTTAACGAGATCTCCCATCTGTTCTGAATCCTTCTGGCGAAGTTTCTTGAAAGTTTCTTCATGATTTACCTCTTCCGCTCTTAGAAGTTCCAGTAAATCACGGGCCTTCTCATTCAGGTCTTTTCTCTTAAGAGCACTATCATAGAATAGATAACCATTCCTCTCGATCTGGATAGCCAGTTCAATAATTTCATCTTTCGAAAAATTCTGCATAATCTCCCCCGGATCAATTATCTCTTAAGATATATTCATCATATAAAGTTTCAAATTTCAATTTGTGGCCACTCTCTTCGGCAGCGATTTTTTTGAACAGTTTTTCCAGTTCGGTTCCAGGAAACCTGGAAGCCATGTCGGTATACAATTTCATGGCAGCTTCTTCTCGTTTCATGGCGACGATCAATACATCCTGGTATGTCATGTTTGCGGAAGGTTCTGCATCAGCAATATAGTCGCTGATATGCAGGTCGGTAACTTCCTGTACTTTTATTTTACCCATACCTCTTTCACGGATGTTATTTAATACAACTATATGGCCTCTTTCCATGTTTTCCAGCTCTTTCAGCATCTCTTTCTGGGCCTGGAATTTTACTTCTGCCTGCAATTGAATATAAAACTGCACAGCATCTTTTTCGCGTTCTATAGCAAAATCTATCACTTCGTTGAATTTATCCTGATTCATTCTAGGTTACTCCTTATAAAGTACATATTTTAAAAAAGCAGGATCCCCCGAAAAAGGGATCCCGCTGAAAGGCTTAATCCACCGGGCTGAACAGGTCTTTACCCACACCACATTCAGGGCAAACCCAATCTTCCGGAAGATCTTCGAATGCTACGTTGTTATTTTCGGCTGGATCATAGATATATCCACAAGCATCACATACGTATTTCTGCATTTTTCCTCCTCTTAATAGTTTTCTAACCAGATCTCAAAATGTTCCTGGGGATGATCACAAACCGGACAAATTTCAGGTGCCATGATCGATTCAACAATATGTCCGCAGTTACGGCATTTCCAGAATACTTTACCACCTTTTTTGAAAACTGTATGATTTTTTACATTGTTCCATAATTTACGATAACGCTCTTCATGCTTTTTCTCGACCAGTGCCACCAGTTTGAATGTATTGGCAACATCTTTGAAACCTTCTTCTTCAGCAACTTTAGCGAAATTAGGGTAAAGGTCAGTCCACTCTTCATTTTCTCCGTTCGCTGCGCATTCAAGATTGGTAAGCGTATCTGCATAACAAACCGGATAACCCGCATTAATTTCAACAACTGCCTGATTAATCCCGTTTTTAATAAGCTGTTTCATGAATAATTTGGCATGTTCTTTTTCATTCTCAGCTGTTTCCATAAAGATCTCTTCGATCTGGCGGAAACCTTCCTTTCTTGCTACTGATGCATAATAGTTATAGCGCATTCTTGCCTGTGATTCTCCTGCAAAAGCTTTCATCAGGTTTTCTGCTGTCTTTGAACCTTTAAATTCCATTCAATTTCCTCCTATATTATTTTTTTACATTATAACAATTTGAAAGATTTCATATCTGCCCTATTTGGGCACCCAGTAACATCTCTGGGGAGACACGATCTCTTCTTCCTTCTTTAACAATTTCATTGCCTTATCAACCTCTTTTTTGTCAAGTCCGCATAATTCAGCGATCTCACCACCCTTAAGAGGTTTGCCTGCTTGCTTCATAGTGTCCAGGACTATTTGCTTTGAATCAGCCATTTATAAATCCTAACTTTCCCAGAGTCCATGCAGGTTACACCATTCCCTGGCAGCTAGAACATCAGCTTTTTTTACGGGGAACCAGGCTTCAGGTGCATCACCGGGTTTCAGTTCAGCTCTACATACTTTATCCGCTGTTAATACTTCGATGAATTTGATATAATGTTTTTCCAGCATGGGATGAGCTGTATTCTGACCAACTTTTACCAATACGCCACCATCTTTCTCTTCGATATATGGAACATGCTTTTCAACCGAAGAATCTTCTTTTTTGGCTTCCAATTTTACCATAGGTTCACCACAGCAGACCAACGCTGGAGCACCTTCATTCATGATCTCAACAACATTACCGCATTTTTCGCAATAATAGATCTCTCTTAATTTTGTCATATCTTCCTCCTTTATTATTCTTTAACAGGCGGATTGAACACGCGCTGTCCCAATTCGTTATCGATCATCAGTAATCCATGGCCTTTCCCGCCAATAAGTTTTAATTTATTGACTATTGTATCCATAGATGCTTCCTCTTCAACCTGTTCATCAACAAACCAGTTGAGAAAGCTTTTTGTAGCATGATCATTTTCAGCAATCGCAATATCCATCAATTCATTGATCGATTTACTTACAAACTGCTCATGCTTATAAGACATCTCAAATACTTCCAGCGGAGATTTAAATTCGATCGGTGGTTGTTTGATCTCCTTCAATTCTACCCTGCCTCCTCTTTCATTCAGAAAGTCATACATCTTCATAGCATGAAATCTCTCTTCCTGAACCTGAACTTTCATGAAATTTGCAGATCCCGGTAATCCGATAGAATCGAAATAAGCTGCCATCGATAGATAAAGGTATTCCGAAAATAATTCCTTGTTGATCTGCTCATTGAATGCATCCTGTAACTTTTTAGATATCATATTTTCCTCCTTTTTAAAATATTAAAACGACTATTTATAAGATTTGCTCGATCAGTTTTTTCTCTTCACTATCAAGAACAGCTTTATCTGGAACATACTGCAGCTTGATCTGTTCCAGCATTTCAAAGCCACACTCTTTTAGTATGTTTTCTACTATACCAACACTTTGTCCGCCCCAGCCATAAGAGCCAAAGGCCAGCCCTATTCTGTCTTTCGGGGCAAGTCCTTTCAGATAAGTTAAAAAGGCTGCTACTGTCGGCAGGATATTGTTATTTAAGGTTGGAGACCCTACACAGATGTATTTCGTGGTTAGGATCTCGGTCATTATATCAGAAATGTGTGTATACTGAAGATTGAACATCCTGGTCTGATAACCTTTTGTCTCAAAAGCCTCCTGCACAGAATGTGCCATTTTTTCCGTTGAACCCCACATAGTATCGTAAATTATCAATGCTTTGTTGTCTGTCTTATTTGTAGACCATTTATGATATTTTTCAATTAGTTCAGGAATATATTTGCGGATAACCAGTCCGTGACTCGGGCATATCACTTCAATATCCAGTTCTCCAACAACTTCCAGCGCTTTAACAACCTGCTTGCTGTAAGGAAGTACAATATTGGCATAATACTTGGCAGCTTCGTGCATCATCACATTAAAGGGATACTGATCATCGAATCTTTCAGAGGAAGCAATATGCTGACCGAAGGCATCATTGGAAAACAGGATCTTTTCCTCCGGACAATAGGAAACCATATTGTCAGGCCAATGTACCATCGGAGTCTGTACAAAATGGAGTTTTCTTTTGCCCAGATCCAGAACATCACCGGATTTTACGACATTAAAATCCCAATTTTGTTTGTAATGTTTTGGTAATCCTTCAATTCCTTTAGGAGATGCAAATATCTTTGCTTTAGTACAAACTTCCATAATTTTTGGAAGCGAGCCGGAATGGTCCATTTCAATATGATTCTGAACAATATAATCAATATCTGCCGGATCAATTATTTCAGAAATCCGCTTTAATTGCTCCTCGAACAGGTAGTGCTTCACATTATCCACCAAGGTTATTTTTTCATCAATAATCAAATAGGAATTATAAGTTGAACCCCGTTGAGTTAGATAACCATGAAAATTCCTCAGGTCCCAGTCAATTCCACCTACCCAGTAAATTCCTTTTTTGATCTCAATAGCCTTCATTTTGCCTCCGATATATTTTTAAATTTTTATCGATTCAGGATTCTCATCTTTGACATTGCCGGCAATAGTATGTGGATCTTCCTGCCTGCTTGATCCTGGTAATATCGCTGCCGCAATTGCATTTTTCTTTGCCATAAACTCTCAGGAAATTTTGGAATTCACCACTTTTATCATCAACATTTCTGTAGTCAGATATAGTCGTACCATTATTTTTTAAAGCCTCTTCCAATACGATTTTTGTTTCAGCAACAATAGACTTTATTTGCCTGCCCGTTAATTTTCTTCCTTCCCTGGTAGGGCTAATTCCAGTTCTAAAGAGTATTTCACAGACATAAATATTACCTAAACCGGCGACTACACTTTGATCCAGTAAAATATTCTTTATAGGAGCTTTTCTGTTTTTAATTTTCTCTTTTAAATATGAAAAATTGAATTCTTCACTCAGTGGTTCAACTCCCAGATTTTCGATACCTTTAACAGGTTGATCTTTCAAAAATATCTCAATCTTGCCAAACGTTCTGACATCATTAAAAATCAGCTTTGTCTGGTCGGAAAACTTGATCTCTGCCCTGGTATGTTTTGCAGTTAATTTGTAATCTGTTTCAAAGATCAATTTACCGGTCATTCTCAAATGAATTACAATTTTGTAATCCATATCTGTATGAATTATAATATATTTTCCTCTCCGATCAATCTTAGTGATCCTGCCAATAGTATCAGCTTCCGTATGCCAGATAACGGTGCCCTTTCTCAATTCTTTGATCAGTTTGATATTTTTGCCACTGACCTTTTCCCGTAATCCATTGATCACAGTTTGTACTTCCGGAAGTTCAGGCATTATTTCTCCTGTTCTCCCTTATCCAGACAAGACTTGCAGGTGCCTCGTAAATTAATGTGATGCTCAGTTATCAAGTGACCTTCAATATTGCTGTTTTTAAGGTTCTGGAAATGGTTTTCAAGGTCATAGATCCTGCCGCATGTATTACATTTAAAATGGATATGACGATCTGTATCATAGTCGTAATGGATCTCATTGTCAAACATCTGTAAAGCAGTTAAAATACCTTTTTCCGTGAAAGCCTTCAGGGTATTATAAACTGTCGTCTTCGAGAGGGTGGGAATATCTTTTACCAGGTCCCGGTAGATCATGTCAGCAGTTGGATGGGTCTTAAAATTAAATAGATATTCCAGGATCTTGATCCTCTGAATCGAAGGTGCTATTCCATGCTCATTCAAAATCTTAACTAAATCAACCATCATTACATCCTTGTTATTAATACTACTTTGTAATGATTACAAAATTGAAAACAATGTGATTTGTGTCAACTTATTTTTAAGTGTTAAATATTTTTGTAAATTGAGCTCTGTTCTTAAATATTATTCCTCTTATGCCTACACTTGCTGCCGCTGCAATATTATCTTTATTGTCATCGATAAAAATCACTTCTTCTCTGCTTAATCCATTTTCTTTAAGTATTGTTATAAATATTGAGGGATCACTTTTCAATTTGTTGCTATTAAAGGAATAATGCCGCTTATCAAAACAGTTTAAAAATTCATGCCTGACTTCTATATATTCTATCCATTCCCGGCCATGATCAGATAGAAGGATCAATTTATATTTTTCTGACAGGTCATTGATCAACTCTGGCATTCCGTTTACGGGTATCAGGAAATTCTGGCGTAGATGGGTTTTCAGTTCCTGACTGGAAATTGACCAGTTCTGTTTATCGATTATATTCCTTAAATATTCATCCTCACTGATCTTACCGCAACAGAGATTTACCAGGTTGTTACCATTAAAAGCTTTAAGTATTTTTCCTTCAGGAATATGAAGCTGTTTCGCCAGTATTTTTTCGACACCAACTATACCTCTTATCAGAACTTCCGAGAGATCAAAGATCAAAGCTTTGATCATAAACTTTTTTCCAGGAATATTCTGTGCTCATGGATATCGTCTTTTTCAATAATGGTACTGATTAAATATTGATTTTTTATCAGGAATTGCAGCATCGCAGGAAATTTATTCCGTGTTTTTACCTTAATTGAATTAAACCCATTCTCATTAGCCCATTTTTCCTGCACATTCAAAAGTTGCTGGGCTATATTTTTCCTGCGAAATCGAGGTAACACTGCTTCCAGCCAATTATAAAAGGAACCGTCTTTATATCTGTCATACCCAACTTTGAAGCCGGCAGGTTCCTCACCACAGTATGCGATCAGGATTAGAAATCTGTTACCTTCAAAACGATGTTTAAAATCATTCTCGTTGTGAATAGATTCGAATTCCGGTACTAATTCGATAAGTTTTAGAACATCCTCAATAGTACCATTCGATTTAATTTCCAGCATTATTTTATCAGCATCAGTTTTTTGATGTGAACTGCATCACCCGTGTATATTTTGTAGAAATAAATTCCGGAACTTACATTATTTCCATATTGATCGTCACCCTGCCAGTCAAAATTATGTTCACCCTTTGCGTAGAATCCTGCAGCCAGATCTTTTATTAATTGACCTTTTACATTATATATGCCGATCTCAATGTGCTCTTCATCTTCAGGAAGGGATAAATGTATATTTGTAAAAGGATTGAAGGGATTCGGATATGCGTTTATCATTATCTTATTTTCCGTTACTTCCACTATATCTGAGTCTGTTTCACCTAACTCTTCCAGTAACTGTTCCAGAAAATCAGTAGCTCCCCCAGCTTCCATAAAATATAAAGGAAATCCCAGGAACAGGAATTTACCATCGTTATCAGAACTTTCGGCACATTTCAATCCCTGATTATTCCCGCTCTGGCTGTTGTAAGTAAAAATGGACTCCTCAGCCTCCGGAAATGTACAAATAAATGGCAATCCGTTCTGAAAAGCCGGACTTACCTTGGTGAAATCAATTTCCATATCGGGATAAATTTCCGAACTTACACCGGTGAAATCCATGCTGGTGATGGTAGCAACATTCTCATCATTAATAAAATCTCTTAAAAAGGAAGTTTCCATCTCACTGGCAGTCTTCCAGCCGGAAATTAGCAGATTCCCTCCCGAGATCAGATAACAACCCAGGGGATTCAAGGCATTATTGATATTGTGCTGGCCGATATCGTCATCATGCCAGATTATTGTGGAGAAATTTGCTATGAACTCAGTTTGAGGGACTCCCTGCGCAGCATAGTCATACACAGTAACAGGAAAAGGCAGGATCGCATTGTAAAAATCATCTACCATGGCATCTGTCGGATTCCCCTGCACCCCATTCCCATCATTCGTCTCGTCTACTAACAAAACACCCTGATCCATTGGGAATTCTATTGGTGTCGCTTCGTAAGCTTCCGAAAGCAGAGATTCGAAATACTCATCAACTACTGCCGAAACTTTGTAATAATAGGTTGTTTCGTTCACAACATTATTGTCTTGATACATATTATCTGTGATCAATTCTGTATTAAGCTGCTCGTAAGCTCCTTCCGGTTGATCGGAACGGTAAATATTGAAGCCATCGACCTCGACTTCTTCCCAAAAATCACTCCAGTAAACCAACACCCTGCTGTCTGCCGCATAGGCATCATTTATGGATATTCCTCTATAATTCGCTGAACTCACCAGCATCCAACCTTCAGGATCAAACAACACTTCCTGATGATCTTCCAACTCAATTTCAACTGAAGTCTCAGCAGTTTCCGGCGAAGAATCCACCAGAACCTCAAATATTTCATCACCATTCATAAACTGTACTGGAATCTTCAAGTAGAAATCCGTCCCGGAATTAGACGAGGTCTTAACATAAGATTTCATTCTATGAATATCCATATTCTTATTCACAAAATAAGTATATTCATAGGAAGGTATGCCCGGTTCGTAGATCCATTGCTGGAAAAATTGCTCAAAATCATCTCCGGTAACATCCTCAATAACCTGCTTAAATTCTTCTGTTACAACACATTGATTGAAATACTGCTGAAAATAGGTCTGCAGAATTGTATAAAAATTATCATCCCCTACTGTCTTCCTTAACATGTGCAGAATGGAAGCAGCTTTTTCATACTGAACAGGATTGAAATAATTATTGAAAGTAGGATCATAAACCGTATGGCTTCCACCTCCGGCCCAACCCAGATAGTACTGCTGAATATTCTGAAAAACATAATCCAGCATCGCTTCTTTACCGTACATTTCCTCGGTAAAAAGAGCTTCGGAATAAGTGGCAAAACCTTCGGAAAGCCAGACATCCGCCCAGGTTAACGGCGTTAAACAATTACCAAACCACTGGTGTGACAATTCATGGGCTATAGTCGTTTCATAACTCAGATTCCCGGTAATCATATATTGCGCCAGAGTTGTCATCGTCTGATGTTCCATCGCTCCGAAAGTAACCATTGGAACAACTGCATTTCCATATTTCTCAAAAGGATAATCTCCATATAGCTCAGAATAGATGCCAATAATAGCAGGAAGATTTTGCAGGTCTATCAAAGCATTATCTTCCTGAGCTGGAGTAACAAAATTCTGTACCTGCATCCCATTATAATCCTGATTTATTTCGATAAAATTTGCTGCAGAAATACAGGGAAGATGGGGAGCCATGGGATTCGATCCGATCCAGTGATGTGTTTTTGTGCCATCTTCATTATCAACAATTCCCGTGCGAATACCATTGCAAGCAACCAGCCAGTCGTCCCGCATCGTTACATGGAAATCGACTTCAGCTTTATCCCAGGGGTGATCGTAAGCCGGCCACCACCAGCGGCAGCCGCTTGGATCCGAGAGAGTGAACACGTAACTTGAACTGAAGATCATACCGAGATGGTAAACATCGTCACTTCTTTGCGGATTGCCAGAATAATTGACGGTTGTGGTAAATTGTTCGCCGGCAGAGATCCCCGGAAGTTCTATCGATATAACAGCATTGTTATAGGTAAAGTCTGTTGCAGTTCCATTAACCAGAACTGAACTAACCTCCAACTCCTCCAGTTCATAGTCTATCTCTGTCAGATACTCATCCGCCATCACCGTTGCTGTAACAAAGCCTTCTATATAGTGATCCTGGTCATCAATATCAAGGGTGATCTCGTATCGAAGCATGTCAAAACCGTGGGAGGAATCTGCCCTTGAATCATTATAATAATCTGTATTATATAATTCAGGAATACCTTCCGCAGCAAAAAGGCCAGTAATGATAATGGAAATCATAAATATAATCATTTTTTTCATTTTAACCTCATTTCTAATATCTTTAAGTCAGTCATTTTATGATTTTCAAATCTGGCAATGAAAATATTCCTGAACAGAGATTGATTACTTTATATTTGTCAGAAATGTTATTCCTTTTTTTTGTCTTCCTCATCAAAGAAAAATGTGCCCGACAAAGCCTTATCATTTTCTCAGTTCAAGTGTGTACCCTTTGTATTTGAACATATATTCCAGATCTCCCGACTCCATCGTTCTCATATCCTGAAGAGCATAGCTTTTATCACGGTACTTTTCAATTAAATTCCCATCTTTTCTTAAAACCCAGTATTTTAACTTAAAGGGTGTTTTCGAATATATTGTATATCACTGCTGTCCAGTTGATCAGCAGGCAAAATCATGAAACTATTGATCAGTAAAGGATAAAAGTGGGCAAGAAATATTTTTTGATTTGAAATCATAAATTCATTTTTTATTTCATCGTTAAGAGGTGAAAAATGAATGATGGTAAAACCGTGTTCTCTCAAATTATGAATTCTTTCCCTAAATATGAATTTGATAAAAAAGTTAAGAAGTACAGAGGGAATTATAATGTTAGAAACTTTAGTTGCTGGGATCAATTTCTCTGTATGAGTTTTGCGCAATTAACCTACAGAAGAAGCTTGCGGGATATAGAAGCTTGTTTAAATGCGCAACCCTATAAGCTCTATCACATGGGTATTCGAGGTAATGTCAGCAGGACAAATATAGCAAATGCTAATCAAACCAGAGATTGGAAGATATATGCTGAATTTGCCCAACATTTAATTTCTAAAGCACGTAATTTATACCAGAATGAAAAACTTGAAGATCTGGATTTAGATGGTGTTATTTATGCTCTTGATTCCACAACCATTGATTTATGTTTGTCACTTTTCCCCTGGGCAAAATTCAGAAAGCACAAAGGGGCTATAAAACTCCACACTCTGTTAGACATACGTGGTTCTATACCAACAGTAATAGAGATTACCAATGCTTTAGTTCACGATGTAAACATACTTGATGTTCTCATTACAGAGCCCGGATCTTACTATATTATGGATCGTGCATACATTGATTATAAAAGGCTTTATCGATTAAATAAGGAATTGGGTTATTTCATTATAAGAGCAAAAAAGAACCTGAAATTCAAACGGTTATACTCGCATAAGATCGATAAATCTAGAGGCTTGAAGTGTGATCAAACAGTTAATTTTACAGGATATTATCAGAAAAAAGATTACCCTGAAACGATAAGGAGAGTGAAATTCTATGATGAGGAAAACAAGAAAACTTTTGTATTTCTTACTAACAATTTTGAGATCTCTGCAATGACTGTGGCAATGCTTTATAAGAATAGATGGAAGATAGAATTATTTTTCAAGTGGATCAAACAGCATTTAAAGATTAAGTCATTTTATGGGACTTCAACTAATGCTGTAAAAAGTCAAATATGGATCAGTATTTGTGTATATGTTATGATTGCAATAATGAAAAAATCAATGAAAATTGAAATGAGTTTATACAAAATTCTACAAATTTTGAGTGTCTCAGTTTTTGAAAAAGTTTCTATTTTGCAACTATTTACAGAATCCAATTACAGAACTGAACAGCACCGAGATTCTAACCAGTTGATACTATTCGACTTATAACAGGACAGTAGTGAATTGGCATATAAGTTAACCTCATATCCTGAAAAATTCTTCTTCTTATACGATTTATCAACATAATGTGAAGTGCACGCGGAAATAATAATCGAAAACACTAAAATTGTTAACATACAATTTTTCATAATTTCCCCTTCATTTGTAAAACCAGCGATTTATACATTGAGAACCCATTTGAATTAAATTATGTCAAACACAATTTTATCGAGAAAT
>CALOBL010000014.1:0-19168 GCA_942491655.1 Cloacimonadaceae bacterium (SeqCode)
ATCATTGCTCTTACTTGATAAAATGTAGATTTCTTTTACTTTCCCGGTCTCTTGGGGTTCCCAGACTTTTGATTTTCTCTTCACCTTTAGAGAGGTCATCTCCCAAAAGTTCGCCATTCCCAACGTGGTATTATTTTACTCATCTTTTTCCTTCTCCTTTTGCTTTCGTTTATTTATCTCTTCAATCCTGTTTTTCGCAGATGCTATCTTTTCCCAGTTTCCTTCCCATTTATTGTACAGTATCAGCGTTCCCAACTCAAGTATCTCTTTTAATTTGGGCTCTTTTATCTGATAATGAACAGTACGCCAATTCTGTGATTTTGTGATGTAACCACCGTCATAGAGAGTTTTTAAATGTGCTGATAATGTGTTTTGTGCGATACCAATTTTTTTAGAAAGTTCGGTAACCGAAATTGATTCAGATTCCATTAATGCATAAATAATTTTTATCCTGATCTCGTTAGCTATTACCGTAAATAATTTTGATAATTTTGCTAAAACAAATTCATCTATCATATCGAACTACCTCTCATGTGACAAATCCGTGATATGATAACATGATGGTCAAGTTTTTTTTGCTTGTAACTACTGAAATTAAACTAGATCTTTATTTTTTGATAAAAAAAATATTCTGGACAAACAACCCGCTGCTTTCTTTTTGACACTCTAAATTCGTTTCTGGGAGTAAGAATGGAAAAAGTTGAAGAAAAAAAAGTCGGTCAGCAAGAAACTGTTGAGGAAACAATAGTAGAACCGGCGGTAGAAGCTGAAAAGCAAGTAGAAAACCCTAAAATAGAAGAAACTACGGAAACAACTGAACCTGTAACAGTTGAAGCAGCTGTTGAACCTGAAGTTAAAGAAAATGCAGAAGAAACTGTAGTTCAGGAAACTATTCAAGAAGCTGAGGAAACTCCAGCAGAAGTTGTGGTGCCTGAAGAAACTCAGAAAATTAAAGCTGAAACGTCTTCGATTAATGCCGGTTTCGAAGATGAGCAGTTAGAACAACTTTTGGAAGAATCTTTAGGAAATATTAAAAATCTGCAGTTAGGCGATAAAGTTGAAGGGGAGATCATCAATATTACAGATTCCTTTATCTTTGTTTCACTGGGCGGGAAAAGAGATGCTTATGCAGAAAAAGTTGATTATCTAGATAAAGAAGGTAATGTTACCTGCAAGGTGGGTGACACACTTTCAGGGTACGTGGTAAAATATACCGAAACAGAGACATTTATTGCTAAAAGTCTGGTCTCAGTTAATAAAAGAGTACTTAAAGAAGCCTTCGAGGAAGAAATTCCTGTTAATGGAAAAGTAACTGCTTTTACCAAAGGCGGATTCATAGTTGACGTTTCCGGGGTTAGAACTTTCTGCCCTAAATCTCATATTGATACCAAAAAAGCTGTTGATGTTAAACTCTATGTCGGAAAGAATTATGACTTCAGGATCATAGACTTTAAAGATAACGGACGCGATATTGTGGTTTCACGTCGCGCAATCCTTTCAGAAGAAGTTGAAAAACAGAAAAAAGAAACTCTGGAAAATCTTGAACTGGATTCCGTGATTAAGGGTAAAATAGTTAGGCTTACTAATTTTGGTGCCTTTGTAGATCTGGGCGGTATTGAAGGTTTGTTGCATATCTCTGAAATTTCCTGGGTGAGAGTTGAATCACCTTCGGATTTACTTAGTATTGGTGATGAGATAGAAGCAAAGATTATTAAACTTCAGGGAGAGAAAATTTCCTTAAGCATGAAAGCATTGCAGGAAAATCCTTTCGAAGCTGCTGTAAAAGAAATTAAGGCAGGAGATGTTGTAGCTTGTAAAGTTCTTAGAAATCTGCCTTTTGGGTCATTTGTTGAAATCAAACCTGGCGTGGAAGGCTTAATTCCTATCTCTGAATTATCCATGGGAAGAAGGATTAATCACCCTTCAGAAATTTTGAATGAAGGTGACCTGGTAGAAGCTCAGATCATGAGAGTTAATGCTGAAGATAAAAAGATATCTCTTTCACTCAAAGCTCTGCAGCCAGATCCATGGTTAAATATACACGACTATGTCAGCGAGAATGACGTTGTCTCCGGTATTATTGAAAATGTTGTAAATTTTGGAGCATTCATCAAAATTAAAGATGGAATAACAGGCTTAATGCCAGCCTCAAAAATTAAATTAGCCGGCATAAAAATGGATAATTCCAGCGTTGGTAAAGAGATCAAGATCAGGGTTGTTAACATAGATGAAAAAAGTAAAAGAATCTCTCTGGAACCATCTGAATTGCCTGAATCAGCTGATGAAGATTCCAATGACTGGAAAAAATACGGCAAAGATAATAAACAGGCTTCCGAAAGTACATTTGCTGATCTTTTGTAATCAATTGAAATTATATAGTTAACTAAAAAACCCCTGACCAGCAGTCACAAACAAACCCAAAATATAAAATATTACGTGTTGAACAGAAAAAAAAAAACAAAAAAAAAAATAAAACCCTCCCTACAGGCACCAGGGGTTATTACTTTTTGATGTTTGCTTGGGTACAGTTTAATAGCTGGGGCAATTATACATAAATCCTTATTCGATACATACTCCCGGTAACCATTACGATTTGTCGTTCGATAATTTAGATTTTCCCTTCAGGGCAAACATAATAATATTCTTTGATCCTATCGAAATCGATTCTTTCTAAAGCGTCCTTTAAGTCCTCCTGGTTTACGATATCCCACTACTCCAAAATGTCTCGTTTTACTAATCCATGGCATATATCAGGTGTGTTATATCCTGCATCTAATCCTACTTATACGTCAAAACCAAACTTGTCTAACTGGTAATCAAGACGATCAGATAAAGCTATCTATTTTTGGCAAAGATCATCTGTTATTATATTGAACTTGTTGTGTTCTATGATCTAGATAAAAGAACCTGAGGTTTACCTCACGTGTCATAAACCACTATCAGACTGTCTTACTGCGTTTAATCTCTTTGTACATCTCACTTTCTTCAGGCTTCTTAGACAGACTTTGCTTGTTCTTTGCGATCCTCGGAGATTGATTTTTCCATCTCAATGTACTTCTTTGTATTGTGTGAAACTGTCTCTTTCGTTTATATTTATGTTTGTTGGCATTGGCTTTTAAATGAGTAGAATCTGTGTAAAGTGTCTTGCCGTCAACAAAACCATTACGTAAAGCAAGCAATACAACATCATCAAACATCTCTCGAAATACATCACTGCCATTGAAACGTCTTCTACGGTTCTGACTGATAGTACTGGAGTGAGGTATCTTATCCTGCAAGCCAAAACCTAAAAACCAGCGATAAGCTACATTTACCTGTATATCGCAGACTAGTTGACGTTCTGATCTAATACCAAAAAAGTAATCCATGAATAGCACTAACAAAACAGGATCGATCGCTGGTCGTCCTTATCCGAAATACAATGGCTCCATCCGTTCTCGTACAAAGCTGAAATCTATCAGCTGCTGAACTTTACGCAGGATATGATTGTTGGTACAAGATCATCAATACCACAAACTCCATCTCTTTTTGTTTCATTTTACGCTTGATCATATTGACTATCTCCTATTTACGAAGGCTATTATCTAGCGCAAATGAGTTTTGTCAATTGAGAAATTAAAAAAGCCTCACTAAGTGAGACCTTGTCAACAGTCACCCCGCTGACCAGCGGGGTTTTTCGTTAGTTGAAACATTGAGTCGATTAGTCTATTTCAAATTTCACATTCAATTCTCTTACCGCTAATGTGTCGTCAACCCTTCTCACCGGTGTATTGATAGGTGCATTAAAGAGAATATCGGGATCATTTTTGCACTCATCAGCTATCTCTATCATAGCCTTAATGAACTCATCCAGTGTTTCCTTACTCTCTGTTTCCGTAGGTTCGATCATCATCGCCTCGCTCACGATCAGTGGGAAGTAAATGGTCGGAGCATGAAATCCTTTGTCCAGGATCCTCTTGGCTATATCCAGAGTCTTAATGCCATACTGCTCTTTCTGCCATTTACCGCTGGCAACAAATTCATGCATGCAGATCTGATTATATTTTATGTAATAATGATCTTCAAGCTTCTTCCTTAAATAATTAGCATTAATAATAGCATTTTCGGAAACACGCCGTAATCCCTTATCGCCAAGCATTTTAATGTAAATAAAGGCACGAACATTAACCAGGAAATTTCCAAAAAAGGAGTGAACTTTTCCAATTGAGGTCTCACTGTGGCCGTAATCAAGAAAATATCCTGTTTCATTTTTCTCTACCATGGGGATCGGCAGGAATTTAGCCAAATCCTCTCTTACACCTATTGGGCCAGATCCAGGACCTCCTCCTCCATGTGGTGTTGCAAACGTTTTATGAAGATTATAATGCATGATATCAAAGCCTATCTTACCAGGCTTAACCAGCCCAAGCAGTGCATTAAAATTGGCTCCATCCATGTAAATAAGGCCGTCAACCCCGTGGATAATTTCAGCTATCTCTTCTATCTGGTATTCGAAAAGACCTAAAGTGTTGGGATTGGTTAACATGAATCCCGCCACATCTTCAGTGGTCGCTTCTTTTAATGCTTCTATGTCAATCATACCCTTTTCATCGGATTTTATTTCGACAACCTCGTAACCGGCCAGAACTACACTGGCAGGGTTTGTGCCATGTGCTGAATCAGGAATAATGATCTTGGTCTTTTTATTGTTTTTAAACTCATGATAGGCTGAAATTATTTTTAATCCGGTGAACTCACCCTGAGCACCGGCGACAGGCTGTAACGTGACTTTTGCAAATCCGGAGATGTCTGCCAGGTCATTTTGAAGTTGATGAAGTAATTCCAGCGCTCCCTGGATTGTGTCATTATCCTGATATGGATGTATATTCATGAAACCATCATTACGGACAAGTGTTTCATTGATCTTGGGATTATACTTCATTGTACAGGATCCCAGAGGGTAAAAACCTTTTTCAATAAAGTGATTTAAATGACTTAACTCAACGAAATGACGCATTACATCAAGTTCACTTACCTCTGGAAATCCTACATCTTTCTTTCTTTGATAAGCAGCTGGGATACAGTCATTCAATGTAATATCAACATCATTTAAAGGTAAGGTATAACCCTTTCTTCCGGGCACATTCTTTTCGAATATTGTTTTAGCCATTGATAACCTCCTTTAAAGCTGAAACCAATTCATCAAGATCTTGTTTCCTTTTTTTCTCGGTAACAGCTACAAGTAGAGAGTTATTGTAACCCCATTGGGTGATATTGACTCCCGCGAAGATTTCCTTTTCCTTTAATTTTGAAATAATTTCATTCAGTGGTTTGTTAAATTTCAATGCAAATTCCTTGAAAAAAGGTTTATCAGAAAGCAATGAAATACCTTCAATACTTTCTAATTTCTTTGCCAGATAATGAGCCTTGGTAGTAGATTGCAGTGCAGCTTCTTTTAGCCCCTTTTTCCCCATCAAACACATATAAACTGTAGCTGCAAGATTACACAAAGACTGATTGGAACAGATATTTGATGTCGCTTTATCACGCCTGATATGCTGTTCCCTGGCCTGCAATGTTAAAGCATAGCACCTGTTGCCGTCAATGTCCTTGGTCGCACCAACAATTCTGCCCGGCATTTTCCTGGCTAACTTCATACTGGTGGCTAGAAAGCCGAATAAAGGTCCCCCTAATGATTGACTATTGCCTAGAGCCTGACCTTCACCGATAACTATGTCGGCATTATACTCAGCAGGGGAGTTAATCAGCGCGAGTGAGATTGGATCAACAGCTGCTATAAAGAGTATGTTGGGATTACTATGTACAATCTTATCAATTTCATGCATATTTTCAAGGAATCCCAGAGCATTAGGAGTTTGGATTAGAACACAGGATGTTTCATTGTCGAGATTAGCCTGAAGGTCTTTAAGATCAATCGCACCATTATTAGTACCGATTTGAACCAGTTCGATCCCGACTCCTGCAGTATATGTTTTAATAACTTCAAGATAGTTCGGGTTTATAGTGCCAGCAATTAAAGCCTTAAAACGTCGATTTGTTCGTGCTGCCATCAAAATTGCCTCAGCTGCAGCTGAAGCTCCGTCATACATCCCAGCATTGGATATATCCATCCCTGTGAGTTCACAGATCAGGGTTTGATATTCATAAATATATTGCAGAGTTCCCTGGCTTACTTCCGCCTGATACGGAGTATAGGCGGAATGAAACTCCGGTCTACTTATGATGTGATCTACAGCTGCAGGAATAAAATGGTCATAAATTCCTGCTCCTAAAAATGAATTGAATCTGTTTGTAGAAATGTTCTTTCCTGCTAATTCGCTGATTATTCTGGATATTTCAAGCTCAGATTTTCCTTTTTCCAGACAACATTCACCTTTGAGCAATAATTTGTCTGGAATATTGGCTAAAAGATCTTCAAAGCTTTTCACTCCAATAGCAGTCAGCATTTCCTTTCTTTCTTTTTCAGTGTTGGAAATAAAAGGCATAATGACTCCTCAATTTTTTTCGCATATTTTTTTCATTAAGGATTCTGTCAAATAATATGGTATGTAATCGTGAAAGTGTTATTAATTAGCTATCGGTAAAGTGAAAGAAACTACCGTACCATGGCCGGTAATGCTGTTAACTTCTATCTTGCCGTTATTGAGTTCAATGAATTCCTTACATAAAATCAAGCCTAATCCGGTGCCCTTCTCATTGGCCGTTCCAACTGAGCTGAAATTTTCATCTACTTTGAAAAGTTTATCGATATCTTTTCTGTCAATACCGATACCATGGTCTTTTATGCTTATCTGGGCAATGCCATTTAATGAATTTGAAGAAATTCGGATCTCGGAACCTGGATAGGAAAATTTAATTCCGTTATTAATAAGGCTCTGAAGTATTGAACTAAGCATATTCGGATCTACTTTGACTTTTAAGTTATCTTCAATTTCGTATATCAGTTTTATAGACTTTCTGGAAGCGATATTGGTAAGAATTTTCAGTTCATTTTGAATAAATTCCTGTAGATCGATTACCTCTGGATGCAAATCAATACCTTTCATTTGAATTCTAGACCAGTCCAGAAGATTCTGCAATAATTTATACAGATTCTCAGCAGAATTATATAGTTCGGAGGCCAGCAACCTAATCGTCTCAGTATCCAATTGATCGATATCTTTAAATAATAATTTTGATCCTGTCTTTTGTGAAATGAATGCATTTTTTAGATCATGAGCGATTATGGAGAAAAACTTGTTCTTCGTTGCATTTAGTTCTTCCAGTTCTTCTTTCTGTTTTTGGATTTTTAGATTAGCTGTCTGTAGAATTTTATTTGCTTTTTCTTTACTTCTATAATAGAAAAATATAATTACTAGTATTACAAATATCAAAAGTAATGCGGTTATCAAAAAAATACCAAATACCCTCTGTGACTTGTTTTGTTCCTTTAAAATTAATATTTCCTGTTCCTTTTTTGCGGTACTGTATTTAATCTCCATTTCGGTGATCTTGTTATTTGTTTCATCAGTGAAAATGGAGTCATTAATGGCAGAATAAGACTTGAAATTATCAAGAGAAGCTTGGAAATCACCAATTTCTTCATAAACTTCGGATAGAAGATAGTAGTTTTGTTTAATAAGATCTTTTATGTTGGAGCCTTCTGATAATTCCATGCTTTTCTCTAGATACTGTAAAGCCGTTTTATAATCCTTTTTCAATCTGTGAATATCGCCAAGATCATGATAAGAATTGGCTATACCCTCCTGGAATCCGATACTGCTGAAATTTTCCAGGGCCCGAAGAAGATAATCAGTAGCCAGATCGTAATTCTTCAGACCTTTTAAGGCTTCCCCTGCTCCCTGTAAAGCTACACCAATACTCTGTTTATTGCCGGTAGAAGAGACCAGATCCAAACACTGCATGTAATACTCAAGAGCAGTGTCATACTGTTCCTTATCTTTATATATTTCACCGATATTGTTCAAAGGTATTGCTTTACCCAATTCGTTGTTCATCTCATCATAGAGCTGTAAAGATCTCTGATAAAATTCCAGCGCTTTATCATAATTACCCCAGCTGTGATAAGCGACAGCAACATTGTTTAAAACTCTTGATAATAGATCTTTATCACCAATATCTTCAAATACCTGCAACGCTTCGAAATAATAATCCAGGGCTAAATCGAAATTGCCCCAGTTCGTGTATAATGAGGCTATGTTCATTTTTATTCGAGCCGCTTTCTCAAAATCATTGTTTTGTTCAAGGATCTGCAAAGATTGTTTAAAAGTATCTAAAGCTTTGCGATAATTCCCCAAATTCATGTAGCAGGCTGCAATAGAATTCAAACCTCCAGCAATTCCTTTATCATATTTTATTTTTTCTGCCAGTTTTAAGCCAGGTTCCAGATAGTCTTCCAACGCTTCCATGAAATTACCTGTAAACATATGACCATTTCCAATATTTATAAGTGCTAATGCTTTCTGTTGTTCGTTATTATACTTTTCCGCCAGACTGTAGGCGATCTGGCCATATTGGATGGTTTTTTCTGGAGCAATATACCAGTTTGCCTCAGCCAATAGGTTGTATATCTCAATTTGTTCAGCTTCTTTTCGGTTATTTAGTTCGTTGGTCAGACTGTCGATCCTTGTAGTCTCAGCTGTAAGTTGAGACATAAAAAGAATCAACAATGTAATAGCCTTAAAAATTCTCATGTCTAACTCCGTTTAAATTTGATTAAACATGCTTTATACTATGTAATAATGTCAAATCTAATTTTTAAGAAAAGTAACTATGGAAATTCGTAACAAAATTATTCCGTTTTGTCACCTTTAAAACCGGTCTTAGGAGTTATTATGCTGCGATTTTTTTTATCACTGATTTTAAAAATATTTCGGGGAAATTAATCCTTTGGGCGAATATTAAACATTAGATGGGGCACACGATTTCAAGATTACTGGAGTTTTACAAAAAGAAAAAGATAATAGTCAGCTAAATTTTAATTATATCGTATCTTATCGCATCCTGAATAGCATGGGGCAATATAATGGGGCATGTGGTCAATTCGAGGTTGATAATAATTTCATTTTACATAAAAAAGGGGCCCCTGAATTGGAATTTAAAAAGAAGCTGCCCCAGGTAATGTCAGACAATGTGGTTCCCGGATTGGCGGCCTCGATAAAGTTGGAATTGCAACGCTTCAATAAAATATATTTTCATTCTAAAATGAACACTGAACTTACTCTTTCTGGCGACATTTAAAAAGATTTATTTATTCTCAACAATTGCCGCTCTAGTTCTTCTTATTACCTATATGGGAATTTTCGGCTTAACTTCCTTTACGGCCGAGCAGAGATTCAATGAGATCGGAATGCGAAAAGTACTTGGTGCCAGCACATCTCAAATAGTTTTTGTTCTGACCAATCATTTCCCTAAATGGGTTTTTGTTTCAAATCTAAATGCAATTCCAGTTGCTTCTTTCATTATGCAGTAATGGCTAAATAATTTTTCCTACAGAATTGACCTGGAAGCTCGGATTTTCCTGCTTGCTGCCGGACTATCAATATTAATCGCATTTATTACTATGAGTTTTAAATCTTACCGGGCAGCAATATAAAATCCTGTTGTTACCTTGAAACATGAGTAAATTATAAAAACACTGAAAGAAGTGTTGTAATTCCCATAATTATAAGTAAATAAAGAGTGATCTGTCTGAAATGATTGTCCTTGATCTTATGAGATAATAGACTTCCAGCTACTACACCAAGCAGCAGAGCAGGAGAATATAATAGAGAAAATTTTACCACCTGTTCAGTAAGGAGTCCATTAAGGAAAAAAACCGGAACTGTAATAAGATTCAATAGGAAAAAGTAGATAGCCAGATTTCCCCTGAATTCCTGTTTTTCCGTTTGCTGGTTAGCAAAGTATATTATAATTGGCGGACCGCTTATTGAAATGCATGCCCCCAGAATCCCGCTAATAAAGCCAATTGGCAGCATTATTACTCTAGACCGGGTAAATTTTATCCGAAAACCTATCAATAGCAAAATTCCAAAAATCAGGATCAGTATGCCGATAAAAACTCTGATGACAAATTCAGGTAAAATTATCAATAATCTGGTTCCAAGGGGAACGGCCAGCATTGCTCCTGCCAGTAGCAGCCAGATCTTTTTCAAATTAACTGATTTTCTGGACGAAGATAATACAACAATGTTTATGATTATCGAATAGATCAAGAGTATTGGTACAGAAGTTTGTGGAGGCATAATAAAAGAAATTAGCGGGATTGCTAAAATTGAAAATCCAAATCCTGACAAACCCTGTAAAAGAGCTGAAGAAAAAAAAACGACACTTCCGAAAATCAGTAATTCTGTACTCATAAATTATCCATTAATCATTTTGTGCGTTGCTAAAAAAACCGCTTGAATTTGTCAAAATATAGATAATAATTTATGATAGATTGCTACTAATGAGCTTTCCTTGACATAATTTCACAAACAAAAAAAATGAAAAAATATGAAAAATAGTATTAAGATGGTTCTGGCTAAAATTAAATTGCTTATTCTATTTAGTTTATTTACTGTTTCCCTGTTTACTCAGGAAACAGTAGAACCGGTATCATCAAATTCCAGTGATTCACTATCTATCACAAGGGTAGTTGCCAAAACAGATTCATTATTCTATTCTGCTGATAGTGTTTTACTGAATGTGAAAGATAATAAAATACAATTACTGGATAATGCCTCAATTAAATATAAGAAATCTACGATCAGTTCTAATGAAATTGAAATAGATCTTGATAATAATAAAGCTCTCTCCTATGGTAAAACTATCATGCAGGACGCAGATCAAATTCTTATTGGGAATGAGGTTTTTGTTGATTTTGATAAGGAAAAAGGGCTGATTATTGATGGAGGAAGTAAATTTGATAAAGGTTATTATTATGGAAACGAGATCAGAAAAACAGATGACAAGACCTTTGACATAGATTACGGCAGATTCACCACATGCGATTCTAAAAATCCTCATTTCCATATCCAGGCCAATAAATTAAGAATTTATCAAGATGATAAAATAGTAGCAAGGCCGGTTTACTTTATTGTGAATCATTTGCCAGTTTTTGCTCTTCCCTACGGAACTTTTACCATTAAACGGGGTAGAAAAACCGGCATTCTGGTCCCCTCTCCCGGCTATGATAACATCAGAGGGAAATTTATTGAAAATATCGCATTTTATCTTCCTTATAAAAATTATGCCGATATTACCCTTGCTCTCGATTATTATGAGAAAACCGGTTGGGAACTCAGTCTTGACAGTAATTACAAGAAGAGGTATTACTTCAACGGAGATGTCGATTTTAGATTGCAGAACAGGATCGAAGGCCCACTGGTCTCTCGGTATGACTGGTTCTTTAAGAGTAAGCATCATTCAGATTTCACTAATCGTACAACATTTGATGCGGATCTTGAATTTCTCAGCAGCACAAGGGTTCTTTCCGGAAGCGTTGATATCGACGAACGTCTTAATGAAAATATTATCTCCAAAATAGCTTTCAAAAAACCTCTAATGGGAAGTTATCTTAATGTTTCAGCTAAATATACTGATGATCTGATAAACAAAAAAAAGGACCTTATTCTGCCCTCGATTTCCTATTCACTTCCTTCCAAACCGGTTTATGAGTTATTCCTTAAAGATGAAAAATTACCCGAAACTGCCTGGTGGAAAGGTTTTTCCTATTCTTATTCCTTTAATGCTGTGCATATAGGCGATATCAATGATCCCGATGCCACGGTAAAAGAAATTATTTATCAAACAAAAAAGGACTCCACTGGTGAGGATTACTTAATTCAGCATAATGCAGGAATGAAACATTACGGGAAATTATCCTATTCCTACAAATACAGAGGATGGCTAAATTTAACGCAATCCGTGAATGGCAATGAAGTCTGGTTCGACCGTGACAGGAACAATAATAAACTGGTGCGGGGAAATGATTATAAATTCAGCTCAACTATGTCATTCTCAATGTATGGGATAAGGCTTCTTACGACTCCATATATTAAAGCAGTAAGACACATTATAACTCCCAGATTTAGCTTCACCTACAAGCCGGACTTCCGCGAAAACGATAAATTCTATTCTTTCAGCAATATTAGCCTGAACAGTACTGACAGACAGCGATCAGTTTCTCTTAGCCTTACCAATTTGTGGCAGATAAAACTTTGGGAAACGAAAGAACTGAAAGAGAGGAAATTGAATGATTTTTTAAAGATCACCACCTCTATGAATTATAACTTTGAAACAGAGGGGAAGGGCTTCAGTAATATTAGCCATAACCTGGATCTTAATCCCAAAAGTATCTCTTATCGAACCATGAACTTGTCTTTTAGCCCTTATGGAACGATCACCCAGGATACTTATGATCTTGATTTCAAGGAATGGGACCCCAAAAAATGGGACTGGGGAGTTTCCAATTGGACATTTAATCTGACCTCAAAACTATCTTTGTCAGGGGATGCCTCCTATAATGACTATTTTCCTGCAGTACAAAACGATTTTATCGACAGGAATTTACAATTAGCAGACTCTTTGTCGGTGGAAGACGAAAGAACAATTACTACTTTAGAAGAAATTGAACAACTTGAAAGCGAGAAGAAGAACTGGTCCCTATCATTTACTCATACTTATAAAACCAATAAACAGAATTTTGAAGATAATCTATTTACCAGTGAATTAAGAAGTGCTTTAACTGCTAAAATTACTCGTAATTGGACGATAAGTTATGATAACTATATCGATCTAAAAGATGAAGAGCTGGTTTCTCATAATTTTACGATCACGCGGGATCTGCATTGTTGGAAGATTTATTTTAAATATACAAAGCAGGGAGATTACTGGAGTTATCAGTTTAAATTGTTCAATATTGAGCTTCCGGAAGACCTTAAATTTTCTACCAAAGATAATAAATACAAATAAAATTAATCAGCTTAATATATTATTCAATAATGATTTAAGATGGTTCAATTCATCCATTAGGTCCATGTACTCCTGTTCCGTAAGATTTTTGATCTGCAGATCGGTCAGTTCCCGGGAAGCAGCCTTCAGGGTCTTTAAAATGGTTGAGTTAATTGTTTTCTTTTCAGGAATAGATTTACGTGTAATCTTTCTTACATTATCACTGCTTAAATTCTCTGAAGTGATTTTATTAAACAACTTTATCATCTTATCCGGGTCACCTGCTTTTGCAACTTCAATTAATGTTCTTTTTGGAATGTCGGCGTGCCGACAACTTTGCTTCACAGATTCAGGTAATCGAGTTAAACTGATGGTCTCAGCAATCGTAGAACGGGCTTTGCCTATAACTTTTGAAAGCTGTTGCTGAGTATAATTAAATTCATTTATCATCTGAGAATATGCCTCAGCCTCTTCCATTGGACTGAGATTTTCCCTCTGGATATTTTCGATCAACGAAATTTCCAAAGGGTTACCATCGACATAGATAGCCGGAATTGTTTTGTTGCCCAAAGATACCGATGCCCTTAGCCGTCTTTCTCCGGCTACCAGAATTATCTTACCGTCTTCATTTTTCCGGACCAGAACAGGCTGTAAAACACCGTTCTCCTGGATAGACCTGCTCAGATCTTCCAGCGCTGTATCATTAAAATACTTTCTGGCCTGATTAGGGTTTGGATTAATCATTTCTACGGGTATTTGATCAATGTGTTTATTCTCGTGTTTTTCAATATCTTCAAAAAAATCGTTCAAGTTACTAATTGGAGTTCTTTCTAAAATTGCTTTTCCTTTTTCAGTGAATTTCTTTTTTTTATCCATTTTTCAGCCTCGACAATAATTCATCTAATAAATTTTCATACTGTTCTGCATTTTTGCTCCCGGGTGCATATTCCATGATTGATTTATGGAATACCGGGCTTTCTTCAATTTTTATGCTTTTGTTAATAATAGTATTAAATACAGCTTCTTTATAATCATTTCGTAACACCTGTTCCAGCTCATTGCCAATAGTGGTAGTCCTTCCCTCTACCATATTTAATACTATTCCCAGAAGCTTTAAGTCACCGTTTAATCTGTTTCTGGTTTTATCTATTGTCTGTAGCAGATCAACCAGGCCAGACAGTGCGAAAGGAGACGGATTAGTAGGTATTAAAACATGGTCTGATGCATTTAAGGCTGCCATGTTAAGATATCCGAAAGAGGGAAGACAATCAATTATTATCAGATCATATTTATCGTACTTCATGAATGCTTCCTTCAATTTAAAAATAATCTCGAAATCGCTGTCAGCAATTTTTGCCAGGTGAATATTTGACGGTATTAAATGTAGTTTATTGTTTATTTCATGAGGGGTTATGATTTCATCTCTGTAAACATCAAGGATTGTTTTATTTAGATTTTCGGGATCATCGATAAAAGCACTGGTAAGGTTGCTTTGAGGGTCGTTGTCAACAGCTAGAACGCGGATACCCTTAGCAGCCAATCCCCAGGCTAAATTAAAGGAAAGAGTTGTTTTTCCTACCCCGCCTTTTTGATTTACGATAGAAATTACCTTTTTCATTTATTTACCCCCGACAGAATATCTGGTTCCAAATATGAAACTGAAAAAAACTGTGCAAACAATTTCTGCTCATTTAAAGGAATTTCTTCAATTTGTATGAGATTAGTGCTTAATAACACAAATTTCAGGGGAAAATATATAGTTATCATAAATGGATATCAATTTTTCTTAATAATTTCAGATTAAGTGTCCCTGAAAGGTTATTTTTTTTGAAAAATGAGCTCTGAAGGAGTTAATAGCACGTAACTTCAGCGAACTCTCCAATTTATCTCATAATGCATGAAAAGAGGTCTGGAATTAACTTTAAAAGGGTTAAATATTTCTTGACGTCTCTTTTAATTTATCTCAAATTTGGTAACCGTTAGATAATGTATGTAATCTATGTGCGTCTAACTCATTGTAATGAACGTAGTTAAAAAATTCAAACAGGAGTGTTTATGGAGCTAAATTATTCATTTTATTTGTCCGTTCAGCCCTTATTTTTGTATAATTATGAATCTTATTTTAGAATCTTTTAGAATTAACTTTTCGGCAAATTTTGCGAAACCAATTAAAAAAATGATAAAAAAAGTAAATGTTAAAAAGGAGTGTTTTATGAAAAAACGAGTGTTATTTTTAATCACACTTATGTTCGTTTTGTTTTCCGTAAATTCTCTGTTCGCAGACAGAGATCTAAATGGTACTGTGGTTGTGTGCGATTCAACCGAATACACACCTAATAGTACTAGCATTACATGGACTTTTACGATTGAGAATTTAAGTCCCGATGGTGAAACTATTACAGAAGTTATTTTATTTTTCCCGGATTCTATAACAGTAACTTCGTCTACAGATTTTTCAAACGTAAATCCTACACCACCGCCACCATTTAGTTTGTTAAGTCAAGGTCAGACAGGTCACAGTGTGAATGTTTCCTGGAGTGCTGCCGGTCTAACATCAGACCCAATACCTGCTGATTCAACATATGAAGCTACTGTAACTGTTGACATTGCTGGTTTAAACGGACCTCTTGTAATTCCTTGGCTGCTTAATGGCGGTGGAGAAGGTATTCCGGAACACTCTGCTGAAGGTTATATTGTAATGGGACCTCCCTACGCAATTTTATCTTTTGATTTAGTAACTTTACCCACTGGTCTTGGCGGTGAATGGATCGTAGGTGATACTTTATGTGTTGAAGTACTTACACAAGGTGAAGCCGATACAGTTAGGGTTGATCTTACAGAAATTGGTGGAGATGCGGCATTACAGCTTGATCAGGATCCAGCCGATTCTACTCTTTGGACTGGCTGCTACATTATAACAGACGATCATGATGATGATCCAACTGCAACTATAACAGCAACAGCTTATTTCCCAGCTCCTGCAGATTTATATGATACTGCCGATATAGTTCTGGATATAGATAATGAACTTCCAGAACCAATCACTTATGGATATTTTGAAGTATTGGATTACGACACTCCTCCCGACAGTAATGAAATTGCTGATTGGAATTATGGTAATAATAATGATAGAGTAAGATATTGGAGAGGTGAAGAAAATACTGGTGATGGTATTACCTGGACAGTTCCTGAGGGCTCAGCTCTTGCGGTTGATATTGTAGTTGTTGAACCCGCAACTCAAAGCCATAGAGCAGTTAAAAATGGTTTTGGACCAGATGGTGGAATTAATTGGGAAATGTGGGATCCGGGAATTATCGTATCTGATAACGCTGGTAATGATGTAATAGTCCATGTTGAACCCGATAGCTTGATCCTTTTGGATAACATGATGCCGATAAATCCAGATACAACTTACTTTGAAGTAGGTCAGGGGCCAGCAAGATTAGTGATTGATCCCTATGCAGGCATTGGTGATACAATTACTGCATTTGTAGATTTCACGACCATGGCTCCAATAGAAAGTGGTGTATTCGATTTTACTCCTTTGAATCCAGTTTCTCCTACTAACGATGCTGCTTATTTGATTCCTGGTATTATCGATGGTAATATAATGTATGCTGAGTATGTTGTGCAGTTAGGTGATGTCGATCAATTACCACCTACTTTCCCGATGGGACTTATAGTTGAAGCTACACTTGTTGACAGTGCTGGTAACTTCTCTGATCCTCCTATTGAAATCGGTGGATCGACAGGTGATACATTATTTGTTGATGGCACAATTCCAGTTGCACTAACAGATATTCATAATGTTGGCTACCTGAGATTTTCACCTGAAACAGATTCCTCTCTAGCTGATTATACAACTTTAACAAACATGCCTGACAGTCTTATCCTGGAAATCGTATTTGATGACTGGGGAGTTTTTGGCGGACCGGATGAGTTTGTGGTTAGAATTGAACAGGAAAACCTGGCTAACTCAAGAGAAGCTAATCCAAGCGCTTTAAAGACCTATAAACTGGGTGATCCCGATGTATGGATAGCACCAATAACTAGAACTGCAGTAGCTGTTCAATTCTCCTGGAATGGTATTGTTCCGGTTGGTTCTGAATTTGGAACTCCGGGTCAAATGGCTCCGGAAGGAACTTATGGTTTCACCCTTGTAAGCATGCTGGATGGTGCTGATAATGAGGGTGTTCTAGGACACGTTGCTGATTCTTCCGATGTAGATTATGCAGGGGGAATATTCCTACTGAATGCTGAACATGGTGTAATTGATAACACTCCTCCGGAATATGAAAATGAACTGGCAGTCTTCGGTAGTGATGATACCGAAGTTACAGTGATAGAAAGATGGATCAATGATACTAACTATAATGATAGTCTTGATACAGGTGATTTTCTATTAGAAGTTGATTCTGTTTACTTCCAGTTTGATGTTACCAGACAATGGGAAGAAAACGATAATCCACTCAGAGATGAAACTGTTTCCTACTGGATAGAACTGGAAGGTCCTGATTCTACTAAATATCGTTACTTCCTGGGTGATGAAGATGACTTTGGTCCAACTACCGCACAATACTTTGGTGATGCCCTTACTACCTTCACTGAATATCTTACAGTAGACGATGTTGTATTTGGTACGTTCAATGAAATAAATGGATCCGTAGGTGCTGGTAAAGATATCAGATGGTGGCCTACACTGGAAGGCGGTATTGGGAACTTAATGTTCCCGGAAGGCCTTTACACTATTACTGCTAAAGTACGTGATAATGCAGGTAATATCAGGGACGGACAAACAGTAGTTAGAGCACAGGTCGAATTGATCGATATGCTTTATTCTGCTCCCGTTCCGGACAGCCTGGTAATTATTTCTGAACACACATGTCCTGATACTGGATTGGCTGCTTTTGATCTGGACGGGAATCATAATTTCTATGTTGATGCTTCATTTGATACATTAAGGGAAGATTACTATTATAATTCTCCTGATGTATTTGAGGTGTATCTTCGTTTAGCAGATATTACTTATCTTGATTCTGTTGTGGTTGAAAATCTTTATCCGATAGTTACTCATGGTTCTTCCAGAGCCGACATAATCAATGGTCAGCTTCCGAATCAAGTGTTCTATCCTGGAGATTTTGATCCTACAAACTTTGATCTTACCTTCTCTTATGATGTTGCAGGTATAGATGAAACTGCTGCCTGGGATTCATTATATACTGTTGGATATCTGAACACTGCATATCCAGGCCTGGCTTTCCAGGTTAGAGTATACGATTCTTATTATGGCGGTGAGATTAACTTTGGAGCAGCTCTGGCCGATTCCTTCAACTTGATTAGACCGGAAGAACCCGTTTGGCCAGGTGGAGATTCTTACAATCTTGAGGTTGTATTATCAGACGACAGATTCTCTCCCGGCTGGTATACTCATACCTACGATGCTGTAGACAACCCGGCTCGTGATAACGAACAAGATCAGGTTATGATTGATCTTACTTATACTTTTACTGAACCAACCACCAGAGACTTTACCTGGTTCCTGGCAATTGATACAGAACCAATTACATCAATGACAAGAGTTGCTTTTGCTTCAGCAGCTTTTACCAGATCTGGACCGGTTGCTTTCCCGGTAACAAGCTTCTCTCCAACTACAATTGATTTCTATGGTCTGGCAAACGATATAATGGATGAGCCGATAATCGTGCAGGATAGTATTGGCAAACTTTATGTTACCGCTTTTGCTCTGGCAGAAGGTTATGAAGATTGTGGATATGATCTTCCTCCAGCCTTAGAAATGACCAGCGTGATCGATACTTTATGGGTTGATAATACTAATCCAGGAATCATTCCTGTAGATAGTGATGAGCTTTACGATTGGCAGGGTGATCCAAATTACGCCGGACATCTGTTTATTGAAGACATGGTAGTATCACATGACAAAGATAATATGATATTCAGATTCAGAACAGATGAGCCATTACCAGATTCCACTTTGTGGACTGCAGTGATTGTTGATGAAAATGGCAACCCGTTAGTTATTGACTCTAACACAATTGGTGTTACAGTAAATGAGATGTTGTCGGATACAGCAATAATTTTACTTCAAATGATAAAATTACCGACCTCGAATTTGAAGGCTATAAAGAATTGGAAATGGATGATACACAACAGATATTCCTGTTGGTGGTCAGCATCTTGATTGTGTACTGGTAATCATGGCTCCTGCTGATGATGC
>CALOBL010000015.1:0-93609 GCA_942491655.1 Cloacimonadaceae bacterium (SeqCode)
ATAATATTCCAGGAATAGCTTCACGATTCTTTCTGCAGTGTGCCCATCCCATTTTTCCGGGATCTTACCACTTTTAAATTTACCAGAAAGGATCTTTTCACTTTCGTTCAGGATTTTCTCCGTTGAAAGTTCTACCAGCTCATTTGTTCCCTCTGTAATGGTAACAGGTCTTTCAGTATTTGGTCTTATAGTTAAACAGGGAATTCCAAAATAAGTAGTTTCTTCCTGGATTCCGCCGGAATCTGTCAGCAGGAATTTTGCTGTCATCTGCAGTTTCATGAAATCGTAATAACCAACAGGTTCGATCAGATATAAATTCCTGATCGCCCTGAAATCCTTCTCCAATCCGAAATTTCGAATATTTTTTAACGCTCTGGGATGAATGGGGAAGACCAGACTTATGTTGCGGCTTAATTGTTTAAATGTATTCAGAATTATCCGCAGACTTTTCTCATTATCTACGTTAGAAGGACGATGCATTGTTATCAGTACGAATTCTGTGAGCTTACCGTCATTTATCAGATCAAGTTTATCTAGTATTGTTGATTTTTCAGCCTTCTGCCTGTATTGGATCAAGCTGTCGATCATAATATTCCCGACAAAATGGATCTTTTCCTGTGGTACACCTTCCTTCAGAAGATTAACCTCAGCATCTATCGAAGGTATCAACAGAAAATCGGAAATGGCATCTGTCATCAGCCGGTTAAGCTCTTCCGGCATAGCACGGTCGAAACTGCGCAGACCTGCTTCCAGATGAGCAACAGGGATATGCAGCTTGGCCGCATCAAGAGCACAGGCGATAGTGCTGTTCACGTCACCGGCAACGATAACCAGATCTGGTTTGTCATCTATCAGAACTTTCTCATATCTTTCCATTATTCTGGCGGTCTGCAGTCCATGAGATCCTGAGCCGACCTCTAAATATTCATCAGGTTCAGGCAGCATCAGGTCATCAAAAAAGAATTTACTCATCCGTTCATCATAATGCTGTCCGGTATGGATCAGTTTTACTTCAAATTTATCCGGGAATTTACTGAATTCCTTGTAAAGAGGAGCCATTTTCATGAAATTGGGTCGAGCTCCTACGATCAGGTGTATTTTTTTTCTCATTTACTTTCCTTATATAATTATTCCGCCGCCCAGCAGTTTATTGTCATCATAGAAAACTGCAGATTGACCGGGAGTTATAGCTCGGGATGGCGTTTCAAGCGTGATCTCCAGTTTGTTCTGCTGAAGATTAAAATGTTTAACTGGAACAGCTTTGCTGTTATAGCGGATCTGTACAGATGCTGATCCGAGTTGGGGAAAATCTCCGGAGATCCAGTTTAAACCGGTAACTATGAACTTATCCTGCAACAGATCATCGGGTTCATCGGTAACAATTAGAGTGTTATTGCTGATATCCAGCTTCAGAACATAAAGCGGGGCAGACCAGGGTGTATTCAACCCTTTTCTCTGACCAATTGTGTAAAGCGGAAGTCCCCTGTGTTTACCAATGACCGCACCATCCGGGAGAGTAATATCACCCGGCTTTAGTTCAATTTTATCTTTCAGATATTCTTCATAATGACCCTTTATAAAACAGATCTCCTGACTCTCTTCTTTATCGTGTACCGGTAATTGCAGTTCAGCAGCAATATTCCTGACTTCCTGTTTTCTAAGCTGGCTGACAGGGAATAAAGTTTTGGATAACTGTAGTTGATCCAGAGCCCATAACATGTAGGATTGATCTTTGGCAGAATCAGATCCCTTATGAAGTTCAAACAGGCCTTCCTTTTCTAAAAGTTTTACAAAATGTCCCGAAGCGATCCGATCGGCTCCCATTTCCAACGCTTTTCCCAGAAGTGCCCCCCATTTTATGGTAGGATTGCAGAGTGTGCAGGGATTAGGAGTGCGACCGGAACGGTATTCATCTATGAAATTACTTTCTACGATATTCTGGAAATCTTTTTGCAGATCAATCGTAAAGTGCTCAATACCAAGTTTTACTGCAACTGCTTTGGCGTCTTGTATGGAAGCTTCAATGCCTTCATCATCGTTGAAGCCGTACAATTTGTTATCATAATGCTTCATGGTGATCCCGAACACATCATGACCTTCTTTCAGAAGCAGTGCTGCTGCCACCGAGCTGTCTACACCACCACTCATTGCAACTGCGATTTTCATGGAAAATTATCCCTTAATTCGTTTGATATCAGCGCCGATACCGGTTAATTTTTGTTCAATTCTCTCGTAACCACGGTCAATATGATAGATCCTGGAGATGGTAGTTTCACCCTGAGCAGCAAGTCCGGCCAGAACAAGTGCAGCACTGGCTCTAAGGTCTGTTGCCATCACCTGAGCACCACTGAGATTCTTAACACCATCTATCAGAGCAGTATTGGCTTCCATGGCAATATCTGCATCCAGTCTGTTCAATTCAGCAACATGCATGAATCTATCTGGAAAGACCGTATCTGTAATTTTTGATTTACCTTCTGCCAAAGTCATTAAAGCCAGAAATTGAGCCTGCAGGTCGGTTGGGAAGGCGGGGTAAGGTGCTGTAGTAATATCAACAGGAAGAATTTTCTTTCCCGGCATGATCCTGATCCTGTTTTCAGCTATATCAAGCTTGCACCCGGTTTTTTCCAACTCTATTGTAAAAGCTGATATATGTTCCGGCTGGCAATTTGTCACAGTTATCTCGCTTCCCGTAATCGCTCCGGCTATCAGGAAGGTGCCAGCTTCGATCCTGTCAGGTATCATCTCAGCTTCTACAGGGGAAAGCTTGCTTACACCTTTTACCGTTAGAACATCACTTCCAATACCGGAGATCTCAGCCCCCATTCTGTTCATAAAGTCGATCAGGCTACCGATCTCAGGTTCACAGGCCGCATTTTTTATTGTTGTGACTCCCTTTGCTGTTACGGCAGCCATCAGGGCATTTGCTGTGGCTCCCACACTAACTTTAGGGAATTCGATCTCGGAGCCTTTCAATCTCTGGCATTTTGATAAAATATAGCCATGCGAAATTTCTATTTCCGCTCCCAGTTTCTCCATGGCCATCAAGTGTAGATCTACGGGTCTTGTTCCAATCGCACAACCACCCGGGAATGATACTTTGGCTTCTCCGAATCTGGCCAGCAGTGGACCCATCACATAAATTGAAGCCCGCATTTTGCTTACCAGTTCATAGGGCGCTTCGAAATAGCTGCAGTGGGTGCTGTCGATCTCCAGAGTGCCATCATCATAATCTACCCGTGCCCTATCACCCTTAGAACATGTGCCATCATTTTGATGTCATTGAGATATGGTACATTGTGCAGTACAGATTTTCCTTTGGCCAGCAAAGCTGCTGTCATGATAGGCAAAATTGCATTCTTAGAACCGCTTACTCTTATTTCTCCGCTCAGCTTTTTTCCGCCGTTTATTATGAATTTATCCATATCAAGTTTCCTTTATATCCACTTCTAAATGCTGTGCTAATTTATCAAGTGCTATTTTATGTTTGGTTCTATCCATTTGAGAAAGATTGTATAATTTCCATCTCACAGCCGGCAATTTCCTCATGTGATCAACTTCAAATAAATCCCATTTTGGTTCCATCTTTTTGAAGGAAATTATGAAATTTTTCTCATTTTCAGTTAAAGCTTCGTTTATATCTTTGATCAATTTATTTCGTGTTTCAATTAGCTGCTGTAAGGAAAACTCAATTCTTGTCATACCTCTGAACTCTGTTTCAAAAATATGATCAATGTCAATCAGGTGGGGATTCAACATTTCATAGATTGGTCTGGGATGGCTTAGTAGATATACGATTAATGCTTTGCGAATTTCTTCGGTCAACCCTTCATTCTGATATAAAATTCTAATATCAAAAAGATCTCGCGGATGTTGTCGATCCAATGCAGCACAAATCTTTCCTGCATATAGATCTGGTGTAGAAAGAGTTTGGACTTGTACATTTTTTTTGAATAATTGCTGAGCCTCAGGAGATAATGTTCTGTTCTGCGGAGGGAATACAAAGCCCCTTAAAACTGGATTTATCTCAATCTTGATAAAAAAATATTCCACAAAAACAGCTAATGTACTGATATACTTTGTTCCTTTAATAACTTTCTGCTTTGTACTGCTCCCTGGAATACGATGCTTTATGTAATCTTCGAAACGTAACAGCATGGAAGACATTTCCTCTAGACTTTTAAGCCTATCTTTTATTGGAAGATAGCTGAGGTCGATGTCGACTGATAATCTTTCCAGATTTCGAGTAAAAAGATTTATTGCACTTCCACCTTTTAAGGCAAAATCTCTTTCTTTTCCAAGAAAGGGAAATAACTCCAGTAAAAAATTTGTTTGATCAAAATACCGGGATTTCATCATTTTCATTCATTTCAGGAACAGTTATTAGATATTTTTTATTAAGTATACCATTCTTTACTATTTCCCTTTTCCCATGGCCAAGACCAATATTTTTTAGATTTAATTCCTTGTACCAGAAATGTTCTGTTTGGTCTGCAAAGAAAAGAAATAACCTTTTCACTTTTATGGAATTACAACTCTCTAACAAATTCTGCACAATGTTAGAGCGTAAAGTAGTTAAATTCTGGAATATTTTAAATGCCTCATCAAAACTTTGTTTCTGAGGAAGGTTATGCAGCATTTCAAACGCAGCTAATTCGGGCGAAGATATTTTCACAGAAAAACTCTTGTGCTGATACTCCACCAGAAATTCATCTGGATAATCTGAAAATAGATCTGATGCCCGGAAAATACATTTATCAGCATCCTGCAATCTCTTGAACCATACTGGCATTCTGTCTTTTGGAGTAGCATATAAATAGATATTATGATATTGGAATGGTATGTAATGTGCCAGACCAAGTAGCTGTAATGCAGATTTACCTGCCGGATGTATTCTGGACTGGGTTTGAGTTTGTAATGTATAAATACCACCCAGCCAGTTCACTTCATCTCCCTGCTGTATAAATACTCCACGGCCGATACTTTCCAGCCAGCCACTTTTTTTATATTGAAATATTAATGCATTACTGAACCCCAAACTGTTTAAATGTCTTCGATGTACATGCTGTTCCCCGGGGCCAGTTCCGCAGTAACCAGTATATTTTTACCATGATATATTTACTAATCCTTGATCTATGCAGGAAATATTAAACCAGTATTGGTTTAAAAAAAATCCTATAAATCTATTATACCTTTATTAATGGGGGCAATCATAAACTAAACGGTTTTGGCTGCAAGCTTTTTTTCTATCCTCATGATCCGGTCGAAACCATTCAGATCCTGAAAAACTGTAATCTTTGAAAAACCTCTTTCTAAAGCGATAATCCTGATCTCTTCAGCTTGATCGTGACCGATCTCAAAATAGATCTTACCGTTATCAGTCAGGTACTTCTCCACCTCATTCAGTATTTTTCGATAGAAATATAATCCATTCTCCTCTGACAGAAGAGCGTTTCCCGGTTCAAAATCTTTAACTTCGGAAGGAAGTCCGGTGAATTCTGCCGGGGAAATGTATGGTGGATTAGAGACAATTATGTCATATTTTTTTTGTGATTCTGGAAAATACATCAGACTGGAAAAATTTAACTTCAGCACCATTTAATTCAGCATTTTCCCTTGCGGTCTGCAGCGCTTCAGAAGAAATATCAACGGCATCAATCTGAACATTATCTAGTTCTTTTGCCAGTGCAATTGCTATACATCCTGATCCAGTACCAATGTCCAGAATATTTGTTACTCCGCTTGAATGTTCAATCACCTTTTCTACCAGAAGTTCTGTTTCAGGACGGGGAATGAGAACAGATTTGTTTACTTTTATCCGGCAGTCGTAAAATTCCGTTTCTCCCAGAATGTATTGTAGCGGTTCATTTTTACTTCTTCTAATGATCATCTGCTTGATCATTTCTCTTTCCTCTGGTGTCACGATCTGATCAAATTTCAGATATAGATCCAGTCTTTTCAGATCTAATACATGGGAAACTAGTATTTCAGCGTTCAACCTGGGATTTTCGATCTGTTTTTCACGGAAGAATTCTTTTGTCCAATTCAGAATTTCCAGTATCGTCCAGCTTTTCAAATTTCCTTCCTTTAATTTACAAATAAAAAACCTTCAAGGTATGCCTCGAAGGTTAAAGTCTGTTCAATAAGTCAGGAATTAATACCCTCTAACCTTCTTTAAAATTTTCTCCTGAATATTGGCAGGAGTTTTTTCATGTCTAAGGAATTCAATTGTATGAACAGCTCTACCTTGTGATATGGAGCGCAGCTGAGTGGCATATCCGAATAATTCACTCATGGGGATCTCTGCTACGATCTCCTGCTTCATACCGCTGGCTCTTATCGTATCTATCTTGCCGCGTTTGGAATTAATATCTCCAATTATCTCACCCACAAATTCATCCGGAGTGATAACATTTACCAGCATCAGGGGTTCCATAATAACTGCATCAGATTTTCTTAAACCGTTGCTGATGGCAATGGATGTTGCTATCCCGAATGCTGCTTCACTGGAATCAACTTCATTGAACTTGCCGCCGACCAGCTCCACTTTAACCCGTTCTACTGGACTGCTCATCAAAGGTCCGTCCATCAAAGCATTGATAGCACTGATTGCAATTGTATCCCAGTAGGCATGAGGTATGATCTCATCTGTAATGGAATTTACAAAAATATTTCTTTTCCCGGCAGGAAGATCATCTAATTCCATTGGAATCAACTTTAGATTCACTACTGCAAAATGACCCTTACCACCCATTTCGCGAATAAATTCTCCCTCTACACGGACAGCTTTCTGAATGGTCTCTTTATAAGCAACCTGAGGATTTCCAACATTGGCATTTACATTGAATTCTCTCTTCAATCTGTCGATGATTACTTCCAGATGCAGTTCACCCATACCGGAGATCAAAGTCTGTCCGGTATCTTTGTTTTGAGTTACTTTAAAGGTTGGATCCTCTTCTTCCAGTTTTCTCAAAGCTTCCGCCAGTGCATCCTGATCTGCTTTGGTCTTGGGCTCTATTGCTGTGGAAATAACGGAATCCGGGAAAGTTATGGTGGAGAGTAGTATATCAAGCTCGGGATCGGTTATTGTGTCACCTGTACGCAGGAATTTTGGACCCACAATTGCTCCGATATCACCTGCTTTCAACTCCAGGATATCTTTCCTTTTGTTGGAATGTATCTGCAAAATACGGGATATCCTTTCCTTCTTATCATTGGTATGATTAAGAACGGTCCCACCTCTTTTAATGGAACCAGAATATACTCTAACGTAGATAACCTTACCGACAAATTTATCCATTTGGACTTTAAAAGCCAGGGCTGAGAATTTTTCATTCTCATCTGGAACGATCTCTATTTTCTGAGAATTTCCTTTCATGATCCCTGTAGCTGGTTCAACATCCAGCGGGGAGGGAAGATAATCCGTGATAGCATCCAGCAAAGGTTGAACACCTGTATTTTTCAAAGAAGATCCGCACATTACAGGCACAAATTGATGCTCTATCACAGCTTTTCGAATAGCTTTGATGATCTCATCTTCGGTGATTTCAGTTTCTTCCAGGATCTTTTCCAGCAGGACATCATCGAATTCAGATAAATGCTCCAGCAGCTTTTCCCGGGCTTCCTCAGCCTGTTCCTGGTAATCATCAGGTATCTTGTGATAAAGGAATTTCACACCTTGAGTTGCCTGATCAAAATGAATTGATCGCATTTTTACCAGATCAATCACTGCTTCAAAATTATCTTCTTTACCAAGCGGGATCTGGATTGGCAGGGCATTGACTGTCAGTCGGTCATGAATCATATCTATCACATGAAAGAAATCAGCACCGGAACGGTCCATTTTATTAACAAAAGCAATACGGGGAACATTATAGCGGTCTGCCTGATGCCAGACAGTTTCAGATTGAGGTTCAACACCACCTACCGCGCAGAAGACTCCCACAGCTCCATCCAGGATCCTGAGAGAACGCTCAACTTCTGCAGTAAAATCTACGTGGCCGGGCGTGTCAATAATATTGATCTGATGCTTATTCCAGAAACAGGTTGTGCAGGCCGAGGTAATGGTGATTCCCCTTTCCCGTTCCTGCTCCATCCAATCCATCACGGCATTTCCGTCATGAACCTCGCCCATTTTATGAATGATGCCGGTATAGAACAACATCCTTTCGGTTGTAGTTGTTTTACCGGCATCAATATGAGCCATTATACCGATGTTTCTAATGTCAGAAAGTTCAACTGGCATAATGATTAAATTTCTTATATTCTGAAATGGGCAAAAGCTTTGTTGGCTTCGGCCATTTTATGCGTGTCTTCGCGTTTTTTAATACTTGCACCTTCTTTTTTGTAAGCAGCTAGTAATTCGGCAGCAAGTCTTTCAGTCATGGTTTTTTCTGAACGGCCGCGTGAATAACCAATGATCCAGCGAAAAGCCAGAGCCATAGCATTTTTAGGTGTTACTTCAGTTGGAACCTGATAGTTGGCACCACCCACACGTCTGGAAACAACTTTAATTAAAGGTCTTACGTTTTCCAGTGCCTGGGTGAAAACTTCCATCGGTTCTTCTTTGGTTCTCTCATGAATAAGATCAAGAGCACCGTAAACAACTTTCTCTGCTATACTCTTCTTGCCTTGCTTCATTACTGTGTTTATGAACTGGCTTAAGACGATGCTATTATATTTGGGATCAGGAAATATTTCTCTTTCGATTGTTTTACGTCTTCTTGACATTTAATTCCTCCTACTTCTTAGGTCTCTTGGTTCCATATTTGGAACGGCTGTTAACTCGATTTTCAACTCCAGCTGTATCAAGAGCACCTCGTACGATATGATATCTAACACCTGGTAAGTCTTTTACTCTGCCGCCACGTACTAATACGATACTGTGTTCCTGCAGATTATGACCTTCACCCGGAATATAAACTGTCACTTCAAAACCATTGGTCAATCTGACCCTGGCTACTTTTCTCAATGCCGAATTCGGCTTTTTTGGGGTTGTTGTGTAAACCCTGGTACATACTCCTCGCCTTTGAGGACATGAGGAAAGGGCACGGTTTTTCTTTTTCTTTTCTATTTGCTTTCTGCCCTTTCTGACTAACTGATTAATTGTTGGCACAATTTCCTCCGTCTTTTTTATTTAAAAATCAAGGATGTCTTCCAGATCTTCTGATTCTTCGGTATGAGCAAAATCTTTAATGATAGTACTGATGGTATTTCCTTCATCAACAGCTTTCTTGATCTGGTTGTTATAGAATTTAGTACCGGTACCGATCGGAATTCTATGACCGATGATGATACTTTCCTTCAACCCTTCCAAATGGTCTACGCTGCCCTCTATGGAGGCCTGGGTCAATACCTTGGTGGTCTCCTGGAAAGAAGCAGCCGATAACCAGCTGTCTGTTAATAAGGAAGCTTTTGTAATACCAAGCAGCAATTGCTCAAATGTGGCTCCTTCGCCACCCTCTTGTTCGATTCTACTGTTTTCTTTCATCACTTGATTTCTATCTGCAATTTCTCCTTCCAGGAACATGGTATGTCCCGGATTGAGGATCTTCAGTTTCTTAAACATCTGTCGGATGATAACACCGATATGCTTGTCATCGATCTTTACACCCTGTTTACGGTAAACTTCCTGGATTTCATTCAGGATCAGCATCTGAGCAGCATTGATACCCTTGGCTTTCAGAATATCATGCGGATCAAGCGGACCGCCGGATAAGGCATCACCACTTTCTACCTGGTCGCCCTGATGCACAATGATTCTCTTACCTGGAGGAATAACGTATTTTCTTCTCGGTTCCACTTTCAGATTTTATAAAGATTACACGGCCTGATTTAGTCAGATCACCGATCGAAACAATTCCGGCAATTTCAGACAGGATTGCTTTGTCCTTCGGCACCCGGGCTTCAAACAGATCTTGAACTCGTGGAAGACCACCAGTAATATCACTTTGTTTAACCGTTATTCTGGAAGATTTTCCTAGCACATCACCCGGATCTACATAAACACCATCTTGTATCTCAACGCTTAAACCGGTAGGAATCGGAACCAGCTCTTCTTCACCACTTTTCTGGAGAATCTTGAACTGAGCCTGGATCTTACGGTCTTTAGACTCGATGGTCGTGATCTCACGGGAACCGGTAAGCTCATTGAACTCTTCTTTATAGGTTACATCTTTAATGAAATGTTCAAATTTAAGTTTACCTTTGGCAGTTGCAATCAGTGGATTGTTATAGTGGTCCCAGCTGAAAAGTTTAGTGTTCTTAACAATTTTCTGACCATCTTTAACATAAATTGTAGCTGCATATTCAACTTTATATTCTTCCGATTCGGAAGTTTCTTCATTTTCTATAATTACACTACCGATATGACTGATGGAAACCAGCTCTTTATTACGGTTAACAACTGTATTCATACGGTTGAATTTGACCACACCATCTATGTTGGCTACAACCTCTGCCAGGTCAACATCTGTACTTGTTGTTCCACCAATATGGAAAGTTCTAAGAGTAAGCTGAGTTCCAGGTTCTCCAATACTCTGAGCCGCTATCACACCCACCGGCTCACCAATGGTTACAGGTTTCTGGGTTGCAAGGTTACGTCCGTAACATTTGCCACAAATACCTCTTTCAGATTCACAGGTAAGTACTGTACGGATCTTAACACTGTTGATACCGTGATTCTGGATCCTGAGAGCCATTTCATTAGTGATCTCTGAATTTGCTTCCACAATGATTTTTTCCGTTACAGGATCGATAATATCTTCAGCTGCAGCTCTACCCTTTGATCCTTTCAGATAAAGGTTCTACAGTCTCCAACCCTTCTTTCAGGGCGGAAACGGAAATACCTTCGATTGTACCGCAATCCATTTCGTTAACAACCGCGTTCTGGGCTACATCCACCAGACGCCTGGTCAGGTAGCCGGCATCAGCAGTTTTCAATGCTGTATCTGCCAGACCTTTACGAGCACCATGGGTAGATATAAAGTATTCCAGTACGGTCAATCCTTCCTTGAAATTAGACTTGATCGGGGTTTCAATAACCTCGGCTATACTGTCTGATGTTCCCTTGGAAGGTTTGTCCATCAAACCACGCATAGCTCCCAGCTGTTTAATCTGGTCTTTACCACCACGGGCACCGGAAATATACATCATGTTTATGGAATTGAATCCATCCTGATCTGATTCCAGCTGCTCCATCAATACATCTGTAACCAGTTCAGTAGTTACTTTCCATTTATCAATGATTCTGTTGTAACGCTCTGTTTCAGTAATCTCACCATTCAGGTAACTTTCAATGATCGTCTGTACTTCCTTCTCTGTCTTATTGATGATAGCATCTTTTTTAGTTGGAGAAAGAACATCACTGATACTGAAAGTGATTCCCGCTTTAGTAGCATATTTGAATCCGAGATCTTTCATTTCATCAAGGAATAATGCAGTTCTATGCTGTCCTACATGATCGAAACATTCCATTGCCAGATCATTAAGTTTTCCCTTTGTAAAAGTAATATTCTTGTACGGCACCTTGTCCGGAAGAATATTATTGAAGATCACTCTGCCTACGGTTGTTGTAACTAATTTGTTATTTATTAATACTTTAACCCAGCTGTGAATGTCCAGGTCTCTTACTTTATTATCTACACCTTTTCTGTTATGAATAAGTTCATTATGCTGATAGATCAGAATAAGTTCTTCCGGAGAACTGAAGTATTTACGTTTCCAGTAATCATCTTTCTCTGCAGGTTCATTTACCCTGTTCACGGTTAAATAGTAAATACCCAGCACAATGTCCTGATTGGCTGCCATGGCAAGTTTACCGCTGGCAGGGAGCAGAAGATTTCTGGTGGAAAGCATAAGCACTCTAGCTTCCATCTGGGCTTCATAAGATAAAGGAACATGAACTGCCATCTGGTCGCCATCAAAGTCGGCGTTGTAAGGAGTACAGACCAGGGGATGCAGCTCAATAGCCTTTCCTTCTGTAAGAACAGGCATAAATGCCTGAATACCATGTTTATGCAGTGTGGGTGCACGGTTCAACAGGATCGGATAATCTTTGATCACTTCTTCCAGGATCTTCCAGATCTGAGGTTTCTGCTTCTCTATAAGTTTCTTGGCTGTTTTGGCTTTCTCTACTTCACCCAGCTTTTCCAGCCTTTCAATTATAAAAGGTTTGAACAACTCAATAGCCATCTCTTTCGGTAAACCACACTGATGCAGTTTAAGATTTGGTCCTACTGTAATAACTGAACGTCCGGAATAATCCACTCGTTTTCCCAGTAGATTCTGACGGAACCTTCCGGTTTTACCCTTTAACTGGTCAGCAAGTGCTTTCAAAGGTCGATTGCCACGTCCTTTTACAGGTCGTGATTTTCTGGAATTATCGATCAGAGCATCTACCGCTTCCTGCAGCATTCTCTTTTCATTCCTTAAAATAACTTCCGGAGCATTGATCTCGATTAGACCGCGCAGACGATTATTCCTGGTTATTACTCGTCGGTAGAGCTCGTTGAAATCTGCTGTTGCAAATCTACCACCATCCAGTTGTACAAGCGGACGTAGAGTAGGGGGGAGTACAGGAAGAACTTCCATGATCATCCATTCCGCCTGGTTTCCAGATTTCCTGAAAGCATCTACGACCTTAAGTCGTTTGATCGCTTTCTGTTTTTTCTGGATCGAGGTTTCCATTTTAATAATGGTACGAAGGTTCATGGATTCATCTTCAAGATTGATCTCTTCCAGTAGGAACTTAATAGCGTCAGCTCCCATTCGGGCATCAAAACTGTTGCTCAACCGGTCTCTGATCTCGTAATATTCGTCAACATCGATCAGATCTTTCTTCTCAAAATCACCATCACCCGGATCTAGAACCATGAAAGATTCGTAATAGAGGACTCTTTCCAGCTTATTTACCGGCATATCCAGCAGAGTACCGATCACACTTGGCAGGCTTTTCACAAACCAGATGTGTGCTATTGGTACGGCCAACTCAATATGCCCCATTCTGCGTCTTCTCTCGCGGGATGTCGTGATCTCTACACCGCAACGATCGCAGATAGTATTCTGGAATCTCTTTTTCTTGTATTTACCGCAGCTGCATTCATAATCTTTTTCAGGACCAAAGATCCTTTCACAGAATAATCCGCCCTTTTCGGGTTTCAAAGTTCTATAATTAAGCGTATCTGGTTTTATCACTTCACCGTAAGACCATTCTCGGATGGTATCGGGAGAAGCGATTTTGATCTTTACTTTATCGTAATTTTCTATTCTTTTATCTCTTTTAATTTCTCTAATCACATTTGCCCCCTTACGATTCCTTATCAACCAGAAACTCAACATCGAAGCATAGTGATTTCAATTCACTAACCAGTACGTTGAACGATTCAGGAATCCCAGGTTTAGGTGGATTCTGTCCGCTGGTGATAGCTTTAAATGCACTGGTTCTGCCATCAACATCATCAGATTTTATCGTTAACATCTCTTCCAGTAACCGGGAAGCTCCATAAGCTTCCAGGGCCCAGACCTCCATCTCTCCCAGACGCTGACCACCATGCTGAGCTTTTCCGCCCAGAGGCTGCTGCGTGATAAGTGAGTAAGGCCCAGTAGAACGGGCATGCATCTTGTCAGCTACAAGGTGATTAAGCTTTAGCATATACATCACACCAACGGTTACCCTTTCTTTGAAAGGTTGACCCGTTTTTCCATCATACAGAACCTGCTTGCCGTCCTTAGGCAGATTAGCTTTTTTCATTTCAGCCAGGATATCATCCAGGGTCGCTCCATCAAAAACCGGAGTTTCAACATTAAAACCCAGGATCTTGGCAGCCATGCCCAGATGTGTCTCCATGATCTGACCAATATTCATACGGGATGGTACTCCGAGTGGATTGAGTATGATGTCAACGGTCTCACCATTTTCCATGAAAGGCATGTCTTCGATCGGACTGATCCTGGAAATAACACCTTTATTACCATGACGCCCGGCCATCTTATCTCCAACCTGAACTTTACGTTTTTTGGCAATATAGACTTTAACCATTTTACGAACTCCATAAGGAAGCTCGTCTCCATGCTTCAGCCTTTCCTGGATCTTTTTATAAATATTTGTACTCTGCTCCTGAGCAGTTTTAACTTTCTGGATAATATTATAATAGATATCCTGATTAGTTGTAGTATCTTCAACCAGATCATACTCAAGATTGAGTTTTTTGAAATTAATTTTCTTCAGATCGTTCTTAGTGATCTTTTTATTGGAAGGAACATAGAACATGTTTGTTTTGGAATCAACAATGTTCTTGGAAGTTTGTCCTAAAAGAGCTTCAGACAATTTATTCTTCTTGTATTCCTCAATTCTATCAAGTCTTTCCAGGTGTTCTTTTTTAATTTTCTTTAAGGAAGATTCACGACGGTCCTGTTCTTCGAATTCCTCAACATCTTCCATTCTGGAAAACACCTTAACATCGATCACAACACCTTCCATACCTGGCTTCGATTTAAGTGAACTGTTGGTGAAATCACCAGCCCTGTCACCAAATAAGGCCCGCATAAGATTCTCTTCCGGAGAAGGATCTATGTCCACGTTCTTGGGAGTGATCTTGCCAACGATTATATCGCCTGCTTTCACAACTGATCCAACGCGGATAATACCTGTTTTATCAAGATTCCTTAATGATTTTGTGGGAACGTTCGGGATGTCATAAGCAAGTTCTTCCTTGCCGTTCTTCATATTTCTGACCAGAACTTCATGCTCTTCTATATATATAGATGTAAGCATATCTTCCCGGGCCACTTTCTCACTTAGAATTATAGCATCTTCAAAATTATAACCATACCAGGGCATGAAAGCAACCACCATGTTCCTTCCCAAAGCAAGTCTGCCTTCGGAAATTGCCGGTCCGTCAGATATGATGTCTCCCTTATTAACCTTATCTCCGACCTTAACTGTCGGTCTCTGGTTTATGGAAGTTTCCTGATTGGATTTCATGAATTTCTTTAAATAGATCCTGTTATTAATTCCAATATCAAGGATGTCTTCATCAGGATTGGTTTTTTCAATATCGATATATGAGCTGGTTGCTTTTTTAATTACACCATCGTAATGAGCCAGCGCTACAGCACCACTGTCCTCTGCCACTATCTTTTCCATACCGGTTCCAATTAATGGAACTTCCGGCTGAATGAGTGGAACAGCCTGTCGTTGCATGTTAGATCCCATCAGGGCTCTGTTAGCATCATCATGTTCCAGGAAGGGGATAAGTGAAGCAGAAACAGATACAATCTGCTGAGGTGATACATCCATATATTGTACATCGATCGGTTCAACCTGAATAAATTCACCTTTATTTCTGGCTAATACCAGCTTGTCTGTCATATTAAGATCTTTATCGTAATTTACATTCGATTGTGCAATAGTATAATTTTCTTCATCATAAGGATCAAGATAATCAACCTGATCTGTGATCTTACCGTCTTCCACCTTTATGTAAGGTGTTTCCAGGAAACCAAGTTCATTTACTCTGGCATACATGGCCGGTGACGAAATCAACCCGATGTTGGGTCCCTCAGGAGTTTCGATAGGGCAGACCCTGCCGTAATGAGAATAATGCACATCACGAACTTCAAAGCCTGCTCTTTCCCTGGTCAGACCACCGGGTCCCAATGCAGAAAGTCTTCTTTTATGTGTGATTGCACTGAGTGGATTGATCTGTTCCATGAACTGAGATAGCTGACCTGTTAAAAAGAATGATTGTACCACAGCTATTAAAGCATTACTGTTGATAAGATCGTGGATGGTAACTTCGTCTGAATTTGCGATAGACATTCTTTCCACAGCGGTTCTGGCCACTCTGGAGAGCCCAATATTATACTGTTCGGAAAGCAACTCGCCTACTGTTCTTACCCTTCTGTTAGCCAGGTGATCTATATCGTCTATGTGGTCTTCATCTTTATATACTGCGATCAGGGTTTCTATTATGGCAACCAGGTCTTCTTTTGTAAGAATATGCACCGAGCGGTCAATTTTCAATTTCAGTCTGCTGTTGAGTTTATGCCTGCCAACTTCGCCCAGGTTATACCTTCTCTCGTTAAAGAACATACGGTTAAAAAGCTCTTCCGCAATTTCATAAGTAGGTTCCTCACCCGGTCGGATCAAGGTATATATCTTTTTCAGAGCTTCTTCCTGATTGGTTGTCTGATCTTTGCCAATTGTATGTTCAAGAATTTTTCTGGTTATTTCGCTGTCCTGCGCAATAATATCGATCTTTTTAATACCTGCTGTAATGATGGTCTCAATTTCTTCTTTGCCTATTTCTGCCCCGGCTTCGAGTAAAACAACGCCCGTGTCGGGATCAACAATGTCGCAGAAGGTAAAACGTTCTTCAGCATCTTTGGTTTTGATCGTTTCTTTATTGTAGAAGTGTTCCCTCAGGTCATTATTTGTGGAAAGTCCAACTGCTCTTAATAACACAGTAGCAGGAAGTTTTCTTCTTTTATCGATCAGAACGAACATGGCATCATAGCTGTCCATGGTAAATTCTAACCAGGATCCGTTATCGGGGATCAATTTAGCGGAATGAAGTAATTTTCCATTGGGATGCTGATTTTCTGAAAAGAAAATACCAGGAGATCTGTGTAGCTGGCTGATAATAACTCTTTCAGCGCCATTTATAACGAAAGTTCCGCGGTCTGTAACCAGTGGAATCTCTCCCAGGAAAACATCTTGTTCAATTGTGCTTTTAACCCTTTTTTCACCTGATTCTTTAAGAATATCCTCATCAAATATGATCAAACGCATCCTGGCTTTGATCGGAGCCTGATAAGAAAGATTTCTCTCAATACATTCATCCGTTGAATATTTCTCTTTTAAGGACAATATAATCAATGAATTCTAATCTGATAAATACCTTTCTGATCTTCAAGAGGGAAAACTGAAGTTAAGTACATGCTGTAACCCTCTGTCATCACGCTTCATGGGATGGACATCTTTCTGCAGGAATGCATTGAAAGAATCAATTTGCATAGCAAGCAGATTGGGTACCATTACGGAAGGAAGCCCGTTCTTCAAAGCATTTTTGCTTATTCGGGAATAACTTTTGAATTTCAAGAGTTCATACTCCTTTTATTATAAAAAAACAATAGAAATTTTAGAAAAATCTACTGTTGTAAAAATAAGGTAACGGAAGTGAATAGAAATATTCACTTCCGTTGTTTAAAATTGAATTATTTGATTTCAGCAGTTGCACCTGATTCTTCAATTTGAGCTTTGATTGATTCTGCTTCTTCTTTTGAAACACCTTCAACAACTGGTTTTGGAGCAGTGTCAACTAATTCTTTAGCTTCTTTCAAACCTAATTTTGTGATCGCTCTTACAACTTTGATTGCCTGGATTTTCTTGGCTCCTGCATTGGTTAAAATTACATCAAATTCAGTTTTTTCTTCTACTGCTTCTGCTGCAACTGGAGCTGCTGCTACTGCTGCAACTGGAGCTGCTGCTGTTACACCAAACAGTTCTTCGAGTTCTTTTACAAGTTCAGATAACTCGATTACACTCATCTCTTTAATAATATCAATAACTTGTTGTTTTTTATCAGCCATTGTATCCTCCATCATCTATTCTTTTATTCTGTTTTTTCTTTTGCAATAGCATCTACTGCATAGACAAATTTCCTCAGGATTCCCTGAAGTACTCCAACTAAACCTGTCATTGGAGCATTGAAACCTTGAAGTATCATCGAGATTAAAACTTCCTTACCAGGTAAGGCGGCCAATTTGACCAGCTGCTCCGGTCCGAAAAGGTCTCCTGTTACCAGTCCCATTTTGAAGGATGGGAAAGCTTTGTCTTTTGTTACTTCTTTTTTGAATTTAGCTAGTTCACGGGCTGGAGCTACTTCATCTTCTTTTGAACAACAGCAACAGCAGTAGGACCCCACCAGTGTCGTCAAGGTCTGTGATTCCCAAGATCGTTAAGTGCGATTTTGATGAAAGTGTTCTTAGAAACAAAATAATCTACTTTTGCATCTACGCATTCTGTTACGAAGTTCATCAACTTCTTCTATATTAACACCTTTGTAATCTATCAATACGATTGATTTTGCATCTTCTAGTCGATCTTTGATTCTTTTAACTTCTTCAATTTTATAAGGTTGTGCCATAACTCACCTCCTACTTCTTAGACTCTAAGTTGTCAGCAGCTGTTACATCAAGTTTAATACCAGGACCCATTGTTGAAGTAACGGTAATACTTTTGATGAAAACACCTTTTAACGCAGCTGGTCTTTCTCTTAAAACTGCTGTGATAATTGTTAAAATGTTTTCTTTTAACTTTGGCAATTCAAAACTCAGTTTTCCAGCAATCATATGAAGATTGGATAACTTATCTACACGATAGGTAATTTTTCCGCCTTTGGAATCACTTACAGCTTTTTCGATATCCATTGTCACAGTCCCGACTTTCGGGTTGGGCATCAGTCCACGTGGACCAAGTACTTTACCCAGCCTACCAATTTTACCCATTAAATTGGGTGTGGCAATTACCACGTCAAAATCAAGCCAGCCAGAATTGATCTTTTCTACATACTCATCAACTCCAACATAATCGGCTCCGGCTTTGGTAGCATCATCGGCTTTCTCTCCCTCAGCAAAGACAAGTACTCTGTTTACACGACCTGTCCCGTGAGGTAATACTAGGGAATTTCTGATCTGTTGATCTGCTTTTCGAGGGTCTACGCCAAGATTAAAATGAAGTTCAACGGTTTCATCGAATTTAGCTTTTGGATATTTCAAAAGCAATTCTAGAGCTTCGTTGAGCTCATATCTTTTTGTTTTGTCGATCATCGTATGAGCTTGTTTGTACCTTTTACTAGCCATTTACACTCCTTTTTCGATAATCTCCTGCTTTACATATGAAAGTTGTTCAAGTTTAGAATTAAAACTCAAACAGTTGGTCGATTAAATTATTCTACGACCTCGACTCCCATATTTCTTGCAGTACCTTCGATCATACGCATTGCCCCTTCCAGGTTATATGCGTTAAGGTCTTTCATCTTTATCTCAGCGATCTTTTTTACAGACGCTTTTGTAATCTTGCCTACTTTTTCACGATTTGGTACTCCTGAACCTTTTGCTAAACCGGCTTCTTTTTTTATAAGAACTGCTGCCGGAGGAGTTTTTATCTCAAATGTATAAGATTTGTTTTTGTTTACATAAATTACAACCGGAAAAATCATTCCGGGAGAATCTTTTGTTTTATCGTTGAAAGCTTTACAGAATTCACCAATATTAATACCAGCTTGTCCCAAGTGCAGGACCTACTGGAGGAGCTGGTGTTGCTTTACCGGCAGGTAATTGTAATTTTACTACATGTTCTACATCTTTTGGTTTTGCCATTTTTACCTCTTTATTACATATTTTCTACTTGATCGATTTGAACTTCCACTGGTGTAATCCTGCCAAAAACAGTAACTTTAACAGTAAGTTTTTTCTATCTTCACTGATTTTATCGATTATTCCTTCAAAATCACTGAAAGGACCGGCTGTGATCTTGACCATATCACCAGGTAATATATTCATAATTTCTCTTTCTCAGAATCTTTATCTCTATCAGCAATACCAAGAAGTTTATTTACTTCGTTTTCAGATAAAGGCTGAGGTTTTTTTCCAGCCCAGAAAATGAGTTACACCAGGGAATATTCAGGATAAAAGAATAAACTTCAGGAGTAAGCTCTGCTTCAATAATTATATAACTGTTGAATAATTTTTTCTCACGTTCTACTTTTTTCCCATCTCGAATATGAAACGTTTTCTGGGTTGGAATCAGAATCTGGCCGATCTTGTCTTCCAATCTCTGTTTCTTGGATACCTTTTTCAATTGCTTCTTTGATTTTAAATTCATGAGAAGCATAAGTGTGAACGACATACCATTTCATAAGCTTATCCCTTTCAAAAACAAAATGTTACTGATTAAAAATGAAAAAATCCGCATCAACTAACGATAAAAATATAGCTACAATCGTCGACATGATAATAACTACAGTCGTACCTTCTTTTAAGGTCAGCTCTAGACGGCCAGGATACATATCCCATCTCTGATCTAACATTCTTTAAAAAAGTGAAAAATCTCTTAAACATAATCTCTCATTCCTGTTTTTTAATAAAAAGAATGGCAGGTCAGGCAGGACTTGAACCCGCAACCCCCGGTTTTGGAGACCGGTGCTCTACCAATTGAGCTACTAACCTACACAAATCTTTTATCTAGTCTGTTTATGTTCAGTATGCGTTCTGCAAAAAGGGCAGTATTTCTTATATGTTACCCTTTCAGGATGTGTTCTTCTGTTTTTCTGTGTAGTATAATTCCTGTTCTTGCATTTTTCGCAGGCTAGAATAATTATTTCTCTCATTACTGATCCTAATTTATTTTATTCTTTTATTCATTAATAGCGCTTACAACGCCAGCGCCAATAGTTCTTCCACCTTCACGGATAGCAAAGCGAAGACCTTTCTCCATTGCGATCGGAGTTATCAGTTCTGCTGATATGGTTACATTATCACCAGGCATTACCATCTCTACACCTTCAGGTAAAGTAAGACTTCCGGTCACGTCTGTTGTACGGAAATAGAACTGAGGCCTGTAACCAGTGAAAAATGGTTTATGTCTTCCACCTTCATCTTTGGTAAGAATATAGGTCTCACCTCTGAATTTTGTGTGAGGTGTGATTGATTTTGGCTTAGCAAGTACCATGCCACGTTCGATATCATCTTTTGCTACTCCACGAAGAAGGATTCCTACATTGTCACCAGCTTCTCCCTGATCCAGAAGCTTACGGAACATCTCTACTCCTGTACAGGTAGTCTCGCGGGTATCTCTAATTCCTACGATCTCTACTTTCTCACCAACTTTGACTACACCACGTTCGATTCTTCCTGTGGCAACTGTTCCTCTACCGGAAATTGAAAATACATCTTCCACCGGCATCAGGAATGGCTTGTCTTTGTCTCTGTCAGGAAGCGGAATATATCTGTCTACTTCTGCCATCAGTTCGATGATAGCTCTTTCACCTTCTTCTTCTCCGTTCAATGCTTTTAAAGCTGATCCTGTTACGATCGGAATCTCGTCTCCAGGAAATTCATATTCGCTTAATAATTCTCTTACTTCCAACTCAACAAGCTCCAGAAGCTCAGGATCATCTACCAGGTCGGCTTTATTAAGGAATACACACATTGCCGGTACACCTACCTGACGGGCCAGAAGAATATGCTCTCTGGTCTGTGGCATCGGGCCGTCTGCTGCACTTACTACCAGAATTGCTCCGTCCATCTGAGCGGCTCCGGTGATCATGTTCTTTACATAATCTGCGTGACCCGGACAGTCTACGTGAGCATAGTGACGATTGGCTGTTTCATACTCAACGTGAGCTGTAGCTATTGTGATTCCACGCTCTTTCTCTTCTGGTGCGTTATCGATACTGTCGAATGAACGAAATTCTGCTGCTCCGTCTTTCTGCTTACTTAAAAAAAGTGTGATGGCAGCCGTTAAGGTTGTCTTACCATGGTCTACATGACCAATTGTTCCAACATTTACATGTGGCTTATTTCTTACAAATTTTGCCTTAGCCATTATTCCTCCTCAAATTATTCGGACTTATTTTATTTACTTAAACTGGGGCTCATGACCGGACTTGAACCGGTGACCTCATCCTTACCAAGGATGTGCTCTACCAGCTGAGCTACATGAGCAGAGAAAATGGAGCGGGAGACGGAACTCGAATCCGCAACCCTTAGCTTGGAAGGCTAATGCTCTACCAATTGAGCTACTCCCGCGTTAAAAAAAAATGGTGGAGGGGGGAGGATTCGAACCTCCGAAGGTATCCACCGACAGATTTACAGTCTGTTCCCTTTGGCCGCTCGGGAACCCCTCCGCATAATGGTGCCGACAGTAGGAATCGAACCCACAACCGCTCGATTACAAGTCGAGTGCTCTACCGTTGAGCCATGTCGGCTATTTAAAGTCACGACACAAAAAATAACGCCTTTTTATATGTCAATCATTTTCACACATTTATAAATATAATGAGCATCTTGCAACGGACTGTCAAAAAATTTTCTTTGCTATAATATGTCAATTTATTTGTTCTTGTTTTTTCTAATTAATTGCTTGAATTTCCATTAACTTGTTAATGGCTCGTAAATATTAGAATTCTGGCTTAATTTAATCTGTTTCCCAGACCGTTCCCTCTGGGGTGTCTTTCAGCTTTATTCTTAAGGCAGCCAGTCTGTCTCTAATCCGATCTGCCATAGCCCAGTTCTTTGTATTCTTGAATTCAGCTCGGGATTCCAGTAACAGCCCTATCAGTTCATTTGAAATATCGCTTATGTTATCTGTGAGTTTCTCTTCTAAATTTGTGAAAAATCCCAACACGTTTCCAAGTTCAACTAATAACTGAGAATAGATTTTCCTTCTAGGTAATGGTTCATTATTATTTCTTACAACACTAGCTATTTCAAATAGCAGCGCAATAGCTTTTGCTGTATTAAAATCATTACTCATAAATTCTATAAATAGTTCTCTGGTAACCTTTTTTTCATTATCAGGATCATTGAGATCTTCGTCTTTGAAAGAAAGGTAATCAACGTTTTTTAAACAGCTATAAAAATTTTTAACAGCCTGTTTAGACTCTTTTATGATATCTTCATTAAAATCTATGGGACTTCTATAATGTTTCGAGAGAAAGAAAAAGCGAATTGTTTCTGCATCATATTTCTTCAGAATATCTCGGGCGGTGAAAAAATTATTCAAACTTTTCGACATTTTTTCACCTTCGATATTTAGATATCCGTTGTGCACCCAAAATTGTACAAGTTTTTTCCCAGTTGATGCTTCAGCCTGGGCAATTTCATTCTCATGATGTGGGAAAATCAGATCAATACCACCACCATGGATATCAAAAGTATCGCCTAGTAATTTGCGGGACATAACAACACATTCAGTATGCCAGCCCGGTCGTCCATCACCCCACGGACTGCTCCACTTAGGTTCCCCGGGTTTTGCCTTTTTCCAAAGCGTAAAATCAGCGGGATGTTCCTTCTGATGATTAGCTTCCACACGTGCTCCAGCTTGAAGATCCTGCAGTTTTTTTCCAGAAAGCTTTCCATATCCCTTAAATTTGGATACTGAAAAATAGACGTCTCCATTTACTTCATAAGCAAAATTCTTATCTTCCAGATCTTTGATGAATTTTATCATTTCATCTATATATTCTGTTGCTTTGGGATGGTGATCTGCAGGTGAAATTTCTAAAGCCCGGCAATCATCAAAAAAAGCTTTGGTGTATTTTTCTGCAATCTTCGAGACTGGAACTTCTTCCTCAATAGAGCGTTTGATCAATTTGTCATCTATATCAGTAATGTTTCTTACTAAAACAACCTTATTTCCAGTATATTCAAAAAACTTTTTTACAGCATCAAAAAAAATGAGTGGTCTGGCATTTCCTATATGGAAGTAATTATAAACTGTAGGTCCGCAAACGTACATTTTAATTTTTCCAGCTTCTACAGGAACAAATTCTTCCTTTTTCTTGGTCAGTGAATTATAAATCTTCATTATTTTCTACCTCAGTACTTGGCGATAAAACAGTTACTGCACTATCTCCATAACTTTTATCATAGATAATTATATCATGAAATTCTTCATTTAACTCTTCTTGTCTGGATCTCTCAACGATTATCTTACCATTTTCGGAAAGAATATTATTCTTGAAAATAAGCTCTATGACCGGGTTTACTAGATCTTTATTATATGGCGGGTCCATAAAGATCAGGTCATATTGCGTTTCCTCATTATTGAGAAATGCTGACACTTTCTTTTTGTAGATCCTGCATTCTGTTTCACATCTCAATTTTAAAATATTTGCACGCATAGCTTTTATCGCATTAATGGACATATCCACCATTACGCTTCGAGTAGCTCCTCTACTTAAAGCTTCTATACCCAGGGCACCACTACCGGCAAAAAGGTCTAATACGGTTTTTCCGGAACAATTGCCAGTAACTGAAAACATAACTTCTTTCAGGAAGTCAGTTGTAGGTCTGGTATTTCGGCCCTTTACTGTTATCAGATTTGCTTTTTTGAATTTTCCGGTGATTACTCTCATTTTTCTTTTTTAGGAAATGTGAATTTGATTTCCAGCTGCTGAGGTTTGAATTGAAAATTAGGGCATCCCAGCAGGATTTTATCTGAAGTCTGTTTGCAATTGTTTATGCATTTCAAACATAATTTATTGTAATTTATTTTTTCTTTTTTTTTCATCTAATTTTACTCGAGATCTCTATTATGCTCACTTTCAGAATCAGATCGAGGGATTATTTCAGGTTCAATTTTCACTTGGTTGTATCTTTTAAAATCTAGTTTATTAAGATCATCATTATTTTCAGGAATTTCCAATTCTGATGCTCCATTGTGTGTATTACTTGCGGAGTTTATCTCAGATTGTGCCAATTTTAGCTGATGAAGTTTCTGCTCAATAAGTTCAATTTTTTTAAGCAATTTAGCTTTCTCTTCCTGTAGTGAAACTTCTTCATTTAACTCATCTCCTTTTTCTCCTGTCTCCGTCACTAATAGTTGATTATTCAGGATTTTTTCAATCTCTTCCAGTTCTTTGGTTGTTATGCCGTCATAAATTTCTTCTTCATCGGTCAACATCTCGTCCGGGTCATTCTCTATATCACTGTCTGGCTCAAACTCAGGATCAATTTCTAGTCTGCTCCCAGCCTGTGAGCTTTCATTGCTGGAAATCTGAACTGTATCACCCGGAATTATCCTGAAATGGCGTAGTTCGGATTGACTGAATAAACGAGATATTCTGTCATCATAATCACGTGTAATATTTTCAAAAATAATATCCGTGAGTTGTTCTATTTTTCTCTCTATTTCTTCAGAAGGTTCTTTTGTTTTCAGCATGGCATAAACATTTACTGCATCTACCAGCTCATTCTGAGCCTCATAAATCTTTGCCAGTGTTATAGTTGGAACTATGTTATCTCCCATATTATTCTCCTAAAAAAATATCCGGTTTAAGCTTCTCCAGCGTTTTTTCACCGATTCCCTTAACCTTCAGAAGTTCGTCCAAGCTGGAAAATCCTCCCAGATCATTTCTCATCTCAATGATCTTTTCGGCTCGGGAAGGACCGATCCCTTTGAGTTTGCACAAGTCTTCTATAGAAGCATTGTTCAAATCTATTTTTTGCTGGATCTCTTCACTTCTTAACGCAGACTTAAACAGTACCGAATCACCTTCCATGGCATAAAAATAGTCTTTTATTTTATTTAAGGAAGTCTCTCCGATACCCTTGATCTTCAAAAGGTCATTTCTGGAAACAAATCCGTTTTCATCTCTGAAGCTGATAATGTCGGCTGCTCTTTTACTGCCGATACCAGGTATGGAAATTAACTCTTCAGCCGATACAGTATTAAGATCAAACTTGATCTCAACGTCTTCCATAACTGTAAGAGAATCTATTACTCCAGTTTCATTGCCAGCAGCAAGGCCAGTATATTTTACTGTTATACCGATGAAGGCAAACACCAGAACAAAGAAGATAACTTTCTGTTCTTCAGCAGTAAGGAGATTCATAAATGGATTTTTCATTTTTGAGAATATATAACCTCAATCAGAGTTTGACCTACGGCATGCAAAGATTCGGAAGAACACTTATCTTGAGTATCTTCTAATGTATGCCAGTAGGGATAATCAAAATCAATTATATCAATTGCATTAAATCCTGCTTTTAGAAAAGGGAAATGATCATCATACACATATGCACCTATTTTATGCTGGAACTGATCAAAACCTAATTCATCTGCCTTTTGCCAGATCTCTTTAACCAGGGTAGGAGAATTTTTGTAGGAATAGAATTCAATCGGAAACTCAGCATCTTTCTCTCCGATCATGTCTATTATTATCACCTTCTCTGGCCTCTCGCCTTTAAAATTATCGACAAAATAACTTGAACCCAGGCACCAGGTTTCATTCATTCCATAATCTCCCATGTCTTCCAGATCAAAAAATACAAGATCTATGCCAAACTGGGGAGGAGATTGTTCAGTCAGAACTTCTGCCAAAGCTAAAAGCACAGCAACACCGGAAGCAGCATCATTAGCACCAATTATCGGCTGGTCGTGAAGAGCAGGGTCATCCTCTTTGTCAGCCCAGGGCCGTGTGTCATAATGGGCACCAATTAGTATTCGGCGGCTCATGGCGGGATAAAATGCTGCAACAATATTAACGCCTTCGTAAGTACTTCCCTGGAGTTCAGCTTCAAATTCCTGCTCTTCGATAATTGCACCGGTGGTCTGAAGTCCTGATATTATATATTCCCGGCATAATTCGATCTCGGTAGAGCCGGGAAAGCGAGGACCCATTTCACATTGATCGGTTAAGTACCTGAAAGCATCCTGAGCAGGAAAGACAGGTAGTTTTTCCTGACAGGACAATAAAACTATACTGCTGAATAAAAAAAATATAATCTTTTTCATAATACCCCAAGTCTATACATAAAATTTTTAACAACTTTTCTGTCAATCAGGTTTTAAAAGCAGAAAAACCATTTGTATCAGGTGGATTCATAAAACAAAAAAAAGCTGCCCCTGAATGGAGCAGCTTTAAATATTGGCATCCCGTAGGGGAGTCGAACCCCTGTTGCAGGAATGAAAATCCTGAGTCCTAACCACTAGACGAACGGGACATCTATATAATCATATTTATATCTGGTGATCCAGGATGGACTCGAACCATCGACTCTCTGCTTAAAAGGCAGATACTCTACCACTGAGTTACTGGACCCTGTTTAAAGAACGAGCGCCAAACTAAAAAGGGGTGGTTTGAGTGTCAATAATTTTTATTATCAAAAAAAGTCTTTTTTTTTAAGTTAATTTTATTGCAGAATTTAGAACTGTTTGTAAGTATGTTTCCGAATGGACAGAATTTATTTTTTTTTGCACAATTAGAAATTATATTGAGGTATTTATGAAGAAATCTGTGAAAGAAATGCAACTGGAAAATCAAATTAGAAAAAAACTGAGTGGATTGCCGCTTCAAGTTGCAGACTATATGTTCGCTGATCTTGAAATTCAGACCCTGCAGGATTATGCGAATATCCTTTCCATTAAAAGAATGGGATTTAATGATCATGGTCCGGTCCACATGAGAAAAGCAGCTTTAAATGCTTTGAAATTATTCGAACTACTGGATAAGGCTGGGATAAAATCTAATCTTGTGAAGGAAGGTAATGGCAGTATTGAAGAAAGTAAGATCGTTATCCTGATCGCTTCATTGCTGCATGATGTTGGTATGACAGTTTCAAGGTCAAATCATGAATTTCTCAGTGTCCAGTTAGCGCTTCCTATTATAAACCGAATTTTGCAGAAATTCTTTGCTGAAGAACTTGAGAAGACCTTTATCCTGCGCTCCATTATCGTTGAATGTATCTTTGGTCATATGGCAACTCAGCCTATCACAAGTCTGGAAGCGGGTCTGGTTCTAGTTGGCGATGGCTGTGATCTGGAATATGGCAGAGCCAGAATCCCAACCCTGCTGAAAGAGAAATCCAAGATCGGTGACATACATAGATACTCAGCTTCAGCAATCCAGAAGGTAGAAATTACTAAGGGTGACGAAAAACCAGTTAACATAACAGTCAAAATGAGCCAGTCAGCAGGTATCTTTCAAATCGAAGAAGTCTTACTCACCAAGATTAATTTCAGTCCCGTTAAACAATATATTGAGCTTTATGCCAGCGTTAGAGATGAAGAAATATTAAAATATTTATAGAAGAGGTAACTATGAAAAGAGTAGTATCACTATTGTTTATGGTTATGTTCAGTTTAACTGGATTATCAGCACAAATAAAGTATGAAGGGAATGGTTCGGAATTCTGGCAGGATGGTTTTTTTGTTCATACCAACGTTGATGCTTCTCAATTGGACAATGACCTGATCAGAGCAAAGGTAGAGGGAGTGTGGCAGGAATATCAGCTGACTGAATTTCCTGAGATTTTCTTTAATTGGGACTTTGAAAAGAGAATTGAAACAATTGAAAACATTTCAACCGGAGTTATGCCGGGACTGGCCGGGCCACATAACGGTATGGTGGCTACTTACGGATACAAAAGAGAAGATTCCGCTTTCAAACTGAACAATGCAGTGAAAGGATGCGGCTTTCTTCCCAAAAAAGAAAAACTGAAAGAGACAATAGAATTGCTGGAAAGCACCATTTCTACTGGTTTCCCGGAAAAACTCCAGATCTTGAATGACATGTATGTAAAGGGTGATTCTCTATTTGATATGACCAAACAGGTTTCACTGGAACTATACTCGGTTCCTGAAAAAAATACTCAATCCTTTGTAAACCAGATGGCGGAGCCTGTTTCTGTAATCGTTTTCCTTGATATTCCTACTTTTAAACTGAAAACTATTTCCTATCTATTACATCCCGATAATCCCGATCTGACAGATTATGAGAAAAATGTTATTAAATACGTTAACCTTGTACACAGCTATTTTCATGGTGAATTCAGCAAAGAATTCATTACCGTTATTTATAACGTAATTGAAGTTTATAACAGCTCTCCCGGCAATGATAATGGCAGAGGGAAAAAAATAAGTCCCTGATAGAGCAGATTAAAGGGTTGAATCATGAAGAGTATCTTTGAAAAATTCATTACTAATGAAGTATTGATTGCTGTATTTATTCTAATTCTGGCAGCTCTGCTCATTATACTTCCTACTTATTTAAGAGGAAAATATTCAGATCAGGTCTATCTGGAAAATATCCTGCTGGAAGCACATGGCATGATCTTTGATCTTATCGTGATCGGTGTACTTTCCACCTGGCTGATAAAACGCGGTCAGAAGCGGCAGATGATCCAGCATTATCAGGATGAGATCGATGATTTCAGAAACTGGGAATCGGAAGAAGCAGCACATAAAATACTGGGTAATGTTAAAAGACTGAACAAACTAAAAGTTGCCAGTATCGATCTCTCCTTTTGTTATTTAAAGAATATCAGGATCAAGGCTTTAAACCTGGAAAAATCTGAACTTTTTAAGATTGATCTGGATGGCAGTTCTCTTGAAAGCACTAATTTTAACGGGGCAAGCATGACGGAATCCAACCTCAGTAACACTCACTTGCGTTTCTCAACAATGAAGGGAACCAGGCTGGGGTATGCCAATTTGCAGAATGCTGATTTGAGAGACACAGATCTGGAGGGTGCAGACCTATATAAGGCCAATCTGAAAAATGCCAATCTGAGGGGAGCTAATTTAAGAGTAGCCAGAAGTATTACGGTTGATCAGCTTTCACAGGTAAAGACTCTGCATATGGCGATCCTGGATATTCATTATAAAAATGAACTTCAGAAACTGCATCCTGAACTGTTTGTAAAACCTCAGGATTAAAGGCTGGTTGAAATCTGCAGCGAGATTTTCATTTTGTCATTTTCCTGTAACCAGCCGCTGATTTTGCTCTGGACTTTAATTTTTTTTAGAAACGCTACACTAAGTAATAGATTGTAATATATATCGTTGCCGGAAAGAACAGCGCTGCACATTGCCCCGTCCACATCATATTCATAAAGGTATTCCAGAATCTCGGTATCGAAACAAGCTAGCTGGAATACACATTTCAGTTTATCATCCTGGTATTTTATCAGCTGTGAAAAGAGCGCCCCATTTTCATATAAATTTTCCTGATGAAGATAGTCAGAGACAAATTCCAGACGAGATCTTAACCTTATTTTTCCTATAATTTTATCCCAGTCGAAACGCATAACGGTTTGCCTGAGATCTCTTATCCTGCCTTCTTCAAGTGTAATATACTTCTCTTTGTTTCTGAATCTTACCTGACCACTTAAAAAATTCTTTATCAGGAAGCTTCACAGCTGCATTTCAGCATAATTTCATTACCGGTCACAGGCATTTTTTCCAGATAAGAAGTTTCAGGTAATCTCCAGATATCCATATAGAAATTTAATTTTAATCCTGCGAAGGAAGAAGCAGTAATCCCGTAATAGAAGCCTTCTTCATTGGGAAAATTGCTTCTGGCTGAAAAGGGATTACCATGCCAGGCTGGGAGATCTTTAGCATATTTACGGAAAATTACTTGCTGTCTGATACTCTTTGTTACGAAACTAAATGAGCTCAGAATTCCTGTACAGCCATTGGACCAGACCAGTTCTGTTTTCAGGGGAAAGAGATTTTTCCATAGCTCCAGACAAAAACCAATTGATCTAGTCCTGCTTTTCTTCTCTTCATCCGCAAAAGAATGATCAAATTTCTGCTGCAGCATACCGAAATTCATACTGTGATTTTTCCATTCCAATTCCGTGAATAAACCCCAGATTGATTCTCTAACATTATTTTTTTCTTTAAGATCATAATTAAGCCCTGTTTCGTTGAATGATGTTATTTTGCCTGATTCAAGATTAGCACTAAGAGCAGACTGTGAAAAAAAAGGTATAAACTTTAAAAAACCGAATTTCAATTGAGCACTGCATCCTTCCAATGCCCAGCTCTCGTAAGCACTCCTGTAAGGAGCAATTGTTGTTCTGATCCGGAGGAGATTTCCTGCTGCATTGATATTCTTACCACTGCCAAGTTTTGACTGCATTAATATGCCGAGCCCATAATAGAGCTGGTATTTCCCGACGATGATCTTCTCTAGGGGGCCCTGATCTTTCAACTGAATATAATAGGAATAAAAATCCAGAAGATTGGATTCCATCTCATCTTTTTGAGTAATGAAACCGGCTTCCAATCTTCCCCTGCTAAAGATATGTTTTGAATAAAATTTCAGGCATGAACTGTGTTCAAGTTCAGAACGCTTTAATTCTCCTCTTACAACACTCAGGAAACTGATTTCAGGCTTAGGTGAAAAGACAATGTAATCTTCCATTTCATCCAGTGTGAATTCATCGATGCCAAGCCTGATTAACTGCTTTCTGCCTTTAATCAACCGGGTTGTGCGATAACTTATTATATCTTTGATCTGAACTTCACTGAGCCAGGGCAGGAGCTGCAGGTCGGAGAAAGATGCAGTATTAATATTCAGGGGAGCGGTTTTAAACTGGATCAAAACGGGATTCATTTGGTTCTCATCAGAGACTGTTTCTTCATTCCAGGAAGTGTTCAATGGTAGAGTAAACAGAACCAGAATTATCAGGAATAGCTCAGTTGCCGGGTATTTCATAGGTCAGTGAAATTGAATGAGTATAGGGGAGATACTGATGAGTTCGAATGCCATAAGTTAGCTTCAATCTGCGGATTTGTAAAATTACACCGGCTCCTAACCTGGCTGGATCATGCTGGCAGCTGACCAGCAGAGACAGGAATTGTTGTACGTTGCAGCGGGAACCGAATTTAAATATGAATTCTTCTTGCTGCTGTTTTTCCAGCCCCAAAGCAAGTTCTATTTTTTCAGATATTTTGAAACCGGTTTCCCAGATCAGGAAGCTAGGGATTCTGTCGCCCAGCATTTTCTGCTGTAAAAGATTTTTATAAACGATGGTTGATTCAGAATTACCGGATGACCAGGTGAGAGCAAGGTCAAATAATATTCTGCCGAACTTATGATATTGCTCAACTTTGTTGTATAAATATCTGGTTTGAATTCCAGTTGTGAAATTCTCGATTGAATAGGATAATCCCAGTGCTGCTGCAATTTCCTTGTATGCTGGATGATCCAGCCATCTGCAGCCAGTAGAAATCCCGAAATTATTTTTAATGTTCCCAGCAATTGATAAATGATGTAGAAGAAGTCCTTTTAAACTGTATAAGCTTGTTGTTGAGGAGCATAGCCCAGGGTTGAGGAGAGAAGGATTTCTAAAGCTGCTGGAAGGGTCCTTAATTAAAATATTAAGACCGTTGGCAGCATTCTGGCTGGCCGAAACAGGCAGGTTCAGATCCAGACAGAAGATCTGGCCTGGTGCAAACAGGCAACCCAGAATTATTAATCTGAAAAGCGTGATCTTATTAAACATGCAATAGCTTGAAACACGTTTGATTCCAAACAGATACAGATTTTATAAACTCTCTTATAATGCAGTATTAGTTAATGTTGAATGTATAATAATATACTATTATCTGTGTCCTGGCGGTCTAATTTCAGACACAAAATTCACAAAAAGTAAAATTCCTGAAATAAAAAAAAGAGGGAATTAGAACAATTCCCTCTTTAAAATATAGCTGTATTTAAATAGTTAATTCTGTTTTGGGATCAAAGAAATGAGCTCGATTCATATCCAGGGATACAGTGATCTTTTCATCACGTTTTGGCAGACGTTTAGGATCGAAGCGAGCAACAAATTTAGATTTGTTTGTTTCCAGGAATACGATGAATTCATTTCCCATCGGTTCAACAACATCACAGATAGTTTCAATCTTTTGAGGAAATTCTGCCATGGCATCGAAATCAGCATCATAAATATCTTCCGGACGTATCCCCAGGATAATGTCTGAATCAATGTACTGCTCCAGTTCCGGTTTTGATTTGACCGGGATATTCAGTTCCCCGTCTGTAAAGATTAGTTCTTTTTCTTTTATCAGTTTTCCTTTGACGATATTAATTGCCGGACTGCCCAGGAAGCTGGCAACAAACAGGTTGATCGGGTTATTGTAGATCTCCAACGGAGCTCCGATCTGATGGATCTCTCCATCTTTCATGACTACTATCCTGTCCGCCATGGTCATTGCTTCCACCTGATCATGTGTTACATAGATAATAGTTGTATCAAGCTTCTTGTGAAGTTTTATGATCTCCGCTCTCATCTGCACCCGCAATTTAGCGTCAAGATTAGATAAGAGGTTCATCAAAAAGGAATACTTTGGGTTTTCTTACGATAGCTCTGCCCAATGCTACTCTCTGCCTTTGTCCACCGGAAAGCTGCTTGGGTTTTCTATCCAGCAGATGGTCTATTTCCAGAAGATCGGCAGCTTCTTTAACAGTGGCATCTATTACATCTTTCTTTTCTTTTCTTAACTGCAGAGCAAAAGCCATATTATCGTAGACGGTCATGTGAGGATATAAAGCATAATTTTGAAAGACCATGGCAATATCTCTGTTTTTGGGTGGAACGTCGTTAACAACCCTATCACCGATTATGATCTCACCGGAAGTTATACTTTCCAGGCCTGCGATCATTCTAAGGGTAGTTGTTTTACCACAGCCCGAAGGACCAACTAAAATTACAAATTCTTTGTCCTCAGCTGTGATATTTGCTTTTTTTACAGCTACGAATCCATTATCATAAATCTTTACAATGTCTTTGATCAATACTTTTGCCATAGCACCCTCTATCCATTATCTAATGTTCAATTTAAATTTTATCATCCGCATAATTGTCAATTTAAAAGCATTGCTGTACATTTATTTTTTTTCTTCATTTTTAATTATAAGCATTTCAATAATGAATAAAATAAGTACGGAGATAAGTAGATATTTCCAGATCTCAAAGCCATATCTTGATTGCAGGATCTCCTTCTCCCAATCTCTATCCACTATCTTAATGCCTTTATTTTTTTCAAGCTCCAGCCTTTGCAGAGAGCTTTCTTTATAATCCAGATTTACAGCAACAGGTTTGTTGTCAAAATAGTAAATTCCCGGGGAATTTACAAAATATCTGTCCTGATTCCAAAGGATCTTATTACCGTCAGGAAGAATAATCTCTTTATCATTTATTTTGAATCTGTCACCCGTAACATATGTCGCATTCAAACTCAGATCCGAGAGCATAAATTGAAGACAGTTATAGGTAAGGACAGGAAAGGCAGAATCAACCAAAAAAGGATTACGCAGGTCAGCTATATCAAAGAGCCAGAGTATTTGACGATCAGTTTCCAGGATTAATGGGTTGTCACCAGCCTGCATCAGAATATCTGAGTCGGCTTTCACTGACCAGATTCTGCCGAATTCTATATCTTTCTTATCCCGGAACAAAGCCGTTATCGGATGGTAAGGATTTATAAAGGTGGTGACGATCTTTTTGTTATTGTCCACAAATTCCTGAAAAGAGACTGGGAATAAGCCGGAAAGTTTTTCCTGCCATTGAGCATCTAAAGCAGGGTCTGCAATGTACAGGATGCCCTTGCCATTTTGCTTTAATTGATCAGTCAGCAGCGATAAGCGGGATTTATACTGTTTGTTGTAGACAATGTAGTTATCAAAAGGCTCCAGATCAGTGTAATTCAGATCATTCCTGTTGAATAGCTTGATGTTGTCAGAACTACCTGCATAGATCTCCAGTATTGTATACAAAGAGATCGGCAATTCAGGCAAATCGGTTAAAACAGCTATCCTGGGTTCCGGATTATAGAAATAAGTGAAGTAATTCCGGTTATCATACATAAGGCGTTCGTTCTTTAATTCTACAAAGCCTGTGTACCATCCTGCTTCATCAAAGCTGACCTCGAAACTGGAAGTCTTTCTCTGAGCAGGATTCAGATTAATTACTTTTTCTGCGACTTTGTGGCCGTTCAAGGTGAGGCCAACAATGATGTCATCCTGCTTGATCTCAGAATGGTTCATTAACTCAAAACTGATCTTACGAAGGCTTTTATTGCCGACAATTTCGTTTACTACGGAAGAGTTTTCACAACTTATGTTCACCTTGCTTTCAACTTCCATCCCGGAAGCGATCAGAAAGGTAGGAATTTCCATTTTCTCTGGAAGCGGTTGTTTCTGCAGATCGGTTAATACATAGATTTCCTGGTTGGGAAGATGACTCTCCTGCAGCTTCTCTGCTGCCAATTCTATGACTTCCTGCAGAGGTGTTATAACCGCAGAGATCTCAATTCCCTGAATCAGATCCAACGGAAGTTTTCCATATCTGAGACCTCCCTGCAGATCATTCCAGCTTTTATTCAGTGTCAGAACTATGGTTATGTCATTCTCAGAAAGGATCTCATTTATTTCACCGGCTGTTTCCTTAGCAATCTCCAACTGGGTCCTTGTGTCTACCAGATAATCCATGCTGTAGGAATTATCTATAATCACTGCAATAGCAGTCCTGGGATGAGATGTTCCCCTGGAAAGATAGGGAGACCGGATTGAAGGTCTTGAAATGGCCAGAACAGTAAACAGAATGATCAGGATGCGGATAATAAGCAGCAGAATATTTTTAAGATTAATTTTCTTCCTCTGCTGTTTCTGGCTTAATTTTATAAACTTGATCGAACTGAAGATGATCTTCTTTGGTTTCTTCTTGGCAAATAAATATATTAAGATCGGGATCAGAATAGCTGATGCAAGAAATAATATTCCTGAATTGAGAAAAGAAAGACTAAACATAAATCTCCAAATTACTGTAAATTTTCCTGCCCAGGAAATAAAATGCTATACCGCAGAATATTCCGACAGGAGTATCTATGAAATAATGATAATGACAATATACCGTTGAAATACTCAGTAGTATTGTTGCCAGAATCATGAACCATCCCAGCAGTTTGTGATACTGAAATGAAGCCACAGTAACTGCCGTTGCCACTGCAACATGGGAGCTTGGTATCGCTCCACCCCAATGAGTAGTATTATTATAAACTAATGCCATTATCCGGGTGAATAAACCATAACGATATTCTCTGGATAAGGTCAGAGTTATATCCCAGAACCGGCCTCCAACGACCGGAATAAAATAGTAAATTATATAGCAACTGTAAAAAACAAAAGAGATTATAAAAAAGTACCTGTAAAAATTATCTCTGTTTTTGAAGTAGAAAAGCAGGCCAAGACCCACTATCATCAGGTAAAAACTTAAATACCAGAAATGAAAGAATTCCTGTAAAAAATAACTGCTGAATCTGGTTCCCCATTCTAATGCAGGTTGATAGCCGAAAATGGCTTGTTCAATTTTGTGTATATGAAGATCCCAGTACCCATGCCAGAGAATCTGGTTCATCTGAGTAGCAGATGCAAATAAAAATCCCCAGATAAACAGTGGATACCAGTGATACAACGGTACTAGGATTTTTAATTTTTTGGGAATATTTTGAGAGTAATAAAATCATCGTTGTAATTATCAGATTCCCGAAAAAAATATCGAAACTATTCTCCAGTCTGTTCCAGCCTATAAACAGGAATATAGTACTTATTAAAAGGTATCCAAATGTTAAAATATCAAGCGGTTTGTATAATCTTACCATGTTGTTAATCGATCTTGCTCTCCAGGATCCTGTACCTTTTGTGTACCTCTCCGCCTAGATGCAGAGCTATTTTATTCATCATTTCATTATTTTCCAATACCCAGGAAAGTTCAGCATTTTTTATTTTTAGCTGCTTATGATTATTTGCTGTTTCAAAGGTCTTTGTGTAAAATACTGTATCGATTCCCCTTTTCTGATATTCTTTAATCACACCCATGGTGATGATCCTTAAACCTGTAATTTTATTCCTGTAAAGCAGTGCTTTAATAAATCCAAATGGAAGAAGTTTCCCTTTCAGATGTATCAGAACCTGATTATAATCCGGCAAAGCAACATAAAAACCTGCTGGTTTCCCTTCCACATAGGCTAAATAAAAGAACTCCGGTCTTACAACATCTATTACCTGATCAATTTCATGCTGAAACTCTTTTTTGGTAGCAGGAACAAATCCCCAGTTCTTTTCCCAGGCTTTGGAATAAACCGTGAAAACTGTTTCCAGGTCTTTCCTTAACTTCTTTTTATTGGTCGAAAGAGGGCGTACTATAAAATTTCCTCTTTTCTGCAGTCTTTCAGTAAGACGAAGCAGTTTTTCCGGAGTCGGTCTGTTGGGAAGCAGATAAGCCAGTAGATCCATGCTCTTTGACATACCCCAGTTCTCCAGCAATTTTAGATAATAAGGTGGATTATGGGTCATCATAATAAACGGAGATGATTCAAAACCCTCAACCAGCAGACCGCATTCATGGTTAGTAGAAAGATTCATGGGACCCCGCATGGCATCACACCCTTTGTTTCGCAACCACTCCTGAGCTGTACTTAGTAATGCATCTGCAGCATCCTGATCATTTGTACATTCAAAAAAACCAAAAAATCCGATCTTGTCATTATGGAATTTATTATGCTGAGTGTTGGTGTGAGCAGTTATTCGCCCGACAATTTCACCTTCCTTCAGTGCCAGGAAGAGTTGTACTTCCGAATGTTCATAATAGGGATTTTTGGCTGGATCGAAATATTTTTTCTGTTCGAAAATCAAGGGAGCTACCCAATAAGGGTCATCTTTATAAAGTTTGAATGGAAATTTTATAAATCTGACCAGATCTTGTTTGTTCTTAACACTCTTTATTGTTATCATTTAATTACCTTCTATTGAAATGTCATACATCCTGTAGGTTTTATAAATATCAGCAGTAAGTGTTTTAGCTATTTTATTCATCATTTCATTGGTTTCCAGAACCCAGGAAAACTCAGCATCTTTATAGGGATTCTTATGATTTGCAGCTGTTTCAAATGATTTGCAGTAAAAAACTACATCAATACCCCTGTTCTTATATTCATCCAACACGCCCATAATGGGAACTCGCAGGTTGGGAATTTTATTTAGATTCAGCAGGAGTTTCAGCCAGCCGAAAGGAAATATTCTTCCTCTCATTTTTTGTAAAATGTAATTATAATCCGGAAGAGTTACGGACATTCCCACCGCTTTCTCATCAATTTCTGCAATGTAAACAAATTCAGGTCTGATGATTGGCATCAGCTTATCTACGATCATATCAAATTCCCGGGGAGAACAGGGGACATAACCCCAATTGTCTTTCCATGCTTCCTCGTATAAATGATAGATCTTCTCAATGTCCGAACGTAATTTTTTCCTGTTCTTGGAAGATAATGCCCTTATCGTGAAGTTCCCCCTGGCTTCAATCTTTTTTGCCAGCCTGTTCAATCTCTCCGGAGGTGGTTTAACGTCAACATGATAGGCATAAAGATCCATGACTTTCATCAATCCGTAGCTTTCGTACAGTTTTATATAGTATTCAGGATTATAGGTCATCAGCAGCATAGGAGGTGAATCAAATGCATCTATCAGTAATCCGCATTCATCATTAACGGAAAAATTGGCTGGACCCCTCATGATTGTCATTCCTTTTTCCCTCAGCCAATCTCTGGCCGAATCGAATAAGGTATCCGCTGTTTTCTGGTCATCAATACATTCAAAAAATCCGAAAAAACCTACTTTATCATGATGGACTTTATTGTGTTGTGTGTTAGTGTGAGCAGAAATTCTGCCGATAATTTTATTATTCTCAATTGCCAGAAAAAGCTGAACTTCCGAATGCTCGAAATAGGGATTTTTCTTTTTATTGAAGAAGTTCTTCTGATCCATTATCAACGGGGCGACCCAATTGGGATCATTTTTGTATAGTTTAAAGGGAAACTTGATGAATTTATTCAGCAATTTTCCGGAATCAACTTTAATAATTTCCATTATATTTCTCCTAATTTTTTTGAAACAAAATAATTCATGATACCCATTAGGATGGCTGCCAGGAACATTTTTGCCAGGAAATCTCTACCACCCGCAAAAAAGAAATTAACAAAGGGTGTAAGCATAACGATCATATACTGGGAAAACCTGATCTGGTTGAAGAAAATTACCAGGATGAAGGCCAGGAAACAGACAATGATGGTGGGCCAGGGTGCAAAGAATAATGTGAAACCTATATAAATAAATATTCCTCTTCCACCTTTAAATTTGTGTGTAAGCGGTAAACAATGGCCAATTATCATGGAAAATCCAATTACAAGCAGGTGGTTTTGGGTGGTGATCTCGTTCAGACCGGGTATTATTGCTGTTAATTCCGCTGAAAAAAGGATAATCTTAAGAAATGCCAGATAGAAAAAGATCTTTCCTACATCCAGTATTCCTGTAAATATACCTAACGCTTTATCAATATTATTATAAATATTAAGCGTGTCCGGATGGCCGGTGCCGATTTTGTAAATGTTAATGTTTTTATAATATTTCGCCAGAAGCTTGGCAGTGGAAAAGCATCCCAGAAAGTAGGAAACTAAAACTAGAAATATCATGATCAAGGTTGATTGCATATTCATTCCTTTTAATTGACTCTGGGGCCAAACAGGGCGCTGCCGATCCGCAGAATATTTGCTCCTTCCTCAATTGCGATCTCATAATCGCCGGACATACCCATCGATAAAAATTTCATCTCACAATTTGCCTGTTTCAGTTTCTTCATATTAAGAAAGATTTCATGCAGTTTTCTAAAGCACTTTCTGATCTTGGCTTGATCCGAAGTGAACATTCCGATCGTCATTAACCCCAGGATCCTGATATTAGCCAGTGTTTTTGCCCTAAGAATAAAGCTTTCTGTAATATCGGGCTGAATCCCGAATTTACTTTCTTCACCTGATGTGTTCACCTGGATTAGAACATTCACGGTTATTCCATTTTCAATGGCCAGCTGATTGATTTTTTTTAAAGTGGAAAAGGAATCAATTGAATGAATAAGATCTGGCTTTAACTGCATAAGCTTCTTTACTTTATTGGATTGCAAATGTCCTATAAAATGAAATTGTTTATAATTCTCCTGAAGATAAGGTATTTTGGCTTCTGCTTCCTGAACTTTATTTTCGCCAATTATAGAAATACCGGCCTTTAGAGCAAGGTTGATCTCTTCGATCGAGCGGGTTTTTGTTACTGCCAGCAGCAATATCTCCGCTGGGTTTCTATCTGTTTTTGCGCAGGCAGCTTCAATCCTTTTCATTATCTTCAAGTTTATTTTTTCCAATATTCATAATTCTACCATTAATCAAATTTGAAAAGATTTGTGTAACCATAAATGTCAAGTACTATTCATTGATTATCTGCAGTTGATTTCACAAAAAAAAATCCTTCCGGAAGTAGCCACAACCGGAAGGATCCAATGTTTATGGGACAATTATTTATTTCATCATGATCATCTTACGAGTACCGGAATAATCAGCAGTCTGTAATTTATAGAAATAGATGCCTGTAGTTGCCGTTCTGCCGGAATCGTCTTTGCCATCCCACTCAATAATATGTGTGCCGGCATTCATTTGTTCTGCTTTAAGAGTTCTTACCAGCTGTCCCTTCAGATTATAAATATTCAGCTGAGTAAATCCCTCTTCTTTCAGATTGAAATGAATTTTAGTAGTTGGATTAAAGGGATTCGGATAATTATTGATCAGATTTGTGACCAGTGAAGGTGTTTCATTGTCCGAAAAACCTGTACCGGCTTCATAAGCGTTGTTAGTTCTGCACAGATTTCCCTTAAACGTTGCCCAGGCGATATCTTCGTCAGCAACTGGATGATTGTAGTCTATGGCATAATATCCATACTGGTTCGGTAAAACGATCTCTACATCCCCGTCCCCGTCAAGGTCTGCAATAGCTGGACTTACTTTCAGAGAATTATCCAGGTCGATAGGGAAGTTTACCGTTTCAGAACCCGAGATATCATAGGAATGAAGATAGCCGAAATTATCACCGAAAACAATTTCAAAAGTACCATCGTTGTCCATGTCTGCTATAATCGGTGTAGAATCAACAGATTGTTCTACATCAACCGGGAAAGGTCCAATATCGGTACCGGTATTATCAACAACATAGACATCCCCGGAATTTGAAACCAGAATGATATCATTGTTACCATCTACATCAATATCTGCAACAACAATACCACCTTTGATGATACAACCCAGATCGCGTATAAATATATTACTGCCATCATGATTGAAAGCCATCAGGTTTCCATTGGAAATGCCAACGATCACTTCTGGTTCATCATCTGCATCAATATTTGCAATAGTCGGGCCCTGATAAGTATTGGAGCCAACATCCACCGGCCAGCCGGCTATATTGTTTCCTGTAGCCGAGGAAATTGCATACAAGCTACCGGATATGGAGGAAGCTAACAGTTCCAGGTTGCCATCACCATCCAGATCTGCCGCTGCCGGAGAAGATAAGATCCCGGTTGAACTAAGTGTTGCCGGGAAGTTAGTGAAATCTGTACCATCATGGTTGAGCACATATACCTGAGCATTCGGTACAAAGGTAAATGCTACGATCTCCAGTGCACCATCTCCATTTACATCCACGATCATGGGGTTGCCTTTAATCTGACTTCCAGTGGCATAAGAAAAAATTACATTTCCTGTGTTATCAATAGCAAAAATGTTGCCGCCTTCATTAGCTGCTACGATCTCAAGATTGCCATCACCATCAATGTCAGCTATTGCTGCCGCTGCACTGAATATTCCGCCCAGATCAAGTGGGAAAGGTGCATCTTCTGAAGCATCAGGATTTAATACATGCAGCATGCCATTGAAATCAGCAAAAATTGTCTCTTTCTGACCATCCTCATCTATGTCTGCTAAAGCGGCAGCAGAATTTGTCGTGCCACCCAGGTTTAAAGGCCAGCCTGTTTGAAAGTAACTTAATGTAGCTGTAATTTCGTGAGTTACAATATAAGGGAATTCACTTTCAGGGTTTGCTGTAATAATTACAGTTAAAGGGATCAGCTGAACGTTTGTGTCTTCCGGTGTAGTAAGCATTATGGGTGAGTCAGTATTCCAGTGCGATCCTGCCTGGTAAATTACCGGAACATTGAAAGTCTCTGAGCCATCTAAAAAAGTAACTTCCGATTCAGTTGTACTTACTGTTACGGTTACATCGTCTGCCTGAGCCCAAAGGCCACCGGAAAACCAGTTATTCCAGATATTAAGTTCAAGATTGCAGATCTCTCCCGGATTTGGTTCACCGTCTCCGTCACCTTCACTCTCATAAAAATGAAAATCCTCAATTGTTAGATTAGGAATTAGATCATACATGGCAGCCTGATAGGCATTCACGCGACCCGTACCCAATAAGCCGGCATAATCAGGATTAATATCGTTTATATTATCTGTAGTCATTTCTATTCTGGCTTTTAATTCCAGTCCGCATAATTCCGGATGTGCACTCATAACAAGTGCTGCCAGCCCAGAAACAATGGGTGATGACATCGATGTTCCCTGATAAGAAGCATATCCGGAGCCATCGATAACGGTTGATTTGATATTGACTCCAGGTGCACTAACATCAATAGCAGTACCCCAGTTGGAAAAGTAAGCGATCTCATCTGCCTGATCCGTTGCTGCAACACACATAGCATTTGTACAGTCATTGGGATACGAAGGGTGTACGTCATTACTCCAGGTATCATTACCGGCAGATCCAACTACCAGAGCACCTGCATCTGTTGCATAATTCACAACATAATTTGCAGTTGTTGCATTTCCTGGACCACCCCAGCTGCAGTTTATAATATCTGCACCAGTATCAGCACAGTAGATAATTCCGTCATAGCCATTGGATATAGTAGTGCCTGCAACTGAACCTCTGTGAGTAGATACCAGGATACTGGCTGTAAAAGATGAACCGGAAACTCCAACTGCATTATCACCGACTGCTGCAGCACAACCCGCAACATGTGTACCATGATCATTCCCCGGATTACTCTGGTAGGATTGATTATTATTGTAATAGTGATTCCAGCCTAAACAATCATCTACCTCACCATTCCCGTCATCATCATAACCATTACCACCGGAGATTGCGCCAGTTTCCCAGTTGATGGTCATGGTATTTCCACCATAAGTTGTGGAATTTAATTCAGCTTCATTTACCCAGATATTGTCCATCAGATCTTCGTGAGTCCAGTATACACCGGAATCAACGATCCCAATGATAACGTCATGGCTTCCAGTAATCCAATCCCATGCACTGGGACATTCAATCTGTGGTAAATGCCATTGCTGCGGATATTGTGGATCATCAGGAGTATATCTGATACGGTTGATACCTTCATATTCTGCATAAATTATGTCACTGTTTTTGGCTAACATATCTAGTGCAGTTTCAATATTGTCGTTATTTTTTAAATGAATTCTGTAAATATTCTGCAGATAAACACCATCTTCATTCCAGTCCTTGTATCTAACACTGCTGATGAATCTTGTCAGGTCCACGATCTGAAGTGTTTCAGCCAGAATATCAAAATTCTGATCCCCAGTAACTACCAGTCCGTCAATTATATTATAATCCAGAATGCCGTCATTATTTCCGACAAAGTCTTTGCTGAAAGCAGCGATTATTATATTGGATTCATAATTATCCGGATCAAAAGCGACTACATCACCCAGAAGTGTGATAGTGCCGAAAACAATTAAAAACAGTAAAAAGATCCCCCGTTTCATTGAAAACTCCTTATTAATTAATTTTTTATAAAAAAGGAAGGTATGCAAGATTCATACCTTCCTTTACTTTAAATTAGCGATTATTTCAAGAGGATCATTTTCTTAGTGATCTTCTCTTGTGAATTATTCAGGGTGTAATAATAAATTCCTGAAGTAACTGCGTCACCCTCGGCATCAGTACCATCCCAGAGAAGATTCATTTCCCCAGCTTCCAGATATGTATCCAAAAGAACTTTTACAAGTTGGCCTTTGGTGTTGTAGACTTTTATGGAAGTATTTCCCGCTGCTGGCAGAGAAAAATGGATATTCGTAACAGGATTAAAGGGATTAGGATAATTGGAGAGAGTAATTATGTTTCCTGGAATATCGTTATCATTTGTGCCAACATTAACATCTTCTACAATGGCTCTGATCATTAAATTACCTTCATCCAGAACTTCCCATGAACCACTTGCATCTGTATAGGAATTACCTGAACTGCCAGTGTCAAGACCAATAGGTGACTGACTGGCGATCTCCAGGATACCCACATAAAAATCACCATCAGAAAATTCTTCCTGCTCGGTTTCCGGGATCATCAATGTATTCCAGCCTGCTTCTATTGAGCCGGAAATAGCAAATTGAGAGATAAAAGCTGCACCAGGCATTCCATTATCTCCATTATCATCAAAGATCCTGAAAATGGTAGTACCAGGTACCAGTGTTTCAACATAGAATTGTACCAGCTTAACATTGATCGGTCCATTATCGTAAGTTGGTGAGTAGCGAACAACCATATGTCTGCCCTGTCCACAATTATATCCGTCTTCCGCACCACCATCATCAAAGTAAAGCAGATCTTCATGGCTACCCAGAACATAGGCGGTAGCTTCATTGGAATTTGCAGAATCATATCCGTCATAAATGGCTGTTACTACATAATAATTGAATTCACCCGAAGTCGGATCTGTATGAACATAAGTCGGCTCATTGCTTACTTCAACTTCTGCTATTTGATCGTATGGTCCTTCAGAAGTAGGAGAATGGAATACGTGATATCCCTGTAACTCTCGGGTTCTTGTTGTTGGAAGTTCCATGATTGTGCCGTCTGCAGCTGTTACATACCCTTGAAGCAGCCAGTTATAATTAAAATCACCACTGTAATCTGAAAAACCAGTACCTTGACTGAGGTATAAGCCAGCTACTGATGGACCTGAATCGTATCCTGCAGAATATCCACCAGGATCAGATGGTTCAGTCTGGTTAATATAATAACCGACCCAGAGTTCTTCACCTAACTCTATTGTGACCGGAGTTGTTAGGTCTACTTCATTCCATTCTTCTGGAACTGGATTTACGATATCTTCTTCTGACATTAAGTCGGATGCCATGGCTCCAGTCCAGACTCTTACGGAATAATCAGATGTAGTTGAAGTTCCCGGGATGAATTTCACGGTAGTCAACTCACCACCTACGTAAGGCATCATATCGGAAGCTGTAAATCTGCTGGCAACATACCATTCGCCTGCTGCGTTTAAACCGATCGAGCCGGCATATGTGCCATTATCCCAGCCTATCCAGCCTTCTTCTCCACCAAGTTCCGATGGATCCCAGGTTAATTGCACATCATTATTGGGTAATGTTTCAGCTGTAAGATTCTCCGGTGCAGGGCCTAAAAATATTGTATTGTAAACTCTGAAGTCATCAATGAATAATCCAGTACCAACTCCACCATCATCATTGTCATCAGTCAGATTTTTAAATTTGATCTGAACTGTCTGTCCGGCCCAGTTTGAAATATCACATGTACCTGTTTGCCAGCCGAAAGTATTCAGCGCATATTCCTGATCGATAAGAGTCCATACAGAAGCAACTCCACCCACATCGGGGCCATTAAAATTATAATGCAGTCTAGTCCAGGCCACTTGATCAACACCTTTTACGTAAACATGGTATAGGTCTTCCAGTATACCATCAACATCATTATCTCCATCTGAATCGAGCATGTCACAATAAACCCAGTAATCAATAAAAATCTCTACTTCAGGAAGATCAGGAAGAACGATCTCAGGAGAGATAAGTTCGTCATCAAGATTGTTGTGAACAGTACAACGCATTGCATTATCGCCACTATGTGGATTAGTTGTATCCAGAGTCCAGTAATTACCGGAAATGGAACCGGCATAACCTGGAATCATCTGATCGTCTCCTGCTGCGCCATCACCATCGCTGTAAAAAATGTCTGCTACATTAATATCATCTACCCTGATTCCATAGAATTCAGGATTACTTGCAGTATCAACAGCGGGATCAGAAGCAAAGGCAAATCTGATCTTAACATTCTGCCCGGCATAAGCTGAAAGGTCAAATTCAGCATCAAGCCAGCCGTTTGAAACATCGCCCCAGCCCGGTACGTTAACTCCTTCCAGGAATTCATAACCAAAACAGTACATGGAAGTACCATTATAAGCGGGTGTTCCACTGATAACAGTCCAACTGGATCCGCCATCAGTTGAGATTCTTACGTTACTGCCGTCCCAGCCGTTGTAGTCGCCAGTTCCACCTAATTCTTCCACATTCCAGTCGACCTTAAAGGTTAAAGTGGGACTGTCTGTCGGTAGGGTAAGTTCAGGTGTATCAAGCACAACATATCTATGGCTCAAATAACCACCCAGCTCTTCGTCACCCATCCACCAGGAATTGCCTTCCCAGGCACCAACAGTGGAAAGATGCCAGTTTTCGTCCCAGTCGTCAGGAGCTGTGGCATCAACAAATTGCCAGTCTCCCTGTCCTGATTCAAAATCATCTTCGAAAATGATATTCTCTTCATCTCTTGTTGAATTAGCTTTTTCAATAGAAATTGGACTGCCCAGGCCCTGATTGCTCTGAAGATCTGTTTCAGCTGTTAAACTGAAGATCAATCCAGAAATGAATAAAAAACTAATTAATTTTCTCATAATAAACTCCTCCTTGCTTTTATAGTTTGCTTTTTGAAAAATAATTGCTCACCAATTTTGTCAAATGTTTTAAATCAAATAGTAACTTGCATATTTTCTTAAAAAGCAAGTCTTTCAGTTTTATTGGATTTATTAATTAGTTGAATGTTACCGGAGAAAGTCTGGCTTAATGGTTTTCATGTTAGTTGTATGAAACATATCAAAAAAACAGGCCCTGATCATAAAACCAGGGCCTGTCTAAACTCTTAAATCAATAGTTTAATAACTATTTCATCAAGATTTATCCTGTGAAAAGATTATTTCATCAGGATCATTTTCTTAGTAGAAGTATATCTTCCAGCTTTCATCTTGTAGAAGTATACACCACTAGATACTGTATTGTTGTTATCGTCTGTTCCGTTCCACTCTTCAGTATAGTAATTAGCTTCTCTGAATCCATCAACAAGAGTTTTAACTTTTTCACCCTTGATGTTGTAGATTTCAATGTTCACCACACCAGGTTCGCTGACTGCGAATTTGATCTTGGTGACAGGATTGAATGGATTCGGATAGTTGCCGGAAAGTTCTGTAACTACCGGGATGATTGGATCACCAGCATCAACAACATCAACTTCTATTACATTAGATGGAGATGATTCACCGGTCGGATCTTCATAAAGTGCTGTAATGTAGTATTCATGAAGTCCACCTGGTACTGCTGCATCAAGGTAGAATGTACCGGAAGGATTTCCGATCACGATTCCGTCTCTGTAAACGTTGTAACCCGTAAGTTCTCTGGTTGTACCAACGAAATGATCTTCTACATCAATTGAGATCTTTTCACCGGATCTTCCAGATCTATTAGCAGGAATTACAGGATCAACAGTAACTGGAGAAAGTTCAGATATTCTGCCGTCACCATACTGTACTACTGCACGAAGCAGATATGCTTCACCCCATGTAGCCCAGCCTCCGGTATCGGCATGATCCCAGCTTCTGCCGTTATCCAGATTAGTATCATAGCTCATGTAAGTGTCAGCGTTGATTGAACCGAATGTGACCATGAAATCTCCATCGACCATCAGATTTTCAGCTGAAATATCGATGGTGTTCCAGTCATCTGTAGCAACGTCTGTGACCAGTTCCTGATAAAGCATGTCTTCTGTCGGTGCTGTATCCCAGCCCCAGACTTCTGCATTGAATCCTGAACCCGCAGATGTATGGATCTTCAACTGGAGTATCTGGCAAGACTGTTCAGGACTCATCTGAGTACCCATACTGTAGCCTTCATAACTATAGGCTCCTGTACTTACATCATTATCGTAGATCAGTTCTACTGTTTCACCGGTTGGTGGGGCTGGTGCATCCCACTGCAGTACTACGTTCGGATTTGGCGGGTTGTATGTTGCAGCAAGGTTGCCAGGTGCCCAGAATGCAGGTGAAAGTTGAACGTCATATTCAACCACATCATCCTGTACAACTGTTACGGTTCCGTTAAATACATTATAGCCATCCAGGGTTACAGTTACAGACATTTCACCCGGATCTGTAATAAGACTATAAGAACCATCAGCAGCAGTTTCGTCTGAGGCTCCACCAATAGCAACAAGTGCACCTTCTAAAGGATCACCTGTATCGCTTCTGGTAACAATACCTTCAACTGTACCGACAGCTGTCGGAATAAGTTCTGCTACAGCTCTGAAATGGTAGTCAGAGAAACCATCCAGTGCTGCCCAGCCTGTTCCATCAAAAGCGAAAGAGTTAGGCCAGAAACCAGGTTGAGTTATAGTACAGTGAACTACACCATATTCTCCACCTGTATTAGCAAGGAAACCAATGTAGAAATTACCCTGTATGTCTGCCAGGTCATCTGCATAAGGTCTCAAGTCAATACGAGTCATTGCACTGGTATTGGTATAACTTGCTTCAGGACTAACTATAAATGGAGTGATCAGGTCAGCGCCCGGTACTCCACCATTATCGGCCCAAACATGGAATTCAAAGTCATCATTGTCCTGTCCGGACTGGTCAGTATAGTTCCTGATCAGAGCATAAGCCAGGTTCAGCTGGAATCCAGCTGGATTATCTATTCTTACAGCAGCACCGGTTCCTTCCGTAATGGTAGTATAGAAGTCAACTATACCATTATCATAAATGAAAGGTGTACCAGCGATATAAACAAATCCGTCCATCATACCAACATTGCTGTTTTCAGAAGCATCTGTAGCTTCGATAGCATAATCAACCTGTACACCGGCATCCTGAGCTGGAATTGTAAAGGTATAAACATTACCATCTACAGAAGTATAAGGAGCAGAAATAGCATCGCCTTCGTCAAGAGTATAAATTACGTTTGCTTCAGCGATACCTGATACATCATTGATCACTGCAGTAAATACATAATCATCTGCAGTTCCTTCATAGAATGCAGGTCCATTATGAATAATAAATGGAGCAGCTGTATCTTCCATGGAAGTAGTAACCAGAACATCATCTATGTACATACCGTTAATTTCAAAACCACCATCAGTTTCCAGTCTGAATCTTAACCAGACAGTTTCATAACCGGCTCCAACAAATCCGCCCAGAGCGATCTCTTCCTGTACGAATTCTGTCATGTCCTGAATATCATAAGTTTCCAGGTTAAGCCAGGTTTCACCATCGGTGCTGATCTCAGCATACATATAATCGAATGCTGTCTCAATATCACACATATACCAGTATGAAAGTGTAGCATTCAATACACCGGAAAGATCCCATGGTGTGGCCAGAGTTGCACTGATATTAAGATTGGCTGCATAGTTGCCGCCAGGACTGTCATGCAGTGAGTTAGATGGAGAATGTGATTCTTCATCTGTAACTGCCCAGGTTCCTTCCAGAGTCCAGTTACCTGAACCTGATTCAAAGTCGTCTAAGAAGTAAATGTCGCCGCCGCCACCAGGAATCAGGGCGAAGTCTACTACTGCAAGACCACCGTCTGTTATTTCTACGGCAACAGGATCAGCAGCATTATATGTTGTAGCAGAGCAATTAACATTATAATCACCAACCAGCATACCTTCAATCAGATAATAACCGGTAGCATCTGTAGAAGCGCCATAAGGTCCTGCTGTAATAACAGCACCTGCAATTGGCTCACCAGATTCTGAATTAGTAACAGTTCCTTCCAGATCACCGAAAGCAAGAGTAGCTGTAACTTCATTAGAACCTGCTGATTCACCCATATGCCATACAGCTGTTACATAGTAGGTGTAGGTTCCTTCAGACACACCAAGATCATCATAATATAGGTCTGCGATCAATTCATCATTTAATAAAGTATCATTTCTGTATACGTTGAATCCTAATAATGCTCTAGTTTGTGATGAATAATTTTCAGGAACATCAGTTAGAAGAGTTGTATTTTCGAAATTCTTAGCTTTGTGTCCATTGGTAGGATTATAACTTGTAGCATATCTCAAAGGAGCGCCATCGCCATTAATATAAATAGATGTTGCATGTTCAAGGTCTGGTTCCCATGCTCCTGGTTCACCAACATAACCGTGGTTATTGCCAGTATCGGCACCTAAGCTGAATGGAGCACCCTGCCCAGTAGTTTCATTGTAGACAACAGGTGCAACGGCTACATAAAAGTTATCATCCATTGTAATAGCATCAAATTCATAAACTATTTCAGTAAAATGAATAGCTGTCATTACAGCTGATTCATGAAGTAATGTAGCTCCATCAGCAGCATAAATTTTAAACGTGAAATCAGTATCTTCACCCCATTCACCATTATCGTAGAATGTGTGAGAAACTTTACTGAGATCTATCGGATAAGAGAAACCAAATTCTGTAACATCATACAGTGTTGCTCTTTCCGGAGCTGCTCTGTTGAAGTATTGAGGTCCTGGATAATAAGTATTCCAACCATATTGTGTTGGAGCTACCCAATCCAGAAGTATATCGCTTTCATCGATCACATAACTGAGATCGAGTGGAGGCCAGAGAAGTTCATCTGTGATGTCTTCAATGTCACCCATACTTCTGGGTAGAAGTTTATATTCATCAAAGGAATAGGTGAATACACCGGCTACATTATAAATTCCGGCTAAAACAGGTTCAAAGTCATAAAACACGTCATCTGTTTTAGCGTCACCAGTTCCATCATCCAGCATTGCTTCACCGTATGTATTAGCTTCAGCAGTACATGAGGCAACCAGGAACTGACCGTAAACACCTTCATACGGTTCAGTTGCAGCACCTGTAGCAACATGAACAGGACCAGGTAAAGCGTTGCCTGAAGAGTTAATGTGAGACTCAGTTACATTCTGCAGTTCAGTTAAACCGAAATATTCAGCAACTTCTGCAGTAATAGTAAGTTCATCACCAACAGCAAGCAGAGAGTCGAGATCATAGGAATAAACATAAACACCATTCCAGGCACCTTCAGCATCCTGGATCCAGTGCTTACTTACGCCATCAGTAGCAGTAACGATACCTGTTACGGTAACTGTCTCACCTACCATAAGTGAAGGATATGTGTTGTCGTCACCAGGAATATCTGTATACTGAACATCATAAATAGAAACAGGATCAAAATCTATTGCGATTTGATAATCGCCAAAATTAGTTCCTGAAGAACCGTATCCGTCAACAACGGCGACATACGTCCCTGCTGTTAATTCCATATCGAAAATAGCTGATTGTAGAGCTCTGTTCTGTTGTTTCTTTTCAGCAGCAGAAAATACGTCCCTTCCATTATAATCATCATTATAGAAAAGATAATTGCCTGTTCCCGGAACAACTCCAGCCTCATAAATCCCAAGCTTGGTGTCAAATGATGAACCTAAAAGGGAAACATCTACAATTGTGTCAAAACCTATTGTGAATTCATAAACGACATCTGGGCATCCATCTGTAGAACCCGTATCGTAATCATCATTATAGATCTCTGTTGTTCCTGAGTGGAAATAACTGGTGCCTACAAAATCTACATAAATTGGATCATCAATTGTGTCACCATCAAGTTCTTCCAAAGCAAAATCAACAACTATCATATCTCCGGAAGCGACTGCAACATCTGCCACACTGTCAGAGAAGTAATCAACAGCCATACATGTTACAGTATAGGTACCTGCTAATACATTTTCAATAGTATAAGAACCGTCAGCACCAGAAGTTGCTGTGAAAGAACCAGCTGTTACAACTGCACCTTCAATTCCGGTTGCAGTATCAACATCTGTTACCATTCCACTGATGGTACCGCTTGTTGCTTCAAAAACTTCAATATCATCTACATACCATTCTGAGGCATAGTCTCCGGTATATTTGAAACCAATATATCCTTCACCGCTGTATGCGCCCAGATCAACCATTGCCTGAGTCCAGTCTGCTGCTGTCTGATCGAACTCGCTTACTAATACGAAATCACCATCCGCTGGATTACCACTGCCTGTAGAAACCCAGACACCATGGTGAACATACCAGGAAGGAACATAAGTATTGGTTTCATAGAAGGTAAGCATGTTAGCGACATCAAAGTTTATGACTGGAGTGATTAGCCAGTCTTCAATGCCGGTATCAACATTGTCATCATTATGATAAACGCAATTTGTGGGTGAATATGCATCAGCATCTGTTAAAATCCAACCAGCAGGATCGATCAACTGATATTCAGTCCAGCCTGTAGGTGGAAAAGTACCACTTTCAAAATCTTCGAATACATAATCTGAAGCACTGCTTCCGCCAACTGTTCCATACAGAGAAAAACTTAAATTAAAATCATCATAAGTTGAGTCTGGGTATTGAGTTGTTGCCGGAACCCAATCGGTGTTTCCGCTTGCAAAACCATCTCCCGGGTTACGCCAGTAGAACATCTCGCCTATGGTTGGAGATTCCTGCTTACTCCAATACCATTGTCCTGCAGTACCAAAATCTTGTTTACCCTGAACAGATACCCAGTAAGTCCCTTCTGCTAAATAGGAATTGGGTATTGTTATATCAAGGTTACCAACAGCATCAGGATTTGCGGCAACTGCCAGATATTCGAATAACATATCACCAGGCATTCCAGCATCATCAGCATAAAAACGGACATTAGCGAGATCGCATGGTCCAGTAGTTGAATATGAACCCAGAATCATTACCTGGTTAATTGTCCATCCATCAGCTGGGACAGAAAATTCATCTGCACCTTCAGCATCATAAGCATTATAGGCATCCTCAAAATCCTGAGCGGTTATGCCACCTTCAGATGCGGGATTTGAGACCTGATCATAGAGTAAATCTCTAGTCTGAAATTTTGTCAGATCATTAACCACTACTGCGTTTGTGCTCTGTGCTGTGATTTCTGCTAAAAGCAGACTAGATGAGAAGACCACCAGAACGAAAATAATTAACGATTTTTTCATAAATTAACCTCCTTGTTTATTTAGAAAATTATGATTCCTGAAAAAACAGTTATTCATTATTTTTGTCAAATACTTTTACACTCAACATGAAAAGAGTGTAAACAAGTTTGGCAGTTATCCGGTTTGTTTTTTGGGAAAGCTAAAATGAAGAATAAAAAAAGGCGCACGGTTATGCGCCTTTAAACGGTAATTATAAGAAATATTTTCAGTAAGAAAAATTATATATTCATTACTTTATGCAAAAGATCGACAAGTCTGTTCGAATAACCGAATTCATTGTCGTACCAGCTGAAGATCTTAATGAGTTTGCCTTTTACTGAAGTCATTCCTGAATCGAAAATTGAAGAGTGTGGATTCCCGATAATATCAGTTGAGACCAGAGGCTCTTCAGAATATTCCAGAATTCCCTTCATGTCTCCTTCAGCAGCTACTTTAATTGCTTCATTAATCTCATCCACAGAAACAACTTCCTTGAGAGTAAGTGTGAGGTCAACAAGAGATCCATTCGGAGTTGGCACTCTAACTGCCACTCCATCAAGTTTACCATCTAATTCCGGAATTACCAGGCCTATTGCTTTTGCAGCTCCTGTGGTAGTTGGGATCATATTCAAGGCTGCTGCCCGTGCCCTGCGCAAGTCTGAGTGAGGGAGATCAAGAATTCTCTGATCATTAGTATATGAGTGGATCGTGGTCATTATCCCTTCAATTATTCCAAAATTATCATTCAATACTTTACAGACCGGAGCCAGGCAATTTGTTGTGCAGGAAGCATTGGAGATAATCTGATGCTCTGGCTTAAGTTCTGAATCATTTACTCCCAGCACAATAGTAGCATCGATCTTATCTTTTGCCGGTACGGAAAGGATAACCTTTTCAGCTCCTGCAGTAAGATGTTTGCTGGCCAATTCCTTACTTCTGAAAATACCAGTACATTCCAGAACATAGCTTACATTCATTTCCTGCCACGGTAGTTTCTCCGGATCTCTTTCTGCCAGGATTCTGATCCTTTTGCCATTGATCACAAGGAATTCATCCTCAGTGTTAACAGAACCTTTAAAATGGCCGTGAACACTGTCATTTTTAAACAGATGCGCCAAGGTTTTAGAATCGGTCAGGTCATTAATTGCGACAACATTCATATCAGGATATTTATCTAAAATTACCCGCAAAGCAAGTCTACCGATGCGGCCGAATCCATTGATTGCTATATTTTTCATATTTCCTCCTAAAGCATTATTGAATTATTTGCGCTACCACTTATCTGAACCAGTTCTTCAACAGCTTTCTGCATAGCAGCTTCGCTCTTCACCATCCATTTTCTTGGATCGAATCTTGATTTATCAGGGAAATAATCTTTATCAGAAACATTGACAGGTCTTACAATTGAATCTTTTTCTTTTTCCCAATAACTCTGTACTGCACTGGCCATCTCCATCTGGTAATGGGTGTCTTTATTGATTTTGACAACTCCGTTTTTTATGGCATCCTGTTGTTGCTGTCTGGTCAAACCGGACGCTCCATGCAGAACAATACCAGTTTCAACATTATTGGAAATGAGCAGGTCATCAATATTTTTAATTATATCAAGTTTCAGAGTGACTTCAGCACCCTTTGTAACTCCATGATTAGTTCCAACAGAAGCGGCAAACAGATCAACTCTGGTCTTTTTCACATATTCCAGGGCTTCTTCCGGTTTTGTGTATAATTCTGTATCAGAAACTATCTCGTCTTCTGATCCTTTTATATATCCTATTTCACCCTCGACCAGAACTCCATGTTTATGTGCGATGCTAACTACTTCAGAAGATATTCTCACATTTTCAGCAAAATCTTCTTTGGAAGCATCTATCATAACCGAAGAGACAAGACCGTTTTCAATACAATAGACCACGAAATCAAAATAATTGGGAGTTGCGTGATCTATGTGGAGCCCAACACCAGAATTTTTATACTGTGAACTGATAATCTGGACAATGGAAGAGATCAATCTTGCACCTGTTTCCATGTCTTTTGTATTGCCGGCAGCAAATTTTACCGCACCTGAACTCATCTGCAGCAGTCCATCTGACTTTTGAGCTTCGTAGCCCTGAATTATCCCTCTGATGGCGCTGTCAAAAACAACATTGGAAGCAATGATTCCAAATCTTTCCTTTTTCGCCTTTAAAAAAACTTCTTTAAGTTTATCACCTTTATAGAACATAAAAACCTCCAGTTCTTATTCTTCTGATTTTTCCCCAGTTTCTTCCTCAATTTCGAAAGATTCAATGATATTGCTTTTTCCTTGCAATTCATCGATCATGAAACGAGCAGATTCATGCAGATCACTTTCTGGATAATTCTGTAATAATTCATTAAATATCTCGATGGCCTGATCTTTTTTATTGAGTTCTTCAGCATAGAGAAAACCTTTCATGAATAAAGCCTTATAATCATCAATATTGTTCTTGTGATTTTTTAAAACTTTATCATAATAATATATCGCATCATCATATCGTCTTTTCTTCTGTGCTTCCTCAGCTAAATTGAAATACTCTTCCGCAGTTAATACAACAAAAAGCCTGTCGTAATAAGTAATTAAGTCATACTTCTCTTTCAGTTGAGCCGTAACTTCATCGAACTTAGATCTGGTTTGATCCTTGTTTAGCTGGGCTGAAATTTTGGCTTTAATTTCAGCAAAAGGTTGGGGCTGGGAGGGATTATCCTGCAGTAGGCGGAAGAAGACAAATTCGCCTTTATTGATCATGAAAATATCCGAGAACATACCGAAATTTTCTTCAGGGATATCTTCCCATATCTTACCTGAAAAGATCTCATCTTTACCGAATCCCGGGATAATTCCATTATTATAGATATTATCAATTATCCCATTATTATTTGTATAAGTGCAGTTTTCATTAAGAAGCTCATTTAATTCATCATTATTGTCTTTTTTAAGAGCCTTTTTTGCTTTCTTCAGGATCTTTGTAGCCTGCTCTTCGGAAGTGAAGCTGAAGACCTGTATCTTTCTGGTGGCTTTGCTGCTGTATTGGTCTATATTACCATTATAATAATCCATCAGATCTTCATCGGTTATCTGAACAGCATCAACAACTAAAACGTTGTATATGCTTCTCAATAATACGTTCTTTTTTATCTGTTGAATTGTTTCCTGCAGATCTTCTCTGTCGCGGTATCCCAATTGATCTGCTTCATAAGCAAATGTCCAGGTTTCAGCCATGTCATTTATGTAATCTGAAAGACTGTTCAGATTCTTTAACTGTTTCTGCTGTTGCGGAGAAAGATCGGGAAATATTTGGATCAGATAATTAACATCTTTTTCAATATAATTCTCTGTACTGGAAATAAGTTTGCTGTTTAAAAGATTGGTGTTATTATCCAGATTTTCCAGATCTATTCTGGGTAAAAGAGTTTGGTCGACACTTACTCCATATTTTGCAGAAAGTTCATTATATTTTTCCGAAATAAAGGATTGTTCTTTCTGACTTTTCAATCTGTTTTCGACATCGCCTGCAACTTCTTCAAAAATTCTTCCCGCGTAAATATCTTCTGCATGTTCCTGGAAGAAAATTTGTTTTTCTTCATCTGAGATAACAATATTTTCTATTAAAAGGTCTTTTTTGTATTCATTTTTAAGCTGGGATACAATCTGCATCTCAGAATGTTCCCTGAAATTGTCCGAATCCTGAAGGTTTCGTTCCATAGCTTCCAAATAAAAAACTTCTTCTGTGCACATCATATCCAGCAGACTGTTCATTCCATCTTCGGTTCTATATTTCGTTTGATACATCGGGGGTATTTTTTCTATTCTGTCCTCAATGTCACCATATAATATTTTTCCCCCTGAATATTCTGCAGCAACAGTTTCCCTGGGAACTTGATTTTCACAGTAAACATATAATCCCATCATTAAAAAAGCCAGCACAATTATGATCTTGATATAATGCATAATGTAACTCCTTATATTATTAGTGTTTCAACTTAGACATCACAAAAAAAAATTGACTTTTTAAAGTCAAGCAAATAAATGACAGTTCGAAAATGATAAAAAGCATGAAAAGAAGTGAGGTTATGGGAATATTTTCACCAGATCTTATCAAGGTTAATTACTATGGATTGGATAAAAAAAGCTGTTTGCAGGAAATGGTGGAATTCATAGCCGAGAAAGGAATTATAACCAGCTCGGAAAAGTTTTTCAAGCTTATTTATGATCGTGAAAATATCATGTCTACTGGTATTGGCAGAAATATCGCAATTCCTCATGCCAGATCTGCTTTGGTTCAGGAATTGAAAATCTGTGTTTTTACTCTGGAAGAAGGAATAGAATATAATTCACTTGATGGAGAACCGGTAAAACTAATTTTTCTGATATCTGTACCTGAAGAGATGAAAGAAAAATATATGAGGATACTTAGCCTGCTTTCCAATTTCTGCCGGGAAGCAGAAAATCGTGAAAAACTGATGAAATGCAAAACTCCGCTGGAAGTATATTATCATGTAAAGAGGATAGAAGATGAAATATAAAATAATGATCCTGTTGCTATTTGTTGCTATGGGAAGTTTCCTGTCTGGTATAAATGAGAATGCTGGTACAAGTGGTTTCAGTTTTCTAAAGGTTAGATATTCTGCCCGACCTGCAGCTATGGGGAATGCTTTCGTGGGACTGGCTGATGATGCCAGCGCTGTTTTTTTTAATCCTTCAGGTTTAGTGCAGATTAAAACAAGTAAAATCCAGGCTACTTATATGAACTATCTGGATGGCATAAATTGCGGTTCTCTAGTCTATGTCCGTCCCTTTTCAGAAAAGTTCTCTCTGGCTGGTTTTGCTCAGTTCTTAACAGCAAATGAAACCAGAACAATAGCTGATGATGCAGGTAATTATCTGGGGACAGCGGGTGAATTTGGGATTTCCGATTTGATAGCTGGTGTAAGTTTAAGCCGGTATATTCTTGATATTCTTAATATTGGAATTAATCTGAAATATATTCAGGAATCTCTGGATGGAAATGTTGCCTCAGCAATTGCTTTTGATGTGGGAATTCTTCATCAGACCACAAATGAAAATCTTAAAGTTGGGATAGTTTTTAAAAATCTGGGTACTCAGATCGGTTATTATTCGGATTCAAAATATGAAGAAAATCTGCCGCGCGTTATAACAGTAGGTTTCAACTATCATCCCAACAGCAAACTGCATGTTCTTCTGGATCTGAATAAACCACTGGATCTGGATTTTTCAGGACGCATGGGACTGGAGTATATGGTTCATCAAAAACTAGCTTTAAGGGCTGGTTACAGATCGGAAGCTTCAGACTGGAGGAATGGGGGAGATCTGGAATTCCTCGCTGGAATGTCATTTGGTCTGGGGTTTAATTTCCGTTCTTATCAAATTGATTATTCTGTTAATTCCTTTGGTGATCTGGGCTTTGTTAACCAGATAACCCTGGGATATTCTTTTTGATCCTTTAAAAAGTACATAGAAAATTTGCGGTCATTGAGACCGCATTTTGTTTTGAAAAACATAGACAAAAAAAGTTCAGATTCAAAGTTGGCGAAAAATTTTATTCGGGGTTTGAATGAAAACTAAAGATTTGTTACTTGAAATCGGGGTTGAAGAATTGCCAGCCGGTTACATTCACAATGCAGTTACTAAATTAAACACTTATTTCGCAGACATATTCCATGAATTGCAGCTTAGTTACAGACAGATCCAGGTATTTTCCACTCCCAGAAGGATTGGTCTTATTGTTAATGATCTTCAAGCTAAGCAGCTGGATAGTACTGAAGAAAAGGTGGGACCTGCAAAACAGGCTGCTTATGATTTGAACGGAGAACTTACTAGGGCAGCCCAGGGCTTTTTAAAAAGTGCTGGAGCGTCTGAAAAGGATATCTATATTGTACAAACTCCTAAGGGAGAAAAAATAGCCCTAAAAATTGAAGTTAAAGGATCGGAGACAGAGGTTTTACTAAAAAAATTAATTCCGGAAGCTATTGAACTTCTGCCATTTCCCAAAAAAATGAAATGGAAAAACAAAGATCTTACTTTTGCCAGGCCTGTACGCTGGCTTCTGATTTTATTTGGGAATGAGATACTGGAACTTGAATTCAAAAATATAATCTCCGGGAAATATACATTTGGAAATAGATTTCTTTCTCTGGATAATAAAATTGAGATAAACAATATTGATGAATATGAAATTAAGCTAAAAGAGAATTTTGTTATAGCTCAAAGAAACAAGAGACAAGAGCTTCTGCGGAAAAGAATTGAAGATTTGCTGATTGATTCGAACTTGAAGCTTATTGAGGATGCTGCGTTATTTGAAATAGTGACAGATCTGATCGAACATCCTCAACCCGTTATAGCTGAATTTGATAAACGCTATTTAGATTTACCGGAAAGGATAATAACCAGCACTCTGTCACAACATCAGAAGTATTTTTCTTTAGCGGATTCAAATGGTGAACTTTCAAATAAATTCCTCTTTGTTTCTAATGGAGATCCTCAATTCAGCGAATTAATTAAACTGGGTAATGAAAAAGTTATAAGGGCCCGTCTGGAGGATGCAGAGTTCTTTTATAAAGAAGACCTTAAAACTACCCTGGAAGAATATGTGCCACGATTATCAGAGGTTACATTTCAGGAAAAACTGGGCAGTATCCTGGAAAAAACAGAAAGAATTAAGAAAAATGCTGATTTTATCAGTAATTTATTAAAACTTCCAGACTTTGTTAAAGCCAAGACCTTAAGAACTGCAACATTATGCAAAGCTGATCTGGTTACTTTAATGATGGGTGAAAAGGAATTTGCCAAACTGCAAGGTTATATCGGCTGGAAATATGCTGAAAAAAGTCAGGAAAAAACGCCTGTCCCAAAAGCTATTTTTGAACATTATCTACCTCGCTGGCAAAATGATGCTCTGCCTGAGTCTATGGAAGGTTCCATAGTGGCAATCGCAGATAAAATTGATACTATTTGCGGCATCATAGGTGTTGGTATGCTACCTACTGGTTCAAAAGATCCTTTCGCCTTAAGAAGGGCAGCCAATGGTGTTGTACAGATAATTGCCGAAAAGGGATTTGATCTTAATCTGGAAGATTTAATTAGAGAAACCTTTTCCAATCTAAAAGCTAAATTGGCAGAACCGGAAAATAACATAGATTTTGTTTTCGATTTCATGAAACAGAGGATCAACTGGTTCCTGCGTGAAAAAGGGATAGATTACGATGTTATAGATAGTGTTATGCATATTGACCACAATCATATTACAGATCTTTTAAAACGAGCCAATGCACTTCAGGAATTGAAAAAGAGCAGCAGTTTTATCGATCTGGTGACTGGATTCAAAAGAGTTTCCAATATCATTGAAAAATTCGATGGTTCAATATCTGTTCAAAAAGAATTACTCGAGGAAAATTCTGAAAAGAAATTATTTTCTGAGTATCATCTGCTCAAAAAGAATATTGATGAGATCCTGAAAAACAGCGAATATGGCAAAATCCTTTTGCTGTTAGTAGATTTTGGGAAATACATAAATGAATTCTTTGATAATGTACTAGTAAATGTTGAAAGTGAGAAATTGAGAAACAACAGATATGGGATTTTGGGTATGATCAGGGTACTTTTCCTGAAAGTAGCTGATATCTCCAAAATAGTAATAGAAGGAAATTAATTTTATGGAGAGAATTATTGAAATGCAATTAGCACATCGGGCGAAGGCAATAAAGCCCTCACCTACTCTAACAGTCTCGGCATTAGCAAATCGTATGAAAGCTGAAGGTAAAGATGTAATCAATTTCGGTGTAGGAGAGCCCGACTTCAGTACGCCTGAGTATATTAAACAAGAAGGGATCAGGGCGATTCAAAATAATTTCACCAGATATACCGCTTCTTCTGGAATATTAGAACTCAGGGAGACTATTTCACGCAAACTTGAGATAGATAATGGACTTAAATGCGACCCGGGTGATATTTTAGTCTCTCCCGGTGCAAAAGCTTCCATCGTAAACGTTCTGTTTTCAATTTGTGATCCCCGTGATGAAGTGATTATCCCTTCACCCTACTGGGTAAGTTATACTTCTCAGGTGGAAATGGTGGATGCACATCCCGTATTGTTAAAAACAAATCCCAATAACGATTTTAAGATCAATCCCAAGAAACTGGATAATATATTGAGTGAACTTTGTAACCCGAAATGTATCATTTTGAATTCTCCTAACAATCCTACCGGAAGTGTTTATTCCAGAGAAGAACTGGAGAAGATAGGTGAGATCTGTTTAAAACATAATATATTGATCATTTCCGACGAAATATACGAGAAGTTGATCTATGATGGCCTGAAGCATGTCTCAATTGCTTCTATTTCAGATGAAATAAGAGAAAGTACTATCGTTATAAACGGAGTTTCAAAAGCCTATGCTATGACTGGTTGGAGATTAGGCTATGCTGCTGGACCAACCGAAGTTATTAAGCTGGCCAGCCGGATTCAGAGCCATACAACTTCCTGTGTGAATTCCATGACCCAAAAAGCTGCCCTGATTGCCATGAAAGAAGATGATGGAAGTGTAGAGGCTATGAGGAAAGTGTTCGAGAAAAGAAGGGATTTCCTCTTATCAGCATTTGATAAAATTGAAAATATCAAATGTAATACTCCCCAGGGTGCTTTTTATGCAATGCCCAATATCAGTTACTATATTCGGCATAATAATAAAAAAATTCGCAATTCAGTGAGATTTTGTGAATATATTCTCGAAAACTATCTGGTCGCCCTGGTTCCTGGTTCTGCTTTTGGCGCTGAAAATTATGTTAGATTTTCCTATGCCAACAGTATGGAAAATCTGATGGAAGGTGTTAAAAGGTTTGAACAGGCATTAAAAGATATGGTACGGTAACTGATGAGTGAGTTCAAAGAAGAGATATTGCGTAGGAGGAACCAGCGCCGAACGAAAAAATCTTCTTCCTGGCTTAGCGTAATAGCGAAAATCCTTTTGCTTGCCTTTATCATTGTTATGATCCGGTTTATGGGTAAACCTTCAGGAAGGCAGCTTTCTCCAAAGCAAAGTAATATTATTCTGGAAAACAAAGATCAGGCTGATTAATATGTCCTACGATTTCCCGTTTGCTCCATGTATTTTTTGCTTAGCAATTTTGACAAATTGTATGTCTGAATCATCAATTAATAAATCTTAACCTTGATGGCATTTTTTCCACTAAACACGTCTGAAATAGCTGATAAAGAACATCACAACATTTTCATATATAATAATTTACATAGCGTCAAATACGAGATTTACTGGGAACAGAAATTGCATTTAGTTATAATGTGAGGTAGAAATGATTGAATGGAGAGTTGTTGTATCAGGTAAATTATCCGCTGCTGAAAATATGGCAATTGATGAAGCGGTTTTCAACGGGATAATTGCCGGTACATCTGTGCCAACGATCAGATTTTACGATTGGATCAAACCGACTGCTTCATATGGTTATAATCAGGTTTGGGACAAAGAAGTTGATCCAGTTTTGCTGGAAAAGTATGATTTTGATTATGTGAGAAGGCCTACAGGTGGCAGGCTAGTTCTGCATAATGAAGAGATCACTTATGCTGTTATTGCCAGAGCCGAAGAGCAGCTGGCAGGCAACGTGATTCAGTCCTATTCTGAAATCAGCCGCGCTCTTAGGGAGGGATTTCAGCAGATGGGCCTGGAAGTTGATTTGGAAAAGGGGGAACTCTCCTCGCAGCATCAGCGTCAAGAGAAGAACCCTTGTTTTACCAGCAGTTCCAGATACGAGTTGAAAATGAAAAATAAAAAGATATCCGGGAGTGCTCAGGTGAGGAAGAAAAATGTTATCCTGCAGCATGGGTCTATACTGTTAGATCGGGATCAAAGTGTAGTGGCCGATATATTGCCTGGACTAGGGGATGAACAAAGGATAAGGGTGAAGAATTTTCTGAAACGGAAAAGCACTACAATAAATGAGAATTTAAGAGAAAAAATGCATTTTACTCGGGGAGCAGAGCATTTCATTAACGGGTTTAAAATAGCCTGGGATGCTGATAAATTCAGCTATTATGATGATTTTGAAGAGCATGAAAAAAAAGAGATTGAAAGGTTAAAATCGACAAAGTATTCCAGTGAGGATTGGAATAAAAGGAAATGAAATTTACACCTATTAAATAGGGTAAAAAAAAATTGACATTAATATTCTTAATAATTTTTTGTCAAAAATAGTAAAATTCAGACAATAGGGGGAATTAAATGGCAAAGAAAATTATTCTATTGCTTACAATTTCTATTCTTTTTACAAGTATATTGTTTGCTGGTACTACCGGTAAATTAGCAGGAAAAGTCAAAGATCAGAATGGCGATCCTATCCCATTTGCCAATGTTGTTTTGGTGGGAACGGAAATTGGAGCCAGGACAAACGACAAAGGACAGTACATTATTATTAACATTCCTCCAGGTACTTATAGTGTTCAGATCTCACGACAGGGATTTCAACCTGCCAGAGTTGAAGGATTGAATATAAACCTGGATGAGACCACTATTCAAAATATGACGCTTTCTAAAGCAGTGATTGAGATGGGTGGTATTAGTGTTACTGCAGCTAGGAATGAACTGGTCAGCAAGTCTAACACTTCTTCAGGTCTCACCCTCAGTGAAGATGCTATTGAAAATATCTCAGTGGATAACATTGAAGGTCTTGTTGCTATTCAAGCGGGTGCTTCAGTTGTTGATGGCGAACTACACGTTAGGGGAGGGCGTCCGGATGAAGTAGTTTTCTCTGTTGACGGTATGTCGGTTTCAGACCCTGTAGACGGTGGAGCTGCTCTTACGATTGATACGGATGCGATTAAAGACATGAAAGTTATGACCGGCGGGTTTCCTGCTGAATTCGGTAATGCTCAATCCGGTATTGTTAATATTATTACAAAGGATGGAGGTCGAAACTATTCCGGCAAAATGGAATTGAGTTCAGACCATATCATCGAAGATACCGATAACTCTAACTCTGATGTTGTTAAATTTTCCCTGGGTGGTCCCGTGCTTGGGCCAATTGCACCGAGTTTGAGGGACAAATTTACTTTTTTCTTTAATGGTGCTGCTAACTGGCATGACACACGCTACAAGGATTATTATGATGATAGCCCTGTTGATGAAATTTCCACATTGATTTCAAGCTGGAATGAGTTTGAAGCATACAATCCCTATGATGGCCGGGAAGATGTTTTAGGGTTTGATCTAGGTGACAGAAATTATAATAATTATAATGCTAATCTGAAAATGAAGTATGTGTTTAATCCAAAATCAAATGTTACTTTCGCATTAAGGGGAGATCAATACCATAATCTGCCTTTTGCTTATACTTGGAAGTATGCTCTGGAACATTACGCTGAGATTGAAGGAACACAGAGACAGTACATTAGTACATTTGCTCATGTTTTCAATCCACAGATGAACATTAAAGTAAAGGCAAGTTTATACGAGAAAACAGTTAAACAGAATCCTAGAGGTATAAGTTTAAATGATTATTTCGTAATGGATCCTGACAGTTTTGAGTTATTGTCTCCTAATACTGCAGGCAATAGTACTGGAATTATATATCTTACGGAAACTGATGGTGATGGAGTAACAGGGGATTATCAGTATTTTAACTGGCAGTATGAAACAAATGACGGTGATGCTGAGGGCATCCCTTTCCAGAGACCAGGTACTATCTGGGGATCTTATTTTGATGATAGTAACCAGGAACTTGCTCTTAAAGCTGATTTTGAATATCAGGTCAATCAAATTCACGGATTAAAAACAGGATTTGAGGTTAAAAAACATCATATTGAAAAAGATCGAGTCCTAAATCCATGGAATATAAGTGATACAAGGTACAATAACTATTTGACTGAACAGCAACCAGACTCTTCTTTTGTGGCTGGAGACACGATTTACGTCGGTGGATCTGAAGTTGTTTTAACTGAAGACAAGAATTTCTATTCTTTGGAAAACATCTATGCGGCAACAATTGCAGCTTCTGGTACTACAGATGGTTATAAAGCAGATCCCTGGCAAGGGGCTTTTTATTTACAGGATAAAATGGAGTGGGAAGGAATGATAGTCAATGCAGGTTTAAGATTCGATATGTGGTATCTGGGTAGCGATTATGATATAGTCACTGCCAATTACACAGGCTCCTATCTTACCTCGATCAATCCTGATGCCGAAATGAACTCTATCTATTATCTGCCTGACGCGACAGAAGAAGAGGACCCGGAAAATTACTATAAATATCGTGAAGCTAAAAAATATTACAATAATATTAAAGATAGGTTTGAGACTCCTGAGGTTATGGTCTCTCCAAGACTTGGGATATCCCATCCAATCTCAGAAAAAGCAGTTTTGCATTTTGCTTATAACTATCAAAGACAGCTTCCTCAGATGCAGTATATCTTTACAACAGGCAGGCCACAGGATGTAATAGAAAATCCAAGTGCCAACATTATTATTGGTAATCCTGAACTGGAAGCTCAGTCTACAATTACTTATGAGGCAGGGTTGCAGTATCAGCTGGGAGAAGATTACGTTTTAGATATTACAACTTACTATAAAAATATTTATAATTATGTTAGCACTCAGGAAGTCACTGACAGTCTGGATACAACCCTTCAATGGAATGAGTATATTTCTGAAGACTATGGCAGTGCTAGAGGTGTTGATATAAACCTGCAGAAATTGTTATCTAATTTCATATCTGGTTCAGCTTCTTATTCTCTGACCTGGGCTAATGGTAATCATTCAGAAACTAATTCGAATAACGAGGAAAGTTTAAGAGAATTCCCGCTTAACTGGGATATCAGGAACAGCTTCAATCTTAATGTAACTTTCCAGATTGCTAAAGGTGAAGAATTTTATATTCCATTCACAGATGTTGTATTGCCTTTAGATGACTTCACTACCAATTTCAGCTACAATATTTCTTCCGGCCGGCCTTACACAGTAGCAGATGATGAGGGCAATCTGAGTGAGGAAACAAACTCTGATTTACAACCTTATACAGAAGAAGCTGATTTAACAATCAGAAAGAATTTTAGTTTTGGCGAAAAAAGGAAGAGGCTTAGTTTTTATATGACTATTAACAATCTCTTCAATAAAAGAAATATATATGAAGTATATGCAATTACGGGATCACCCTATTACAGTGGTGTTGATCTTGATACTAACAATGATAACTATGTAGCACCAGAAACAATTGATATTCGTAATATGTATGACAAAGATCCGTCAAATTATAGTAGTGGGCGTACTTATAATTTTGGAATTTCATATAGATGGTAATTTAAATAAATAAAAAATCAGGAGGATTTTTAATATGAGGAAAAGATTCTTAATGTTGTTCATAATAATGGCATTAGCAAATTTCATGTTTACAGTTGTTGCATATGCCCAGGAAGAAGTTGTGGATGAAGCTGTAACAGGTGAAGAAGTGGTAGCTGGAGATGCTGTCGCAGAGGAAATGCCATTCCAAGAATCCCCTCAATCCGGTGGGCTTGAGATGTTCGCACGTAAAATTGTGGGTTCTGGTCTGGTTGACCTGTTCATCCAGGGTGGATTTGTGATGTGGCCGATACTGATCCTGGTGATCTGGGCTCTTGCAACAGTTATCTGGAAACTTGTCTCTTTAAGTTATGCCAAGATCAATATTCAGGATTTTCTGGAAAATCTTGTGAAACTTGTTTCAGAGAAAAAATATGATGAAGCCATCAAACTTTGTGAACAGACCAGGGGTCCCGTTGCTGTGATCATTCATTCCGGTCTGCTTAAAGTAGATAAAGGTATTGATGCTGTCGAAAAAGCTGTTGAAAATGCCGGTGTGATGGAAATGGCTTTTCTTGAAAAAGGCTTTATCCCGTTATCTACGACTATCAATCTTGCACCGATGTTCGGTTTCTTCGGAACAATTGTCGGTATGATTAGGGCTTTCAGTGATATTGCAGCAGCTGGTGAAGTTGAACCAACGATTGTTGCAACTGGTATTCAGATAGCACTTATTACTACTGCAGCTGGTCTGGCAGTAGCTATTCCAATTCAGTTTTTTAATAACATGTTCCTTGGAATGGTCGATGGAATTGTAATGGATATGCAAAGAGGTTCAGAAAAACTGATTGAAACCCTGGTAGAAAATAAATAGGGGGTTCGATGGAATTGCGCAGAAAAAGAAAAAATCTGGGAGGGATCCCAACTGCTTCAATGTCTGACATCGCTTTTCTGCTTATAGTCTTTTTCCTATCAACCACAAAATTTGATATTAAGAAGGGACTCGGTCTGGTTTTACCTCCAGTTGCAGAAGTAAATAAAGGCGACAAAGTAAGAATCGACCCTAAGAATGTGACTAAAGTATTGATTAACAAAGAGGGAAATATTCTGTTGAAGACTTTTGATACTGAAGAAACAATTCAGATGAATCAGCTGGGACCTAAGATCAAAAGTATTGTCAGTGGCAATCCAGATATGGTTATATCTCTTAAAACAGATAGAAAAGCGAAATATCAGTATATGGTAATGGCTTTGGATAGGCTCCAGGCCGCCGGTGCTGAGAAGATCTCGCTCTCTACAAATTAGGATGGTAATATGGCAAAAATAGTAAAAAAAGCTAAACCAGAAACAAATATACCATCATCTTCTATGTCGGATGTTGCTTTTCTGTTATTGCTCTTCTTTATGGTATCAACGGTTTTTGTCAGGGAAAGAGGGCTCAAGGTTGCCTTGCCCAAAGCAAAAAGTATCCAGAAGATCCCGCGAAATCAGTCAGCAACGATCTATGTAAGTAGAAATGGTACGATTTCGATCGATGATATGGCAATAGATATACCTGATGTTCAGTGGGTCATGCAGAAAAAACTGGCTGAGAATTTTAATGTTATTGCCTGTTTCAGAACAGATAAAAATACTAATTACGGTATTATGTCTGATATTTTATATCAACTTAGACTGGCAAATACCTTACGCGTTCAATTTGAAGCGAAGTTACAAGGGTAGGTGGCCATGGATAAAAGAATTATAGATTGGAAAGATATTGCCGATTCTTATTATGAGAAAGCACTAAGTTTATCAATTCTCATATTATTGTTTGCCTTTCTTGTTTCACCCAAATTAGAGGTTAAACCCTTCCAAAGAGTTGTTAAAGTTGTAGAAGCAATTGACATACCACCTGAGATAAAAGAAAAGATCAAACCCCCGGAAGAAACAATTAAACCCGTTGTTGAGATCGTGGTTGATGATGATCTGGGGGAAGATGAAGATGAAGAGCTCGAGATAGTTTCTACAATTGAAAAAACAACTTTAGATCCTTACGAAGAAGCTGTTGAACCACCAAAGTTTGGTAAAACATCCAAATTTGTTGTCTATGAAGATGCTCCTGTTGCGATTAAGCAGATCAGACCAGAGTATCCGGATTTTGCCAGAAATAGTGGTATTGAAGGTGAGGTATGGTTGGAAGTTGAAGTATTTGCTGATGGTACTGTTGGGGCTATTGATGTGGTTCAGTCTCTGCTCAGTGGTCCTGGTGGTCTTGATGAAGCTGCAATTAAAGCTGTAAGACAATGGGAATTCCAACCAGCTAAAAGTGGTGGTAAACCTGTATCTGTTTGGGTAACCTTTCCTATAGAATTTACCTTAGATTAAATCTCAGGAGGAATTAAATGAGAGATTATATTAAACTTACAATGATTCTGATCATTATTTTTTCACTCAGTTCTGTGTTCTCGATTTCTGATATAGATAATAACACAGGTGGTAATGGTGGTGCGAAGGTCAGAGATCATGAAGCTGTTCATAATTTTGGTAATATCTGGCTTCGAGTTAGTAACTATGGTTTTTTCGGCTCTGGCGATAATGAACCGAAATGGCCTTCACTTGAATTTCCAGGTGGCAGTGGTATTGATTATCTTTACCAGGGTGCGCTATGGTTTGGTGCTAAAAAGATCAGAAGAGATGATCTGGGCAGGAAGATGTATTGGCTACACTGGCCGCCAAGTGGAACAGATGACGTTGTTGCAGAAGGTGAAGATGAATGGACTGAGGATCTGAAAGTTATTGTAGATACTTTGACTTCTGTGGGATTTGATGGTGATGCAAATCTTTACGAATTACTACCAGCATATAATCCTCTGGAACCATCATATCTGGGTACACAATATACACAATATAATTACAGAGATGTTATCATGAATTCCTCCATCAGGGATCAAAGAAAAGGTGTTGATGATGATGGTGATGGATTGATTGATGAAGATCCTGTTGGTTGGGCTTTTCCATTTAGAGCCGCTGAAGAATTGCCTGATGTTTTTGGGGTTTACGGCGGAGATTTCCTGGCTAACAGTGAAGAAATTTGGGGTACATCTTTTATTGAAGATGATCTGAACCAATCTATCTGGTTCCCACTTGGGTTTGTTGAATTAAGTGATCAATCGAATGAATTATATTTGTTCACAGAACCAAATGATGATGATTCGGATGGAGTTTTTGATGAAGACGGATATCCTGTTTCTGAACAGGATTTTATTTCCTATTATTACGATTATAGTCCTTTTCCCAATGGTAATCCAGATCCCGACAGGGATTATGGTAGTTCTTCTGGTTCAAATACTCATGTACCTCTGAATATTCGTGTCAGACAGATGAGTTATCAGTGGAGTTATGAATATATTCAGAATCTGGTTTATGTGGAGTTTGATATAACTAATATGAATATTACGTATAATGACACATTATTTGATTGTGCCATGGGAATATATATTGACTCAGATGTTGGACCACAAGCATGGGGTGGTACCGAAATAGCCGGGGATGACCTGAGTAGTTACGTACCTGGAGCCGGTTATGAGTTCGCTTATACCTGGGATGCTGACTTTGACGGTGGATTAACACAGGGTTATGTTGGTTCTCGAGTTTGTACTCCAGACCCTGACTCGCTGGAATTCGCCTGCTGGACTTGGACAGTTGGGGCCGGACCGGATGATGGAGACCCCTTAAATTATTTTAATACTGGCGGCAGACCAACGGCTAATCAAAAATATTGGTTATTAACAGGTAGAAATGCAGATCCTGGAACATCAAGTGATTATACTTCTTTGCGCGATGAACCAGATGCACAATCCGGAACTTCCCCGCAAGGTGTGGATACAAGGTACTTATTTGCTTTCTACGGTGACATGAATGGTATGGCTAATTATGATGATGATCCAGAAACAAACCCGACCACGGGTTCCTGGAATCTGGCACCAGGCAAAACCATGAAGATCGTGATTGCTATCTTCCCTGGATACACAATACCGGATCTGAAACGTACAAGCGGATTTGCAAAAATGATCTATGGTCAGTCACAAACACTTACTACAGTTATTGAACCGGATATTTTCACTCATTACGAAGCTCCAGAACCTCCGGACTATCCCAAAATGTATGCCAGCCTGGTTAACAATGGTAACTCAATTGAAGTTTATTGGGATAACAGGTCAGAATTTTCGGTTGACCCAAAATTTGTTCCCCAGCAGGCTGTTGGTTATCAGGAAGATAATCCAGCTCTGGACAGTTATTATACTGGAGATATGAATGATTACTCAGAATTTCCTGATGAATTTAAACCTGCATTTGATGTGGAGGGTAATCTTATTTTCAACGTCAATGCAGAAGTAAATCCCTGGACTGCTTACAGATTACGACACGATTTCCAGGGTTATGCTTTATACGGGCGTTCGGGCAGTGGCTCCCAGGAATATTGGGAAGAGAAAAACCGCTGGGATAAAATTGAAACGGATCAGGATTTTACAGATTTCATCGTTAATTATGGTGAGGAAGAATATGCTGATTATGGTGGATATCTGGGTATTGGTGATATCAATTCTTCACTTCCGGACCCCAGTATTCTCACTGATAATGATCTGAATTACTACAAATTGAATGAATTGTATGAACTTGTTCCGTATGACGCTGAAGTTGATGAGTTGGTTTTTGGAAAACCAATTTATGACTGGCAGATGACAGTAGATACAGTTCCTGAAAATGTCTACGATTTGTCACATGATGATCAGGCACTTCTATTTATGAGTGATGAACTGAGGGCTTTAGGAACTAAAGGTGAAGAAATCTATTTAACAATTTATGCGTCGAATCTTATTCCACTTTTAGGATTTATTCCGGATGATGTGCTAAATGATCCAGTAGCGGTAGAGGATATTAGAAAGAAAAGGCTTTCCAGGAGATATTATCAATCTGAGATTCTTTATCCTCCCAAGGGAATTGAGTATTATGTAGCTATGACAGCCTGGGACAGAGGGATGCCTGCCAATTTTATTGAATCACTGGAATCAGGTAGAGATGCTAAAGCTAACATGAAGATTATCTTTCCGGGACCTGAAGCTACATCTAACATGGATAAGATCTATGTTGTACCTAATCCTTATATAGGGCACAGCATGTTCGATGGAAAACGTGAAAATGATGTCACATACGAAAAAAGCAGAAGACTATGGTTTGTAATGCTTCCAGAGAAGTGTACTATAAAGATTTATACCTTAGCAGGTGATCTGGTTGATACAATCAAGCATATTGGTGGAGATCAAGAGGATGTGATTTCCATTAGTAAGGCCATGAATATAGAAAGTGAATTTAAAAGCGACTTTAGTGCAACCGGAATTGAGCCTTGGGATCTGTTATCCAGCAATAATCAGATAATAGCACCAGGGGTTTATCTTTTCTCAGTTAAGGATGATAAATCCGGTGATATAAAAGTTGGGAAATTTGTGATTATAAAGTAGTAGGAATGAGGAGATAGAAAATGAGAAGAAATATAATAATTCTATTGATTGTACTGACGGTTCCACTATTCCTGAGTGCTGAGATATTCCCAAAAGTAGGAACAGCAGGACTTCAGTTCCTGAAACTGGGAGTAGATGCACGTGCAATTGGAATGGGAAAGGCTTATACTTCTGTAACAAATGATATATCTTCAGTCTACTGGAATCCAGCAGGATTGGCTTTAACACAGAAGAACCAGATATTATTTTCCCACACTGAATGGGTCGCAGATATCCAGCATGAATTTTTTGCGACATCAAGATTAACATCTTTGGGAACTTTTGCTGTAAGTGTTTCATTATTACATATGGATTATATGGATATAACCACTGAAGAAAATTTCGGACCAACAGGTGAGACTTTTACCTGCTATGACATGGCAGCTGGTATTACTTATTCCAATGCATTTACAGACAAGTTTTCCTTCGGGATAACAGCGAAATATCTGCGCGAAGCGTTATATGAGTATTCTGTTGATGGTATGTCTATAGATTTCGGATCTCTGTATAACACAGGCTGGAGAAATCTTACTGTAGGTATGGCTCTTACAAATTTTGGACCTGATCTGCAATATGAAATAGACAAAGATAACGATGGTGAATATGATGAGGATCCCTTTGATCTTATCGATAATGATGGAGATGGTGCGATTGATGAGGATAGACCGGAAATACCTTTCAAAATACCGATGAATTTCTCATTAGGGTTGTCTGCAGATCTCTATCAATATGAAAATCATTCATTTATTGGCGCTTTCCAGTTGGACAGTTGTGTAGACAGGGTAGAAACTTACAGTTTGGGTTTTGAATATAAGATAAGTTCTTTCAGTCTTCGCAGCGGCTATCAATTTCAATACGATGAAGCAGGTTTTTCAGCTGGTCTGGGTTGGAGAGTTGCAACTAATTTCGCAATTTTCAATATAGACTACTCTTACAGTGATTTGGGCGATCTCTCTGAGAGCATGCTGGAAACACCGCACAGGCTTACGTTGAAGATGTTTTATTAAAAAAGGATTTTTAAAAAAAGAAGTTTAGAGATTTTTTGGGCAAATCTCTTATAAAATGCAAGGAGGTAAGATGAAAAAAATCATTTTTATGATTTTAGTTAGTTTCGTTGTTTTTACTCTTTTCGCTAATGAGTATCAACAACCTAAACAAGTTCCGGTAGCTTTTGAGTACAAAGGTAAAGTTGAGATGACTGTTCCGCAATTAAGGGAACAGGATCCAGCTCCTAACTATGAGTTTATTCCAAATGGAGATGGTGAGTCTACAACATATCTCTATGACTCATATTATGATTATATGCCTTTCAGCTATAACGGACATAATGTCAGAATCCAACCTGATATTTCCATGCCTTATGGATATTCAGCTGGTGGAATTTATATTAGTTATCATTGTTCGGAAACTCCCGCTGTAGGTACAGACAGAAGAGCTTTTAACAGCTACGTTAATCCTGACGGTACTTTAAACGGTAGCACAGCAACAAACTATTATGATGTTATCAGAGAAGGGTTTACTTCTGTTGATATCGATCCAGTTACCGGCGATCCTTTCTTTTGCTGGCATTCAGTTGTTGAAACTGATAACAGTTATGATTGTTCGGTTACTTACGATAACTTCCATTTAACTGGAGCAACAGGCTATTGGAAACAACCCTGGATCATGTTTGACAATCCTGAAATGAGCGAACCATTTACCGGCGCTTCCGATGATGAATTCATCTGGCCGGTACTGATGATCGGCGATTCACCAACTGAAGGCTACAGAAGAGTTCATGCTTATGGTAACCAATATACAAGCAATTCCGCTGGTGGTTCAAATTATAACAGTTTCTATGGTTATGCTGATTTCAACGCTGATGACCTGCTCTTTGAATCTGAACTTGATTGGTCTTATCAGTCATTCCCACTTATGGATCATATGCATTATGATGACATAGATAGAGTAAATAAAGACATGATTGTAAAAGGCAACAAAGTTGCATTCTTTGGTAACTACGGTGATACATTATTTGTTATGTTAAGTGAAGATTTTGGCGAAACATTTACATGGTACAAGCAGGAATGGAAAATTCCAGTAGAAAATCCTCAAAATCAGGATGGAACTTATTGGTTCCTTGATGATGATGAAACAACACCATCTGAAATGTATTTCACTTTAAGTAATGACGGTACACACTACAATGCAGTTTATACAGAAAATGACTCTAAAATACTTTGGATGACTATTGTAAACATCAATAGTCAACAGAATATTGACGGTGCTCTCTATATGGCTGCATATGGTTATCCTAAGATGTTCCAATTTGATATTAATACTGGCGAGTTCAGTTTTTACGATATGGATATTCAGGGTGCTGACCCGGCAGATGATCAACCCGCTATTCCCTGGGATCTCGATGAAGACGGTGAAGTAGATGAGTTTTATGATGATGGGACCGTTTATATCCCACTTAGCATGGCTTCCTGGTTCTATAATTCAGATCAGGGCTATCAGGATTCATTCTTCCATGAAAGTAATTTCAAAATGGTTGCCAACGAGAATTGGATTGTCGCTGGTTGGCATGATTCAAAGAAATTACGCTGGGCTTACTGGGCAGAAGATGGATATGATAACTGGTTAAAACAACCTGAAATGGTATTCTCAATTTCTGATGACTATGGCCAAACATGGTCAGAGCCTCTTTATATTAATGCCAATCCGTATGACAATGTTGTTGATGAAGTAAATCATTATGATAACCATTTTGCTCCTGAGTTGGATGAAATGCTTCCTGTTAATATGACTTTCGGTGAAACTCTTGAAGTGTTAAGCAATGAAGCAGGTAATTACCATGCTAAATTGCATATTGCTTTCTTTGATGATAATGATTACGGCAGTGCTGCTGGCCAGACAACGGGTGGTGGTGAACTTAATGGTGGTAAATTACGTTACGCTGCTATCGATCTGGAATTCCAGGAACCATGGGTAGCTACTGATGCTAATGATGGTACTGTGATCCCAACTGTAGCTGTAATGAGTCAGAATTATCCCAACCCATTCAATCCTGAAACATCAATCAATTATCAGGTAAAAATGGATTCTGACATCAATATTGAAGTATACAATATTAAGGGCCAGAAAGTTAAAACTCTGGTTAATGAATATATGACAGCTGGTGATTATAAAATTACCTGGAATGGAACAGACAACAATAATCAATCTGTTTCAAGTGGCGTATATTTCTACAAAATGAAAAGTGGTAAGTTTACTTCAACCAAGAAAATGGTTCTAATGAAGTAATTGAAACCAGTATTTAGATTTCTGCCTGGGAGAATATTCAATCTCCCAGGCATTTTTTTATGAAAACAAATAACTTCCTTATACCGTATATAAAACAGAAGAAATGAGATCTAACAGTTGAACTTCACATATAAAATTGACTGCCTTAAAAAAACAAGCTGAAAACAAGATTGTTAATATCAGGATTCAGTAATAATTTAAAATTCTGTTAAGATTCAGTCATAGAGAACCACTCTTATTATTAATGACTTACAAAATTTGTAATGATAGTTGATACAGTTACTGGTTGTTTAAGGCATAAACTCATATTATTTACTAAGACATTATAATGAGGTGGAGTTTGCTATCAGTAAAAAATCCTGAATAATTTAGATCTAGAGCACACAGTTGGAATCTGAACATGTGCTGGAACTCCGAGTTTGTCCTTATATTTTTAAACTCATTAGATCACAAAATCAGTTCTCAAATATCTTTGGATAACATTGATAATATTTTAACTTCTTAGTCTAAAAGAATCTAACTACTTTATCAAAGATTAACTGCATGACCTGGGTTTGAAGAAGCAGTATCAAATTTCAAAAAAGTAATTTAGTTAGTCTTAATATAGCATAATTAAGAATCAAAAAAAACAGCACTCATTTGTGAGTGCTGTTTTGAAATAATAAATAAATATTTTAATGTCCTAACTGAGGTAAAAGACTATTCATCATTGCAGTAACATCTTCCAGATTCATATAAGATAATGGGAAACTAAAGATGACGCAGGTATTGTAATTATTCGGGGTAGAATATCTCAATCCTACCGGTAAACCATTGAACTGATCGAATACTTCCTGAGTTTGAGGATATGTATAGAAGCCAAAAGGTGATGGACCGATATCGGTATTAACAGGCTTACTTCCATAACTGTAGATAATTTCTGAATTAACTGCATTTTCATCAAAATAACCGATGGGAGCCATTCCTCCGTTTCCGAAAATTTCTTGATTTATAAAAGAGTTAAAACTTGGGAGAAGAAGGTCAAGATCCGGAAGGTCAGTTACTTCTGAGATAGCTTGGATGAAAAAGGGATTAGCTTTATAATCTTCAGATGCTTTCAGAATAGCATCTTCTTCCTCCAATGGAATACCAAAGTAGTTCTGAAGAATGGGGAAAGCATTAGCTCTAAGCTTATTCTGCAAAGTTTTCAGATTAGATCCAGCACTTAAAATGAGATTTCCTCCCTGGCTAAGGTAAATCTTCAATGATTCGTATTCTTTCCAAAAGGAAGACTCGGAAGTCGGGTTATCAGAATGGAAAATTATCGTTTTGTATTGCTGAATTTCTGCTGGTGAAATAATAGATTTTTTGAAGTGCAGATCGAACAAGTTAAGGTCATTTGAGATAATTGATTTCAATTCTATAAGATTAATATACCCAGGGTCACTGTCGAAATTTTGTACAATTGTAGCATAAACACTATCAATATATGCACCGGGTGAAAAAGTTGGGTTGGGAGCTTCTTCATCAATTATGAGAATACCATCTTTATCACTTTTTGAGATAGGTCTGTATACGTTAAAGCTGAAAGTATGGGGTGTAGGATCTACAACATCCTGCAGGTCAACAGATCTGGCTTCAAATGTGTGCATTCCATAGAATGTGTCACTGTTAAATCCTCCTAAACTAGTGGCATTCAAAGTAACTCTCTGGCTAATAGGATGCCAGATCGGTACTCTTAACCATTCAGTTCCATCTTCATCTACTTTCAGGTAGTCACCAACAGCAGGAAGTGGAGGATAATATAATGGTTCTCCGTCTAATCTAAGGTCAAAAGCTGTGATCTCTGCAAAATAGGAAGAGTTTGTATCTTCATCAAGTGTTTCATCTGCCATTTTTTTGAAAGGGTTATTTTCTTCAAATTCTCCGTTCCAGCCCCAATGCATATATACTTTAAAATCCTCACTCCCAATAGCCTGATACTCTTCTTCTTCATTGACCCACATGGGGGTAGCATTATGGATACCAGTAAATGTTTCAATTGAAGGTACTGTCGCGGACATGGATTCATCCAGATATGTAGCAAAATGATTTTGTCCAAGAGCATAAACATCATTCTTCTGACCTTGACCTTCTCCATAATATATAATCGTACCAGGAGCGAATTTATCGCTGACCAGGAACGAAATTACAGTAACATCTGTCTGTATTCCAGCTACATTAATACCTTTAACATAGATGTAGGTTGAATCAAGGGGAATGGGTGTAGTAGAGGTAGTGTCATCCCAGGTATTTGTTTTCAATGTAATTGGTGTTTCAGTAGTTATCAGGAGGATATTATTAGGGGTCTGCCCATAAGTGTCTGGCCAGTCTCCATCTGCATATTCAGGATAACCGCCTTCAGCTTCAGGGATAACGTTACCATAAATATCTTTTTTTTCTAATTTGTATTTATAATAATATGCTTCCGAAGAGGCTGAATTGATATTTGGGTCATCAGGTATTGCGAACTCAAAAACAACTCCAAGACCAATTGTTTCACCGTTTATAATCCCCTTACTTGATTGAACAGTAGCTTTGGGTTTGTTGGAGAAAGCATTAAAGAATTTAGTTGCAATGTTACTTATGCCACCGTTATTATCTATACATCTTACCTGGAATTGACTGACAATATTCGTACTGTCACCATTTGCATCAGCAGCAGGGAAATTGATAGTAACAGAGGTTGTATATAATTCTGTTGATTGCGAGGCAAGGCCTTGTTTAGTAAGCCAAATAGTTGTTTCATCAGATTCTTCTAATGGGATGTTGGTATTTGCATTTGGATTGTAATGCTTAACCCAACCGGCTTCATCGAGTACTTCATAGCCCGGTGTGGGTATAGCAACTCCATCCTGGTTTAGAATTCGGAATGAAAAACCTTTAACAACACCATCCGGGTCATATGCTGACCAATTTATGGTCTGCTGGAAAATCTGAGCATTACCTACGTCACCAATTTCATTGGCCCCAAAATATTCTGTTATGCTGATAATAGGGTCTAAATTTGGTGTTACTCCACCTTTTTTCATTTCACAGGCATTAAAAAGTAAAAAAGCAATGACCGTTAAAACCAATAATATCAACGGATTCCTGAATTTAAGCATTTAATCCTCCTACCTTTTACAATTATCATTTCTAATTATAGAATACCTCTTATTCCGTCAATTAAATTTTGCAGCAAAAACATTTTTATTAAACATGCATTCTGCATATAATTAAATCAATGTTTTTAAGATACTTAAGAACTAAAATCATAGAAAAATAAAATGCAATTTCTATTCCTATAAAATCTTATAAGATGAGAGTAAGTAAAGTGAGTAATAAGTTACAATTAGGTTCAACTCAAAGGGAGAAAACTTTCAAAATTGTCGCATTAATAAGGCAATGTGCTTATTTCTTCCGCAGGAATTTTATAAAAACTATATCTGATATTCAACCTGCTTAAGATAAAGTCCCTGGGGAGGAGCAGTATAGATCAGCTTATGTTTCGTGTCTTTTGCATTAAATAGATCGACTATTATAGCGGGATCTTGTTTAGAATGAGAAATTGTAAGCAAAGTTCCAATAATTCTTCGGACCATATTATGCAGAAACCTGTTGGCTGAAATCGTGAAAATGATATCAGAATCGGATTCTTTCAGATTAAAATCCAGAATATTGCAGATACAATGTTTTAGATCTGGATTATATTTGGAAAAGGAGGTAAAATCCTTTTCACCTAGGAAGAAGGGAAGAGAGCTAGAGATATATCTTGTATCAATTTTCAACTTGGGGATATAACTTTTATAAAACCGGTCGAAGGGATTATATTCTTTAGAGATTATGTATTCATATGATCTTTTAATCGCATCGTAGCGTGCGCTGAAATCAATTTGTACAGGGATTATCTTCTTTATATAGATATCGGCAGGAAGCTTTGAGTTGAGAGCTCTGGTTAGCTGAGATGCTGTAATATTCATTTCAAGATCGAAATGAGCATATTGGTTTCTGGCATGAACTCCTGCATCTGTTCTACCCGATCCAGTAACAGGAATATGTATACCTGTAATTTTTTGTAATGCATTTTCAATACTGTTTTGAACAGTTCTCACTTTCGGCTGGATCTGCCAACCGGAAAAACTTGTTCCGTCATAACAAAGATTCATCAATAAACGATTCACATCTCAACTCCATTTAAAAAAATGATCAAAATTGATAAAAATAAAAGAAAGAATGGCTTGAGAATGATACCTTTTAACTGACCATTAAACTGTTCATGAGTTAAATCACCAATATCAGCTAAATTGATATTTTTGTTCTTCTGGCTGAATGCTTCTCTGATGATATGTAGAAGACCTTTATCTTTTATCTTTGAATCAGTATAAAAATTATACAAAATATTAATATATTGTAGTGTTGAGATCAGGAAGAGTTTGATTTTTCCGGCCTTACCCTTTTTGATTAAGTTTCCTTCAAGATTGTTAAATGAGATTAAATTTATCAGAAAAACAGAAAGCAGAATTATATAGCAGATCTTCAATATCAGATGGATAGTATTAAAATATCCATTATCAAAAAGAATATTAAAGATTAAAAGAGAAATAAACAGGGGAATGGTATTGATCAAAGCTGTTAACCATTTACGAAGCAACTTTTCTTGAAAAGAAAAAAACAATAGAGTAATAAAGATTAAAATAATCACTTTTGTAATATCAAAAATTATGGATGAAGCAAACGCTGTAATCAAAAAAAAGGTTATTATGATCTGATCCAGTAAAGAAAAGCTGTTCGTATATTCTCTAGTTATCCAGCTCATTCGAATTTAAATATAAATTGGTCTGTTAATCTGGAGGTTACAGGCACCCCATTATCCAGAGCAGGCAGAAATTTCCAGCGTTTAACAGTGGCTTCTATATATTGACGCAGGTTTTTATCAATCGTGATCTCGTTCATGACATTGATCTCACCAGGAGATCCATCAGGTAAGACTTCAATTTCCAGGATGATTTCTTCTTCAGGAATATCCAGCGTTTTAGGAGCAGGCGGGTCATATTTTTCAATGATTTCAGCAGGTCTGCTCAGCTTAAGAGAGTCAGTTTCGGCATTGCTATCCGGCAGGACTTCAGGTGTATTGATACTATCTGATCCAATTTCCACCTCAACTTCCAGTGAATCAATCTCTAACTCTTTTTCTGCAAAATAGTTCAGTCTTTCAGTGACGATAAATTCAGAACCGTCATAGATTCTATTAATTTCATTATTAAATTCAGACACTTCATCCTGTTGCAGGATGCGGTCAAAAAATAATTTTGCAGAACTAGTATCTGCCTGTTCATAGTAATGAAGACCAAGAGTAAAATTTGCTTTATTGTAATAGGTGAAATCATCCTTCTCAGATAATTCTGCAAGAAGAACATAAGCAGAATCTGGATCTGTTAACAGCAAATTTTGTACATACTCATAAACTTTAGTATCTTCTTTTATTTTCCTGTCGAATAATTCTACGTTTTTACCTTCCAGTAAAGCTTTTGCAGCAACCGTATATTGATTGTTGGGAGAATATTCTACCATTTTTTGATAATTTTCTTGTGCTTTGACACTGTCCTGTTTCAGGGTTGAATAAATCCAGGTTTTAACAAATCTTGTGAAGGGGATATATTCAGTTTCGTATTCAATCAAGTCTGAGTTTAATCTATTAATAATTTCATCAAGTTCATTGGGAGTGACAGCTTTCAAGGAGTCACCTTCCGGGATATAGACAAGATTTAGCGAATCATTGTCCACAGGTTGAAGAGAAAGGGAATCAGTAAGCACGGAATCCAGGTTCGTAAAAGTTGTGAGAGAATCTTCAGTAATTGTGGTTAAAGGAGTTATCACGGTATCCTGATAAGCATAAACTGAATCCGGGATTTCCTGTTGAATAACAATTAATGAGTCTAACCTTATCTGTAATTGAGCAGGTTCTTCACATATTTTATTATAAATGGATAAAGCAGAGTCAGGCAGGCTTAGAACTTCAATATAATACTCAGCCAGCTTAAGTTTCTGAGTTACAAGATCTCGGGTTGGAATACTTGTGTCTGGATTATTGTACTGGATGATTTCTCCGATAACGGAACTGCGTGAAATGGCGAGTTCGACGTATTCAGATTTTCGATTTTGATTTTTAACACCAGCATAGGCCTCAATAGCATTATCATAGTCATGCAGTTCAGTAAAATAAGTTTCAGCCAGGAAATAGGAAGCTTCAGCTGCCAGCAGAGAATTCTTATTTTCCGAAATAATGAATTCAAATAGTTCCAGGGCATCATCCACTTCATTTAACTGGGCCAGACAACGGGCTTCCAGCAGTTGAATTCGGGGAAGGAATTCTAATCTGAATTCGTCTTTTTTTAGATCTTTTATAATATTATAGGAACTTTGAGGGTCTTCCAGCAAAAGGAAATTCAACGCAATGTAATATCTTGCATCCAGTTTTAACTTTTTATCTACCCTGTTAGCCAACAAAGCTTTAAAGACCAGATTAGATGAGAGATAATCACCCGAAATATGTAGTGTTTTTCCCTGCAGGAAGAAAGCTTCTTGATATTGTTCCGAGTTTTTATATTTCTCAGTTATCCTCTGAAAGTAATAATCAGCCTTAATCAGATCGTCATCTTCAAGGTAGTAATTGGCCAGAACAAGCATGGCTTTTGGATGTTCTTCCTTGAATTTAGGATTATTAATGAAATTTTGTAGCTGCTTATAAGCGATCTCTTTTCTATTGAATTGAAAATTAGAACGTGCAATATAGATATGGGCGTCAGCTACATATTTGCTATCAGGATAAAAAGTGAGTATATCGGTAAATTTTTCAATGGCTAGAGTATAACTGTTTCCTTTGTAGTAAAAAGATTTTGCCAACAGGAAGAGAGCATCATCAGCCCACTTGCTGTCCTTATAATCAGTTAGAATAACTCCGCATTTTTTTATGACCTTATTGTATTTCTGAACAGCATTGGATTTAGGCCTTCCCTGGTCATCGAAGCCTATTTCCTGAGCTTCCTTAAACAGTTTATCCGCATTATAATAGGTGTTGAAGTAAGCACAACCGGTAAATAACAAGACTAAAGCGAGAAGGCAGGCTACCTTTCTGAAGCGCAAATTCTCTCCTAATTAATTTTAATATGCTGAGCAGCTATTTCTAAAATACGTGATGATTGAACCAGCTGGTAGATTTTTTCGATATCGGTATTTAATATTCTGTCCCGGGTCAAAGTTGGAATGTCCTTTCTGATTATCTGTTTTATTTCTTCAATTACCTGAGAACTGGGAGGTTCTCGATTGTCTAAAGCCTGACAGGCGATCAATAGTTCAATAGCTAAGACATAGCGGACATTGCTAATAATGTTTCGTGCTTTAACAGCTCCTATTGTTCCCATGCTTACATGATCTTCTTGATTAGCGGAGGTCGGGATGGAATCAACCGAAGCAGGATGTGACAAGATTTTATTTTCGGAAACCAGGGAAGCGGCTGTAAGTTGAGCGATCATAAATCCGGAGTCGAGACCTGGTTCTGGCGCAAGAAAAGGTTTTAGACCTCTATTTAAGGCAGGGTTCAGCATTTGTTCGATTCTTCTTTCTGCAATGTTGGCCAATTCTGCGACAGTGAACCCAAGTGTGTCTGCTGCGAAGGCTACAGGTTCGCCATGGAAATTTCCACCGGAAATAACTTCATTTTCATCCGGGAAAATGAGGGGGTTATCGGTTGCCGAATTGATCTCTATTTCAACCACATTTCTGGCATAGGCGATAGCATCTCTAACTGCTCCATGAACCTGAGGTGAGCATCTGATACTATAAGCATCCTGCACATTAGCACAGTTCTGATGAGAAAGATTGAGCGCGCTGTCGGCCATTAAATTGAAAATATTTTCAGCTGATTCTTTCTGACCATTATGGGGTCTTAATTTATGGATGAGTGGATTAAAAGCGGACCTTGTGCACAGTAGAGCATCTATAGACATGGCTGCTGAAATATCAGCTGTTTTACAGAGTTTTTCAGCTTCCAATATGGAAAGTGCTGTTATGGCGGTCATAACCTGGGTACCATTATTTAAGGCAAGACCTTCTTTTGCTTTAAGTTTAACAGGTGTCAATCCAGCTTTTTCCAAAGCAGTACTTCCAGCAATTATTTTACCCTGATATTCAGCTTTACCTTTTCCCAGCAGGACAAGAGCCAGATGTGACAACTGAGCCAGATCTCCACTGGCTCCGACAGAACCTTTTTCCGGTAGGCAGGGGTGAATATCGGCATTTAACATATCGATAAGAGACTGTAATGTTTCAAGCCTGATGCCGGAATGTCCTTTAGCCAGAACATTGATTCTAAGCAGCATAATGGCTCGCGTTTCTTCTTTAGGAAGAAGTGGGCCAACAGCAGTTGAATGACTTACTATAAGATTTTCCTGTAATTGTTCGATCTGATCTGCTTTAATTCGGATATTACTGAATTTCCCGAAACCGGTTGTTAAGCCGTAGACAACTTTGTTTTCATTGATTAATTTATCTACATATTCTCTGCATTTAATAACTTTTACCTTTGATGTATCGCTGAGTGCAACTCTCTGATGATTATATGCAACGTTATACAAATCTTCCAAAGTGAGGTCATTGCCGTTTAGTAATAATTCCATAACTGATATCCTATATATCTTAATAGATCTTTAATTTTCCGATTTCAGCTTCAACAGCGTGTAGGATATCGCGATTTTTCACAGTATCCATCATATTATTGTGATCTTTAAATAATGGTCGGTCAATATCAAGATGATCAACAATTTTCCGAACAGCTTTATGGGCAGCCCTGGTACCTTTCCCGGGGGTGTATTCCCGAAAATCAAGGGCCTGAGCTGCAGCGATGAACTCGATACCCAGGATGCCGTAAGCATTGTCAAGGATCTGTCTGGTTTTCAGAGCTGTATTCATTCCCATACTGACAAAGTCCTCCTGATCGGCTGCGGCGGGAATTGACTGGCAGCAGGCCGGATTAGACAGGACTCTCTGCTCAACGATCAGCGTGTCGGCAGTGTATTGGCTTAGCATGTGCCCTGAAAACATGCCAGCTCCTTCCGTAAGGAAAGCAGGCAGTCCGACACTAAGGGCTGGATTGAGAAGCCGGTTAAGTCTTCTTTCAGAAATTACACAAACCATGGTAATACAGGCACCCAGCATATCCATGGGAACCGAAACAGGAGATCCCTGGAAATTGGCACCGGTAAGAACGACTCCATCTTCCGGCAGGAAGATAGGGTTATCACCAACTCCGTTCAATTCGATTTCAATCTGGCTTCTGGCCCAGCGAAGTTGGTCCCGGGCGGCACCCAGAACCTGAGGAGTTGATCTCATACTGTAAGCATCCTGAACTCTTACTTTCATGCCTTTCAGCAGATCAGAATCAGCGACTACTTTTTTTATATTTCCAGCAGAGGTTACTGCGCCCTGAAAACCTCTTAGCTGATGCAGTCTTGTATCGTAAGGTTTAAGGTTAGCCATAAGTGCTTCAAGGGACATTGCAGCTGCGATCTCTGCCTGCTGGAGGAATCTTTCAGTTTCGTAGATGATAAGAGCCGAGATTGCTGTAAGCAGATTACTACCATTAATGGAAGCTAAGCCATCTCTAGCCTGCAGTCCTGGGATTTCAATAGCAGCTCTTTTCAAGGCTTCCTTTCCGGAAAGTCTTTCTCCCTGGTAGAATGCTTCACCTTCCCCCATCAATAAAAGTGCGATCTGGCTCATTGGGGCAAGATCACCACTGGCTCCGACACTTCCTTTTTCGCAAACGACAGGAGTAACGCCTTTATTAAGCATCTCGATGAATGTTAGAGTAATTTCAGGGCGGCAACCAGAGTGTCCGTTGGCATGCACATTTATTCTACCCAGCATAGCAGCTCTTACATGTTCTATCGGGCAGGGTTTTCCAATTCCGGCGGAATGGTTATAGATAAGATATTGCTGAAATTGTTTTATCTGTTCAGCGTTTAAAATTACTTCCGAAAATTCACCAATACCGGTATTGACCCCGTACATGATCTCACCTTCATCGATCTTTGACTCAATAAAGGTACGGCATTGTTTTATCCTCTTCAGCGCATCAGGGTGTAATTCTACTTTTTCAAAACGATGTGCAACGTTATAAACATCTTCGATCTTGAGATCATTTCCTGTTATTATAACGGCCATTATTCTTTCCCCCTATAGAGTTAGAATTTATAACTGATCTGCAAAACAGGATCAAGTTCACTATTGAAAGAGATGTTAACATCAACTCTATTTTTTTTATTTATTCGCACAGAATTGATAGCACTGATAAAATGATTGGCAATGATAACACCGGTAACAGCTTTGGCATAATCTGTATAATGGGTTGAGTCCTTTCGTTTTATTCCATACTGCCTACGGTTTTCTTTACTGTCCCATTCCCAGAAGAGATCATCGGAGTAAATGTTGTTCTCAATGAATTCCTGTCTTTCAACCGGATCATCTATCCCTTCAGCCTGTTCAACAATGTAGGCATTGTAGCCACCTGATTCGTATCCGGAACTGTTATATCTGGTGAGATTGTAAAAATATTGATCATCGAAACCAGCATCAGGATCAATATGAGCATATTTTACAGCATAGTTGAATGACTCTCTCAATAACAGGTCTTCCTCCTCATTAAAATAGAAAATTGAAGACCAGAGGAAGGCTTCTGCAGCCAGCAGAAAGTATCCAGAGCTGCTGCCCTGCGAAATTTCACCCCAACCCGGGATGAGAGCAGATCGCAAAAAAGCGGTACGGGGGCTTATCTCTTTGCAGGGAAGTGAAGCTACTGCAGCAAAAATAATTATAAACAACAGGAAGATGGCCTTAGAATTTAATTTCATAACTAACCTTGATTCCTTTTTTCTTAAAATCTGGTTTGAATTGAAGATTGCCCAGGAGTGAATTTGCCTTATTATAATTCCTTATTGAAATTGCACTGTCAACAACACTAACGAGTCTGTTCAGGATCATGGCTGCAATGACAAAATTAGCATAGATTTCGTAATCCTGTTTATCCCTGCGCAGGGATTGATAACGAGTCCAATTTTTGTTGTTCTGCCAATCCCAGGCCAGATCTGCAGGGACCAGATGCTGATCTAAATATTCATAATAAGAAGATGGATTATAATAAGGTGAACTGGTAGTAAGGAAAATGTTACGGGCAAAACTTTCAACTCCGCTGTTATAATCTTCACTACTCATGTAATCCTGGATTACTTGGTAATAGTTATCATCACTGTTTAGTGGGGTTTCAGTGATATTCAAGGCAAATTTCTGGTAGGAATCGATGGCCCAATCCTTTTCCGCTTTAAATCGGAAATAGGAAAATAGAATGGCAATTTCTGTTGTCAGAAAAATTCCAGCTTTCGTATAGTTTTTGCTATAGATCTGTCCGAGCCCAGGTGCAACAGCAGAAAACACTATTCCTTTTCTTAAAGAGAGTTCTTCAGCATTTAAAGCAAAAATGGAGATGAGCACTAATATTATTACTACATGCTTTTTCATTTAAAACCTTTTGGAAAAATAGATGGCCGGATATATTTCAGTGGCAGTGAAAAGAGGTCCGATATTAACTTTGATTTTATTTTGAGAGATATATTCAGAGTTGTAGTTTTTAGTAACACGAACTGCGTCCAGGGCACTTAATATATGGTTAAATACCAGTCCAAAACTCAGTAGATCTGCTTTCCCATAATAATCTTCAGCTTCCATTCTCTGTTTAATATATTCAGCTCTCATCTGGCTATATTTGCCGCGCGTATCTTCATAAATGTCTTCATACATCAAATAATTATTTATATCAGAAGGATTGGTGTCAACAGGTTCATTACCAGCCCATTTATTGCCTAATTCCTCTTCAAACCAGAGCCAGTTGAGTTCTTCAGCCCAAGCGCCATTTTCATCAGATGCATAAATGTCGTACCAGTCCGCCCAGCCGAAAATATATTTGTTATATTTTCCGATATCCTCATAGAAGTGCTGCGTATTAGTTTCATCGAGATTGAAGTGATTATTGTAGAATTCATTATCAGATGCTACTATCAGATTATTCTTCACTAGATTAAAATACGATCTGTTATATCTGTAGATTGGATCACCCTCGATCCCGTCTGCTTCTTCATATCCAATGATCTCCTTGTTGGCGTATTTCTCGTAATTTTTTTCTGTATCCAGTCCTTCATTGTTGTAATAGATCATACCAGCTATTAAGCCTATTTCCAGAACGGGGAAAATGTAAGTGGTTATCCCTAACGGGTTAACATAAAACTGGCCTGCACCTGGAAGCACTGCAGATAGAAGTACAGCTTTCTTTACAGATTTTGGTTCATAATTTACATTAATTATATCATTTTCTAACTGCTGGGAAAATAAAGTTAAAGTTACACTGCATAAAATGATCATAAGGATAATTCTATTCATGTTCAGCTCCTTAATTTTCTATTGCAATAGCTATTTTTTTACTTTGCTTACCGGATTTAACAACCCCATAATATACTCCGGAAGCAATTTTTCTTGTATCCCAGATGATGTCTTTCTGGCTGTAATATTCCAGATCAAAATTTCTATTGAACACAAGATTTCCCGCGATGTCAAAGATCTTCAGTGATATTTGATCTGTATCATCGATAACTTTTATTTTTACTTCACCTTTTTTGGCAGGATTAGGGTATGCGTAAGCGATCAGATTATCATCAACCGGAGTCTCATTTAAAAGCAGACCGGAGAATAGTGAATAACTATTGTTTCGATAACCTGACCAGATCAGATCATTATTGCCAAGATGTCCGTATGTTGAGGCATATAAATTGGAAGCTTTATCGGCATAGATGAAATCCAGGCCATTATTATATGGGCTCAAGTAGTATTGATCTTCCCAATTGGGTTTCTGCCAGAAAATATTAAACTGAGATGCTTCTTCTGCATTAATATCCAAAGCCAGATAGCCGTCGTAATTTGTTTCAACCTGCAGGATTATTCGGGAGTTAAAATTTATGATCCTTGGATAAGAATAAGGTTTGAAGTCAATCTCTTCAAAATATTTCGGGAAACCTTGCAATAGAGTTCCATCCAGGTTCAAAGCAAAGACCCAGTTTCCGGCAGCAAAGATAAGGTTAGGATTGCCCTGAGGTGTAAAGTTGCCCAGAGCCAAATTAGTGGCTGAAATATCTGTGTAGGGATAAAGATTGAATATTTTTTCCTTCTTGTCATGTGAAATTTTGTACAACTTGCCCGTATTGGATTGGATAAAAGAGCAGCTGTTATTCTGAACCAGTGTATCTGAAAAGGCAATTATATCAAAGTTGCCGAAAGAATCTTTCAGATCGACAATATCGTTGATCTGAAGATCAGAGGGATCAATAAAATATATTTGATCATTCGAACAAATGACCAGTTCATTATCCAGATAAGTCATTTTAGCATTTGGAATGCTGAGCGAATCACTTCCTATAAAAAGTTTTTCTTCCGTTGATACAATCAGTTTACCATCAATAAGAAAGGGTGGTTCAGTAAGATAGGAAGAAAATTCCAGCTGATAGGGCGGATTTTCCTGGCTGCTGAAAGGGGTGACAAAGCTGATCCGGTTATTTTCGATGATCAGGTATTCATTACGCTCATTGAAATCATCCGCAAGATAATCAAAATTAACGATCGGTAAGGTTGGTGAATAATTCAGGTTTACGGAAGAGCTGAAAGGATTTTCCAGCCATGTTCCGGAGATATTAGTAAAGAAATCGACTCCCTGATCACTCACTAAGGGGAAGGTGCTGAAATCATAACTGTTCCCAATTAATCCGATACTACGGATCGAATCTTTCTGAGTGAGCAGTTCATTATTGTCAAAAAGGTAAGTACCGATCTTGAAAGACATCTGTCTGGTTTGATCTGCACCAAGGTTATAACTGCTGATATTATAAATAGAATAGATGGACGGGATACCGTTATTAAGAGTTAGCGGAGGAGATGAGATGCCGGAAAGAGAATCATTGTGAGTTGCTACACTACCGGTAGGAGATTCTATAATATTCCAGTTCAGGAAATCACCATCATCATTCAGTAAGGCTGAATATTTGTAAAAGGGATCAAATTCAGTGCCGCGCCATGACCAGGAAGGAACATCCGGATTGCCGATATCTTCAATTCCGTCTGCCTCAATAATTTTTACAGCTCTTCTATTACGACTGGGATTAATCGTATTATTAGCGAAATTGTCGTTTTCATATAATAACTCTTCATCGATATGCCAGATTACCAGTCCTCCGCCTATAGCTTCACCAGAAGATTTGAACCAGCCAGGCAGCAGGTAATCGTATTCGTAGGAAACGGTATCGGGGTTATTATCAGAAATAGGGGTCGGAAAAAGAATTACCCTTTTATCTTCAGAGCTCTGAACTGCTGTACCCCCATCACCATCAGGATCTACCTGTCTGTTTTCAATAAGCAGGTATTCAGTTTCACTTAAAGGAACTTTAATGAAATAGGGCAGATCATTGTCTGGAGTGGTTTTAACCTCAGCCGGATTAAGGTCGATCAATTCATCGAATTCCAGTTCTCCAATATCTTTTAAAATTCCACGTGAACGGAAATCATCTCCCCAGGCGAGGCATCTGGACCAGGCTCCGGGTAGTACGGGAAGACAGCCTTCCAGGTCGAAAATGTACTGATAATCTTCGTAGTCAATTTCGCCGTTAGAGTTAACCGGGAACGTGAGACGTCCCAGGCCACCGCTGTCCATAATATCATAATATCCCACGGCGGGATAGTAATTGAGGGTATTATAAAGGTCCACAAAACCCATTGAATGACCAAATTCATGAGCCATTACAGCATTGATAAGACCATAGCCATCAACAAATTCGACATCGCCAACGGTTTCGGTCTGGATATCCTGTGAGATCATCTCGGGTACGTTGCAGGCATGATCAATAATTATCCCATCATCAACAATAACTTCTTTACCTGTACCGATCTGGATAAAAAAGGAAGGCATATCGGAGGGTGTATCTCCCATGATATCGTGCTGCCAGTCTGAACCTGCATGGATCAGCATAAAATGTTCATATTGGCTGAAATCGATATTCTCGTCCTGATCGGCGATAGTGAAGCAATGCTGAAAATAGTCTTCGAAACGGGAGATCAGAACCTGGTAATCAACGCCGACCGGAGTATAGTAAGACATGGCTTCAGGAAGTGTATAGGCTTGAAAAGGTTCACCTTCTTCGGGAATAGGGTAGATATCATATTCCAGATCAAACCCAACATCATTCGTAACGTTATCATAATACAGACTTGCTGCTCTGTAATAATGTTTCAGGGCTTCCAATTGGAGGGAGAAAAATTCATGGTCGTGGGGTGGCTTTCCAAGGGTAAGAGGGTAATCCGAGGGATCCTGCAGGAATTTACCATTTCCTGTAGTTTCAAGGTTGTCTTCAATTAATTCAGAATCATTGAATTCAACCAGCAGGACCAGAAGCTTATTATCTCCTCTGCTTTTAGAAGGTGAAACGGGTTTGGAGAATTCCCGCTCCAGTGGATGAATTTTAGGAGTAAACTCTAATTTTCTGTCAGACTTTACAATATCCAGTTTTTCAGCTGCTGATATTGCCGGTAAGATCAGGACCAGTAATATCAGAGCAACTATAAGCTGCTTTTTCATAGCTATTAAAATTCAACTTTAACAGATAGAGTCTGATTATAATCAGTTAGCTGTCCTCCAGGTTGGAATGCATAATCGAAATTGACCAGATAATCATTGAATTTGTAATGAATACCAGCACCGAAAGAAAAACCGTCGATATCACCAGCTCTATCCAATATATATCCACCTCTTAAGGAAAGCAGATCCATATAGACATATTCTAAACCCCAATTCCAGATAATTTCCCTGATCTCTATGGAATTTTTGAAATTGGTAAAGGAAGCGAAATCGTCTATTTTCTTGCCAGTTTCTTCATCCACTTGAGTGTTAAAGTCGTCTGTCCAGGCAGTGAATATCCTTTTGAATACCGGATCATCATTAGCCAGAACTTTACTCCAGTCGAAGTTTATAGTCAGCTTATTGAATTCAGATTCCAAAGCACGATAGGAGAACCCCATTCGCCAGTTCATGGGGAGCGGGTCGGATTGAGATTTATTTATATAGGTAATGTTAGGCCCGATATTCTGGAAATTAAATCCAAAATCCAGATTGTCTACGGGAATACTATAACCCGAATATTGGGCAGGGGATGTTCCAACCAGAGAAGCAAAACCATTATAGAGAGCAAGTATACCATTATAAGGGGAAACCATGATCTGGCCGAAATCAACACCTTTATGTTTCAATCCCAGATCGAAGGCATAGCTGATGCCTTCACCTTTAGTTGTTGTTTCAGTATTGCCCTGTCCTTCATCTGCCAGGCGGCTCCAGATAAATTTGAAAGTGATACCAAGCCCCAGTCTTTCACTGGCTTGATAAGCATAACTGGTACCAGCCGAAAAGTCAAAACTTCTGAAAGTTCCCTGCGGATTTCCTTCATCATCAGTTCTTTCCTGTTCACCGTAAGACATATATGTAAGGTTAACACCTAAATTTCCAATGTCGTCATAATATCTGTTTCCTGCCAGATGGAAATAATAGATGTCATCGAATATCTCTGCCAGCCATTTAGAATACATACTGGCTAATTGAGTTTTGCGATTAAAAGCCATTGCTCCGGGATTCCAGTAGCCGGCAAAACCGTCATCCACCTGAGCCGTATAGGCCTGTCCCATAGCGCTTGCTCTGGAACTTGGTTCAATTAACAGGAATATTACGGCTGCATTTGAAACAGCATGAATTGCTACGGGAAGGATCAAGGTCGATAATAACAGCGTCATAATTAATTTGGATTTCATTTTAAAACCTCCAGATAAAATAATAAGTAAATATTGAAAAAAGACAATTAAGGAATGCGATTAACAATTATCGACAATGACCTCCAAATTTTTTATGGTGCCGAAGGCCGGAATCGAACCGGCACGATCTAATGATCGGAGGATTTTGAGTCCACTGCGTCTACCAATTTCACCACTTCGGCACGGAAAGAACGAAAAAAATAGAGGTTTCTAGTGTCAAGAATTTTTTAAGGTATAGAAAGGCACAGAGCAAGGTTTTCAAATAAAAAAAGGAGCCTTTTTGCAAAGGCTCCCAGACTGTATAGATTTTCGGCTTAGTACATTCCCGGCATACCGCCGCCGCCTGGAGGCATGGGTGGCATTTTATCTTCTTCAGGAATGTCTGTAACAATGCATTCAGTAGTCAGGAATAAACCAGAGATACTGGTTGCATTCTGCAGGGCACTGCGCACAACTTTAGCCGGGTCGATGATCCCTGCTTTGAAGAGGTCTTCGAATTTTGCAGAAGCAGCATTGAAGCCGTAATGGTAGTTCTTTGATTTTTTGATTTTTTCTACGATAACAGCACCTTCTTCACCAGCGTTGGAAGCTATCCAGAAAGCTGGTTTAGTTAAGGCTTGTTTTAAGATGTTAGCACCAACTTTTTCTTCATGCAGAACCAGTTTGAGCTTATCGATAGCTCTGGAAGCGTAGATAAGAGTAGCTCCGCCGCCAGTAACAATGCCTTCTTCCACTGCAGCACGGGTTGCGTGAAGTGCATCATCAACACGGGCTTTCTTTTCTTTCATTTCAGTTTCTGTAGCAGCACCGATCTTGATTACAGCAACACCGCTGGAAAGCTTAGCTTTTCTTTCCTGCAGTTTTTCTTTATCGTAATCGGAAGTTGTTTCCTGGATCTGATTAACGATCTGTTTGATACGAGCATTGATATCTTCTTTGGAACCAGCGCCTTCTCTCATGGTAGTATTTTCTTTATCGATGATCACTTTTTTAGCTGTACCCAGATCAGTAAGTTTGGCAGATTCCAGTTTACGTCCTAATTCTTCAGAGATAACAGATCCGCCGGTAAGGATGGCAATATCTTCCATCATAGCTTTTCTTCTGTCTCCGAAACCAGGAGCTTTAACAGCAGCAACATTCAGAGTACCTCTAAGTTTGTTTACAACAAGTGTTGCCAGAGCTTCACCTTCGATATCTTCAGAAATAATAAGCAGGGGTTTTCCTGTTTGTGCAACTTCCTGAAGAATAGGCAGAAGGTCTTTCATCACACTGATCTTCTTATCGTAAAGCAGGATAAATGGATCTTCAAATTCGGTAACCATTTTATCTGCATCAGTTACGAAATAAGGTGAAAGATAACCGCGATCAAACTGCATTCCTTCTACTTTGTCCAAAGAAGATTCGATTGATTTAGCTTCTTCAACATTAATTATACCATCTTTTCCAACGATCTGCATGGCTTCCGCTATAGTGTTACCGATCTCGTAATCGTTATTAGCGGAAATGGAAGCGATTTGAGCAATCTCTTCGAATCTGTTGTTGGGAATTTCCTTGCTGATCCTTTTAATTTCTTCAACAACAGCCTTAGTCGCTTTTTCCAGACCTCTCTTAAGATACATGGGGTTAACACCAGCAGTTACATGTTTTAATCCTTCTTCAATGATAGCCTGTGTAAGAATGGTTGCAGAAGTTGTACCGTCGCCAGCTACATCATGAGTTTTTTCAGCTACTTCTTTAACCAGTTGAGCACCCATATTTTCAAATGGATCTTCCAGTTCAATATCTTTTGCAACAGTAACACCGTCTTTAGTTATGGTCGGAGAACCGAATTTTCTATCTAGAACAACATTCCTGCCTCTAGGTCCCAATGTAACCTTAACGGCGTTTGCAAGCTTGTCCACACCCTCTTTCAGGATGGTTCTGGAATCGTGACTGAATTTAATTTGCTTTGCCATAATTCCCTCCTCTTTATTTATTTTTTAGCAATCGCAATTTATGAGTGC
>CALOBL010000016.1:0-39505 GCA_942491655.1 Cloacimonadaceae bacterium (SeqCode)
ACCCAGGCAGAAGCGGTGGCCGATCTTCTGCAGGCTAAAACCAAAAGATCTCACCGGGCGGCAGTTGAACAGCTGGAAGGCAGCCTGCATAACAAGATCGCTAATCTTCTGGAGCGGATAACTTCCTTAAGAACATTGCTGGAACTGGAAATCGATTTTCTGGAACAGGGTCTGATAGATACAGATCGAGATAAGCTGCTGGAAGATATCAGGAAGCTTGGATCTGATCTGAAGAAATTATCTGCTTCAGGAACAGAAGGTTTAATTTTAAAGGATGGCTTTAAGGTAAGCTTGGTCGGGGCACCTAATGTCGGGAAATCGAGCATATTCAATTCATTTCTGGAATCTGAACGGGCGATCGTAACTCCGATACCGGGTACAACCAGGGACTACCTGGAGGAAGCGATCTCGTTACAGGGCTATCTGGTGAGATTATATGACACCGCCGGGATCCGCAGCACCAGAGATCAAATAGAGGAACTGGGCATTCAAAGATCCTTTAATATCATTAAGGAATCTCATAAGGTTTTATTGATAAGTGACGGTAAAGAAAACGAATCTGAACAGGCTGAACTCACAAAGATCTTCTCAGAGGATAAGATCATCAAAGTTATGAATAAGATAGATCTCTTTTCTGCAGAAGAGATTTCTTCTTTCAGGGAAGCAGGCTATATTCCCTGTTCCACTCTGAAGTCAGATGGGTTAGATCTGCTTAAAGACCATTTGCTGAAACTGATCGAAGTGAGTGATGAGGAACTTCATGATGGAATACTGACCAATTCCCGACAGATTGCTGCTGTAAACAAAGCAATTGATTCCCTGGAGAAAGCAGCAGCTTCTCTGCTAGATGATCTGGGACCGGAATTCACAGCCTTCGATCTAAAAGAAGCCAGTACAGCCCTGGAAGAAGTTGTCGGACTTGTTTCTACTGACGATATCCTGAACAGGATCTTTTCCAACTTCTGCATCGGTAAATAATTAAATTCCCATTAATTACAAAAATATCTGGCACATTTTTTTAATCTTACTAAAATTTGATTTCATACTTGTTGCTAATTTGATTTAATGACTTTTTCTTTTGAGGGATTATGGAAAAATTTTCAGACTTAGATTTTGAAAAAAAGGTACATTCCATCAGTCTCCTGTTCAAAGATAAAGACTTAGAGCGGGGCTACCGGGATTCCTTTAAAAAAGAAGCATTATCATTTATCCGGTATGTGTTGTTGATCTCAATCTTTTTTTACGGCATCTTCGCTCTGCTGGATTCGTATCTTCTACCTGATTTTAAGCTCTATCTCTGGGGCATCCGTTTCCTACTGGTCATTCCCATGGCATTGCTGATGTTTGTTTGTTCCAGGTTTAAGGCATTCCAAAAGAACATGTTCCTGTTTCTTTCTGTCTTCAGCCTTATTTCAGGTTTAGGTGTAATTGGCATGACAGCTATCTCACCACCACCCGTAAGCAGTTATTATTATGCAGCCTTAGTTATGGTTCTCATCCTTAATTATAATTTCCTGAAGCTTCCCTTTTTATGGGCAACAGGAATCGGGCTCTTTCTGCTGGCTGTTTATGAATATACAATATTAGTTATCCAACCTCTTTCCCCGCAGGATTTTGTAAATAACTCCTTTTTCCTGATCAATACTAATTTCTTTTGTATGTTTTCCAATTATTTAATTGAATATAACAACCGTAGAAATTTTTACCTGAAGCATCGTCTGAATGAAAAAAATGAGAAGATCAAGCTGATAAATGAGAACCTGGAAAATAATGTTGTTAAGCAGACCGCGGAGATCCGGACTGCCTATGACAAACTCAGCAGCAGTGAAGTATATCATCGACATATTTTGGAAAATCTGGGAGAAGGTGTAGCAATTGTAGATCTCAATGAAAACTTTACTTTTGCCAATGCAGCAGCAGAAAATATCTTTGGAGTCGAACCGGGAAAGCTGCTTGGCAGAAATCTGATCGAGTTCACAACAGCTCAATCATTGCTTACAATTCAAGCTGAATCTGAAAAAATTAACTCCGGTAAAACTGCTGAATACGAAATTGAAGTCTTAACCCAGTCCCAGAAAAATATTTTCCTGGCAGTAACTGCCCGTCCAGAATACGATGAATCAGGCGAAATCATTGGGATTCTGGGAATTTACCGAGATATTTCCAGGAGAAAGAAAATTGAAGATGACTTAAAACTAAGGCTTGATTATGAGCTCCTGCTTTCATCGATTTCACACCGTTTTTTCGGAGTATATAATTTTGCTGAATCAGTTCAGGAAACCCTGGGCGAATTGGGAAATTTTATTAAGGCAGATCATGCTTTTCTTTATGAAATTGATAAGGAAAACAACCTGTTGATGAAGAATTATCGCTGGTGTTTTCACAAAAGCCAGAAAGAAATTGATGCTTGTTCAATAAGCCTGAATGAAATTCCTGCCATTATCGGCAAGATGAAAAATAATTCTATTCTTGATCTGAACCTGATGCGCGATAATATCTATCTGGAAGAGATGGAGATCCTCTTCCAGCAGAATATAACTGACGCCATATTAATACCTGTAAACGTAAATAAGGAACTGGTCGCAGTAACGGGATTCACCTATCAGAGGGAGGAATCCGCCTGGTCAGACAAATATCTTTCTCTGGTCAAAGTCCTGGCAAACATCTTTGGCTACGCCTACGAAAGAAAAAGTTATGAGCTGCTGCTTCGGGGTCAGTTAGATGAAAAGGAATCTCTTCTAAAGGAGATCCACCACCGGGTAAAAAATAATATGCAGATCATCACAAGTATAATCAGGCTGCAGACCAGATTCCTGAACAATATAAACATAGATGAAGTGTTATTAAATTTCCAGAACCGAATGCAGACGATGACCCAGGCTTATAATAAGGTCTTCTTATCAGGAAGCTTCACCCGCATAGATATGGAGCGTTATCTTTCCTCGCTTATCATTGATCTCTACTACAGCCTGCGAATCACCGAGAAAAATGTGAAATTGGAAACCGACATAGATCCGGTTGAACTGGATATAAATATTGTAATACCTCTAGGATTGATCATTAACGAGATCCTCACCAATTCACTTAAGCATGCTTTTCCTGATAACAGGGGTGGAATTATTAAAATTTCCTTCAAGGAACAGCTGAAAGGTGAATACTTACTGCAGATAACAGATAACGGCATTGGTGTTTCAGAAGATTTTAACTTTGTACAGGCAGATACTCTTGGTGCGTTATTAATCAATATTTTATCCGAACAGATTAAAGCTGATGTCAAAATAGAAAATAATAATGGAACCGTCTTTACTTTATTCTTTAAAAATATTGTTTTGAAAACATTCTCGGAATTTTAATCACAGATCAGCTATAAACCCTGTTTAACAATTAATAGAATTTTTTTCTTTTTTCTGGCTGATTTTACTCTTATCTTATAGGGTTGCTTTAAATTAAGGAGATAAAAATGAAAACATATATCTGGTTAATAATTTTACTGCTGTTACCAATGATCCTTAACGGCTGGAACTCAACCGGCCATATGATCATAGCTGCGATCGCTTACGATCAGATGAACACAGAACTGCAGTTAAAGGTAAGGGATATTTTAAGAGAACACCCGCAATACGAGGTCTGGATGGAAGAGATGCCGGAAGGATTTAATGAAGGTGCTTTTCTAATGATAAAATCCAGCCGGTGGCCCGATCAGATCAGAAGGACTGACGATCCCTATGATCATCCAGAATGGCATTATGTAAATTTTTTCATCCACCGGGAAGACGGAACTATAGACACTACCCGCGAAGCCCCGGACAATGATATTATTTTTGGGATCGGGAAAAGTATTGAATACCTTAAATCATCTGATCCTGAGACCCGGGCAGCCTATCTGGCCTGGCTCAATCACCTGGTAGCAGACATCCATCAGCCCATGCATTGTGCCAGTGTAACCAGTGAAGCCTACCCTGAAGGTGACAGAGGTGGCAACAGACATTGGGTAAAAACAGATGAAGAAGCCATTAAACTGCATTTTTACTGGGATATGCTGCCTGGTAGAATCGCTGACCCCAATGACTTGAAAAATGCAGTTGTGAGACTGACCAGCAGCTTCCCCGATACAGACTTCTCTCTTGATCAATCATTAAATCAGTTTGACTGGGCAGTAGAGAGTCTGAACCTCGCTTACGAAAAAGCATATGACCAACTTCGTTTACCCGTTGCCTATACTCCTGTAGATGCTAAACTTCTTACCCCGGAATATATTGCCATGGCCCAGGAAGTATACAAGGAAAGGGTTATGCAGGCTGCCTACCGTTTAAAAATGGTATTGGAATCTGTTCTAATTGAGGAAACTGATGAATAAAGAGATCTATTATCTGGACATTGCGTCTGAATTCATGACGCAGGAAGAGATCAGAGAATTGAATGAGAAATATTCAACCCTGCTGAAAGGAAATAATATTTTTAGATGCAGTCCGGATCAGATACAGAACAAAGAATCTTTAATCTTTTTTATCCTATCCGGTGGTGTAGAGGGAAGAGTCCTGAAACTGATCGAGCAACACAGGAAACATTTTCAGAAAATACCGATAGTATTATTGACCCACCCTTATGACAATTCATTGCCAGCCGCCCTGGAGCTTCTAGCCAGACTGAAACAGGACAGCATTGAAGGCAGAATATTTCAGTTGATCTCAGATAATGATATTAAGACTATAAAAGAACTGAGGAAATATCTATCCCGCCTTGATCCCGATAAGCCACTTGCCGGGAAAAAGATCGGCATGATCGGACAGCCTTCTGACTGGCTGATCGCCAGCTCCCCTGCCGCTTCCATTGTAAAAGAGAGGTGGGGTGCAGATATTGTTGATATTGATCTTAATGACCTTATACAAAGAATCACGCAGTCGGACAGCGACAGTGTAAAATCAATTGCCGATCAGTTCCGGCAGCAGGCGGTAGAGATTCTGGAACCTGATAATGATGATTTGATCGAGGCGGTTAAAGTTTACATTTCCCTGAAAGAAATAATCGAAGAATACAAACTTGATGCTATTTCGTTACGCTGTTTTGACATTGTTAAGGAATTAAATACCACCGGATGTTTTGCCTTGGCTAAACTTAATGAAGAAAGTATTTGTGCATCATGCGAAGGAGACATTGTAAGCCTGTTAGGTATGATCTGGATTCGGCAGGTAACAGGAAAGATCCCCTGGATGGCAAATCCTTCCCTGATCGATGCAACTCACGGTGAAATGTTGCTGGCTCATTGCACCATCGCTTTTGATCTGGTTGAGGAATATACGATAAGAACACATTTTGAGTCCGGTATCGGGGTTGGAATACAGGGAAAAATACCATTAGAACCCGTAACTCTGGTTAGGTTTGGGGGCAGTGGATTGGACAAGATCTGGATCACCGAAGGCACAATAACAGAAATCCCTGAATCAGAAAATCTCTGCCGCACCCAGGTTAAAATATCTTTTGAAGACAAATATAAGCTTTCAGAGCTATTGAACTCACCCCTGGGCAATCACCTGCTTCTTATAAAGGGAAATTACGCCAAAATATTATTGAATAATTGGAATATTATTTCGAATTGACATATTCTTTTTCAAAAATATTTTAGAAAAAAATTTAGGGGGACCGAATGAAATTCTTCAGGAATTTTATTATCATGTGTTTAGCAGCTGTTATTATTACAAGCTGTGCCAGCGTTGTAAGTCAATCCGAGTATGATGTAACGATCACCAGCAATCCGTCTGATTCCTACATTACCATAACGGACAATGATGGATTTGATGTTTTTTCAGGAACTACTCCGGCTTATGTTACACTTCCAGCTGATGCCGGTTATTTTGTGGGAGCAACTTATACTGTAAAATTTGAAAAAGATGGATTTCAATCACAGACATTGCTGCTTAAACGAAAAATAGACGGCTGGTATTTTGGAAATATAATTCTGGGTGGTTTTATCGGTATGCTGATAATAGATCCGCTTACTGGAGCTATGTGGAGCCTTCCATCCAATTTGCATGCCAGCCTGCAAAGCGGTATGAACAGTCTGAACATTGAAGACCAGAGTCTTGATTTCTCACTTTACGAAGATGTTCCGGACAGTCTGAAAGAGCAATTGATTCCTCTGAAATAGAATGTCCGCGTCAGAAGCTTATGGAAGGATATTTCAAACCGTTCGCGACATTCCACAGGGAAAAGTAGCTACTTACGGACAGATCGCTGAAATGGCAGGTTATCCACAACAGGCGAGGATGGTAGGGTATGCGCTGCATTCCATACCTGATGATCTGGAGATTCCCTGGCACAGGGTTATTAATGCACAGGGGAAGATCAGTTTAAGTGAATCCGGCTGGGGCAGACTGCAAAGATCTTTGCTGGAAGAGGAAGGAATCCGGTTTTCTGCCAACGGAACAATTTCATTGGCAAAATATCGCTGGAACGTTTAAAATATAAATTTCACTAAAAATTATTTCGGCAGGCACCAGTGGCCTGCCTTTTTTTATTTCACCTGATCAATCGCCCAGCTCAGAGCTTCCTGCAGCATCGCATTTGAAGGTTCATCAATAAAACCTGAATCCATCAGGTTTTTAGTCATACTTCTGGAGTATTCAATATCAGCTTTTGCTTTTTTATATGCTTCTTCCCAGGTCATTTGAACCCGGGCAACTCCGTCTTTGATCGCCTGCATGGCAACATCAGCAGCTTCCACCGGAAAAATATCTGCTTCATCCATCGTGGGAACAATATTAAATGGATCAATACCACGTTTTTGTGCAAACCGGGCTAAAGATTCAGCTGCAGCAATAGCCATGTTGTCGGTAACTTTGGTGGCTCTAACCAGAAGGGCTCCTTTCAATATGCCGGGAAAACCCAGCGAATTGTTTACCTGGTTAGGGAAATCTCCCCTGCCGGTAGCAACAATATAGGCACCGGCTTCTCTGGCAGCGTAGGGATAGATCTCTGGTACCGGATTAGCACAGACAAAAACGATGGATTTTTCCGCCATGGAACCTATCCACTCCGGTTTTATTGTATCAGGACCAGGTCTGGATAGCGCGATCATTACATCTGCACCCTTGCAGGCTTCAGCAAAATCATTCATTCTGAGGGGATTTGTTCTTTCGCATAATTCCCATTTGCGATAGAATCTCTGGTCTGCCTGAATATCTTTCCTGTCTGCATGTAATCCCCCCCGGGAATCGAACAGTGCCATTTTAGCCGGGTCACCACCGGCCGCCAGGATGATACGGGCAATTGTAGTATTGGAAGCTCCAGCACCCATCATAACTATCCGAACATCACCGATCTTTTTATCCGCCAGTTTAAGGGCATTGATGAGCCCTGCCAGAGTAACACATGCTGTTCCCTGGGCATCATCATGCCAGACCGGGATAAGGCATTCCTCCCGCAACCTGTCCAGCACTTCATAGCAGTTGGGCTGTGAGATATCTTCCAGGTTGATCGCACCGAAACTGTGCTGACACATTTTAACAAAATCGATTATCTTCTGAGGGTCGTTCCTGCCATTTTCATCCCTGCTGTCTACACAGAGGGCTACGGCATCTACACCTCCCAGGTATTTCATCAGGAAGGCTTTCCCCTCCATTACACCTAGTCCGCCCGGAGGAGTGCAGTCACCGTCTCCCAGCACTCGGGTGGAATCACTCACCACACCAACCAGGTTCCCCCGGTTAGACAATTCAAAACTTGTATCATTATTATCTCTAATAGTGGTTGAAACTCTGGAAACCCCTGGAGTATACCAGACATTGAACCAGTTAAAACCGAAGACTCCTGCTTTGGGAGCTGTTTGGACTTTGCCACCGTAAAATTTGTGCGCCTCTTCTGATAACTTTTTCAGGAAAAGTGTTTTTGCTGTGGCTATCTGTTCCTGTGAAAATTCTTCCGGAAAAACTTCATCCAGATTGGAAAGATCTAATTTTATTTCAGCCATACCGGATCTATCTCCTTAGATACTATTTTCTATATTTTTCGACACCGGCTTTAAAGATGTCGTTACCCATCACATCATTGGCAACAAGGCAGGGAAAATTATCCATTTCCAATTTCCAGACTGCTTCCGTCCCAAGTTCTTCATAGGCAATTATCGTTGCTTTTTTTATGGAATCTGCTGCTACTACTGCAGCTCCGCCTACAGCAACCAGATAAACAGCTTTGTTACGTACCATGGAATCTATAACAGCCTGATCTCTGGGTCCCTTCCCGATCATAACTTTCAGTCCTGCATTCAGTAAGGCAGGAGTATAAGGATCCATGCGGTAACTGGTAGTTGGACCAGCTGATCCGATGGGCTTGCCCGGAGGAGCAGGTGCAGGACCTACATAATAAATGATCTGACCGCGTGGATCGAAGGGTAGTTCTTTGCCTTCTGCCAGAAGTTCTGACAATTTTTCATGGGCAGCGTCTCGAGCTGTATAAACGGTGCCGGAGACCAGCACTTTATCACCGATCTTCAGATTTATGAGATCTTCTGAACTTAACGGTGCTTTCAGATAAATGGGCATTAATTTCTTCCTTTATTCTTAAGCAGGATATCCTTGATTTTTCGGATTCCCAGGATTTACATTTAATTCTCGTTACTAAGTTGTTCTTCGTAACGCTTTATTTTTAATGCTGGTAGCTAAACTCCTGTTTAGTTACCTATACTTCACTTCAAAAATCTGCGGTCGTTGCTAAACAGGAGTTTAGCAACGAGGTAGTACAAGATCTGTTAACACCTTGAAAAGGTCAACTGACAGACTATCTCGAGAAGAGACCTTTTCAAGGTTAATTTTAATTCCGGCCTTCCGAAGTAGAAACTTCGGAAGGAGTATGACGGATTCGCTGCTAATTACTGATCTTCATCAGCTGCTTCTTTAGCAACGAACTTGTACGAACCGGGAACGAACCATAGACTAAATTCCTTTTGTTCGTTTTGTTAGTTCTGTTCGCTGCTATTTACTGATCTTCATCAGCTTCTTCTTTAGCAACGAACTTGTACAAACCAGGAACGAACCATAGACTAAATTCCTTTTGTTCGTTTTGTTGGTTTTGTTCGCTGCTAATTACTGATATTCATCAGCTTCTTCTTTAGCAACGAACTTGTACGAACCAGGAACGAACCTTTTAAAATCCTTCTCTTCTGTTCGTTTTGTTAGTTCTGTACGCTGCTATTTACTGATCTTCATCAGCTGCTTCTTTAGCAACGAACTTGTACAAACCAGGAACGAACCATAAACTAAATTCCTTTTGTTCGTTTTGTTGGTTTTGTTCGCTGCTATTTACTGATCTTCATCAGCTGCTTCTTTAGCAACGAACTTGTACGAACCAGGAACGAACCATAGACTAAATTCCTTTTGTTCGTTTTGTTAGTTCTGTTCGCTGCTATTTACTGATCTTCATCAGCTGCTTCTTTAGCAACGAACTTGTACGAACAATCACGAACTGTTATTAGAGATATAATTAGGAATTCGCTCAATTTCAAATCCACTTCTATTATTAGGAAAATTAATAAGAATACCAAGTTGAAAATCAGTTACTTTCAAATAATTCAATAATTGAGCTTTATGTATCTCCTGCAATTTATTTACACACTTCAATTCAACTATAATTTTATCTTCTATCACTATATCTGCAAAATATTCTCCAATAACTGTATCTTTATAATTTACTGTTAAGCGACACTGTGATTTAACTTCAAAACCTAATGATTTAAGTTCCAAAATAAGAGCATTTTCATATACTTTTTCAAGAAAACCATTACCGAGAACTTTTCTAACTTCAATAGCAGCTTTTTTAATTTTGTAGTATTCTTCTTTGTAGATTAGCTCCATTTTCAATTCCTTTTATTAAACCCTTCTCTCCTGTTCGTTTTGTTGGTTTAGTTGGTTGCTAATTACTGATTTTCATCAGCTTCTTCTTTAGCAACGAACTTGTACGAACCAGTAACGAACCATAAACTAAATTCCTTTGTTCGTTTTGTTGGTTTAGTTGGTTGCTAATTACTGATTTTCATCAGCTTCTTCTTTAAGCAACGAACTTGTACGAACCAGTAACGAACCATAAACTAAATTCCTTTGTTCGTTTTGTTGGTTTAGTTGGTTGCTAATTACTGGTTTCATCAGCTTCTTCTTTAGCAACGAACTTGTACGAACCAGTAACGAACCATAAACTAAATTCCTTTGTTCGTTTTGTTGGTTTAGTTGGTTGCTAATTACTGGTTTCATCAGCTTCTTCTTTAGCAACGAACTTGTACGAACCAGGAACGAACCATAGACTAAATTCCTTTTGTTCGTTTTGTTGATTTTGTTCGCTGCTATTTACTTATCTTCATCAGCTGCTTCTTTAGCAACGAACTTGTACGAACCGAGAACGAACCATAGACTAAATTCCTTTTGTTCGTTTTGTTGGTTTTGTTCGCTGCTAATTACTGATTTTCATCAGCTTCTTCTTTAGCAACGAGCAATTTTCTTTTCTTTTTAATTCTCGTTCCGAAGTAGAAACTTCGGAAGGAGTTTTAAGTACAAAATGAACCTACATTATCACAATTTTATGTCTGGCAGCGTGACACTGAACATTAACCGCAACCGGCAGTGAGGCAATGTGACATGGTTTGTGCAGAATTTTAACTGCCAGAGCTGTGGTTCTACCACCCAATCCCTGAGGTCCAATGCCAAGGTTATTGATCTTTTTCAGGATCTCTGCTTCAACCGCTGCCCATCTGGGGTCGGGATTTTCCTGATCGAGGTCCAGCAGCAAGGCTTTTTTTGCCAGCAGGGCGCATTGTTCGAAATTTCCACCGATACCAATACCAACTACAACCGGAGGGCATGGATTGCTGCCGGAACGACTGATCCTGTTCACCACAAAATCAATAATGCCTTCTACTCCGTCAGAGGCTTTCATCATTTTGACTTCACTCATATTTTCGGAACCACCGCCTTTAGGAGCTACTGTGATTTTTAATTTATCACCCGGAACAATCTCAGTATAGATCATTGCCGGCGTGTTATCATTTGTATTGATGCGCTTAAAGACAGGATCTTCCACCATTGATTTTCTTAAATAGCCTGCTTCATAACCCTGGCGGACTCCTTCGTTCAGAGCGACGGTAAGGTCTCCCCCTGTAAGATGAATATCCTGTCCCAGTTCCAGGAAGATCACGGCAACACCCGTATCCTGGCAGATAGGCATTCTATTCTCTTCAGCCAGACGGTAATTCTTCAGAAGCAATTCAAGAACCTCTACTGCGATCGGGGATTCCTCTTTGTCTTTCATTTTTTTGATCCGGTTGATCACGTCTCTGCCCAGGCATATATTAGCTTCTATGCACAGGTTTTTTACAGCCGGGATCAGGCTCCTCACATCAATTTCACGCATATATTTCCTTTATTACAATTTCTTAAGTTCAATAAGTCTGTCCCGCAATTCTGCAGCTTCTTCAAATTCCAGGTTATCGGCGGCATCTTTCATTTCTCTTTCCAGTAAAGCGATCACTTTCTCCCTGGAGCCAAGATCGAAATAGTCTTCAAACCTCTCTCTGGAAGTAACATCTTTCTTATCTTTCTTTTTATAACCTTCTGCCACACTTGTAGAGATCATAATATCGCCGACATTTTTCTGAATTGTTTCAGGTGTTATGTTGTTTTCAAGATTATATTTGATCTGTTTTTTTCTGCGGCGCTCTGTTTCTGAAATAGTTTGCTGCATGGCATCGGTAATGGAATCGGCATAGAAGATCACCTTGCCATCAACGTTACGGGCAGCGCGGCCAGCCGTCTGGATGAGAGATCGTGCGGAACGCAGAAAACCTGTTTTATCGGCATCCAGTATTGCTACCAGTGAAACTTCCGGCAGATCCAGACCTTCCCTAAGAAGATTGATGCCGACCAGCACATCAAATTCACCAAGGCGCAGATCCCGAATGATCTTCGATCTTTCCAGAGTATCTATTTCGCTGTGCATATAACGGGCTTTAACCCCTGCTTTTGTCAGGTAGCTGGTCAGATCTTCCGACATTCTTTTGGTAAGAGTAGTAACCAGAACCCTCTGGCCTGATCCCTGGCGTGAACGAATTTGTTCCAGCAGATCATCAACCTGTGTTGAAACCGGTTTTACTTCTATCACGGGATCCAGAAGACCCGTGGGGCGGATCACCTGCTCAACTATCACTCCGCCGGTCTTATCCAGCTCATAAGCAGCCGGGGTAGCCGAAACAAAGACCACCTGATTGATCTTATTTTCAAATTCAGCAAATTTCAGAGGACGGTTATCGAAAGCGGAAGGCAGGCGGAATCCGTAATCGATCAGGTTTTTCTTACGTGTATAATCCCCTCCATACATAGCATGGATCTGAGGAATAGAGGCATGCGATTCATCGATCACTATAAGGAAATCATCAGGGAAATAGTCTATCAGGCAGTAGGGTGGATCGCCCGGCCTGGAACCGGTAAGATGTCTGGAATAGTTCTCTATCCCGGAGCAATAACCCAGTTCCGCCAGCATTTCCAGGTCAAAATTGGTCCGCTGTTCAATGCGTTGAGCTTCCACCAGTTTTCCTTCTTTGTTGAGTTCCTGCACCCTTTCTTTCAGCTCTGCCTTGATATTGCCGACAGCTTTATCAAGGATATCTTTGGAGGTAATAAAATGATTAGCGGGATAGATAGGATATTCATCAACAACTTCCAGGACTCTGTTATCAAGCGGATTCAAGCGAGATATCTTTTCAATTTCATCTCCGAAAAATTCAATCCTGATCGAGTGTTCCATATAAGCTGGATAAACGTCTACCACATCTCCTTTTACCCGGAAAGCACCGCGCTCGAAGGCAATATCATTTCGGCCGTAATGGATCTCCACCAATTTCTTGAGCAGGGCATCCCGCTCAATTATCTCACCGGTTTTAATGCGTAAATGTGCCTGACGGTACTCTTCTGGTATGCCGAGACCGTAAATACAGGAAACACTGGCAACCACAATCACGTCTCTTCTTTCCATCAGGCTCATGGTTGCATGCAGTCGCAGTTTCTCGATCTGACTGTTTATGTCGGCATCCTTTTCAATATAGATATCACGCCCCGGGATATAGGCTTCCGGCTGGTAGTAATCGTAGTAACTGATGAAATATTCCACCGCATTTTCCGGGAAAAGAAGTTTGAATTCACCGTAAAGCTGAGCTGCCAGAGTTTTATTATGGGAAATAATGAGGGTTGGTTTATTGGTCTGAGCAATGGCGTTGGCAATTGTAAATGTCTTACCGGAACCGGTAATCCCCAGCAGGGTCTGGTATTTGTCACCATTCCTGATCCCGGTCACCAGTTCTTTTATCGCTTCCGGCTGATCGCCGGTAGGTTTATATTTCGAGATCAATTTGAAATTTCCCATACTTCTCCCGTCTTAGTTAATCATCAGGCTCCATATTTTAACTTCCCTTGAAAAGGAAAAGGAAAAAATCGGTCTTACCACTACTTTATAACTTGGACTATGTCATTTTTTTATTTGACCTAAAGTAATTGTCCCTAATTTAATGAAAAAAATATTCAGGACATAGTATGAAATATAGAATTACATCCGGAAGCAATATTCGCTTTATCGCTCATCTACCCTATCTGATCTTCCTATTGCTGCTTTTTCTGGGTGTTTATTTTAAACCTGTTCTGTTGAATTACCAGGGACCTTCGGACAGCAATAGAGCAAATCTCGAATTGTGGGATAGCGTAATCCGAGAGGATCATTCTGAATTGAACTGGCAAAATAACATTTCATCCGGATTTCCTCTTTTCGGGCAAAAGGGTGTAGATCTTGTCCTGGCTGAACTGGTTGGAAAAGTTCTACCGGATGATTCCTTGAATTTATTGTTCCTGTTTTTAGGCGGTCTGGGCGTTTATTTTATTTTCATATTTTTTAAATACCCCCCTCAGATTGCTTTAATATCAGCGGTGATCTTCAATTTTTCATTCTTCTTTTTCCCCTTTTATGTGAGTGGTAGATACGATATCATAAGGGGCATCAGTACGCTTCCCTGGATATTATTTCTTACTCTCTACCTGGAAAAACGAAGAAGCCTGCTGGGCTGCGGATTACTGGCGTTAATACTGATAATGGCCCATAAGAATATCATTCCCGGCTTGAGTTTAAGTATTCTGGGTTTAAGCATTTTATTCTGGTTTTTTATGCTGATTCGGAGTGTTGTCCTCAGGTCTATTGTAAAATTTCTCGTCTTCAGTCTGCTATTCTTCCTGGCTCACCTAACCGCCTTATCGGCAGTTTCCTACCCGTTCTACTATTTATTGGAACTTACCAGATATACTGTGGTTGATCTGTTGGGAATCTCTTTAATTGATTTACTTATAATCTATTTGTATATGCTTGTAATCTTTATCTGGGGAATATTTACAGGTTTCTGTATTAATAAAATTGAGGATGAAGATACTGCTCTATTTGGATACATCAGGACAAGTGTCACCCTGGGAGTGCTGGCACTGGCTGCCCTTCTGGTTCTGAGGTATCTCTTCGACATCACCATTATTAATCTTAATATAATTATAATACTTGTGACCATTCTGATGAATGGCCTTCTAATCATTCTGCACAAAAAAAATCTTTTCTCCAGAAATGTTTTCTATCTGCTTTTATTAGTAACCATTGTCATCTGCCTTTTCTTCAGTCTGCAGGAAGATCTACTCAGGACTGCAGCTTCAACCGAAGAAACTCTGGAATATGAAATGACCTATGCAGATGAATACTTTGCTGAAGACATGGAAACAGCCAGGATATATCCTCCCGGCAAGAATTTTACAGAAAACCGTTGGGGAAAATTCAATCAGACGATCGGCGGCAGATATTATTATAGTTTGGCCAGATATAATGAAGTTCTTCAACATTGTCTTAACACCGAACTGGAAAACAGAATACCGCTTAACTGGAACATCATTGATATGCTTAATGTGAAGTATTTAATCTACGGTGAAAAGATCCATACAGATAACCTGGCATACTCCTATTATGATCTGGAACAGAAACTGATCATTTACAAAAACCTGACTTATCTGCCCAGAGCCTGGTTCGTGGACCGGGTTGCTTATCTGGAAACTGAAACCGAGATCTTGAAGGAATTGAATAATGGTGAATTTGACCCGTCTGTTACGGCTATCGTTGAAACCAGCCTGAACCTCTCATCTGCCATGAACGAATCTGTTTCCCTTGATTCAATTTCAGCAGAATATCTGCAATTCACTACCAGGAATGATTCGACTTCCTTCCTGGTGATAAGCGAGATCTATTATCCTGGCAACTCTTCCTGGAAAGCCTACATAGACAGTTCGGAGGTTCCCATTTACGCCGCAAATTACATTCTGCGAGGACTGGTTGTTCCGGCAGGAGAGCATAAAATAGTGATGGAATATCAGCTCCGCGAGCTTCCTACCGTGTTGTTGACGAATCTTCTGTCCCTCTGTCTGGTCATGTTTATTATTCTTTTGGGAATTTATCATTATATCAGGAAAAATTACAAAGGAGAAATCATTTATGTCATCAAAAAGTAGATTGTATGTGGTGGCAACCCCTATCGGGAATCCGGATGACATAACCCTGAGAGCTTTACGAGTTTTAAAGGAAGCCGATTTTGTGATCTGTGAGGAGTTCAAGGTGGGCAGCCGCCTGCTGAAATTCTACGATATCCAGAAACCGCTGGAACTGCTGAACGAACATAACGAATCAGAAAAAACAACAGAACTTACCAGCAGGCTTCTGATGGGAGAAGAAAGTGCGGTACTGATCTCTGATGCGGGAACACCTTTGTTTGCTGATCCCGGCTCTAGCCTGGTAAGAGAATGCCACCTCAACGGGATTACGGTTACACCGGTGCCAGGTGCATCTTCCTTAATGACGGCCTTAATGGCTGCCGGCTTGAAAACTGACAAATTCCTTTATTACGGATTCCTGTCAGCCAATAAAGATGAACGCAGGAATGAACTGTACCAGCTTCCTGATAAATATAATCTGGTATTTCTGGAAGCTCCCTACCGGCTTAAACAGCTTTTAACTGATATGAAAAAATATCTTGGTAAGAATCGGAAAGTGATTATCTGCTACAAGCTCACTCAGCCTGAAGAGAAGATCTTCTGGGGAACTCTGGAGGAAATTCTGATCATGACTGAAGGAATTCCTAAAGGTGAATTTGTGGTAATCCTGGAAAAAATTGATTTTAAAGGAAAGAAATATGCTAGGAAGCCATAACAAGAATAAAGAGCGCTGGTTATTTGTTGTAAACAGTATGGCAGGAAGAGGAAAGACCGGCAGAATTCTCAGCGATCTGATCACTTCGCTCAATAACCTGGGATTCGATTACGAGGTTGAAGTTACAAAAGCACCCTTACATGCAGTAACTCTGGTATGTGAATATGTTAAACAGGGATTCAGGAAAATAGTAGCGGTAGGTGGTGATGGAACTGTTAACGAGGTTGTTAACGGCATCATGAAGTCAAAGAAGGTAGACGAGATCAAATTCGGCGTGATCCCTGAAGGTGGAGGAAACGATTTCGCCAGAAATCTGAAACTTGATGATGATATTGAGAAAGGATTGAAAGTTCTTTTACGCGGCAAGACTAAAAGTGTGGATGTAGGCAAAGTCGAAGATAATTACTTTATAAATGCTTTCGGAATGGGGTTCGATGCCGAGGTTGCTGCTAACTCACGTGCTATTCGAATACTGAATGGACTTCCACGTTATATTCTTGCCATTTTAAAAACCCTGCTTAGTTTGAAAAAACGAAAAGTAGTAATTGAGCTGAACGGAGAGACAATTGAACGTTCGATCCTGTTAATGAGTATCGGAAACGGTGTTTCTGCCGGTGGTGGTTTTATGCTGACTCCTAACGCTTCGATAGTTGATGGAGTTTACGATGTGTGCATAATCAATATGCTCTCTGTCTTCAAGATCTTCCGCCTGCTCCCGACTGCAATTAAGGGAGAACACACAGAATATCCGGAGGTTGACATGCGTCGGGCAAATCTTATAAAGATCAAAACTGAAGAGCCTATTCCGGTTTATTACGATGGTGAATTACCTGTTCTGAAAAATCCTCTGGAATTTACTGTTGAACTGCTTCCCGGGAAGATGGAGGTTTATTACTAGGTACTGGGTACTTGTTTCTCGCAGAGAACGCAAAGTTCGCAGAGGTTTATGCATCCTTTAAGAAATTCTTAACCACCTGTCTACGCAGAAGCTACGCCATGGCAGGCTGATCTTCACCGATAGACACTGATAAATACCTGAGAATAGTGATGAATAAGTGAATTCGTTTATTAGTTGAACTGGTTGATCGGTAGGTATTAGCTCACTTTGTTCGTGGTATTGGTAGTTATTTGTAGGCATTGATCGTTAATGATTCCAAACACTGTCACCCTAAGTCCGGTCATCCTGACGAAGTCGAAGGGTTTTAAGGATGAATTTGAGTTTCCCAAAATTCTTGACACAAAAAGGGGAGAAAAATTTCTTCTTTCACAAGTGGGTGATTAGCTCAGTTGGCTAGAGTACTACGTTGACATCGTAGGGGTCACTGGTTCAAATCCAGTATCACCCACCATTATTTTATATACTGCAAGTGCTTAGCTATCTCCTGAAAATTCGAATGTGTCCAAAAAGGTGCCCAGGGTCGATGAAAAAGAATGTTACTGATCTTCATCAGCTTTTTATTTAGCAACGAATCCGCCTACGTATAACTACGGAGGGACAAGCATGTACGAACCAGTAACGAACCTTATAAAATTCTTCTCTTCTGTTCGTTTTAATCGCTGGTTGCTAAACTCCTGTTTAGCTACCCATACTGCACTTCAAATGACCCACTGCCGTTGCTAAACAGGAGTTTAGCAACGAGATAGAGAGTACAGAAATGTTCTCGTTATGAAGCTTCTGCTTCGTAGCGTTATCTCAGAGATAGATTAATTTCTGCCCTCCCGAAGTAGAAACGTCGGAAGGAGGGAGACTAGATCAAAAAAGCTTCAAACTTATCATTATTTCTTGAGAGCGGTTAAGGTCTTTATCCCAGGCTGCGGCAAAACCAAATGAAAAAGTTGTTTTAAGCAATGATAAGGTTATAAATCTGATATCACATTGAATTCCGGCATTGTAGAAAATTCCTCGATCTTCTTCGGTAACATTAGTTGAAAGGATCGAGGTAAAGATAGTTGGTCGCAGCCAACGGCCATAAAATGCAGTGCCTCCCACTTTGCGAAATCTAAGTGGAGGAAGATTCAATTCAAGAAGTGATCTGGCAAAGTCTTTACCGCCAATTTCATTGATTTCAAAACCCGGAAAGGAGTAGTATTCCCTGAAACGTTTCACTTCTGCTTTGTCGATCCAGTTATTACCGAATCCACCAAAATAGAAATTAGCAAAAGAATTTTCCTTTTTGCTGGTATTTATCCCGCCAGAATTCCTGAGCCAGATCGAACTGTGATGAACGGGTAAAGGAATTCCCAGATCTGCTTCCAAAATAACATTCGGATACAATTCTTCATTAACCAGAGATGTTGCGGCAATGGCCGAAAATGCATAACCTTTCTCGTCATCTACCGCACCCAGAGATTTTTCGATAAAATTGTAATCCAGGCTCACAGAAGCACTGTACATCTCATCATATCCAGCCGAAATATTCTGATAATCCGGCAATATCTCCAGGTCGCCATAAGCATCAATTTTGCACTTCAATTCCACTTCTCTGGGTTTGTCATAGAGCAGGAGATTTTTATAACCAATTCCATATGAATAGCCTTTTCGGCTTACTTTTGTGGGACCGAACAGGTCATAAAAATCAGAGTAATTATAGGCCCCGTGAAAATCCCAGGCCTTAAAATTGTATCTTCCTTTAAGATGAAGACGCTCTTCTTTAGCCAGACGCTCGTCTGTTGTGTAAGACAAATCCAGTGAGAATCTGTTAAACCCAATTCCATCCTGCCAGTCTAAATGATATCCATAGGCCAGGTAATCTTTATAACCCTCCAAAATTGGATAGGCACCGTAGAGTGAGATATCTTTTGCCAGATTATATTTGCCCTTATAGGTGGTTAGGGAATCAAGATTCACCCGGGCGGGGGAACCGTCAGTCCATTCTTTAACATAGGGAAATTTATCGATAACTCGCTGTCCCAGAAATTCAATAGCTCCAACTTTATCTTTTGCTTCATTTTCTATCCAGCCGGGCTGCCAGCCATATCCACCCACATATTGAAACACGATCAATGAGTCAGTATTTACCGGAATTGGCCGGAATAATCCTGTTTCACTATTTGACAGGATCGACATATCATCTATCTCAAAATCGTATCGGAAAACATTAGATACACCTGAATAATAGGAAGTTCCAAACAGATAACGACCATCATTGGAAAACACGAAATTTGCAGGAGAGCTGTAATCGAAATCGAAGATCTGCTGGTAAGCAGGATCGCCGTTCTGCAGATCATTTAAATTGAATAACGCAAGTTCCTGGCTGCCGTCAATGTAAGTTATCGCTGCTGTGAGTTTTTCACCATCCGGTGATATATCCAGATCATAGCAATCCGTTCCATAAGGGAAAGCGTGGATGGCTGTCCAATCGGTAAAGGGTTCTTCCAGGCGGATTAAGGTTGAAATTCCATTTTCGTGCCTCACTCCCCAAAGAGATCGATCTGTTTTATTCAGAGCCAGTTCACCAGCCCGGAGGTCAGTGATCAAACGCTTTGTTTTTCCTGATTCAATATCAACCACATTCAGATCTCTGCGATAAAAATTATCGGTTGTATAGAATAAACGATTCTTCTGTTCATCCCAGACCAGAGAAGTTGTGTAGTAGGTGGAAGCACCTTTAATATCACAGATTTTCCTTTTTTTCCCGGTTATTACATTGATTTCCAGAAGGTGTGGTATTTCACCGGGAAATTTTACTGCGGTGTATAATTTACTGTTCATTTCATTATAATAACTACGAGATACCGAACCCATCGCATGGGGAATTATCGGTTTGATCTCTGTAACGGGATTTTGTCTGATCTTAGCTAAATTCTGTTCCTGAAATTCATGTTCAAATTTGATCCAGTCATTCCATTCTTCCGCTAGTTTGCGATCATATACAAGTTCAAATTGCCAGGAAAAATAGGCTTTGGTTCCATCTTCCCGTTTGACCCATTCGATCAATTTATCGGGACCATACTTTTGCCCCAGATAACTGAAAAATCGTGTCCCGTAGAGGTAGGAATTTGCACCTACCTGAAAATCTATTGCAGTTCCTTCAGCTTCTAATCCGATCAGGTCATAAATACGAGTACTATCCCTTACCATTGAGCGGAAGACCATTTCGTCATAAGCCCCGAGTGAACGTCCAATGCCGCCGGACATCCATGTTTCCATGCTTACGGCAATTCCCTCGTGATACCAGCGGGGAGCAAATTTACGGGGAGTGGCCAGATAGGCATAAATTAATGACATCGGATTCTTAGTCACCTGCTGGATCTTGCTTCCGAATAAATTACGCCAGAAGCGGTCACCCTTTGAAGACATATCCATAGCAGTTATATGGGTAAGTTCATGATGCATCAAAAGACTCATTCGTTCGTTGCCGGGAGCTACTTCAAAAACATACATATACGGTGACATACTGATATAAACGAAATTATGGGGAACAGCCGTAGCACCGCCATTAGCCCAGTCCGAGAAATCTTCTATGAAGATGTTGCAGGGCTCAGAAGGGGTAAATTGCCAGAAATCCTGATAATAATCCCAGGTTCTCAGATAGCATCTGGCGAGATGTGGTACAATGTAAGAATGGGAGTTGCTGTAGTAGATCATGTTAAGATCATCTGTCTGCAAATTGTATAGTGGAATACCAGCAAGTAAAGCTGTTAATCCCAGTAATATCAGTAGAATTATTTTTTTCATTTATATCCTGTTTTTCAGGGGTCAGGATAAGACCCCTGAACTATTGTTATTGTTGTTCCTACCAATTACCTACATTCAGAACAAGTGCAGACATAAAACTCTGCTGATATTCGGCACTCATGATTGATTTGAATTGAATATTAAGTAATGCCTGAACATTTGACGAAGCAAAGACATTCTGCATGTCCTGTGAGAGGAAAAAAGCCTTTTGTACATCCGACCCAGTGTAAAACATTTTCTGATGATCCTGAGAAAAGACAGCTTTCTGAAAATCTACTGACAATAACCGCTTTTGGAAATCCTGATTAAAGGCGGCTAATGTGTTCTGGAAATCTCCAGATAATACCAGATTTTGAAAATCCTGACCTAAGGAGACAATAACCTTCTGAAAATCCTGTGAATAGACGTATTTTTCAAAATCTTCAGAGGATATAAATTTCTGCATATCAGAGCTAAATAATTTATTTGTGTCAAAATCCTGACTATTAAGTATTACAAGTCTTGCAGCTTCCGCAAAGGTTACAGATTGGGGGTCATCTTGAGAAAACAGGAATTTCTGGAAATCATGAGACCATGTCCAGATCACGCTTTGAAAATCGTTCGCTTGAATTAATTTAAGTTCTTCATCAGAAATTTCCTGAGATTGTGGTGCGGTATTCTTTGCAACATCAAAACAGTTCTTCATTAAAACAAGATTTTTCATATCATTTAATAACAAACATGATCTCTGAAATTCTTCACTTTTCAGGAATGCTACAAACTCCTCATCTTTCATAGAGTTTTGCCATTCTGCACTCTGGGTCAATGCTGCAAAATCCTCATCTTCTAAAAGAACATCTTCTGTAACAGGCTGCTCACCACGAAACTTATCCGCTTTTTCTACTCCACCAATCGTACCCTGCAAATTTTCTTCATTATTAAGTGGCCAGAAAAGTGAAAAAAATAGAATCGCAACAGCAATTACAATAACAACCAGAAACACTAAACCTTTTTTCATACTATTATCTCCTTTTTATTGATAAATCACATTATGCTCATCATTAGACATTGCATTTTAGATGCCATACTACTATCACGTCCCAATTAATTAGTTACTTGCTTATTAACAGCAGGCTTACGGTTTATTTATTCAAAATTTTAGGTTTCCAGGAATGCCCCAGATTGTCATTATGAGAAAATTTTAATTATCTTCTCTGAATATTTGACATGAAAGAATTATTGAGTTAGCTTTAAGATTACCGAAGAGAAAATACAAAGATATTCTTATATCATGTTTTTCGCTGGCAGCTAAACTCCTGTTTAGCTGCCTATACTATACTTCAAACAACCTATTGCCGTTACTAAACAGGAGTTTAGCAACGAGCATTTTTTTGTTAATTCTAAGTGGAACCATGGTATTCACCACGGCAGGACTTCGGAAGTAGGAAGTTGAAGTTGGCAGGGCAAATTAATCTTAGGAAAGGTTGATATTCCTGATCTTCATCAGCTTTTTACTTAGCAACGAATCCGCCTACGTATAACTACGGCGGGACAAGCTTGTGCTAACCGGTAACGAATCTTTTATAAATAACTCTTTTTGCTGGTAGCTAAACTCCTGTTTAGCTACCTATACTTCACTTCAAACAACCTACTGCCGTTGCTAAACAGGAGTTTAGCAACGAGCATTTTTTTGTTAATTCTAAGTGGAACCATGGTATTCACCACGGCAGGACTTCGGAAGGAATGTAGCGGATTAGTTGCATATTCCTGATCTTCATCAGTTTTTTGCCTTAGCAACGAGATAGAATATGTGTTTGGGAGATGATAAATTGCAGAATAGTGTTTATTCTCTACTTCACCTTCGATAATATCATTCCGATCAGGTAAATGGATGAGATCATAAGTACAATTACGGGGCCGGTGGCGAAATTCAGGTAGTAGGAAACGAATAATCCCAGCACGCTGGCAGCAAGCGTTATAAGAGTGGCGAAGACCATGATCTTCTTCACAGTTTTAAAGAATAGTTGTGCAGTTGCAGCCGGGATGGTTAAAATTGCTATCATCAGAACAATGCCGACTACTCTTATGGTGGCAACAATGGTTAGCGCTATCAGGCCGAACAGGATCATATTGACAATAGTAACAGGCAGGTTGCGGGTCTCTGAATATTCCTCATCAAATGTTACGGCCAGAAAGGAATTATACATGAAATATACTACTACAAGAATTATTATATCCAAAGCCAGGATCATAAAGAGGTCGGTCTTGCTTACCAATAAAATATTTCCAAACAGATAAGTGAACAGGTCGGTTGAATATCCGGGTGTAAGAAAGATAAAAACCAGTCCAATCGCCATTCCTGTGGCCCAGAGAAAGCTTAAAAGGGAATCCAGTCTGTTCCGGGCATTCTTCCTGAAAAGTGCTATACTGACTGCTGAAAGAAGACTGAAGATGACTGCTCCGAAGAGTGGGTTCGAGTTAAGAAAATAGCTTATTCCCAGTCCACCAAATGCTGTATGGGCAATACTTCCTGATATAAGGGACATTCTTTTTATAACGATAAAAGTGCCGATAATGCCTGCTGCTACGGCAGCCAGGACGGAGACGATGAGAGCATTCTGAAAAAATGTATATTGCAGGGCTTCAAACAAGGCAGATCTCCTTAATTTTCAGGGAACCGGCGTCATGATATTCTATAGCGTGAGTTTTACATTTATTCACGCAGACCACTTCTTTGGCAAATCTGGCAAGCATATCAAAATCATGATCAACAATAACAATAGCAATTTTTTTGTTCAGTTCTTTAAGAATACTGTAAAATTCTTCCTGGATGTGCATGTCAAGGTTGGACATCGGTTCATCAAGAACCAGAATTCGTGGGTCATTAACCAGAGCCCTTGCTACAAAAACCCGCTGTTTCTGACCGCCGGATAACTCATTCAGTTTCTTATCCTTCAGTTCCCAGATACCCATTTTTTTCAAAGCTTCCTCGGCAACCGCTTTATCTTTCCTGGAAAAATGTTTGAAGATCTTCTGCCCTGCTCTTCCCAGCAATACGATCTCATAAGCGGTAATAGGGAAATCGAAATCTATGTTTTTAAACTGGGAAAGATACCCCATCTCTGTTCGGGCTTTAACCGGTTCTCTGCCAAGGATCCTGATGGTGCCTTCCTGAGGTTCCAATAAACCCAGGATAAGTTTCAGCAGAGTTGTTTTTCCTCCACCATTGGGTCCTATTATCCCGACAAAATCATCTTCATAAATGGAGAACGTAATGTTCCTTAAAAACTCTTCCCTGTTATAACTGAAGGCGACATTATTCAGTCGGACGATCTCTTTTCTTTCCATAAACCTAACCGGATCTCCTCAAATTTTCTGCAATTTTAGCAGCAGCATTTCTCAGGTTCTTAATATAATCTTCTGCCAGCGGGTCAATGGAAATCACAACTGCTCCGATTTCTTCTGCTATGGAATTGGCAATAGCATTATTGAACTGAGACTGAATGAAGATCACTCTGATATTTTCTCGTTCAGCCAGATTAATTATATTTCGCAGATGTTCTGCTGTCGGTTCTTTACCGGAATTTTCGATCGCAATCTGTTCCAGGCCATATTCCCGGGCGAAATAACCCCAGGAGGGATGGAAGACCAGCAGTTTATCAGACTGCATACCTGCAAAAAGTGAAACTAGATCCGTATTTAGCTCATCCAGCTCAGCTTTATATTTCCTGGCATTTTCGATGAACATTTCAGCATTTGCAGGATCTTCATCTGCCAGTGTTTGTGCGATGACATCGATCTGCTTCTTTACTTGCAGGGGAGAAAGCCAGACATGAGGATCGATCTGCTTGTTATGATCTTCTTGATAATCTGCTTCTTCCCCGTGATGATGTTCTTCCCGTTCCCCAAAATAGCGTAGATCTACATTAACAGAAGTATCTATGATCTTCATATTAGGATTAAGTTGAGCAAATCTGGCAACATGAGATCTCTCAAACTGGATGTAACCGACCCTGAAATATATGTCAGCCTGCTCGATTCTGGCCAGGTCACTCGGTTTAGGATCGTAAGTGGCCGGGCTGCCTCCGGGCGGGATAAGAACACTTACATCCAACAAACCACCACTTACAGCATCAACAAAAGCTTTTTGAGGCAGAATGCTCACGATAATATTTAACCCTGTCCGGCTTTTCTTTTCTGCAGTACAGGAAGCTGTTGCAATTACTATTATGCATATTACTAGAAGAAAAATGTGTTTTTTCATATTACATCCAATTTTTATTATCACTCTGCTAAATTGTATCTTGTAATTTAAAAAATCAAAATATTTTCTGCTTTAAATCGTTATAACATAAGCTAGGGGTGAAGGATAGACCCAGGCTGAAAGCGAAAAAATGACCTTCTACATCGGAATTGGTACTGAACATGTACCCGATTTCCGGCCGGATAACCCATTTATTGAAATCGTTGCTTATTCCCAGGCCGGCATTCAACGCGACAAAATCATCAGTATCTTCTTCCAGAAACAATAAAACCCGGGGGGAAAGATTAACTTCCAGAAAATCGTTTACAGGAAATGTGAAATGCAGGGAAGGGTGGATTTGCCAGGTATCAGATTCATCTATACCTCCTCCAGTAAAGAAGCCCACTGGCAAAGATAAGGCAACCCGGTCTTCCATCAGCGAGAATTTAGGTTCCAGCGCCAGGAAGCTATAGCTGTCTATTCCCTTATAATCCGGATTGATATTTTCAAAACGGAAGCGCAGATTCATTTTATCACTCATACCAAAACCGATCTGCACACCCAGATTATCAGTCATTTTTTCGGAGTGTCCCTCATTGGAAAAACTAACACTGGAATAACTGGGAGTTATCTCATACTTTCCGGTTCGTACCAGTCTTGCACTTTGCAAGCTGGAATAGGTATAGCAACCGCTTAACAGAATTATCACACAGGCAAGTACGACTAATTTTAATAACCTCATTGTAATATCTCCTTTTGGGGGGTTAAAATCCATAAATTTATTAGAAAATCAATCAATACCAGTTATCTGAAATCAGTAGCACAATGTCAATATTTAGAAAATACCCTTCAATAATTTGTTTCCATAACAGGAATATTTATGGTCCCGCATGAAACCTTGAAAAGGTCAACTTACAAGATTTCTGCAAGAGACCTTTTCAAGGTGTTATAAAGTACCTTAAGCTGTCCAGCTTGAGGAAATGGTGCTATTCTTCTTTTCCACAAACAAGACCCCAGTTATTCAACGGGGCAGGCTGTCTGTTGTACGAAACTAAAACCTGGCAGGTTACCAAAACCTGCCAGGATTCATTTATGGAAAAAATATTAGTCTTGACATGATTCCACATAAATTAGAATCAGTATTCTAATTCTAAAAAGGAGCATTGGATATGTCTGAATCCTTAAAACATTGGAGACCTGAGCCCAAACAGAAGCGCAGTAAAAACAGCCTGGATCGGCTACTGAATTCCGCACGAAAAATGCTCATTAATAACTCTTTTGAACAAGCTTCCGTGCAGATGATCGTGAAAGATGCCAATTCATCGATCGGTTCCTTTTATAATCACTTTGCCAGTAAAGAAGCACTGCTCAACTGTTTACTGGACGATTATGAGGCTCAGCTTGCCGAAACAGTGCAAAACTTTTCCCGTGATGAAAACCACCAACAGTTGAACTTGCTGGAAAGATTCATGATCTGGCTTACAACTTATGTTACAGCTGCACGCGAAGAGCAGGGACTATTGCGCACCAGAGTCCTTTATAGTATGCAGTTTCCCGAAAAGATAACGCCTTTCCGACAGCAAAAAAATGCTGAAATAATGGCAGCAGTAAAGATTTTCTTCCTGCCGGCTATGGATGAAATTAATCACCCTAAACAGGAAAAAGCACTGGATTTCGTGATCAGCATGATCGACAAAGCCGTAGCTTATAAGATCTTTCTGGAAGGGCACGAAGATCATCTTCTTACTGAGATGGAAGACGCTGAAATGATCGAAGAATTCTGCACTATCTTTTCTTCCTATCTGGGAATAAAATGAAATACTAATTGTTGCAAATCAAATAAATTTAGGGGGAAATTTAATGAGAAGGACAAGCTTTAGTCTTATTGCTGTCTTATTCCTGGTTTTATCGTCCATTACGATATCTGAAAATCTTAACGCCTGCTCTACCTTTATGCTGGAGAAATATGATGAACTTATCTTCGGGCACAATCTGGAGCAAGGTAAAACACAGCTTCCCGGTCTCATCTTTATAAACAAGCGTAACACCTTCAAGACGGGGAGAACTTTAAGTGAACTGATGACACCCGATGGCATGAATCCATCATCTGAAAAGTGGATCTCCAGATATGGTTCAATTACATTTTCCGTTTTCGGAAAAGATCTGATCGATGGCGGCATGAATGAGGAAGGTCTCTACATCTGGGAAATGACCTACCAGCTTACGCAGAATATCGAGAACGATTCACTGCCTGCAATGTTCTCGGCCAATTGGATGCAGTTTATCCTGGATAATTATTCCACTGTTGAAGAAGTCCTGGAAAATGCGGTTGAATATTCTCTGGATGGCTTCAGCTGGCATTTTTTCCTGGCTGACAGGTCCGGCAACTGTGCTGTGATCGAGTTTCTGGATGGTAAAGCTGTTGTTAACAGGAAAGAATACATGCCCGTAACCGCACTCTGTAACACAGCTTATGGTGATGAAGTTGAAATTCTCAGCTACTTCAAAGGCTTTGGCGGTGAATATGAAGCTTCAGTATCAGATTTTATAGTTCCTAGATTCGTCCGGGCTGCTCTTCTTCTAAAGAACTACAATCCCACGATTCCTGTCGTTGACTACAGTTTTACAGTTTTGGACAATCTTAGTGAAAATGATCTCAGTCAATGGTCAGTTGTTTTCGATATTAACAAGAACTTCCTCTATTACAGAACTCTTGCCAATCCTGAAATTAAGATTGTCAACCTGAACCAGTTGGATTTCTCCAATAATTCTCCCGTACAAATGCTGGACATTGATTCATTTAAAGAAGGTGATGTTACCAAAGAGTTTCAGCCCTTGTCCATGGAAGCAGTTCTAGCTCTGGTTGAACAACTACCGCTTCCTGAAGCAGCTAAGACTTCCGGAGGCCTTACTCTTAAAGAGTTCAATAACAGCCTTGCTTTCCATTTTCAGGAAGCTTCTCTTCAGGAAAATCAATATTTTGCCGGAACCTGGCAGGGAGATGTTTCCATTATAAATAAACTCTTTAATGCTTATTATCCGGAACTTTTCACTGGTGACAGCTGGACAGTAACTTTCAAAACAGATGAAGATCGCGTTTCTGGTTTGATCACCAACGGGAATGAAGACTTTTTCGATACTCCAGTTAAAAATATCAGGCTTCTCAATGAAGATATCTCCTATACCATGAGATCGGGTGGTTCAATCGTAAAATTTGAAGGTAAAATATCCGAAAACTTAATGACCGGCAAAATATATCTGGATGGCATTCTACTGGATACTATCCAGTTAGCAAGAGTTAAAGATTAATAAAATCTCAAATTAAATATTCCCTTCCGAAGGCTTGCAAGCCCCTGGATTGTTTCAATTCCTTCGGAAGGTTTTCTTTAACACATCAATGTTACAATTCTGGAAAATTAAATTCTAATTAGTCTTTTTCACAAACAATACTGCTGTTATAAAAAGGAGTAGATTGTTTGTGGTGTGGAACTGAAAGCTGGCAGGTTAGCATAAACTACCAGGATAACTTTTACCATATTTTCTCGTTACGAAGTTATTCTTCGTAACGCTTTACTGTTCCCAAGAAAAACTTGGGAACAAGAGAGAGGTATATCCCAGGGTTTCTTGGAAGTTGACCTTTCCAAGTTGTTCTTCTACCTTAAGCTGTCCAGCTAGAGGGAATTGTGCTATTCCCCTTCTCCACAAGCAAGACCCTGGTTAGACAACAGGGCAGGATAAAAGAATGATTTTGAAAACAAATTATCTATTGCATATTGCTTACTGATTTCCGCAGAAAAACTTCATGGTTGTTGCACCTGATCCAGAAGTATTATTTATAATCCCCAATTCTGCAGTACCTTATGCCTCTTGCTGGTTGATATGTATTTCACTTGGACCGCCACTTGCTTTAATTCAAACAAAATTCGTTTATGGGGGTACATAATGAAGAGACTGCTGCTTTTAATTTTAGTGTTGAACGCTTCTTTTCAGCTTTTTTCAGTTTATGAGATTGGAGATATTGTGGAAGATTTCAGCTGGCTTGAGTCTGATGGAGGTGAACCGGTTACCAGGTCTCTTCACGACCTTATTGATCAGGAAAAAGTCGTTCTAATTTTCTTCGGTGGTCGGGGCTGAACACCCTGCGAAGAGGAGGCTCCTCTTTTGGAAATGGTCTGGCAGGATTATCAGGGCGACGAAAACATACACGTTGTCAATGGTTCCACTTTCGATGAAAGTTGGTCTCACCTTAACGGTACAGGCTGGCGCACTTATTTTGATCCACCTCTCACCTACTGGCTCTCTATTTCAACAGAATTGTTCTTTGGACAATACATGAATTTCGGCTGCGGATATGTCCCGCATAATGTAATAATCGGTAAAGACTATAAAGTTTTTCATAATGACGTAGGTTTCACTGATGAACTGATCCGTGCCAGGCTGGACGAAGCCATTGAGGCCTGGTCGGAAGATACCGAGCCACCGGTTTTTGTAAGGCTGCTGGACAACATAGCTTCGGTCGGGGAAGATATTGATCTTCTATTAAATATCAATGACATCTCCAATATTGATAGTGCGGTCGCTTACTACGATCTGGGTTCAGGATTGCAGGAACTGGTTCTGCAGGAAGTTGAAGACAGACTATTCCCCTACACTTTTACAGGAAATATCCCCGCTGTTCAGGAAGAATTGCAGGGAACCATATATTTTGAGATAGAAGATGAAGTGGGCAACCTGCTGATCTCCGAAGAATTTGAAATCGGCTGGATCGACGGGATCGTTCCCTGGCAGCTTCAATTCTGTCATGAATATGATATGAACTCTGAAATCGGACCTGCTACTGGGGGAGAATTTGATGGTGAATTCTTCTATACCGCCCATTTATATGAATCATATATCTGTAAATATAATGCTGATGGAGATTTTCTGGGGGAATATCCCATATCCGGAGTTATTGAAGTGAGAGATCTGGCCTGGGATGGACAATTTCTCTACGGCAGCCGGGCTAATGATCAGATCTGGAAGATCGATCCGCAGACCATGACCCTGGCGGGAACCATCTTCAGCCAGGAAGGTGCTTACCGTGCCTTAGCTTATGATGACGATCTGGATGGTTTCTGGGGTAACAATTACGATGGTGATATTGTTTGTACCGGACGTAATGGAGCAACAATTGATATTATTGAAGATCCAGGACCAATGCATATTTACGGTATGGCTTATGATAATTTCTCTGACGGAGGTCCTTTCCTGTGGGTGTTCGATGTCGGTGAGGGCTTCAGCACTCCCCAGTTGATCCGACAGATCAATATCGCTTCAGGTCAGTTCACTGGAGTAGAGTTCGACGTTTCCTCCAGACTTGGTGCCGGCCTGGCCAAAGGCCTGTTCATAACAGATCAATACGAGAATGGCGTTATCACCATCGGTGGGATTTACACCATGGGCAGCGGATATTATGCGGATCACGCTATCTTCGGACTCACACTTACCGAATCAACTGTTGATGTTCAGAATGATGTAGTAGAAGTATCAGATTTACTGCTAACCAATTATCCTAATCCCTTTAATCCGAACACAACAATCTCTTTCAGTACAACCACCCGTCTTCGTTCCAATGATGGGAACTACGCCGGGCAGGCAGAGAACACGGAGCTTTGTATTTATAATATTAAAGGACAGAAGATAAAAACATTTACATTCCCAAACGGCCAGGGTATGCACCCCGGTAAAAGTTTGGGAACGAGCGAAGATCTCCCATTCTCCCATTCTCCATATCACTCAATCAATGAAGTTCTTTGGAATGGCACTAACAACAACAACCAGCCTGTACCTTCAGGTATCTATTTTTATAAATTACGCTCAGGTAGCCAGGAAATTTCACGGAAAATGCTTCTCCTGAAATAGCACCAAATGACCTTGCGGATGGTCTTCAGCTGCTGCATGCAGATAGACCTCCGCAATGGTCTACCATCGTTCACTGGTCTCCACATACACTTATTTCCAAGGCCCTCCTTGGAAACTCACTCAGTATCCACGCTGGGAGTGGTATTCACCACCCTAAAGGCTTGGATACCAGGAGTAACGATATAGAAACTGGCCGGATAACCATTCCTTCCAGGTTTTGGTAACCTGGAAGGTTTTAATTTGTAGCTTAATTCTTTTTTTCGCTCATATTTTCCCGTAGGGAGAGAGAAATGCGAAATTCAGAGAACTGGTACCATAGGTCATTTTTCAGGTCCTTCTGTTCCAGCTGGAACCTGCCTGTTTACAGGAAGCTTTATGACTGGCTTGAGCCGGGCTCAAACATTCTTGATGTTGGCTGCGGCAGCGGTGAATTCCTGCTGAGCTGTGCTTCAAAAATAAACTCTGGTACCGGGCTGGATTTATCACTAAACTTAATTAACCAGGCCAAAGAAAAAATTGTGAAAGCAGACGGTATAAATCTTACTTTTCTGCAGAAAGATTTCCTGAATTGGAACCCGGAACAAAAGATAAATTCGATAGTCTTCATTTTTGTTTTACATGAAACATTTTCCCAAAAAAGAGAAAAAATGCTGCAGAAAGCTCTGCAACTGGCTGATAATGTGCTAATTGCCGATTACGTTACTCCACAACCTTTAAATCCTACCGGTCTGCTCAACTGGCTGGCGGAAGCTCTCACCAGTAAAAACCATTTCAGTAATTTCAGGCATTTCAACCGTACCCGCTGGCTGGCTAATTATATCAAAGATCATCAATTGAAAGTCCTGAAATCGGCTGCTTTATTATCTGGAACTTATCAACTTCTGAAACTTGGTCGTTAATTTCACTGACCATAAAAATTTCTTTACGGTTACACTCTGCTTTCGAATCTTGTAGCAGTTAAAAGAGGAGTGATTATGAAAGAAAGAAAAATAATCGTGATCGGCTCGGGCAACTGGGGTACAACCCTGGCCCTGTTGTTTTCTCAGAAGAACAGGATCTATCTCTGGACAATTGATCAGGCCGAAGCTGATTCTATAAACAAAGCTGGTGAATCTCAGTTCCTGCCGGGAATAAAACTTCCTGATAATATCGTTGTGGAGAAGAAATTCAGTCGCCTGATAAACCCCAAAGATATAGTGATCGTGGCAATTCCCTCCCGCAATATACATTATCTCATAGATGATTTTTTCGCTAACAAGGCTGAAGAATTCATTATTGTTAACGCTTCCAAAGGTGTAGAACATACAACGCTGATAACCGTTCTGGAAATCATTAAGGAGCGCATGCCCTACGTTCAGTTCGCTAATCTGGCCGGCCCTACCATTGCCCGTGAACTTGCCGAAGGTCTTCCTGCTAAAGCAATCCTGGCTGCCCGCGATATTGCACTTCTGTTCCAACTGCAGCAAACACTGGAAAATGATCTTTTAAAATTTGAATTCAGTAGAGATATAAAAGGTGTAGAACTGGCTTCTGCTTTGAAAGGTCTTATTGCTATAGCTGTTGTAATGGCTGATGGACTTGGTTTCAAAACCAATATTTTCGGCTTTATCATGACCTACGGTGTGGATGAATTTGTAACGATTATGAAATTCCTGGGAGTTTACCACAAAACAGCTTATAGTATTGCCGGAATTGGCGATCTGATCACAACCTGTATTTCCGAGAATAGCCGTAATAGAAAATTCGGAAAACTTCTGGCTCAGGGCTATTCCCGGGATGAAGCTTTGAAAGAAGTCGGCATGGTCGTGGAAGGTGTTTCCATGGCTAAAACAATTATTAAACTAGCAAAATTCAATCTTTCCATTCCACTGATTTCGTGCGTTACGCGGATTATTTTTGAAGATGTAAAAGATGTTAGAAAAGAACTGCTGGATACATTTAATTCCATTTCAGGATAAAAAACATTTAGAGCTAGGAGAATAAATTATGACAGCACGATATTTAGCAGTTTTTGCCTATGCAATTCTAATAGTTATTATAGGAGTTAGAGGAAGGAAAAGTACAAAATCATTTGATGATTTTCCTGTGGGCGGTGGTAAGGTCGGACCATGGATGACTGCATTCAGTTATGGGACAGCTTATTTTTCAGCAGTTTTATTTATCGGTTTTGCTGGCAAGATCGGTTGGGCATTTGGTCTTTCCGGACTTTGGATTGCTCTAGGAAACACAGTTATCGGTACATTAGGTGTTTGGCTGCTGTTAGGACATAAAGTAAAGCAAGAAACTCTGGCTTATAATGTTCACACTATGCCGGAACTTCTGGAAGCTCGTTATAAGAGTACTTTTTTAAAGATCTTCACATCAGCGGCGATCTTTATCTTTTTTATTCCCTACACAGCTGCAGTATTCATGGGATTAAGTTATCTTTTTGAATTTACTTTTAACATGCCATACACTTATGTTCTTTTATTCATGGGAGTTTTCACAGGAATTTACCTTGTTTTGGGTGGCTACAAATCAATGGCTATGATCGACGTAATCTTTGGAATGATCATGACAGTTGGTGTAATTATTCTTCTTGTCAGTACTGTTCATAAAGGTGGTGGATTACCCAATATTTTTACAGCTCTGCAAGAAATTAATCCTAAATTAGCCGCTCCGGTTGGACCTCCCGGGATCATTCCATTATTATCACTAATCATGTTAACCAGTATTGCGCCATTTGCCATGCCACAACTCTTACAAAAATTCTATGCGATCAAAGATGAAAGATCAGTTAAGATCGGAACGTATGCCTCGACTGTGTTTGCCTTACTTGTGGCAGGAATTGCTTATTTTACTGGTGCTCTAACCAGAGTATTTTTGAATCCAACGACAAGTCCTGCTGCTTTCACTGAAAACGGTAAACCAATTTTCGATGCTTTAATGCCCGAAATGCTGATGACAGTTGTTCCTTCTGCTCTCACAGTAGTTATTCTTCTGCTTATTTTAGCAGCTTCGATGTCCACCCTTGCTTCCTGTGGGAGGATTGCTGGTCTGTTTGATCCTGTTCATCGTTTGGGGTGCAAAAATGGTTCCGCAGGCAGGTTCTGTGGGAATGATCACTTCCTTGCTTCTGGTTCCTATATTCAGTTTATTTGGTAAAAAGAGAAACTGATCTCCAGAAGCCGAAATATTCGATCTGCCGCATGATATTCATTAAGCGGGAAATTACGCCAAGCATAGGTTTTTCGCTATCAGCGTTGGCTTCTCCCCGCTTGAATTAGAAATTAACAGCTGATGTTTATGGTTTCAACCGATATCTGTTTCTTTAAAGCATATTCTATCGTATATAATGTGCCTTCACATTTGCCATTCCAGAAAGCAAGAACCCGGTCACAACTATCTATGATCTGCCTGTCTCTTACATGTTTCGCTTCGTCGCCGTATCTTGCATAATCAGGTGGAAATTCCTGGAAAGTGATCCCTCTCTCCATTGCATAGTGTTTTGCCATTGTGTCTGTTCCGGCTGCTCCACCGCTGATGATCAGCGAAATATTCTCCATTCCCGCTAGAATACTGCTCAATTTGCTGTAATCGCAGTATTCTTTGTTGCCGATCACTGCCAGCTTCATGATCTTATTACAACTATTCTGGAATAGCTGGAATTTCTCATAATGATAACTGGTTTAATGAAGAAAACATTCGTTAACATAATTACAATGGATATGATTTTATGATAAAGGGTACTCAAATCTCGCTACAATTTCCTATTTTATTTACAATGAAAAGAATATTATTGGAGAGTATATTACAACGAATGTTTATATTCCAACATATGACTTAAAATGGGCTGTAAGCTGGAATATTTTGACCAATGGTATAAATGAAATATACTGCCTTATTAGTGATAGAGCTACAAATAAAACAACAACTAATCTATTATTTGAAATACGAAAAGATATAGTTACCCCAGGTTATTCTATTCTTGATATACCTATTAATACTGCTAATTGGCATAATACTGTACCAGAAAACAATGACTTAATTTATCTAGAATTTACTGATTTTGGTGGCTCAAAACTTAATGAAATTTATTATGTAGTTTCCATAGATAATAAGCTTAATACTCATACTATTGATCTGAAGGTTAATAGAGATATTTATAGACGATACTGGGAAGCAGATTGGGATACCCTAACCAATGGAATCAACGAGATATATGTGTTTTTTAATGATTGGGCGGGAAATAGTTTGTTTAGTGATAAAGTGTTTCAGATTAAAAAAGATATAATATCTCCGTCTATTGTTAATAACGAAGATGTTGAACAAGATAAATATAAAAATTGGATAAATAGTACTCCAAACATAAATAGTTTTAATGCTATAAATATTAATTTTTATGATGAAGGCAGATCGCATTTAAAGCAGGTTTTTTATGGAGTTATCCTATAACGGCAGATTATTTGAGCGAATGTTAGCATGGTATTCTATAAGTAATAATATTAATTCGAACAATTATACTAAAGAGATTAATATTCCCTGGGAAATTTTACCTAACAATATCTGTGATATGTACGCTAAGGCTATTGATTATGCTGGGAATGTAATTAATAGTAAAAAATTATTTACAATTTATAAAGATCAATTACCCCCGGATTATGAAATCAATATGGGGGCAAAATTTAATATGCAGGGTTGGTATAATAATCCGCCTGATTGGTTATCTTCAAGTATTGATGTAGATTTTATAGGGCAGGGAGAAAGTAAGATAAAGGATGTATATTATGGTATTTCAAACAATAATCATGTGGAATGGTATATTGTTACAAAAGATTGGAATAGAAATATTTATGAGAACCTATGGGGCATTAATTGGGTTAGTATTAACAGCATAAAACGAGATATTTGTATCATTTAATGATTATGCTGGTAATCAGCAATTCCTGAAAATGTTTAATCTTAATAAAGATATAGCAACTCCACAGATGCACATAAATTATCCAATACAGACATAGCATTTTCAAAATGGTTATCAGTAATACCCTTAACTTTTAATTCAATAGATATAGATTTTACCGATACGGGCGGATCAAAAATAAGCAAAATACAATATATTATTTCTAATAATTCAGGATACTATGCTGTGGATTGGATTACTAAGAATAATAATGTTAATAGTAATACATATGATGAAGATTGGAGAATAAACTGGAATTTGCTGGTTGATGGTATAAATGAAATATATATATCAGTAAATGATAATGCTGGTAATCGCTTATTATCTGGAAACATATACAATATTTATGTGAATGCAGTTTATCCAACTGTATCGATACAAGATTCTCAAAAAGTTGCTTTTGAAAATAGTCCTTTATTTAATAAATGGCAAAATCATGATCCAAGTTATTATTTAGATGTTAATTATAGCGATAATTTATATTCCCATCTGGATAAAGCTTTTTATCAAATTAAGTTGAATGGAATAACGCAAGATTATGACATTATAGATAACGACAATTACGATACAACAGTGAATCATGTTAGTGCCTGGAAAGTAGATTTCCAATTACTTGGACAAGGTACAAATGATATATTTCTTATAGTATCGGATAATGCAGGCAATACTACAACGTCTTATGTATGCTATATACTTAAGGATACTACTTCTCCAAATTGGACTCCCAAGAATTCTCCAGCTGAATTTAATGACTGGTATAACGTAACTCCCGATTTAATGAATATGGATATAGACTTTTTTGATCCAGAGGAGATAGATTCATTACTGGATAGTGTTTATTATGCGGTAGTAAATAGTGGTGATTTTATTACAGATTGGCAAATTATCACAGAACACATTAGCGCTAATTCTTATGAGGATGCTTGGCTTGTTCGTTGGGATTTACTTGGCAATGGTTCCAATGATATTTATGTATTAATTAGTGATAATGCTAAGAATAGAAGAATTGAAAAAGTCAGAACAATTAAGAAGGACATCATAGCTCCTTCTTACTATTATGAAAGCAACAATAATATTGATTATAACAAATGGTATGGTATCCCATCCATAGATCTCTTAACAGTAGAGGGGTTAGTTATCACAGACGATGGATATTCATTGTTGGATAGTTATTCTTGGGGATTTTTAAATAGTACTATAGAAGAATACTATCTTGTATCAAAAAATAAACGAACCATTAATAAATGAAACATTTGTAATAGACCCAGCTTGGTTAGAGTATGGGACTAATAATATTGTTATTAAAGCTAGTGATAATGCGTCTAACTATATAACAGTTAATGCTTTAAATATTCTTTATGATCCAGTTACCCCTGATTTCGTGCCAATTAACAGTGTTTCTTACAATAGATGGTTTTTAAGTGAGCCTGATTGGCTTAAAAGTATTGATAAAGTTTTTTGATTACGGATTTTCTATGTTATCTACAATAGAGATAAAAGTAGTTACGTATAATTCAACGACAACATATTCGTGGATATTAACAAGTAATTATTTTCAGACAACCTATAATGAACCTTGGAAAATAACCTGGGATATGCTTTCTAATGGTACCAATATTTTTGTTAGGGTAACGGATCGAGCAGAGAATACTATTGAAAGAATGTTGTTTTTATAAAAAAAGATGGAAATACCACCGACAATAAATAACAATGAACCAAAAAGTGGAGATATGTATGAAAAAAAATATAACACGTGGCATAAATCTGATCCGGGATTTTATAAGTATTTGAGTATTGTAGCGACAGATAATGGTGAGTCTTTATTGGATACCTTCGAATACAGCATTTTAAATAATGATGTCTTACAGACATATATTATAAAAGATGATGAAGCTCATTTAGCTGAAAATATAAATACAAACTATTATGAACCGGTAGCTATTTCAATAAATGGACGGATTTAAAAGATATAACAATAATATACAGTTTATTATTAGTGATAATGCCGGATGGAAAGTAACTTCAGATGTATTTTTTAGTATATTTAAGGATGAGCCAGATCCAGCAATAGAAACTTTGCCTCCCGCTAACGCTGAGAAGGATTTTGAGGATTGGCATAAAGAGCCGCCGGAATGGCTAGATACAGTTAGCATCAATTGTTATGACACAGGTTATTTAGATATTATTTCTATAGCTTATCAGGTTTATTCCTTTAAAAATGATACCTATACCCAATTACAAATTGTAACAGATGATGGTTATTTAAAACCTGAATGGCTAAATGGTATAGCTATTGATTGGGATAAATTGCAGAATGGAACTAATGACATCTGGATAGAGGTAAAGGATAGAGCGTTAAATAAAACTAGGAAGAAAGAATTTTCAATTCTTAAAGATATAAAACCAGAAATTCACAAGGGAATATTAGGTGCTGATATTTGGTATAAAGAAAAAAACTCATGGATGGAGAGTATTCCAATAACCTTTAATGACTTTGGCAGCTCAAATATTAAGCAAATTTACTATTATATTAGTGCGAATAGTGTCAAATCGGAAACAGCGGAAATTATAACTATTAATGCCCATGTAGAAAAATATAAGGAATGGAGCATTTCTTGGAGGATACCCTTAGATAATGGTACGAATAATATAGAGATTTGGATCTTTGATAATGCTGACGGGCTACTAATAAGTGATAATATTCTAAAAATTAAGAAAGATGAAATGCCACCATCTTTTATTGTAAGAGAACCTCAAGATGCTAGTTTTACTGATTGGTATAATGCAGCTCCTTTGTGGTTAAACAAGGTTGATATTGATATTTCTGATGAAGGATATTCCAAGATATCAACGATAAGTTATAAAGTGCACAATTATAAAACAAACGTTACATCTGGCTGGCAGCTGGTTACTGATAATTATTTTCAAACAAGTTGGTTAAGAGGGATAAGTATCAATTGGATCTATTGGAAAATGGTACAAATGATATCTTTGTAAAAATGAAGATAGAGCAGGTAATGTTACAGAAAATTTTGCGTTAAATATTCTTAAGGATACCTATGAGCCAAGTATAAATAAAGGTGATTTAGGTGAAGATATCTGGTACAAAGAAAAAGTATCCTGGATGGACAGTATAGAGATAACCTTTAATGATACAGGAAGTTCAAATATCAGAGATATAGCATACAGGATAAGCCATAATCATACTTATGATGATTGGATTTATATTGCTAATAATACCAGTATTGAGAGTCATGAGGAATGGAGTCTGTCTTGGAATGCTCTTTATAATGGCACAAATAATATTGATGTTAGGGTTGTCGATAATGCTGGTTCAGTAGTTATCACAGAAAATATATTTAGAGTACGAAAAGATATTATAACTCCAGGATATGTTATTAATGATTTATTATTAGGGGATACTCAAAAATGGTACAAAACTTCTCCTTCTTGGCTTTCAGATATTCCTGTAACAATAACTGATAATGGTGGATCTTTGATTTCTTCTGTTTCATAT
>CALOBL010000017.1:0-26374 GCA_942491655.1 Cloacimonadaceae bacterium (SeqCode)
ATCGAATGAAGGAATGTTACTGATCCTGCCAATGAAATAACTCTGCAGCTCAGATTCATTCTTCAGCCCTTCATTAATAATACGCTGTTGATAATGAGGACAGGTTTTCCAGTAGGTTTTGTTAGCTTCATCACCTCCAATGTGAATATATTCTGAGGGGAAGATCTCGGCTACTTCCTGCAATATTTCTGTCAGGAATTGAAAAGTTTCATCCTTTCCGGCACAGAAAATATCTCTATTGGGCCAGTATCCGCCAGGTGCGACTCTCAGAGTTTTTTCAAGGCAGGAATATTGCGGATAAGCAGCAAACACTTCACTGGAATGACCAGGCATTTCGATCTCAGGGATCACTTCTATGTAACGATCCGAGGCATACTTAATAACCTCCCTGATCTCTTCCTGCGAATAAAATCCACCATAGATACCGTTACCGGGATCATCAGAATTTTCCCGCTCATTCCAGGGCAGGTGCTCCAGGTTTTTCCGCCAGGAACCTGTCTCTGTAAGCAGTGGATATTTCTTGATCTCAATTCGCCAGCCATTATCATCTGTTAAATGCCAGTGGAATTTATTCATCTTATGCAATGCCAGTAGATCTATGTATTTCCTGATAAATTCAACTGGAAAAAAGTGACGTGATACATCCAGGTGCATACCGCGCCAGCTGAAGCGGGGTTTGTCTTCAATCCGGCAACAGGGCAATTCAATCAATTGGAGATTTTCATTCTTACTCTGAAAAATAAGCTGCAGCAGGGTTTGAATTCCATAAAAAATACCCTGTGCTGCTTCAGCAGAAATCATAATCTGATCCCTTTCGATTAATAGTATGTAGCCTTCATCATCCAACCCGGTTTTTTCTATCTTAAGATTTATTGAATCCGGTACGGCTGAAAAGGTTTGCTTAAGCAGATAACCCGAAATTTCTTCAACTTGCGCTGTAATATGATCTCTCATAAAATAGGGTATTCGTTCATTATTTATAACTAGTTCAGTTTTATTACTTAATTTGAAACTGCCACCTTTTTTCATTACAGATAATGGTTTGGGAATAATATTCATGATAATTCTCCTCCATTTCCATTTACCAGGTATTATTTTTTGTGGTCAATAGAGAAAATTGGCGAAACGAAGGAAATGGAGCTCATTATTAAAATTGCAGCAATTTTCCGAGATCTTTGTTAATCCATTATTCAACCGGTAATATTCCATATTCAAATGATTGGCTCGACTCAGTATTCTGTTTTATTATCAGCTATGTCTATTCCAATATTTGGATTTACTCTCTCAAGCCCCCCTCCAAACCATTTACAGGAATGAAGGTAAGGGATTTACAGTAAAATAATACTGGACATTTTAACACTTTCCCCAAGCTTACAAAACTAACAGGAGGGATAATGAATAAAATCTTTATAGTATTGATCCTGATACTTTTAACTGTTGGACTAATGGCGCAGGACAGATCATTTACCTGGAATTTTGATCATGAAGAAGATAATATTGGGATAATTTTATCCCAATATGGAGAAAAAAGACCTCCCAAAATAGATAGCGATGCACTTATGTTGCTTGTGGGTGGTGTTAATTCAAATCATAAAAACACAGCTCTGTTCCCTGTTATCACAGATCAGGTAAGCAGCAATATAAATCTTAGTTGGCAGATGTCCATGATCCCTGGTGCAGAAGGCTGCGGAGTTGCATTGCTTAATACCGATATCTTTCAGGGAGACAGTCTGGATTTAAGTTTTGAACAATGGCAGGCTCCTTCCCTGGAAAAAAGTTTTGCAATTGGATTTGATATCAATGATCCTCCTACCGCAGCCTGGTTCGGTCCGGATGGAAATTATTATAATCGTCCTCAGAGAGAAATTTCGTTACACTGGGACAACACAGAGATCGTTAAGATCCTTTCTCCGGTGGAATTTCGGGCAGATCCGGAAAAAGAGCAGTATATAGATTTTGAACTTAACATTGAATATGTGCTGGGAGGAGCTGAAATAACCTTATTAATAGATACCGAAGCTGTATTCGATAAGTATTTCATTCCCGAAATGTTACCTTATCCGGTTCGTCTGGCGCTGGGTGCTCAAACCGGAGAACGAACAACAAATGTGTTTATAGATAATATTGCTCTCGACTTCTATGAGATAAGAGATCCCGGTAATTCCTATGCACGTATAAACCTGTTCAGCGAGCAACCGGTGTACGTTGAGACCCGGGATTCAGAGCATCATGTCAGATTCCCGAAATTTAAAAGTGAGGTGGGAAGAGTAATCCTCACACTTACAATTGCTGATCTGTCGGGGGGCTATGATCCCTGGGATGAGGGAGCCGGCATCTATCTCTGGCAGGATTCAGTACGCTATGAGATCTGCCGTTTTATTACACCCTATCATAGAGGTTATACCTGGAAATCAGATGTAACAGATTTTCTGCCCCTTTTCCAGGAAGAAAAACAGATCGATCTGCATGTGGACACCTGGATGCAGAAAGCTGAAAACCCGGAAGAGCAAAAAGGGTGGTCCATATCTGCTGACCTCGATTTCTATTTTGGAATCCCTGAACGAACTCCAGTTGAAGTACGCAACCTCTGGAACGGCAACTTCGAATACGGCAATCCTCTGGATCCCATGGCAGACCATCTTCCACAGTTGAAGTTGAATATGCCGGAAAATGCTACTGATGCCAGATTGAGGATCCTGGTAACAGGACATGCCATGTATCCCAATTCAATGAATGCCGCAGAATTCATGCCGGCTGACAGAACAGTTTATGTGAACGAATTTGAATTCTCCAATCAACTCTGGAAAAATGACTGCTATCTGAACCCCTGCCGCCCCCAGGACGGAACCTGGAAATTTGACAGGGCCGGCTGGGCTCCCGGCAGTTTAGTTGAACCCTGGATCATTGAACTGAAAGATATTGTTGCCGGATCAGACAGCCTTAAGCTGGATTATGTTCCCATGGCTTATCGAAATCTGAGTGAAGGAGATCATTGGAAACCGCATCACCACTTCGAAAGCCAGATTATATTTTATAAGTAAATTGAAGTTAAGTGGAATCTCAAGTATTCTAGTTTCCGAACCTTTAACTCAGCCTGCCCGGTTGGCTAAGACCAAAAAGGGGGTTGACTAACTGGTTTGACTAATTGGGGTGGAATAACATGACCCGTTGGAAACTCAATATTATCTGAAGTTGCACAGATTCCTAAAGGTGAGTTTAGTATTCGGTTTGATTTTTTACTCAACTAGAATGTATTTTGCTTTAAAAAAGTTCAGCATAATAGAAAAATCGTAAAGGAATTTCAATTGAGAACGTATAGAATTAATTTCTGTTTGAATCCGGTGTACCGGATGAGTTAAATTAATTTAGTTCGAAAGTAGAAATTTTAGATTTTTCTATTGGCTGAGAGTTTCTTGTCCCGCCGTAGTTTTCAACGAAGGCGGATTCTTGGTTCGTTCTTTTGTCGGCACAAAAGAATGAACAATAATTAAATGTTTGAGAAGAATTTGTAATTATGAAAAATAGTAATCTTGTATTTAAGCAAATAGAACACAATTCCCACCTATATCGGGAAGCGGTAGCTCTGCGTTCCAAAGTGCTGCGGGAACCGCTCAATATGCGCTTCACCGAAAAACAGCTCCAGTCCGAGCATCCATATATCCACCTGGCCGCTTTTTATCAGAATAAGATCGTCAGCTGCCTGTACATAATCAGAGATAACGAAAAGGCAAGACTGAAGCAATTTGTGGTTGAGCCGGAGTTGCAAGATCAGGGTATCGGACGAGAAATGATGCAGTTCATGGAAACTTATTGCCTGAAAAAGGGGATAAAATATATTTATATGCATGCTAGAGAATATGCTGTTCCTTTCTACGAAAAACTTGGCTACCATAAATATGGGGAACGATTTCTGGAAATAGGTCTTCCCCACTGGAAATTAGAAAAATGGCTGTAAAACAGGAAAATCCGAAATTTATACATACCGATATTCTACTACTGATCTCAGCTCTCATCTGGGGTTTTGCCTTTGTCGCCCAGAGAAAAGGTATGGAATATGTTCAACCTTTCACTTTCAACGGAATCAGGTTTATTCTGGGTGGTTTGTTTTTACTCCCTTTTGCCGCAAGTAAGAAAGCAGATCTCACAAAAAGGAATACCAACCTGTTCCCTGCTTTGATCGCCGGTTTTATTCTCTTTACGGCAGCCTCCCTGCAGCAAATGGGGATTGTCTACACTTCAGCCGGAAACGCCGGTTTTATTACCGGACTTTATGTGGTTTTCGTTCCAATTATCGGAATTTTTATCGGCAGAAAAACCGGCTGGGGAACCTGGCTGGGGGTATTGCTTGCTGCTGCCGGTATGTACTTGTTGACTGCAACCACAGATATTGCTGTTTCAAAGGGTAATTTTCTGGTTCTCTTAAGCGCTGTTTTCTGGGCTTTTCATGTTCTCAGCATCGATCGTTTTACAAAACGAGCTGACCCTATCTTCCTGGCCATGAGGCAATTCCTGCTTTGCGGAATATTAAGTCTTATTATAGCTCTCATAAAAGAAGAAATTATTTTTGCTTCTGTTTTTAAAGCTGCCATTCCAATTATCTATGGCGGTCTCATCTCGGTGGGAGTAGGTTTCACATTGCAGATTGTAGCTCAAAAGCGAGCTCATCCAGCTCATGCCGCAGTAATTTTAAGTCTGGAAGCTGTATTTGCTTTTCTGGGGGGTGTTTTCATCCTTCATGAAATACTTACCGTAAAAAGAATTAGCGGTTGCCTGCTGATGCTGGCTGGGATGATAGTGTCACAAATCTGGCAAAGAAACAGAATAAAGGAATAATTATGGAAAAATATATGAATAATCCCATCTTAACCAGAATTGACATACCCGAGATTCCTCCTGATCTGGTAGATGTAACCTCAGTTTTCAATCCCGGAGCAATCTTATTTAATGATAAGATACTGCTTATGCTCAGGGTTCAGAACCGGGCCCGTGAAACTTATTTCGTTATGGCTCAAAGCAAGGATGGGATCAATTTCAAGGTGGAAGAGGAATTCATCAGCTGGCAGGGGATCGAGAAGGTTAAAGAAAGAATATACCATGTTTACGATCCGCGTATAACCTGCATCGGCAAAGTTTACTACATTATGTTCGCCATGGATCTGGCATCCGGCTGCAAACTTGGTCTGGGTAGAACGCTTGATTTCAAACACTTCGAGTTTGTGGATATCGTTTCAGTAGAAGATAATCGCAATGGCGTTCTCTTCCCGGAAAAGTTTAATGGGAAATACCTGCGGTTGGACCGCCCTAATAAAGTACAGCTGGAAGACGGTCCTTTAACAGGATCAAGTATCTGGCTTTCTGAATCTGCCGATCTTATAGCCTGGAACCCCGTGAAGAAAATTATTTCAGGAAGGGCTCACTACTGGGATGAATTGATCGGAGCCGGACCTCCACCCATAAAGACAAAAGAAGGCTGGCTGCAGATTTATCATGGCATCGCCATGCATTATCAACCTATCTACCAGGCTGGAATCATGCTGCTGGATCTTGCAGATCCAACCCGGGTGATCTCCAGAGGACGCTTCAATATTCTGGAACCGAGAGAAGATTATGAGACAGTCGGCCAGGTACCCAATGTCTGCTTCCCAACAGGGATCATTGTTGATGAATACGATCAGAATGGATTCGCCCTACCTGAAAGCCTGGTAAGAATTTACTATGGCGCTGCTGATACGTCAGTATGTATGGCTGCCTCAACCATTTCACAACTTTTAAATAGTTGTTTTGATTAAGAAACCTTCGAAACTGTGTCAGACTGCTGACGGATGGTTGATCTGCAGAGTCAAGATGATATTCCTAGCCATTGCGGAGGTCTAACTGCTTATAGCAAATTTTGACCATCCGCAAGGTAGATTTCCCTCATTACGAAGTCCTGCCATGGTGTATAGCATGGTTCTACTTCGTAATGCAAAACAAAGCCATTTCAAACTGGAAGGTCTGGAATAAGAATACTGAGGATTGATATGATACTGATTTACAATACAATAATTAATGAAAAAGCTAGAAATAACTTCACTGCTAATATTGCTGCCCGAATAACTTTCGGAAAGCCCTTTAACGTTCTGCATCTACAGGATGACCTTCCCGAACTTAAGCAGTTTTCACATTTAATTCTGACAGGCTCGGAGCTATCCGCTTCACAGGGCAGTGCCTGGGATAAAAAAATAATCACTGTCATCAAAAGCTTCCTGCAAGAGAATAAACCCATCCTTGGCATCTGCCATGGACATCAGATGATCGCCCGGACGATTGCCGGAGATAAAGCCTGTCGCAGAGCTGCTGAACCTGAATTCGGCTGGAAACAAATGCAGATCGCCACCAATTCGCTTTTTAAGGGAATTACCCATACTGTTTTTCTGGAATCACGCTATGATGAAGTATTCGATCTGCCTGCTGATTTTAAGATCATTGCCTGGAATGATAAAGCTGCAGTGCAGGCTTTCCAATATAAAAATCTGCCTGTCTGGGGCGTGCAATTCCACCCGGAAATGCTTTTGGAAGATGGGACTGCCATGGTTGAAGATCATCTTCTGCAGAACCCGGATGAAAGAATCTACTGGGCTGATGAACTTCAATACCCTGAAAATGTATCCCAAAGTCTGAATATTTTCAGGAATTTTTATCAATCACTGTAAAATGGTATTATGAATGAGCCTGTGAGTTTTAGCTTGACTCCCGTAAAGGCAAATTTAGTTTATTTTACGATAATTACTCATGCAAGGGAGCTAAATAATGAGAAAGACCTGTATATTTATTTTCCTTTTAACTCTGCTGAATGCCTCTCTCTTTTCTATTGAGCTTTACTTCCAGAGCGGTTCAACAGAGCTGATTGAAGAATCTAAACAGGATATTGAACTCTTTAAGCAGGAATTTAAAGATTTCTTTAAGGAAAACCCTAAGACTCTCATCTTTGTTACTGGTCATACTGATGACTTAGGCTCAGTTGAAGAGAACAGAGCTCTTTCTCTGTCCCGCGCCAGTCTGATTCGGGATTATATGGTCAATGAACTGAATATAGACCCTAAATATATTCTCACCTATGGACGAGGAGCTTATCAGCCAATTGCTTCCTCCGATTCAGGTACAGACCGCAATTTGAACCGCAGGGTAGAAATTGTCTTTGAACGACCAGAAGCTCACATAAGCTGGCTGCAGAATAAGGTAGAATATATTCCCTCCATATCAGGTGAAACTCAAAGAGCAAAGCCGAACGTTGATCTGTTCCGCAATGATAAAATAAAAACCGGCGAGGATGCTAAAGCAAAAATTGAATTTCACAATAATAATCAGTTGTTCCTCGAGGAAAACAGCCTGCTGGTTATCTACGGAGACATTTCTTCCTCTTTTGCCAATTTACTGGATGATACTTTTCATGTTGAATTAATCTACGGTAACCTGTACAATACACTGGGAAACAGACATGATAAATCACTCAACATCAAAACTCCCGCAGCCGATCTGCAGCTTTATTCCAATCTGAATAATGTTGAATACAAGAATGATCGAACCCTGATTTATGTTTATGAGGGTTACGGGCTGGTAACGGCAAGGGGCAGAACGATCCGGGTCGAGGCAGGTTACGGAATCAACGTCCCCCGGGGTAGCGAACCTGATGATCCAGTGAAACTTCCTACCCCGCCTCTTGATTTTCGCATCTCCGACACAGAGCCTTCAAGTCAGGGACGCAGGATCCAGCTCAGCTGGAAAGAATCTTCCCCGCAATACCTTGTACAAATTGCTGCAGATCAAACATTTCAGCAGATCAGCCTGGAAACTCTCTTAAAAACTGCAGAATATCAAGTGGAACTGCCTTACGGGAAATACTTCACCAGAGTGCTGGCAATAGCTGAGAACGGCTTGAGAAGTGATTACTCAGCCCCTCTGCCGTTGATAATTTCAGATGAGGAATTTATTACCTGCAAAAACCTTAAAGAAAATACCCTTATGAAATCTTCCCGGGAATTTATCATTCTTGAAGGTACTACTCTGGATAAGATCAAAGTTTTTATTAACGGTGAGGAAACCCCTGTTTCCCAGGATCTGACATTTTCCAGACAGATCCAGTTAAAATATGGCATTAATGGAATTCATGTTACTGCCCTTCTGCCTGACGGGAATGAAGAAAAATATTTTTACCGCGTCTCATTTTCCCCGCCCTTAGATAAAACTGTAGTTTTCCATAATATACGCAGTGATATAATCAACACCGCTGAGAAAAAAAAATTCCTCCTACAGGCTGAAGCTTCGGATTTAACCAGAATGTTCATCTCCGGAGAAGAAATTACCAGAGCCGAGAACGGACTTTTTGACCAGCTCATTAAATTACACCAAGGTATTAATGAAATAACTGTAACAGTAAGGTTTATTGACGGTTCAGAAGAAGATCACAGGTTCGAAATACTCTACGACAAGCAATCAAGAGGTATTTCCTCGCTGGAAATAATCGCCGCCATAGCAATTTTACTGGCTACTGCAACTCCAATTATTGTTAATGCTATCCTCTATTGAGACAGAACAGCTCATTATTTTTCAGGCTTAATGGAATTAGAATTATTGATTCATTTAATTCTAAAGGAAATTTCCCACGGAATTAATTTGTTAACTTAAAAGGTATTAGTGTTTTAGCTTGACTCTCAAAGATCGGAATCTATTTTCCTAATACTTGTGTTCCAAAGGGGTATCTAATGAGAAGATTCTTATTATTTTTTTTCCTTTGTTTAGTCGTCTTTCCAATACACTCTGTTCTACTCTATTTTGAGGTTGGCACCACTGAGCTTACAAACACTTCCAGACAGGATCTGGTTACATTTAAAGAGGAATTTGAAACTTTCTTCCAACAGAATCCTCAGACCCTCATCTTTATAACCGGACATACAGATAATACCGGCACCGATGCTTTAAACAAGCAGCTCTCCCTTTCCAGGGCTGGTCTTATCAGAGAATATCTGGTAAATGATCTCAATGTCAACCCTCAATACATCAAGATCTTTGGAAAAGGCAGTCAAGAACCCGTAGAATCCAATGATGATGAAACTGGCAGAAATTTGAACAGACGCGTAGAGATCGTCTTTGAAAAACCCGAAGCGCAGATAAAATGGCTCCAGAATATTGTTGAATACACACCCTCCAAATCGGGCAAAACCCTTTCGGCTGAACCTGAAGTTGTACTTTTCCGTTATGATAAGATCAACACCGAAGATCATTCGCGCTCCGGAATTGAGTTCAATGAAACAAATATGCTGATTCTGGAAGAAAACAGTCTGATGATAATCTATGGAGATATCAGCTCCTCATTTTCCAATCTTCTGGATGACAAGTTTCATGTTGAGTTGAAATATGGTGGATTGTATAACAAACTGGAAAATATGCATGATAAATCGATCAACATTAAAACTCCAGCTGCTGAACTGGAATTATACTCTTCCCTTAACAGTGTTGAATTCAATGAGAATAGGACTCTGGCATCTGTTTACGTGGGCTACGGTCTTGTATTAGCGAAAGGTAATTCTGTAAAAGTTAATGAAGGTTACGGGATCGAAGTTACAGTTGGTGACGAACCTGGAGAACCCGTTAAACTTCCTGACATTCCCTTGAATCTGCATATCTCCAAGACCCAGCCGACTCTAAAAGGAGAATTAGTAACTCTGCAATGGGAAGGCTCTTCCACAGAATATCTAATTCAATTGTCTCCTGCCAGCGAATTCCAGGACCTGCTGGATGGTGTTACAGTGCAAAATACCGCAGCACAACTGAATCTGGATTATGGTGAATACTACATCAGGCTACAGGCCCGGGATAAGATTGGTTTGACAAGTCCATTTACAGAAGCTATCCTTCTGCAGGTCATTGAACAGGTATACCTCTTCTGCAATGATCTGAAGCAAGATGAAACATACAAGACCGATATGCCTGTATTACATTTTTCAGGAACAGCTCTGGATCAGGTTGAAGTGTATCAGAAAGATTCACAGCTAACTAAAACTGAAGAGAATACATTTTCAGGTTCTTACCCTCTGGAATTTGGTCTCAACCAGCTTAATCTAAAAGCCGTCCTTCCTGATCTCAGTGAAAAAATCTACTCCTACCATATTCTTTTCCAGCCCGAAGTTGATAAGACTGTAAAATTCCTTAACCTTACAAGTGAAGTCCAGAATAGTGTGGATCAGGAAAATTTTACAATTCTGGCGGAAGCTTCTGAATTTACCCATCTATTTTTGAATAATAAGGAATTCACATCAGATGCATCAGGAAACTTTCAGACAGATATAATTTTGGCACGAGGTTTAAATGAACTCACCATAAAAGCTGACTTTATTGATGGATCGACAGCTGTCTATAATTTTGAACTGATCTATGATAAAGCAGACAGAATGACCACTCTGGAGATAATCGCTGCCCTGTCGGCTATCCTGATAACCTCCATTCCCCTGCTGATCAACTGGGCAAAATAATGCGCAAACATATCTCCCTGTTCTCCAAAATAAGTACCCTTACTATTCTGGTCTCGATCAGCCTTATCGTTACTCTCAGCCTGGTCTTCATTAATATCAACAAAAAAACTCTCACTCTGAACATAAAAAACTATTACCTGTCCATTCTGGATGACATTTCCAACAGTATAACCCGGAATTATGATACGATCGTGAATGACCTGACCGCTTATGTTTCCCTGTTGAACAGTGAAAACCTGGCTGCTAAAGATAAGATCAACCTGATCTCACTGGAGATCTCCCGTTCCGAGCAGATCGACTTTGTGATTATATATGAAGCTGATGGAAATCCTCTCGACATTTTCATGCCCAAAGATATGGAGCTCCCCTTTATTGAAACTCCGCCCTTAACTGCTGAAGTAAGAGAAAAACTTCTCGCCAGCGATGTCTACATCGAAACCCCTAACAGATGTTTCAATGACCTGGACTACTACTCAAATATTGTTGTACCATGGTACCTGAATAACGAACTACAGGGTTACCTGGCTACCTGCTATAACCTGGAACAAATTCGCCAGCAGATCGAAGCTACATCACTCAAACGTTTTAACAAGACGGATCGGGTATATTTACTGAATTTTTATGGTCAAACTATCTCAGGTCCCAGAAGAGATAACCTCTACATCATCAGTAAAAATTTATTCCTGTTTGAAGATTCCTTTTATAAATTCATGGAAACTGCCGGCAGCAACATAGCTATATCCAAAACCTACAAAAGAGATAATGAGCCAGTTCTTACCAGTTACATTATTAATTCCAACTTAAAATTCATTATAGGTGTAGAACAGCCTCAGAGTGTTGCTTTCAGTTCCATCAGAAAACTGCAGAAAGCTGCCCTGACCACAGCCGGGATCAGTGTTGTGATCGTGCTCATTATCAGTCTTCTTTTCAGCAGATTGCTCTCAGATCCCATTAAACGACTTTCCCAGCTTATTACTCAACTTACACGGAATAAGAATTTCGGCGAAACAATTGAAGTGAAAAGCAATGATGAGATCTTTGATCTGGCGGAAAATTTCAACAAACTTTCTATAGAACTGGATGGTTACGAGAAAACGATCCAGGCTGATACAGTAATAAAACATAATCTGGCACGTTTCCTTTCTCCTCAGGTGGTAGAAAGAATTACCAGTCGTAATATGGAAGCTTCCCTGCTGAACGAAGAAAGAACTATTGCTGTCATGTTCGCTGATATTCACAGATTTACCTCCCTCTCTGAAAAAATGGCCCCGCCAGATGTAATTAATCTCCTTAACACTTTCTTTTCCAGATGTGTTGAGAACATCTACCTGAATCATGGCATGGTGGATAAATTCATCGGTGATTGTATTATGGCCATCTTCAATGCTCCTTACGATATTGAAAATCCTGCTCTGGCCGCAGTTAGATCTGCCCTGGCTATAAGAAAGATCATTGCTGAAATCGCTGCTGAATTTCAGCCTATCCTGCAAGCCGCAGAGGTAAATAGTCTTTCAGTTGGCATTGCAGTAGCTTATGGAAAAGCTATTGTAGGTACACTGGGAGCGGAAGAAAGAACAGATTATACTGCTATCGGTGATACTGTAAATGTTAGTTTCCATCTGCAGGGATTGGCTAAAGGTGAAAATGAGATACTCATTAATCAACTATGTTACGAGAAAGTGAAGGATCATTTTTTATGTGAATATTATCAGGCTTTCAGTTTAAAAAGCAGAAATAAAAAATGTGAAACATACAGAGTTTTAAAAGAAAAATAATTTGAGAGGTAAAATGTTAAAATTTACATTATTGATCAGCATAATTTGCACTTCCATTATACTGGCTGCATTCCCACAACCCCAGCTCCCCTTTGATCCGGAAAAATATGTTTGTTATAGAACTGATATTCCACTTCAGATCGATGGTCTATTAGATGAATCTTCCTGGCAGGAAGCAGCCTGGACCGATCTATTTGTAGACATTGAAGGTGAACTTAAACCTCTTCCCCGCTTTGAGACCAAAGTAAAAATGCTCTGGGATGATGATTACTTTTATTTTGCAGCTTTTATGGAAGAACCTCACATCTGGGCTACCCTTACCGAAAGAGATGCTGTGATCTTTTATGATAACGATTTTGAGATCTTTATCGACCCCCAGGGAGATACCCACGAATACTATGAATTCGAAATGAATGCCTTGAACACTGTGTGGGATCTGCTGCTTACTAAACCTTACCGGGATAAAGGCTGCCGGGCCATAGATTCCTGGGATATTCAGGGACTGAAGACAGCCGTAAGTATTAATGGAACTTTGAATGATCCTGGCGATGAAGACGAAAGCTGGTCCGTTGAAATTGCCATACCGTGGAAGGTTTTAGAAGAGTGTTCAGACCGCACCCCACCAGTTCAGGGAGATCAATGGCGGGTTAATTTTTCACGGGTGGAATGGGAAGTTCATTATGAAGATGGAAATTACCATAAATTAAAACAACCGGAGAATAACTGGGTCTGGAGTCCTCAGGGCTTGATCAATATGCATTACCCGGAGATGTGGGGTTTTGTGCAATTCTCTGAAAAAACTATCGGAACAGGTAAGGATGAGTTCGTTTGGAATCCACTTGAGGGTGCTAAATGGGCTCTGCGACAGCTCTATTATCGTCAAAGAGAATACCGGGAAAAGAACAGCAGCTGGACTGACAAGATCGCTGATCTCAGATTGGAAGATCTATCTGTTCCAGGTTTTAACTGGCCACCCGAAATACATAAAACCACCAGTTTTTACGAAGCAGTGCTTTATTCAATGGACGGCAGTACCAGGTTGCATTTATCCTGGGATGGGAAGGTTTGGAAAGAAAGTGAAAAGTGAGAAAAGGAATAAGCAAAAGTACCTCGAACAGTCTTGTTCGAGGAAAATTCCCCTTCGTTCCTAAACAGGCCAGGGTATGCACCCCGATAAAAGTTTAGGAACCAGCGGTAATTGGGTGCATTCCAATATCCAATTACATCCTGGCAGGTATTTCTGCACCTGCCAGGTTTTTGTTATAAAATTTAATCTCTGGATTATACCTTCCAGGTTACCAAAACCTGGAAGGATACTATTTAAGGCTTCTGGTTTCCAAGGTCCTTCCTGGAGGCCAATAAAGTTATTTTGCTCATTGCTCCTGTCATCCTGAGCGGAGTCGAAGGAGAAAGGGCAAATATTTTCAATATCCAAGTTCACATCATATTGCTCATTCCCATGTTTTTTTCGCTGTTGAATAGCAAATCCTGGTTGGGAAACAGAATTATAAACAATATAAAGAAAAACCTTCGCAATGGTTGAGTAGAACGAGACCTTGCGAATGGTTAGATAATCGACAATTGCTGATTTATAGTTCGGGAAATCCACGATCTGAAGCATAGCTTCCGCAGAGGACGGGGGCTTCGCCAAGGTAAACCGCTCACGATGACAGATCTACTGTGAAGTTAATTCGCTCCAACGGAAGGTTTCTAACCGTTCCGAAGGTTATGATCTCTTTATATTCTCGGTTTACCAGATGATTAATTTCAATCCAGAAAAAAACAATTTGACAAGAATAATCCATTTTCAGTTTATTAGTAGCATATTACTACTATTAGTAATTTTAGGAGATCGGGTTATGCAGAATTTAATTAAACTGTTGCATGAGATCGGGTTCAACGAATTGGAATCTCGGATCTATATCTGGCTGCTGCAACAGGATCGTTCCACCGGATATAAAATTGCTGCAAGTATCGACAAACCTGTAGCCAACACATATAAAGCTCTTAAAAGTCTGGAACAGAAAGGAGCTGTTATTTCAGATAATTCAACAGGAAAAATTATCTACGAGACAATTCCGGCTGAGCAATTCCTGAAGAAAATGGAGAACGAATTTTCCCGTAAAAAGGAGAACATTGTTTCTGAGATCTCTCGGCTGAACAACAGACAAAGTACAGGTGGTATTTATGAGCTCAATTCCATCGACCTGGTCTACGAAACCTCTATCCAGATGATAAATACTGCCACAAGCTCTTTAGTATTAGATTGTTATCCTGCCCCTTATCAGGTTATAAAAAAAGATCTGAAAGCTGTTGATCCTGACAAGATTATGATCCTTAAACACAAATACGATCATGAACTCGTGGAAGGTACTTACAGACCTAAAAGGAGAAGATCAGATCTTACACTCAGTGATTTACGTGGACAGTGGATGATCTTGATTCAGGACGCTAAAGAAGCTTTGATCGCTTTTTTCAGCGTAGACGGAAAACAATTGCTGCACAGTGTCTGGATCAGAGATCCCTTCATATCACTCATTCTTTATAATGGTTTAACCGTAGAGAACAATCTGATAGAAATGTTCGATGTGTTATATGATGATTCTGAAAACAAAATAAACAGACTTAGAGATGTTATCCGTACCTATCAGCCGGTTTATACTAAGTTTATAGAAGCAGAACAGAAGATACTTAAAGAATAGAAAAAAGTAAATGAAAAATGGAGAATGGAGAAAGGAGCCAGAAATGAAGAGATTAGTATTAATTGTAGTATTCGTGTGTATTATCATACCTTTGATAAATCTGCTCAATTCGGAAATGATGATGTGGGAAGTTGAGAATGGCAGAAATAAGGTTTTCCTGCTGGGTTCCATCCATGTAATGCCGGAAGATGCCTATCCACTGGATGAGCAGATAGAAACTGCTTATGAAAGTTCTGATATTCTTGTGGTAGAGCTGGATCCTGCAAATATTGATCAACAAATAATGAACGAATTAGTGATCAATAAAGGTTTATATCCTGCAGAAACCAGTTTGAAAAACGAGATCCCGGAAGAGCTATATATTTCTGTTACCTCGAAATTTCAGGAAATGGGTATGGGAGAAGAACAGTTTGGCAGCTTTCGTCCCTGGCTGGTAGCTATTAGTCTGGGAATAGGAGCTCTGCAGAAATTAGATATTGAAGCAGGAGCCGGTATCGATGTGCACTTCCTGGATAAAGCTCATGAGAAACAGCAGACTATTCTTGATCTGGAAACTCCTACTGCTCAGATGGAAGCCTTATCTTCCATGCGCGACAGCACTCAGATTGCTTACCTTCAGTATATGATCGATGATTATGATAATATTAATAAGACTTTTATGGAAATGTTGGAAGCATGGCAGACGGGAGATGCAGATAAATTGAATCAGTCATACAGAATTAAGCTGAAGGATATGGAAGCTGAGTTTCCCGGTATCAGTGAATACTACAAAAAGTTACTCCCGGACAGGGATAAAATGATGGTCGAAAAGATCAAAGATTTCCTGGAAAATGAGGAATCACACACATATTTCATAATTGTAGGTGCATTTCACCTGGTAGGTGAAGATGGAATGCTGCAGTTGCTGGAAGATAATGGGTATGAAACCAAACAGTTTTAGTTAGTGCAAGGAGCGTGTTACGGGATACGCGTTTCGAGTTGCGTGTTCAGAGAAACATGCTAATGCCCCACAAATTGAACCTGAACGAAGTTGGGGTGAATATCAAAACAGAGTCCAAGAGTGGTACCAAATAATTTAAAATCTGGAGGAGAAATGCAGAAGAAATTTATTGGAAGTTTCATAATTGGAAGCGCTATAATCTGGGGAGCAGTAATTATTGGAGCAGCTTTTCTGATGCGTGGATTTGAATATAAAACACAGGTTGTAAGCCTGCTTTCATCAGGTGCTGGAGTGCATCTTATCGTTGTCTGGCTTCCATTAGCAGCTAGAATTAAGAAAGAATTGGGCGTTAAGTAAGCGAATGTACCTCGAACTGTCCTGTTCGAGGAAGTTCGTCTGCCCTACGATCCAGGACCCCAAAAACTATAAACCTTCCAGGTTTTGGTAACCTGGAAGGTTTTTTGCAGCTCTAATTTCTCATTAAAACCTAAACCTGGCAGGTACTGGAAGACCTGCCAGGATTCCTGCTGCTCGTTCCCAAACTTTAAACTGTTACCCTGTTGCATCCGAATAACTCCCGTTTGGGAATGTCTAGATTTCAAACATGACAGGGTTCCCTAAACAAGCCAAGGTATGCACCATGGTAAAAGTTTAGGAACCAGCGGATATTAGGTATTTCTCAATTTCCAAGGTGTTCCTTGGGTACCAGGAGCAAAAATCCTTTCGAACGGCTTCCAGCCTTCGAAACGGATATAGAGTTAAGATGTAACCTTCGGAAGGTTTCTAATCGTTACGAAGGGTGATAAAAAGAGAAATACATTTGTGAACTTAGCGGTTAATTTTCTCCGTGCTCTCAGTGGGCTCCGTGGTAATTAATTCTATATCCTCGTTTCATACTCATTTCATTCGTTACGAAACAAGTCTAAAAGATCAGATCCAGTTGCAGATCAGGGAAGGTTATTTTCAGCTTTTTCAGCGTCGTGAGGGTGGGATTTGCTGTTGCCGGTTTCTCCAACCGCTGATAACTCCATAAATTGTTAAACCCAAGTTTTTCCGAAACGTTGTTCTGAGTTAATTTATGCATCACCCTGTACCGGCGTAAGAGGAACGACAGTGCCACTTCCGGCTCAACTTCTACTCTAATGATATTTTCCGAAAGTCTTGTAAATTCCGGGTAAAGGCTGAATTAAACTGGAATCCTCCGGTTCTGTAAGATATATCTCTAAAGCTTCCTTCATATTTCTTTTCAAGTTCATCCAGATCATCCCCTTCGGTATCACAACCAGTCAACTCCAGGCATTCAGCCCAGAATCCATCTTCTTCACCGTGAATTCTGAAATGATAATACATTATTTATCCCTCTTCAATACTTTCAATAACTTCTTCTCAAGACCACGCTTCAACTCTTTATGCATAGGAATGATCTGTCTTTTAGAAGCCTTACCAACTTTCACATGACTTCCCCTTCTACTTAAATGTACCCAGCCTGCTTTCAGAAACAAAGCCAGCATTTCCCTTCCACTCAATGGCATCTACCATCCTTTACCAAATATAATTGGTATTTATCTTCTGTCAAATTATACTGTGCATTTGTAAAGCCAGTTTGCGTTAGCCGGTTGGTAAGTTGGAGAGTGAATTCAAGTAAAAGGTATAAAGGATAAAGTATAAAGTTAGTGTGTAGAGTGGAATAAGCAAATGTACCTCGAACTGTTTACCCCGTTCATCATTCAGATTAACTGGGGCCTGCCCCGTCTGCCTCGCCTGCCCCGTTGACTAACTGGGGTTGAATAACTGGAGTCTTGTTCGAGGAAGATTCCCGCTCGTTATCAGATAGAACCATTTTTCCTGTTGGTTCCCATACAGAACCATTTTCCTGCTCGTTCCCAAACTTTAAACTGTTTACCTTGTTGGATAACAGGGCTGAATAACGGTTCCCGTTTGGGAATGTATAGATTTCAAACATGACAGGGTTCTTAAACAGGCCAAGGTATGCACCATGGTAAAAGTATAGGGACCAGCGGTTTTCAGGTATTTCCTAGTTTCCAATAATTAAGACCTCTGGTTTCCAAGGCCCACCATGGATACTTTAAATTATTCCCAAGCAGGGGCTTGGAAACAAGGACACTTGTCGGCACAAAAGAATGAACATAATTTTATAAACTATCTATCAATGCCTCGTTAGTAGCATAAGCCTCAAGCAATGTCTGCAACCGCTGAATCGCTCTGCCCTTAGGCATTTGCAGCAGCTCACGACGTAGCCTGTAGATCTTCTCTAAATCATCCTCAGCCAGCAATAACTCTTCTTTACGTGTGCCACTTTCCTTAATATCAATAGCAGGGAAGATGCGCTCTTCTGCTATCTCACGATCTAAAATTATTTCGCTATTTCCGGTCCCTTTAAATTCCTGAAAGATAACCTCATCCATACGGGAACCTGTATCACGCAGGATAGTTGCCAGGATCGTGCAGGAACCGCCACCTTCCACGTTTCGAGCCAGCCCAAATAGTTTCCGCGGAATTTCTAGAGCTCCGGAACCCAGGCCACCGGACATCGTTCTGCTGCGGGAACGGGTATCGGAATTGTTATAAGCACGACCCATCCTGGTTAAACTGTCGATCAGGATCACAATATCATTCCCGCACTCCAGTTCCAGTTTTATATGGTCAATTAACAGATCGGAAAGCTGCACATGACTGTTAAATCCCTTATCCATAGAGCTGTGAAAAACTTTCGCTTTAGTCTGCATTTTAAAGGAAGTCACTTCTTCCGGTCGCTCATCGATGAGCAACAGAATTACCCGAGTCTGCGGACTTACCTCCATTATCCCATTCGCCAGCTGTTCCAGCAGAATGGTCTTCCCCGCTTTAGGAGGTGAAACTATAAGACCGCGCGTACCCTTACCCAGGGGGATAAGCATATCTATTATACGAAGAGACTCATACTTAACTGAACTGAAATCAAATCGTTCGTGTGGATTGGTGGCGATCAATTTATCATAATTTTTTCGCAGTTTAAATTGCTCCGGATCTTTTCCATTGATCTTAACGATCTGTTTAATTCTTTTACCCTGAACCTCACACTCCAGGCGTACTCCGTTGCGAAGCTGGAATTTACGGACCAGCTGTCTATCCAGCTTGAAATAAGTGAAGTTTTTATCGTAAGGCTCCTGCCATAAAATAGCTTCCTGCTGACGAGTAATTGATATTAGGCCTTCAAATTTGTTTTTATCTTTCATAGAAGATTATCATCCTTATCTTTATTGCTGTCAATCTATAGACATGACATTTTACTTTATCTTATCTAACTACAGTGTTGAAGTTTTCTTTGAAAACTTCCAAAAGGAAGCGAGCGAAGCGAGATTCCTTAAACTTCCAAAATAAATCAAACTTGTTTGATCTATTATGAATGTACTTTGTTTTCACATTTTCATTTTTTCTGAAAAGGTCTGGCTGTCAAACTAAAGTAATACCAATAGATATATTTTTTTATGTATCTTCATTTTTCTTTGTCACGTTGTTCAATTGCCCAATCATAGGATTTGAGATTAAATGAGACGGGCATTTTTGTGAGCAGAAAAATGCTGCCTTGTGTTGTTCCAAAATTTCCATATTGCCTGAATAATACATACAATCTACTCCGATTTTAGTTGTCGACAATTTGTCGACAGTTTAATTCACTATTAATTTTTACACTCTCACAATCTGGAAATTGCATTTTTCTAAATTATCTGTACAGTGATAGGGCACAATCTAGATACTGCGCACAAAAATACAGCTATTCTGTGCATCACATAATATCTCTGCCCAGTGTTTGTGCACCCCTCAATAGCCTTGCACAAAAATATAAAAATATTGTGCATCGTGTGGCATTTATGCCCAGTGATTGTGCGAGAATTGTAATCCGTGCACAATATGCTGGCATATTTGTGCGCAAAAATTCATTATCTTGATAAAATCTTAAATAATTCCTTGTTGAGATAAAGAATTTCATTTCCTTCTCGCTTGGCTTCTAAAATATCGAGTTTGATCAATGCATTTAGGTATTTGCTGGCAGTATTACGTGAAGCAATTTTCTTTTCTACTAAAATCTTGTTTTTGCAATAAACTTGAGAAAACAAAATTTCAATTAGTTCATAAGAATAAATCTCCGGAGCTTTGGTTTGGATTTCTGCTTTTACAGAGTTAAACAGATCATAAATCTCATTAACTTTTTCCAAAGAATAAAGAGAAGTGCGGTAGATCGTTTCAAGATTAAAAAGAATCCAGTCATGCCAGTTCTTTTTTTCAGTTACTCCCTTTAACAAACTGTAATATTCGTTTTTATATTCCAGAATGTGTTTTGAAAGATAGATTACCGGCAAATTTAGAAGATTTTGTTTTGTTAGGTTGATAACATTTAGTATTCTGCCAGTTCTTCCATTTCCATCACTAAAAGGATGAATTGCTTCAAATTGATAATGCAGCATTGCCATTTTTATAAGAGGATCAATCTCATTTGATTGGTTGAAAAACTCAAGCCAGTTTGTTAATTTATTGTTCAAAAACTCTGGTTGTGGTGGAGTATAAACTATTTTAAAAGCATTACCTATAAAAACCTGAATATCTCTAATTCCTTCGTCTTTTTGCGTAATTTCCTTAAAAATATTGATAATCCAATTTTGATCATAGTTCTTATTTGAATTATAAGCTGACCATAAAGCATTTCTATAATTTAATACTTCTTTTGTAGCAGGATCAATTCTTGAAGATTTTGCTGTAAATGCTCGAAAAAGTTTATCGGTTGTTGTAAGGATATTTTCTATTTCTGAACTTGCTTTGGCTTCTTGTAATACCAAAGTGTTTATTAGCATGGCAGGATTGGGAATTATGGGTAATCGACCTTTTAATTCTGCTAATGCCGCTCTTGCCTGAGTTAGTTTCTTATATATTTCAATGGATTCAAATTTAGCAATATCAGGTGGTAATAAAGCTAAACCATTATACGGTTCATTTGGTTTATTCATAATTGTTCTCTCCAGAATATGCTTTTATCTTGCATAGAAGATTATTATCCTTATATTTGTTGCTCTCAATCTATAGACATTGAATTTATTTTATCTAATTAGAGCGTTGAAGTTTTCAAAGAAAACTTCTAAAATGAATCAACTTGTTTGATTCATTATGAATGTGTTTTGATTTTCTGAATTCATTTTTATTGAAATGGCCTGGCTGTCAAACTAAAGAAATAACAATAGTTCTATTTTTACAACTATCTTCATTTTTCTTTGTCCCTCCTCAATAGTCCTCGCTTCAAACACCTTATACTTTATACCTTATACTTTATACTTTTTACCTTAAACCTTTTACCTTAAACCTATCTATTGACAAAACCCAGCCCCATTCCAACCTTCATAAGAATTCTAGTTTTAAAAGGAGAAAATTATGACCTATCTACACTGCCAGGTAAGGTTTAAAGATTTCGCGACCTGGAAAGCCAGCATGAAAGCCGATGCTGCATCTCTGCGCAACAGACGGCAGGATTGCATCTGAAACATCTCTGGCGCGGACTGGAAGATACTAATATAGCTTTCTTCATTATGGAAGTTGAGGATATTGAGAAAGCTAAGAAATTCCTTGATCCGGTGGAAATTGCTCAAGCAGCCAAAGCTGCCGGTGCGGCAGATTTTGAGTGGTTTCTGGTGGAGGAGGTTTGAGAGTAGTTCATTGATAATGTTTCATCAATAGCCTATGTTTGTTATAAACCATTAATTATAATAGATAATCTATAAATTACTATTGTTTGTAGTAGCTTTCATTAGTTCTGCTAGGGATACGACAAATGGCATAGCAGACCTTCCAGAACCATTGTAACCTTCTAATTTTCTTATATCCCATTGTATTTCAGTAAATTCTGTACATGGTTTATTTTCTATTTCATAAACAAGATAATTTTCATGTGATGGATCGACATAACCTTTTGCGACAATTTGATTTTTAGAATAAATATGTGGAAATTTCTTTTTATTCTATATATATCAGATGTTACTAAATTATCTCTGCTATGCATAAGAATAAATTTTGCATCTGCTGTTTGGGGAGTTATTGGAAGAGACCCAATATCACTTCCCATTCGGAAATTGTAATACCCATTTTGAATAAGTGTTACATGTCTGCTGGTTTTATAACCAACTATTATGTATGTTTCATCAGGTGGGGCAACTCGGTACACATAATTTTTCATAATCAGGTAGTTCGGATTCGGTAAATCCACTACATTCTTCGTTATTGAGAATGTAGTGGATTTACTGATCAAATACCTGATTATGAAAATTATGTGCGAGTTGCCCCACCTGATGAAACATACATAATAGTTGGTTATAAAACCAGCAGACATGTAACACTTATTCAAATAGGTATTTTGAACTTCAATGGGAAATTGATATTGGGTCTCTCCAATAACTCCCAAACTGTACAGATGCAAAATTTATTCTTATGCATAGCAGAGATAATTTAGTAACATCTGATATATATAGAATAAAGAAATTTCCACATATTTATTCTAAAAATCAAATTGTCGCAAAGGTATGTGCATCACGAGATATTTGTTTATGAAATATAAACTTAATACCAGAATTTACTGAAATTACAATGGGGTCTAGAAAATTAAATTTACAATGGATGAAGGTACCAACATGCCATTTGTCTATCCCTAGCGAAACAATGAAAGCTACTACAAACAATAGTAATTTATAGATTATCTATTATAATTAATGGTTTATAACAAACATAAACCTTGATGAAACGTGCTCTCTCAAACCTCCTCCACCAAATACCACTGCCGCACCAGCAGCTTTGCTGGAACCAGCAATTTCCACCGGATCGAAGAATTTGCTCTCAATATCCTCAACTTCATAATAAAAGCAATATCAGTATCTTCCAGTCCGCGCCACGCCGTCTTTCCGGATGCGACCCTGCCTCCTGTTCAGTGCTGCAGCATCGGCTTCCATGGCTTTCCAGGTCGCGGAAGAAACTGTACCCGCAACATTGTAAATAGGTCGTATTTCTCCTTTAAAATAGAATTCTGATGAAGGCGGAATGAAACAGGTTTGTCAATGGAATAGGTTTAAGGTATAAAGTATAAAGTATAAAGTGTTTGAAGCGAGATATTGTGAGGAGGACAAAAAAATGAGGCAGGCAAAATAGAACTATTGTTCCCTTTAGTTTGAAATTCATTTCAATAAAAAATGAATTCGAAATTCAAAACGCATTCATAATGAATCAAACAAAAGTTGATTCATTTTAAGTTTTCTTTGAAAACTTCAACGCTCTAATTAGATAAGGCAAATTCAATGTCTATGGAGTTGAGCAACAAGGTAAGGATAATGTCTTCCCATGCAAGATAAAAGCATATTCTGGAGAACAATTATGAATAAACCAAATGAACCGTATAATGAGACTGGCACCACCTGATATTGCTAAATTTGAATCCATTGAAATATATAAGAAAACAGCTCGAAAAACGGCATTAGCGGAACCAGGTCGATTACTGTATGCTAATAAACACTTGTACAAGCCAAAGCAAGTTCAGAAATAGAAAATATCACTTACAACAACCGACAAATTTTTTCCGAGCATTTACAGCAAAATCTTCAAAAATTTGATCCTGCTTTAAAAATTGTTAAATTGCTTATGTCGGCTTATGAATAAGAACTATGATCAAAATTGGATTATCAATATTTTGAAATTACGCAAGACGGAGTAGAATATTCGGAACTTGCCAAATTGGCTTTAAAGCTCCACCACAACAAGTTTTTGAACAATAAATTAACAAACTACAACTTGAGTTTAATCAAATGAATTGATCTCTTATAAAATGGCAATGCTGCGATTATCAATTTGAAGCAATTCATCCTTTTTTAGTGATGGAAATGACTGAAACGATCTACCACACTTCTCTTTATTCTTTGGAAAAATTAATGAGATTTATGATCTGTTTAACTCTGTAAAAGCGAAATCAAACTCCGGAGATTCTCTTGGTGCGGATTTGATACAGTAGAAAATTGCACAAACTCGATATTTTAGGAAGCCAAGCGGAGAATAGCTAGTAAGACATCAAGATAATAATTTTGCGCACAAATATGCCGGCATATTGTGCACGGATACAATTCTCACACAATCACTTTGGGCATGTGCACACGATACACAATGATTCTTACGGTGCAGAAAGTGCACAAGCTGGGCAAGTGAATATGTGATGCACAGAATAACTGTATTTTGGTACTGTGTTGTGCCCTATCGCTGTACAGATAATTTAGAAAAATGCAATTTTCCAGATTGTGAGAGTGTAAAATTAATAATTAATTAAACTGTCGACAAATTGTCGACAACTAAAATTGTAGTAACATTATTCGACAATATGGAAATTTTGGAACAATACAAGGCAACATTTTTCTGCTCACCAAATGCCCGTAATTGTCGATCTATGATTGAGACGTGACAAAAAGAAAAATGAAGAAACATAAAACTGTAATATTATTATTACTTTAGTTTGACAACAGACCTTTTCAGAAAAAATGAAAATGTGAAAACAATGCATTCATAATAGATCAAACAAGTTTGATGCAAACTTAAAGGTCTCGGCAAGCTCGCTTCCTTTGGAAGTTTTCAGAAACTTCAACTTTAAGTTAGACAAGATAAAGTAAAATGTCATGTCTATAGATTGACGGCAATAAGATGGGATGATAATCTTCTATGAAAGATAAAAACAAATTTGAAAGGTCACAATATCAATTGCCGCAAATCCTTGGAAATATTTTGGCAGAACCCGACACTTCAAGCTGGATAGACAGCTGGTCCCGTAAATTAACACGGCGGAAAATTATTGAGAGTGGGGTGAATTAAACGGATCATTAAAACAAATGGGAAAGATCCGGAGCAATTTAAACTGCGAAAATTATGATAAATTGATAAGCATAAATCCCACGGGCTATCGATTTCAGCACAGTTAAGTATGAATCTCTGCATATTGTAGATATTAACTTTTGTCCCGCTGAAACGGTCTTATTGTTTCACCTCTAAAGCGGGAAAATTCTGCTGGACCCAACTTGTGGAGGTAAGTCCCCAGACTCATATGTGCTCATCGATGAGCAACCGGAAAGTGACCACTTTAAAAATGCAGACTAAAGGCGAAAGTATTTCTGAAACTTTCCATGGATAAGGGACTGACAGTCATGTGCAACTTTCTGATCTTGTTGATTGATCATAAAACTGGGATATTGATCCTGATCGGTGATGAGAGATGCTTGACACCCGTTCCGCAACATCTTGGGTCTGGTTAGCAGGATTCCGCGAGGCTGTCGAAAAGAGCGTGGAGGGTGGCGGTGCGATCCTGGCAACTATCCTGCGTGATGGATGAGTTATCTTTGGGGAGGACCGAAATAGCGAAATATTTTAGATCGTGAGATAGCAGAGAGAGCGTACTCACTGCGATTATTGGGAAAGTGGCACTTTTGTAAAGAAGAGTTGTGCGGCTGGGGTAGAAGAGATCTACGAACTGCGTCGTAATTACTGCAAATTACAAAAGGCAGAGCGATTCGGCAGTTGTATTGCTTGAACTTATGCTTTAACGAGGCGACATGTTGCCGATAGTTTATAATATTATGTTCATTCTTTGTGCCGACAAATACTAGCTGGGGTGAGGCGAAGTATCCATGGTGGGCCCTTGGAAACCAGAGGAGTCTTGGTGTGGAGCTAGGAAATACCTGAAAACCGCTGGTTCTAAACTTTTACCATACTACTTGGCTTGTTTAGGGCCACTGTCATGTTTGAAATCCATGTTCCAAACGAGACCGTTATTCAGCCCTGTTATCCAACGAACAAACAGTTTGGTTGGGAACGAAGCGGGAAAAGGTTCTGTTTGGGAACGAAATTTGAAAATGTTCTGTTTTGGGAACCAACAGAAAATGGTTCGATAACGAGCGAGACTCCTCGAACAAGACTCCAGTTGTTTGAGATATCAACGAGACATTTGGAGCTGAAAATTTGCAATCTGAATGATGACGAGATTAGGCAGTTCGAAGGTGAACTATTCCCACTCTACACACTAACCTGCTTTATCCTTTATACCTTTAAGCTGATTCACTCTCCAACGCAACCGGCTAACACAAACTGGCTACAAATGCACAATATAATTTGACGGAAGATAAATACCAAATATTTGGTAAAGGATATTGGAGCTCGTAGTGGGAAAATGCTGGCTTGTTTCTGGCTTTGAGCTGGAAATTACGGTAAGTAACGGGAAAATGTGAAAGTTGGTAAAATCGGAATTGTTCCGATAAGAAGTTAGAGTGGGGTCTTGAAAATTGGAGGGATATTAATGTATTACCATTTTGGGAACGGTGAAGAAGATGGATTCTGGGCTGAATACCTGGAATTTTGCTACCGAGTTGTGAAAAATATGCAGGGAGACGG
>CALOBL010000018.1:0-133346 GCA_942491655.1 Cloacimonadaceae bacterium (SeqCode)
ATAATCTAAATGGTGTAGTTATCTCTGTTATTCCGGATGTCAGCCCTGCTTTCCAATTATTGGGAGCAACATGAAAGGTTGATTTTCTATTAATTGTTAAAAGTTGAGTTAATTGAATGACTGAACACACAGGTCTGTAAATACATACTGTTTTTATCGCGTGATGACAGCATATCACATATATAGCTATTTACTTCTATTCTTAAAAGCAGCAATCAATAATTGTTGGCATATTAATTGAGGTTATAACTATGCAAAACCAACAGCTTAAAAATTACTAAGCTTCTGTTACTTGATTTTATTGATTGCCTGGTTTTTGTATCACTAAAATCTTGAAATCATGGAAGTAAAAAAGAATGACAGGGTTAATATCGAGACCACAAAGGGAATCTATTTTCAATTCGGGTTAGTTATTGTACTTTCTTTATCCTTAATAGCATTTGAATGGTCATCTGGACCAAGGGGGCCAAATGAATTTGATATGGATAACTGGCAAACTCTTGATCCAGATATTATCCCTAATACTGAGTGGCCAGACGAACAACCAGAAATTAAACCGGAAATGCCTAAAATCACGGAAATTTTTGAAATTATTGATAATGATATTACTGCTGAAGATCCTTTTAAGATTATCGACGATCTATTTAAAATTGATGAGGAAATTCCAATAAACTTATATGTTCCTATAGAAGAAACAGAGATAGAGGAAGATATTCCCTTTGTCATTGTCGAGGATATGCCAACATTTCGTGGCGGAGATAAGAACAAATTTGCGCGTTGGGTTCAAAATAATGTTCACTATTCCCAGGTACCTGCAGAGAATGGTGTTCAGGAGAAGGTATTCGTGGAATTCGTAGTCGAACCGGATGGAACAGTCAGTAATGTTATGGTAGTTAGAAATGTAGATCCTGCTCTTGATGCTGAAGCAGTTAGGGTTATTAGTAATTCCCCCAAATGGGTAGCTGGAAAACAATTAGGCGCTCCGGTTCGAGTACGATTTTACTATCTGTAAACTTTCAATTACAGTAGCCGGAAGCCATTCAAGCTGCAGCTGATTCGGAATTTCCCCCTGGTATTATTTTGTATAAGCTTGCTCCCGGCACCTGGTAACAGTCAACAAGAGCTTCAATTCCCTGGATGTTAACTATGTTAATTATTTGACGTTTACCATATTAACTTATAATTTTGATTTGTCGCCTATCTTCCAGGCCTATTAAGTTAGATGTACCAGTCTCCTTTAATCAATTTTTTTCCTGAATTATTCAAACCAAAGAAATAAGTTAATCATGAAACCCTTCGCTACTATTGCTATCGTAATATTCTTTGCATTAATCTTAGGTAATTGTAAGAAAGATGATACTAATCCAGATCGGGTAGAATTTGATGGAGAAACCTATTATTTAAGAATGGGAATAATTGATTTCTACGAAGTAAATGACACTATTGCTTACTTTTGAAATTATACTGACAGATATGACCCCTTCGGCAGAGATCGGGGGTGAAATTATTGTTATTATAGTCATGGTCATAGTCCATCCCTGGATCTGGATGGAGAATATCTTATTAGCCTGGATGATGAAGGCCCCTGGATTATAAATTGTGGTCTTATTATTGGATCCGATTTCATGGCAAAGGATGATGAATTTTATCTGCTTTCATCAGGAACTGCATCGATAGGAGAAAATAAACAGGTCTACGAAATAGACCCAAGAGGCAAAGACACAGGGGGCATTGAATGCAAATTGTATTATAAAGGCAGCCTTTATCCTCCGGATGGCTTTTAAGACAAGTCCTCGTCAATTATTCTACAGGAATGCTATTTCAAACTATTGTCTAAGAAGCAAGGTATTGATCGCCATTAACATCCAATTTACTGAATAATCAATTTCACTTTGTATTGACATCTATTTCACTTTATCCATGGAATAATGTTAAATTTTTACAGCATATATAATTTTAATCTGTTGCAAAAACAGGGGAAGACATTCTGACTATTGCCAGGATGCTTTGGTTGTATTACCTGATATTGGATGGATTGCATATAATAAAATAATCAATATCCCATAGAGCTAGTTATTAGAAAGAGGCATACATAATAAGGGTTCAGAAATATATCCTCAATTATCCAGAATCATGTGGATAATAATTGAAAATATTTGTGTTCCTATTACAATGCTTACAATAATTTGATCGGAATAGAAAATTACCTTATTTTTGCGCCATAATCCCGGCCCAATAGTTCAAGGGATAGAACAGAAGTTTCCTAAACTTCAGATTCAGGTTCGAGTCCTGGTGGGGCTACATAGTTAAAGCCTTTCCGCAAATGCGGAAGGGCTTATTTTTTTGTGCGAATTATACTGGTATTTATGAGCAACAAAGAAATAAGCCCTTAAGGCGCGAAGCGCCTGAAAGGCTTTAAGCATGGGCTGTTAATGCGGCAGGTCCGGAGGTGCCGAAGGCGACTCCCAACTCTGGAGCTGCCTGAGCAAAACAAAGGCTTTACATACAGCACAGCAGGTCCGAGGCGCCGAAGGCGACTCAATCCTGGAGTCTGAGCAAAACAAAGGCTTTAAGCATGGCTATACGGGTATATCCGCTCACGCTTTGCGTGGCAATCCTGGAAAATACCTTGCAAAATCAGGCCATTCATGGGCTGTTAATTTTTAAATCTGGAGGCGCCGAAGGCGACTAATTTCCAAGAATCGCAACCGAGTCCCGGAATATTAAGGAAGTAACAAAAAAACCTATTTACCTGTAATTGCCGAAGATGATCATCCTTTAATGGCAAAGGCTCTAGAATTAGTATCAGAAGCACGAAGAAAGCAATAATAAAGGGACTGTATCTTTGGGGGCTTTCCTGCCAGTCTTTCTTTTCCCTGCTGCCTCGAGATAAATCTGAATAATAGTTTTTAGGTCTGAGGCAGCCCTGAAAACTGATAATTTGTTCAGAAGATAGACTCCCACAAAAATAATTAACTCCATTACAACAAACCCGTTAATACAGTTCCATTTACTGAGTCGGGTATAAAAACAATTGCTAAGGGCATCAGTATAATCCGTTGCAGAACAGAACCATAACCATACCTCCAATTTTATAGAGTTTAATTCTGCTTTTGATAATGCTCAATACGCTTCGTCAAATTTCAGATTTCTTCAGCTTAAACAAAAGTGTGATACCATAAATGAACTGGAGGTGAAGAGAAGGATAAACAGGCATATTATGACTAGCATTCTCGGGTTGCTAATAAAAAGGCTGATATCGTAGCTGGAGATCATTATTCCTCCCAGTTGCATAAGCAGGTAAATATAAATATTGATTTTCAGTCCAAAGGAGTTTTCTCCTTATCCTGGGTTTAAAGAATTCCTCGGAACTGAGAGGGTTTTTTCCTGCTCCCTGTTCACCGGGAATATTGCTTTCCTGCCAGAGTGTAAATATATCAAGTGCTTTCATTCTTATTCAGTTAATCGTTTAGTTCAATCTCGTTACTTAAAGTACTTCAGCTTCTTTAATCCGAACAAGCTTTACACTGATATTAGACTCGGTAAGTCCTGTTATAGATGATATTTCGGCATAGGATTTCTTCTCTAGCCACAGCAGGACAATTGCTTTATCCAGTTTTTTCAGTGTGTTCATTGCCCCGTACAGAATGTCAATGCTATTATCCATGTCAGACTCATTATAACTGTAGTGCCTCTCATGATTATCAGAGCCTTGTAATCGGATTTCGTTTCTCTTCCCATTAACGCTTAAAGCCGTGTTGAGCAACCCTGTACATCCAGGTCGAAAATTGTGTTTCCTGCCTGAAGGAAGGGTATGATTTCCACAGGTTGCAAATTATTTCCTGGCAGGTGTCTTCCCAGTAATCCCTTTTGTAACAATAAATATTACAGACTTTATAGATTATATTAATATTCCGGTTTACCAGCTCCAGGAATTCATTTTTCCTTTTGTCCATTTAGAGTTTTCCCTATTAGTGACAGACAGCTCTGATTTACTACACATTTACAGCAGAAAGCGCTAAAATATCAAGCTTTTCACAATTAGGCGTTAAGGATATTCTATATTGGATTTAGATTAGAGAAAGCTAACGTGATGTGTAGATCCCGATATACCCGGGTGATATTTCTTTTGGCAAACTCACGGTTGGCTAATAAAATTGGAGTTAGTTTACCTGTCGGCAGACAAGAGCAACCGACTTTCTGAAATACTTCGACGAGCTCATGAATCCCGATTATCGGGATGAATAATCCTGAGCTGCTACCATCAAAAGCATAAAGTACTGATACATAATACAGATTGGTTTTGATCAGCCTTAGCTGAATATGCTTGAACATAGCATATGTGCACTCATGCCGTCCAGCATAAAACCGGATTAGTATTTGAAGATACCGTTTTATAGCTTTGTTATGAAGATTTATTAAGCATATTACTAAGAATTTACAGATAGCATGGATGATTAAAAAAGTTATACTCAAGATAGCATATCTGCTAATTATCAGCCATAATTTTCACTTGCTGCGAAAGTAGTTTTGAAGCTAGAGTTACTATTATTTCTGATGAAAATTTCACTCAAGCCTTAATTGCTAATGAGGTTGATACTAATAATGATGGCATAATTAGTGTCAGCGAATGTGAAGTTGTTATTTCAATTTGACATTAGAAGTAAACTAACATTAGCTCTCTGGCCGGAATTCAAAAACTTTAAGAATTTAGAAACGCAGATATGTTCAAATAATAGTTTAAAAGCAATTGACATTTCTAAAAATGTTAAACTAAAATTATTGGATTGCAACAATAATGACTTGAGATTTTTGGATGCTTCTGCTAATACATCATTAGAAACACTGAATATAGATGAAAATCAGATTGAATCCGTAAAAACCGCTAATTGTACCTCCCTTAAAGAATTACGTTGTTACTAGTAATCAATTAAAATCTCTTGGTGTTTCTAAAAACACAGAACTATACTATTTAGATTGCAATGTTAATAAATTAACTTTTAGACATTCTGATTAATCTCGCCGAATATCTAACATCGACAATAATAATCTTTCTGCACTAGATGTTACTTTAACACACAGATTCATACACTTAAAGTAATTTTGCAGTAATTCTAAGTATGCTTGATGTTTCAAACAATAACAGCCTTAAGCAGTATTAGCCTCTGAGTGCTAATCAATTAGCTACCTGGATGTTTCAATAATGTATTATTGGAAGAATTGAAGAAGCTGCCAATAATTTGAATTCCATTGATGTTTCTAATAATATTCTGCTAACTGATTGATTATGCCAGGTTTAATCATTGGGAGTATGGATATTTCTAATAATACCCTTCTAAAACATCTTGATTGCAGATCCAGTGAATTAACGACATTGGACCTACTAATAATCCAGAGTTATCCTGGCTCTTTTGTCCAAACAACCTGTTAAATCAACTTGATATCTCATCAAATACTAAGCTTACCAGGCTTGAAATAGAAGAAATGCCCGGCTTAATTTGCGTGATAGTGTGGTGTCTTCCGTTTCCTCCAGACAATATATCTTTAATAATAAATAATAGTATAAATGTTTTGTTCTAGCGCAGCTGATTGCGTTTAGCAGTCGTGATCAAACGCTATACGGCTCAGAGCTACAGACAATTTTTCGGTACAGTGAGTGAGATTATCTAGTAACTTAAGTAAGGCCTCCAGGAGAACCCAAAGGTTTGGCGAATAAAAGAGCTGTCGCAGACGAGCAATAATGTAGAGAACCACCCGAGCACCACCTATATACCTACTTGAATTTTGGTCAATCATCTTGATGATGCTTTGGTACATATTGTAATGCTTAGGGATAATACATAAATTGCTTATAAATAAATTAAAAATTAATCAAGTTGATCATAAATGCTATTTATATCAGAGATACACGTACCCACATAATAATAATTACTGAAAACTTCCAGGACCGTTGTTCTTACAACCATTTTGGTATTTGTTGAGAGCATGGATAAACAATTAAAGTCAAATATTATGAAGAATAAACAAGGATATTCGATTATACCCTTACTAATAATTGTAGTAGTAACAATGTCTATATGCAGTTGTGAAAAGGATAATGACAAACCGTCTCCAGAGAATCCTACCAATGGAAAAACGACAGCTATATTTAATGCTGACATAACATATGGTACGATGACAGACCAGGATGGTAACGTATACAAGACTGTAAGCATTGGCCCGCAGACCTGGATGGCAGAAAATCTGAGAACTACCAAGTATAATGATGGCACGGCCATACCGCGTATAAATGATGACACAGAATGGGCTAGTTCGAACATAGGGTCATATTGTAATTATAACAATACAATAAGTGATACTGCCATTGCCACCTATGGTCGTTTGTACAATTGGCATGCTGTAAACACAGGTAAACTATGTCCTGATGGTTGGCTTGTTCCAACCAACTTCCAGTGGCAAACACTAGGCAATATTCTGGGGAATGCGGATGTTATTTCAGGCAAACTAAAAGAAATAGGAACTACTCACTGGTTTGAACCTGAACTACCTAATGAAGCATCAAACGAAACAGGGTTCACGGCTCTTCCGGGAGGCAGACGCGAAATCAACGGGTTATTCGACAACATCGGTCAGGTAGGCAGCTGGTGGAGTGCTACAGAATACACTACCAATTGGGCCTTATACTGGAGCATGACATACAATGGCAGCAGTTTATACAAATCTAGTGAAAGTAAAGAACCTGGGTTCTCTGTTCGTTGTATGAGTGATTATTAATTATTAAGGACAGTGACTTTTATCAAACATCTGTAGAACAAACCCAAACCATTTCCTACGCAACCAATATGCCTTTGTGAGCTATTTCAGTGATGGCAAGAGAACCTCGCATTCGGTTCGATGCGTCAAAGATTAGTCTATTAACTATTTCCCAGGACTGCAATAACCATCCAGAATGTCTTGTTAGTAGGGTTGTAGGCATTTTGTGATGAACTAAAGGTGATTTCCGGATTCTGTGATAGGATGTTATTAAGAGCACAAAAATCAGTAAGAGCTGAATTTAAATATATACTTAAACTCCTTCCGATAGAACTAATATTGATCAAACCATCAAGGTTTGTGATTAAGGGATTGTTATATATTTCCAGATGCATGCGAATAGTTTTCAAATTGCTTAGGCCATTAAGATTCTCTAATTTTCATGGTGATCTACTATAAGATTGCCTACATATTTCAAATCTGGTTAAATCATCTAAGTCGGTTAACAGACTGTTACCGGATAGATTGTAAGTAACTGGCAATACCGTCAATATTACTCAAGCCATAGAGATTAACTAAATAATTGTTTCCAGAAATAAATGATATTGCGCTGCTATTAAACGATCTGATATTAATCAACTCATCAATATCTGTCAACTCCGAATCTTGTATAAAAACTGCTCCAAGGCTTGTTAGATTTTCCAACCCGCTTAAATCACTAAGTTTTTCAGTTTTCGATATAGTGCCTCTATACAAATAATAGTACTAAGGCTTTCAAGAGAAGAGATAGTTGGATGTGGTTCTTGTCTGTCCAATAAATACTGTGCCATTGATCCTGGTATATCCCTGCCCTCCGAAATAATTTATCATAGTTTGGTCCCTAAGATGAGTACTTCCTTCATAAGTATAATGGGTAGTCTCAAACTCCAGCTCCTCGCTATATGAAATACCTTGGTGTTTATTGCATAAGCCCTGGCATAATACTTTGTTAAAGGCATTAAATCTGAGACAGTTACTGAGAAATCGGTTACAGTAAGATCTGATATCTTAACTATATTGTTATCAATTGTTGGAGATGGATCGGTACTCAACACAAATCCACAATCTTCGATTCCAGAATTACCATCAGAATTAATGCTGGTGGTTAATATTACAGTTTTACCACCAATTTCTGATGCTGTAACTATTCCCATATCAGGAAAAGTTATATCAATTTTGTCATCACAAACTCAGATACAAGAACAACTGCATTTATAATAAGAAATACCTTTGATATAGAACTTAATTTACCCATAGGTGGTTTTTTTAATTAATGTTTGTCGTCAGCTAAACCTGACCAGTTAATAGCTTAAAATTAAAGGATACTTTCAAATTTGCGAGTATTGAAATAACCCGCTCACTGAGAACCATGTCTGCCGTTTCAAAGTGAACCAGAACACCAATCACTAATATTACTATATTTCTATGATATGCTTAATCTTACGCCTTTCTTCTTATTCAACTTGTTGGTTCAATTTAAAATAGAAGGCGGTACTGTAAAGGCGGAATTGTCAGTTTAACAAGAGTTTGATCTGTTGGGTACTATTAACGTAATAGACTAATAGATTCATCTTTGAACTGCAATAAAGAGCCATTTATTTGAGATAAATCTCAGCCTTCCGAGAGATTTTGCTTTATGCAAACTCACGGTTAACAAAATTGAGTTAGTTTACCTGTAGGCAGACAGGCAGGCGAGCAACCGACTTCGAAATACTTGATCGAGCTCATAGCAGATTTTATATGGATGAATAATCCTGAGTGGTCGTAATACGGAGGCTACTTAAATTCTATTTTTAATGACCAGGCGTATAAGCATGGTATTTCATCAATTGTAAGCTCTGGAATTTGTACCCTGAGTTTATTTCCTTCAACAAGCTCCCAGCCTATAGCTTTATCATAACCCAGCAGGCTAATGTATTTAATCTCTTCCTTATTGTCTAATTTTATCTCTTAACTGTCTGTCCACCCGGTAAAAAATGCAGAACAGCTTATTGTTCTTGCTGGTAAAATAGATATCCTGGCTTATCTTATCCGGCTTTAGCTTAGATGCTTTCCTGGTTCCATAAATTGCTTCTCCATTAACTTCTAACCAGCGACCTATATCAATCAATCTTTCCTGCATAATTACCGGGATTCTCCCGTCGCCTGTCGGACCAACATTCAGCAATAAATTACCGCCCCTGCTAACAATATCAATAAGCTCGTGTATAAGTTCCTTCGAGCTACTGTAATCTTCTATCCCCTCGGCCCTGTTAAAGCCATATGATCCGCCAACGCCCCTGCTCTCCTCCCATGGATGTTGACTGAGCTCCCCGTCGTCAGCATCCTTATATTCACTTGAATAATAGTCACCATGATTAGCTGGCATTCCCTTGCAAAAACGATCATTTACAACTATTTCATCTTTTATCGGGGAATCATTATACAGCCATGAAAGAAACTCTTTTGTCTTCCAGTATTCATCTGACTCATCCCATTCTCCGCCATCAGCAAATATTAATGAAGGTTTATAATTTTCTACCAGCTCCCTTAGCTGAGGCAGCATATGTTTATCAACGTATTCATTTTCCGGTATCTTATATTTTTGTATTATCTGTTCGGGCAGGAAATACCCGCTTTCTGTCCTATTTGTTTTATTACTTTCCCATTCAATAATCGAATAATATAATCCCATTTTAAGTCCTGCAGCTTTTACTTCCTCTGTTAATTCCCCCAGAAGATCCCTTTTGGGCCCGACTTCCATGGAGTTCCAGTTAAGCTTATAGGGACTTGTAGTAGGCCACAGGCAAAAACCATCGTGATGCTTACTGGTAAGAACCACATATTTTGCACCCGATTTCTTAAATAGATCTGCCCATGCTCCTGGCTCAAACAGCTCGGCCTTAAATAAGGGTGCAAAGTCGCGGTATTCAAAATCTTCACCATAGTTACGATTATGAAATTCTTTCCCCCCATTATTCTCATTATACATAACCCTGGCGTAGTACCATTCGGCATAGGAGGCATATATTCCCGGCTCAAGTTTTCGCCATGAAGGAACAGAATATACTCCCCAGTGGATAAATATTCCGAATTTTGCATCTTCAAACCATGCGGGTATATCCCTTTTATCAAGCGATTCCCATGTGGCATCGTATTGCTGTGCGTTAACAGCGAGTATTTGTGCTGCAATAATTAGAATCACTATATAGTAATTCTCATAGCTACTATTTTATGCAAGGTAAACAAAGAAATAAATTGAGTCTATAATCCAGGTCACAGGTTTGATTCCAGGTATTCAATTAATTTAATAATACTCTTTTATCAGTTATCTTACATTATTATCCGTCACATATTCCTTAAATAATTCTTCCTTGCCTTTATATAATTTTCTTAATTGCCTCAAATTTATAAACCTGCTTATTTTGTCGTTCTTATTTATCCAGTAATAGAAATAAGGGTCGGCCTCAAAGTTGCCCGGCAAATTTTTTTCGTAAATCGTACCATCAATAATATATCGTGCCATGGATTCTTTAGATGACATTTCAGATGTTCCACCGTAGGCAGACGGCTACCTGGGTCCCACCCGCACCTGTACTCAACATACAATTCACAATTTAAAATATCTATGTATTCAACAAATTTATTATTCAAAATAATGAATTTTCTATCCTTGATGAATACTGTATCTATCTGAAATATCTCACTCTCTATTATTATTCCGTCACATCTCCTCTGTCAATGAATTGTAATTTAACAAGCGCTATTCTTTATTCCATTTTTCTCAAAACAATGCCATTAGTAAACTCAGGGAAAACATAATGGCTTGTTTCAACCATTCTGTATTGCTAGGATGAAGCGATATCACATAGATTAAGACAATCTAAATCCTTTCACGGTTTTAAGTATAATTTATACTTCTTAATTGCCTCAATTTATAAAACTGCTATAAATATACCAAAAGTCGTTCTTGTTTATCCAGTAATAGAAATAGGGTCGGCCTCGAAGTTGCCGGGCAAATTTATTTGGAAATTAAAACATATTGTCGGACTACCTGGCACTTTGGAATTTTTGCCCCAGGGGCAAAATCAACTACCCAGCCGTATGATAAAATACTATACACTCACAATCCTACTGCATCCACTTCTCCAGCACAAACCGGGCATTGTCTCCCGGGGGCGAGCCCAGAGCGTAAGTGCTCGAAGAAGAACACTGGGTTCTATACTATACCCCAAAAGAAGTAATACTCAATATTCGACGCTAACTACAAACGCATAAAGATTCTCTCCGTAAACGGTGCTTTGAGAAATATATCGTGATATAGCTTCCTTGGATGATATTTCAGAAGTACCTCCATAGGCGGAAGGCATACTCGGATCCTTTACCCTGCATCTGTACTCAATATATAACTCGCTATTCAAAAGATCCAGGTATTCAACAAATTTACTATTCAAAACAACGAATTTTCTATCCTTGATAAATACGGTATCTATATGTATTATCTCCTCCTCAATTATTGCCAGCGTTTCAAAAAAAAACCCCTGATCCTCGAAGAATAAGCATCTCTTCTGTTAGTGAATTGGTGATAGTTTAACAAACTGATCCTGACCTGATGAGACGACTGTTTTGCGCCATTCTTATTCAAAGAGAACCTACGACAGCAAGCCTTCAGCAAATTCAGGAAGCTGTTGGAGGGGAAAGACATAATAAGTTGTTTCCTCCTGGTTCGTTGTGGTAGGATGCCAATATCAGCAATATAATTATAAGGGATAAAAGCCTTTCAAGGTTTTAATATTGCGAAAAATTTTAATAGGGCAGAGGAGAGAGAGAGGAGAGAGAGGGAGAGATTTAATGAAAAAGAGATACACATGTAAATATACCAAAAGAGATAGGTAGTGAAATGTTTGTTGCCAGAAAGAGCAGATCCGCAATAGGATACCAGTATGCAGGATCATTCTTCTGATTCGCAGGGGCCGAAAGAAGAAGCTTTAACCTCCTTTCACTCTGTCTGGAGTATTATTGTTATCACAAGCGCCAGTCTTTTGGTGTATTTTTCTAGGTTATTATATTAGTTGTTCAATAATTTATATTTAGTAAAGAGTTCTATCATATGTCAGGTCAGCTTTGATAATACTATTGGGAGGGAAGGGGGGAGGTGAAAAACATGGGAAGGCCCCTCGATCTGTTACACTGAGACTGGAGTACTTGTGTTAAGAATAATAATGGGATCGGGTCTGCTGCTTATCGGACGCCATTAGTGTTAGAAGATTATTTCTTGAAAGCAGTGAAGATGACAAAACGAGGCTTTGGAGCACAGGGGAGTGGTTGATGGGTGAATAGGGGGAAGTGACCGGCTGTGGCCGGTTAGACCTTTACCTGCTCTTAATTACAATCTCTTTTCAAATTTAAGAAAGTATTTTGTTTCGTACTTAATGATTATAATAGGTTTATATATCCTGATTAAAGGATTTTAATCTGCCAGGATATATTTTTCTTTGAGCACTGTTTTATTATCATTATAAAAGCCCTTTATAGCTGTGTAGGAAGCAAACTCTCAACATTCTCAACTCATTCTCAACTCACTCTAAACTCATTCAAACTCTTTTTAAACTTTTTTAACCTTTTTAACATCCCCCTAACCCCCTTACAAGGGGGAACTTGAGTTTCTTTACCTATCTTAGCTTTTCATTAACCAAAATACTTTACAATGAAAAGCCTTGCCTCAAGATTAATTCTTATTGTGCTGCTTGCCATAATAGCAATGCCATTTACAAATGCACAGAAAAAGACTAAAAAAAATACAACGGAGACAACTTCAGCAGACCCGCTGGCCAGTGTTTCTCTCAATAGCTTTAAGTTTAGAAGCATAGGACCGGCCCTTACCTCAGGACGTATATCCGACCTGGCTGTTAATCCTGATAATCATAAGGAATTCTATGTTGCCGCGGCAGCAGGGGGAGTATGGAAGACCACCAATGGGGGTGTTACTTTTGAACCAATCTTCGACAGGCAGGGATCATATTCAATAGGATGCCTGGCTATGGACCCCAATAACCATAATGTAGTATGGGTGGGAACAGGCGAAAACAATAACCAGAGATCTGTATCCTATGGCGATGGTTTGTATAAATCAAACGACGGAGGTGACAGCTGGGATAAAGCAGGACTCGAAAAGTCTGAACATATTGGTATGGTTACCATAGACCCCAGAAATTCTGATATCGTTTATGTAGCAGCCTACGGTCCGCTGTGGAGCGCAGGAGGTGACCGGGGTATTTATAAAACAAGAGACGGAGGCAAGACCTGGGAGCTTATTCTCGAAGTAAGCGAACATACAGGCTTTAACGAAATTCATATGGACCCACGTAATCCTGATGTGCTATATGCAACGGCCCACCAGAGAAGGAGGAGGCAGTGGACCTACCTTGGTGGCGGACCGGAATCAGGTATTTATAAATCTACCGATGCCGGCACGACATGGAATAAGATAAATCGTGGTCTCCCATCTGGCGACAAGGGTAGAATAGGAATGGCGATATCTCCTGTAAATCCTGAAATTATCTATGCCGTGGTTGAAGCCCAAGAGGACAGGTGGAGGGTTTTACAGAAGCATGAACAGGGGTGCATCATGGGAGAAAATGAGTGATGCCGTTTCGAGTGGAAAATAATACCAGGAACTTGTTGCAGACCCGGTAAACGAAGACAGGGTTTATATAATGAATGTATTCTCCCTGGTAACTGATGACGGGGAAAGACTTTCAGAAACAGGGGAGAAAGCAGCAAGCACTACGACAACCATTGCCTGTGGATCGACCCCAACGATAATAATCATCTTATTGAAGGAACAGATGGAGGAGTATATGAAACTTTCGATAGACGAAAACTGGAGCATGTTTACCAACCTGCCCGTTACTCAATTCTACAAGGTAAGTGTCGATAACGACTATCCATTTTACAATGTTATGGGTGGAACCCAGGATAATTACAGTCTTGTTGGCCCTTCCCGCACCCTTAGCGATCATGGAATTGTTACGTCCGACTGGATAGTTACTGTTACCGGCGATGGCTTTGAATCTGTTGTTGACCCCGTTGATCCCAATATTATATATACTCAGAGTCCAGCACGGTAACCTGCCAGCGTTTTGATAAGAAAAGTCGGTGAGACAGGTTAATATCGAGCCCAAACCCCGAAAAGGAGAAAGGAATATAACTGGAACTGGGACTCACCGGTATTGATTAGTCCGCATAATCATAAAACTACTGTATTTTGCCGCTAATAAAGTGTTTAAATCAACAGACAGGGTGATTCATGGGAAGTTATCAGTGATGATCTCGACCAGAATATCGACCGCAACCTTCTTCCTGTGATGGGCAAGGTTTGGCCGATGGATGCAGTTGCCAAGAACGGATCAACCTCAAGATATGGAGCAGTTGTATCTATTGATGAGTCGCGCCTCCAGGCCGGATTGCTTTATGCCGGATCGGACGACGGACAGATCAGTATTACTGAAGATGATGGTAAGAACTGGAGAAAAGTAAACCGCTTCCCCGGAGTCCCGGAATACACCTACGTGTATGACCTGGTAGCCGACAAGCATGACGTAAATGTTGTTTATGCCGCATTTAATAATCATAAATCAGGTGATTTTACACCCTATGTATATAAAAGTTCTGATAAGGGAGCTACATGGACAAGTATATCGGGCGACCTGCCTGAAGGAGCCGTTTATGCACTCTGCCAGGATCATGTAAAAAAAGAAATTCTATTTGCCGGAACAGAATATGGTGTGTTTGTTACGCTTAACGGAGGGAAAACCTGGAAGCGACTAAATGCCGGTCTGCCGACTATTAACGTTAGAGACATGGCTATCCAGGAAAGAGAGAATGACCTTGTACTCGCAACTTTCGGAAGAGGATTCTATGTGCTTGATAACTATGCCCCTCTTCGTGAGCTGTCAGAAGAAACATTAAATAAGGAGGGCTACCTCTTCGGTGTAAAAGATGCATTGATGTATAAAACATGGAGACCCCTTGGCGGACTGGGAACAAAGGAGAAGGGATTCCAGGGACAGGATTATTTCAGTGTTCCAAACCCTGAGATGGGTGCTATATTTACATACTGGATTAAAGACGAAGTAAGTACACTGAAGTCTGAAAGAGCCAGAAGAGAAAAAGAGGCCTTTAAAAAAGGAAATCCCATACCCTATCCAAGTCCTGAAGAATTTAAGGCAGAGCAGGAAGAATTACCTGCATACCTGATCTTTATGATAACAGATGCTGAAGGTCTTCAGATAAGGGAACTAAGATCTCCCCTTCGCAAGGGATTAAACGAGATAAGCTGGGATATGACCTATCCTGCCGAACTATCAGTAACGGATAGAGATGCCAGTCAGACAAGGGGCTTACCATCTTCAAATGTATTTGTGTTACCCGGAGAATATAGGGTAAGTATGTTTAAAAATGTAAATGGAACAGTTACAAAACTTGCAGGTCCGGTATCTTTTGAGGTAAGAGAACTTGAAAACAGGACTATTCCGGCTGCTGACAGGAAAGAGATGGCAGAATTTAAGATGAAGACACTTGCTCTTGACAATGCGTTAAGGGCTGTTGGAAGTGCTCTCTCAGATATGAACGAGAAGATACCTGCCTACCGGGCTGCCAGCAAGGCATTTAATACTTCGGTAGCAAATAAACTTCTGGGAGAAATTGATGAACTGGAGAATCAGATAGAAGATATTGAAGAAATTCTTAATGGCGACCGTACTACACGATCTCTCGATCTGGATGGCGACTATTCTTTACGGTCAAGGGCCAGAAATGCAGCATTCGATAATATGAGGTCGACGACAAATATTACCGGAACCTCGAAGCAAAATTACGAGATTGCCGCAGAAGAATTTGCGCCTGTTCTTGAAAAAGTAAAAATGCTTAAAGAAGAATTCGTCCGAATGGATCAAAAAATGTCAGACCTGGGGGCTCCACTAACACCGGGAAGGCTGCCGGATTGGAAAAAATAAATCTTATTGTTCGCCGAGCTTACGCCATTCATCACGGCCGTAAGTCTCGGTTAAGATAGTAAGAATTTCGTTGGCGGTAGATTCAATAGGCTTATTGGTAATATTAAATACCCTGAATCTACCCTTCTTGAAGATGCGTGCGGCATAGTCGAGCTCCTCCCTTACCTTACGGGGGGTAATGTAATCGTCCTCAGCATTGAGACCAAGTTGTTTAACACGATTATTTCTCTGTGAAATTAAATAATGTGGAGATGTAATAAGACCGAATACACGACCCGGATCTACCTTAAATAATTCAGGTGGTGGTTCAATTCCCTGTACCAGGGGTACATTAGCCACCTTCCAGCCAAACATACCCATATAGATACTTAAGGGTGTTTTCCCGGTTCTTGAAACCCCTGTAAGAATAATATCAGCCTTAGCAAGCTTCTCTGTATTCATTCCATCGTCGTGCTTCATTGTAAATTCTATCGCCTCAACTCTGGAAAAATATTGTATATTCCTTAGCCTGTAAAGGCCGGGCTTACTGATAGGCTCCATCTGCAGGAGATCAGAAATATAGTCAGAGAGCCCACCTACCAGGTCGAAATGTTTTACCCCTTCTGCGTCGCAAACGGCGAGTATTATTTCTCTCATCAATGGATCTACCATGGTGTGTACTATAACACCGCATGATTCTTTTGCTCTTGTAATAATATCATTAACCTTCTCCATTGAGTCTACGTTAGGCATTACAATAAGAGGAATATGATTATCTGGAAACTGTATCAAGACAGACCTTACAACAGTATTTCCAGCCATTCCTTTACCGCCTGAAACAACGAATATTGGGGGGATATTCTCCCCGCAATCCCTTTTTATGTCTTTCTCCTTAGCGGCCATAAATGAGTTATATGATATTATTTTATTCAAAAGTAACAAATACTTATAGTTTTTTACTTCAGGATGAATAAAGAATAAAATTGAAGGTTTGATTGCCCTTTAATAATTCTGAAAATTATACTCATTATTGAGTATATAATATGATGTTAAAAGCAAGTAAATTTATTGACCTCTATTTTAATGCCTGCAATATAACAATGAAAGCTTTTAGTTTTTTAATGCTGTTTTTGTTTGTAGTATCATGTAATAACTCGTCTGAAAAAGTATTTATTGACCAGAGAGACAAAAAAGAATACACCTACTTCGAATATGGGAGAGAAGATCTGGATGTCGGACGAACTAAAATACCTGGACGATGATATATATAATTCAGGGGCATGGGTCTGGAATTGCACAGAAGAAAGATACACTGATTGTAAATCTGTCTCCGGTGCATGTAAATGTGTGCTATACAACTGGGAGACAGCTAATTGTTGCTGTCCGGAGGGATGGCATCTCCCAACGGTGAATGAATGGAAGGACTTAATATCCTTCTACTCTGGCGAGAACCCCAGGTCTCCCGGCTTAAGCAAGCTAAACCTGTTATTTGACGGGCATGCACGTATGTTTAACAAGTTTTGCATCTTCGATGGTAATACATACTGGACCTGCGATACAACCGAAAGCAGACAAATGGCTGTCTCAATAGCAATTCAACACTCAAAAGAAGGAGGAATAATCTGCAACAAAGAGGTATCAGACATTGGTAACGCATTTTATGTCAGGTGTGTAAAGGACAAAGAATAATTATACTCACATATGAGTATTTCAGCAAACAAATTTCTGTTTTATATTGCTTCGGCTTAGGGAATTAGTTCTAACCACTAAATAACTCTTGGCAAAAGGGTGGTCGTCTGATCTTAAAGATTGGGCCTTCTTACCCCAACCGGCAAAATAGAGCAGCCATTACCTCCCAGGTAGTGGCTGTTTTTATTTTCCCGAGGGATAGTTCAAATGAATCTGGGTGGTTGAATCGATATTCAGTTTCTTCAATATTCTTTCTCCTGTGGGTATCAACGGTATTTTTTGAGATATTAAGAGAAACGGCAATCTGCTTGCTGGTATGGCCGGCCTGCAAATGCCTGAATACATCCTGCTCTCTTGGTGACAGCTTAATAAGCAAATCATACGTTCTATTGTCGGGCTTCTCCAGTTTGTCAATATATTTCTGAATTGCCTGATTCAGCTCCTTCGCATCAACAGGTTTGAGAAGGTAATCCAGGGCCGATTCCTTAATGGCTTTTATTGCATATTGATCGTATCCGCTGATAAAAATTACCGATGGAGAATAGTCTGCTTCCCTTACTGCATTAAGAAGATCAAAGCCTCCCATCCCCGGCATTTCAATATCCAGCAGTATCAGGTCGGGTCTGTAGCTTCTTATCAGGTGAATTGCCCTTTCGGGGTCAGTCTCGCTACCGCATATTTTGATTTTATTATTCTTGTTAAGAAGAATTTCAATTCTCGAAACTGCATCTCTGTCGTCATCAAGAATAAACACTTTTATCTGTCTCATATATCGGCATTTATTTCAACCAGAGATCCGTGTATGTCATTTCCCTGTTCATCCCCATGATCACCTAATAGTATATTCTATTTTTTTACCGGAAATGGCATAATATGTGTCAAAAATATCTTTTATCATCTGGAGTCCCTTCCCCTCTCTATCACTATTATCCTTTTTAGAATTATAACCAGCACCATTATCCTCTATAGTTATATTAAGCGTTTTGCTATGGCATAACACATTAATATGGATATGCATCTTATCCTTTCCCCTGAAACCATGCTTTATTGAATTCTCTACAAATGTATGTATGCTCATCGAAGGAAGGCTTACCTGCTTACAATCTTCAGGCAGGTTTATTGTAAAGCTCAACCTGTCCTCGTGTCGAACCTGTTCCAGCTCAAGATAATTTTTTACAAAATTTATTTCTTCCGCAACTGTCACAACTAATTTATCGGAAGAATCAACAACCTCTCTGATCATCTTACTGAAGCTTGTAAGAAATTCATCTGCCCTGACTACATCTCCTTTGATATACATTGCAGAAATAGAGTTTAAAGCATTAAAAATAAAGTGAGGGCTCATCTGACTTTTAACAGCCTGCATCTGTAGTGTCCTCATCCTTGATTCAATCTGCCTTTTCTTTTCTTCCTGCTTCTTTTGAAGCAATTGGATAAAATAGATCAGGAAATAAAATGCTGCAAACATAAGCAGGGAATACAGGTAGATATAGTTTCTTGCTTTGTTTCGAACCATATCTATTCCATAATCGAAGTATGCAGTCCTGAAATGAAATCCCGAGCTAATATTTCTATTAGAGATAAATACGGGATCAAAATAATTCCCATGTTCATCATCAAGATAAATAGATGCCAGTTTTTTCAATCTGGCAGTAAAAACATTTAGCTCTCCGCGGGATTCAAAAACAAAACCAGATCTTCTTCGATACCCGGAATTATAAAGGGCCCGTGCATTGCTCCAGAGTAGAAATCCTTGTTATCCTGCTTAATGAGATTTAACCATTGATCAAAAATCAGAATATTACCATCAATATCGCTAAGATAAATTTTCTGATCCGATATATATGTCTTAAGACCATTCCCCAGGTTATATTCATTCAGGCTCTTTCTAACAAGCAAGTCACCGGTGGTACTAAATACCGCCAGCTCATTATCAGTAACACTAATACGGGTTTCGTTCTTCCTTAGCACGACCAGTTTAATCTCTCCTTCTGTCTCCAGAACAGAGGTAGTAAGAACTGTCCCAAAGCCTTTAAACTCGATGGGCTTGAATTCATATTCAAGTTTATGATTATATATCATTAACCATGCGCTGGAATCAGAATATGGGATGTTTGTTTTATAGTTGCCCACTGCATTAGCTATACCCCAGATCTCCAATTTACCGTCTCCGTTAATATCATAAGAATCTAATGAATACCTGGGAGCAACACCTGCAGGATCGGTTTTTTTTATAATATCATTAACAATATCATAATAATATAAGGCCCTTGGCTGCAGGGTGAATCCGGCTGAGATAGAAAAATAAAATTCCTGAAAACCATCATCATTAGCATCCTCGAATACCGGGGCAGCAATAATGTATTGTGCTTCCCCGTGTAGGGCCGTACATCCTCCTATATACCTTCGGCGGATTACAGGATCAGGCAGATTATAGCCTTCCAGAATATTTAGAAATAAGGAATCTCCAATGTAAGTAAATGCATATATCTCCGACAGACCGTCATTATTATAATCGCCCTTATAAATATTTGACCTGTTTGCATATCTTCCGATAAAATTAAACTGGTCAATAATCATATCCTCGCTATTGTTTATTATTATTCCTATTTGCCCAATGGCTGCATTAGAGAGAAGATTCCTCTCGGTTTTACCATCAGAATTCAGATCTAAATAAGTTGTGTTCTTGTCAAGACCAGGGCTCTTCTCCTTTATTTCTAATTATACTCCTGTTCTATTGTAAAGAACAGGGCCCCCAGGATAAGGGTAATAAGAAATGATACCGAAAGACGAATAGTCAAATTGTTTATGCCTTTCATTATGGTTGGTTTTGTAAAACAGACGAATAAATATAGCTAATTCAGACTGAATTTGAAATTTGTTGGGATATATTTATCAAACAGAACCCTGGCCGGAAGACTCCACCTTCGTCCCGAGTACCAGGGGCTAGGAGGGACGGAGAAAGGACCAGAGGTAAGTTGAGAATAGAAGTTAGTTTTTACCTAACTTTAGAGTGTTAAACTGCTACTAAAAAACTCAGATATGAAACCTCATTTCATGATTAGACTGCGGAAGTTTTTCCGCACCACCCTTCTGGGGGGTCTGGCAGCAGTACTGCCAACAGCCCTGATTTTCTTCTTCTTCAGATGGATATTTAACCTGATTAAGAAATACCTTGAGCCAATTGTAAGCCTTATTGAAGTAAAAACAGAGATACAGGTGATAATTCTTTACCTGATGGTTGTTGCAGCGATACTTGCCATCTTCTTCTTTATCGGGCTGGTTATCCAGACCCGTATCGGACGATTCTTTAATAATGTACTTGAAGAAAGATACCTTCTTAAGATTCCAGGATATAGAATTGCCCGTGATACTGTAATGCAGTTCTTTGGCAAGAACAAATCATTTTTCTCAGAGGTTGTGCTTGTCGATATTTTTAATTCAGGTACCCTGATGACTGGTTTTATTACCGACCGACAGGATGGTTATATAACGGTATTTGTTCCAACCGGTCGAATCCCACGTCAGGAAATATTTATCATGTCCAGGAAGAAAGGGTAATGCATACAAGTACTACTATTGATTCAGGAATGAAATCAATTATCAGCTGCGGGGCAGGTTCATCCGGATATTTTTGCAAATAAAAGTCCCGTATAACAGAAAAAGACTTGTCCCTGATATGCGAATGGACGCCTTATTACAGGTATTACTTCCATTCGCAATAAAAAAAGGAGTCCTGTAACCAGAACTCCTTTCTAAAATATTCTAAGGATAATGGGAAATGTTCAGAGAATTAATTCACTAATCTACCTCTACCCATCAACATATCTCTTCTTAATTGCGTCCCATACCTTCTTCTCATCAAGAGGCTTGGTACAGAAGAACCAGTCGTAACACTTCATATCTCCCTTGGCTTCCATTCTTTCTTTGGCTGTGCCACAAGAACCTGCAGGAGGAACAATAACATCATCACCGGGACGCCAGTCGGCTGGCATAGCAACGCCAAACTCGTCGGCAGCCTGCAGGGCAACAATAACCCTGTAAAGCTCATCGAAGTTTCTTCCAAGACTCAGCGGATAATAAATGATTGTCCGGATAATACCGGCCGGATCGATAAAGAATACGGCCCTTACGGCTTTTGTTGTTGCTTCACCTGGCTGAATCATGCCATACTTATTAGCAACTTCCATAGTAATGTCCTCGATCAGTGGGAAAGTAACTTCCACATCTTTCATTCCCTTATATTCAATCTTCTCTTTAATAGTACGGAGCCATGCTATATGACTGTATAATCCGTCTACTGAAAGACCAACAAGTTTAGTGTTTACCTCGGCAAACTGATCCTGCATACTTGCAAAGGTCATAAATTCTGAAGTACAAACAGGTGTAAAGTCGGCCGGGTGACTGAACAGAATTACCCATTCTCCCTTATAATCAGCAGGGAAATTGATATCACCCTGTGTTGTAACTGCTTTAAAATCTGGTGCTTTTTCACCAATTCTTGGCATTGAAAATGCTTGTTTTTCTACGTTTTCTTCCATGATAAAATACTTATTTATTTATTAAAATTAATATTGGTTAGTCTTTATACTTGCCTAAAATCTGAAGTTTAAAATCCTGTATATCAAATTCAGGAATCTGCTTGTTCTTAAGATAATCTCCTATAATTTTATCCAGCTCATCATCATAAAAATCCACAATCTTATCAGATTCTAAATCATATACATGATGGTGCTTCTCCAGAACTGCATCATACCTCATCTTGTCCTTATCGGTCTTAACCCTGGTAATAAGTCCGCATTCCACAAGGGTGTCGAGAATATTATAGATTGTCCCCTTCGATATATTCGGATTCGTATCTCTGATATAGCTTGTAATCTCATCTGCTGTAGGATGAGTTTCTGATTTTAAGAGTGACTCAAAAACCAAAAGTCTCTGAGGAGTTACTTTTAAGCCCCTGGAAACCAGACGTGTCCTGATATGTTCTGAATAATCTTTCACCTAATTATGATTCATTCTTACTTAAGACTCTGTAAAGATAAGCCTTTTTGCATAGCATGCAAATCTTTATTAAGTGACTACAAAATATTTGATTTTTCCCCCGAACGGGGATTATTTGAAATGCCTCTACTTTACGCCTTACGCCTTACGCCCTATGCCCTGCTTTGTCCTCCCTCGCTCTGCGAGCACGTGGAAAACGCCTTGCACCCACACCTTACGCCTCTATATATACCCGTTTTGTCTGAACCAGGAAACAGCATCATCGAGGGCTACCTCTATGGGTGTTTGTGGCATTTTTAGTTCAGTCCTGGCTTTTGACGGATCGTAGAAATGTTCTTCCGTGGAAATAAGAGCCAGGGGGTAGCTGACTTTTGGGGAAAACCTGAATATTGTTGCGGCAAAGCTCATCAGGGCTCCATATGAAGAGTGACAAACCGGGGAAGTGCTCGCCGGGGGGCTTTAACACCCAGTGCACTGGCCATCTTTGTAAAGATTTCTTTATAATTCAGGTTCTCATTTCCGAGGATATACGACTCGCCTGTTTTGCCAAGCTCAATGGCATTTACTATTGCCTGGGCAACATCTTTTACATAAACAAAATTTCGCCCTCCTGTTGGATAGCCCGGAACCTTACCACTGTTAACAGCAAGAATCATAGCCCGGAACTGGGCTTGGCATCATAGGGCCCCAGCATAAATGTGGGATTCAATATAACAGCATCGAAGCCCTTTTCAACTTCCTCGAGTACAACTTTATGAGCTTCATACTTCGAGCTGATATAGTCTACACCATATTTCCCGGCGCTATACCCGGATAGTTCGGTCCCGGGGTGCTGTTTATTTCCAGGCCCAAACGAATTAGCTGTTCCAATATGGAGGAATCTTTTACTCCCGCCTCACGCGCTGCCTCAATTATATTAATTGTACCGTCTACATTCACTTTCCAGTATACTTTATGACGGCAGGGCCAGGTATCGGTCATAGCGGCAGCATGAATAATCACGTCGCAGCCCTGAACCACCCTTTTTAAATCGTCTTTTACAAGAATATCGCCATACTCCTTCTCTATATTCAGACCATCCAGTAAGGGTGCTGTTTTACCAGTCTGGATAAGGACCCTTACTTCAAAATTATTCTCTATCAGTTTCCGAACCAGGTTATTACCAAGTACTCCGTCGGGACCTGTAAGTAGGACTTTCATATTAACTGTTTAAATAATAAGAGTTCTAAAATACGGTTTTTATAAACCCACAAACAAATTTTTCAAAATATTTATATTTAGATTTGAATTAACTTTAGATCGCCGATCTTGTTAAAGTGTATAATACACAAATTAATATCATATATATTTAAAAGATGGATAGCAGTAGCAGGCTCAATAAAAACAGCATAATTGCAAACCATGAGATTGCCCCGGGAGTATATCTCTTATCATTTGAACGGCTATATGATTTTATTCCCGGTCAGATAATTGCTCTTAGTATTGACAGTAATGATCGGGAACCGCTTATATAGCATATGCAGCGGGACAGGTGAAGATGTAATAAGCATATTGTATAATATTGTCCCCGGGGGGAAATTAACCGAGTCGCCTCCCGGCCTTAAAGCCTGGCGACTATATCTTACTCTTCGAATCCCTACGGAAGATTTACTGTAGGAACAGAAAGGTCGTTCTGCATTGCAGGCGGAACCGGTATTGCTCCTTTTATTTCGATGATAAGGTCTTCACCCTCTTATAGTGGTTATTTTATTCATGGTGGCCGTGAAGAAGCATCATTTTACTTTAGTGATGAACTAACAAAAAGGCTGGGCCAAAACTATATAAGATGCAGCTCCACCATGAACAAGGAGGGGTATTACGGTGGCAGGCTAACTTCCTTTTTGCGCAACACTGATAAGCTGCCTGGGGATTACCGTTATTATCTTTGCGGCAGGGCTGAAATGGTTGTTGAGGCCAGGGACATTCTTATATCAAGAAAAATCCCATATAATATGATTGAATCGGAGATATATTTTTAGTATGAAGCAAAAATTATTTGGAAGGACATTAAACGAGCTGATAGAAATTACCAGTACGGCCGGGATGCCGGGTTTTACAGCACGCCAGATAAGCGACTGGCTTTACAAGAAGCATGTAGTCACTATTGATGAGATGACAAATCTTTCAAAAACCGCCCGGGAAAAGCTTGCAAAAGATTATGAAGTTGGCCGTACGGCTCACAACAAGGTACAAACCTCTTCTGACGGAACGAAAAAGTATCTCTTCCCTGTCGGGCAAAATAAGTCGGTGGAGGCAGCATATATACCCGAAAAAGAAAGGGCAACACTATGCCTGTCTTCCCAGGTCGGCTGTAAAATGGCCTGTCTTTTCTGCATGACAGGGAAACAGGGATTCCAGGGACAGCTTACTCGGAGATATTCTCAACCAGTATGCCAGCCTGCCTGAGAGAGATGGTCTCTCCAATATCGTTTATATGGGAATGGGCGAGCCATTTGATAATATTGATAATGTACTTAAATCACTTGAGATATTAACCTCAGACTGGGGCTACGCAATGTCGCCACGCAGGATTACTGTATCCACAATTGGCATAATCCCTGCAATGAAGAACTTCCTTTATAGCTCTGAAGCTCATCTTGCAGTAAGCATGCATACTCCCTTCGATGATGAAAGGAAATCGCTGATGCCAATAGAGTCGGTTTATCCCCTGGCAGATGTAATTAAAGAGATAAAGAGTTTTGAATGGGGTCGACAACGCAGGATCTCGTTTGAGTATATAATGTTTAAAGGTATTAATGACAGCGACCGTCATATTAAAGAACTTAGCAGGATACTGAACGGATTAAATTGCAGGATTAACCTGATCCGCTTTCACCCAATACCCGACTCGCCCCTTCAGAGCAGCGATGACAAAACAATAATCCACTTCAGGGATAGGCTCACCAGTAAAGGCATCACTACAACCATAAGAGCCTCAAGGGGAGAAGATATCTATGCAGCATGGGACTGCTTTCGACGAAAGAGCAGGGGGCAGGAGCATGGAGCCTGAGACCGGAAACCGGAGAGAAGTAAAAAGTTAAAAGGGAGAAAATATTATTTTAGGATGTTGCAGATTCCTCACTTCGTGTCGGAATGACACTCCCTCTTTGCCCTTGCCTCTTACCCCTTACCTCTTAGCTATCAGATCTCCAGATTTGATATTTCTTTGGTTACTTTAAAGTCATATTCGGGATATTCGTACACCGGTATTCTTGGTTCTGTTTCACCAAGAGAATAACCCCATATACTTTCATATTCCCTCCTGTTCTCGCCCATATCTTCGAGCTGGGCAAGGTATTCGCCGATTGACTTTGATTCGATAATAATTACTTTACCCATTTTATGTATTATCGGACTATGTACCCTGTTTGCATCATGATCAAACTCCAGTATCCTCCTTCCATATCGGGTTATACCGACAACCCGGTAGGTAAGGCTCTTTCCTACTCCAGGAAGGTTTAGCACGTTTCTGTCGGTAGCCAGGAAGGAAATTTTAGCCTCTTTTCTCAGCCTGGAGATATTTTCAATCATTTTTTCGGCCTCAAGGGGAAATGTTTTAATCCTTGAGTAATATTTTTCAGGGATATGACCGAGCACTTTTTCTTCAATTTGCTCCTGCACGGCCCTTGCATTGGTAGCAAAGTTAAAGTTGTTCTCCATATAACCCTTTACAGTAAAGGTATAATAGGTCAAAATGCCAATATCATTCAAGACCTCACGCAGCTTTGCAGTATGACCTCTGCGGCTGGCTGCTGAAGAAAACACCAGCTGATTAGTAACAGTCCAGCCGGCCGATATAAGCTTCCGAACAGCCTCCCTTGCTTCAGGAGTAATTTCCATGGGCGACTCAAAATGGGTCTGAATAAGAAACTGCTGAACCCCGATCTGGGATGCCTTTTCCTTAAAATCTTTTTTTAATACCTCCAATTAGTTCGTTCGTTATTCTCTGCGGCAGGTAGGCAGGAACCCTGAGCCCAGTCTTACCCGTAACAATTCGGCATATTTTTCCTTAGCTCCCCGCGACTTATTAAACTTCTTCTTCCTGAGAGCCATCTCGTAAACCTCATCCAGTATTCTCTTAAGAGACGAATCGGTACTCATTAAGGCATCGCCGCCGGTAATAAGAATATCTCTGAGCTGACTATCTTTTTCAAAGTATTCCATAATGTTTTTAAGCTTATCATTCCATGTTTCGCGCGGTTTAAGCTTATCGAGGTTGAAGTTAAAGGTGACCGCTCTGGAAATCGTACATCCTCTGACAGGAAGCACATAAACCACCACAGGCACGCCCCATAGTATCGGGAATAAGTATAGCAACCTCAGGGTAGCGACGATGAACATTATTATGTGTCGGGAGGAGCCATCCGGCTGCATTAGGTTTACCCGGCTCAACCTTATCCTCTTTCTCCCATGCTACTATATGCCCGAATTCATTTACCAGCTGCTGACTATAAAGGACATAATATCTTATTGCAAGATCGGCCCCGATAGCAAAATAGGGCACCCTGACATGCAGGAGTGACAGGTAATAAGGATTGATAAAGAAGGGTATACCCTGCTTCTCGGCAGAGTAAAATATACTCATAGTATCAGGATCGAGAGAGTTGCCAAGTAACTCGTTTACCAGCCTGGGTGATCTTACTGCAAAACGAAGATGAAATGTATGTTCTTTCCACCACTCAAGCATTGTCATATGCTTCTGCTGCCTCGAATCGCCTTCTTTAAATTTATACTTCTTGTCTGTTATTTCTCCCGAATCAATTTTATCGATAAGAATATTTATAATTCTCTCCCTGTTCTCTTCGCGAAGCTTTTCAATCCTGGGATCAATTCCGGAGGGATATCTTTCCATCCAGCCTTTTACTTCTTTTTCTGATGGTATTGTGGCAATATATGTGCCCGATAATTTCCTGAACAGGTATAACATATCTTCAAAGAATGCAGGTTTTGCGCCTCCGGTGCCATGTGTAACGGCAAGCCAGATCATCTTTATGGGGTTAGACACAGCAATCTCTCCCCTCAGGTTAAGGTCCTCGTATGTATGGCCTGCATTATCAATATAATCGAGCAGGCGTATTGCAGCATAATCTTCCCACTTCAGTTTATCAAATGCCTCTCTCCCGCTTGCTTCACCCTTATAAAATCTATAAGCATCTTCTCTTTTACGAGAAGATCCAATATCCAGTGCTTTACCCCAACAAGAGCTTCTGTCTCGTTACGGGCATTCCGCATTATTTCTTCAAGAATGGGATTTTCCTTAAGGAGCTCTTTCAGCAAGTGATGCGACTTAACATTAATCGCAATTTTGTCGAGTTTTACGATGTTTTCCATGATGGCAGTTTAATGAGACTACCACCAAGTTACGAAAAAGTGACTAATTCATTGGAATAACACCTGCCCTTTCGTTAAAAAGTCGATCGTGACGTTGTTACCCCCGGCTGATCCGATGTTTAGGAAAGCGGCGTGGGGATGCCCCCCGCAGTCGACCATCAGCCAGCGCAGCACCAGCGCAAAAAAGGTGGCAAAACCATAGGGCCACTGGTTCCAGATCTGGATTTGGAAGGACCTCCAGAGCGCGGCGCACCTTGTTCAAGCACTGCCCGGTGGTGGTGCCGGTCATGGCCCGCACCCCGTCGAGCCGGCGGCGGATCTTCGCCCGGCGCCTCCGGGCCAACCACAGGCAGAGCAGCGGGTTTACCTCTGGCTGGAACACCGGCAGGAGCAGTGCCCGCAACAAGGTCGCCGCCAGCTGCGGCGCTCCCGGCGCGGCAATGGCGTCAACCTCGCCGTCATGCGGAAACAGGGCCCCGCACATCTGCGGTGCGCAGCCGAAGCGGCAAACAGGCGACGGCCGATCGGAGGCCGGCGCAGTTGAGATACAGGTATCCGTTGATCACCGCCAGCATCGGGAAACAACCGGTATGCCGACAATCTTCAACACACGGTTCAGGTTGAAGCGCGGCTCGTTCTGCAGCATGATGGCGGCCAAAAACGGGGTCAGGCGATCGGCCCACAGGTCGTCGACAATCCTGCGGGTCCAGGTTCCCGGAGGCGCGGTCAGGGCCCCCTCCTCGATAGTGGTGATGCGTCGATACTGCAGCAGCCACAGGGTGCGGCCGCCGTCGATGGCCCACTCGATGTCCAGCGGGCTCTCGCCGACGCTTTTCTCCGAGACGTCGCAGCAGTGCGGCCACCCGGCGCCAGTCGGATTCCGCCAGCAGGCAGTCGCTGCGGAGCGCCGCGGGTCCGACGTCCGGCGGCAGCTCGATCCGCAGGTTCCTCGCCGCCGCCAAATGCGCGATGCACGGGTGACGTGACTGCTGACCAGGGACTCCTGCCCGAGCCGCTGATGCCCTCGATGACGATTTCGTCGCGGGCGGGTTCAATGGCCATTGCGGCCAAAGGCAACTCCGGCAGCAACGGCATGCACCATGCGCTGCAGCACCACGCCCATCAACGGGATTTCCTCCGCTGCATTCCCCCGGTCGCCGGCCCGCAGGTAACTGCCGGACATTTTCCTCCTCGGCACTGAGCCAGCACGTTTTCGATCTTGTTCTGCAGGTCGTCGGCATGGTCCACCTGCAGAAAAGAGCGATGTGCCCGGCAAAGCTCTGCTCTTCGAGGTCTTCGCGCACGGCCGAAGAACGAACCGACAGTCCCCGGCTCCAACCCCAGCCATATCCACCTACCGCCTTCACCTCCGCGGCCAAACCGTCGGGCCAGCAACGGTGGGAAAGGAAAATGCGATGGGCTTCAGTGGTGACGGCCGCCGCGGAGGGCACCTCGAAACCCAGGCGGGAAGCCCGCGCCAGAGATGCGAACTTCCGGCCGACGACGCCCGGATCGAGTGCCCGAGCGTCGTCAAATTGAACTGCGGAATTTTCATAGGTCCTGCTTGGATTGCCTTAAATGGGAACAGGGGTTTGCGTCAATGGAACAAGGAATTTGGTTCCCTGTAAATCCAGAGTGAGAAACGCCTCGATATTTTTCTCGACCGCCAACCGGCCGACATACAAAAAGACCGGGCGTGGATCCGTTCCAAATCCTTTGCCCCGTATACGCAAGAGATCCGTATCGACACCTCGCGACCAAATAACGGTGTGAGTGACGCCCTGTGCGCCAATTCCCGCTTCAGTGGTATTGAGGCCTAATTAACCGCCTATTATTATATATTAAAATGAGCCTCTGATGAGCGTGCCGTTAGGATGGGGTTAGCGCTGCGGGTTTTACGACAGAATGCTCATTGCAGAGAATGACCAAAGATAAACGACGAGAAAAAATAATCCGATATGTTTGAGCTGCAAGAGCCGATTGGACTACATTGCACGCATAGAGCAGGCATTCGGCTGCACTGGATCCTGCGCCGACGATAATGTCATTGTTCAGCTTCCGTTACTAAAATCGACGACCCTGGGTAACAGACTTGGATGAGCCATAACGAACTGGTTGGTGCCCATCCACGAATGCTTGACAGCACTGCTACCTGTCCAAGTCTTAAAATTGGGATTTGACAACAACACGGGTATGATTAGCATTTTATGTTGAGATGAACGTAAACGAGAAGGAGAAGATAATGGAATTCAGCTGTTTTAAAAAAGAATGCCCCTTCGATGGAAAGGGGTCATACATGCTTAAGATCCCATCGGAAGCGTGTGTCGATGAACACAATTGCGCAACCTTTTTCTGCCCACACTGTAAAAGCGAGGTTGATTAGAATGGAACCGATGAAGACGAAAAGAGTCTACCACTTTAGCGTTCTATCTTGCTGCCGGGACTTTCTTCAAATTCTTAATTCGCGTCTAATGCTGCGTTAACAGCCGGCGGGTATGGATTGCTGTCGGAAACAGTCAAAACATCCTGATATCCGGGTCATGGTTTTAGGTCGGCGCTAATGAGCACGCCGCCGTTCAACCGACGCTGCAAACTGTTGCCGTGCATGACCCGGCCGTCTTTTTTAACCATTGCTGCAAAGGATGAAAACAATGCTGCTCAGCCCCTGTCGTGAATGCAAGATGATGGATCAGAACAAGAACAACGCCATCTGCCTGAAGTGTGAAAAACGCGTGCGCTATGTGGTCAGCCTCGGGGCGGCCATAAGCTACCCCTTCTCTTAGCCCAAGAAGCCCGGCTTTGCCTCTAACCGGATTGAACCGGAGCTTATTCTCCTGAGACCACGACAGCTGCTGTCCGTGCGCAAATCGTTGGAAGTGCGCGTCGAGGATCCGGTGGGTCAGCCAATGGTCTCGCCGTCTGTGTGGCCTTTGAGAAGCTTAACGTCTGCGGTGGCTGAAACCGGCCGGCCCTGTAATCGGCCACCGTCGTATTTGAAACCACCGGGGGGGACGCGTAGATTTCAATAGAATACGCAATCGAAAGAGGCGACCAGGTCGTCATCCGGGTACAGCGTGCCGATGAAATCTTTTATAACCGCTGTGAACCGTCCGGTGCCACGATCGGGTGGCACTCCACGGCGGAAAGCGACGCCGATTTTCATGCATACACGTGGCCGGCGAATGATATATACTGGTAGTTGCTGACTTCCAGAATAAGTGACCCCGAAATCCCGCAGTAGTTTAACCCGCCATCTCGCTACCCAGATACCCCGCCTAAAGAAAAAACCAGAAACTACCCCGCCTTGATTGAAAAAGTATCCCTCCCATATTAGAAGGTTGGTTTCGCAGGCCTAACCTTAAAAACAGGAGGGATACCCAATGCCGCCGACAGCGACACTTGAAGACATTAAAGCACATCAGCAAAGAGTCGAAAAGAATAAAATTACACCTGATAACCTGCCGCCTTGTCCACGATGCAGTCTCGAATCGGCGTTTTTCAAGATTCACGCCTACCGTGAACGACGGTTTTTAATTATTATCGAAATGTTAATCAATGCAGTTTACTGCAGTCTGGTTCGGTTTGGATGTCCCGGTTGCGGTAAGACCTTCACCCACTACCCGGATTTTGCCATTCCTCACAAACATTATACGCAGCCGACCATCACGGCATTTTGTGCCAGTTACGTCGAATCAGAAAACATGACATACCAGCAGGCTGTGATGGTCGACAATAGCGTTCCGGGATATCCGGAAACCGATTCGACCGATGCCCCCACATTGGCCCCATCCTCCACCCACCGATGGATCACAACCCTGTGTCGTTTTACCCAAACCTGCCGAACATCCTTGATCCTGCTGCTGCAGCAAAACCCCGCATCAAGCATTTGCCGGGAACTTGCCCGGCTGACTGTTGCACAGAGAAAATGCAAAACCGATCAGCGTAAAAAGCAGCTCATCGGTTGTCGCCAGCTGGTGACCATCGAAACTTATTTTCAAGCCACATTCAAAACATCTATTTTCACCAAGTTGGCAACGCGCTGCGGCTTTAGCTGATGTAAGCTTGCCTCCAGGAATGTAAAAGGAGGCATCCTTTTGGATAAAGAGCAGGAAAAATGGGCTATTTTCTGGTGCGATCTTCTAACTCCGATCATTTATGAAGAGATTGATGCGGATCTGAGCAACCGGTTTCTTAAACAACTGGCTGCTAAACAAACCCGTTTCCCCGATGGTCGAGTCGGCAAACCATCGCTTTCCACCCTGCGCCGCAAGTTGAATCGCTACCGGCAGGGGGGATTTGACGCTTTGGCACGCAAAATCCGTAACGATCGTAAAAAACCCCGCAATATATCGACTCAAGTTATCAACACCGCCATCGAGTTGAAAAAAGAACAGCCCCGTCGATCTCCGGCCGCCATCAATCGCTTTCTTGAAGAGATGTATGCGGTCACTGTGCCTCGCTCTACCCTTTATCGCCACCTCAAACAAGCCGGCGCTACCCGCATCAAGCTCGGGGTTATGCACAAAAAGGTACGCAAACGATGGACCCGTAACCATACCCATGACTTGTGGGTGGGTGATTTTGAGGACGGACCGTATGTGGTGAACCATACCGATGTTGTGCCCACGCATCTTTCGGGATTTATCGACTGCCACAGCCGGTTTGTTGTCGAAGCGCGCTATTACTTCAGAGAAAATCTGGATGTCTTGATCGATTCTCTGATCCGAGCACTTTCCACTCACGGCGCACCCAAACAGCTTTATGTGGATAATGCCAAAATTTACCACGCCAACGCACTGAAAGCGGCTTGCTATCGGCTCAACATCAAACTGTTGCATCGACCGCCAAAAGATCCGCCAGCAGGTGGCCTAATTGAACGCTTTTTCCAGACCGCTCAGGATCAATTTGAAGCCGAAGTGCGTGCCGGCGACCTTTTGACCTTGACCAAACTCAATCGGCTTTTGGCCGCCTGGTTGGCAGTCAGTTATCACCAAGACAAACACGCAGAAACCGGACAGTGCCCTGAACATCGCTATCAAAAAGGCTTGACGGTCATCCGCCAAGTCGACATGAGCCGGGCGATTGAATCCTTCATGCAATCCATCCAACGTACCGTCAACAGAACATTTTGCGATGTTCAGCTCAACAAACGCTTTTACCGCGTTGATCCTAAATTGCGCGGCGACCGGGTTCAGGTCAAATTTGATCCGTTCTCAAACTGGGATACAGTGCACATCTATTCGCTTGACGGTGAATATTTAGCTGTCGGTGTTCTTCACGATCGCACAACTGCTACCCCGCAAGGACCACAACCCAAGTGGGAAAAACCCAAGCATAGCTACACCGAGCTTTTGCTCCGCCGGCACAAAAAAATGCTCGCTGAAAAAACAGGTGGTATTGATTACAGAAAAATCGTTTCCAAAAGACCCTGGCCTTTTCATGAGTTCGCCAAAACCGTGGCCCAATTGATGGGGAAAAAAGCCGGCCTGGCGGATCTTTCTGCCGGCGAACTTGAAGCACTCAAAAAAGTCTATAACCAGAGTCTCACCGTCAATCGCCATATGCTTAAAGCCGCTTTTGAAAAGGCCCCTTATAAAACGGTTCCCTATGTCATCGCAGAGCTTAAACAATTAATCAAAACAGGAGAAAACTGATGCTTCTTAACCACTTCGCCCTGACAACTCACCCCTTTGCCGAAAAACCGCCCATTGAATGGCTGCTGCGCGATGAGCGTATCGATCAAGCTTTAGCCAGACTCAAATTCTTTGAAGAACAAGGTGAAATTGCCCTGATTATCGGACAAACCGGCCTGGGAAAATCCTCGCTGCTCAGACTTTTTATTCATCAACTGCCACAAAACCGCTACCACCCTGTCTATCTTCATCTCACGCCCCTGAATGCAAACGCCTTTTTACGCCTGATCGTCACTAAACTGGGGGAAAAACCCCTTTTGGGAAAAGATCGAATGCTGCTGCAAATCCTTGAGCGCATTAATATCAACGATAAATGCACGCTTTTTATTATCGACGAGGCCCATTTGATCGATCCTAAAATCTTAACTGACCTCAGATTGCTAATATCTTCCATCGACCAGCAAGTATCTTTGAAAATCATCCTATGCGGACAGGAGAACTTAAGCCAAATTCTCAAACGGGCTTCCCACGCTGACCTGGTTCATCGTATCACCTTGCAGTTTTTCATGCATCCTTTGTCAAAACAAAAAACAGCGGCCTATATCGATTATCGCATCACCAAGGCGGGTGGCGCAGATAAAATCTTTGAGACCGAAACCAAAGAGCTTATTCATGACTATACCGGTGGGGTGCCGCGACAAATTAACAATGTCGCCACCGCCTGCCTGATCAATGCCGCTGCAAAAAGTCTGAAACAAATAACCGAGGCTTTGGTAAACGAAACAATGACAGAGTTTTCTCTGCCATAAGAGGTGGCAAAATGGCAAAACATTACACAAAAGATTATCTTAGAATGCTGCGAAATAAAATCCCCATCGATGCGGTCATTGTTGATGTGTTGAATCTTGAGGTACTAAACAGCCACAAAATGCTCCGATTCCGGTGCCCGCTGTGTCATGGCTTTCATACCGCCACAAAGCATGAAACCAATCTGGCTAGATGTTTTGATTGTAAGCAAAACTTCAATCCCATTGACTTGATCATGGCGGTGGGAAAATGCGGCTTTAAAGATGCCGTGGAAATACTTAAAGACAGAATCAATTCGTAACGAAACCTTCTTGCGCTGATAGTCGTCATCCTTGCTTCTGGCGGCGTCTCTCATTGCCAGCTATTGTAAGACTTTAAGGGTCAATTAAATCAAAAAGGATTTCAGCTATACCGAGACGTAGCAGGTAGTCCAAGGACAGCCAGGCCAAAGAAGCGCCAACCGTGAAGCATATCGACGAGGCCCCCCTGGTTTCAACCGCTCTCCTATGCTCTTCTGCAACCGTATTTGCAATCGGATCGGCAGACACATCGCTTCTGGCTGATTCGATCCGACAATTTCGAACCGGTAAAGTTAAAGGCTCGTGCATTCAGGCACCGAAGAAATCTTCGATGCTGAGACGACTGTATTGTTCAGCAGCAGGATCGATGTCTCGCCCAGCGGTCCGTTGTCTTTTGTTTGGCGAGGCTGCTACTGGTTCAGTGAATCCGACGCCGTCTTCCTGCAGTATGCCGGAGGGCACCTGCTGACCGGTCCCGATGACACGGTCATCCGCATCCGGCGGGAAGTGGATCCCTGAGAAAGCACCGCCGATCGGGCCAATTTTAGGAAAGATGAGTTGGTTTTTCTGGAAAGGTAGAGCTTTATGCCCCAATTCAACGTCCTTTTGGGGTTGGTCCTGAATCCAATGCAAAGAAGACAGAAATTTGAGGATATTGGACAGTCTGTTATCATTCTTAATTTCACGCTCCAGTAATTAAGCTCCGAGCAACGCGTCTGGATAGAGTGGCGTGTAAGTGTGGGCAGGCATCACAGGGAACGATGCTGTATCACCTTGTTGCTGCAAGCATAAACCGAAACCGGAAAACGGAATTGCTCTTATCTTGAGATACGTTTTGGCTATATTAAAGCGGTTTTCGATAGCCTTGGTACATATAAATAGCAGCTATCAACGAATAGGATGAGCCGCTTGCAAAGCGGTGCATCGCTTTGCAAGTCGGTCTTAATCCTTTTTTATACTTCTAATCTCATTAAGTTGCTAACTGTATCAGCCCTACTTTCTGACTAGCTCTCTTCTTCCCCTATATCCTCTCCTTGAGTGGTTACCGATCCAGTACTGGCGTTACCATATACAGGATCTTCATTTCGTAGGATATCAAGCACTCGAGCAAAATTTTCAGCGCTCATGTAAGGAGTTTCTTCGCGTTTACCTTGAAATGTCGTGAAATAGAATTTACCAAGATCAATCTTTGGATCCCATAGTGCTTGATAACCTTTTAACTTTGTCCATCCTGTAGTTCCTTGTGCGCAATGTGGCATAGCTACGTCCTCTTTTCTTTTGTAATTACTGATTAGTACTTCATACTTAAATTTAAGTATGATGTGAATGTATAACAGTAATATTAGATGAAAAATTTTCCATCTATTGCGATATTATTATTATAAAGTGGAACCTGATAATTCTAACCGTAATTTAAGCCTTTAGTATATTTCATGTATCTTGCCAGTACCTGCCTATCGCAATGTTTTGTAATCATTTCTAATACGGTTTTAGTATCACAAAGGTTCAGGATGTTTTTAGACCTGTTTTAAATAGCAGAAAGGTCGCATAACGGCAGCCATCAGCCGCGCCGCTTCGTGGCGTCGGCTGAAAGGCCTTGATGTTAGTTATTCTTCTCCTTCGCCGATTGGTTCAGCACTTGTTCCCAAGAATGCACGGCCCGCCGCGAAGTATATATAGACTGGCTTTTCGTTTCTAAGTACATCGATCACGTTTTCGAACATTGTGGAAGGCAAGTGCATTCGAATGATCCCGCCGCTTTCATAGTCGTTCTCAAAGAACTGACCAGGATCATTGAACCTAATCCACGCGCGCACTTTTCCGTTTGTGTCCTTCAGCTGGATTTGAGCACGGTTGGTTTGATAACCAGAAGGACTCCCGTAAAACAAAAGGCTGTAGCTCTCAATTGTGTTAGCCATGATAAATCTCCTTTCATAAATGTTGAAGTTGATACTGCTACACACATGATGAGATCGCTCTTTCGATTCACCACCTCCTTTCATGTATCTTGTCATAAGCCAAACTATCTGACCTTACGTCATTTATACAAATAAGTTTTGGCTATCATCAACGCAATCGTTGAATTGATAGTTTTGGATCCTTAGCAGATATTTGTAACGGCTTGAGCGCGGTTAGGCTATACGCTGGCTATTCACCTTCGCCAACTGGCTCTTGACTTGCGTAAAGCCTCCCTGTTGGTTCATCCCACCATATAGGTTTCTCATTGCGGAGCAGGTCAACAACGATTTGAAATTCAGCTGGTGTACTAAATGATTGCTCGGGGAATGTCTTTGACCCACCGTCCCAGTAAATCACCACATACCCGTGATGTTTTGTAGGACTCCAACGCGCATAATACTTTTTGACTTGTACTGACATAGCCTACTCCTCTCTCATGTAGTTCCCCGGAAAGTCTGGATTCAGACTCCTTAGCGGGGTATCTAAGAAGTCTAACAATGTATATATAGTTTCTTTATAGCACCTATGGACCGCAAAATCGCGGTATAACATCTCATAGCCTGAACCGGCATAAGTCTTTGGATTGCAAGCGATTAGACAACCTACAACCATTGGGGAGAGATAATATATGGTTTCTGTATAAGAAGGCCATCGTTTCTCCTCTACAAGTCGTCCACGGGGCGCTCTTGACTCCTTTGCCTCCCCGGTTGAGGACGTGGGTGTAAATCATGGTGTTTTCCCGTCCTTGTGCCCCAGAAGTTTATGCGCGGTCCTGATTTCTTAGCCGCCTACTATAAAGCTGTGTTGCGAACGAATGTCTTAATACATTGAAATGAGGCGATGATAGGTATTCTGACATACTGGCTGGTTGTCACAAAGAAAGTCGGCGAAGGTATCGCTGGAGCGTTTTAAATGTAAGATGAATACGAGTGGCGCTCAGATAATCACTGGAATGTAGATTGTATTCCCAAATGCCTCAAGTATTATGTATGATTATGCAATACTATTGTCAATGTTTTTTTGAGTTTCGATGGCGGGGTTATCTTGCCAATAGCCCAACTATCTGAATTTGCATCATTTATGCAAATAAGGTTTGGTAATCTCAATTCAAACTTCGAATTGTTAGTTATGGAACCATAGCGCTGTCCCCCTTTTTCAAGCCAGCTTTACGGAATGCATCATAAACTGTTTCTTTGAAAGGGCCATCCTTAAGGGTCGAGTTTTTATACATATAGTCGAGTGAAAATTTTGGATTTCTTCGCATACACTTTCCCGCTAGGCGCGGGTCGCCGTTAAGTTCACATGAAGCGGCGAGCCAAATAGGCAAAGAAAACCATAAAAGGATTTTGGGTCGCGGTTGAGAATTTCATCAAAAAGTTGATTAGCCTCGTGAAATTGCTTATTCCCAAAGTAAGACCATGCTAGTTGATTTAAGAAGTTTACAGGCCTGAAACGTGCAAGTTGCAGTGCAATTTCCATAGGATAAAGGCGTCTCAAAGATTAGCGTCGCGTAGTGCCAAGGATAGGGGAAAAAATATCGATACGGCTCATTAGCGTTCTATGCCTTTCTCGGCATTCAAAATTGCATCGTCATAATCCTTTTTAACATTCATTGTGACTCCATAAAGTATACGGCGGATAATCGGATTCAACCTCCAAAGCTTTTGTGCCATCTGTTCAGCTTTTTCAAGGGATTTTTCTGGGGTTTTTGTGGTCCGATGGAAAGCTAAGATCGCGCAGAGCAAAGCCAGGGAACCTGTAGGCAGGACCGTAATCTGGGTCCATCTTGAGTGACTCGGTGAAAGCCTCTTTAACCAGCGGAATATCCTCTTTTTTTCGTCCAAGATGTTAGTAGACTCCTCGCAAATAACGTTCATAATTGAGTTTTGGGGGGGGCGGTAGCCAACTTAAATCCCGTCATTTTAACATTCAGAGAAGACATGGTGTGTGTTGAGACGACTTGTTGTATTACCGTTCTGGCCGTCGATCAATTGCGCCTGAATGCGCACTATATCGTCTTCTCGTTGTACACTTCCTTCCAGCCAATAGCGTACTCCAAGCTCTTCGGCGATTTGCTGTGCCATCATGTTTTTGTCCCTATAAGCGAAACTGGAGGTGCGTGAAGGTACTAACAGTTGCCGCTTCATCATCACCCATGAGGCGGCTATAACCGGCAACATCTGCACTAAGGATAGCTGTAAGCTTGCGATCGAAGTCCTCACTAGCCATGGGTGACCTCCAGTCTACACAAGATTTAATTTTGGGATGTTGGAAGGGATGTTGTGTGCTAGAAAGGGAACGCAACGAAATACGACGGGTCAGCTTTAGATGCAACGTGAGTTAAGAATTATTAAAACGGCGAGGTAAGAATTGTCAAGATTTTTAGGGGAATTGATAAATGGGATGGGACTTAGGTCTGCGTTTCTTTCTCTATACGCCGGCGTCATATTTACAAATATCTTGCCATAATTGTAACTATCTAAATTTTAATCTATTATAACGATACCGTCTGGATATATTTAGGAAATCCGCACGGTGATAGGTGCGGGCCAGGCAAGCAGCGCGGAGGAGTCTTACCCCTACGCCCTGCAAGAACCATACGTGTCAGTCTTCCGTCATACGTCTCCTACTGTCCAGCCGAAGGCCGGAAAAGCAAACAGTCTGGGTTCACGGCAGGCTATACGTAACAACCAATGGGCCGCCCTTCGCCAATGGCCTCGAAGCCTTTTGTATTTTCGCATGGCCCAACGAACCAAGGCATTTAAAGTTTAAAGAGTAAAGTTATCAATAGACCAGACGCCAGACTCGATAAAGCCGCCCTGATTGAGTTCCATCGGTTCCAAAGTGGCTCGAAGTCCTTGCGAGCTGTTTTTTGCGCTGTTTCATTCATAGTATCGGCATCCAGAGTTTGTAGTTTGTTATTCAGTGGTATGTTAATAGTGACCGTCGGCAATTGAACGCCGAGAAGATAGGCGAGTACAGCAAATATCAAGAGCAAACGTTCAATTCCATCCAATTGTCCGATGCCAAGCACAGCCGAAGTTACCAAGATTACAACTGAGCCGACCCAGACCAACATAAAAATCGGTTGATTATTCTGTATAACGCGATCCATCACCTGAAAAGCTCGGATAAACTCCCTGTCGTTTAAACTTCCGATGCCCGGCATCACCACTACTGCAAAAGCAAACAGGAAGCCCGCCACCATTGAACACAGAAACGTAGCTAAGATCAATGCGGCCTGAAAGATTTCCATAATTTGATTTTCACCTTAATCCTCTTGTGGTTATTTAATTAAGCCTAATGCAAAAGTAACCGGCGTCGTAAGCGTCCGGTTGATTTTAAACTGATGCGTTTCGGCCCCGTTTACAGAGATAGTGATGCCAGAGGACCCTTGCGGCCACAGCCCTCCATGGCCTCCAATGATTTGCGATTCTTTCCACCTCTTCTGCACCAGGAGTCGTTGGCATCCCTTTCAACTCTTGGATTGTCTTTACCAATGCAAGATCACCCGAAGGCCATATGTCCTGTCTACGTAATGAAAATAGCAGATACGAATCGGCCGTCCACGCCCCTATTCCTCTTAATTCCATTAGGCTCTTCCGAGCATCATCGTCGTTCATAGACTCGATAGCTTCCAAATCGATCTTTCCAACCATGATCCCGTGAGCCACCCCCTCGAACATATGAGGCCTTCTGGCGACTAAAGCCTATTGGCTTCAATGCGCCGTCATCCAGAGACAGGAAATCTTCAGGATTGACTGAACCGATGGCATTCTCCAGCTTGGTATACGCTGCCCGGGCGGATTCCAAGGAGACCTGCTGGGCGAGGATAGCGATAACAATACCGGGAAAGCCTTTTGCATGGCTCCAAAGCGGAGGGTTCCCCCACCTTGCCACAACACCAGCAATATCTGAGTCTTGCATACCTAATTCGGAAATCCCCCGGTGGTATGTCTCATCGGTCAGTATCGTATGATTCGATGCTTTGCTCATTTCTTCACATTACACAAGACACGGCTGCCTCACGTAAATCGTCAGCATCAGCGTTGTGGTAGTAATGCCGGTCACCCAGCACCCCCCACAAAGTCCCGGACGTGCGGTTTTCCCGCATCCGGTTCCTCGGTTGTACTCGCTTCCGCATCTGTTTATTCCAACACACCGAAATTCTTCAGGTATTCGATGTGGACTGAACGGTTATCCAGTCGTACCTGCAGATGATCCTTCTTGTCGATGCAGCGAATGACGAATAGCAATTCCAAATCCTCCTGTCAAATAAACCTAAAAGTTTCCTTTGCGGCCATCGAGATTGTCATCTCCTTTTCGAGCAGAGAATTTTCTGTTTAAGAGAATCCTGCCGGTCGCACAAAAAAAAGGGCGGTTTGAACGACCGCCCTTCTTAGCTGGATATTTCCTGCATGATTACTTGAGTGCGACAACCACAAGATCGGCGGAAAGGATCGCGATGCTGTCGTTGAAAGTACCTCTCGAAATGATACTCGTCACTTCGGATCCGGCATCTAAACGCTGGGTTAATTCTTCAGCGAAGCCGTCGAAGGTTAAAAAAACCTGACGGTTTTCTCCCTGGACAATCTGAAACACGCCATTGCTGTCATTCTGGGCGCCAATGATCGGCGGATCATTCATTTCGGCCAGGTCGACCACCACACCGGCTCGATTCAAATGATGGAACAACCCAATGCCATCCAGATTAAGTGTACAATTTGATTCGGTGATATTTGAGATTGCATCAGGTGAGGCAGGATTCCAAGTAGCGATCATCAAGCCTTTTACCTTGGAAACGTCGATAAGCGTGCGCGCTTCAAAATCCCCCACATCTGCAGCATGACCGAAGGGCGTGGCAAATCCACGAATTTTAAGCGGGGTCGCCGTGTCGAGTCCGTCGGTATTTAGGCCGGCGACATCAACCTCGTACTCGGCTGGGTCCGCGTCACTGATTGCGCCTGTACCTGTGAAATCAAATAGGTCGATATTGCGGCCGTCAATAGCGGTCAAATCTACGCTGACGGTACCGGACTCGGCGAATACTAAGTTGCCTTTGATGGTGGTCAGCAGCATCCGAACGTGAGCGGCATTGAGCTGTGTTTCATCATCACTCAGTTCACCAAATACCATGATGCGCTGTCCTACCGAGATGTCCTGACTACCATAGAGATCTATCGAAAGTTGCCGACTAACGGTGGAGTCGCGTTCCAATTGATCCAACAATATATTCACTTCATCATTGAAGACGACACTACCGCTTGCACGAATCAGAGTGGCCCCTCTTACGGTCAACTGATTCCCCGAACGGCGGATAACATTTCCGGTGATAACATCTAATGTCCCTCCCGGAACACTTGATCCTGCATATACCTGAGACGCCTCAAATTGGCGTGTCACGATGTTGAGATCGCCAATGACAATGACGGCTGTCAGCATCTGCTGCAGTTCCAGTTGCGCCAGCCCAGCCTCACCCTGGTACATTTCGCCATTTATATCGTAGAAGGTCGATGCATTGGTGACAACTTTCAGCGTCCCAAAGCGGTCATCACCCTCGGATATCGTGTGGATGAAGGGGCGAATGATTAAGCTGAAGGTTCCATCGGCCGGGTTAATTTCTTTGAGTGGTCCGCGTAAACGGTGAATTTTGGGATTTTCTGCATTCACATCCGCCATTAAGGTTGGTTTAACAATCAAGACGGGTGAATCGGTATCTGTCAGGTCAACATGATTGGATGCACTCAGATCAAAATCCAATGTCAGGTGGGCCGGTATGCCAGGCGCAATGGTCAAGGCATTGCGACCCTGCAAATGAACCGTAGTCGACAACCGTGTAATGGTCGAACCGAATTCATCTTTTATATTATCGGTATCAACTTGAACCGCAGTACCGTCTGGGCGTTGGACTTGTATATTGGCATGCGTGTAATCCAGTTCTATGGTAGCTTTTACGTACCGACCCGCCGGTATCGTAGCGGCCGTCAAGAACTCCGTCATTTCCACATACTGGGCAAAATCCACCCGTGTCATCACCGGCAGCGTGTCGACCACCGCGCCGTTTTGTTTGGTCAATGTCAATGATACGACATCAACATCATAGGCTGCAAAATTGCTTTCGGCATCTGTCAGGCCAATGACCAGTTCCCCATTATTGGTACTGATGCCGAATTCATCTGACCCTGAAGTAGAGCAGCCTGATGGAACTATCCCAAAAAGCAAAATCAAAAATAAGATAGTTGTCATAGCGCCGATCGCCTGTTTTAAGAAAAAGATCGAGGTGGCTTTTTTATCCTTTTTCGACATACATTAACCTCCTGTCACATGTGAATTTACATCAGAATTGATAGTGCTCCCCAATTCCTCGAAAAGGATTATCGGTTCCGAGCCGCAGGATTGTTATAATGCTTCGGCATTTTTATGGGTTTTCTTTAGAAGAAAAGATGTGGCCTTGTATTTACGGTGGGCATCAAGAAAAAATTGAGAATTAAGTATCCGAATCTTTTTATCAACCGGGAACATTCCTGGCTCTACATTAATCCGCCGGGTTGGGGATCGCGTTTTCGACGGTATTCGCTTTATGGAGTGTGGGCGGCGGGGCCCTGCGCCTTGTAGTCGCTGTAGAGGATTCGCACAACGCCGTCAGCCAGTCCCATGACCGGAACGAAGATGTTTTTGATGCCGGCCCACTGGACCACTTTCAGGTAAATGTCGGCGCCCGGGATGATCACGTCGGCCCGATCGGGCCGCAGGTTCAGTTTCGTGATGCGCTCCTCGTAGCTGTATTTTTTTAGGAGCCTGCGCACCTTGATCATCTTTGATTTGGAAAGTGGCTTGTTTTTGATGCATTCGGCCAGCCGGAAGATCTTGTTGATGTTGCCACCGCTCCCGATGGCTGCAAGGGATTGGTAGGGGGCGCAATGGGTCTGAAGCCAGATCTTCATGGCATCCCAGTCGGTTTTTGTCACCTGCCCCTGAAGTATCCGGATGGTACCGATTTTAAACGATCCTGAAACCGCGACCTGTCCTTGGGAGGAAAGCGTGATTTCCGTGCTCCCGCCACCCACGTCCACGTACAGGTAAGCGTTGTAGCCGAGGTACTGGTCGGCGCTTTGGTTCTCGAGAATCAGCTGGGCTTCGAGCGCACCATCGATGATGTCCACCTCGATACCGCTGGCTTTCCGGATGCGCTTGCAGACCTGAGCCCGGTTTTCGGCCTCCCGCATGGCCGATGTGGCGCATGCCCTGAAGGCGATGGGTTGATAGGCATCGATCAGGTGCCGGAAGCCGGTCATGGCTTTGACCAACTCGTCCGTTCTTTCTTTCGATATGCGCTTCATTGAAAAGGTGTCGGCCCCGAGACGAATCGGCATGCGTGTCAGGGACATCTTTTTAAACGTCGGCCTACCGCTGTTTTCGAAAACGCTGGCCAGCAAAAGCCGGACGGCATTGGAGCCGATGTCGATCGCCGCGAATTTGAGTTGGTTAAGCATATTTTACCGTCTTTTCTCCATTACACTACCAAATTCGTTTGTTAAGATTAAGGAGATATAGGATTATTATCAAGTTTTCGTGCCCGCTTCGATTGACGTCAACCTATCCACCCTTTTTATCCCCAGTGACCATAGCCAGAATCAAATTTTCCTTAGCCCGGTTAGAGTGGTCAGCACCAGAACGACCACCAGGAGACACGCCATAGCGCCACCGGCTGGATTATGCCCGCAGATAAACAGCTGCAGTCTGCATATTTTAGCATGTTTGGTGTTAGAATTTAATGAGTTTGTATCAAGATTAATGGATAGGCAATTGAGAGAGTGCGGGTTTTTGATAGGCAGTTAGAAACAAGTGAAACCGCGGTGGTCTGAAAAACGGCGACAAATTGCGAGAGCTATAAAATTTTGATGAGATTCCGGAAATCCGTTGTTAATATCTGTGAATAACTGCTGAGGCTTTTTTGCCTTAGGGTTCACTTAAAAATAACTTCACGTTTTGGACGCCGATGTATCCCATCTGGCTGCGTTGCGAAAACTCGGAATGTCCAGATATTCCGACGTTTTCGCGTCTTGCCAGGCGAGCGCCTCAACGCCCAAAATTGCGAGCTTATTTTTTTGTGAACCCTTAATTTAGGCACGCCAGAGAGGGCGGCTATCTCTCCTGATATTGATCTGACAATTGCCTGATTCTATTAAGAACAAATATGCAAACTTATATCAACTATATTGATTTGGGTTGCGTCCATCTATGCGTAGTCGGGAATAAAGTGGTCATTCAGACTTCGTTTGTAATGTATAATCTCGTGTGGCCCTCTAAATTCAGCTTGCAGAAAATGGTAGGTTTTTACTGCCATTCCAACCGAATTCAATCACCATTGCGCTTCTGCCATCGTGTCGTACATACTTATAACTAAGAGCGACAATCAAACTAAAGTCTAACGGAGGTGATACCATGGCAGAGAATAAAACAGAAGATTATTTTAATGATGACAATGAAGGACACGTTGATACCCGCGAAAAAAATTTTGAATGTGAAAAACCTGATAAGAGTCTCGGATGTGACATGGGTATCGACGTTCAAGGATAAACTTGCAGAACAGGATATGTTAACTCCCATATCCAAAAAAACCACTTATATTCAGATATAACGTTTAAGGGCAGGGCCTTTAACGAGGCCTTGCCCTTTTTTATGAATTTCATTCAACCTGAATGAGTCAGGATTACATCAGAAAAATTGTCATACCTCGTCCCACAGTGAACGAACTCTCTGAGTGTCTGGTTTCAGTTCTATGCTAGATATTCGTTTGCGATACTTGCCGGTGATCGACTAACTCCAATCCATATACCTGTTTAGGTGAGAGATAATCAGGAAATTGGAAGCATGACAACCACCTTGGTACCCTGGCCGAATCTGCTTGAGATATCAATCTTGCCTTTGTGGGCGTCGACAACAGCTTTGCACAGGCTCAGTCCCAGTCCAAAGCCGCCAGTCTTGCGTGAGCGTGAGGAGTCTCTGTTCGAAAGAAGGGATCGAAGACGTGCGGCAAGGCCGACTCGGCGATGCCGACACCCCGATCATCCACAACTATGCGGAGGTGGTTCTTTCCCCGGGTCATGGAAACGACCACCGGTTTTCCACAAGAGATGTGGGGTTAGCGGCTGCGATGTGAGGGCCGCGGCAATAAATAATGACACATCTTGCTTGTTTTTTTGCCCCATCTACCGCGCTACATCCACCAGCACATATCCCGATATTCGCCGGCGGATGTGCCTTGTAGACGAACCAAAATCCTGCGCAATCTTGTGTAATTATTTCTCGCCGAGACCCTAACAGATGTGAACGGCAACGCATTTATCACTAGAAACCAAACCAGGGGTTAATAGGGTCAATCGGGAACAAGGAATTAAATGTCTATGCAGAAAAGGTTGAGACTTGAAGGTTAAGCGGATGTATTTTTAGCGGCAGCTATAGTCAATAATCAAGGTTTCCCCTTCCTTGAGAACAATCAACCCAGAAACTGACTGCTTTCATGAAGCAAAAAGGTCTTGAATCCGCCGCTAATGTTCTTCACGTTAAAACCGTATTGAACTAAAGCACGCGTTGCGTAATAAGAGCGTTGCCCAACGTAACAGTAGGTCCAGATTTCCCGTTTCTTGGGCAATTCGTTCATCCGGGTGCGAATTTCATCCAATTGTATGTTCAATGCGCCTTCTACATGATCGCGTTTATATTCAGCAGGGGTGCGGACATCCAGTATCAGCGCGTCGGAGTCATGGATATCTTCCCAATGCGCTAAGGTAATATCTCCCCGCATGACGTTAGCGGCAATCATCCCGGCTATGTTGACAGGATCTTTAGCCGATCCGAACTGAGGGGCATAGCACAGCTCGGCTTCCTCCAGGTCAAAAATCGTGGCCTCGTTCTGAATTGCCATGGAAATAACGTCGATGCGTTTTTCTACCCCGCTTTTCCCCAAGGCCTGGGCACTGACGACACTCCCGTCGCGCTTATTAAAGATCAGCTTCATACTGATCGGATTGGCACCCGGGTAATATCCGGCAGTATGCCCAGGATAAAGGTACACTTTTTCCAGATCATCCCATTGGCCTAAACGCTTCATTAGCTTTTCACTGGGACCGGTAAAGGCCATTATGAGATCGAGGATACCCACCACCGAGGTGCCCTGGACGCCGCGGAACGAACGCTGGCGCCCTAGAATGACATCGGCGGCGATGCGTCCCTGACGATTGGCTGGACCTGCCAGGGGGATGACGCTCTCGGTCTGCGTGACCACATCGTGTACTTCCACAGCATCCCCAACTGCCCATATATGTGGATCGCTGGTGCGCATTTGTGAGTCCACCCTGATGCCGCCGACATCTCCAACGGCGAGGCCTGCATCAACGGCCAGCTTGACTTCCGGGCGCACGCCAATGCAAAGGATCACCATATCCGTTTCAATTTGCTGGCCGGATGCCAATGTAACGCCAAGCGTGTGCCCGACGCTTTTTCCAAAACTGACCACACTGTCATTTAAAAATAATGAGACACCGGCTTCGATTAACGCAGCGTGGACATCGGCAATCATTTCAGGATCAACGATGGGCATCACCTGGGACTGCTTTTCCACCACCGTCACCCTCAATCCCCGTTTGAGCAAGTTGTCGGTCATCTCCATGCCGATGTATCCACCGCCGACCACCAAAGCGCGCTGGGCCTGATATTGGTCGATCCATTTTCTTATCTGACGACTGTCCGGTATGGTACGCAAAGAGAAAATTCCCGGTAAATCGATTCCCGTCAGATCCGGTCGAATGGGACGCGCCCCCGGTGAAAGGACAAGCGCATCATAGGGCTCGATACGGGTCTCACCAGATTCCAACTCTCTGATTGTTATGCAGCGTTTAATTCGATCGATTCCCACCACCTCCGAGCGAAGGCGCACGTCGATATTGAAACGCTTTCGAAACAGCTCGGGCGTTGCAATGAGCAGATTTTCTTCTTTTTTAATGACGTCACCGACGTAGTACGGCAGCCCGCAATTGGCAAACGACACATACGGGCCGCGATCGAACATGGTAATTTCGGCCGATTCGGAGAGCCGGCGGGCACGGGCCGCACAAGAAGCTCCACCCGCGACGCCGCCGACAATGAGGATACGAAGATTTGGTGCCATTATCCACCTTCTCTGAAGTAAGATTCAGATAAAAACTTCAATTAAGATTTACATTAACAGCGACGTCGGCAATTTCCAATACATACGAAAGTCACAATGAATCTCTTATTTAACAGTCAGTTAGAGTCTATAACAGTGTGTGGCAGGATGACCTATCATCCTGCCACAGCAACGTAAAGATGATACTTTTCTTAAGGCCATCGGACTTTCAGGCGGCTAGCGACTGTTCGGTTGCAGCTGACGTAAACTTGCCTGAATCGGGTTTGTACTTTCGAACCTCGGCGCTTAGCTGGTTAAGGGCGTCACCGTTGATCACTTCTTTTTCAAGGAGGATCTCGGCCGTTTCCTCAAGAATTTTTTGATTCTGTTTTAGAATGCGCAGCGCCACCGCGTATTGCTCGTCAATAATACTCCTGACCTCTTCGTCGATCATATTGGCCGTCGTTTCGCTATACTCTCCACCGGGTTCCCGATTCGGCTGGAGGAAACGGCTCTGATCCTTATGGGCAAAGTAGACTTTGCCCAAACGATTGCTCATTCCGTATTCCTTGATCATGCTGCGGGCGATGTCAGTGGCCCGAGAGAGGTCATTGTGAGCCCCGGTGGAAATGTCGTTGAAAATGATTTCCTCGGCAGCACGCCCTCCCAGCAGGGTGGCAATCCGGTCTTCCAGCTCGGTTTTCCGCATCAGGAATCTGTCTTCGGTTGGCACCTGCATGGTGTATCCCAAAGCCGCAACGCCCCTGGGTATGATCGATATCTTCTGTACCGGATCTGCACCCGGAAGGGCAAGGGCCACAATAGCATGTCCCAATTCGTGATGAGCAACAATCGTTTTTTCTTCAGGATTGATGAGCCGATTCTTTTTCTCGAGGCCGGCGACGACACGCTCGACAGCCTCCTCGATCTCTGCCATCCCGACGCCCTCTTTTTTCCGCCGCACAGCGAGCAAGGCCGCTTCATTAACCAGATTTGCCAGGTCTGCCCCCACCATGCCAGGCGTCATGGCAGCAACCTTCTCGAGGTCGATATCTTCAGACGTCTTTACCTTGCCCACGTAAATCTTAAGAATGGCTGTACGGCCCACCTTATCGGGTCGATCCACGAGCACCTGACGGTCGAACCGTCCCGGTCTTAGCAATGCCGGGTCCAAAATCTCTGGTCGATTGGTCGCGGCCATCAGAATGACACCGATATTGGAATCGAATCCATCCAATTCCACCAGCAGCTGGTTCAGGGTCTGCTCTCTTTCATCATGACCACCCATCGCCGCAAATCCGCGGGCTTTACCGAGTGCATCGAGTTCGTCGATGAAAATGATGCAAGGTGCTTTTCTTTGGCCTGCTTGAAAAGGTCCCGAACGCGCGCGGCGCCAAGCCCGACAAACATTTCCACAAATTCCGACCCGCTTGGCTTACTATCTGGCTGCCAATACAACACTTTCACTTGATAATATAAATGGTGGTATTACCGTAAACAGGTGGAATAAAGATGAAATGCATCTGAAGATCACTAAAAAAAGTTTTGCTGAAGCTGAATTTGATAAAATGCAAATTGTGATAGAAGAAGGTAAGAATTTTGTGGTAAGAACTGAACATCTGGAAAAGAGACCCAGAGTATCAGTGCAATATGAGATCGATCTGCCGGCCTCAGTAGACCTGGCAGATGTGATCACTTCCAATGGCTCAATAAAACTCAATGGAACCTCCGGAGATGCTTCAGTTATAGCTTCTAACGGTTCAATTGAAGTAAAAGATCATACAGGCGATATAAATGCCAGGACCAGTAATGGTAAGATAGAAGCGGATAATTTGGAAGGAAGCATTGAAGCAGCCACCAGTAACGGCCGCATCGATCTGGAAGGCATAGCCGGGTCTGCTTCTGCAAATACCAGCAATGGAAGTATTGATATCTCCGGATGTAAGCTCATCACCGAAGCCAGAACATCCAATGCCAGAATTGAGCTGGAAATTGTAGAAATGAATGATGATCTGGATGTCGTAACCAGCAATGGTAAAGTTATATTGGAGATTTCAGCTCATTTGAATGCAGATCTGACCGCCTCAACCAATAATAGTAAGATCATCTGGGATCATCCCAGACTGAATACGGAAATCGTTAAAAACAATTATGTTAAAGGGAAACTCGGTGCAGGTGGATATCATCTCGATATAAGAACTTCAAATGCTAATATCTATCTGGAATCACTGGAAGAACTGTTCTAAAAAATTGTTATTCTGGGGGGAATATGAAAATTAGAACTATGAAATGGATATTTATGCTGTTCCTTTGTTTCAGCATATTAACAGCAAATACTATTTCCAGTAGTGTCAATTCAAACATCCACAAAAAAGTTGAACTCACTACAAAATACATTCTGGAAAAACAGAAAACTGCAGATTCCTGGCGAAGTTATTTCTCCCGGGAAGCAGGTGAAATGGGAAATTACGATATTGAGTATTACAAGATCGATCTGCAGCTGGATTTTGAAAACGAAATGATCTTTGGAGATAACCTTATCCGGCTAAATGTGCTGGAAGATGATACCGAAACCATCATCCTCGATTTTACAAACAACTTATCGCTCGATCAGCTAATGATAGACGGCAATCAGCCGGACTATGTGCATTCAGATAACCAGATCGTGATCCAGCTTGATCAAGTTCACAATAGTGGAGATCAGATCGAGATCGCGATTCAATACAACGGTTACCCTGAGCCACCAGCCCGTTTCGACCTGGGGCTTTCTTTTCAGTCACATAACGGAATACCTATCGTCTTCAGCTTGTCCGAACCTTATGCTTCCCGGGACTGGTGGCCCTGCAAGGATATTCCTGCCGATAAAGCTGATTCTGTAGATATATTTATAACTTACAGAGATGATTTCCTCTCCGCTGCCAATGGGAAGCTGATTTCGGAAACAAATAATGGTGATGGTACAAGGACCGATCACTGGTTCGAAAGTTATCCTGTTTCAACCTACCTTGTTTCTATCGCTGTTACAAATTATGAGCTATATGAAACTCTCTATCAAAATGATGGGATTGAAATGCCCATATCAAATTATATCTTTCCCGAACAGCATAATGCCAGCATCGAATTATTCTCTCAAACTGGAGATATGATCGATTTCCTGACAAACGTTTACTGTGCTTATCCCTTCCCGGAAGAGAAATACGGACACGCGGTAATACTTGGTGGTGGAGCTATGGAACACCAGACTTGTACATCCTTCAGTTCGACCATGGTCAATGAATACGGTGGCACTATTGTGCTGCATGAACTGGCACATCAATGGGTGGGAGATCTCATCACCTGCGACACCTGGAATCATATCTGGCTGAATGAAGGTTTCGCCACTTACAGTCAGGTATTATGGGAAGAATATCAGTTCGGAGATGAAGTTTATCACCAATATATGGACCAGATCGATCTGGGCGGAGATATTGATGATAAATTGAAAAGGGAAGACGATGCCACCGGTGGGGAAGTGCTGGATATTGTTGTCTATTATAAAGGTGCCTGGGTACTGCATATGCTTAGACATATTGTAGGCGAGGAAACTTTGTATGACATTTTCTCTGCTTATGTGGAAGATCCTGATCTGCGCTATGGAACTGCGACCACAGATCAATTGGCCGAAATTGCGGAAACCGTAAGCGGGATGGAATTGAGCTGGTTCTTCGATCAGTGGTATAATAATAATGGCAGACCTCAATATGAATATGCTTCATATCAATCTGATGAGTGCGATTCTTTAAAGGTTTCCATTCTCTCTTCCGGATCAGAGCAGGAATTATTTTCCGCTTATTTAGATTGTCGGGTCAATGGTACAGATCATACTCTCTGGGTCCCTGCTGGAATAAGTCATAATACAATTGAAAAGGATGGAGAAATTACAGAATTGCAATTTGATCCTGAGAACTGGCTTCTGGATTACGGATATTACGAAAGAATACCAGTACTACAGGAAAATGTTTTCCTGCGGGATAGTTCAGTTCAGTTGAATTGGGACGATTATTTTGATACTGGCATTGCAGGTATGAATATTTATAGAAGAACAGCTGACAATGATTATGTAAAAGTTAACGAAGAACCCGCAACAGGTAACTTCTTTATAGACAATGATGTTGTACTTAACCAGACCTACTATTACAAGATCGCGGCAGTTCTGGATAATGAAGCTCAATTCATCGGTAAATATTCTAACGAGATAACTGCTGCACCGATCAATTTCACTTTTGATCAGGGAATATTGCTGGTCGATCAAACCTATGATTATCCTGCGGCCTCACCTTTCCCGGCCGACGATGAGGTAGATGAATTTTATCTGCAGCTGTTTGCCGGCGAAACAACATCCTGCTGGGATGTTGATGCCGATGGACTTCCACCCCTTTCAGAATTGGCTAAATATTCACTGGTCGTCTGGTATAACGATGACCTGGCCTGGAATCCATTGACAAATTATGCCAGCCAGATGAGATATTATCTGGAAACAGGAGGAAAGCTTCTGCTTACCTGCTGGTCTCACATGCAGTCCATGGATAATGAATTATGTCAGGAATTTTTCGGGTTAGACAATGTTATGGTTTGCATGGATCCTGAATTTACGGGTGTTACGGGTGAAAACGGTTATAATGCGATGATGATAGACACAGCCAAAATACCAATGGCAACCTGGGGAGATGCACTGCAGTTCTGTAATACCTTTGAAACACAGAATTATGATGATATAATTTTCAGGTTCGATGCTGCTGATATTAACTGTCCGTATCATTCAGGTATTAGCGGGATAAGGCATCTGGGTGATTATAATTATTGTGTTATCGGATTCCCTCTTTATTATATGGAAGCTGCTTCGGCACAGGATTTTATAGAAAATTTAATGGATGATTTTGGTGAAACTGGATCAGAAGAGAATGTAATGATAGAGCCTGATTTCGGATTGAAGAACTTTCCTAATCCCTTTAATCCCGAAACAGTAATCAGCTTTCAAATTCCTGGAACGTATGAACAGAACATAGAATTAAAAGTATTTAATATAAAAGGGCAGGCAGTGAAGACATTTGATACTCTTACTGATATGATGGAAGTTTCAGATAATCAAAATACTTATGCTGTTATCTGGGACGGCAGAGATGATGAAAACAATCCCGTATCATCCGGGATGTATTTTTACAGACTTAAATTCGGCAATGAGAGATCAACCACAAAAAAAATGTTACTATTAAGATAACGGAGGTAAGTAAGTGAAAAGGGCAATTTTTATTGTAGTATTGGTTTTAACAGCTAGCATAAGCTGGGCAGGGATCTATTTCCCTAGTTCATCAGTGGCGGCAACAGACGGGTATTTTGCAGCCAGAGTAAACCCGGCAGCACTGGCTTTTGGCAACGGTTTCGGTTTCGCATTGGAAGGTTATTATAATGAGGATTTTGAAACATTCGAAGATAATTATTCGTTATATTTCAATTTTAATGGATTATCCTATTTGTTCGATCATGAACTGGATGATTATCACAAACTAAGCATGTCCGGCAAATTATTCAGAAATCTTTATCATGGCATTGGATATGATTGGAAGAACAAGTTTTTCGGAAAAGGAGATCTCTCTTATTCTCTACTGTTCAGACCCAATGAATATATTTCTTTTGGTGCAACGGCAGGTAAGGTTTTTGAATACGAAGAATCTGAATATGTGTTAGGAACTGCGATTAGGCCATTTGCTTTCAATGAATCGATCGGTAGCAGGATCACCCTCTCAATCGATGCTCATTATTTTGAGGAAGAGTGGGAAAAGCCGGTGATCGGGTTGCAGAGTGAATTGCTGGATGGAGTATTCCTGGGTGGAAATTACCAGCTTGAAACTGAAACAATTGGATTAACTTTTGGAGTGAATTTTGGCCAGTTAGGTTTCGGCAGCAGGATGAATTTGAATGAAGACAATGACCCTGCCGGCGGCAGCTGGTATTTAAGCTTCTCAGAGAAGAACTATAGATCCTTCCTGGATAGTAAAAAACCAAATCTCATTTATGATCTAAAACTGCAGGGAGACATCAAGGAAAAGAAATCAGGTTTTCAAATTGGACCCTTTACTGTAATTAATGCGAAAGAAAGTACTCTTAGTGAGCTAATAGAACAGGTCGAGAAACTTAAAGAAGAGCAAAGAGTTCAGGGAATTCTGTTCAAGAATGCCAATTTCAATCTTAGTTTTGCCGGTATTCAGGAGTTGAGGGAAGCTATACTTGATTTTAAGACTACAGGTAAAAAAGTTATCTTCTATTCTGAAGGCATCAGTAATAAGCAATATATTTTTGCAGCATCTGTGGCAGACGAGATCTATCTGAACCCATCTGGCTGGTTGGACTTCAAAGGTCTGGCAATATCTGCTCCCTATGTAAGTGAATTACTTGATACTCTGGGTATTGGAGTGGAGAATTTCAGAAGCCATAAATTCAAAACAGCTGGCAATATGTTCTCCGAAACTGAAATGACTGATGCAGAAAGAGAAACCTATCAATTTCTGTTGGATGACCTTTACAGTGAATCGGTGAAGATGATAGAAGAGGGCAGAGGCGATAAACTTAAAGGCAGTATTGATGATCTGATCGATAACGGGCCGTATTTTATTGCCGAAGATGCACTAGAAGCCGGTCTGGTCGATGGCCTTATTTTTGAAGATGAGCTGAATGAAAAGCTTGAGAAACAGGTTGATGATGCCAAGGTGGTAAAAAAGATCACTGAAAATAAGATCAGATATGATTGGGCAGATGACAAAAAGGACCAGGTCGCTATTATCTATTGTGTGGGTAGTATTCATATGGGTAATGGCATGTCTGGCAAAACAATCGGTTCAGTAACAACTGCCAGAGCAATTAAACGAGCCAGAGAAAATAAAGCCATTAAAGGAATTATCCTGCGAGTGGACAGTGGCGGTGGTTCTGCGCTGGCTTCCGACATTATAAATCGTGAAATTGAATTATGTAATTCCGGCGATAATCAGAAGCCGGTAATTGTTTCCATGGCCGGAGCCGCAGCTTCGGGAGGCTATTTCATTTCCACAATGAGTGATATGATCATAGCTCAGCCCACAACAATTACAGGCTCAATCGGAGTTGTGGGGATCTATTTCAACCTGGAAGAATTATACGAAAAAGTCCACGTTAACTGGTCTACGGTAAAAATAGGAAGATTTTCTGATATCGGCAGTACTTCGCGCGCAATGACAGATGAAGAAAAAGCCAAGATCGCCGGTTCAATTGCCAATGTTTATGATCAGTTCATTTCCTATGTTGCAAAGGGCAGAAATCTGAAAAAGGATAAAGTTCATGAGATCGCCCAGGGACGTGTCTGGACTGGTAATCAAGCACTGGAAAGAGGTCTAATAGATAAACTGGGCGGGATGAAATTAGCTCTGGAAGAGATGAGTAAGATGGCAGAACTGGAAAATGAAATAGAGCTGGTTGAATACAGCGGATCTGGTTCCGGAAATATGGTTGTAGGTTTCGGTATGCAGAGTTTAATTGAAGATCAGTTACCTGCAGAATTGAAGAGTTTATACAATTCTTATAATGAATGGAAATTATACGGTAATGAAAAAGTTCTCAAAGTTATGCCGTATAACTTTGAGATTCAATAGGCTAATCCTCCTATTGTCATTAGAGACGTCCTGCCCCGGGCGTCTCTTTTTTTATTCTTTTATGTTTAGTTCATTTAAAATGTAAGCAAATTTGAAGGCAACTTCCTGATAATATCTCAGTTTTCCGGAAGTGCCGCCATGGCCGGAATCCATATAAATATAAAGCAATTGTACATTATCATCCGTTTTCTTTTCCCTTATTTTAGCGATCCATTTTGCCGGTTCCCAGTAGTTAACCCTGGAATCGTAAAAACCACCTATCGCAAGCAGATCCGGATATTCCTGTGCTGTAACATTCTGGTAGGGGCAATATGAATAGATGTATTCAAACTCATTTTCTATGTTGGGATTGCCCCATTCCTCATATTCCAGTACTGTTGCAGACAGAGTTGGATCCAGCATGCTGTTGATAACATCTACAAAAGGAACATCAGCAACAGCAGCCTTACAGAGATCCGGCCTCATGTTAAGTACAGCCCCGATAAGTAATCCACCGGCGCTGCCTCCCTGAATGACAAGCTGTTCATTTGTAGTGTAACCTGTTTTTATCAGAAATTCTGCACAGGCAATAAAATCGGTAAAAGTATTCATTTTATGACTCATTTTACCGGCTTTATACCATTGATAACCCAGATCGCCACCACCTCTTACATGGGCTACAGCAAAGATAACTCCTCGGTCCAAAAGACTTATCCTGGAGCTGGAGAAATAAGGATCTCCCGAGTCTCCATAAGCACCGTAACCATCCAGTAACAAGGGGTTTCCTGCAGGTGTTATTGTATCTTCCCGATACAAAATTGAGATAGGAATTTCAGTGCCATCATCTGCCTGGGCAAATAATTTCGCTGAACTATATTTTTCCGGGGAATAATTATCTATATTCTTTATCTTTAAGACAGCAGTAGAGCCAGTCTGCAGATCAAACTCCAGGCTGGTAAATGGTGTACGTAAAGATTCATAATCATAACGATAGGTTGTAGTGAAGTAATCTGGATTATTGCCCTGATATATCATGTAAAATGGTTCATCAACAGTGAGCTCTTTGATCAGTTTATTATTGTGATCGGTCAGTGATATTGTTTTCACACCATTTTTTCTTTCAATTCTTACCAGGAAATTATGGAAGACCGCAAAATCCAGGTACACTGAATCACGGTGGGGTATAAATTCCTGCCAGTTCTCTTTGCCTGGAGAATTTACCGGAGTAGTCATGATCTTAAAATTATATGCACCATCTGCATTTGTGCGAATATAGAATTCATCACCATGATCATAAACATAGTATTCCATTCCCTGTTTCCTAGGTTGTAAAAGGTCGAAGCCTGACTGTGGTTTGCTGCAGTTCATTATCCATACTTCCGATGTAGTATTACTGTAACTGGTTAGGATGATAAATTTCTTACTTCTGGATTTCTGGAGCCAGATATAAAAAGCTTTATCTTGTTCAACGAAGATAAGTTCATCATCTTTATCTGAAAAAAGTTCATGGCGGAAAATACGGTCTGATCTGCCCGATTCATCTGTGGTTGTATACAGAATTGTTCGACTGTCGGCAGCCCAGACAACACCGTCAATCGGTTGTGTAAAGGTCTCAATGATCTGTCCTGTATTCAGGTCTTTGATAAAGAGTTGATAATCTTCAAATCCTTTATAATCGACAGTATAGGCCACAAGATGATGGTCCGGGCTGATCTCGAAATCCTTAAGATTGAAATAGTCCTTTCCCGAAGAGAGCTCATTTTCATCCAGAATGATCTCTTCCGAATTTGTGAGATCTTCCTTTTTCCTGCACAATATATTATAATCTTTACCTTTTTCTATCCGATTATAGTAATAGAAACTGTCGATTTTCACCGGGATGGAACTGTCATCATAATCCGTACGAGAGATAAATTCTTTATAAAGGGTCTGCTGCAGATCGAGGTTCGATTCAAGGTAACGGGAAGTGAATTCATTTTCCGCTTCCAGATGTGCCAGAACCTGTGGATCAGTGCGGGCTTTGTCCTTGAGCCAGGCATAATTATCTACCAGTACCCGGTTATGCACATAAGTGGTTTCAGGGTTTATTTCTGTCAGAGGAAGTTGGAGAGCAACTGTCGGCAGAAATAGGAAGAATAATATAAAACTGAGGATAGTTTTTTTCATAATTTCTCCGGATTTACAACTATATTAAAATTAAGGGATTTGAACATTTCCGAGATGGAATCAAGTTTTCTTTTGATCGCTTTTACACCTCTACCGTCAAATGAATTTTCCTGTAAGGCAGACAGTATCAACAATTCCATAGCGGTTGACTGGAGCCAGGGAACGACAAGTTTATAACCGCAGATCATCAGAGCTCCTGTCAGTTCAAGGAATTTCTTTAAATGTCTTGTATCAATATTCATTGTACTGCAGGAAGCAAACAGGATGATCCGTCCGGAGCATTTATTTTCCAGTCTGGAACTGATTTCATCCAGAGTGACAAATTCATTAGATATCCAGATGCCGTTTTCAGAACCATGAAAAGCCAGATAAAGAATAGGATGACTATCATATTGCTGCAGAGACCATTTATCCAGAAAGAACTCAAATTCGGTTTTGGTAGCACAATCTGCATGGATAAATGGTATATCAGAATTAAATTCCAGTAGTTCCAAAATGGGCCGGACAGATGATCTTTTTCTGAGATCATCGTACCATTTTGCTTCCAGGCAGAAGATTCCTTTAGGCTTTCCTATCCGGCACCTCCACCGCCGCTTCCAGCACCTCCACCACCGCCGCCACTGGCTCCTCCGCCTGCTCCTGAGGCGCTGCTCATGGCGGTACCAGTAGTTGATAGCATGGAAGAGATTGCAGTTCCAAATGATCCGGGAGAAAACGCGTTTTCCCGGCTGCTGTTCAATACATACCAGGGAACATAATGTCTATATCCTGAAGCAGGGATGGTCTCGCCTAACTCTTTAAAATATTTTTTTCTCACACCAAAAAGTGAGCCGAATACGAATAATTTATTTATCTTGTTCAATACTACATCATTAGCTTCAGTACTAAACTTCTGTTTCTGCAAATATTTACGGAATGCCTTCCACTCAAAATACTTTATACGTCCCTCAAATGTATGATGTGGTATTGCTAGGGAAAGCAACATAACAGCAATAGAAGTGGCAGACAGGATAAACATCTGCGTACCGAACCAGATAAAACCAAGCCCTGACAGCAAAATGAAAAGCAGACTTATGATGAGGGAAAAATTGCCGCCTTTAACACTATCACGGTCGAACCAATCTCTGTTTTTTCCGTTAGCTGTAAGAGTTTTCTTCCATTTAGAGAAGAATTTCATGAATTTTGATTGTTTCTTTTTTAAGTTTTTTAATATCCAGGACATCACCATTTTCGGCAATTTCATCAAAGAGGAAATCTATCAGTTCGGTTTCATAATCCTGAAGTTTTTCTCTTGAATTATTAAAAACTTCCCTGATCAATTCCAAAGAGTATTCCTGTTTATACTTTCCTGGTTTGCGTTCAAATTCCTCGTGTTTGAACTTCAGAATTCCCCTTACAGCCATATCCATGATTGTAGCAATCAGGCAGGAACCAGAAATCGTTCTGGAGTTCATTAAATACCCAACCAGGGCAGGAGGTGTATCATCAGGAGCTTCAGCCAGTAGATCTCCCTGGTTTTTCACCAGAGGTCTTTTTCCAAAACGGCGGAACAGCATGATCCAGATGGCAAAAAGAAGTGCTGAAAGAATCGGGATCAGCCATCTTCCTATTTTATGGAATTTTTCCTGAACAATTTTTTTCTGTTCCCATTCTTCTCTACGGGCATTTGCTTCATCTGCCCAGAAAGACTCTTCCTGACTGATACTTTCTTCTATAAATCCTTCCAGTAGTGGAGCCTGCGGAAAAGTTTCAGGGGGGTAGAGGGCTCTTATCTCCAGGAAATTACGGCGTGGCAATTTTTCGCATAAGACTGTAATCGAACCGTCATATTCAAGCCTGGACTGAGCCCAGGGAGGACCATGCAGCCAGTGTTTTACCTGGTATCTGTTCAGGATGCCGGGAGTTCGTACATAGATCATAACATCGTATTGATGCTCGGTCCACTCCGGACTGATGAATTGATAATAGAGCACAGCAGTATCTTGGTATTTCTTAACAGCATTCTGTACCAGGTACGAAAGTTGAAAAGTTCGGATTTCATTACGGGCAGTGATAAACCAGGTTAAGCTGATATTTTTATTGTCTTCTTCCCTGAAAAGGGTTCCTGATTCACGGCTGTCTGATTCCTGAAATTCAATGCCACCTTCTTTCACTTTAAAATCTAGAAATTCCACCGGTCCCGTTTTGGGAAAGGTTCTGTACCGGTAGCTGAATTTACCCTTAAAGGCAAAAGTTCGAGTCTCCTTCACCCGCATGGAACCGTCTGCATTGATCTGTGCTTCGATATTTACATGATTGATCTTATAACTTTTATCTTCAGCTGCCAGGCTGCCAAAGAATATCAAAACAATTAAGATTGGAATGAATATCTTGGAGCCTGACATATTTTACTCCTTATCTTCAGGATGGACCATTTTTCCCATAAAGAGCACCAGATCGTTAAAGTGAATAAAGAAAATATAGGGTCTGTCCAGTCTCATCACAAAATCAGGTTCTTTATAAGAAACGGTTTCCATTCCAACACTTGTAACGGCAGCGGCTTCAGTTCCTTCTTCATTGACCTTAACGTAAGTTTTGTGCTTAACTTCGCTGATGAAAAGCTCTTCAGAAGTGATCCTGCTGAAATCAGCTTCGGCTGTAAAAGCAGATTTCATGCCCATGTTCATCAGGTATTTATTTAAATTCAGGTCATATTCCATTTCAAAACGGGGCATCTGCAGAAACCCTTCGGCCATTTTCAGCTGGTCCAGAAAATAGTTCCAGCGCAGATGATTGATATATTCGATCATCTCATCCATGCTCTGTCCTTTTTTAGGCAGGAAGATCGTCATGGCAAATCCGCCATCCCCGTAAGGTAGCTGAACTGACTGAAATTGGTCATGTTCAAAATAGGGGAAATGATCTGTCATGGACATCATTTTGCAGGGGATGTCTGGCTGGAATGTTCCGAAGCGGGTTCTTTTTATATCAAATTCTTTCTGCCAGGTTCCCTTAAAATAAATTGCATTGATCAGGTACATGATCATCATCGGATTGATTTCTGCTTCGATCACCTTTTTTATCTTTCCTTTTGTGCTTTCCTCAACCCATTTATTTATAATATTGGGAGCTTCCAGAGAGCGGAAATTCAGATCTTCTATGTAAGCACCGTAATAGGTTTTATTATCATCAAGGAACTCTTGATTGAATGTGTAACTATAATCATACCAGATAGAATTACCGATCAGAAGTTCAGTTTTTTCATCACTGTTTTGCAGCTTTTCCTGCAGATTTTTGTAGGAAGTATTAATACTGAGACGATTATAATCCAGGGTATTAAGAAGGGCACTAATCTCTGTGTAGGTGTCATTTTCAGCACCATTGTTAACCATCGATAAAGCCAGTGCTATGCTTACCGGTGAAATGAAAATGTTGTCATCACCTTCACTCTGATTGAGATCATTGAATAGTTCGAAACCGAATATATTGATCTTCTCGGTGAGATCGATCTCTACAAGGACATCTTCCGCCATACCTTTATCTTTGTCAGAGAAGATATTTTTAATCTTACTGAGTGATAAAAGTGGAACAACAACTGCAGTAATAACTAAAATAAACAGACTGGTTCTTAAAAATTTCATACTATCTCCTATTCTTTCAGATCTTTTAATAATTCTTTGGCTGTACTGGCATCTAACGAATTAACCAGGAATTTGACCAGGCCAAACGCGTAAATAGCCTGCAGACCTTCGCTTTTTTTCTGAAATGGTATACCAGCATCTTTCAGGATGGAACTGACGATCTGGATGAGAGCCGGATCTGATGTCTCGAAAATGTTTTCCAGCTCAAGTTTATTATGGATTACGGTTTCAGGAAGCTTTTCCACCAGATCCAGATCGCAATCCGGACAGTGAGTTATACCCGGCCTGTATTCAGCTTTACATTTTGGACAGAACATAGTTTTTCCTTAAAGTTTAATTAATTCGTAACTGCGGCTTCCCAGACCGATCTTTTCTGCATGTTCCAGCTGGATCTCGGGATCCAGATGAGAGCAGGATAGGCGGCCCAGATCCTGATTATTTCGCAGTCTGGTTAGATCCAGTGTAGCCTGATCCACTGCAACCGGATCGCAGGAAGCTAAAATTCCAATATCATCAATAAGCGGCTTCTGGTTGATGTTCATGCAGTCACACTGCGCCGTCATATCTGTTAGCACATTGATGAAAAGGCATTTGTTCCGTTTGTTGAAAATTGAGCCCAGGGCATACTCAGCAATACGTTTCTGCAATTCTCCTGATTCCACAGCAAAATTATATTTCACAGCATTGTATTTACAAACAGAAAGACATTCACCGCAGCCTATGCATTTAGTTTCTACGATCTCAACGTGATCCTCATATTTGGTTATGGCATCTTCCGGACACCATTTGTAACATTCCAGGCAGAAGACACATTTGTCCCGAATGATCTGCGGGAAAATGGAAGAATGCTGTCTTAACTTCCCTTTTCTGGAAGCCAGCCCCATTCCCAGGTTTTTTAAAGCAGCTCCCATACCTGTAACAATATGGCCGGTCGGGTGCGACATAACTATGAGGGCATCACTGTAAACTGCATCTCGGGCAATATTAACAGACTGGAACAACTTCCCGGGTATCTTTACTTCTATCTCTGCATTACCCATCAGCCCGTCCGCCATTATTATGGGGGCATTGACTTCCTGAAAGGTGAAGCCATGATCATAGGCATGTTCGATATGAGTTACTGCATTGTTCCGTGGTCCGGAATAAAGAGTGGAAGTTTCCATGATAAAGGGTAGTGTCTGGTGTTCTTTACAGATGTCAACCACAGCCCGGATGATCTCTGGAGCAATATGGGTTGTATTGTTTACTTCTCCGAAATGAGTTTTTATTCCGACTTTAGTTTTTTTCTGCAAGATATTTTCCAGGGGAATCGCATTGAGAAGAACTTTTAAGGCTGCTGTTCTCTCTGAGATTTTACTCCCGGGCGCTAATTGCTTGAAATAGATTTTACTTTTAGTCAATTTAGCCTCCTGTTTAAATAAAAAGATGATCTTATCTTATGTAGTCAAGTAAGAAAACTTATTTCACAATTGTTATTTTTTCAATGTTGCTTAAGTTATTGAAAACCAGTTCATAAGAATGATCGATCAATTCCGTGATCAGTTGAGATTCAATCTTTCCGATCAATATCGTATTCCAATGTTTTTTATTCATATGATACCCCGGAGTTATAGCAGGATGTTCCGCTCTTAAGGCAATTGCTCTGCCTGGATCGCACTTCAGATTAATCCGGTTGGAATTCTCGCTTCCAATTAGACAGAACATTTTTGGTCCTGTTTTTATGACCATGGTGTTCTCGTCGAAAGGAAAATCGGTCCAGGCTCCGGGTTTATTCAGACAGTAGGCGATCACTTCATCTAATTTCATAATGACTCCTGATATATGATCTGATCTCAGGCTTAATTTTGGTACAGAACAGGATGGAAGTACAATTATTAAATTGTGCGAAATCGATCATGGACTCAGCTATTTTAGTTAACAGTGTTCCAGGCGGGGAAGGATCTTCCCAGTATAATTGGTTGATCTGTAGCGTTTTGGATCCTCTTACATTTTTGCAGTCCATCCTGCCGATAAATCTGTCTTTGTAAAGAAGCGGTAGGGTGAAATAGCCGAATTTACGTTTTTCTGCCGGGTAGTAACATTCCAGTTTGTAATCGAACTGAAAGAGTTGGTTCAATCTTTTCCGGTTGATAATCAAGTTATCGAAAGGAGAGAGAATGAATACTCTATCCGGCAGGTCTGCAGGGGGATCAAGCAGAATCTGTTCGCAGGCATAGTAAAATTCGTTAATGCCGGCAATTTTCACTTCTATTATATCTCTGTTCTCCACCATTTCCTGCAGAATATTTTCTAAAGCTTCTTTATCTCTGGTATTAATGTGGTTCTGTATTCCTTTTAAGGAAATTATCCCCTGAGCATGCAGGGCTCTTCTTACCAGGAAACGGGCGACTTCGAACCTGTCGGGCATGGTAGTATTAATATTTGCAGGAAGTACATTTTCGGTAAGATCGTAAATTCTCTGAAATTTTCTTCTTCCTTTTATCATCAGCTTTCCCTGCCAGAAGAGCAGCTCCAATACTTTCTTGGCCGGCTTCCAGCTTCCCCAGCCAAATTGTCCGGAGCTGGAAGATTCCTTAAAATCTGCGGTAGTCAAAGGGCCTTCACTGCGGATCCTGTCCAGAACTGGAGTGATAAGCTGGGAATGTTCCTTTAAAATGGAAGCAGCCCATTTATCGCGAGGTTGCAGGAAACTTTTCATACAAGGCAGATAGAATCTGTAATCCTTCATTGGCAGGAAAGAAGCAGCATGCCCCCAGTACTCGAATATTTTCTTATCAGATTGCAGCTGATCCAGGATATGGTTTTGGTAAGAATTATTCCTGATCCAAAGAGTGTGATGATGTGCCCTGTTAACGACATTAATGGTGTCTATCTGTACGTATCCAAGCCTGTTGAACAGCGATTCCGTCTGCTTGAAAATATCAGCAGATTTCTGAGGAAAAATTAATTGTCTGTTAATAATAATTTTTCTTGCCAGATCCAAAGAAATATCCAAGAATAACTCCGTGAAATTAATTAAAAATCAAAATAGAAATCAAAAAAAATATAACAAGTCTAAAACACTTAAAACTAAAAAAGGTCAAGGAGGAATTGAATATTTGACATTGTGAAATACTGCTGTATATTTTTAATTAGAACTTTTTAGAAGGAGGATTTATGGCAAAACAAATTTCTTACACCAGCATTGGAAATGAATTTCTGCACAAGATGCGTGATCAGATCAGTAACTCTGAAGACAAGATCGACCTGGGGAATAGTTTCTCCTATGTTGTTTCAGATTTTCTGAACAAGGTATTTGAAGAGTATGGGATTGAGATTGGTGATGATTCAATTCTGTTCGATCCTGAAGCAGAGAACTATTACTCAATTAATTCGGAATTACTGGTTCAAAATGATTTCGCTGAAACGTGGCATAATTCAGATCTGCCCAGCATGATAAAGAAATTTGCTGATTCTACCTATCACAGATATTTACACTTGAACAAACATAAGGAAAAAACGGATAGTAAAATCCGGAATTAACTCAGATAAATTCCACACCTGAAGCCTGCAGAAATGCAGGCTTCTTTTTTTGCCCAAGAATGTTCTTTACAAAATTTTCAGCTGAAAAAAATTTACTGAAAATTGAGTAATATAAGGAGATCGTATGAAGAATATTGGATTTGAATTCCCCCCTGAACCTAGAACAACAGTCTTGTTTGAAACTGAAAAATGGTACCAGAAAATGCTGGCTGAAAAACTGAATAGACCAGAAGAACCGATAAAGCTCAGTAACTTCGGACAGTACAATATGGCAGTGAATTATATAACTTCTGTTCTGGAAGAAGCAAAAGCAATCGAAAAAGTTGCGATCTTCAACATCGATCACATGGCTCAGATCCAGTTTTCCGGTAAAGATGTTGTAAAGCTGCTGGACAGGGTGCTGCCGGCTAATATTGCCGATATGAAGACAGGGCAGTGTAAATATACTCTGTTGCTAACGGAAAAGGGAACAGTGCTGGATGATCTGATCGTGATGAGAAAGGCTGAAGATGATTTCATTCTGGTGATCAATGCCGGACACGATATTACAGACAGCACCAAAGGTATGTTGGCGGATGTTGACCATATCTGCAGCTATAAAACTGAACAGGAAGATGTTACCGCAGTGGATATTTCAGATAAACTGGCAAAAATAGATATCCAGGGTCCTTATTCCTACAAGTTGATTTCCAGCCTATATGGAAACGAGGTGTTAAGAAATCGCAATAAACCAGAAAAAAACATGGGTTTCTTCACATTCAATGAATTCAATTATGAAGGACATGAGTATATTATAAGCCGCACCGGTTATACCAACCGCTGGGGCTGGGAATTGTATGTGCCGGTTGAAGTAGCTGATGAACAATTCAAGCGCATTATCCTTAAAGCTCTGGACATGGGCGGTCTGCTGGTTGGATTAGGCGGACGAGATGAAAACCGGATCTCTGCCGGAAATTTTGGACTTCCTTTAAATGGAAGTGAATACGACAGGCAGCATACACCTGTCAACAGCCCTTTGTTCAATGCAGCTTTCGATATGAGCAAGGATACATTTGTCGGGAAAGAAGCCTTAGAGCAGGAAATAGCTGCCGGGACTGACAAAAAAATGGTATTGATCATTACGGAAGGCATTGTGACAGGCAGAGGCATATATAAAGATGGTAAACGACTTGGTTCTGTTACATCCAGCATCAATTCACCCAATGTTCCGTTGGAAAAAAGAGAATTTATCGGATCTATGCGCCGGAATGTTAATGAAGAGAACGGCACAGCAGCAATCGGTCTGGGCTGGCTTTATCATAATCCTTTTGAGCAGGATGCGGATGGAAAGGATATACTGGGTGAAGAAGATAATCCGGTCCGGATCAAAGTAGAATTTTACCGGGAAGATGAAGACGGTACTCCTAAGGGTAAACCTGTACTGGGTTACATTTCCGGAGATGGTGTAACTGAAGCTACAGCTCCTAGACCACTGAAATATATAGAAAATTTATAGAATTATAAGCTTAACAATTTAGTAAGTGAAAAGTGAAAAGTGAAAAGTGAAAAAGTAGACGGTAGACGGTAGACGGAAGACGGTAGAAGGGTTGAAACCTTGCGAATGGTCGATGAAAGAGGCCTTCGGAATGGTTGTTTTAAAAAGATGGAAGGCCGAATACGGAAGGTAGAAGGTAAAAGGGTTTGGATGGTTAGGTGTTTTGTCCGGTTGTGGTATAATATGTCGGTGTTATTTGAAATAACTAAAATGGTCATTTAGTAATTATGGTATATAATAAAACAGCAGTTTTCAACGAAAACTGCCAATTTGGTTTTGCTTCAGCAAAAACAAACCTATTCTAAACATGAAAACTGCTAAACAGCTTTAAAATTATGGTTCAGGGATTAACGGTAGATCGTAACAGAGCCCTGCGGTAGATTAAGTTTGATCTCAAGAATTCCGTTCGGCAGCTCTTTAATATTTTTACTTTCCGTCAGGTAACCGGTAGGATCGATCACTTTTTCTACATCCAAAGGAATAACTAACCAGTTACTGCCTTCAGGTATATATAGATTCAAGCTTCCCCTGGAGGAATATACTGAAATTTCACCCTGCAGATCTTTGGGCAGGGTTATCAGGTCATTCTGTTCAAGTTCAGTGAAGAAACCCTTTAAAGATTGCCTGTAGGAAAGATTTAATTTCTGATCAGTGTAGCTGGTATTAAATTTAGTTTGTATTTTACTTCTGGGAAAGCCGAAACCGTTAGCAGTAAAATTGATCTCCAGATCCTTTTCTTCCCGTATATAAATTTCTGAACTCAGCAGCTGCAGATCTGCCACAAGATAAACTGAAGCAGTATCGATCCTTTCTGGCATTCGATAACTTTTCTCCTTTGAATAAGGTGTTGCCAGAGAGACCACAACAACGGCAATAATGATCGAAATTGAAGAGATGATAGTGAAAGCTCTTTGTTTCTGCGGAGTCAGGGGAGTTGTAATGACAAATTCAGGATGCATATCAAGCTTCATTATTTTATAAATAAAGAAAGAGAGAAGATAAACCAGACCCGCAGACCAGATGACGTCACTTAGAAAGTGACCTCCCTGAACAATTCGTGCCAATCCGATCATGCCTCCCCAGAGTAAGGCAAAAATGAAAGTAGCTGTAGCAAATAGTTTTTTCCGCTTTCTGAAGATAAAATAGAGCGCAAAGAAATAAAATCCCATTGAGGCATGGCCGCAGGGGAATGATTTTCCCGGACTGTCAGGGTCTATGGTTAGCAACTGTTCGTATTTATATTTCCCGCCGAATTCGGTAATATTTCTGGGACGTGGGCGGCCCCAGTTGTCCTTTAGTATGGAATTTACCAGCAGACCGGGACCAATAGCCATGACCAGGATAAGGTAGATTGCGGGTTTTGCATATCTTCTTATCCTGGCATAATAAGGACTTAAGGCTAGAATTATCAAGGATCCGATCGATAGAAGTAAAGCCGGAATATTCCCATAATGATAAATGAATTTCCAGGGCTGTATATCCTTTAAAAACCAGCCTGTTTCTATGCTATAGAAATTCCTGTGGAAAGCAAGATCCAGGTCTGTAAAGATAAAGATCAGCGATAAAATACCCAGTAGAAGAACCGGTATGACTAAGTCTGCATATCTCTTTATCATTTGAGCAGAAGCATTTTCCTCGATACTGCAGTTTTACCTGTTTTTAACTGGTACAAATAGAGCCCAGAAGGAACGGGCTTACCGGTCTCATCGGTTCCGTTCCAGGTTACAGAATATGTGTTCTGATTGTCTGATCCTTCGATAAACTCAGGATGACAATCAAAAGATTTTACTAATTGTCCTGTTATATTGTAAATGTTTAGCTTCGAGCCCTTAACGTCTTTAGCTTTTAAGTTATAAGTAATAGTGGTGGCTGGATTAAAGGGGTTGGGATGATTGCTTAAAAGCACGTTTTTCGCAGGTATAATCTCATCTTCTGTATCTGTTAGGGGAATTGTAGTTTGAAAAGCACTGTTATTGTAACTTCCTGCATAGAAGCTGATTTCATTTTCATCAATTATTATATTGGAAAAACAACTTACTTGTGCACCTGAAGCTAAACCATCACTGATATTTTCCCAGCTGGAGCCATCATCTTCAGAGATCAGAACTCCATCTGTATAAACTCCGGCAAAAATACGGTTGGGATTTACCGGATCTATTGCCAGGCAGGTGGGATTAAACGAAGTTGAATATATCGATGTCCAGTTATCACCGCCATTTTCTGTTTTAAGCAGGTGAAAACCGGCCGAATAAAAACCTACTCCCGCATATACTACATAAGGATCCTCGGGATGAACAGCTACGGCATAAGATTGACAGCAATTAGCTGGAACTCCTGTATTAATATATTCCCAGGAATCTCCCTGATCCATGGATCTGATAAATGCACCAGCCTGATTATAGTTTGTATATCCGGCATAGAGTATCTGTTCATTGGAATTGGCAGCCAGGGCGATGGAATGGATCTCATCATTCTCCGGGCCGACATATACTTCTTCCCAGGCTGAAGATCCAAGATCATAAGTTCTATATACTGTAGCAGCGAATCCGGCTACCCCGAAATGATTCCCGGCAATAAAAAGCAGACCGGGTGTGGTGGGGGAAGCCACAATATCCCATAATTCTGTTTCGAAGTAGGGCCCCAGATCAGGACCTGTATTTAACCAGGAACTACCTCCATCGAAAGAAATGTAAACACCTTCCGAAGCAACAGTTGTAGGTCCCTGTGAGCAGGCATAGGCATTTCCCATCATATCAAAAGTTACAGCAGAATATCTGGTAGGGGGAAGGTCTTCGACAACTTCCCAGCTGGAACCTCCGTCATTGGAGATATAACAACCTCCTGAATTCTCAGCTTCAAATGCCACCAGGATCTGGTCCGGATTTGAAGGATTCACAGCGATGTCATTGATCCAGAGTGTAGCCATTCCGTTGCTTGAACTTTCCCAGGTGGTACCGGTATCAATGCTTTTAAATACAGCCATACTTTTGCAGCCAATATACAATTCCAATGAGTTGGCAGGATTGAATATGATATCCAGAACAGAGAAATTATCGGCTCCATCCGTACTGTATTCCCAGTTGTCTCCTCCATCTACCGAGCGATATACGCCATCACCTTCAGTGGCAGCATAGATCAGCTGATCATTATCCGGTGAGACAATAATTTTGTTAACTACCGGTAAGGGGAAGTTCTGGGATATTTCCACCCAATTGAATTCGCCCAGTTGAGATCTATAGATTCCTACATGCTGACTGCCAAAAAGCTGACCACCACCAAGAAAGACGTCAGTTCCTGCAATTGCTACATCGTTAAAAGGATAAGAGGTTGGCAAGCCGGCTGAAATGTTCTGCCAACTGGTCCCACCATCGTATGAAAAAGCGGCATCACCACCGCTTATACCGCCTTCTGAGCAAACAACTATATTTTGAGTGTTGGCAGGATCTATAGCGATATCCTTAATACCGTGAGTTATACCCAGAGCATCAGTATTCAGAATTGACCAGTTGGAGCCTCCATTGCTGGATTTGGCGATCTGCTGCCAGTCGGTTGCTGCAGAATTACCACTTACACCAACATATACAATGTCAGGATCTAAAGGATCCAGGGTAATAACACGTATATCACGATACGTGATCGGGAAATTATTGACCGGGCTCCAAGTTTCGCCATGATCATCTGATCTGAACAACCCGTCTTCATAATTTGCACCTGCATAAATGAGACCATCGGGACCGGCAGTAATTGTTAATATTGCCGTGGAATATTGAGCCAGAGACTCCCAGATCTCCCAGCTTTCTCCACTATTGGAACTTTTATAGGGTTTACCCATGGCAGCATACATAATGGAAGTATCATCCGGAGAGATAGCGACTGATGTTACATCTCCACCCCAGGGTCCTACTCCCTGCCATTCGGTTCGGTTGTCAGGATAATTTTCCTGATGAAGGAAATTAGATCTCAATCCTTGACGGGGTGAGTTACCATTAAGGTCAAATTCCTGTTCTGCAGTCAGTAAAAAGAAAGAAAACACAACACAAAAAATTAAAAAAATACGTATAAATGCCATTACTTCATCTCCTTTTGTCTGTTTGAATTTTATATTGTCTTATATCTGTTAAAATTAAAACCACTTCTTTCTTCTAAAATAGATGATCATTCCAAGTGTAATGATTCCCATCACCCCCAGAACAGCAAAATAAGCCCAGGGCCACTCCAGTTCAGGCATGAATTTGAAATTCATACCATAAACTCCGGCAATAAAGGTGAGTGGTATAAAAATTGTAGCGATAATAGTTAATACTTTCATAACCTTATTCATTTTATTGCTTACACTGGAAAGGTAAATATCCAGCAGTCCGGAAACCATATCACGGAACGATTCGATGGTATCTATGAGCAAAATTATATGGTCGTATAGATCACTGAGGAATCGGTAATTATCCTTTGATATAAGCACACTTTCACTTCTGATAAATGAGGCTACAACTTCCCGCAGGGGCCAGATAGATTTTCTGATCATGATCATTTTTCTTTTCATATCGTAAATCTGCTGGATTGTCCCTTCATCGGGGGAGGAAAAAACTTCCTTTTCACTCTCCTCAATATTATCTCCCAGAGTCTCCAGGATCACAAAATAATTATCTACAATTGCATCGAGCAAAGAATATGCCAGGTAATCCGTTCCCTTTTTTCTGATCCTGAATTTGGGGTCGCGCAGTCTATTCCTGATAACTTCAAATACATCACCCGGTTTTTCCTGAAAAGAGATCACATAATTTTTTCCTAGAATTATACTAACCTGTTCCTCCTCGATAAATCCTCCGGTAGGTGCAAAATATAGCATTTTGATAAGAAAAAGGATATACTCGTCATAATCTTCGATCTTAGGTCTCTGCCCGGCTTGGATGATGTTTTCCAGAACCAGATGATGCAGATTAAACTTGTTACCTATCTTTTCGATGATCTGTTCATCATGGATTCCATCTATATTAATCCAGTGCATACCGTCAGATAGATCGATCGCTTCCACATCCTGAATAGTGCATTTTTTATGTTCTTCAAAACTTTCCTCATTATATGAAAAGTAGGTTATTTCAGGCTGGATATCAGGTCTTGTACCCATATAAAGAATAGATCCGGGCGGCAGGCCTATCCTTTTGGCAAATCTGTCCCTTCCTCTCATTATAAAAACCTCCCGATAAATTTGAGCAAAATTAATCTTATGGAATAAAAAAAACATAAAGAACAGAGTCAAGCAAATTGATACCCGAAAAAAAATCTGAATAATTCTTATTAACTTGACTGAAAAGGTTTAAACCGTTATAATCTTATTCAAAATTAAAACCTTTTATATTAATGGGTCAGGAAAATATGAAAGATAATTTTGCAGTAAAAAAAATGGAAAGGGGAGATCTTGATCTTGTTTTAGATTGGGCAGCTGAAGAAGGGTGGAATCCAGGACTTAATGATGCGGAATGTTTTTACGAGGCTGATCCTGATGGATTTCTGATCGGTTATCGAGGCAGCGAACCTGTCGCTTCAATTTCTGCGGTTAAATACAGCAACGATTTTGGCTTCCTGGGATTTTACATTGTAAAACCAAAATACAGGGGCAGGGGATGGGGCTGGTCTCTCTGGCAAAAAGGTCTGGCCTATCTGAAAGGATGCAATATCGGGCTCGATGGAGTACTGGCACAGCAGAACAATTACAAAAAATCAGGGTTCAAATTAGCATACAGGAATATCCGCTATTCAGGTTTTACTGACTTTGTTAAAGATGCTTCCGGTAATATATATAATCCGGATAAGGTAGATTTTCCGGTTATTGAAGCGTACGACAGAAAACTATTCCCAGCCAATAGAAGTGGTTTTTTAAAAAAGTGGATAGAGCAAAACAATACCAGTACTAAAATCTTTTTAAAAGCAGGTGAGATAAAAGGATATGGAACCATTAGAAAGTGCAGAAGTGGATATAAAATAGGACCTCTAATGGCGGAAAATTTTTCAATTGCAGAAGATCTATTTATCTCCCTCTGTAAGTTTGTCACCAGTGATGGGGAAGTTTTTTTGGATATACCAGAGGTCAATACACAGGCGTTTGATCTGGTTCACAAATTCAAACTGCAGCCTGTGTTTGAAACAGCCAGAATGTATACAGGTTCTGAACCGGAAATAGATTTGATGAAAATATTCGGAATCACATCATTCGAACTGGGATAATTTTGTTTATTGTAGGAATTTAAGATGAAATATATGGAATTCAAAGAAGAAATAGAAAGATATTTGCAGCAGCATCCTGCTGGGGCTGTCTGGCTAGAATTGAAAGATCAGTTGAAATTCACTTATAAAATTCCCTGCCCGGAATGGACCAGAAGACTGGAAAATGAGATAGATCTGGAAAGGGTGAAAGGACCGGGCAGAGCACTGGTCTGGAGGATAAAACAGTAGGGAGAATGAAATGTCGGAATACATAAATAACAGTGAAAAAAGGGTTGAAAGTCTTTTAAAATTCTCTCAAGGAATATTAAAGGGTGAGGACGGAACCAGTTTACTGGAAAAATATGGTGAAGCCCTGAAATTCATTACACCGCACGATATGATAGCCATGGAAGAACAACAACTTAGAAGCGGAATTAACCCTGCAGAGATTAAAGAAAAGATCGAAAAAGTAATGAATGTGATCTATAATCATTTAAAGAATTACAAGTGGGAAAAACCGGTAAAGGGACACCCTCTTTACTACTACATGTTGGAAAACAGAGAACTGGAAAAGCTTCTGGATAAGATGAAAAAGGAGCTTCAAGCTCGTGATATGAAGGGGCTGAAAGTAAATGTAGATCTGGTTTTCAGCATGAATCGTCATTATTTACGGAAAGAGAATATTTTATTTCCTTTCCTGGAAAAAACCTGGAAAAATACCCGACCACTATCAGTTATGTGGTCTATTCATGATGATATAAGAATGAAGCTGAAAGAGGTTAAGAAAAAGACCTCTGCCCAGGTTGATTTTACACCTGAACTTTTTAAAGCTATCGGTGATCTGTTCTTCCTGATGTACGGAATGATCTTTAAGGAAGAACTTGTGATCTTTCCGGTAGCGATGGAGACACTGTCTTCCCTTGATTGGAAAAAGATAGGAGAACAAAGTTATGATATCGGATTTTCCTTTCTTGCTCCCGATCAGAAATTCCCAACCAATCCGCCTGATGTTGAGAATAAAATAAATGATGCGGTTGTTAGTGATGCAATCTTCCAGACTGATACGGGGCATTTGAGTTTTGAGCAGTTAAAAGCGTTGTTTAATGCTCTTCCATTTGATATTACATTTATAAATGAGAAGGATGAAGTAGAATATTTTTCCAATCCGAAAGACAGGTTTTTTCCCCGCTCTCCGGCTATTATTGGAAGAAAGGTACAGAACTGTCATCCACCGGAAAGTGTTCATATCGTAGAAAAGATCCTGGCATCCTTTAGATCTGGAGAAAAGGATGAAGCTATGTTCCATATAAATATGCGGGGGAAGTTCATCTTGATCCGTTATTTCGCGGTACGTAACGATAACAAAGAATACCTCGGGACCCTGGAAGTGAGTCAGGATATTACTGAAATCCGATCACTTCAAGGTGATAAAAGACTTCTGGACTGGGAGTAGTTGACCGAGTTATATGTTTTTTGCCCAGTCAGGCAAATTATCTAGCTCATTCTTCAGGGTAGAAATTTCATCAAAAAAACCAGACCAGATCCCGGTTGCGACCTGACGATTTTTTATCAGGAAATCCGCATAGGAAGTGAAATCCTCTTCAATATTGGACGTTAGCCCCACAATGATCAATCCACGTGCAGCAAACAATTTATCGTTCAAATTTTGGGATGAGTCATACGAGAGTTTATAAGATCTTTCCGCATTGTTATAATCTTTTTCTCGAGTATAGCAATCTGCGATGAAACTATACATTTTAGTCTCACCACCGATATCTCCTATCTGGCGGCAGATCTCGAGGTCTTTCTGGAAGCAGTCTCTGGCTTCCGACACATTTCCTTTTTCTAAATAAAGCCTTCCCAAACCGCCCCAGGATCTTGCCAGCCCTGGTTTATCAGCCAATTCATCCTTAATTTTTATACTATGCAGGAACAACTTTTCGGCCTGTGATTTTTCCTCGTCAGTTCCATAAGTAAGTCTTTCTGCCAGGGAATTTTCAATTCTGGAAAGAAGTTCTTTCGTACGGATATTATTCTCTTCAACTTTTAAAAGAGCTGAATATGCCTCCTGAAGATTGGTTATGATCTCATCCTGTCGGCTTCTATCCAAACTGATGGCGAGCATTTGTTTACTTTCAGCCAGAATGAAATCATCATCACAGGTCTCCGCTAATCCACTTGCTGTTGCAACAGCTTTCTGGAAATATTTCTGATCTCCGCTGGCCAGTCCTGCATTATAAAAACTTTTACAGATAAGCAGAACGAGTTGCTCATTTAACAATTTATTCTGTTTCAGGTAGAGCCAGGCTTTATCGGCAATTTCGGTTTGGTGGGTGTTCTGCACCAGAGATTCAGAAATTTCCAATTGCAGGAATTCCCCTTCTAATTCTGTAACTCGATTGCTAATTTCAGCACATTCTTTTGCCATTTCCAGATATTTTCGGGCATTATCATGTTGGAAAAGTCCTGCCGCAGCATGGGCACTTTTTATGCAATATTCAATCGCTTTGTTGGCGTATAATTTGCCGGCGGCATAGAAGTGATTGGCGATTCTGAAAATGGAGTGTTTGTCAGTTTCCATGAGAACCTGAGCGATTCTGGCATGAAATTCCCTGATAATTTGCGGAACCTGAGGATTGACCGGTCCAAAATTTAATATCTGAAATTTGGAGCGCATCACTTCCAGCACCGCAGAAGAAGTAAAGGCATAGATGTCGTCACTTTCTCCAACATCGAAAATAAGATCGGTTTCGGCTTCAATTTTATTCAGGGAATAGAGTAGATCGAGGCGCGAAATATCCAGGCTTCCAGCCAATACCTCAACTTCGAATTCCAGACCGATACAGGCAGCACATTGAATGATCATTTTTTCCGAAGAAACACGCTGAAGCTGTTCCAGAACGGAATCTGCAAATGAATTGGGTATCGGTAACTGCTGGACGGATTTATATCGTTTACTCAGTATGTAGCCTGAAGTTCCATTTTCAAAAGCATTTTCACGGGCTAATTCCCCAAGCGCTGATAAAAGAAAGAACATCTCTCCCTTCTGCGTGGTAATATTGCCGAAACTTAATAAAAGATCGTGACTTAAACCTGCTTCGAATCCTAATCCATGCGTCAGGATCAGTTCTTTTTCCTGCTTTGTGAGGGGTTTGATGGGGACAATATTTTCTGGTTTTAATCCTAGGCTGAAAACAGGTTCTTCCGATCTTGTTGTTAGTATTAATAATATTGGAATTTGATTATCCAAATCAAGTTTTTCATTTAAATAGATAAGGAAATCCCTGGTGGCATCATCGACCCATTGCAGGTCATCAATGAATAGAATGATCCCGTATTTTCTGCACATTTTAAGTAACGAGTTAAAAATCAGGTTATTGAGCTGTTCCCGGGAATGCAGACCGGAATCGCTGTTTTCTTCCGGCATAAGCAAAGATGAAAAAGGAATTACAGAATCCATCAGGCTGTCCAGAACTGAATCGATCTGGGAATTATCCTGATTCATTGAGTTGAAATTAATACCGGTAATTTTACCCAGTGCCTGCTGGATTGGGGCGTAGGGGCACATGTGGGATTCCTGATTGGGGCACTCCCCGCGTAGAACCAATTTCTTGCCTGGCGCAGTGTTTTTCGCTTCTTCAATCAATGCTTCTGCTGTTGCGGTTTTCCCGCGGCCGCTGGGACCTGCTAAGACCAATCTGCTGGTTCCACCTTGCTTGAAGTTCATTATTTTTTCTAACCCTGAGTTGAAAGCCCCATACTTCTGGAAAGCCGGTTTTGCTATTCTTTCGGATAGATCAGAGGTATTCTTAAATTCAGGTATATCTGGAACATCAACAGGTTCAATTAAAGTGGAACTGATCTTTTTCTTAGTTTGCCAGTAAGCAAGACTTCCCGACAGAGAAGCTAAAATTCCCAGAATAATGATTTCTAAAGGTTGAATTCTTGTTATAATTATACCGAACAGGGCTGAGATTAAAAGGGCAATAAAGATGAACCATTTACCGGACACTCTGGTGCAATCCAACGCTGACCCAAGAATGTAACCTGTAAAAGCTATAATTACGGCACTTACGGCTACAAGAGCCAGGAACGAAGTATTATAAATTAGAATAACTTCCCCGAAATATGCTGCCAGACCAAGCCCGACACAGATCAGGGCAATATCAGTTTGACCTTCCGGGGCCAGGTTTTTGATGAACATCCGGGCTCGTTTACTTAATATATACCAGGTAAGCATTACACCGAAGATCAGAATTATTCCATAAATAACAGGCCACCAGAAGGATAATTTCACAAGTGTTTCGGGGAGGGGTCTGAAACTTATGAGGAGAGGATTAAAAATCCAGGGCAGCATTCTTCCCCATAAGAAGGCGAGTATGGGCATAGTCCAGTTCAGCGCTTTGTTCTGGGCATGATTCAGGTTGAAAAGATAAAAGACCAGAAGGGCTAAAACAAAAAATACGAGATTATTAATCCAAACGGGAATAAATGCTTTGCGCTTATCACGGCAGAAGCTCATTTCCGCCATTTTGAACTTGGGTATACCTTCATTATCCCAGTAAGTATCTGCCTCTATCGTAAAGAAATATACATCATCAACGATATCGACCTGATTAATTGTAACCTTGGCCAGATACGGGTTGTTCATCATTTCACATAAATGAGTTATTAAGGCTGAATCAAGATCATTTGACTCGAACATTTCCAGTTCAGCCGGGGTTAGAGCAGAAGTGATCTCCTGATAAGTATGAACAAAAAATCTGGGATCAAGATTAAATATGTACCGAACTTCATTTTCCAGCGCGCGGTTGGGTGGATTACTATTTATTACAACTCCGTATTGAGGAGAGTATTTTAAACCTCGATTCAGGGTTTCCACAACTTTTTCTGCACCATTGCAAACAGCAATAACATCCGGGTCATCTATGAACTCATAAGTTCCGTAAGCACCAGCATCACCGAATATTGTACCGCCAAGAACTCTATTTAAGGAGAATACGCCGAAAAAGGTATCGTGTGCCATATCCTGCTGGTATAGAACATCATCTTTCAAAGTCATTATCTGCTGAGAAAACTTTTGTTTATCAGTTTCAGGCAGATCGGAATTTTTCAGCAGGAATTCAGCTTTATCCAGGTATTCCAGAGATCGGGCAAAGGAATCCATATCACCCTGCTCTCCAATTCCAAGCCAGTAATAGGTATCCGCATGATGGATGTTCTCTTTGATGCTTCCTGATAAGCAGGCAAAAGATAGGGCCAAAAGCAAAAATACAATCCTTCTCATCAATACTCCTTATTATTCAAAAAATGATGTTTGAATTCACTCCAGATCAAAGGGGCGTTATTGTCCATTTTATTAAGATCAGTAAATAATTTATCAGCCAGACCATATTCTCCCAACCTTGAAAAGCCGCCTGTATCGAAGTTATAGGAAGCTTCAAACCAATGTGGATTTTTCATCGAGCTTTCCTTCTCAATCAATATCTCAACTGCAGAAAGATACTTATCAAAACTAGCAGGCTCAAAATTATAAGGATCAAAAAAACTACTGAACAGCTGATATTTGGGTTTTGCTAAAAAAACCCGAAATAGTTTAATTAATTTCCACAGGAGAAGCTTAACGATTTTATGTTTGTTAAGATTTAATACTGTTTTATAAAAGAATTTCAATCTGGAGGAAGATTTCGTTATCAGATCAAATACTTCAGTGTTGCTGAAATCGACCGGATATATCTCATTCAGTATGTCAGCAATTTTAAAGTTCCGGTTTATTTCTGGTGGAAGGAATAAGATCTTTTCAGAGTTGATGCTGCGTAGCAGTTGCTGATCTAATCCATTCTCAATAAGGGCATGAATCTGCTGATCCATTTCATAGGTCATTACCTGATCAGAATAGTTTTCTCCATAGTAATATCTGGCAGCAAATTCATTGATCATAGGGTGCAGTTCGAGGTCTGTTTTCAAGTGTAATAACCAGCCCCGGGCAAAAGCACGCCAGTTTTCATCGGGAGCTTTGTTAGAAAGCAATTCTGGAATCCTAGCAGCTGCGAGATAATGAGAAAGGTCGCTGAACAGTTGATTTTCTCGAGGCCAGTAAGCAGCGTCGGGCATAAAATTTCCCAGGAGAAAATAATTCCTGATCTGAAGAGATCTTATTCCCTGCTTATTAAGAATTTCATTTCCAATATAGAGATGGGTAAGAATTCCTGCCAATTATTCTCCTTAGATATTTTTGCCCTGATCCAGTAAAAAATCAAATAGATCTTTTACAGCCTGAGACAGGACTTCAGCCAGATCTCCGCAAGCTACAGCGTCTCTGAAATATTTATCAATAATTCCTCTAAGAGCAGGGAAATTTGCCAGCATGGAATTGCCGCCGTCACTAATTGTCCAGGCCTGCAAAGTGCTGTTTATATACTGTTCCAGAGTCTGTTTATCCGGCTGGTCGAAGAGTTTAGAAGGCTTATTCCTGGCTTGTCTGATGAGTTCCAGAAATCCAGGCGGGATATTTTTATTACTGATCACAAATAGTTCAACATCTGAGGGGTAGCCCAGAGAAATAACAGCGTATGCTTCGACGAAAAGCTGATTCAGTTCCGTCTTATCCATGCCGATTTTATCTGCCAGATCCGGAATATTCAGAAGGTGATCGTAAGTTCGTAAAACTGAAAGATGAGCCGATACTCTCTGGGAAAAAGTGTCCAGACTGAAGAGTGAGGTCCGGAGATAGGATTTTAACAGACCCGGATATCCGGATTCAGCTTTCTGCAGCATCGGTTTAACAAGATCTTCCAGCAGATCGCGTCCCATTCTGGTACAGGCCTGGCTGAAAATCCCAAAACTGCTGTTAGGAGTTCCGGCAATGATCTCAGCCCGGGTGAAGATGTCCGGATCGTTATTTAGAAGATCCAGGAACCAGCCATGCAGTTTATTATAAACTGGATTTAGTGGGTGTTCACCATCTGCATCTCTGGAAAATTTCGGATAATTTAACTGGAGGGCAAAATTAACTCCGCTATAGGTAAAGAAGCGGGTTGTTCTGCCTTTATCATTCAGGTCTGCAGATTTTAGGAAAGTGTTGTTATAGATCTCGATGGTTTTTCCCGGATCGTTATACATTGCCGCAACACAGGCAGGTATAGCGAAAAAGACTGCAATGGTTGAACATATTCTGTCCTTCTGATCACCCTGCAGTGAGTCCGGACCAAAATTCAGCATAATGTCGGTGACCTGATCAATAGCTTCCGATCCTGGTTCCCAGGCATCCAGGAGTGTTAAAATTGCTTTTTTTTCATCTTCTCTGAAAGCATTGTCACCTTTACCAAAGGAAACACCGTGCTTTTTGAAGAGGGCGTTTCCGAAGAGTGAGAGTGAATTTATCAGGGTGAATTTGACAGATTTACTTAATAAACCGTTAAATAATCCTTTTTTTGCCAGTCTTAAGTTTTGCGTAATCAATTTGATCCAGAAGTCACCGAGTGTTTTTACAACATTTTCCTGGTGATGCATAACTCCGAGGGTTTTGAAGGTAACTTCCAGCAGAACGGAAAAGAGGTTAAAGCCATTTTTTATAAAATTGCTATAGGTTATCTGCTGGCGTAATTCTTCCATTATTTCGGCTGCCCGGTGCGGGTTATTTCTCCAGATCAGATAGATCGCCCGGGATAATGCCTGGCTGATGATCTCGGTCCCTTCTTTTTTGGGAATCTCTTTGAATAAAGCGAGATCAGCAATGACAGGAACTTCCACAGCAATATTAATGGCGATGATGCGCATGGAGGCTGGACCTTCCACCAATTGTCCGATCAGTTTTTGAGCTCTGTCACCCTCGGCACTCATACTCATGCCAATAATGATACTCTCTGCCATATCTTTCAGCTCCTGATCATCGGAAGCGGCTAATTCAATTACAATTGACTCACAATTTTCACACATTCTGATCGCCAGTTTAATTGCTTCCAGAAGGATCGGTGCATCACCCAGATGAGCATGACTGACCAATTTACTCACAACGGTTTTATCTAAGGGAGTAAATTTCTTTAAGATCCAGCGGGAAGTACGGTATTCGTAATAACGGTCGTAAACAAAGCGTAGAGCAATATCATCAGCTTGCAGGTCTTCGGTGATTATCCCTTCATCCAATAACCTTTCATAGGTGGTTCTCCAGTCCTTCTGAATTGGTTTAACCGTCATGGAATCGCATACCAGGCAAGGTTCATCAATATTGAAATCTGGGTCACCCAGTTTGAAGACACTTTTACATGATGCGCATTGATAGGTGGAACCGGGAGCAAGATTGATGGGCAGAGCATAAACAATTTCCTGCAGATTATCTTGCTGCCTTACAACTTCCCCGGAGAGTGAACTGTGCTGATTGTTCCACATATTTTCTATCAGGTCGGCCAGAAATGGTTCATCGCGCAGGTCATCGATTTTTGCCTTTTTATCATACATTTCAAAGATGGTTGAAATATTCAACTGGTAGGGGATCTTTCCTTGTTCAGATTCAGTGCCGCTGTAGGCTTCAGTTGATAACCTCAACATCAAGGGGTCTTTTATCAGTTTAATCGAGCGGGGCGAGATCTCTTCCAGTTTTGTGGAAATATGATAATTGCTGCAGTAATTTGTAAAAGCAGAGTCCAGCTCTTTGCTGGAATATTCCGCCAGAGTGGGATAGTGCTTTTCTCCATCAGCAAGGAAACTGTAAACTCTTTCCTCCTGCTGATTTGTGAGTGTGACAAGGATTCTGGACCAGCTCACCGTACGACAGGAAACAACAAAACGTAACTTAATATCGGAGCCTTCTTTATAGAGATCCAGAACTTCCCGCATTAAGCCGCCCGGATTAGCATATTCATTAACAGCATCAATAACAATAACCACTTCTTTTTCTGCAAATTGTGAGCTTTTCTCCTGCATTAATTTCAACAAAGTCGGGAGTGAATTTTCCAGAAAGAGGTTCTGATCCAGTTCCTGTTTAATGCCTGCCGGGTGAATATTCCTGGCTTCAAAAAAGAATACAGCCAGATCCTTTTTCTTCTCGCGCAGAAGAGGATGAGTTACAAGTTTCCAGAGTGTATTGGTCTTGCCATGTCCGGAATCACCTAATAAAACCAGGCAATGACTTTTTTTATCTTCCAGAAATTTCTCAAAAACACCATCATCACCTTCTATTTTAGATCGCTTAATATATAAGGATGGGATAACTTTACCGGATTCCTCCAGATTGCGCCTGTTCTCCTTGAGAAGATTCTGGCTGACTGAATAAAGATGAGGCCAGGATAGTTCAGCAACTTCAGAAATTTCTTCTTCCTGTTCTATGCGCAACAGTTTTTGAACGTCATTTGCCAGGTCAAGGTAGAGCTTCTCATCAAATCCCCACTGATTACCAAGAATGAATTTTACCAGCTGAATAGATTTCTTTCTATTTATCCGGGCTGTTTCAAATAACATGAAATGATTTTCCTGATTATTACTGGAGCTCTTCAATTCTATCAGGAAGTTCAAAGGGATGGATTCTTCATTGCCAATATCCAGAAATAACTGCCTTTCCTGAGGTGATAATTTCTCTACCTCATCTTCGGTCCAGGAATAGCTTAAATCACTCATCAATTCCTGTCGAGAACCGTTTTGATAATGGAATAAGGGATAATTTTTCAGGAAGTTCAGCAGTTCCAGCATGTTATTAATCTTTTCATTTACTTCATCTACCAGGCCAGGTGCGTTATTTTCATCAGGATCCAGACCGGGGTGAAACCACTCGTTTCTAATGGAAATAAGTTCGTTGAAAACGATAGCTAGTTTACCCGGAGAAGTTTTATTCCTTTTCTTGAAATAGCTGCTATCCAGGTCATAAAAAAATCCTTCTGTTTCTTCATTTTTCCTGTTCCTTCTAAAGACGAGGAGGTCCCTTAAAAAATGGTTCCAGTGTCCTAACGATGGTCTGAACAAGTTAGAATATAATAAATTCGTTAACTGCACATCAGGTTCACCACCTTTTTCCAGGTAATTGAGGTAATCAGCAATTACTGCGATCGAGCAATATTTCAAAACTGTTGTAAATAAGCGCATTCCGGAACGAAAACCAGCGCTTTTACTTGGAGCATTGCTGTATTCTTTAGAAGCTACGAAAATTGGTAGGGGAAATCCGATTAAATCCATGAAACCACCTTGAGTTTTAAGATTTTTACAAATAAGAGGTAAGTTGCGACCGAAACTAAAATCCCGGCCGGGATATCGATCCAGTAATGCTGACCGACCAGTACAGTGCTTAAACAAACAATTATAGTCAAAACTAAAACAGAGTATTTTATCCAGCGAGGGACAGTGCTGATCTGCACACCAATGTATCCCAGGGTGGCCAAAGCGCAATGATTTGAGGGGAAACAGTTGGCGGGGTCGTCCATTCCAACGATCCAGCGCATGAGTATATCGGCAAATAATGTACCGGTATATTCCCGCCTGAGCATGTAAACCGGGTAGTAATAGTATATGGCAAAGATAATGATACTTGTTGCTGTATAGATGAGTAAAAGACCATAAAATCTGTTAGAAGCTAAATTAAATATGAATGGTAGAACTATCAGAAGCAGCATACCGAAAACATAGGGGTAAACTGCTGAAGGCAGATAAATTCCGGGTGAATTCCAATGGACTCCTGTTATGGTGCCCCTTGCATTAAGCCAGGTGTATATCGAAAACCAGATGATCCAAAAGCAAATTAAAAAAAATATTCTAAAATACAAGCTCTTGAAAATTGATCTCAACTAACAACCCTCTCAAAATTTTTTACATAGTTTAATCAAAAATCAAGCTATGCGAGTCAAGAGATTTTACGATCTAAAAGGTTGGTTAAGTAAAATATTCAGGAGTTTTTCCTGATAAGACTTAAATAAGAGATGTAAATAGTTAAGCCTATTTTATTTTTCAATAGAGATTTTAATCTCCCCACCTGTATGTCCGCTTAAATTATTAACAAAAGCTACGATCATATCACGAAAAGCATCGTGTACGAATGGCACCATTTTTATGTTTATGCCACCTATTTCCAGTTTTACTTTCATATCTTTCGAATCCATTTTATCTGCTTTGCAACTCATACTTCCTCCTGCTCTGTTTTGAAAAATACTAATGAGAAATATCAATAGAGCAAAGAAAAAGAACTGAAACCTCTCAATTGTTCTGCAGCAGTTTTCCGGGAAATACAGATTGACACAGACAGCGTGCTGTTTTTGTTGACCCGAAGAATAAGGAGATAATATGGAAAATAAAGTATTAGCTAAAGTTAATGGAAAAGAAATCACAGCTTCTGATGTGAATACCTTTATCATGAATCTGGGTCCCCAACGAGCTCCCCAGTTCCAGACAGAGCAGGGTAAACAGCAGATTTTGGAAGAATTGATCAATCAAAACCTGTTTCTGGCAGATGCTATAGAAAGTAACCTGGAAGATACAGAAGCAGGCAAACGTGAACTGGAAAGGATGAAAGAAGTCGTACTAACCCAGCTTAACGTTAATAATACAGTTGCTGCTGCTCAGATCGAGCCAGCAGAGATCGTGGATTTTTTTGCAGCCAATAAAAATCATTATAACACACCTGAGTCCGCCGATACCAGTCATATTCTGGTTAAGACAGAAGAGGAGTGTAATGAACTATATGAAAAGATCATCAATCAGGAGCTCGATTTTGCGGATGCAGCCAGAGAATATTCCCAATGTCCTTCCAAACAAAAAGGTGGGGAACTGGGCATGTATCCCAGGGGACAGATGGTTCCGGAATATGATGCTGTATCATTTTCTCTGGAAATTGGTGAGATCAGTAAGCCGGTGAAAACTCAATTCGGCTATCACATTATCAAACTGAATGAAAAAAAAGCAGCTTCAGTAGCGAAATTTGAAGATATCAAGGAACAATTGAAAAAAGATTTTCTCGGTCAGAAACAACGTGATGTATATCTGAAGAAAATTGAACAGATGAAAGAGAAATTCAAGGTGGAATTATTTTAATTCTAATAAGATAAGTTTACAAACATAGGGGCAGTAAGTATCTGCCCCTGTTTTTTTATGTAAAATACTTGCCTTCAGAAGGCGATTTAACAAATTTCACCCTATTAAATTTTGAGGTATAAATAATGAGGTTGAGAGAATATATAATAGATGTTCTACCCAGGGTATTTTCCTATAACAGAGCTTTAAAGGGAAAAGGGAAACCGGCAAATCCATTGACTATAACTTATTCGGTCACTGCCGCTTGTCGCAGCTTATGTAAAACCTGTAACATTGGCAGAGTATATCTGGAAAATCCTGCTGTTGCCCAAAGAGATCTTACCCTTAAGGAAATAGAAGCATCCTTCAAAAGCCTGGGTCCTATTTATTTTTTCAATGTTTCCGGCGGGGAACCCTTTATGAGAATGGATCTGGCGGAAATTTTACGTCTGGCTTTTATTTATCTGAAACCTAAGCTGATCAGTATCCCAACTAATTCGCTTGCCCCGAAATCGATTGAAATGACTACCTTGAAAATCCTGAAATACATGGATGAATATTGCCCGTCGCATGTTACTTTGTCTATAAAACCTTCAATAGACGGGGTAGGGGAAAAACATGATTTCATCAGAGGTATTAAAGGCAATTTTGTGAAGCTGGAAGAGACAATTGAGAGGCTTCAGGCGATTAAGGCTCGAGATTCCAGGCTGGAAGTAGATCTGGGTTCAGTGATCTCAAATTACAACATTAATGATATTCCTGAACTGGAGAAATGGGTGCACGAACGGGGGATAGGTTCCTATCGGCATGAGATCGCGGAACAGCGTGTGGAGTTCCACAATATAGGTGATCCGATCACTCCTTCACCCGAAGTATACCAGAACTTAACAAAAGGTTTTGCCCAGGAGATTATTCAAAATATTAAGGGAAAATCTCTACATACGAAAGTAACGGAATCCATTCGTCTGGCATATTATGATGTTGCGGTTAAGATACTGAAACAGAAGAAGCAGATCACTCCCTGTTATGGTGGTGTGGCAAATATTCACATGGATTTCGACGGTGAAGTGTGGCCTTGCTGCATTCTAGGTGGGGAGCAGTCGATGGGTAATATCAGGGACTGGAATTATGATTTCCCGGCTTTGCTTAATTCGCAGAAAGCCAAGAAAGTTATCCAGTATATTGCGGAGGGAAATTGTGCCTGTCCGCTGGCCAGTCAATGGCTGAACAATATTCTGCTTACCCCGAAACATATGGTAAGTGTTATGCACAATTTGCTCATTAAATTCAGTTTCCCGGATTTATTCAAGAAACATTTTAATTACAGTGAGATCAGGTCGGAAGCTTTAAAGCTTACCAAAGCAGGAACCATACCCGACCCATCTGCTTTAAATAAAGAAGAATTGATCAAGGATGATATGGAATATATCAATGCCAGATCAATGCAGGGGAATAGAGCTTTTAAGGTGCTGAGTAATGAGAGAATATCGGATCGCAGTTATATTCTAAGGCTGGAAAGACATGGTCTGGATTTTGAACCGGGCCAGTATTTTGTAATCGGCAGGCAGGAAGATGGTACGGCCAGAGAATATACAGTATATTCCTCTATTGATGATGATTTCCTGGAGTTTATGATCACGGAAATTCCGGGTGGGGAAGTTTCCAACGAGTTGAAAAAATGTAAACAAGGGGACGTTGTTTTTGCGGAAGGACCACTGGGCTATTTCCGACTTGAAACAGACGAAGATCACAGCCGAAAACATGTATTTATTGCCACTGGATCAGGAATCGCTCCCTTCAGGTCCATGGTGCTCAGTAATCCGGAATTAAATTACCAGATATTGCATGGAGCCAGATTGCTGGCAGACTGTTACAACCGGGAAGATTACGATCCTGAAAAATACATGACCTGCATTACCAGAGAAGAGACTGGAGATTACAAAGGCAGGGTAACAGATTATTTGCAGGAAAATCCGGTAGATCCTGCTGATCATTTCTATATCTGCGGCAATACAGATATGCTGTACGAAGTGTTTGAACTGCTTATTTCGCAGGGTGTTACGCGAGAAAGGATCAGGGTGGAAGTTTTTTATTAGTCAGAAGCAGGATTGGCAGGATTAAGGGATTTTCAGGATTTTCTTTTTTTAAATTTCCAGATTAATTTCCTCAGCTAAACTTCTAAACATTTCGAAAACGGCTCTGAAAATTCCATATATTCTTTTTTTATTTCAATAGCGAGCATTTTTTAACTGCTTCTGTTTTTCCATTTACATTCAATTTATAGTAATAAACTCCAGAACTTACAGAATTTCCCGAATCATCAGTGCCATTCCAACTAATTGAATGATTTCCTTTATCTATTTCATTGTTAAACAATGTTTTTATTTTTTGACCTTTGATATTGAAAATTGATAGGTTTATTTTAGAATCATTTTGGATTGAAAACTCAATTATTGTTGTTGGATTGAAAGGGTTGGGGTAGTTATTAAATTTGAATTTAAAAATTTGTAATTCGTAATTATCTATTCCAGTTCCCTGATCATAATAATATGCTCCCATATCAGCAACTGTTCCATCCGGATCAAAAATAGAATTTGGATCTCCGGCGTCTATGCAGGGAGACATTGTAGAATCGGGAATTGGAAAATTAGCCCAAGTCAAATGGAGGTTTCCATTTTGCGGATCTGCAAACAATGGATCTGTATCTATATTTCCTTCAAGCCAATTAACAATCCCGTTATCATTTGTTTCAATTCCAGCTTCTCCATCCTGAATATCCGAATATGAAATTATGATTATATTTGGTGCTCCAGAATACCAGAATGCAATTTCTCGAGGAGAATTATTCCAAAGAATACAGTTTGTTAATATTGGATTGGAATTAGAAGCACAATAAAATCCACAACCATAATTAGCATAAGTTGAATTTTCACTAATAGTAACATTCTCCAGAATTGGATTGGAATTTGAACAAGAAATACAACTTCCATACAATAAAGAAGTGTTTCCATAAATAATTACATTAGATAAACTTGGGTTGGAATAAGAACAGTAAATACCTCCGCAAGCCGTATTTCCATCATTTCCAAAAATAGTAACATCTTTTAAAATTGGATTCGAATAATAACAGTAAATCCCACCACCATCAGCGGCGTGATTATTTTTGATGGTAACTTTTTCTAAACTCGGACTGGAAAAAGAACAGTGAATACCACCACCATCACCACCATAAAGCGAAGAACCGTTCTGAATTGTTAAATTTTCAATAGAAAAATTATTATCATTATAACAAAAAAATATTTTACTTAAGTTTTCTCCATCTAAAATGGTATTATGTTCTTCCATTCCCAGCAAAGATATATAACTTCTACAATTTATGGGGAATATTTCTCCAGTTTGTGAAGATGAATATCTTCCATTCGAAAGATGTATTGTATGCGTATTAATGCTATCTGAAATTATCTTTGTAAGTGCGTAACAAATTGTAAGTAATGGGTCATCGGCAATTAAACCGCCATTATCATCCGAACCATCAGGACTTACATACAAGTCTTGGTTTACTTGCTCGACTTTAGAATATTGAATATCAAATGTAAAATTATTGATTGGAAAAGCATAATTCTCATCAGGCTCAAGAACAGTAAATGTATCAACAATAACATTTACATTTGTAGAGTCGAAAACAAATAAATCGCATCCTATTCCGGCATAGTTTAAGTAGATATTACAGCGATCTAATGTATTGAAATTCAGATTGGAGTTATTACAATAAATTCCACCACCATACTTCTCAGAATTATTTCCACTGATAGTAACATTTGCAAAACTTGGATTAGAATCAGAGCAATAGATTCCACCACCTTCAGCAAAATAACGAGAAGATTATTTCCACTAATAATTATTTGTGAAATCGGATTAGAGTTACTAATTAAATAAATACCTCCACCATAATGACTTGTAGTGTTATCGCTGACAGTAACATTCTCTAAACTCGGACTGGATCCTCCGCAGTAAATTCCACCACCTGCATCATATCCATAATTTCCAGGATGTAACATGCTAAAGTCGGTTGGAATTGGAGTCGCACTTGATTCCACCACCATAATGAGCCTGATTCCCAGTAATGATTACATCTATAAACTTGGGTGGAATAACACAAAATACCACCACCAGAACCACCAGATGAATCAAAATAATTTCCGGTGATATTAACATTGAATAATACTGGGTTTGAATTTGTAAGGTAGATTCCATGACCATAGGTATCATAACCTTCCGCAAAATTACCACTAACAGTAACATTTTCCAGAATCGGATCGGAGTCAGAACAGTAAAGACCTCCACCATAAGCATGAGAACCGTAATGAACAATATTATTACTGATAGTAACATTTTCTAAACTCGGATTCGAATTTTCCGTACAGGAAAGTCCACCTCATGAGTAGTCATCACCAATAACATAATTTCCTGTATGTAACATTTACCAGACTCGGGCTGGAATTAGAGCAGTGGAACACCACCATGTGATTCCGCGGTATTTTTGGATTAAGAATTCTGTACAGAATACAGTGTGTTAAATAATTGCTCCACCTATTTTTCAGATTCTTCTCCAGTTGCTTTTCCAAGCCTTAAATCACAATGAACAACTCTTGAACTGTCCTGTCCGTTTGAACTTGTATTCCAAAATCTTAAATACCAACCTTCTGCATCTGTGCTGTAAAAACAATAGTACAGTGAGACCTACCAAATCTTCCATAGATGTGAATTATAAGCCTTGGAATTTAATTACACCAGGATCAATTGCTAATGTTTTCCATTTGGAATTGTTATTTCTCCTTCAACTAAATAAGGAGAACCATTTATTAACCAATTTCCTGAAACATCACCACCTGGAATTACTGTTTGAGAAAAAAGTAAAAGCCAATTAACTAAAACAATAATTACGAATATTAACTTTTTCACATTCTCCTCCTTTTATAAGTTGCGACTAATGGCTCGGTGTGTGCAAAATATCATCCAACTTTTCTTCATGCTCGAATGTGGAACTGTTTATTAGTGGCATCATCGCTCATTTTAACAACAAACATTTTTTCACAATATCGGTATCTTCGTTAACTCTCAACATATAAAAATAAACACCAGAGCTTACAGCATTTCCCAAATCATCAGTGCCATTCCAACTAATTGAATGATTTCCTTTATCTATTTCATCGTTAAACAATGCTTTTATTTTTTGGCCTTTGATATTGAAAATCGAAAGATCAACTTTAGAATCATTTTGGATTGAGAACTCAATTATTGTTGTTGGATTGAAAGGGTTGGGGTAGTTGTCTAATTTATGGTTCTCAATTTCTGCCAAGTTCTCACTTAAATCTACTTCTTCAGAATTTAACCTCATCAACAAACAATTCATATAATCATTGTCAATTGGCAGAAAGGAGCCTGAAACAATATATCCATCATCAATGTTTTGAATATAAGTACTGTTGCATGTCGCCCCAAAACTATAAGTCTGATTCCAGATTTCTTCACCTTCGTTATCGATATTGAGCAACCAGATTTCATTAGAAGTTGTTCCGGAAATCACATAACCTTCGCTTATTGCATTACAAATTGATGATGAGGAAGCGTCATTGTTTCCGTTAAATGTTTGAATCCAAACTTCATTTCCATTTTCATTTGTTTTTACTACCAGGATGTCACTTTCAGTAGAGTATGTATTACCTACTAAAATATATTCTTGGTCATTTGTCTCAATAAATTGAGAAATATAAGTATGTCCCAAAACTGAAAAAGTTTGAGACCATATTACATTACCTGATGAATCAGTTTTGAAGAACCATCCTTGTGTTTCTTGTTGCAAACCACAGACCAGGTATTCGTTATTCTCATTTTGATTAATATAGAGAACTTCATCCCAAAGGGAATTTCCATATGTTTGACTCCATTCCTGATTGCCATTTTCATCCGTTTTAATTAACAATGCATCAAAATAATTATTATTATCCGTAATCCATGTTGAACCTGCAATTATAAATCCTCCATCAGATGTCTGGATTATTGATTTACCTCGATTATCATAATTTCCAAATAATTGGCTCCATTCCTGATTGCCAAATTCGTCAGTTTTAATCAGCCAGATCTTGTTATAATAAGAACCATAAGATTGTGTTGTTCCAACAATTACAAACCCTCCATCGGTAGTTTGTTTAATATCTCCTGCATATTCAGTTTCAACACCACCATAAATTTGCTGCCATTGTTCGTTTCCATTCTCATCAGTTTTTATTATCAAAATATCGGGATGCCCATTTTCTTCGGAACTTGCATTACATAATGTGATGAACCCACCATCGAAAGTTTTTTGAGTGGAAACAGAATGAACTGTAAAATTGCCACCAAATGTTTTTGTCCAAAGGGTGTCAGGTGGAGTTTGAGCAAGCACAAAAATTGAAATTATTAAGAAGCCAAGAGAAATTACAATTTTTTTCATCTTTCTAATCCTTAATTAGTTGTTAATACTGTTTGGCGTGTGCAGCGGAATCAGAATGATCCAGCCCGAACAAACCACTAATCCCTGAATCGGTATGATTCCGGATAAAAGCACCACGAGACCAGACTGCCAACATGCTTCTTAGTGGCATAATTTCTCATCAAATTCTTTGCTGTGTCATTCTGTTTCTATCGTTTTTCTTTTTAATCAAAGCCTTATGCGAGTTATAATAATTCCTATCCAAAACGTTGTACCTACAATTATGATAATACCATAAGCTGTCACGTCAATCTTTTCCAGCAAGTAGCTAATTGCTAGTTTCTCAATTTGAATCACAAGTAATTAAATTTATATTTTCTAGTTAAAACAATTTGTAAAAAATGTTCTAATTTTTTAAAATTCTTTGGAGAACAATTTTTGTAGAAATTCATATTTTCACCTTTTGGTATTTCCATATCGTGCGCAAAAACGAATTCTGTTGGGTGTAAGTAGAAAACTATCGAAGCTGTATTTCTCTCTATATTATTTAAAATTTTTTCAACTATCCAAAAATTGAATGTTCGCAGTAACCTCATATTAAGTGGAAAAAAGAAAGAGGATGGAGGCATTTCCAAAATTTTTTTACTCATTCCCTTTTTTTGTATATAATAAGGCTGTTGCGGGGATTGAAAATGTTTGAGACTATTGATAGATCCAAAACCAAAATCAAATCGTCTTGATGCAATGGAAGAATCAATTTTATAATTTAATTCATTTAATAACTGAAATGTCGTATTTGAAATAATCATTCTGGGTGCTCGAAAAATATTCGTTCGAATACCAGATATCTTTTCAATTACTTCCATAGATTTATATAACAATTTTCGTTGAATATCAATATCAACATTACTCCCAAAATTCTCATTAGAATCTTTGCCGTGTGCCCAGCCATGATTCCCTATTTGATATTTTTTTATTACACATTCGGAAAGTATATCAGGATAATTTTCAGCAAATCTACCCGTAAAAAAAAATGTTGGTTTAATATTGTACAATTCAATTAGTTCAAAAATTCTTCCCATACTTTTTTCTGAACCAGGTATCCAATCTAAATCAATAGTAAAATGAAACTTTTTTTTTACCATTAAAGTTCCCTTTATTTCGAGAGGATGTAATTACCAATTACAAGTTTATCAAGACCGCAGGAACAGTAAGTTCTAATTGCATCTCTAGGAGAATTTACAATTGGTTCACCTCTAACATTGAATGATGTATTTAAAATCATAGGTATTCCTGTAAGTTTTGTTTGCTGAAAAATCATATCAAACCAAAGGGCATTTGATTCTTTGTCAACCGTTTGAGGACGAACAGAATTATCCACATGGACAATTGAAGGAGCCATATTCTTAAGTTTATCTTTAGCATTAGCAGCAAGAATCATAAACGGGCTATTTACGGAATTTTTAACGTAGTTTGCTTGCTCTTCAGCTAAAATTGAAGGACAATATGGCCGCCAAACTTCTCTGAACTTTACTCTTTCATTAATTTTCTGTTTTACATTAGGATCATTTAGCGAAGCAATTATACTTCTGCCTCCTAATGCTCTTGGTCCCATTTCAGAACCTCCTTGAAACCACCCCATTATATTGCCTTCTTCTAAATATTTTGCAGTTGTTAATGGAACATTATCTGTATGATCAAACTTTAGGTTTGCTTGTTTTATTGTTTCAAGAATTAAATCGTTTGAGAATGATGGGCCAATTTGAACATTTTTTAAAATATTTCTTACTGGTTCACCACATTCTTTTGCGACATAAAACGCAGCTCCAATACATGAACCATCATCAGAAGATGCAGGATGAACAAATAGTTCAGTAATACCTGAATTATCAAGAATAGCACGATTTGCTTTACAGTTTAAAGCAACACCTCCGGCATAAGCAAGTTTAGTAATTTTTGTTTTTTTGATCATTTCTTTTACAATACAAATCAGTGCTTCTTCTAACTTAAGTTGAGCAGCATAAGCAATATCAATATATCTATCCAATAAATATTTATTTATTAAATTCCCATCCTGCGAAACTAATTTATTAAGACTAATCGGAGCCATTTTGGAATCATAAGAAGTAATAAATTTAACTAAAAGATCGGTATATCTTGGATGATATTCATTGTTCCCATATTTTAAAAATTCAGGGTCAAAATTTAAATGATTATTTTTTACATAAATTAATTTATCCAATCGTTCAATCCAAGGATTATTCTTTCTCCTTTTCTCTCCGAAAGCAGCCAAACCCATTAATTTACCTTCATCACGATTTGCATGAAACCCCAAATAAGCAGTAATAGAGCCATAAAACCAGCCTAAAGAATCAGGAATATTGTATTCAACTATTTTGCTGAATTTTCCATTTCTAACCTCGTATCCACTAATGCAATTTTCTTCTCCGTGTCCATCTGCTACCAAAACTAATGAATCCAGAAAATCTGATTGATAATATGCTTGATAGGCGTGTGATAAATGGTGATTTACAAAAATTATTTTCGGAATTTCTCCTTCATGACCAGATATCCGTAAATTATCATGAATTTTTTCTTTAATTAATTTGGGATCATAAGATACAAGATGATTTAAAAGATTAATAACCGAACCATTTTTTCTAAGCTTTGATTTTGATTTAAAGATTGTTTTATTTTGAGAGAATCTGCTTTTTACTAAACTTCTAACCATTTGAAAAGGATACTTCTTACAATCCCAATTAAAAGAGATATAATCAATATCTTGCAATACAATATTATTATTTTTTAGACACCACATTAGCGCTTGAGAAGGAAATAAACTATGCGAACCTTTTAATCTGTTAAACCTTTCTTCATGAGAAAAATTTACAAGTTTACCATCAACTAATAAACACGCTGAAGGATTTTGACCAAAAGCATTAATGCCTAATATGTTCATTATTAAGCTTCCATTTTAAAGCAATCAAAGTCTATTTTTTCGGATAAATATTCCATGTTAAGAGATTTTAAGGCTTCTTTTAGTTGAAAAGGCAACTTCGTTTTGCTTCTTTTTAGCTGAATAACAGCTTCATCTCTTGAAATAATTCCGTATCTAATTTGATTACTTAAATGAGCGTCCGTATAGCTTACTCCTAACATTTTTTGAAACATATATTCTTTAAAAATATTAAAGGTACAGTCTGAATGCCAATCATCTGAAATATATTCAGGTATCTTCCAATTTGTTTTAGTTTCTAATTCTTTAATAATTTCTTGAGGGTTCCATTTATAATAATCATAAAACATAATTGGAGAAATATTGGGATATTTTTTTTTAAGATATCCGGAAGTAGGGAAAGCAGCTAAGCTTCCCAAATAACTTGTTTTGAAGTTTCGTAAAATTCCGGAAGTTAATTTTGGAGAAGATATTGATTCTTTTAGAAGCAATCCAGCACTTTTGAACAGACTTTCACGCTTGAATTGATTATTTTCACTTGGTTTATATGAAACTGCTAGAAATGGGGAATATTCAAGAGGACTGGTCGACCAAACTATCATTGGGATATTTTCTCGCCTGGCAATTTCAAGTCCTAAAATATGTAAGTGTTTACATGCCACACAAGTCATGCCTGCCTTTATTGTTGTTGGTGAATCAATCCAGGCTTTAAAAAAACTATGGAATGATTTTAAATGAGCATTATTTTTTAATGAAACTTTATGCAATTTGACATCCAATTCCTGGCATAATGATTCTGCATTATCTATTGAAAATTGTGTTGAACCTTCGTGAATATAAATAAATGCTTCCACCCGCAAATTAAATTCTTTTTTAAGTTTCATTAAGGCAAACGAGCTGTCTTTGCCACCGCTTAAACCAACTAAACAATCGATGTTACTTTTTGACTTAATGTTTTCTTCAATTTTTCTTTTTAATTCGCCAATCCCTTTAGGTTTATAATTTGGAAAATTTGTTCTGCACCAATAACATTCTCCCTTATGATTAAAGTTACTGCCAGATAATGAATCCGTTAATAAGCATTTACTGCAACGAGTCATTATTTTTTCCAATTTCCATTACATAAGCACAAGCTTTAGTAAATTTATTATAAAACTTATTTAACAAGTGAAAACCTTTATCATTAATTATTTTTTCCACCAATTCAGTTTTAATATAAAAATTATTTACTCCTAAGATAACGTTACCATCTGGATTTAAATATTCCTTTAACTCAATAAGAAACTTCTCAATCGTTTGAATCCCGTTATTTCCACCGCTCCATCTTTTTTGTGATAGTTTGTTCTTTATTACTCCTAATTTTTTACCGAAAACTTCATCAATATAAGGAGCATTAAAAATTATTATATCATAATGATCTCTAATTTGTTCAAATAAATCACTATGAATTAACTGAATTTGTCCAGAATTATTATACTGCATTGCATTTTCTAATAATTCTTCACAAAAATCTGCTCCTGTAACTTTGCTACAATTTAATATATTTTTAGCATAAATTGCTAATATCGCAAAAGGTCCAGTTCCCATGTCCAAAATTTTAGAGTCAGGTTTAGACATTTTTTTTAAGGTTTTTTTTACAACTAAAGTTGTCCAATCCCAATGTTGTTTATAAATAGAATTCTTTGGTGCAAATCCAAAAAGGAAGTAAGTAATTAACTTATTTCCTCTAATCACGAGAATAAATTTTGAGTATATTTTATGTAATAATTTCATCATATTATTTACTTTGCTGAGAAGCTAATGTCCGGATTCCGAAGAGGAATTCGAATGCCTGATTGACTCTAAACTTCTAAACTTCTAAACTTCTAAACCTCTAAACCTCTAAACTTCTAAACCTCTTAACCTCTTAACCACTCAACCCCCAGGCTACTATTATTAGTAACATGCATTGAATTGGATGTCAAAAAGAAAAGTGATACGTCACACCCAAGCCAACAGAGTTTGCATTAAAAGATTGATCTTCATTATATAAGTTCATCGCATTTACTGATATTGTTTTACCGGCTTGCAGGTAAACTGCATAATAATCACTTAAAGAAAAGTTTAATGCGAAAGTAGGCTTAAATATTAATCCATGAACATTTGCACCTAATTGTAGTTGCAGCATATACTCGAACAATCCAAGATTCTTTTGATAGCCGAATCCAAATAGTAACTCTCCATATCCAGGATATCTTTTGTAGTCATTATACGCGATACTTACTTGCGAGGCAAAATAACAATTACTATTGATTGAATTATCTAATTGGGCAGATAACAGGTTGATATTGTGATGCTTTCCTGTAGCTAAATTTACATTAAATTCAACCTGTGGAAAGAGATGTATACGAACTTTTTTAAGTGTATGTTCATTAGTTTCTTTAGAGTTTTTATTATAAAGATTGTTAGTTAAATGATAGTTCAATTCAAGTCCACATGTTGCATTTTTTGATGTTCCTGTAGGAGCAAATAGATAACCCGAAGAAATCAACAAGCCAATATCCTCACCTAACAAATACTCCAAAGAAATCTTAGAATAAACCAATAAACCGGAATTTGTATCAATCAGGCTAGGCGCAAAACCTCCTGAACCAATTGATAGTTGATTGTAGATATTTACTTTTGGATTGATACTATACTTTAGACCTAATCCATGCAAAAGTTGATTATATAAAGGCAGACCCTTATAACCAACATCAGCTTGCAGCACAAAATAGAAATATTTAGAAATTGAATGAGCATACTCTAATGAAAAAGTATTTATGACTTCTTTATTACTCGACTTTGGATTAATCTGAAAAATGTTATTTAAACCTATTGATAAAAAGCTTTCAGAAAAGTAAACTTTGTTATTTGATGTGTGTTGTTTTTTCCCATCCTCTGAATAAGGCAAAATCAAATAGGAAATTGGAAAGTGAACAAAAACACTTAATTGGCTACTCTTTATCAATGAGTTTTCAAACTCAAAGTTCACATAATTTAAACCTATATAAGCGTCCTTATAATATTCATATCCAAGACCAAAGTAGCTTTTTACAAAAGTTCCTGAGCCGGAGAATTCTATACTATGACTAATACTCTCTCCACCACCTCCACCCCCAAATGAAATACCCGCATTTACTAATACTTTTGATAAAAATTTTCTTTCTAAATGGGCTGTTACATTTAATGCCATAAATCCACCATAATTTCCATGTACGAGTGGTGCATGAATACCAAGACCAAGATAAAGCCAGTTACTTAGCTTATGCAAATAATTTGTACTAAAGAAATCTATACTTTCATTGTTGGGTAAATCAAGCACTTCATAATCAAATACTAACCTGGCATTTACTAATTTTGCATTTGAGTAATTAGCACTATCGAGTTTTGAAGCTTCTGTATTTATATCTGAAGCATTTAATGAAATAGGCGCTTGAATAGCATATAGAGTTAATATATAGATACACAAAAATATATACTTCTGAAACTTTGATTTAACCATTTTCTACCCAATTAAAACTAACTTCCGAAAGTGGAACGCATTTAAAATTATCGATCCGGTTTGATTTCCAAAGAATAATTTTCTTTCGATCAATCTCAGCATTTGTTTGATTCCAGCCAATTTGAAAAAGAAATTCATTTTGTGACTTTTTATTTGTATATTGAATTGTACTCTCACAAGCAATTCTTCTAGAAATTCTTGTTAAATCTCTCTGATTTTCAAGAAATTTTAATAGTTCAAAAGTAATTGTTTCATACTTATACAATGCTATTGTAGAACCTTCGTTTAGATTATCTTTTGCTTGATCTGGCATTTTTACTCTCTTCTTCTTTAAATTTTAAAAAAACTGATTCTTTAAATTTCAAACCACTTTAAGAAATCTCCAATAAATCTCACTCTTTAAATGCTCATAATGTCCATATCCCCGAAAAATTCTACAAAATTGTCGCGGATATTTCATCTACATTTTCTCACAAATTTTTAAGATACTGTTCTTGTACTTTCTTATTAGATCATTCTGTTTTACTGGATCAATGATATCATAATCTACTTACAAAAACAGGTACTTCAATTATGTGCTCTTTAGCTGACTTCTTCGCCTCTATTCTGTGCTGAAAGCTAACTCAGAAAATTGGTGGAGGATCAAATTGTGTCAAAATAAAAACTAAACCTGAAGTAGTATAATAATTTTAATGAATAATGAAAAATGAAAATTGTAGAGGACAAATTTGTGATAAGAACGAATAGGAATTCGAATGCCTGATAGACCCTAAACCTCTAAACCTCTAAACCTCTATAAAAGGTGTCATTCTCATTTTATACCTCAACAGGGCTTACTCTTTGCTTGTAGAAGGCTCAGTTTGAAAATAGTATTGATCAACTAACAATACATGAATCTTCCATAACTGAATACTGTATCGAATGAGGTTAAACAGTCAGCAAATGACATTCTAAGAAAAAACTTGAATGTTTTTATTAATTAATTTTCTTTAAACCTGAAATTATAATAATAAAGTATGTAAGGAAAAAAAATGGGAACTAGCCAGATATTATTTTTAGTACTGTCTGTCATTATTATTGGACTTGCTGTAGCGGTAGGTATGCAGATGGTTGAAAACCAGTATATTCAGAGTCATAGAAATGAGATCATAAGTATGATAAATCAATATATGATGCAGGGTTTGGAGTACAGAAGAATGCCAAAATTGTATGGTGGGGGTGAGGGTACATATATTGGATTTACACCGATTGGCGCAGAAAAATCAACTCACGTTGCGGGTAATTCACCGGGAGCTGTGAAGGTTGAAACGAATAATGTTATTTATTATATTGAATGGTATTTCAATGATCGTTTGAAGATCATAGCTTCCTCCAAAGAATACGGAGAAGGAAATCCCTGGCCTAACACATATAATGCCAGGATAACTGCAGTTTTTGATAATCAGGGTAAAATTGATAATAATGGTTTTCAAATATCAGGTGACTGGTAGGATAACTAGATTTTAGCCAGTCCCAAATTCCAAATTTTGCAGAGAACTTCCCCAATGGAAATTGATTATTCGTTATTGGATTTTGAAACAAGCGATCTCAATAATCAATCATGAATAGCCAAGCCCCAATGTCCAAGTTTACGCTTGTAACTAAGCTTTTAACCTGCTTGCTCCGTTGACTAACTGGTGTTGAATAACATGCCCTGTTTAGTAACCTTAACTCTTTATTGTTTTTAGCATTCCTAAACGGCCAGGGTATGCACCCCGGTAAAAGTTTAGGAACGAGCAAATCTTTTCAGGGTTTTCAAAGCCACTTCCGCAGTGGTCAGCGTCCTTACGGATGGTGGATTAGGAGAATATCCAATCATGAATATCCAACGCCCAATATCCAAGTTTAAGACCGAGCAATAGTTGCACTCATTTATCACCCTTCGGAAGGTTTTTCCCTTTAAGCCCCGTTCGGAACGGTTTTGAACCTTCCGAAGTTTGTTTCTATGGTATTCTGAACTCCTGCCTTCAGCTGAAGTCCAGTCTGCTTAGGCTTTATACGGCAGCGAAGAATGGTGCAGATCTATTTTCAGGTTTCCATTATTATCTTTTACATAACCGAAGGTAAATTCAACTTTTATTTCGATTCCATCTTTATCAGTGAAGAAATAATTACCCATGGCCAATGCTCTATCTCCTTCCATGATCATCCCGGCATTTACGAATCGTACCTGTTTCCACGGCTGCAGGGCAAAACCATTATCTCCTGTAAAATAGGGGTCACCTCCAATAAAATATGATCTGGCACCCTCCATTGTTACCCTGAATTGGATTTCAGATGCTTTGGTGGGTTTGAATAACACCTCTCCTATATCGTAGGCATAAAGTTCATTGATCATATTTTCTGCTGCAATCCGACATTTTTCAGAGTCACCTTTTAGGGCTCCCATTTTTACCAGACCTTCTGCCCATTTTTGTTGTGCTGAGATTATTTCCTGTTTTGTGATCATTTACTGCTCCTTATTTATTTTTTTCCATTTCCAAAATAAATCAATACCTGTTGATTTTTCATCTCCCCGTGATGCCTGCAGAGAGAAATATCGGCTTATCTCATATTCCATGGCAACTTTATCGGGTACGATCTCCTTGGACTGGTCCAGTGAAAATTCTTTCTGATAACTCAGAAAAAGATCGTTTGTAATATACTTCCCAATTAGTATTGAACCAGATTTAAGATTATCTCCGCCGGAAAATTCGATTACATTAAGATTAAGCTTTTTAGCGATCTGGTCTGTAATTCTGCTGCCGATCTCTTTAGCCAGAAAAGTTGTGGCAAAATCTGCCTGTCCATAATTTGAGACCTGAGATTTTTCGCTTTGACTGATCTCATTATTACTCTTTCCGAACAGCAGGAAGGAAACAGCGTCTGCTTCTGAGATCGTTTCATTATCTAAGAAAAATTTAATTTCAGGATTAAGAGCATTCCCGGTCAGCTGGATCTCCATGATCCGTTTATTTCTGTTAATATCGCGAAAGATATTTTCTACTATCAGATCTAAATTGGGGTTTAATTGTTCACCACCGTTGAAGCTGATCAATCCTTCGGAGATGGTGAACTTCTTACCGTACAGGTCATAATTCCCCCGGATTGTTTTTACATAGCCAAAAAACTCAAAATAACTGCCTGTTTTCAGAACTTCCAGGTCAGCAGATATTTCAATGTTCATATCCTTATTTCTGATCCAGGTGTTCTTGGGTATTTTGATCTTCATTTTGCCGGTAAGATTCTTCACTATATCAGGTTTATTTTTTTTAGCTGTTTTAACAGCAGCTCCTTCAGATCCTTTTTCAGCTAAAGCCTGGATCAGCAGAGGTTCTGTTAAATTACCAGTAGAAGATTTGTTCTTCTTGAAGTGATCCAGATTGATTTTTGAACGGGTTATCTCTACTTTACCAGAGAAAACCGGTTTATCGGTACTACCTTTTAGATCAACATTCAGGTCGGTTAAAATTTCCAGATTCTTTTGATTTACAGCATGGAAATCATCAGCTGTGATATTAATTCCAAAAGTACCGTTTTTTTCTGTTAGAAACTGATTGAAATTAGCATAACCGGTGGCTTTTAAGTATCCTTTTCCACCTTTAACATAAAAATTGTTTATATAAAGAGAGTCGTTATTGAATGATGAATTTAGCACAATATCGTCATATTTAAGTCCCAAATCCGGGAAGTCGACAACTCCCTTGCTTAGTGTCAATAATCCCGAAAATTTCGGATCCTGCCGTGTATTGCGGATCTTGAAATCAAGATTCAGGATGCCATTGATATTCTTAAACTGGGAGGCAAATTCTTCTATAAAACGTAATTCCAGATCTTTCGCCAACAGGTCAATTTTAAGGGGAGCATCCTGAGTAATAATACTTTGCCCCTGATTCAGGTTAACCGGAAACTCAGCTGAACCGATTAAACTTTCATGTTCATTGCGCACGATCTGGAAGTCACTTGTCAGCAAAAGGTTGCTGATATTAAGATCGGCATGCAGGCTCTGCAACAGATATTCGTTGATCTGAGGATTAAGTACATTGATCTCTGAATTCAATACCGGATCGGATAAAAAACCTTTCAGATCAGTATCGAAATTCAGAATTCCCTGTATCTGAAACGGAATGATCTGGAATCGGTTTAATTGAGAGATATCCAGATCAGATAAATTTAACTTAATGTCAGCAAAATCATCCAAAGTATAAAATCCATTGATGAAGAGTGTGCCAGCTCCGTTTGTGAGTAATAGATTATCAATTTTATAGCCATTATCATCCATTCTGAATCTGGCAGAATCGTGGGCGGTAGTAAGATGAAGTTGGCCAAGGTTTAATGAGATGTAAGGTAGTTCAATAGTAACGCCATCTTCTAATATAACGGTATTTTCAGAGTAAAAGTCGATCGAATCGGCTCTTATGGTTAATTGATTTTTGAATTGAGATAGATCACCTTGAGAAAATAATTCTACATCATCTATTATCAGGTCTCCCTGTTTTATTCCGGATAATTTCAGTTTGCTATCCAGGTCTATAATGTCAGCTTTTTTTGCTCCATATAGACCCAGACTAAGTGAATCCAGCAAAATATCGTTGAATTCAAGCTTGGAAACCGTTAGAACTGAATTGTTAAAAAGATAATCCGGATTTCCTTTTACCGAACCAGTCAGACTGACTTTTCCCTTGAGATCATCTATTTTCGTAAACTCGTTCAGAGAACTGAGATCGTTGGCGTGCAGGGAATATCTGAGGTCATGATCGCCATTGTATCGACCGCTGCCGGTGATATCTATAATTAATCCGGAAATATCAGCCGAAAATTGATCTAGCCTGTATTGGCCGTTCCGGTAATAGGCATCTGTTATTAATGAATTGAATTTCAGATCTCCAAATCTTGAAGGTGTAAAGGTAAGAATAAAATCAGATTCGAGATCATTCAATCCCTTTCCTTTTCCTGATAAATTGAAAGAAAAATTAAGATCAGAAGATAAATTATCATCTCCGGAGATTTTACCTGCATCGAGATCACTTATAATTCCCTGCAGAGAGAATTCCGGGGTATCGAATAATTTTCTAAGCTGCCCCTGCAGATCTATAGCACCAGCAAAACTGTCCAGTTGCAGGTCTACATCTGCCTGGTCTCCATTTTTTTCTGCCTTAAGGGTAAGGTCTTTTATGTTTTTACCTTGAATAGTTGATTCAGAAGAGATCAGCTTAACAGATCCATTCATCGTTAATGGATCCAGTCCCAGACCATTTATCTGCAGATCCAGATTTAAATGTGATTCCAGTTCTATGTTTTTCAACCAGTCCTGGATATTTACCTGCTTAAAGGAGATTTCAGAATTATAGCTGGGAACCGTGAAGAGCGAATCTACAGAAGCGTTGAGGGAAATAGATTGCTCCTGAAGTACCAGAACGATCTCTGAATTTAAATGATCTTTTACCAGATCAGTTTTCAGAAAGATCAGGGGAAGATCTTTAATCGGCAATTCAGGTAAAAATTGCTGGAATTCATTCAAATATAAAGGTTGAACTTCCAGACCTAATGATTCAAGTAAGTTTTCTTTCAATTGATAATTGGCAAAAGCTTCAAAATGATTTTGCTCTGTATCCAGTTTCAGCATGGAAACTGCCAACAGATTATCTTTAAGAGTGCAGTTGAAGGTTAAATTCTTTAAGTTGAAATCGGGATCTGAAGTATGAAAATTGAAATCCATTACCTGCAGATCAAGTTCATTCTGCAGATAGGAAGCGGTTAACTGCAGATTCAGATTATTTATATCAGCCGGAACATATTGATTCTGATCCAACAAATTTATGATTACGTTAAGATCTTTAATGGTTAGATCCTGTAACTGAATCTCCCAAGCGATTGTCGTATCCTGGGTCTGGGTGGTCTGGATGCTTTCATCTGCTGGTTTCGGTGGGGGCAAGATCCGTGTAAAATTCCAGCTTCCCGGTGCCATTTCCTGCAAAGAAATATAAATTCCATTAACTGTTAATGATTCTATGACTATCCTTTTTTTCAGTAAAGGAATTAATTTATATTTAAGCGAGATATTTTCAATGGAAAGTATGGTTTGATCTTCTGATTCTAATGATATTTTTTCCAGAATGATCGAATTTAAAAAACTTCCCTTTACTGCTTCCAGTTTGAATTCTGCCTGCACCAGATTTCTGTTAACCTGCTTTATCAGTTGGTTGCGGACCAGATTTTTGAATATACCTGTTTGGGTAAATAACAATAAAAGCAATAATAAAGAAACTACAATTAAAAATACAGCAAAGATTCTTCTGGTTGTTTTCATTAGAAGGCCTGCCCGATACTTAAATGCACCTGGATCCGTTTATTTTTATCCCAGATCGGCTGAGCCGCATCAAGTCTTATTGGTCCGATAGGGGTTTTGAATCTGAGCCCGAGCCCGGGTGAATACTTCAGATCATTAAGATCGTAACTAGCGTAATCTGACCAGACATTACCTGCATCAAGAAATAGAACCAGGTAAAGGTTGCCGTAAACTCTCTGTCTGGTTTCCAGGGAAAATTCCAGATAGCTGTTGCCGCCTTCCGGATTTCCATTCTCATTTTTGGGTCCTACATCACTTCTGCCCCAACCCCTCAGGGAAGAGCTTCCTCCTGCATAGAATCTTTCTTCCACCGGTGTGAGTTCGTCTCCCCAGATCGGTTTCATGGCTCCCAGCTTAACCTTGCCAGCTAAAACAAGATCGGTAAAGAGCTGTTTGTATTTTCTAATATCTACCAGACCCTGTAAATAGTGGTATTCACTTCTGAGTTTAAGTCCTGATAGAGTAGTGGTATAGGAAGCAGCGAAACCTTTGGCAGGATAAAAAGCAGGAGAAGAGTTGTCGTAAGATAAGCCCTGGGAAACAGCAGATTTATTATAGTACTTATTAAGAAGGTTATCTTCATCCTCATCAATGAGATCTATGGTACTTCGTTCAAATTTATAGCTGATGAATCCATTTAAATAGGGTGTAATTAAGTTTTGATAAGTAAGACTGGTACCAAAACTTTCCAGATCGTACGCTTTTTCATTTTCTTTTTTAAAAAATGGTTTAAGCGAAAGGGAACCATATGGTCCCAGAAAAGCCGGCTGCGTGATCTTTAAACTGATATTGTAAGGTTCAAGATAAGAGTGTTTCATATATAGATTAGCTTTTCGGGCTCCGCCCAGGAAATTTACTTTAAGAATATCAACAGATGTCCTGAAGCGGTCTTCAAGACCATATCCTACTCCAAACTTTACAGACCATTCCGGTAATTCTTTAACCAGAATTTCGACCGGTAAGCGATCTGATTCGATCTGATCCAGCAGGCTTTTCATGGTAACGAATTGAAAAACACCCAGTTGCTGGATCCGGCGCTGGGTTTCCTGCAGCTGAGTCTGGGAAAAAAGTTCTCCGTTAAATGAAACCTGCTTTAAAATTATCTCGGAAGGAGTTCGGTTATTACCGGATATATTGATATCCCCGAAATGACATGATCTGCCTTGATCTATTTCATAGGTCACATCTGCAAACTGCAGAGATTCACGTAGATTGATCTCATGAAAAATTTCAGGTGAAGGGTAACCATTGTTAAGTAAAATTTCAGAGATCTTCTTTTTTGTATTGAATATGTTAGTATCCTTGAATCTGGTGTTTTGTTGTAAGGGGAAATCAGAAATTCCTGCAGTTAGCAATTCATTAATATTAGAGTCATCCGGGTCATCTGAATTGGTCAGGACAAGATCAACATTGCCGACAAGAACTGGATCATTCTCTTTGATCTCGTAGAACAGGTCGATCTTTTTCCCGGAAGTATGCATAATTTTTTTTGCAGTAACTACCGGATTTAAAAACCCTTCTCGCTGATAAATTGCAATAATTTGCTGAATATCGTCTTCCATGAATACTTCTATGTATTCGGAACCTTTGGTCCAGAATAATAGTTTCTGCACGAAATTTTTGGGCTTAAGATTTAAGTTTTTCAACAGCTTAGAATTTCTTATAGTATTGTTTCCCTGGAATTTAACCTTGCCAACGTAGACTTTATCCAGGCTGCTCAATAAAACTGCTGAAAACATAAATACTAAGATTAACAATTTCCTCATACACTAAGTGTAAAGAAAATTGCCTCGCTTTTTGTCAATCTTCCTTTCAATTGGTTTGGGCTTGACAGAAGAAGTTAATGAAATTCGATTCTAATTCCTTAATTATTATTTGAAATGGGAAATAAATTAAAGCAGCAATTTGTTTTAACAATGAGGGCCGGGGAATTTAATGGGCAGAAGAAAAAAAAGCCATTTGTTGTCGATCTTTCAAGCTCTGCTTGTTACTTTTTTGTGGTCCACATCTTTTATATTAATAAAAATAGGGCTGGGGGAAATTCCTCCTGTAACTTATGCCGGGCTGCGTTATAGTCTGGCATTTTTAATATTTATTCCATTGGTGCTGAGAAAGAAATACCGGAGAGAATTGAGTGGTTCAGTTCAGCAAACTGGCGAAAACTGCTTTTACTGGGAATCGTTTTCTACTTTATCACTCAAGGAGCACAATTTCTTGGGCTGTATTATTTACCTTCAGTAACTGTAAGTTTAATGTTGAATTTTACTCCTTTGCTGGTAGCTTTATTGGGGATGGTTTTTTTAAATGAACACCCTTCCATTATTCAGTGGTCGGGTTCCGTGCTTTTTATGGCAGGAATTTTCATCTATTTCATTCCAGCTGATCTAAACGGCAGCAGAGGAATAGGTTTAATTGTGATGGCAGTTGGTGTAGTTGCAAATTCGATTGCTGCGATCCTGGGCAGAAGCATCAACAGAACCCATGAAATAAGCCCACTTATCGTGACATTTATCAGTATGGGCATGGGTGCTTTTCTTTTGCTGGCAGCCGGATTACTGCAAAATGGAATTCCTGTGATCAGTCCGAAGAACTGGATCTTTCTGTTCTGGTTAGCAGCTGTTAATACAGCTTTTGCTTTTACCTTATGGAATCATACCATGCGTACACTTAAAGCTATGGAATCCAGCATAATTAACGGGACCATGCTTATCCAGATCGCAATTCTTGCCTGGATATTTCTAGGTGAAAAGATCACATTGCAGGAAGGTCTGGGTATGATTATCGCTGCAACGGGTGCAATGCTGGTGCAGATGAAAATAAAAAGTGGAAAGCAAAATAAAAATATAAGTATCAAAGACAAAATCTCAAGCTGAGTAATAATTCAATTTGGGAAACTGCAAATAGTAATTTTAAAAAAGTTTGTTAACTATCAATTATACAACAAATTAGTGGTTGAAGCTTTCGAGGAAAACTTCCAAATGGACACGAAAGAAGTGAGGAGATTTCCCTCTCAGTTTTTTAATAATTCTCAGAATTTTAATAGCAATAGTACGGATTATAAAGAAACTGAGGATTGAGGATTTACGCATGCAATTAGATAACTCATTGTAGATCTATCAGATAGACCTTCTAAACCGAGTATTGCGAACGAGTGGCACAGGAATTGTGTATTAAGTTAGCATGATGAAAAACAGTGATATAAGAATTTTATTAGTAGATGATGATCTACTTAGTTTGGAAAGCCTGAGAAGCTTTCTGAGCTCTGAAGGTTACAACATCGAGGCTCACAGTGAGATTGATTCAGCAAGAACTTCCATTGAATTAAACGATTTTGATGTTGTTGCATCTGACTATATGCTTAAGGATGCCAACGGCTTAGATCTTCTTAATCATGTAAAACTAATTAAACCAGAAACCTTTACTATTCTTTTTACCGGATTCAGCAGTGCAGAAATTCTGGCAAAACTTCAATCTTTTAGAATTGATCTTTTTCTAACTAAACCAATAGTATTAAATAGTCTAATTGAATTGTTCGAAAAACTAAAAATTAAAAAAGGGAAAATTAACTAAATGTTAATTCAAAAAAGGAGAGTCTTATGAGTAAGAGGAATGTAGTTTTTATGGCTTTTATTTTATTGTTATCATCAATTCTGATGGCACTGGAAGTTGGTGAAATGTATTCGATTGATATGGGATCGGCAAATCCTGCTGGTGTAACATCAGACGGGTCTAAAGTAGCAGCATATATTTATCCCTGGAGCGGAGTGATGTACTGGACCGAGGATGAGGGTGTTGTATTTGTGGATACCGATGCGGAAGCTGGAGCAATTGATGATAATGGCTTTATTTACGGATCTAAGATCGATGCTGGTCTTGGATATGAACTTCCCTGTTACTGGGATGCAGATAATGTATATCACGAATTACCACATCTCGAATATGGTATGAATAGTGATATGTTCTTTTCAAATGTGTGGAGTTGTAATTCAGCTGGAACTGTATTAGGTGGTATGCAATGGATATCAGCTGGAGGTACAACTCCAGTGATCTGGTATCTGGATGATGCTGATGAATGGCAGATCATGGATCTGACGCCCGAAGATAATCTCAGTGGACGGGTCAATGCTGTAAATTCCGATGGATCTCAGGTTGCCGGCTGGATTGATTCTGAAGATGGTTCCTGGATACCTACTGTCTGGACAATAGATGATGAGATGAACGTTACTTATGAAACTGCACCTTCTCCCCCGGATTGGGTAACTGGTGAAGTTAAGGCATTTAGTAATAACGATGAGTATATGGCTGGAGATATGAATTCAATGGGTGCTTTATGGTATGAAGATGGTTCTTATGACATGTTCCAGCCTGATATTGTGAGTGATTGGATGACTACAACAATTTCGACAGTTTCTAATGAAGGACTTTGTGCTGGAAGAACGATCGATTACTGGAATTGGGATCAATTTGCAATTTTGTTTAAACCTGGAATGGGAGTTGTTAGAGCAGATGATTATTTTAATATGCTAGGTGTAGTCTATCCAGCTGATTATCAATTCCTGGATTTTGTTTTCTGGGTTTCAGGTGACGAAAGTATGATGTTCGGCTGGTATTATGACACTAATTATGGGGTTAAAATGTTCATGTTGCTTCTGCCCGAGTTATCTTATATAGAAGGAACTGTAACTCTGAACGGGACAATAGGTTCAGTTGATGAGGTACTTATAGATGTAGGATCTACAGGGACATATCCAGATTCAACAGGTTTCTACTCTCTCGCTGTAGGAGCGGGAACGTACGATATTATTGCCAGCAGAGCCGGTTATGTAACAGAGATCATTGAAGATGTCGTAGTTGGGGATGGTGAGACAATAAATGGAATGGATATTACTATAAATCAGATCGAGAATGCCGGATTCCTGGAAGGTACTTTAACTCAGATCTATAACTATGGATCTTTTACCTCTGTAGTGATAACTGCGGATGATGGTTCAGTTACTTATGAAACTAACGGAACTGAAGCAGGAACCTATCAGCTAATTCTACCTGCAGGTATTTATGATATTCATGCAACACAAACAGATTGTTTTGAACTTGATTTCGAAGATATTGAAATTATAGCTAATGAAATTACTATTTTAGATATAGAATTCATGAGTATTTATACTCCCTCTTATATTCATATAGATGTGGTGGTTGATGATCCGGAAAACTTCGATTGGTCCATCATCAAAGTTTTACTTGGTAATAACGGTAGCGCTCAATCGATCAATTTATGGGATAGTTACTACGATGGAGATGTTTGGACACCGGGAGTTTATACTGTAAGTGCCTGGGCTCCTGGTTATGAAATATGGACAGATGACGATATAGAATTCCCGATAAATGATACAGTAAATGTATATATTTATTTAACGAAGAATTCCTTTCCTGTCAGAGAACTGGTCGTAAATCAGAATGCCACAGCAATGTGGGAACTTCCTATGCCGGTTGAAACCTATTACCAGGACCATGAGGATTTCCAGGCAGATCTTTGGGTCACAGCTAATGTAAATTATTGGTCTTCACCTTTATGGCCAAATCCTAATGCTTTTACAACTGAAGAAATGGCTTACGAAGGTGATAAATCATTGAAAATAGCTACAATAGATGGAACTCCTGGTGATATATACAGAGATCACTGGCCTAATCCTGAAACTGGAGCCTATGTTTTTGAATCTATGTTGTATATCCCTGCTGGATACTGTGGACATCATGGTATTATCATAACTGGTGGTACCTGGGATCCTTCTTTTGCAATTGAAATATTCTATAGAGCAGATGGTACATTAGATGTTCTGTATGCTGGAACTGAATTGAATCTAACCTACCCTCAGGATGAATGGTTCAGTATGAAATTACTTGGTGATCTGGATAATGACATTATTAAATATTACCAGAACGGAGAATTAATAGTAAGTTCACAATATAGTTTAGATGCCTGGACCGGTGAATCAGCAGAAACTATGTTACAGTATTATGACATTTCAGCTGAAGCACGACCTGGTTTTACAGAAGAAGGTCTTGTCTATATGGACAACTACGCAACTTATGTGGCATCTGAAACTACTGAAGCTACCTTTAGTTTAAGTCTGGACACCGTAAATCAGGTTTCAGGAGTGGATGATCTACTTTACCAAATCAGCGGACTTACAGCGGGTGAAACTTATACTGCTGGTGTAATCGCAGATTATGACTGGGCTTCATCAGGTGAAGTTACAGCAGAATTTCTTTATGATCCAGAAACAATTAATCCTCCGGAAAATCTGACTGGCAATTCTGTAGGTAATGATGTATTCTTAAACTGGGACGTACCTGGCAACGACAGAGTTGAGATCGAAAGATATAAATACGGCAGAGATGTTTCTATTGAAGATATTAGAACGAGAGATCTTTCAGGATATAGAGTATACAGAGATGCAGTAGAAATTGCTGATCTTTCGGTAGATGTTACAGAATACACTGATCTAAATCTGGAATATACTACATATGATTACTACGTTACAGCGATCTATGATGGTACTGAGTCCATTCCTTCCAATACTCTAACAGTAAATGTTGTTCCTATGGACTTAGACGAACCTGCAGATCTGATGGTTTCAAACACAGGATTAGCTAGCTGGTCTGCTCCAGGTACCGGCGGTGGTGAAGAAATTTTCTTCGATGATTTCGAAAGTGGTGCTGACAACTGGGTGATCACAAATAATGATGGCAGTATTGGAACCTGGATGCTTTATGACGAATACCCTAATTCTTATACAATGCCTGAAACGTCATCAGGTTTTGTTATGGCAGCAGATTCGGATGAAGACTATCCAATCGATAGTGAACTTGTTAATGCCAATGCATTTGACTGCAGTGGCTTAAGCAATGTTTACCTGGAATTCGATTCAGATTTCAATGCATTAGACACCGATGATCTGTGCTATGTTTATGTAAGTAATGATGGTTCAACCTGGAATACAGTACTTGAGTATTTAGGTGTTGATGTTAGAGAAACACATGAAATGATCGATATATCTGAATATGCAGCTGGTGAAGCCGAAGTATGGGTTAAATTCCATTCTATTCAGCCTGGCTGGGACTGGTACTGGGTACTTGATAATATCTCTATCAACTCCGGTACAAGAACAATCAGCAACACAATATTCTCTATTGCTGATTCTGAAAACTCTAATTCCAGAGATTTAATGGGATATAATTTATATCTTGATGGTGAGTTAGTTGCCGAAAATATAGCTGAAGAAACTTATCAGTATTATGATCTGGCTATTGGCGAAACCTACGTGGCTGGTGTAGCTGCTTATTATGATGAAGGTGAATCAGATATTGTATCTGTTGAATTCCTTTATAATCCCTTCCCGGTTGCAATACCTCCTAGTGGATTGGAAATCACTCAATTAGGATATGCGACCTGGGATGCTCCACAGGCTTATAATACTGAAGAACTTATATATGACAATGGTGTAGCTTCTGGGTACTGGTCTACCAGTAACTCGTATTGTACATTTATGGACCCGGGTGAGATCTGTCAGATTCTGGAACTTAAATACCATACGAACTCTGGTACAGAATTCAATGCGGAAGTCTGGGGTTGGGAGAAGACTAACCCACAGGTGATCTACTTCTTCAAGAACTTGCAGATCATGTTGCAACAGATGACTGGACCATAGTGGATATTTCTACCCAGAACTTAATGGTAAATGGAGAATTCCTGGTCGGATACGGTGGTCTCAATTGGGACACATATCTTAGTGTTGATTATTATGATAACGGTAGAAGCTGGGAACGTTCAAATTATGATGGAAGCTGGTATAATGGTTCAACTACTTTCTTAATTAGAGCAGTTGTTCAATATACGGACGGCAGGATCGCTGAAATTTCACCCAGTATCTCTAAACCTGTAATAAATAATCAGCGCAGCGGTAAATCTGGTAATGACAAAAAAATAGAAGTTGAAGAGCATATTGTTTCCAGTAGTACTAGAGACTTCTTAGGTTATAATATGTATCTGAATGGTGTTATGGTCGCGGAAAATGTTGCGACAGAATCTTATCAGTACACCGATCTCGTAGATGGAACCCACACAGGTGGCGTAACAGCTAACTATGATGAGGGTGAATCTGCTATGATCATGGCTGAATTCACTTATTCTTCTCCAATACTTCCACCGGCAAACCTGGTGGGAGAGATTCAGAATTACAATGATGTGATGCTTACCTGGGAAGAACCTGCCAATAGGGGCGGTAAAATTCCTGCAATGAAAATTGAGAAATTGTCATCAATAAAAAACGAAGCTCAGAAAACTTCAATCAACGTAAATATGAATGACAATGAAGATGACACCCGTATCCTTGAGGGTTATAATATTTACAGGGACGATGAAGAGATAGGTTATGTGGATGTTGGCGTTCTTGAATACCTTGATGCTGGTCTGAATGCTGGTGAATATACTTATTATGTGACTGGAGTATACGATAATGGTGAATCAGACCCTTCCAACGTGATAGATATAGCAATAGTTCTTCCTGCTCCTGTGAACTTCAATGCTATTTCTCAAGATGGTAATGTAATGTGTACTTGGAGTGTTCCAACTGAGATCAGAGATCTTACAGGATATAAGATCTATCGTGATGATGTGGAAATTGGAACATCAACAGAAACATTCTATATAGATACTGGTGTGGGAACTGGAACATATGTGTATTATGCTACAGCAATGTATAGTGATATGTATGAGTCTGAAGCTTCCAACCAGGTAGAGCTGGATCATGTGGATGCCAGCGACAATCTGATTCCTCTGGTTACAGAACTTACAGGCAATTTCCCTAATCCATTCAATCCAGTTACAAATATCAAACTCGCATTGAGTCAGAATGATCATGTAAGAATTGATATTTACAATTTAAAAGGCGAGAAAATTACTACACTGATTGATGAAGAATTGGAAGCTGCTTATTATACACTTACCTGGAATGGTACTGATGATCATAACAATAAGGTTACCAGCGGTGTTTATTTTTATAAAATGAAAGCTGGGAAATACACATCTACCAGGAAAATGATAATGCTTAAATAGATCTCCTTGTTTATTTAGTCTATTAAGCTGAAAAGAGCGTACTTTCGAGTACGCTCTTTTCATTTTTAATATAGAAGATTGCGTTACTAAACAGCAGTTTTTATTATTCTCGGTGCCCATAAGTGTCTAATATGATACGAAGAAAAACTTCGTAACAAGTGTAACATGTGAAACAAGCTAAAGAGTTTTGATTGTGAATATGAAGTGCCTTCTAAACTTAGCTTTGTAATGAGTTAAGGTCTTTGATAATATTAGGTTACAGTTTACAGTCTACCGTCTACCATGGCGTAATGTAATGAAGCCGGGTCTACCATTTTCACTAACATCTATTTTTTTAATCTAGCGATCTTTACCAAAGTTGCCCAGGCGACGTTAAGATACTTTGCCGATCTACTCACATTTCCATCGAATCTCTTTAAAACTTCATTCGCTATGGTATATTCCATTTCCCTTAAGGGATAAGAATCCTTAGCCAGATTTATCTGGAGCGAATCTGTGTTTTCCAGAGTTTGAGATACATTCAAAAAACCAAGATGTTCAGTTTTCAGGACTTCCTCATCATACAGAATGCAGATCCTTTCGATAATATTTTTTAATTCTCTAATATTTCCAGGGAAATCATAATTTTCCAGAACAAAAACAGCTTCCCTGCTGATGGACGTAAAAGACTTCCCTAATCTTTTTGAGGCTCTTTCCATAAATAATCTTGCTAAAGGAGCAATTTCAGATTTTCTTTCCTTTAAAGGAGGAATATAAATATAACCGGAATTTATTCTATAATATAGATCCTCTCTGAATTCATTTTTCTGAACTTTATCTTTTAATGATTTATTGGTGGCAAAAATAAACCTGACATCAAGTTTTATTACTTTGTTGCCGCCTACGCGGTAGATCTCTTTTTGCTGGATAGCCCTTAATAGCTTAGATTGAAGATCATAAGTCAATTCTCCGATCTCGTCCAGAAAGATCGAACCACCCTGAGCCAACTCCAATTTCCCGATACTGCCATGTTCTCTCGCTCCAGTAAAAGCTCCTTTTTCATAGCCGAATAATTCACTTTCGAATAAGCTGGGAGAAATCGCAGCGCAATTGATCTCAATAAATGGTTGTGTGCTGGAGCTTCCTCCCGAATGGATTAAATTAGCAATGATCTCCTTGCCTGTTCCTGTGTCACCTTCAATTAGAAAGGGTACTTCTCTTAACTTGTGATACTTCAAAGCAAGATCAACAATATCACTCATCTTGGAAGAAAAGATCCCGATCTTTTCATTTTTGATCAGATCGCTATATAACTGTTTCCATTTAGAAATTTCAGTACTATACTCATCAGCTTTCTTTAGAGATCTATCGTAATTACTTCTGAGGAGATCAAATTCCTGTTCCAGCTTACGTTTTCGCTTAATACGCTCCAGTACTATCTCCAGCTGATTAATATAGATGGGTTTTAAAAGATAATCGGATGCACCTTCTCTAATTGCTTCAATACAGGTTGAAAGATCACCAAATCCTGTCATAAGTATTACATCTGTCTTTCTTCCACTGGGCAGTTTCTTGATCATCCGAAGCAAATCGAGTCCATTCAATCCCGGCATTTTAATGTCAGAAATAACAATTTCATGTTTTTCCTGTTTATATATCTCAAAGGCTGTACGACAATCGGAAGATTTATTTATAGCGTAACCTAATGGATCAGAAAGGAATTTAGAAACAGCATTAAGACTGGATCTGTCATCATCTACTACTAAAATTTTCATGTTTCTAATCCTTTTGTTAAAGGAAGTATTATTTTAAACAATGCTCCAGGAGTTTCTTTAGGAACTAATTTGATGTCTCCCTTTATCTCGCTAATAAAATTCTTTACTATTGCTAAACCTAGACCCATTCCTTCTCCGGGTTTTTTAGTTGAGAAAAAAGGGTCAAATATCCTATCGATATTTTTTTCTTCAATTCCAATTCCATTATCATCTATATTTAATTCAACATTGGATTCAGATAAAACTGATGTTAGCGTGATAACTTTGTCTTTTGAATTTGTCTTATCAAGAGAATGGATGGAATTATTTACCAGGTTGATAAGGATCTGTTCCAGAAGTGTTTTATTTGCTTTTATCCGTGGTTTCCCTTTACAGAAATTCTTCCTGAGAATTATTCCATGAGATTGCACCTGCATGTTTACTAAACTAAGAGCTTCTTTAATAACCTGATGCAATTCGACATCCTGAAATTGGATATAGTTCGGAGCGGCCCAAAATGACCTCATATGCTTGATAATGTCATCAATACGACTGGCTGCATTTAATATCTGTTCTATAGAATTTCTATAATCTTTGGGCAGGACCTTGTCTCTATTATCTTTATATAAAAGTCCATCAGAATTGATTACGATAGCATTCAAGGGTTGATTGATCTCATGAGTTATTCCAGCAGCCATCACTCCAATAGAAGCCAATCTGGCATTCTTCTCCAGCATCTGTTTGAAATGGAATTCTTTTTTCTCAATTTCGTATGCTTCTTCTATTGTAGAAATTCTTTTAGTCATTCGTTCATGATAGATCTTATCCTGTAATTCCAGGCTTTTCTTATAAAATTCTGATAGCTTTTCATGATCTTTCAGTTTTTCATAAGTAGAGACCAGAGCTTTATAACAGAACCATAACATCTCATGATTATTCAAAGCCCTGGCTATTTCATATGCTTCCAAAATGAAATCCCTGGCTTTCTCTGGTTCATTCAGGAATAAAAAAGCTTTTCCTTTTGCCAGGAGGTGGAAATGCTTTTCTCTGGCATCCAGTTCATCCCGGAAAACGTTCTCAGGTCTGTTAAGGATCTCCAAAGCTTTATCCGGATCATTTTTCTTTAAAAATAGTTCTGACAGATCTGTGTTTGCTTCAATCATTAACTGATTATCATTCTGTTCCTTAGCCTTGTATATTACTTTTTCCAGGATTTCAATAGCTTCATCATGTTTTCCAAGATTGGAATACTTATTTCCTGCATTATTTAATGCTCGCAGATTATTCTCATTATATTTAATGCTTTCCAGATAGTAATCAAGAGCTTTCTCATTCATACCAAGGGCTGAACAATAAACACCTAGATTATTTAAGCACCTTGAAATATGTTGATCTTCCTTGTACTTCTTGAAAATATTTATGGAAGACAGGGTTATTTCGATTGCTTTATCAAAATTCAGCTCATGATATAGGTTTAATCCTTTTTCTATATATAGAGAAGCTAATAATAATTCGTCAATATCAGGAAAAAGCAGGCTTTCGATTTTTGTGATCTGCTCATTTGAGTCTTTTACTTTTGAAGTTCTCCTGAGATTACTTATTCTAGTAATTACCTCATCAAAAATCTCAGTTTTTAAAAGATCCTCTCTAGAAAATTCTTGATCCATTTAAATACCTTATGATAAATTTTTTGTAAACATAATATAATGATGAAATAACGTCAAGTAACAAACAAATCGAGAAACTGAAACGGTCTGTGCAATTAGTTTCCCTGGAAAAAGCCTTAGGTTGATATGCAGAACAGCATATAAAGGGATTAAAATAGATAAAAAAATTAGCAGGATAATTTACATAAAAGTAGTTGTTTCATCCAGAGAATATTTCATGATCTTCGGTACAGATACTTCCTTTGCCGGGTAACCTGTAACCAATATTAGAAAAGGACGTTCGTGATCTGGTCTTTCCAGAATATCACTTAGGAAATGCATGGGGCTGGGGGTGTGGGTCAGTGTAACGAGACCTGATAAATGCAGGGCAGAGATTAACATTCCTGTTGCAATTCCAACTGATTCCATCGGGTAATAATTCTTATGTTTCTTCCCGTTTTCATCAACATTAAATTTTTTCAGGAAGATCACGATCAAACAGGGCGCTGTTTCCAGAAATGGTTTACCATCATCTGTTCCGAATGGTTCCAATGCTTTCAACCACTCTTCAGAAGCCCGAAATTGATAAAATTCTTTCTCATGCTTCTCTGCAGCTTTACGGATCTTTCGTTTTGTAGCAGAATCTGAGACTACCACAAAGTGCCAGGGTTGCTGATTCGCTCCATTTGGAGCTGTTCCGGCAGTTAAGAGGGCATTTTTTATCACTTCTTGTGGAACTGACCGATTGGAGAATTCACGTATCGAACGACGTGCTTTCATTTCTTCATAGAAAGAACGAGACCTGCTTAACATCTCTTCCCGGCTTTTTTCTGTGAATTCAAAAGCTTCGAATTTTGAGCTATTCATAAACATTTCCTTTAATAAATAACGGCAACTTAATTTTCGTATAATCTCTGTTTGAATAGATAATGTGCTATACTGATAAATACTACGAAAACACCCAGTAGTATCAAGTTGGGAACAATAATATCCTGCAGGTGCAGATTTCTCCAGAATACATCTGTGAAAGCTTTCATGGCCCAGTGGTTAATTGTAAATTTTCCAATATTCTGAATAAAAGATGGCATTATAATCGTAGGCACCATAGATCCACCCAGAGCTGACATCCCCAGTACGACAAGAGTTGATAAGCTGCCTACCTGTCTTTCGGTTTTACACAGCGTTGCCAGAAGTATGCCCAATCCTGAACAAGCTAATGATGTAGTGATAATTGTTACCGACAAAGCAAGTGGGTCTTTGAAAATATCCAGCTTAAAGACCAGCCAGCCGAAAATGAACATGACAATGAGCTGACTAATCCCCAGCAGACTGCAGAAAATCAGTTTGGAATAAAGGATTTCAGAAGACTTTACAGGTGCCACCAGCAGGCGTTTCATCGTGCCGAAATTTCGTTCTTCAATCAGGCTTGTGGCTGTTCCGCTTACGGCAAAGAGCAGGAACATGACTGCCATGCCGGCGATGTATTGAGCAAACATCTGATTTTCTTCTTCCTGGCCCAGCAACTCAACAGAATCAATTTCGACCATACTGCTTAAACCAAATCCCTCTCCTTCAACTGCAGTTGTATCGGAAGTTCCACCTCCAAAACCACCCGGGGTCAATGGTTTTTTTTTGAAATCAAACATGTCTGGCTCAGCATCCGGATAATACTGTTTGATCACACCGAACATGTCATCTTTGAAATCTGAATCTTGATCGCCCAGTGACTTCTCCGATAATTTCCATAAGCCGGACATCATTAATTGCGGGAATTTAGTGGGGATAAGCTTCTGGATCATACCTGATATAATTCCATACTCTATAGGATATTTGGGATCATAGTGGATCTCCAGTTTCAGTTTTTCACCTGCCAGTAAACCAGCTTCGGTAGAATCAGGAATTATCAGACCCACCGGGAAATCCCCTTTTTTTATAAGGTTATCCATTTTTTCCACAGTAAATGGTATTTTCTCATCATTCTGCAGATAATAACGGTATAGCCTGATCTCTTCCAGCGAATCAAGTTCTGCAGCAAACACTGTGGAAAATTCAGATTTATCATTGTCCGTGATAAGAAGTCTGATTCCTCGCTGACCTCTACCCTGACCAAAACCACCAAAAATTGCTCCGAAAATAAGGGCAAGAATCATTGGTACCAGATAGGAGAGGACAATTGAAGACTTGTTTTTGGTGAAGATCTTTATATCTTTATTAACTAGTCCAAAGATATTCATTCTCTCAGCTCCCTTCCTGTAAGTTTCAGGAAAACTGTTTCCAGAACAGGTTTATGTAAACTAAGGTTGGTTATTTTCCGGCCGGCTTTCTCTAGATCTTTCATGTATTCCTGCAGTTTAGTTGCCAGGTCATTACCCTGAATTCTGACAGCATTCTCACTGATCACGATTAGCTCATCTGAGTCGTGAAGATCTGTTCTCTGAATTGAACCATTGACTTCGATCAGAACCTCGGACTCATTTCCGATAGATTTCAGAATTTCATTCTTGGTCCCATCGGCAATAACGGTTCCGTGATCAATAATGGAGATTCTCTGACATAATCTTTCAACTTCTTCCATATAGTGGGAAGTGTAAAGAATGGTTTTACCTTCAGCATGGATGCTTTCGATCAATTCAAAGATAAGATTACGAGACTGAGGATCGACACCGACAGTGGGTTCATCCAGAAAAATTATCTCGGGATCGTGAATAAGACCGACAGCCAGATTGATCCTTCTCTTCATACCCCCCGAGTAAGTTTTTACAGCATCATCTTTCCTGCCGGTTAAGCCAACAAGGTCCAGTAATTGGGCTGTTTTTTGTTTCAGTTTCGGCTGTGGAATATCATATAATTTCCCCCAGAATTGCAGGTTTTCAGCAGCAGTAAGATCTTCATAAATGGCAAGTTCCTGAGGTATGTAGCCGATCTCTTTTTTCTGCTGGATCGAGAAAGCGTCGATCTTCCTGTCATTATAAAAAATTTCCCCCGAATCTGGTTTCAGGTAAGAGGTTAAGATGTTGATAGAGGTTGTTTTGCCGGCACCATTGGGACTGACCAGACCATGCAGTTCTCCCTTTGCAATCCGGATATCGATCTCCCGTAAAGCATGTATCTCACCATAAGATTTTGAAACTTTTCTCAGCTCGATCATGATTTGCTCCTTAACTCTCAAGAGTATTTTCAGAAAATTAAGTCAATATCATTTTTTCTTTATAGAATTATCCTGCAGGTTTTGATCTTTCTAAGTTGTTTGAAAGTAGAATAGTACGGATTTTTATTTTCGGAAGAAAAATTGACCGATACAGAAATTTTACCCATAATTCCAAGTTTCCGGGAGCTAGATGGACTTGATCTGGGAAAAATCCATTCTCAAAGCAGATTTGAGAGGTCAGACTCGTATATTCTGGGCTTAATTCATTAATCTCAATTTGATTTAAGAAAATCCAAAAAGAATGCAGTTGAATCTTCATCTGTATGTCTATATTAATATATAGCTTGAAAGATACAGATAAAAAATGAGGGGAAGATAGAATAACAGGGGTTAGAGTTACTTCAACTTAAACCTTTATTCTAAAATTATGATGGAAAAAGTAAAAGATCATAGCAGAAATGAAATGGCATTAGTAGCACATTTATCAGAAATGAGAAAGCGGTTGATAGTTTCAATCATCGCCTTGATCTCTTGTTTTTTCTTAGCCCTTTTTCTGTATGACCATGTTATAGCTTTTCTGCAGAAACCTTTTCAATCTTTAAGTACAACATTTGATGACAATACTCTCTACATTAATACTATATTTGAAGGATTTATTGTTCGGTTGAAAATTTCAGTTCTAACCGCGCTGGTTATGTCATCTCCAGTTCATCTATACAATGTGATCCGTTTTGTTTTTCCGGGACTGCATGCATATGAGCGTAAAGTAATCACGATCTCTCTTATATGCAGTTTTGCTTTCATAATCATTAGTTTCTTTTATAGTTATTACAGTATCCTTCCTGTAGCAGTAAAGTTTTTAACAGGAAAGGGATTTATCCCTGCAAACACGGGGATACTATTGAATTTCGGTGGGAATATCTCCTATGTTTTACAGTTTATTCTGGTGGCTTTGGTTATTTTTCAGATTCCAATAATTCTTGAAATACTTCTGATACTTAATATTTTAAGCCGGAGAGTACTTTTGAGATACGGGCGTTATGTTATCATTCTATTTTTTGTTCTTTCAGCCCTTCTTACGCCACCGGATTTTGTCACTCAGATCGGGATAGCACTTCCACTTACGGTGCTGTATTTTCTAACTATTCTGGTAGCGAAAATTTTTAAATTTGGTGAGGAATAAATGTTTGGATTCGGTCTTTCGGAAATAGTAATTATAATGATTGTGATTTTAGTGCTTATAAAGCCTAAAGATTTACCTGGAATAGCGAGAAAAGCAGGTAAGATCTATGCAACTGTTATAAGACAATTAAATGGAATTAAGAGGTCTTTTAAAGAATTCTCAGATGAGATTGAAACGTTATCGTCCAGTGAAGAAAGTAATAAAAAAGAAGAAATTAACAAACAAGAGGAGGAATCATGATTGGAACAACAGAGATTATTGTGATAAGTGGAGTAGTTATATTGTTATTCGGTGCTTCTGCTTTACCAAAATTTGCTCGAAATATTGGGAAGGCTCGTGCGGAATTCCATAAAGGAATGAAAGAATCGAAAGAAGAAGTTACGGAAAAAGATAAGAAAGAAGTATAATAACAGATATACTCCATGTAAAAAAGTCCCTGAAATAATTTTTCAGGGACTTTTTTTTGATCTATTTTTTTCTCTAGGCAGGCCAGCTGTCAAAGGCCTGTTTTTCTAGTTTCATTTCACCATCAGTTCCCTGATATATATTGATCCAGGCTTGCCAGTTTTTATAATCAACCTCAGGATAATCTAAACGGTAATGGCTGCATCTGCTTTCTTTCCGCATAATGGATGCTTTCAGCTTCATTTCAGCAGTAATGATCATATTCGCCGTTTCATGAGCTAATCTTAATTCATGTAGATCCGCTGCACGAAGCATTGGCAGGTGATGATCCCTTAACTCTTCAATATAAGCTAATGCTGCTTTCAGCATGCTTTCTTTTTTTATGTAGAGTACAAAATTGGGGATCATAATACCTTGCAGGATCTGGGTTACCCAAGCTGGTCCATAACCTTTTTCTCTTTTTAAAGGAGCAAGTATTTCTTCCTTGATCTTGTTAAGTTTAGTTTCTGAAATCTTAGTTAAAGAAGTTGATTTACAATATTCTGCAGCAGCTTCTGACGCAATTGCTCCCTGTACTGCAGAGCCGGCCAGCGAAGAGCCTATCTGTGTGTAAATTGCCCCTGCCATATACGATCCCAGGGCATCTCCGGCTGCATATAATCCGGGGATTGTAGATTCACCCTTATCATTGATCGGAACCAGACCTTCAGATTTGTGAATAGACATCCCGGCAGAGGATCCACCAACGCTGGTACCGCCCATTCCGGGAGGCCCTCCACCATCTTCACGATCTCCACCTGGAGGAGGTCCTCCACCGGGTCCATCACCACCTGGTCCACCTTCTCTGGAAGGCATTTCCCTGACAAATTCTTCCGGTACGTAGGGACCACCCTCTACTGTATCTTCAGAGGGCTGCCCGGGTCCTCCACTTACAGGGTTCCCCAGTATATAAGCCTGGTAATTGGATTCAACTCCAAGATCGTGATGGATCTCTACACCGGTAGTTCCAGGTTTGCTTTCAAACATTCCATGCCAGCCAGTATAGCAGTCGGCTGCATTCTCAGCTTGTCCCGAATGACCATCATTCCACTCTTTACCGGTAACTTTAGCACCAATTTTGTAAGCCATAATAGTTCCATCATGGGTAAGATCACAGATAGGAAAGCCATTGGGTTTAAAGCCACCGGCTCCAGTACACAAAACAACACTTTTTGCTTTGAAAATATGCACAGTCGCTTCATCAAAACTAAATCCGGCTGCGCCGGCTATTTTCCCATTTTCTTTGATCAAGTGCGTAATCATTATCCGTTCCAACACTTTTATTTTACGTTCTTTTATTGGTTTATTAAAAGAATTGTAACATAAAGAGGAATCGAAAAATCCCCATTCCTTAAGATCATTAACTCTGGCCAGTGAATGCTCTGCCATCTGTCTCGTATAAACGGGGTTATTTGTTTTTAAAGCAGAAGCGGAAACCTGGGCAGTAAAATCATCCAGAGATAATTTTTCCTTTGCAGAGTCATATGCAAAAATTCCTTTCGCGAAGGGGGTTTGGCCAGATGAGCCTACTCGGCCTTTTGAAACCAGCAGCACTTTAGCACCTGCATCATGACCTTTTACAGCAGCAAATAGCCCTGCCATTCCACCACCAATTACTAAAATATCAGTACTATTCTCTTTGTAAGATATATCATCAAGATTAACTTCTACATTATTGGCACTTAAGCGAATTGGCATACCAATTGATGCAAGTGTTGCTGCACCTACAACACCGGTCGCTAAACCCAAAAACTGGCGGCGGGAGATAGTTGTTTTTTCTTTATCACTCATTTTTACCTCTTTTGGTTTTAAATAAATAAATTTTTAACAGCAGCACAATTCCAGTTGCTGCAAAAAATATCATGTAAAATGACAAATTGTTGTCTGTGTGTCGACCAAGGTTTACTGCATGCATAGTACCCAAAATTACAAACATAATTGCAAGAATTCCGTGAAAAATTCTCCAGGTAGTATACTTCACCGGGATCTTTTTACGGAAAAGAGATGTAATGCACAAAATAACCAATACTATCCAGGCGATCAGACCCAACACTATCCCATTACTGCTGTATGTAGTGATCATGATCTTAAAAGCTTCGAGAGGAGTGTCGCCGTTTTGAAAAAATTTTGGAACAACGATAAAAAAAGGATGAAGTAGAAGGATCGGAATGATCATATATCCGATTATTTTATGACTTTTGATAATACTGGACATCTTACTTTGTGCAACTATTTTTCTATTCACTCTCGATAAATAGAATTGAGCAAGTGTCAGAAAAAAAGTTCCAATTACAAAGATCGAAATTACTTCTTTGTAAAAAGCTCTTTCCGGGAAATTACCGATACACAAATAAACAATTGGAATAAGTAGATAAAGCACAAAAACAGGTAGAAGAAATTTATAATTTGATTTAATATTCATCTTTAACCCCAGGAAATCATTACTGGGATAGATTTTTCAGGTTTAATTGTGATTGCATCTACAGGGCAATACATCCTGCATAAGTGGCAGATCTGACAATCGGCAGGATATTTTATCACTGCTTTTCCTGTTTTCTTATCAAGACGAATAACATCTGTTGGACAGGTTTTCACACAGGTTCCGCATCCAATGCAACCTGATATGTTTTGAATAGACATAATTACTCTCCTATTTATGGATCTTATGAAATTTCTTCATGAATATTTTATCTCAAAGCTTACTTTATTCAGGACACAAATTATTAAGTAATACTGCGGAGAAAATCTGTCGTTCTTCCTGTCATTATAAAATATCTCCCCTAAATTGAGTTTCGTGGAAGAGGTTAAAATGTTGATAGAGGTTGTTTTACCGGCACCATTGGGGTCAACCAGCTCATGCAGTTTTCCCTCCTAGATACTCAGATCGATCATAAGGACTACTTGTCTTGAAAGAATCCATCGTTTTTTAATCGTCAAAATCAATTTAATATACAAAACAAAATGAATGACTTATTTCCTTGACTTGATAAATTGAATCCGATTTTTTTCATGGCAAAAATTAAAGAGTAGAGGAATGACCATTAAGATAGGAATCAACGGATTTGGGCGAATCGGTAAACTGGTATTTCGTCAGGCAATCGAAGACCCTGAAATTGATATTGTTCATATTAATGATAAAATGAACGCGGACCTTATGATCCATTTGATGAAATATGATAGTGTTCATGGAAGATTCGCGGCTGAGATCACCAAAGAAAATGGCAATTTAAACATTAACGGAAAAAATATTCTGTTTACGCACTTTCAGGAACCTGTTTCAATACCATGGAAAAAAAGCGGTGTTAAATTTGTCGTGGAATCAAGCGGTAAATTCAAGACCGGGCAGCAGTTGCGGGAGCATCTTAAAGCAGGTGCTGAAAAAGTGATCTTAAGCTGCCCTGCAGATGATGATAGTATCGATAGATCGGTAATCATGGGGGTTAACCATAAGGAGCTTAGAAGCTCCGACAGGCTTATTTCCAATTCTTCCTGTACATCTAATTGCGTGGCTATAATGCTTAAAGTTTTGAAAGATGAATTTGGAATCCGAAAAGCATTTATGAATACAGTCCATCCTTTCACTAATAATCAGAATTTACAGGATGGTTACCATACAGATTTCAGACGGGCCAGATCAGCCATGAATAATATTATCCCGACCACTTCCAGTGCAATCAGGATCATACCCGTCATCATGCCGGACCTGAAAGGGATTTTCGATGGATTTGCCACCAGAGTACCCGTAGCAGATTGCTCATTTGTAGAATTAACCGCTCATTTATCCGCTGATGTTTCGGTTAATGAAATAAATAGTGTTTTCAAGAAAAACTCCCAGGGAGAATTAAAGGATTATCTGGAATACTGCGAAGATCCTATTGTTAGCAGCGATGTGAACAATAACCGTCATTCCGCTATTTTTGATGCCTTATCAACTAAAGTGCTGGGGAAAGATCTGATCCAGATACTGGCCTGGTACGATAATGAAATTGGATATTCTTCCCGCCTGATCGATCTGCTGAAATTCACTGCGAAACTATGAAAAATAAAATAAATTCCAAAGCATTAAAAGTAAATCTGGCTGAGACCAGAGATACTGATGTTGTTATCCCGGATGATCATAAGTGGCTTTTATCACTATCGGAATCTTACTGGGGAATACATAAAAGAGTTCAGGAGTTCGTACGGGAATATCATCATCCTTATTCAAATCGTAAAGATGTTATTGAACTGTTGAACAAGATCCTGATCAGCGATTTCTGGATATATAAAGAGGTGGATGAACCGACAAAAGTAATAAGTATCTTTCTGAAGGTTCTCGATAATCTACTGCAGGAAGATCTACCAGAAGAAAATTCCAAGCAGCTGGTCTTTATCTATCTTAACTTCTTCCAAAAACATTTTGAAGACCTCAGCCAGTATGAAGATATGGCATTAGAATTTCTCAACATTTTTGAAAAGAACCTGGAACAGAAATTCTTCAGTTACATCAGCAATATCGGCTATTTTATTAAATGTCTGGATAAAGCGGCACATGATCCCAGATTTGAAAAACAGATCTTTGACCTGATGCAGAAACTGGTTCAGAAAAACATCAGTTTCTGGGAGAACACTACAAATATCGAGCAGTGGTACAAAGATCACAGTAAAAGATTTTTTCATGATTACTCGCAGGAGATGGAATCTTTAGGCGGGAAGTTCTTTGAGACTTACCACGATCGTGTAAAACAGGCTAATAACTGGGACGACCTCTGTGCCGGGGTATTTACTTTTTCAGATATCATTGATGCTTTCAGAGCGATGATTGACAGGTTCAAAGAAGTTACGGAAAGATTTGGTTATATCTTCTATCTGCTGCATCTGCCTGGAATGATCTATCACCGGAATTACCTTCTGATGGATCTTAACCGGGCGATAAAGAGTATCAGTTCCGAACTGGACGAAGAAAAATCTATCCAGTCTATTGATGAGCTCTTCTCCCTGTTCTCTGATTTCAAACAAAGCCACATGGGCCTGATCCTGGATTCGATCCTTACTCTGGGAAAAGAGATCATTAATTCGGCTAATGAAAACCTGATCCACTATTATGAAGAGCAGGTAATAGCGTTTGGTTTTGTCTCTGGAGGAGTTACTTATCTTACGGAAGACTGGACCTTAAGAGTGGATCCCAACCATGTGAAGAATATCCGTGTCTGGCTGGCGATAATTGAATACGATCCGGAAATGATGCAGAAACTTTTATCTGCTCTTATTATCAACCTCTATGTCGGTGGCATATTCATTTTTGACACTGACCTTTTCCAGAAAGATGTGACACACCTGTTGAATGCCAGGGTGTCGCCAATATACAAAAGAGTTAAGCAGCTTACACGCAGTTTTCCTGTTTATTTCAATGAAATCGGGGCGGAAGGTTTGCTGCGGGATGTTACCACAAAGATAGATGAACTTTCACAGAGAAATGACAAGCTTATCCATTTCCTGCGAAAACAAACCCATACGGAAGGTAACAATTCGCACATTCAAATAACTTATAAGATCATTCAATTCTGGTATGAAAGGAACCTGAAGATATTAAAAGGTGTAATCCCCCAGAATGTGATCGATACGATTGACACCGACGGGATCTGGGTGAAAGGTGTGCACCAGGTTATAAACAGACTTTGTGCTGAAAACAATATTGAACTGAACGAATTGCTGCTTCAAGATATGAAAAGCATCAGACAGTTACTGGAAAATATCAAGCATGATGAAGAGAAGGATATTAAAAGGGTTGGTCTGATTATAGAATTATACCAGTTGCTAAAAGAGAAGTATTCCTTTGAGACCAATAATATCACAGCCATTTTAAGACGTTACAACTTCATCAAAAAGACTGATATTGATCAGCTTGAGATCTGTTTGAACCATCAGGACGATATCAAAGGCTTAAAAACAATCTATTCGATAATGGCTGAAATGAATCAGATCATCTTCGATCCGGAAGAGAGCGAAGGCTGGGAAAATATTTATCATAAGCGTCATATTGCTTATGGAATTCCATCCATGTACGGAAAATACAGCGAGAAAAAATTCGAAGCTCTGGGTGTTACTTTCCGCCTGGAACAGATCGCGGCTAACATTATTAATAGAATTTTGTCTGGAATAAATATCGAATATTTTACAGCGAAAACTCTAAAGAATATATATCTTATCATCCATTTGTTCAGAGAAGGACTGGCACTGGACGGGATCTACGATCAGGGATTTGATTCCAATCTGGACATGTTCCGCTACAGTCTAACTACCGGCGGATTCACAATAAAACAATATATTAACATATTCCAGTTCATGGAATCCAGCATTGAAGAGATCATCAATAAATATTTCATCCTTCCCTATAACAAGCTGCTGAATATAATCATACCTCAATATGTGGATTTTGACAGTAAAGCCGGAGAAGATAAAAGAAAACTTATTATTGTTCAGAAATCTGAGATCTTCTACAGGAAGCTGCTGGCCTCGGCTTTTCTGGTGCAGACTTTTGACAATTTAATTGGTAAGATCCTGAATAATCTCAGGAATATGGTCAGCGATCTTTCCAATGAAGAAATTCACTGCATTATGAATTTCGAACCAGACCGGATCATCAGTCCACTCTATTCCAAAACTCCAACTATGGATAATCAGATCTTCCTGGGCTCCAAAGCTTTTTATTTAAAAAAACTCTATTTATGGGAATATCCGGTTCCACCAGGTTTTGTACTGACGACGGAAGTTTTCAAAATTCTGGCTCTGCTGCCAAAAATCTCTTCCTTGAATTCGGAGCTGGATAATCTGCTGAAAAAGCATATAAACAGGCTGGAACGCAAAGCAAATCGCAAATATGGGGATCCGGAAAATCCCCTGCTGCTCAGCGTCAGATCCGGCTCTACCATCTCCATGCCGGGAATTATGAATACATTCCTGAATGTCGGATTGAATGACGAGATCACTGAAAAGCTGAGTAAACAGCATAATTTCGGCTGGACTTCCTGGGACTGCTATCGCCGTTTACTGCAAACCTGGGGTATGGCTCATGGACTGGACAGGAACGATTTCGACCGGATCATGCTGGATTTCAAGTCACGCCATAAAGTAACCAAAAAAATCGATTTTCATCCTGATATAATGCGGGAAATAGCTTATTCCTACAAAAAACTTCTGGCTGTTAATGACATTCAATTCGAGAGTGATCCCTTCCTGCAGATGAAAAAAGCAATTATTTCAGTTTATCAGTCCTGGAATACCCATCGAGCCCAGCATTACAGAGATTACATGCATGTGGCAGACGAGTGGGGGACAGCTGTGATAGTGCAGCAGATGGTACTGGGGAACCTGCACCGGGAATCAGGTTCCGGGGTGCTTTTTACACATAATGTGCAGAGTAATGTTTCAGGCATTGACATCGTGGGAGATTTTTCATTCCTAAGCCAGGGAGAAGATATTGTTGCCGGGCTGGTAAGTCCCTTGCCGGTGAGTGAAAGTCAACGTCTGAAATATTATCAGAATGCCCCGGTTTCGCTGGAGACGGCTTTCCCTAAGATCTATGAAAAACTGGAAGAGATTTCGCAGAAACTTACGGAAGTACACGGTTTTGGCTACCAGGAAATAGAATTTACGTTTGAAACTTCCGAACCGGAGGACCTGTATATTCTGCAGACCAGAGACATGAAAGTGGTTCAGAGTGAAGAGAAGAAGATCTTTGCTATCTCCAGCACAGACATGAAGAGGGTCGGATGCGGTATAGGAATTGGGAATGAAGTAATGAATGGAGCTGTTGTATTCGATCTGGAAGATCTGAAAGCCTTGAAACAGAAAAATCCTGAGCAAAATGCAATTCTTGTCCGCCCCGACACAGTCCCGGATGATATTGAGATAATATTTGAATGTGAAGGACTGGTAACAGGAAGAGGAGGTGCCACTTCTCATGCTGCTGTTACTGCTGCCAATCTGGGCAAGACCTGCATAGTGAACTGCGATAACATGATCGTGAAAGAAAACGATAAAGAATGCATTATTAATGGAAATATGTTTAAAACATTTGATCTGATCGCGATTGATGGAAGCAATGGGATCGTTTACATGGGTAACTATCCTTTAACAATTCAGGAATCATAATAAAATGTTAATAAGGAGTATGACATGAGCACTGATTTAAGCAGTAAGAATCTCTTAGGAATCAATGGGTTAGGGCGGATTGGCAAACTAACACTCTGGTACCATCTTCTAAACAGGAAATTTGACGGATTAGTTGTCAATGTGGGAAGAGAGGTTGGGAAAAGTCTAACTGATCTGATCCAGACGATCATTTCGGATACAACCTATGGTACTCTGGACCATTTCCTGTACGGATATTCTGGAAAATCATGCGATATTAAGATCCAGGACAGGGAAAACAGTGTTATCGAGATCGATGGATTTTCCATAAAATTCCTGAAGAAAGAGAGAAATCCCCGCGATATTAACTGGAAGAAAGAGGGTGTGAGATTAGTAGTCGAATGTACTGGAAAATTCCTGGATCCTACCATTCCGGAAAGTGCTGCCAGGGGAAGTGTTCGGGGGCATCTGGCTGCAGGTGCACAGAAAGTGATCACAAGTGCTCCTTTTAAAATAAAAGATAAAGCGATTACAGATACAAGTAAATTTCCCACTCTGATCTACGGGATCAATCATCTGGACTATAACCCCATCGAGCATGAAGTTATTTCTGCAGCCAGCTGTACGACAACCGGATTAGCCCACATGATAAACCCCCTGCTGGAAGATAAAGAAACAAATGATATTCTTACTGCCTCAATGACCACCGTGCATGCCGCTACCAATACGCAAAGCGTGCTGGATTCTGTGCCTGGTACAGGAGCAGGGGATCTTAGAAAGAACCGGTCAGTACTGAACAACATTATCCTTTCCACCACAGGAGCAGCCAAAACTCTGGAAAAAGTTCTGCCGCAGATCATCAGTTTCGGCTTCATGGCAGATTCAATAAGGATACCCACCAACACAGTATCAATGATCTCACTTAATATTACCTTTAATTCTCGTCTGGATGACGAAGGGATGCCGATCCTGAGCGGAGATTATATCAATAATATTTACAAAATGGTCGCCAAAGGATCTCAAAAAGGATTACTCCATTTTTCCGACCGACAAAATGTCTCCAGTGACCTGCAAGGTTACCCGGCTGCAATTATTATTGAAGGACAGGCAACCCATACCAGAACCGGTTTCCTGAAAGTTACTTCCAGTGCTCTTTCTGCTGTAGGTATTCATAATCCGCAAGATATCAATATCCCGGTTACACACGCCAAAATTATGGGCTGGTACGATAATGAATACGGCAGCTATGTGAACAGCCTGGGTAAACTTACAGAATATATCTCATCTCATATAGGTTAATTTCTTAACTTTTTAAAGGAAGCTTTTACACAGCCTTCATTGAGAAAATGAAGGCTGTTTTTCTTTACAGGAAGAAAAAGTGCAGAAGTTACTAGACCGTTACAGATTACACAGTTATGATCAGATTGTTCAGTCCGATACTATAACGGTAATTCACCTGAGTCGCCATTTTCTTGATCAAACGGATACCAATATTAGAGCCGATATCTTCAGGATCCTGAGTTGTAAGATATTCGAAAGGATGGAAGCGGGGACAGTTATCGCGTATACGCAGGATCAATTTGTCTGCTTTCACCAGAATTCGAATATCCATAAATTTCTTTTCACCCGGTTTGAAAGCGTGTTTTGTGATATTTCCGGCCATTTCTTCGATAAATAAAGCCAGATTGTAAGATCGCTCTTCGTCAATGTTATGCTTCCTGCAGAATATCCCGATGCTTTTCGAAAGTTCTTCCACTTCTTCCATACTATTGCCGATGGAAATATCAAGGGAGTCCTCCGGCTGTCCGCCAAAACCACGGGGCAGAAGCATAAAATCGTAAATCATTCTAGGCCATTTACCACTTTTCAACCTGATCATTACAGGTAATATCAGTATCATTAGTACATCACTGAAAAAGAATGCCAGCCATACACCTCCAACTCCTAGATAGCGAGTGAAAATGAAGCTGAAACATATTACCAGCACAAGGCTGTCTATAATACAAATTAGATTTGCCATCAAAATATTTCGGGTTGCCTGGTAGAATTCCAGCATAGTTATGTTAACAAGCATGAATGGCATTGTAAGTGCAAATACTCTTGTTGCATAGACACATGTTTTAACAGCTTCTGCAGAATGAACACCGAATAAGCGGGTGAACTGTTCCGCAAAAATATACAATATAACAGCACCTGTGATATTGATGTATAGTCCTGTTTTAAGTGTGTTCAGAAGTGAGTCTTTCAAGGCAGTTTTATCTTCTTCTCCAAAGAAAATTGCTGCCAGAGGTACAACAGAATGAGCAACTCCCAGCGTTAAGGCACCAGCTATGTAATATGCACTTGTACGAACAGTAAAGGCTGTAACAGCAAGAACTCCACCAATAATAATAAGCAAATGGTTAAGGATCATGGTTCTTACGGCACTGGAGAATCTGGCCAGGGCATCCGGGAGACCGGTAAGGGAGATAGAACCCAGAATCGGGATCAGATTACTGATCTTTACTAGATGAAGAGTGTTGTGTTTTCTGCTGAAATGAGTGATACAGACAAGAGCTGCTGAAATATATCCGATCGTTGTAGCCAGTGCAATGCCAAACATTCCCATGGGAAGGATCGTTACAACCAGGATATCAAGACCGATATCAACGATAGTCATCACCAGAATGCTGGATAAGGATAGTCTGGGTGAATTATCAATTCGTGTTAACGGCATTAATATTATTGTAAGCATAATTGGAAATGTTCCAAGGGAAATCCCGAAAATGTAATCTGCTGTTGGTTGAATAAGTTCGCCCTTGGCACCAAGAATAACTGCAAGCTGTTCTTTGAAGATTAAACTGACACTGGTAAGCAGAATCGATAATAAGAATGCAATGAACATAGTAATAGTGAAGATATTGTTCACTTTATCAGGCTCGTCTTTACCAATATATTCTGCACATTTCACCGAAGCACCGGCTGCAAGTATGCTGGCCAGAGTGATGAAGATGTGGAATAAAGGACTCACTATGCTTAGAGTTGCTAAAGCATCCTGTCCTAAAAAATTACCGACGATGATGCTGTCTACCATCATGCCAATTGTAGCGGCAAGAACAGAAAGGGTCGAGACTAACAGATAGGTCCGGCTTACACGTTTTATAACATAATCATTCTTCATATAATATTTTCCGATCAGTGATTTTAAGTTGCTTTAATAAGTTTGTCTAATCCTGTGATGACCAGAACTTCATGGATCATTTTCTGAACATTTATAAGTCTGAAATTACCATTCAAGCGCTTGTTGGCTTTCAGAAAAACCCGCAGTCCCGAACTGCTGATATAGTTGAGTTCTTTGCAGTCAAAGTGAGATCCTGACAGCCCTTTTCAATTGCCTCAAAAATTTGATTTTCTACCTTCATCACATTTTCGGAAGTAATTTTACCAGACAGTGTTAAAACAGCATTTTCTTCAAATTTTTCCGGTTCTTCAGTGGAAGCGGAAGAGGTGGAGGCCTCATTGCTGAATGCCTGGCTCATGCTCTGCCTGGTCGCTTCAGCAACAAAGTCGAATCCTGCCAGAATATCGTCTGACATCAAGATAGCTGCCATAGCTTGCTTAGAACCTTCCAGGTCGATGCCAAGTCCTGTTTCTGTGATCTTTGCCAGAATTATGTTAATAAATACCAGCCTCAGCTGCATGAATAGTTCCAGGTGATTCCAATGATCTGCAGGGAAGTTTATATGTCTCTCATAACCCAGCTTGAAGTTTTCCAGCATACCTGATTCGTAGATAAATTCACGACTGGTTACACCCGGACCGCAAACACCGAACATCAGCCACATAGAGAGAGTGGTAGCAATATCGAACATGAAGAAATTGTAATGACAATCGTCGAAATCGAAGACCCAGATATTGTTTATATCTACAAAATAATTGTTTGAACCTATATCCCCGTGCACCATGCCATAAACATCATCGTTAGCAGGAATATTTTTTATCTTTGCAATTACTTCATTACATTTAGCAAGAAGTTCCGGAGCCAGTTTATCGGTTACTGTGTCAGTTCTGAAATGGGGAAGTAAATGCCAGTTTTCCCGTTTGAACTGGAAACCATGTTTCTGCAACTCTTTACTGGCTTTGTGGATCCGTCCCACAGTGTCACCCAACAGCATGAAGAACCAATTGTCTGCCTTGCCCGGATCAAGAATTTTACCCCGAGCCTGCAGGAAACGGGTTACTCTGTAATTGATCTCGCCTACTTTGAATTCTTCAAAATATCTGTTATTAAGAGAAGGCACAGGAGCGCAGATCGTATCGCTGTAC
>CALOBL010000019.1:5000-353591 GCA_942491655.1 Cloacimonadaceae bacterium (SeqCode)
GATGAAATATATTTATATTGTAGTCCTACTATTAATGGGGGTAATGAACATGAATGCTGAAGAAAAATATAGAGAGCTGACAGATTTTGAGAAGCATGTAATCGAAGAGAAGGGAACAGAAAGACCCTTTACAGGTGAATATACAGACCATTTCAAAGATGGAACATACAGCTGCAAGAAATGTGGAACAGAATTGTTTCGTTCTGATGCCAAATTCCACTCCAGCTGTGGCTGGCCCAGTTTTGATGATGCAATTCAAGGCAGGGTAAAAGAATTGTTGGATGCAGATGGCAGAAGAACAGAGATCGTTTGTGCCAATTGTGGGGCACATCTGGGGCATGTTTTTCAGGGCGAAGGATTTACTGAAAAAAATACCAGGCATTGTGTGAATTCTGTTTCACTTACGTTTGATCCAATCATTGATGTTGAAGAGTATCAAGAGACTGAAACAGCGATCTTTGCCGGAGGATGTTTCTGGGGAGTGGAATATCACATGAACAAACTGGATGGTGTGATCTCGACAACAGTTGGTTATACGGGGGGAAATCTGGCAGATCCGGAATATTATGATGTTACTACCGGCACTACCGGTCATGCGGAAGCTATCGAAGTTGTTTTTGATCCACGTAAAGTTTCCTATGAAGAGGTGGCAAAACTATTTTTCGAGATCCACGACCCGACTCAGAAGAACCGTCAGGGTCCGGATATTGGTCATCAATACCGTTCAGCTGTATATTACAGGAATTTCCAACAGAAAAAGACAATCGATAAGCTGATTGGAATTCTTAAAGCTAAAGGTTACGATATAGTTACGGAAGTGGAAGCTGCTACTACTTTCTATCCGGCAGAGAATTATCATCAGGATTATTACAACAAGAAGGGGAGTCTCCCATATTGCCATAATTATACAAAGAGGTTTGATTAAGTCGGTTAATGTATTGATGTTCTGGTTCCCGGGCTCCAACCTGGGAACCGCCTTCAATTAGATACGAAAAGCTTTTCTTAATAATCTCAAAAAGGTTAAACTACTAACAACTATTTATAGACATACGAGGTTATATTTTTTTCATTGTTTTATATAATGAATATATGTTGGGCTGAAATCTTAACATTGTAAGGAGCTTCTTATGCTGCGAGATCTATTTAGAAATGGAAGAGATTTTCTGGGAGTAGAGTTTCCAATTATTTCGGGTGCAATGACCTGGGTAAGTGATTTTGCCCTGGTAAAACATGTATCAGAGGCAGGAGCATTTCCTGTTTTTGCCAGTGGGAATATGCCACCGGAGCTCTTCGAGAAAGAGATAGATAGACTAAGAAATGAGATCTCAAAGCCGTTTGGAGTAAACTTGATCACTATCGCACCAAATTATAAAATTCATATGGATATCCTTGAAAAGAAGCCAGTTCCTTTCGTTATTTTCGCAGGAAATTTCCCCAAAAAAAGAGATGTAGTGCGAATGAAAGAAGCTGGCATGAAGACAATGTCTTTTGCTTCTACAAAATCTATAGCTGCCAAACAGATAGGGTGGGGGATAGATGCTCTTATTCTGGAAGGTAGTGAAGCGGGAGGGCATATTGGTAATGTCTCTCTTACCGTGCTTCTGCAGCAGGTGCTGTTCGAATTCCGGGATTTCCCGATTTTTGTGGCAGGTGGAATTGCAACTGGGAAGATGATTGCACATCTACTTCTGATGGGAGCTTACGGAGTGCAGATGGGAACGATCTTTGCCATGAGTGAAGAAAGTACTGCCCATGAGAATTTCAAGCAGGCTTTCATTAAAGCCCGGGCCAGGCAGGCGGTTGCTACGCCGCAATATGACAGCAAACTTCCGGTAGTCGCCGTAAGGGCGATTTTCAATAAAGGAATGGATCAGTTCGGCCGGCTCCAGTTAGAATTGCTGCAGAAGCTGGAAGCTGGAACAATTACCCGCGAGAAAGCTCAATATGAGATCGAAAGTTACTGGGCAGGAACTTTGCGGAAAGCTGTGCAGGATGGAGATGTGGAATCCGGTTCCCTGATGGCAGGGCAGAGCGTTGGACTTATCCATGCAGTAAAACCCATCAAAGAGATCATCAAAACATTAACAGAGGAAGCTGCAGAAGAATTGGATCGATTGAGGATTCTGTTCAGTAATTCAATTTGTGATGAAATTACATAAATAAAAAATAGCGATCCAAGGAAACCAAAGAAAAAAAGAGAAATCGAAGAATCACCCCATGGGCGATAAAAATATCACAACATAATTTCTATGTGAACCAATTGATTTCATATTATCAGATCAAGAGTTCAGGTGACCAGGAAAATGAGTCATATATTCTTGGGAAGGTGATGAAAACGTGAAAAAAGATTCCCAAGAAAAACTTGGGAACCAGATTTTATATATAGGTACCTCGAACTGTTAGTTCGAGGAAATACTTTTAAATTAAACTTCTCACAGGATCTAGACTACGCAATACTATATGGCAGGCAGATTAAAAGTTTGGGAACCAGTAAATGATTATGGAAGTTTTCCAAAGTGGGCCTTGGAAACCAGTATGTAATTTATTAAGATAACTCGTAAAATTAGTTTTATCCTGTTTAAGAATTAACCTTCCGAAGGTAAAAAGTAATGTACCTTGAACTGCCTGCCCCGTTGACTAACTGGGGTCCAGTTCGAGGATTTCACAAGCTGTTAAGCTTGTGTTACATTTCAACCATTCCGGAAGGGTATTATCCCGACAACCATTCGCAAGGTCTCACTATGTTCAACCATTGCGAAGGTAAAAAGTACTGTACCTTGAACTGCCTGCCCCGTTGACTAACTGGGGTCCAGTTCGAGGATTCCACAAGCTGTTAAGCTTATGTTACATTTCAACCATTCCGGAAGGTTAATATCCTGACAACCATTCGCAAGGTCTCACTATGTTCAACCATTGCGAAGAAAAAATACCTTGAACCCAGCCCAGTTGACAACTCCATTTCGAGGTCACAAGGGAGGAGCCAATGTAAAAAGTACTGTACCTTGAACTGCCTGCCCCGTTGACTAACTGGGGTCCAGTTCGAGGATTTCACAAGCTGTTAAGCTTGTGTTACATTTCAACCATTCCGGAAGGTTAATATCCCGACAACCATTCGCAATCCGGCAGCTGCCGGAAATGCGAAGGTTATTAGAATGTCGTTACATCCACAAAATTAAATCCATCTATAAGTACTGCAGGAATCCTGGCATAATGTTCCTGCTGTACAGCTGGTCCCAGCGCCAAAATGCGTCGGGTAGCATCATGCAGGATCTCGTTCCAGCGGAAATTATTGACCGAATGTTTGATCTTTCCGTTCTCGAAGTATAACACGCCATCACGCGTCAAACCTGTCCATTCTCCGGTTTTGCGGTCTATAGGTCTAATATACCAGAGTCGATTCACAATAACACCTTTATCGACCATCTTCATCATTTCCGCTTCGGAAGTGGAACCACCTTCAATAATGACATTGTAAGGCCGGGCGGCTTGTTTATTTATCTTTGTGGCATAGTATCTGTCGAGATTCATATTCCTGATCACACCATTCCTTATCCAATCAATATTACGATTAGGAACACCGCCTTCACCGTATTTTTCAGCACTAAGATCAGGATCATCCAATCTGGAAATGAAGGAAAATTTTTCACCGAAAAACTGTTTGTCGATCTGATTGGAGAAGGGTGATGTTCCTTCATCTGCATTACGACGATCGAAGGTCCAGATCAGGTAGAACATCCACTGCAGGAGAGCAGCCGGACGCAAAATGACAGGTAATTTTCCTTTTTCAAGTGCTACTGGCTTCTGCAGTGAGTCGAACTGGGAATTAAGTTGTTCGATCTGAGCTTCCATGCTGAATTTATTATGGTCGAGAACTGAATTGGATACTTTAGTTTCTACATCATCTTTCTTCATGGTCATGGAATGAGAAAAATGGGTTGATGTGTCAGAACCTTCAAACCCATTCTTAGTCATATAGAAATTATAATTAATATGTTTTTCCGAGATCCCTGAAACTCTGGCCTTTTTAGATTTAGCATTCTTTACGCATTTAAGGATGTCATCGACGATCACTTCAGTTTTCAATTGAGCAGTATTTTCTGCATAATTGTTAACTTCAGGAAGTTGGTGGGCTGTTTCAGTTGGTACATACTCAGGATCAGGCTGGTTCAGTTTTGCCATCATTTCAGCAGTTTTTATCAAGTATTTCAAGGAAGCTTCCTGCAGGTTATTAATGGAAGCTGCTCCGGTTTTATTATCGAACGAAACATTCAGTCGAACGTTCTGTTTAGTACCTGAAATATGTTGTGTGATGCCATTCTGAGCGAACCGGGTAAGATGTCCATCAGAGTTATAAATGCCAAAGCTGAAATCATCTGCAGAGCAGTTTTTCCTGATATATACCACTGCTTTTTGAATTTGTTTTTTATCGATCATTGTGAACCTCCTACCCTGATGTTACGGAAACGGGTGAGAGCACCTCCGTGGGTCATTCTGCCCCGCTGACCCGGTTGTCCCTTGCCGCAGTTGGTTACTCCGAAGGTTTTAAAGAAACGTTCATCGCAGATGGCATCTACACTGTTCCAGAATTCCGGATTATTGGATTTATAAATGATCTTTTTGAGGGGACGGACTTTTTTCCCATTTTTGATCTCCCAGAACATATCTCCACCGAACTGGAAATTCACCCGATGCTGATCGATAGAGAATGAACCTTGATCTTCGATAAGGACACCGTCTTCCGTGTCGGCGATCAATTCCTGGGGAGTAAGCGGCTCTTTCCCGGGTTCGAGGTAAAGGTTAGGGATCCTATTTATAGGAAAATCATAATAATCTGTTGCTCTATTGCAGCCCCGGCTCATCTCCAGTCCAATAAGAGGGGCAGTTGCTCTGGTATTGCCATATTCGTTCAGAATACCATCTTTAACAATATACCATTTCTGATTGGGAACTCCATCGTCATCATAGCCGGCAGAAGCCAGGCCGTAGGGAAGAGTGTTGTCCGCAACAAAATTAACGATTTTGGCACCGTACTGATAGTTCTTTAGCTTCTCTGGTGTGGCAAAAGAGATGCCGGCAAAATCTGCTTCCCAGCCCAGAACTCTGTCCAGTTCTGTCGGATGTCCAACCGATTCATGCATGGTCAAACCAAGATGAATGGGATCCAGAAGTAAGGTGCGTCTTTCTTCCGGGCCCAGGGAATCAGCATGAACTTTCATAATGGCTTCTTCAGCCACCTGGACGGCTTTATCCATCAGGTTCAGTCCCCGGATCCATTCCCAGCCGGTTGCTCTTCCGCCGTGACGGAAGCTGCGGGACTGGCTGTCGCCATCTGCAACAGCAGTTGCAGTGAACATGGGTTCAATATAAACTGTAAGACTGTTGATCTCTGATCCCAGAGTGGAAGCGAACAGTTTCTCATCTTTTCGGCATTCCAGCATGAACATGGCCAGCTTGATCTCTTCATAGTTGAGAAGAGTTTTGTTAACTTCCAGCATCAATTCAACTTTTTCAGACAGTGAAACATCGAATGGGTCTTCACAGAAAGGTGTTCTGTAGGTATCGATGTATCCTCTTTCATGAGCCAGGGTAAGTCCTTCGCCGTGTTTGATGCGAGCTGATTCCCGAGCTATATTGAACGCTTTTTTTACTGTTTCATGAACTGCGTCTTCCGTAAAAACATTGCTATGTGCGAAGCCCCAGGCCCCGTCTTTGAAGATCCTGATACCGTAACCATGCAGTTCCTGTAGAGAAGTGTTTTTTAAACTCAGGTTACGCAGGTAAATGGACTCCGTACTGCTCTTCTGGATGCGGATATCTGCGTAGTCAGCACCAAGAGAGAGGGCGGAATCCATGGCAAGTTTGTGTAATTGCACTAAATACCCCCTTTTATTTAATTTGAAATTGCAAATTAGAATTGGAGATTGAAAATATTCCGGAATATGTCAAGCTGAAAGGGGATTAGGGCAGCACTGATAATGTTAACAGGGAAAATATTTACTATAATGTTAAATAACTTGTTGCCTTAATTTAACTGAGATCTCAAAAATTGAACACTATGAAATATAATGAGCAGATCAAAGCAGTAACGGATTTCTTCCACAGAAGTGAAAAAAGTAACGAAGAATTCCTGATCGGGGCTGAACTGGAATTTTTCCTGCTGGATAAAAATACCTTTCGTGCAATTTCTTACTATGAAGATGAGGGAGTAAAATATTTACTGGAAGCATTAATTGGTGTTGGATTTGAGACTATCTGTGATGGAGAGAATATTGTAGGTGCTGTTGGTAAAGATCTGGTTATTAGCCTGGAACCGGGAGCACAATTCGAGATGAGTCTTTATCCCCAGCATTCACTTTCCGACCTGGAAAATGTTTATATTAAGTTTATGAAAGACCTTGAACCTGTCTTACAAAAGAGGGAGCAGATCCTTTATGCAGCCGGTTACCAGCCAGTTTCCAGAATAGAAGAAATTCCCTTCATACCAAAAAAGCGATATAAATTTATGTCGGAATATCTTCGTAAACAGGGGTGTTATGCTCTCAATATGATGAAAGGTACTGCGTCGATCCAGGTAGCAATAGACTATAGTTCAGAGAAAGATTTTGCTGCAAAAATGCTGTTGGCATCACAACTTACGCCTGTTCTGGCAGCGGTTTTCGATAATTCTCCAATTTTTGAAGGAGAAAAATTTGAGAAACATTGTCTGCGCACCTTGATCTGGAATAATTGTGATAACAGCCGTTGCGGTTTAATTCCTCAGGTCTTCCAAACTGATTTTGGATATCGGAAATATGCTGAATATATTCTGAACCAGGTCCCGATCTTTATCAACAAGGAAAATGGAACTACAGAATATGACCGGGCTTTTAAGCACATTTTCCGGCCAGAGTCAAATGCAGAGAAACAGCTGGATCATATTTTTTCCATGTGTTTTCCGGATGTTCGAGCCCGTAATTTCATTGAACTCCGTATGGCAGATTCGCTGCCGTATCCTTTCAACTTCGCCTTTATAGAACTGGTTCAAAAGATATTCTATGATAGGGAAGTTTTTGCTGAGATCAGTAACTTATTGAAAGAAATAAATATGCAGGAAGTGAATGACACAAAGACAAATGTAATCAACTCTGGGATACATGGTGAACTTGGTGGAGAAGAGGTTATTTCTATTTTTAGGAAGATAATGAGTCTGGCAGGAAGAGGTAATAGTGAGAATTTTAGCTTAAATCACTTGATAGCTGATTCCGGTAAACCGCCTAAAGATCTTTTAAGGGAGGGATATCTTGAGCAAAAGAATTGAAACCCTCTTTTATGATCTAATCCGGGATAACGAAAACAGATTTCTGAAAGACCTGCAGATCATAACGGAGAAATTGAGTAGTTCCAATGCCAGGTATAAAGGTGAGATCATTGATTTTCTCTATCAACCTGTTTTCTTCAACATTGAGGACATGTATGAACTGAGAGAGATTTGTGATACGATGACCTCGATCATTAAAAAATGTACAAAAGAATATCTGGTTAATCCCGCTTTCAGAAAATATTTCAACTTTTCCAGGATCATGGAAGAATTGATATTGATCGATCCTGGCTATGAGAATCCCGTCCCTATTGCCCGTTACGATATTTTTTATGGAGAGGACTTTAAATTCTGCGAGTTAAACGGGGATGGAACTTCCGCCATGAATGAGGCAAATACACTGGAACAGATATTCATGGAATCCGATATCATCACACAATTGCAGAAAGAATATGAGATCTATTATCATGAGCTTTTTATTTCCTGGCTGGAGGAACTTCTAAAAATATACCAGGAATTCGGTGGGGAAGGGAAACCAACTATTGCTATAGCAGATTTCCTGGGACTTGGTTCAAATGAAGAGTTCGATACATTTAAAGAGAAGTTTGAACAGCGGGGATACAAAACTATAATCTGCGATCCACGCGACATGACTTATACAAACGGGGAATTATTTATTGGTGATGTGAAGATCGACCTGGTTTACCGCCGAGCAGTAAATAAGGAAGTAGAAGCTCGTATCAATGAGGTTGAAGCTTTGATTCAGGCCTACAAAGATAAAGCTGTCTGTGTGGTTGGACCTTTCCGCTCACAGATAATGCATAACAAGATCTTCTTCGAGGTGTTATGGGATGAAGAAGCAACAGGTTTCTGAAAGAAGAAGAGAGAGAATTTATAAGAAAAATTTCCCGAAACCTTTACTCTACTTCAGAAACGATGGAGAGGTGATGTCAAAAAGACAGTACGTGATAAAACCTAAAGATTATTACGCTGGAAAAGGTGTTGTCTGTGGGTTGGACTGTTCAGAGGAAGAGTGGCTGACTGAGTTGAAGAAAGGAATTGGGTCAGAGAAGTTCCTTATCCAGGAATTCAGTAATTTCACCAGCAGGAAGCTTCCTGTAGTGGTGGATGGTCGATTTCAATTTGAAGAGTACAAAACTACATTAGGGCTATTTGTTTATAATGGAAAATTGAAGGGTCTCTATTCCAGAGTAGGTAGAGAAAATGTAATTGCCGGGATAGTGGAGAGTATAACTTTGCCGAGTTTGGTTTATGAAGAAAGGGATTAAGGAAAACGGAGACCGGAGAAAGGATTAATTCTCCTACTGACTAATCTTCCAACCCACCAACTGACTAACCCACTAACCGACCAACCCACAAACTCTTAAACGTGCTGATCCACCAATATGGGATTTCCATCTGGATCTAAGATCATGAAATTGGCAGGTCCTTTTGTCGTTTCATCAGCTTCCGGATCTAGTTTTATACCTTTCGTTTTAAGTTCTTTTTGCAGGTCTCTCACATCCGTAAAGCTTTCTAAAGCATTGCTATTCTGATCCCAGCCCGGATTAAAAGTAAGGATATTGTTTGGGAACATGCCCTGAAATAGACCGATCACACAATCACCATTCTTCATGATCAGCCAATTCTGCTCGATTTCACCGCCGAATATCTGAAATCCGAGTTTTTCATAAAATTCTTTTGATGCGTTGATATTCTTTACACTTAAACTTACCGAAAAAGCTCCTAACTGCATTTTACCTCCAGTAATCGTACTAGTATTGTCACCCTGCCCGTTCTCCGTAGTAACCTACTATGAAGGATGAAAGCTTGTCGAAGAGTGACCCTGGGTTACGTTTGCCCACTCTTATAAAATTGGAAATAGAGAGTTCGCATAAATTCAATCCCGCATCAACTCTCTTATCTCTTCAGAATATTCGCTGGTTAATCCTTCATTTTCCAGCTTATCCAGGTCTTCCAGTACCATATCTTCAAAGTAAAAGGATTCTTTAAAAACATGTTTACCTTTATTTGCCTGGTAGATATCAACAGCTTTTTCATAGTCTCCGTTAAACAAATAGGCATGAGCAAGATTCATTTTCAGCCAGAGAAGATCTGGATCTAGTGCGAGTCCCTTTTCAGCAAGAATAACGGCTTGTTTTATATTTCCTGAAACTAAATTCTCCCAGGATTCAATGCCCAGATCAACAGCCTCCGTCCCCGGCTCAATATAGGGTTTAATTTTACTTTCTTGCAGGGATAGTGGTTCCAAGAATATAATATCTCCCTGCTGACAATGCAATGCAGATGCTGCATCAGCAAAATTCCTGGCAATTCTAACATAGCCTTCCGCAGTTACAAAGGCGACCCAGAAACCTTGCAGGACGTCTGAATATGTGGTCCCGTAAAAGACACGAAATGTTCTGTCTTTACAACCGATGCGGAAGTAACTGTTCTGCTCTATCCCCAATAACATCATGTCTTCGGTGTTTGTGTTTATAATGAAATTTCCATAAGTAGGACTTATTTCTAGAATTTCAGCAAAGGCCTTACCATCCAGATGTTCAGCAATTGGACCATTAGTTTCCATGACGCTGGTTCCATCTTTTGTGTAATCAATTTTACCGGTTGAGACATAATTCCTTAGGGCTGCAAAGGCAAGTGCAGATTCATTTCCGTTAACATTACAATGTCCATCCCGGTCGATCCTCCAGAATGCCGGTTTAGTAACTGCATTTTCAGCTTTTTTTACATAGTCTTCCGGGGCTTCGGTTTCATCTCTGTTACTTAAGAATAGGACAGGGATATGCGGATTGAAAGAATGAGTAAAATCACCAGTTCCGCGCAGGTGAAATCTGGGGAAACCGATTGCCAGTACACCGGTATAAGGTAAATTTAGATCTTCAGCGATGAGGGTAGTAATTGTAGCACCCATGCTGGAACCATAAAGATAGATCTCTGCAGCTTTTCCATATTTGTTTTCCAGGAAGATCCTGAGTAATTCGATATCTTCGACAGCTTCCTTAATGATAAGACCATTTCGCCGGTAGCTGGTGGAAGCTATGATCCAGCCCTGAGAAATAAGTTCCTGAAAGAATGGGTCATCAGTGGAGAAGGAAGATGAGAGTTCAGCTTCTTCCGGACGATAACCGTGCGCGATAATCAATATTTTTTTATTCCAGGAAACTGGTTCTGCAATGGTTATTTTCGAGCCTGATAATTCACTCTGATAAACATTAAAAGTGTCCTTAGCACTATCGGAAAACAATTGGATCTGAGTCTTTTCCGGAAGTGTTTTAACTTCCTGCTGGTTTAAACCTGCAGAACAGCTGATGATAAATAGTACTAATAATATAGATGTAAATTTCATGTTCTCTCCTTACAAAAATAAATTTTCTAACAACATCCTTTTTTATGTCAAGTAAGTGTGATATTCCGAGCATTTATTTCGACAAACATAAAAATAAATTCTTGACGCATCAGCCTGGCAGAAAATATTTGCTTCGATAATTATCGAATTAAAAAATGGAGGGATCAATGAAGATCGAGCAGGTTGAAATTGTATTCAAGGCGCTGGCGGACCATTCCAGATTAGTAATAGTAAGGTCTTTGATTGATAAGCCGCAGTATCTGGAGGAGCTGGGGGAGAGGTTGAATCTGGCTGTATCAACAGTTTCCTTCCATTTAAAAAAACTGGAAAAAGCCGGACTGATCTGGAAAGAAAAACAGCAGTATTACACGATATTTTCCATTAGAAAGGAACTTTTTGAGAAAACACTGGAGGATTACATGGATTTTGCAATTGATGAAGCGAAAGAGCAGAAAAAGAGGATAGTTGAGTATAAGGAGAAAGTGTTGAGAGCATTCATGAAGGATGGCAGGATAAGGCAGATCCCGGCTCAAAAGCAGAAGCGCTGGATAGTATTCGAACAGATCCTGAATGAGTTTGAATTTGACAGAGATTATAATGAAAGTGAAGTAAATGAGATAATTCAAAGATTTCATGAAGATCATTGTATGATCCGCAGGACTTTTATTGAAGAAAGGATCATGAATCGAGTTAACAATATTTATTCTTTAACGGAAAACTACAAGAATTTCCGTGATGGAAAAGCTTCTGAGAACACTAAGCATGGTATTAAGGAAGGATACGAGCAAAGCATCAGAGACAAGTTTGGTGTAAATTAATAATATTATATTTCCTATACAATCTTCTGATAAAACAATATAAAATTTGTATTAGTTGACATATCAACTATATTCTAAAGAAGTTGACTCGTCAACTAAATGAGGAGAGTTAAATGGAACTTGAAAAAGATAAAAGCATAGGTTTTCTTATTGGATATCTTACCCGTCAGGCTCACAGGTATTTCGAGCTTGAATTTGCCAGTCATGGACTGAATCGGGGTTCAATATTTATATTAAAGCGTCTATATAAGAGTGATGGCATAAGACAGCAGGAACTGAGCAAGAATCTGCATTTCGACAAAGCGAACATCACCAGATTAGTCCGCAAACTGCAGGAGCAGGGATTTGTGCAAAAGCTTCCTGATAAAAAAGATAAAAGAGCTTACAGGATCTTTCTTTCGGAAAAAGCGAGAGAATTTCAACCGGTTTTTGAAGATATATTCAATGGCTGGGGCAGAATTATCGCCACCGATTTCACCAGCAAGGAAGAACAGAACCTCTGGCAATATTTGAAAAAGATGAGTTGCAACACAGAGCAATATTTCAAGGAACATAAATGAAAAAAGAACATATTCTAGCTGATGATAACATAAAAAAACTGCTGATCAAGCTGTCCGTACCAGCCACATTTGGTATGATCGTAATGGCTTTATATAATGTGGTGGATACAATTTTTGTGGGAAGAGGTGTAGGATCTCTGGCAATAGCAGGGTTATCTATTGTCTTTCCGGTTCAGATGATAGTTCTGGCTTTTGGGATGATGATAGGTATTGGCTCGGCCTCGGTAATTTCACGCAGTCTTGGAGCCGGAGATATGCAGAAAGCTGAAAAGGTCCTTGCTAACGCAGTCACATTCAATCTGATTATATCAGTTATACTTACTATCGGTGGTCTAATATTTATTGATCCGCTTCTTAATATCTTTGGTGTAACACCCACAATTTATCCATACGCTTATGATTATATGCGGGTGATTTTGCTGGGGACAGGTCTATACACCTTTGCTATGACCTCTAACAATATTATCCGTTCTGAAGGACAGGCGAACTTTGCAATGCTGACCATGGTAATTGGGGCAGGGATGAACATAATTCTTGATCCGATCTTTATTTTTGGATTTAAACTGGGAGTAAGTGGAGCAGCCTGGGCATCAGTTCTGGCTCAGTTCATAGCAGTTATTTACATTATCATGTTCTTTCGTTCCAGGAAAAGTACGCTGTACCTGAAAATAACTTTTGCTGGTCTTCAGTACAAGCTCTTGAAAGAAATAGTTATAATTGGTTTTTCTTCATTTGCCAGGCATGTTTCTGGCAGCTTGATCTTTATTGTAGTGAACAATACATTGAAGAACTATGGGGGAGATCTGGCAATAGCTGCCTACGGGATCATCATCAGGTTACTAAGGTTCCTCTTTATGCCTATGTTTGGTATAGCTCAGGGATTACAGCCTATAGTTGGTTATAATTATGGTGCCAGGAGAATAGATAAAGTCCATCAAGTTAACAAAATAGCCATTAAAACTGCTTCTTTAATTGCCTTCAGCGGGTTTGTGATCATTCAGCTTTTTTCCAGATTATTGTTCAATGTATTCACTTCAGATCCGGAACTAATAGATCTGGGCAGTAACGCGATAAGACTGATGGTGCTGGCAGTTCCGCTGGTTGGGTTCCAGATGGTGGGTACGGTAGTATTTCAAGCTCTGGGCAAAGCGCTTCCTGCCCTTATCCTGTCTATGTCTAGAGAGATCATTATTCTTATACCTCTGGTATTAATTCTGCCGGGATTTATGGGAATTGATGGAGTCTGGTTTGCCTCTCCCATTTCTGACGTATTATCTTTTACCTTTACTGCCATACTGTTTTACAGGCTGGTCAAGGAATTAAACAGAGAAAACGAAGCGATATTACTGGTAAAAAATAATCAAAATAGTTCTTAAAAAATTATAATTTATTGTTGGTCGTGCTGTTAATTAAAAGCTGTTTATTCATTTCTGCGTTTTCTTACAGGAGAAAGTTTATAATCATTAGACTGTAGAATTATATTCGGGTTATCATTCTCGTTATTTGAATAGTAGTGGTCTCCGCCAGATGTGATCCAGCGATATCTGTAATCGCTGGTATCCATTTCAATTTCGCCTGAATAGGGATTAACAAATTCTTCCTGTTCTGTTAAAACCAGAAAGTTATCATTCATTATCTCTTCCCGGTTCACAGTGGTTTTTCTTATCATTTCCTGATCAATCTTTCTTACTTCCTCATAAACTTTTTGAACGATCTCCGCTCGTTGTCGCTGGCCATCAGATTCTTTCAGAATCCACCCTGGATTGAACTGAATCGAAAAGCGAATAATATCCAGGGCAGATCGCCATTCATCAAATACATCGGCAGGTGCACGAAACGATATTGTCCGTGTATTTTTCCAGGTTAAGGCTGCCGGCATATTTATAATACCGGTTAAAAATATCTCACGGAATTTTTTCCCTCCATCTACATATTCAAAAATTGCACCAGCAGCGTCACTCTGGAAGCTTAAAGCTTGTAAGCCAAGCTGTGCCAGAAGCTGATTAGTATATGCCAGACTTTTATCAAGAGCTTGTTTTTCGCCTACCAATGGGGTAATTTTAAGCAGTTTAACAGAACTTACGTTATTGCGAATTCGGGGAAAAAGAATTTGCAGAAAGGTGGAAGCATCGACCATTTTGCGTACTTCAGCACCCTGGTAATTACTTCCTTCCGGGAAAAAACCTCCTCCCACACCCTGATGGGCATATACAATATCCGGAAAAATATGAAATGATATTGTCTCATTCTGGTCACTTTTAAGGACTAGATCGCATTTGGCTTCAACTGCATTGATCGGTCCTCCGGCTTGAAGTGCATTAACCCGAAAAATGCCGCCTTGAAGTTGCCAGTTGTCTGGAACCAGAAGAGAAAAGGCTGCTTCATTTGGTTCATTTCTTCGATTAAAGGAAGAACCTTTTGCCTCAAGGGGGTTGAACGCCGACAAGATCGTTAATCCAATTATTAATATAACTCTGGCAAATCCTGGTTTGAGATTCTCTTTAAGCTTCATGTTTCCCCCCTTTTTCAAATATTGTTCAGGGCTGGAAGTTCTAAGCTATTACGGAATAATTACTCTTTTAAAAATTTCTTTAATTGTGGATCAGTCACCTTTTCCAGTGCTGATTTGATAAGAGCAACGGCATCGTTACCTTCCAGCTTTGAATAGACTTCGGCCTGCAGTCCCATTTCTAGTTTATCAAGTTGTCTCACAAAACGGCCTTCAGCAGAGGTTTCGTATTCGAACTCCTTCCAGAGCGAGATGAATCGATCTCCTTCCGGGATCTTACTGAATATTTCTTCAACCGCTTCCAGTTCCATTCTGCTTTTCTCTGATTCTGAGATATTATCAGACGGAGTAAGATCACCGATGATGCTTTCACCAGTTTCGTGCAGCAGGGCAATTTCAAGGACTTTTTGTTTATCCAGTTCGGGAGGGCATAGAAGCAAGGCCAGGATAGCCATTCCGAAAGAATGATCGGCAGCAGATTCGCATTGTTCTTCCTTAACAGAACGCTGCAGCCAGCCCTGTCTGTAAAGGGTTTTAAGTTTTACAAAGTATTGAAATACTTCTACCAGATTATCTTTGCTGGCGGGTTCTAAATTAAATTTCCATTTCATAAAACTGAATCAAATTTCAAATAACATACAGTCAAGCAGATTATAAGTTTGAGACATAGACGGCTCAATTTCTTTCCAAATGTCACTTCATAGTAGAGAAATGTTTTCAGTTTGGATAAAATGGAAGTGTTCCTGATAGTGAGATAATGCCTGAGAATAAGTAAACTGAGTTAAAGTTCTGAGAGTTTGAATTAAATGGAACAGGTCGTGCAGATTTCCGGAATGAACAAAAGAAATCGGAGGTTTCAATGTCCTGTGCAAAGCCATTGTTTTATTCCTTATTAATATTAGTTATGTTTATTACTTTCTCTGGTTGTTCTAAGGATCCTACGGGAAATAAAGATTCTGAAGCACGCTGGAAACTAATTCCTGAATTAGGAGAACAGCGAATAACTGAGTTGTATGTGGATAGCGGGAAGAATAAGTTATGTTTCACCACCGAAAATTTCTACGGAATAATCAACCAGGGTTCTGTTTCTCCTTCTGTGCTGGAGCCCTTACATAACGATCCAAGTGATTGTATAAGATATGTTCCTTTTATTAATGATGAATACTATATTTACTGCAATCTTGCCGGGGATATTTTATATATTGGAGATTCTAAGACCGGTGAATTTCATGATTCGATCGGAATTGAGGAAATAGTAGACGAAGTCGATCTGCCTGCTAAATTCTCACCTTCGTCGCATAACTATTTTCCCAATCATCTGGTTTACCATGACGATTTATATATGCTTTCGATCAGGCATAGTTCTAGATCTTCTGATGACTGGTTATATTTTGGAAATTTTAATTTCACAGAAGGTAATGCCAGCTTTGAGACAGCCGAAAAAATAGCAAGTTACGCTGAGCCTGGTACGACCACGATATATGTCCAGGCGAATTACTATTACGGCGGATATTTCTGGCAGTTCCGGGATGATAGTTTTCATCCCAATATCTGCGCCGTAAATGAGGGAGATTTTAGTACTGTCCATACCCATTTTAATTCCTTCATAAGATCAGTATATGAATATGATTATTTCCTGATCGGTTTTTTTGATATACCGGTAAAAAGATCATATGATGGAGGATTTACCTGGGAGGAATGGATCGAGCTTAATGCTCCCTGGAATCATGAAATTATCAATGATGTTGATGTGGTTTTCTTCTCGCATAATCTGGGGTCGATCGATTTTGATCTTCTTGAAGCTTCAAATTATGATAACGGTGAATTACACGGGAATTGCATAATTGATCTGGAAGAATTTGATGGGAAAGTATTCGCAGCAACAACGAATGGTTTTTTTTACTGTGATCTGGAGGATTTCTTTGTTCCTAAACCAGATGACCATAATAGAACCGAGGGGGACATTGATCTGAAGATCACAAAACTCAACTAATACAAAATAGGCTTAATCTCATATAATCGTTGGAAATCAGCATAATTCAACAAAAAAACCATACTTCAAAGGAGGTCACAATGAAACGATTATTATTACTGCTGTTGCTTTTAACCATCTTTTTTACACATCTGATCTGCGATGTCTGGTATTTCCACCCCGATCCTGAATTAAATGAGGGAGATTGGAGAGCTGATGAGTACTATTATTATGATTGGGAAGCTTATAATGTTGATCCCACGATTACTTCACCATTTTATTTACCAGAAGTTGCACATTTAGATGCAATTAATCTCTGTGATGAATCAGATTTTCAGCCGGAAGATGGCTGGAATCTGTATGCTGCTAATTTCGGTGAACAGGCAGGTACAGGGCCTGGATTTCCGTTTTTTGCGCTATATAATAAATACACTGGCTTGCTCAGGATTTTTATGTATAAGACGATAAATGCACCCAGTAACTACACTTATATGGCAATAGAAGCGGTTTATAATGGAAATTCTCTTTTATTTTCCTTGGGAGAAGAAGATACGACTGCTGGTATAAAGGGGCTTGATAAAAGAGCTGAACTGGGTGAATGTTCATTCATATCAATTAACCAAATGGGCACTTCTTCCAACAACTGGTATTACATCGATCTCAATGTAATGTATGATCCGGTAGAAAGAGAGAATGAGCCGTCAATATCAGTTAGATTGTATGGCAGTAATATATCAGATATAGATACCAGTATCGATCTTTGTGGCAAGTTTTCAACAACAAATGTCAGTAATACTAGTATGGCTATAGAACTTGGAAATGAGATTTATACTCACTTTAAGGATGGTGAAGAATTAGGTGTTCAGATTCAGAATCATCTGAATGAACAATACATCGATGTACCATTTTTAGAGATTAATCCTCAAAATGAAATATTCAGTATAATCGCAGAGGCCGATATAATCACAGAGCTTCTGGCCGGATCAAATGCACTCTACGGTCTTTACAAATTTCTCACTGGTGGAGGTGGAGGGTCTGGAGTCTCAACACAAATGCAACTACATGGTAATTTGAGTGGAACCATGGAGACCATTAATAATATCCAGACTACAAATATTTTTGAAAGCATTTCAGGTAGGACATCAGAATCTCTTTATAGTGAGACGATGGGTGTCTTAAATCTTCTGAACTCTCCTTTGATGGAACATGCCTACGTTACTTATGGAGATATAACGGGTGCTCATACATACAGGTTGATTTCTGATAATCTGGATTACGTTATTAATCCTGCTTGTGGTTTGAATCTGGATCCTGCTGATGTTTATGTAGCATTAGAATATGATGTAACTTTTGCTAACGGTTATTGGAGTTGGATCGAGGAAGCTACTGGCTATACATATGCAGAAATTCTTGAAATTGGACACATTGATGAGATTGGCTCAACATACATCAGCAATGGTGTGAAAACCAGATATTGTACGCAATTTGTGTCTCTGGATCAAATGGAGGGTTTAGCTTTTACATCACCTTTTGCAGTAAACAATGTTGCACTCAAGTTCAGAACAATAATGGAAAGAGATGATAATGCTCTTGCAGACGATATCGTTTTTATGACAAATTTTGACACAGATCTGGAACACATTGGTGAAACCGATGAGATGTTTGCATTTATCAATGAACAGCAACTTATTCCGGTTTACGAGGATTTGATTTTTTCCAATGAAGTGATCGACATAGAAAATGTTTACAGCGTGGAATGCGGTTCTGATCTGCGTTTCGAGAACTGTACGGTGAATTTTCCGGATCCTGGTTATGGAATTAATGTAAATCATGGCCAGTTGATCTTCAATAATTGCCAGATCAATATGAATGGGAATTTTATTACTGCTAGTGGAGATGAAAGTGAAGTGATCCTGGAAACAGGCACAGTTCTTAATATGGAAGATTGTACAATCAATCTGTCAAATCAGGCTCATCTCTATCTGGAGGAATCTGATCTTACTCTGCGAGACAGCCGTCTGCAGCTCTCAGGAGCCAGCCGGGTAAATTTAACTGATAATTGTCAGTTCACGACCAGAGGTATCTGTGAGATCATTGGCTCAACATCTGAGTACTGGTTCGATCCTGGAGAATATTACAATGTTCCTTTTCCCTCTGAGTATGGGGCAGAGATATGTGTGCCGGGTGACAGAATAACCATTGAGAATAGTCTTATAGACTTTAATAATGAAACGGAGATCAAAGGGTTAGATAGTGCAAAATGGGACGGTATTTATTTTTTGAACTGCAGCTCTAACAGTCAGGATCCTGAGGAATACGGTCATCTGCGGGGTTCAATATCTGACATTAGCTTCCTTGACTTTGAGAACAGCAGTGTCGCAGTAGAATTTGTCGAAATAAGTAATATCGGGCAGATGAAGATACATGAAGACTCGCATATTTATATTGATTTTATGAACTATCATTCCAACATCATGGGTATATTCGCCTCAGAAAGTGAGGTCAATGTAACCTGTTCAAGTATTCATAATAATGGGGGAACCGGTCTTATCGTGACGAATTCCTTTTATCCGCAGTCGATTATCAGTTCCAATATATACGAAAATAATGGGGCCGGTCTGGACATACATACCTGTTTCTATGAAGTTGAAGGGTGCAGTATATATAATAATTCCAGATGGGGTTATGCCAGCTTGGGCACTGTACAGAATTTGATACATCACAATACGGTCATCTATGACAATGGTTATGCTGAACTGGTCTCAATAGCAGATTATTTCCCGATCTTTCAGGAGGGACAGTATGCCGCACCATGTATATACGATGAGGTGATCTCCACAGTTGCTACGGATCAATATCTATTAATGGCCCTTGGACCGTTAGAAGAGCCGATCGATCTGGGTGAACTGGTTATCGAAACAAGTGATGAGAACAGGTTTTATCCATCTTTGGACAGCTTCATCTTTAATCCTTCAATTAACATGACCGCTTATTTATTGTTATTAGTGGGGATCGACTATTATCAGCTAAAGGATTATCAGATGGCGATGGAAACAATGAAAGATGTAATAGATCTATATCCGGAAACACCCGAAGCCAAAAAAGCATTAGCTCTGTTACCGTACATCAGCAAAGCAGGTAACGATTCTACGGAAGAGCTGGTTTTTTATATTGATCAGATCCAGGCGGAGGAGCTGCAGCCGGAAAAAACGGGAGCTAAAGCGGTTGTTTCCCTGTTTGAAAAAGTTTATGAAGATGCCATATTTTATTATGAACAGATCATAGCCGATCCACCGGATGAACAGGAACAACTGCTGGCAGAGCTTAATGAAGCATTCTGTTACTATAAGCTGGTAAATTCCGGTGAAAGAAATTTGCCGGAACAATGCAGGCATAAACCGGAAACTGGCCTTCAACTGCAGACAATCCAAAATGACCTGTTGGAAAGATTGCTGGGTTCAGGGCAGCCGGAGACAGTGCAAATTCCTGAACTGCAAATTCTAAATTGTAAAAACTATCCCAATCCCTTCAATCCTGAGACAAAGATTAGATTTCAGCTATCAGATATCAGGGATCAGAGTTCAGGTGTTAATCCTGAAGATATTGAGGTCGCGATCTATAATATAAAAGGCCAGAGGGTAAAAGATCTTTCTGTTTGTCTTAATAGGATTGAGCTTGTTCAGGATGACAGGATGCATACAGTGTAATATCCTGAACGGAACAGATGATAATAGACCCGTTCCCTCGGGTGTGTATTTCTATCAGATATCAGTCGGCGGCCGGCAGAAAGCAGTCAGGAAGTGTCTGCTGCTGAAATAAGCTTTATAACGGAAAACCTTGAAAAGGTCAACTTCCAAGATCTCAGCACGAGATCTTTTCAAGGTTTATTTCGAAATCAGAAATGTAATGGAAGGAGATACAAGATGAGGTGCAGAAAGAATGACTTTGTTGAAGGTGCGATGTTTCACATATATAATTATTCAGTTGCTGAGATTAGTTTATTCAGAGAACCTGAAGATTATTTCTATTACATAAGAAAACTAATTGAATTTACAGAGGATTCTCCAATAAAAATCTGTGCTTTTTCACTAATTCCGAATCGATTTGATTTTTGTGTGCAGCAGAGTACTGAGTTTGAGGTTTACAGATTATTCAACAGAATCGGAACTTCTTACGCTTTACATTATAATCGCAAATATGGCCGAAAGGGAAAGTTGTTTGCGGGGAAATTGCAGCATAGACGCATTAAATCTGATTCTCAGATGATTACATTATGTCAGATCATTCATTACAAACCAGTAAAAGAAGGTATTGTAAAGGATGTTAGAGAATGGCCTTATACCAATTATTTCGAATATGCACAGCTTCGTAACGGAAGTTTGTTTTCAAGAGAAATGATTTTGGACTTCCCGGATATATTCAAAGATTACAGTAAGACGCTAAGCGATTTTGAAGCAAGGTATAAGGAAATTGTTTTTCAAAGATAACTCCCAGGAGTCCTGAAGGAGACCTAAGGGTGTCTTCTAGGTGTCCTCAGGGTGTCCTTAAAGAATCCCTCAGGTGTCACAAATGAGCCTTCAAAGACTCCTTCAGGTCACCGCTGGCATTCCCTCCACCTGAAACACTGCTTCAAATGGTCATTCACAATCCCGGTTGCCTGCAGATGTGAATAAATTATAATAGAACCCATAAATTTAAACCCGCGCTTCTTCATGTCTTTGCTTATCAGGTCAGATAACTCGGTTCTGGACGGTATTTCAGATATATCGGTCCAGTGATTTACCTGTGGTTTTCCTCCCACAAATCCCCAGATGTAGTTACAGAAACTGCCGAATTCTTTCTGGATCTCCAGGAAAAGTCGGGCATTATTAATGGAAGATTCTATCTTCCTTCGGTTTCTAATTATTCCTGCATTCTGCAGTAGCTCTTCTACTTTTTCCTCATCGTATTTTGCTACTTTTTCAGGATCAAATCCGTCGTAGGCTGCGCGGTAATTTTCTCTCTTCTTTAGAATTGTATGCCAGCTTAAACCTGCTTGAGCAGATTCCAGCACGAGAAATTCGAATTGCTTCCGGTCATCATAAACCGGAACTCCCCACTCATCATCATGATATCTGATATATAAATCATCTGAGTTACCCCAAGGGCATCTATCCATATCTATCTCCTCTGATTTTATTAATCTATTTTCGCAGCCAGCTCAGATTAGTTATCAGCTAACCAGGGTAGGAGCCAGAGATCGTGGGAAACCATTCCAACATAATTGAAGGTCAAACTTCTAATAACAAGTTCTCTTGAAGTATCGGACATTTTTTATTCCTGATGTTCTATAATATAAGATCTGGCGGTTTCTATAAATACTTTAATATTCTCAAGAGGTGTCTGTTTGGGAAGATCGCAGCCGGAGCTTAAGATAAAGTTAGGGAATTTCTCCATCAATTTAAGAAGTTTGAGGGTTTCAGCAGAAACTTCTGAAGTATCACCATTAAGGAAGTTTCCTGTAGGGTTCAAATTTCCGATTAGCAGTACATCGCTTTCTACTTTTTCAGCAATAACAGGAAGACCTACACCTGCTTCGGCGGAATCAAGACTTAAAGCTTTTATCCCGCTTTCCAGCATGGCATCGATTAAATGAGTAGTATTTCCGCAAATATGAAGAATACATTCGATATCCTGGAAACTGCAGAAATTGTTGATCCTGGAAGTGTGGCGGCTGGAGAATTCTTTCAATTGTTCTGGCGTCAGCAGACTGGCAGTTGGTTCCAATATACAGATCAGATTAATTCCTGTTTTGTAGATCAGTTTAATAAAACTCATGATCTTTCTGGTACAGATCTCCAGAAGCTCGTGCAGATGTGCTGAATCTGTGGAAACTGACAAAGCTGTTTCATCTGCTCCCATAATTAATCCTGCCAGCGTGAATGGACCTGTCACATAAGCACCTTTGATAATTTCTGCAGGCAGGTTAAGCTCCATTGCTTCCAGCGTCAGCAGATATTCCTTAATCCTCTTATCATTTTTTAGTTCAGATTTATTTATCCTTTCCAGAACTTCTTTAGTATAAGGTTGATGTGGTATGGAAGCAGGTTCATCTTCCGGTATCAAAGCAGGCATTCCCAGGGCAATGGCTTCCAGAGTAAGATCCATCATAGGGAAGATAATGTCCGGTTTGAATTCTCTTGCCAGAGCTTCAATTGCAGCAAAATGAGTCTTATGATCTTCCTGAGCAACCCTGATAGTCTTTGCGGTCATGTTCAATCCCGGAAATCCCATTAATGGCGCTGCCAGCCTCTTGCCGTCTATATAGCTGGCTAACGCTTCCTTGATCAAACTAGGCATAAAACATCTCCTGATCTCTATTTGAATAATCCTTTCTGTCACATTCTGCACTGGGATATGCTGATCTCTCTACAATTTTTCCAATCCCGATAATTCCATTTAGCGATTTAAGCGGCTGCATTAGAGCGGATGAATTAAGTCTGATCCCACAGAAATTATCCGGCGTATTTCTCTTGATTATCTCTTTAAATCTAATTCCGAAATTCATGAACTTTTAATGAAAAGTTTAGGATAATAGTCAAATAATAATCTGAAACAACGGGGTAATGCTAAAGATCTCTTACCATTGGTCTGGCATAACCTCCCAGACCCAGAGATATGGAAAGTGAATTACCCTTAAAGTCATCATAACGTGTGGAGAAGGTAGGGATAAGATAATCACAATTGAGAGAAAGATACCAATAACCGTTTTGCGGTCTTCTGTATTCCATCTCAATCTGGTGAGATAATTTATAATAGATCGAGATTCCGGGAGCATAACTCCAGCTTGGAAGCAGGATCTCTTCAGATTTATCTTCCCCTTCACTGAAATCGATCTGGCTTCCGCCCAGGAAGAGATGGGGCTCAAACTTAAATCTGCTGCTTTCAAATATTTCGTATCCCAATTGAAAACCATATGAGGTCATATTGAAATGATCACCTTTTTCCCAATCTCCATTTTGAACAAAATCATGGGATGAACTCATGCTGACGATGTTAACTTTCATGCGTAGGGCAGTTCTTTTATAGGTTGCATAGAAAGAAAATCCAAAAATTACACCATCCCTCAATTTATAACCAAGATCTTTATCTCTACTGTTATATCCAACATCAAGATCAAAACCATAGCCCCAGTTTCCCAGGATCCATACATTCCTTATCTTATAGCGGATAAAATCATAATAGGGTGAATCAGGGTATTTTTGCAGGAAGATATCACATTTATTATTAATGGTATTCTGATCTATTCCTTCCACCAGATCACTACTTAAAAGCTCGAGAAAAATTATCATAAACTTATTTTGCTCATCAGTTAAATCTGATGTCATGATATCGTCTGTGAAGCTGGCCTGATGAGATATCAGGATTTCGTTCAGGCTAAGGTATAAAGCATCTTTTTCAGGAAAAATGTACTTCTCCCAATTAGTTTCTTCAACAATATGATCAATAGCTGATAGGGCAAAATCCAGGCTGTCTACAGCCAGACCCAGAACAAATTGTTCCCAGGGGATAAAGGGAATATTGAGCGAACCGGCAAATTTATCTGATAAATGATCTGTTAATTTTCTAACTTTTGGGAGATCTTCGTTGCGAAGTTCATCTGCAATGAATTGCCGTGCTTTACTTATATAAACCTTATCTGATTCCTTATAATTCCTGATCTCAGAATCAAGATCCTGGCTGTATAAATTCAAAGTGAGTAGAATGACTATAATAACAAATATAGAAATTTTCATTATTCTCTCCAAAATTTTTGTTCAACTAATCGATTAATTATTAACATCAAGTTTGGTAAAAACAAATTTAAGGTTTGGAAGTCAATTATTTTGAAGCTGCTTTAGCTGTTCAATTACAGGCAGCAGATTATTTATGGTTATTGGTTTCTCAAAAAAATAGAGGCAGTTAACATCTTTTGCCTGCTCTATAACATAATCAGTGGCATATGCGGTCATAAAAATAATTGGTATATAGAACTCTTTTTTAATTTGTCGGGCGGCTTCAATCCCATCCATTTCACCAGCTAGGCGTACATCCATCAGAATCAGATCAGGGTTTTCTGCAAGGGCAATCTCCACAGCTTTCTCGGCTAATGATACAGGACCCAGCGGAATAACATTATTTCTTTCCAGCTCCTGGCAGAGATTCCTGGCAGTAAATACCTCATCTTCAACAACTAGTACTTTCAATTGTTTTTTCATATCAGATCCTTGAAGTGTAGACTTCATTTACAAGGCTGATCTCAACAGAAAAACCATCATTGCCGACCAGTTTCATTTTTCCCTGCATCTGGTATTCAACCAGGTCTCTAATCGTCTGCAATCCCAGCCTTGAATCTCTCTCATCATCGAAATCCTTTCGCAAGCCCTTACCGTTATCTGAGTATTTAAGGATTATCTCTTTTTCGTTTCCAGTTTCCAATGAGATTTGAATTACACCGGTTTTTTCGGGGATGAAGGCATGTTTAATGGAATTTGTGATCAGCTCATTTATAATAAACCCGATCGGGAGAGCTGTATCGAAGAGAACCTGTTGGTTTTCTCCGTTCACATTGATCTCTATTCCAGAAGATTTATCCAGCAGGCTTGTTTTAAGAAGTTCACTAAGATCTTTCAAATAATCTAATAGTAAGATATGGGACAGATCTTTGGTTTCGTATAATTTCTGGTGCACAAGTGCCATGGCCAGGATCTTGTTTTCAATATCTGTAAAAGCTTCAGCAATATGAGGATCGGTTAAATTTCTTGCCTTCATACGCAACATTGAGGAGATAACCTGAATATTGTTTTTAGTTCTGTGAAACAATTCCTGCAAAAGGATCTCTTTTTCTTTAACAGTAGTCTTCAGTTGGGATTCGATCTTTTTTCGTTTTTCGATCTCCGCTTCCAGTTGGTCTATCTTTTTTTCCAGTTTATTAACCAGTCTTTCATTGTATAATTTATAAATATCCTCTTCACGTTTCAGGCGAAGTTCCTGGGGCTGATAACGTCCTGTTTGAATTTTGCTGATAAGTCCTTCGATACTTGAGAGTAGTTGATCTGGTGCCATAGGTTTTCTTAAAAAAAGATCTGCTCCCAGGCCATAGGCAAATTCTTCGTCTTTCTTCTCTACATAGGTGGCTGAGTAAAAAATAAAGGGGATTTTCTTGAGAATTTCATCTCTTTTTAAATACTGACAGAACTTGAATCCGTCCATTTCCGGCATCAGGATATCACTGATGATCAATTCGATTTCATTCTTATTGAGCAATTTCAGCGCTTCATTGCCATTCACAGCTGAAATAACATTATGTTTCCTGGATTTCAGTAATACTTCCAGCATATATCTTGCTTCCTGTTTATCATCAACGATCAGGATATTCATAATAGCTCCCTTACTTTAGTGAAGATATTTTAAAATTTCAATTATGAAAAATTCAGGATCAATGGGTTTTTCCATATAACCTGTACAACCTGCAGCAAGAGCTTTTTCCCTGTCGCCTGTCATCGCATAAGAGGTAAGTGCCATGATCTTAAGATCTTTTCCTTTTATATCTTGCCGGATCCTGCGAGTTGCTTCCAAGCCATTGATATCGGGAAGTTGAACATCCATGATCACCAGGTCCGGTTGTTCTGTTATAGCCAGCGACACGCCTTCAATCCCAGAATTTGTTGTAATCACCTTCAAGTTATTCTTCTCCAGAATGAACTTAATTAAATATCTATTAGCTTCGTTATCTTCGATCAGCAAAACTTTTTTCATTTTGTTATCCCTATAGTTTACGGGTAAATTCAACTGAAAAGGTAGTACCTTTTCCATATTCACTTACAACGTCTACTGTACCCTGAAGAATATTCAGCAGTTTCGTGGATAAATGCAGGCCCAGTCCGGTCCCTTCGTATTTTTTTGTTAAAGAAGAGTCGATCTGTTGAAATGGTTCAAACAATTTGTTCATATCTTCAGGTTTGATGCCAATCCCTGTGTCCTTTACAATAACTCGAACCTTCTGATCTCCTGCTGATTCCATTTCAACTGCTACACTGCCTTCTTCGGTAAATTTCACAGCATTCCCCACCAGATTAATTATAACCTGTTTGATCCTGCGTCTGTCTGATTTCATCAGAATTATTTCCGGACAATTCGTATTCAATTCTATTCCCTTTTCAGCAGCTTTTAATTTAAGGGAGTCACTAATTTCAATGAGCAGTTCATTGAGATTGAACTCTTCAATCTGCAATTCTACTTTTCCGGCTTCAATTTTGGAAATATCCAGGATATCATTAATTAGATCCAGCAGGTGAGAGGCACTTTCCTTAACTATCCTCAATTGAGTACGCTGCTCTTCTGAGAGATCGCCGACCATTCCCATCAACAGGATGCCGGTGAAGCCAATGATTGAATTCAGCGGAGTACGCAACTCATGGCTCATACTGGCCAGGAAGATGGATTTAAGTTTATCAGCTTCTTTAAGTTCTTCCAGGGCCCGTTCCAGTTGATTGGATTTTAATTGCAGGTCTACGGTTCTGGTTTCTACCAGATCTTCAAGTTTGCCGCGGTATAATTCCAATTCTTTTTCCGTCTGTTTGCGTTCATCAATATCTAGAATGACACCCTGCCAGCGGATAGTTTTAGGTGATAATCTGCGGAAAGTCCCAAAGGTTTTAAACCATTTGATCTTATTATCCTTGATTCTGACCCGGTACTCACATTCCAGCACTTTTTTTCCTTTTTCTGCTTCTTCTGAAAGTTTCTGTAGCTTTTTCAAATCCTCTGGTATCACATAGTTGAAGAAATTGTTAATATCTCTATTGACCAATTCAGAGATTTCCGGACCCAGGAATTCATTATTGCGGCTGGGACGGATTACAGGGGTACGGGTGCCGGCTTCATCCTGATCGTACATATAGATCAGTCCGGGCAGGTTTTCTGCAAAACTGCAGTATAATTCTTTGCTGTTTTCCAGCTCTTTGTTGGTTTGGGCATGTTTTTCTATTTCAGTTTTGAGGTCCTCGTTGGTTTTTTGTAAAATCCTGGTCTGTTTCCTGATCTGCCATTTCAGGATGAAATAGGTGATAATGAAAATAGTAGCAAGAAAAGACAGTAACAGGATCAAGGATGTGATCCAGACAGGTAATTTCTTTTTAGGGTAGAGTTTATACCGGGTAAGGATCTGGTAATATTGGGAAGACATATCTTGCTGCATGGAAGCCAGATGTAGATCGATCCTATTGCTAAGATATGCAGAAAGTTGGGTATGTTTAGTAAAAGCATATTTAAGCTGGGTTGGGGAAAAAATGAGGTTATTCCTCTTTAAATGATATTCTTCTGCGAAAGCAGCACCAAACTGACGGTTGGTGACCCCAGCCTGCGCTTTTCCATCGCGTACAAATTTAAATACCTGATTATAGTCTTCTACTTCGATGAAATCGCATTCGACTGCATACAATTTTGTCAGGTTATATATTCCCTCTTTACCATCTGTCAGGATACTTTTTTTCATAACGGCAACAGTTTTCCCAGACAGATCCGGAATCGAATTGATGTCACGGCCAGTGCGGGAATAAACGCAACCCCAACTTATCAGCACAGATTCAGCAGTGAAATCAAAAAGCTCCTGTCTTTCTTCTGAAAAAGCTACATCCACCATGATGTCAATTTCACCTTTCTCTAGTCGGGTAAGGCATTCTTCCCAGGTGCCTGGAACGAATTGAAGAGTCCATTTTTCCCGGGTAGCGATATACTTGATTATTTCAGGAAAAATGCCAGCTGCATTTCCATCTTCTGTTTGATAGACTTTTGGATAGTTATTATAAATTCCTACTTTAATAGGGGTATCGAGATTTTGTGAAAATAGTGATGATATTGAAAGAAAAATTATGCAGGATAGAATTAACTTTTTCACAGACATTCTCCCGAATAAAAAATTGAAAATCACTCAGATTAAGCGATTACACTTTGACCTTGGTAAAATTCTTCAGTCAAGGATAATTTTGAATTGATGGAAATCATAAGAATGCAGTCATTTCAATCTGAATTTAAGTATAAAAACTGCTCCCTGGGGAAGATAATTGTCAACCCTGACAGAGCCGCTGTAAATTCTCATCATTTCATCGACGATATACAGGCCAATGCCAGTATTTCCAGAACTGCCATACTTGAAAATTTCCTCAAAGATCCTGTCTTTGATCTTATCTGGATTGTTTATTCCATTGTTGGCAATATACAGCTCCAGGAATTGTGCATAAGAAATGTTCCAGATTATTTTCTGAAGTTAATAAGAAATTCCAGTTTAAAAACAGTTCCCTGTGGCTTATTGTCTTCCACTTTCACCGATCCCCGGTAATTCTGCATCATTCTATAAACAATATATAGCCCAAGACCTGTATTACCGCTTTCTCCATATTTAAAATTCTCTTCAAATATCCTGTCCTTAACTGAATCAGGTATTCCTGAACCGTCGTCAGCTATTTCTAAAATAAATTTATTTTCTAAAGTTGTACCACTGAATTTAATTTCTTTAGAGTTCCCGTGCCTGATGGAATTTCTTATCATGTTATCAAAAATTACATCCAATCCCTGGTCTGCAGTTACTTCAATAGAAGGAAGATCAATGGATATGTGCAATTCTGGATAATTTTCCGCTATACTTTTAACTGTTTCCAGCAAGTTTACCGGTTGTAGATGATGCCGTTCACCGAAAACTGATTCCAGTTGTTTCATGTCCCCTATAAGTTCAATTCCTTTGGTTATTTTTGTGCTGATCTCATCCAGGAAACGGGGATCCTGAGCTCTTTTGTACAATCGTAAAGCGCTGCCGATAACAACAAAGAAATTAGCCAGGTCGTGCCTCAATATCCTGTTGATCAATTCCAGGTGTTTTTGTTGATTGCTGAGCAGTACATTCTTTTTGGTGATGTCTCTATGTAGATCCGTAAGTTCATTATTTATTTTGGAAAATTCATCATAAATGTTTGTTGAAATATCGGATACTTCTGGATCATCAAGAGATTTCTTTAGAAGATTGGTTTGTTCGTTGAATATTGTCTGGTACTGGGAAAAAAAAGCATTTATATCCTGAAGCTCTTTAGTTGCAATAATAAATATTTTAAGTCCATCACTTACTCCGGTTATATAGCAGGTGTCGATCTCATCAGGAAAAATCAGATTCAATTCCCAGTTAAAAGCTGCATTATGTGCTTTGATCTCCCGGAAGAACTGAAAAGCTTTATCAATACTGTCTTTTTCAACTATTTTAAGAAAAGTGATATCAACCATTTTTGGAACAAGAAAATTAAAATCGTCTCTTATCACATCTGTGATATTCAGATCGGAATCGCAGATTGCGGCAAAACCTTTTATGGAATTCATATTCTCTTCATCAACTTAGTTTTTCTGCTACCTTAAGAGCGCTTTCGGCATCGGGAGCATAACCATCTGCCCCTATTTTGTTCCAGAGATCACGGGAGGCATTGAAAGGATATCCGCCAACCAGAATTCTGGTTTTTGCAGAAATATCATTTTCCTTAACATCAGAAATTATTTCTTTCACTCTATTCAGATGGAACGTTATTGTTGTGGATAAACCCAGAATATCTGGTTTAATTTCTTTTATTGTCTGCAAAATTGTTTCACGGGGAGTGTTCGCTCCCAGATAATATGTGTCCCAACCTTCCATTTCAAAAAAATCTGCTACCATTCTTACTCCGATCTCATGCAGCTCATCTCCTACTGAAGTCGCAACAAACTTCCTGCCATTCTTACTGCTGGAAAAGATATAAGGGTAGAGCTGGGACATGATAAGCTGGGTTGCAGCTGTACAAAAATGCTCCTGAGCTACGGAAATTTCATTAATCTGCCAGAGTCTGCCGATCTCCCATTGTACAGGTTGAAATATATTCTTGTAAATATCCTTAACTGAAATTCCGCTTTCATATGCTTTCATAACTAATTCAGAGGCATATCTTCTATCTGTTCTTAGAAGACTCTGCAAATATTGAGCAGCTAGATCGGAATGAGGATTTTCTTCCAAAAGAAAAGTGCCTGGCCTTTTATAGCTGTTACTTATAAGTGCTTGAGCAGAAGCTAAAAAGTCATTCAATTCGGCATTTTCTTTTATTCCTGACACTTTAATTATAGCCTCATGAGTATATTGCAAATTCTTGATAAAATTCTCATTATCTATACCAATATTTTCCATGATCACAGTAACCCAGGCAATGTAATCCAGAAAAAGCGATTTGGAATCTGCAGCCAGAGCTTCTGCCAGATATTGCAGATGATATTTTGTATCTCTTACAGATTTACTTTTTTGGAGATCCTTATAATGTTTTATAAGGTTGTATTGATTAGCGTAGATAGATTTCACAGCCTCAACAGCTATCTCTTCCTGATTATTTAAAATGCTCTTTACTATGTCAAAATTACTCATTTGGGCCTCCTGTAACGTGTTAACATTGCATATTTAATGCCAATTAGCCTTACCGGCCATTTTATTTATTTTTACTTTAATTATCGTTACATTTTTGAGTTGATCCAACGGAATATTTTGATCAATTTCGGAATACTGTTTCAACAATATATCAATGCCCTGCTGTTTCCCAGCGGGATCTGTGATGATCTCGGCCGTTCCTTTGACTATGGCGCTACGATACCGGGTGGTCCAGTTACGAGGCTCTCCCTCAAGTTGAAGCTGGTGCTGGGAAGTAAAAGCGATGCTGACATTTGGGTTACTCCCAATGAATTCCAATTTCTTACCCTGGTTGGCACAGTGAAAATATAGGCAATTTTCCCTGATCCCGAAATTCATCGGGACCACATAAGGTTCAGAGTCTTTGCTCATCGCCAGATAACAGATCTCGCAGGACTGGATTATGTTCTGGATCTCCGAGCTGTCAGTTATCTCTCTGTCAGTTCTTCTCATTTAAACTCCTTATTCTCTTTGGAAGAAACAAACAGGATTTGTCGAACTGACAAGAAAAATCTCAACAATGTTAAGGATTACTGAGGATAATTTTTGGTCTGGTTACTCCTGCCCTTATCTGGGTATGGCCGTTTATGTAGATCGGTTTGTGATTCTTTGAGCTGAAGATCTCCTTGTACTCAGTGGCCATTTCAAAATTTCCAAATCCTTCCGTAATGATTATCGGGAAAGGAATGATTTCATTACCAGTTAAGGCAACTCCGATCTCTTTTCCAATAAAATCCACCAGATGCTGGTTTTCAATGGAAGCAGCAATTATACCCCTGATCTGTTTTTTGGTGAGATTTTGCAGGAATTCCAGATCGATCTTACCTGGAAAAACAACTATATCTTCCTCGGAACATGCATCCCAATCTGAGAAAGATTCCATGAAATTGATCTTTCCCCAGCCTTCAGAACCGAATCCGATTATTCCGTTCAGGGTGATCCCGGAATAGGTGATCTCAGCGGAATGACCCGGATCAATTGCTGTTATCTGCCCAAATACTCCAGCCAGTTTTCTTTTCGGTTTTTTATCGTATTTTATAGTAACAATTCCTGTATCTTTATCCAGCTGGCTGATCCTTCCTGTGGAGGGTGCCGTAACCAACATGGGGTGGTCATTTCCCTGTATATCTATAATCTTGGAAGCCAGCAACTCACCGGCATAGACGAAATCATTCAGGCCTTTTTTTAAATATCGGGGTACTAAAGCCGGTTTTACATTTAGTTTTTTTGCAACGTTTACTTTTCTCGGTTTGGCGGAATAATCCTGGATCTCTCTGAGCATTATGGTGCCGGAATCAAGATTGATCTTTTCTACTTTACCGCGCACCGGAGATTCGAAATAATAGTGCTGGAACTGAAGTTCTTCCAGGAAGCTTTTTTTGCCAACCTCCACGATCCTCTGGCCATATCGTATTTCTTCTCCCTCTTTTATTAAAAGCGATTCAGCTATGTTATTACTGTCAAGTCTCAGATAGGTTTTGTCGAACAAAGAGATTACATAGACTTTGGGCGGATCATAAAGGTTTTCGCCAATAATTGTATCAGGTTCAACCTTGCTGCCTTTTTCTACCAGAATGGAACCCTCGTAGGGTAGTTCGATCTTAATTTTAGCTTCACCTTGAACCGGTAAATTCCTGCCTGTAAAATTTCTGAAATCCTCTTCCAAAGGTGTTAAAGCGGGGAAATCATAAAGTTCCAATTCCTGATTGAGAATATCAAAACTGTAGTCAGGTGCAGCATCGATTAAAACAGGTAGATCTGTTTTAAATCTGAATTCCCGACCATTTTCATTTAAATGGAATCCCTTTTCCAATAATAAGCTGAATTCTTTTTCAATTTTTTCAGGATTGGACAGATACTTTATATCGCCTACTCTTATAACATTTTCTTCGTCATCAATCTGTACATTCATTACAGCTGCGCCGGTTTTCCACTTCTTAGCTAAAGGTCGGATAACAATACCCAGTTTCTGGAAGCATTCCTCCTGTAGCAGTTTCAAGGCCAGAGATTCATTGATAGAGCTGAGTTTGCCAAGATGGGGTGAGATGAAATGTCTGTCTTTCCAGATCTCGGTGACTCCTTCCGGCTGGAAGCCTGAATCAATAATAGAAAGAGCTTGCCGGTCATTTTCTGTGTGGGCCAGAATGCCGCCAGCTCCGATCAGGAGATCGATGTCATACATATGGAATTTCTTTTTCTCCAATTCTTTTTCGAAGTAGAAGGCTTCAGATATTTTATTGATATCGCGATTAACGTTTTTCATTTTATCAAGGAAGCCTATGTTGCTGGTGTTGAAATTCATCTCCATATGTTGTTTTCTGGACATCACGATCGCTTCCCTGGCTACGGCCTGTTCAATTGCAGCCTGATATGTATTGGATGGATTGAAGGTAGGATAAAGCATCTTGTTCCCGATATAATTTCTGATATAGTTGTGATCCAGATTGGCTGGAAGCCATTTAATGACATTCTTGAAGCCGGTGTCCATCATTACATTTGAGATGCTGTAACTCATCCCGTAATTAGCACTTACTGTACGAAAATAGGAGCCCAGGATGTTGGAGAAAATATCTGTTGTTGCGCCACCGATATCAACTGACATGACATTCTTTTCCATGCTCTCGCTCAGCAACTGTAAAGCCCGGATCACTCCTGAAGGTGTGGGGATGATCTCATCGGCAACTACGGTTTTTAAATTTGAATAACCTGGAGCTTGCTCCATTACATTTTCCATGAATAACTGATGGATCTTCTCCCGTGCAGGCTGCAGGTTCTCGTTACTAAGGGTGGGTCTGATATTGGGGACCATGAATAGTTCGAATTTCTTCTGGAAAAGCCCGGCAATAAAAACCTGAGCTGCTGTATTACCGGCAAAGACCAGAGGAATGTTACTCTTATCACCGAATTTAGGTTTCGGATTCGAGATCTGTAAGAGCTCGCCCAGACGTAAGATCGGAGAGATGGCTCCTCCGTCAATGCCCCCAGCCATTAAAATTATGTCAGGATGCAGGATTCCCATAGCTGTCATTTGTTCCAGACTACTTCTTTTGTCATCAATTGCGAATGTATCAAGAATTACTCCTCCCGCACCGAAAGCTGTTCTTTCTCCGCTGCTGGCAGAATCGAACAGGGTGAGGCCGATCACCAGAATCTGTAACCCGCCCCCGGCACTGCTGGTTGCTATACAGATTGTGTCTTCCTTGAAAAGAAGTTTGGTCTCACTGCTGCCTGGTTTAAGCAACTCAATTTTACTGTCTGTTTCCAGGCTTCTAACTGCATCAAGAATGCCGAAATTAACATCTTCAGTCGGTTTTTCTACAGTTGTTGCAGCAAATTGCAGTGAACAGATCCTGTAATTGCTCTGTTTTCGACACAACAGCAGTGCTTTGGTGGTTGTACTTCCCACGTCGATAACGATGATATTATTGTTTGATTTCAATAATTTTCCCTGCTGAGCCCAGAAAGGAATTCTGGAAACGTTCTCACGAGCAGTTTTTTCTGCTTCTTCTTCTGAAATTCCCATCTGATCAGTCAAAAATCCCTTTGTTTCATCAATTATCTGGGAATATCTTTTTCTGTGACCAAATTCATCGGCACAGTCTTTACAATAGTCATTCTCCTTATTATTTCCAGCAAAATCTTCCTCATCGTAAAGTACTTTTCCGCAGCTTTTACAGACGTGTATCTGATTCATCAATTTCCTCCCTGATTAACATGGTTATGTAGGTAGATATTATCTTATTCTTAAATTTACTGATCACACTGCCCTCAGTTACAAAGATAGGTTTTAAACTAAGGTAATAATTTATGGTGCTGAAGAAAAAAGTATTGGCCATTTTGCTGTCACAGGTTCTAAATACTCCGGTCGCAATACCCTTTTCCAGTGCCTGCACAAATTTACTTCTGATCAGAGATTCTCTGAATAGTATTTTCCTTCTCAATTGATCCGGATAAAAGGGCAGTTCTCTTGCAATAACACAGAAGAAATCCTCTTCATCCTGAAGAAATTCCAGATAACGGTTCAGGATTTCTTCCAGATCTTTGGTGTCCCTTATCAACTCCATGATCTTCAGACTGATCTGCTCCAGCTGTAGATCCAGGATCTCGATTATCAGATTCTCCTTATTTTTAAAGTGAAGAAATAAAGTCCCATGCGCGATCCCGCAGTCAGATGCAATGGCAGAAGTAGTAGTATTAAGAAATCCCTGGTTGATAAAGCTCTTTTTAGCACCACTCAGGATCAGCTTTCTGGTTCTCTCTTTTTGAAGCTGTCTTTTATTCATAGATCATCCTTTTTAACTGAGTACACAGTCACCGAGTAAGATGTCAGTGAAATATGTCAAGTTTATTATGATTTAAAATAAAAAATCAGGTTCGGTTAATTAGTCAGGTACAAACCGTTAGCCGGGATCAATATCTCCTCCGGTGTGCTTGTAAGTCTCGTTTTAATAACTCTCAGACCCGGTTTACGGAGCGTAAATCCATGCAGATAAATAGGTTCAGGAAAAGTATTGGTTATCAATTTAAATCTATACCGGAATTTCAAAATAAATTGTTGATGCTCATTTCAATTTTTAATTCTTCTCATCTTTTTTTACCTTGAAAAATCACTAAAAAAAATAACTTATTTATCAAACATTCTGTTAAACCCAACCATTTTAACAAGTAACAAAACTGGTGAATTCTCTTATCTTTTTTCGGCTTGACACACACTCTCAATTAAATTTTATCAGATAGAGTTTGAGATCGGAATTTTACGATTAAATTTCAAAGGATCATCAAACAAATTCAGGACACAGGAATTATTTATGGCTTTTGTTCACCTTCATAATCATACCCAATATAGCCTGCTGGATGGTGCCTGCCGTGTAGATAAGATCATAGCCCTGGCTAAGAAATATGATATGCCCGCTGTAGCTATGACGGATCATGGGAACATGTTCGGTGCTATCGACTTCTATCTTGCTGCCAAAAAACATGGTATTAAACCCATAATAGGCATTGAGACGTATATTGTCTCAGGATCTATCGATAGCGATGCTTCCAAAAAAGATATTCGTCATCATCTGGTACTCCTGGCTAAAAACCTTACCGGGTATAAGAATTTAATGAAGCTTTCCAGTAAAGCCTATCTGAAAGGATTTTATTATAAACCCAGGATCGATAAAAAAACTCTGGTTAAATATTCGGAAGGTCTGATCTGCCTTTCTGCCTGCCTTAAAGGTGAATTACCTCATCTGCTTTATACTGAAAATGAAGCAAAAGCCGTGGAAGTTGTCGAATTCTATAAAAAAACATTTCCGGATAGTTTCTATATAGAGATCCAGGATCATGGCCTGGAAGAGGAAAAAATAGTAGCCCCGTTACTTGTAAAACTGGCTGAAAAAACTGATACACCCTTGGTTGTGACTAATGACTGCCATTATCTTCGCGGTGAAGACGCAGAAGCACACGATGTCCTTCTCTGTATCCAAACCGGAAAATCCCTTACAGATACTAACAGAATGAAGTATAACACTGATCAGCTTTATTTCAAGACTGAATCAGAGATGCGTCAGCTGTTCCCCAATGTGCCCCAGGCTTATGAAAATACAGTCAAAATTGCTGATCAGATAGATCTTGAACTGGATTATGACGATTTCCTCCTGCCCGGTTTCGATATTCCTGCGGAATATAATTCTCAGGGTGAATATCTGAAAAAATTATGTTTTCAGGCAGCAGAAAAGAAATACCCTGATCTCACTGAAGAAGTTAAAACACGTATCGATTACGAACTGTCTGTCATCGGCCAGATGCATTATGAAGGATATTTCCTGATTGTAAAAGATTTTATTGATGCTGCAAACTCCATGGGGATTCCTGTGGGGCCTGGTAGAGGTTCGGCTGTCGGAAGTATTGTTGCCTATCTGTTGGGAATTACTCAGATCGAACCCCTTAAGTATGGACTTTTCTTTGAACGCTTTCTGAATCCAGACAGGATCGGTATGCCAGATATTGATATCGATTTCTGCGCTGAAGGCAGAAGCCGGATTATCGATTATGTGGTGCAGAAATACGGGCGTAAAAGCGTTGCTCAGATCATTACTTTCGGTACACTGGGAGCTAAATCAGTTATCAAAGATGTCGCCAGAGTGTTGGACCTTCCTGCCAGTACAGCTAACGAAATAACTAAACTCATTCCTTCCGTACCTCGCATAACCCTCGATAAAGCCCTTAAACAATCCCGAGAGTTTTCGGAAAAAATGCAGGAAAATGATCTTAACAGTTCCATCTTAAAATATTCTAAAGTGCTGGAAGGACTTGTGCGCCAGATCGGCATTCATGCCGCCGGCATCGTTATAGGTCCCGGTAACCTGGATGATTACGTCCCTCTGGCGATGAGTACACAAAAAAACTCTGATAATGCAGTCCTGGTACAGTATGAAGGGAAATGGCTGGATGATCTGAAGATCCTTAAAATGGACTTTCTTGGCTTGAAGACTTTGACTTTGATCAAAAAAACTGTCACTCTGGTCAAAGAATCTCAGGGAATTGAACTGGACAGCAGTAATTTTGATTTGAAAGATAAAGAAAGCTATGAGCTGCTGGCTCAGGGCCAAACTGACGGTATTTTTCAGTTTGAATCCGGCGGCATGAAAAAATATTTAATGGATCTTAAACCAAATCAATTTGAAGATCTAATCGCGATGGTGGCACTTTACAGGCCCGGTCCCATGCAGTTTATCGAATCCTTCATTAATAGAAAACACGGTAAAGAAAGGATTAAATATATCCACCCTTTAACCGAAAGCACTTTAAAGGAAACCTACGGCGTAACTGTCTATCAGGAACAGGTAATGCAGATCGCCAGAGATATGGGGGGGATGACCGGCGCTCAGGCTGACACCCTTCGTAAGGCTATTAGCAAGAAAAAACTTAAAACCATGGAAAAGATGAAAGTGATCTTTGTGGAAGGAGCATCGAAAAAGGGTGTGGATAGCAAGGTTACGGAGCAGATCTGGACCGACTGGCTGGATTTTGCCAATTATGCCTTCAATAAAAGCCATGCCACCGCTTATGCCTATGTGTCTTTCCAGACAGCATTCCTGAAAGCCCATTACCCGGTGGAATTCATGGCCGCTCTGCTCTCCCTGGAAGATAATCCCACTAAGATTCCCTACTTTATGGACGAATGCCGCAAGATGAATATTGAAGTTGTGGCACCTAATATCAACACCAGTTCAGATGAATTTAAAGTTGAAGGAAATAAGATCCTGTTTGGACTTAGAGCCATTAAAAATGTCGGCAGCGCTGCCATAAGATCGATTATGGAGGAAAGGGAAAAGAACGGCTTATACAAGAACATCTTTGAATTCTGCTCCAGGGCAGAAGCCTTCTGTGTGAATAAATCTGTGTTGGAAAGCCTTATTGCTGCTGGCGCTCTGGATGATCTGGAAGGCAAACGGGCTCAGAAATATGCTGCTATCGAATCAGCTCTGGAATATGCATCCAGTGTTCAGAGCGAAAAAAGACGTGGTCAGATCATGCTTTTCGATTCTTTTACAGAAGCAGGACAGGAAGATGAGTATTTCCCGGAATTACCAGATGTAAGCCCCTGGTCTTATACCAGGATGCTTAAAGAAGAAAAAAATATTCTGGGTTTCTACTGGTCGGGTCACCCCCTGAAACAATACGAGAATCTTATCTCAAGACTGGTTAACGTAAATACCGGAGATGCTCTTTATAACCCTGAAAGTATACCTAATAATATAGCTATCGCAGGCGTTGTATCAGAAATTGTTAAAAAAAATGATAAAAATGGCCTCCCTTACGCCTTTATTGTCATGGAAGATCTGAATGGAAAATTTGATATCGCTTTATTCTCCAAAGACTATGAGCAGTATATCGATCAATTCGAGGAAGGAAAAGAAATGTTCGTGGTCGGTAAGAAAAGGATTAATTATAATGGTAATGATTCCCAGTTGAAGATCACTCCACGTAAGATCTTTACTTTCTCGGAATTAAAAGAAAAACTTTCTGGAGATCTTTATCTTAAAGTAAAGGAAGAATTCCTGACCGAAAATTTTGCCCAGCTTCTGCTGCAAACAGCTACCAGACACTCCGGCAACTTCGCCCTGCATCTGGCAGTTAAAACCAGAAAATTTAAAACTCTTAATCTCCATTCTCGAAAAATTAAATTATTCCCTGCTGATGAAGTTATTTCCATTTTTAAAGAATTTATGATAGCAGAACCCAAAGTTAAATTGAATTTTAACGATTAGAATTTAGGCGGTATTATGAAAAATCTTCTCCTGCTTTGTTTTATCCTGGCAATCTCACTAAGTGCAGAAATGCAGGTTATTGTGGATGCCAATCGATTCCTGGATGCAAATTCCAATACAATTCTGGAAATTAACTACGAAATTCCTTACAGACAATTAAACTTTCTCAGATCTGATAACGGTTTTGAAACTGAGCTGAAAACAGACCTTAAAGTCTATTCAGGTGGTCAGGAAGTATTTCAGCAGGATTTTACCAACCTTATTATTCTTACTAATCAGGAGGCTACAGAATCTTCAGAAAATTTTCTTGATAAAATAACTCTGACCCTGGCAAAATCTGATTTTGTAATAAGACTGGAATTTACAGAAATTACAGCAAACAAAACAGCTGATTGGGAATATCAGTTTAATTTACTTGCTCCCGATGCTATTCTCAGTGACCTGGAAATGTCTTCTGCCGTCAGACTTGATACTACCGAGTATCTGCAGAAATTTCACCGCTGGGACTACCTGTTCCTTAATAATCCTTCCCATATCTTTGACTTGCAGCAGCAACGCATTCTCTACCTCTATTACGAGATTTACGGTTTCTTTAAAAGTACCGATGACATTTCGGATTTAACTGAAACAATTTCCATTTATCGGAACGGAGAGTTGATAAACCAGGAAGAAAGCCCCATAACTGAAAACAAGGATACCATCAACAGAATAAAACAGTTGAATATCGATGATCTTTCAGCCGGTTACTATGAACTGGAAGTTAAGGTTATGGACAATATTTCAGGTTATCAGGAAGTAAAAAAAGATTTTTTCAGTATCAAAAAAGCACCTGTCCTTACCTATAGAATATTTCCCGATCTGGAAGACGAATTTAAACTGATCAAATATTTTCTGCCTTCCTCTCAGGTTAATGTCTGGAAAAATCTGACTGATGAAGGGAAGAGAAATTATTTAAATCGGTTTTGGGAAATGAATGATCCAAATCCTCAAAATGAAACAAATGAATTCTTTGAACAGGTGAAAATCAGAAAAGAATATGCCGATCTGAATTTCTCTCATCATCAACCGGGATGGACTTCCGATCGGGGCAGGATCTATATCAGACATGGCAAACCCGATGATATACTAAAAGAGAAAACCGGGTTTTATACAAAGTATGCAATCAAGGATTACGAGATCTGGAAATACCGTAGCAACGAGATCCTTACATACATTTTTATCGATCTTCTTACCAGTGGAAACCACAAAATGATCTACAGCGAAAATGATGATAGAGAAAACACCCTGCCTGACTGGAAACAGTATCTTGACGATGAATTTGATGAAACTCTACTGCAATGATTAAGCCAGATTGTATAGTAGGGTTTTAAAGGAGCGGGTTAGCTCCTGTTAGACTGAGAAGTTCCGCAAGATTCTATGGTATATTCCAGAATTAAAAAGAAATTGCTTCTTTGATATGATGAATAACCGGTTCTTCTCCCTGAAATAAAACCGCTATCAGATCAAACCTGGTAAAGCTGTCCTCAAACTCAGGATGCTTGAGTAAAAAATATTCAGCCGTCTGCATGATCTTCCTGCACTTGGAATAGGTCATACTTGCCAGTGCAGACTCCAGGTCCTTCACCCTTGTCTTTACTTCAAGAAAGACGAGTTCATCATCATCTAAAGCTACAATATCCAATTCTCCTCTGGAAGAATGAAAATTCCTCTCAATTATTTTGTACGAATTTTCTTTCAGGAATGTAACTGCCAGATCCTCACCCTTAGCGCCAATAACTGTATTATTCTTATGTTTCATATATTTACAAAAAATGCTTGACTCATAAATGTCAAGTAATTCAAATGTTTTGGGTAAACAATATTTGCCTACTCAGGAGGTCTGCATGGTCATAAAAAGATTATTATTGGTTTTAATTTGTATTTTTATCGTATCATCCATTTCTGCAATACCTTATACATGTCAGGGTGGTATAAATATTCCCAAGGCCTATGTCTTACCAAGTGGGATGTTTGATATTGCTTATACAATGTATGGAGTTAGAGATAATGACGGGTTCCAGAATGATAAGTTAAATATTATGCATGCTGGTATTCTCAATATCGGTCTTTTCGATCTGGGGGAGATCGGCATAGTTGCTATGAGCAGAAATGTTTATTATGGTAATTGCAAAATCAAAATCCTACAGGAAAAATTGGAGATACCAGCCCTGGCGATCGGTGTTGAAAATATTTTCTCCAAGTTTGATTTTGAAGATCAAAACTTGTTTGCCGAAGGACTACCTGATAGAAATGATTATACTAAAAACTCTCCATACATAGTTGCTAGTAAATCTGCTTTGCTATTAACTGACATTGGCTGGATGAGCCAAGTAGAGCTGGTGCTTACTGTTGGTGTCGGATGGAGAAAATTTCACGCTAAGGGAAATTTAGTAAAAATTGCTACGGGCAGATTCTGGGGGCTTGATGTGAGGCTTTCAGATAGATTTGGGTTCAATTTTGAATTCGACGCCCACAATTTCAATACAGGCTTATCTGTATTTTATAAAAATCTTGAGCTTAATGCAGGCATATTCGAATTGGAAGATTATTGGGGTATGAAAGGTGGAGAGCATTTCTATAAATTCGCCTTTAATATTAAATACACTTTCGATAATCTGTCAGAAGTTAAAATTAATAAATATAACGAATATCATTTTACGGATTATCCCTATTCCGACCCACAGGACTATCTGTATGATACTTATCCCGAACTGCCATACACTGAAAGACACGCTCAGGAGCTGGAAGAAATTAGAAAACTTTATCATGAATAACTAACACTTAGTGTATTATTACGATATTGCTCTGCCCCTTAAACCGGACAGACTTTTCACATATTTCTCAACACATACTATTAACAAAGGATGCCGGGTATTAGTCTCTTTTCATAATCAACTCTATACCGGAATTGTCTGGGGAAAAAATGATAATCCGGATGAAAGCCTGAAATACAAATCGGTTCTGGAAATTATTGATAAGAAATCACTTATTCATAGCGATCTACTGGAACTGGCAGCCTGGATAAACAGGTATTATCATACCAGTCTGGGCATTACCCTTTCTGCAATGCTGCCGGCAGCCTTCAATGTGCAGGTGCAGCTGCAGGTTAAAGTTGACCACTCCCAAGATAGATCAATTCTGCAAAAACCTGCCCGGGATTTTCTCACTAACATTAGGACTGCCGACTGGATTGATGTCTCCTCGCTGAAGAAAAAAAATTCCGTTACCGGCTTCTATAGAATTCTGGAAGAGCTGGAAGACGGATCCTTCCTTCAGATTAAAAGAGTATTCGACCAGAAAATAAAACACAAAACCGTTAACTTTGTTATAAAAAATAAGTCCGAAATAACTGAAAAACTCACTGAAAAACAACAGGCAGCCTTCAACCGGATAAATGAACTAGGTACAGAAATTCCTCTTTCTCTCATTGCAGCTGAATATAGCTATGCGATTGTTAAAAACTTGGTAAAAAAAGAGATGATCAGTATTAAGCCACGGCAGATCATTATCTCGGAAAACTTATTTGTTAACCTGAAAGTCAGCCATAAAAATGTTGAATTGAATCAGGAACAACTTCACGCGGTTGAAAATCTTAATAATGCTATTGTTGAAGAAAAATATTCAGCATTTCTGTTATTCGGGATCACCGGCAGCGGTAAAACGGAAGTCTACATCGATGCCATAAAACAGGCTCTTAGTATGAACAGAACAGCGTTAATGCTGGTCCCGGAGATCGCTCTCACTCCTCAAATGGTGAATCGCTTTTACAGTGTATTCGGAGATTCTATCGCTGTCCTTCATAGCCATCTTAACGATCGGGAAAGATGGCAGCAGTGGAGAGATATTAAATCCGGACGAAAAAAAATTGTGATCGGGGCTAGAAGCGCTATTTTTGCACCCCTTGAAAATATCGGTATAATAATTGTTGATGAAGAACATGTGAATTCTTATAAACAAGAGACAAATCCTCGTTACAATGGAAGAGACATGGCTATTTTACGAGCCAGGATTAACAGAGCCGTCTGTATCCTTGGCAGTGCTACACCTTCCCTGGAATCCTGGCTGAACACTATTAACGGAAAGCTGAAGCTTCTAGAGCTCAAAAATAGACCACTTAAAGCCGAATTGCCGGAAGTAATTATTGCCGACCTGAGAAAAACGGAAATGGCTAATGAAATTTTCTCCCGAAAACTTCTGAACGCTATTGAATCAAAACTTAATGAAAATCAGCAGATACTGCTTCTGCATAACAGAAGAGGACACTCATCCTTCGTTCAATGTAGATCCTGTGGGGAATTATTCCAGTGCCCCCAATGTGATGTAAGCATGAATTATCATAGCAGCGGAGAAATGCTGAAATGCCATTATTGCGGCTATCAAAAAAACTTACCTAGAAAATGCCCTTCCTGCGGCAGCTATATTTATAATTTCGGTGCACCCGGAACTCAGCAGCTGGAAAAACAACTGAAATTGATCTTTCCTCAAGCTAGAATTTTAAGAATGGACTCTGATACTGCCAGAAAGAAAGACAGTTACGATTCAATGTTTCAGAGAATGAGTGATCAGGAAGTGGATATTCTTCTGGGTACTCAAATGATAGCCAAAGGACTGGATTTTGAAAATGTTACTCTGGTAGGGGTTGTGCTGGCAGATCAAAGCCTAAATTTTCCCGATTTTAGAGCGGCTGAAACAACCTTTCAATTGCTTACTCAAGTGGCAGGTCGCTCTGGAAGAGGTGAAAAAGCAGGACAAGTTATTATTCAGACATTCAATCCAGATCACTATGCTATTGCTAAAGCGTTTAAGCAGGATTATATAGGTTTTAGCCAAAGGGAACTGGAATTAAGGCAGAAATTGTTCTATCCACCCTTCTGGAAACTTGCCCGGTTACTTTTTGTCTGCCCCAGCCTGGAATTGCTGAAAAAAGAAATGAATAAATTACACGGAATTAGAAAGAGGCTAAATGAAACTTTTCCAAGAGAACAATTACTGGTACTGGGACCGGTTGAAGCCCCTTTTGTTAAACTACAAAAAAACTATCGTTACCATCTGATTCTGAAAAGCAATTCAGTGAATACTATGTCACAAGTAGTAAGTTTTTTGAATAAAAATATTAAACTAAATAGTCGAATAAAGTTTACAATAGATGTCGACCCGCTCAGCCTTATGTAAACTTCCAGGAAACCGTTTCCTCTATGAAGCGCTTCAATAATTCAAATTAGTATGTTCAACATTAAATAAAAAAACTCAATGAGTGAATAACTTATCTTCAGTAAATCTGATGAAATGTTCTAAAATTTAAATTTAAACAGGATACTTGGCCATCACATAATTATTCAAATCTTTTACCTGATTCCTTGAATCAGTCAACAGGATCCTGATGATATCACGCATTGATAATATGCCTTGCAATTGATTATCATCATCCACAATAGGTATGTGACGGATATTATTGTCCCGCATAACACCCATGATCTGTCCTATTTCGTCTTTCCCATTGCCTATTATAAGCTTATCTTTGGGTGTCATGGTTTGTTCAACTGTTAGATGACCAACTTTTTCATTGGTTGATCCTAAGAGTTTCATTATATCACGCTCGGTTACGATCCCTTGCATGACGCCATCTTTGTCTAAAACTATTAAAGCTCCAATATTAAACTTATTCAAAACCCCAACAGCTTCAATAATGCTTGTCTCTTTCTCGACAGAATGAATTATACCTCCCCGCTCACCAAACAAAACACTTAACTTTTTGTTCATAATATTCCCCTTTAAATGGCGTTCCTTACCTTTTATCTCTAACATTTCCTATAAAATAGATATTTTTAAAGATGTCAATATTTTGACTAATAAATTTATATAACATGCTAAAATAGTATCTCTTATGAAAATATTTTAAGCAATATAAAACTATTTGGAGTGAAAAAATAAACAGAAAATCAATTATATCAAAATCCATATCCAGATGAATCAGGATAGCTATAAATATGAATCTTCAGGATAAAAAATTTTGACAATATAAGATATGAAATAAATTATACCTAACAATAAAAAAAGAATGATTCGTTCCGGGAGGTAAGATGATTAAAGATAATCTGGTTAGTTATTTTTTGAATGATAACTATTCTTTTACTATATATCGTGATAATAAGGGCATAGAAGTGGGAAAGCTGATAGATCTTTCAACAGGAAAGGAAATGGGGTCTGATTTCTACCAGAGAGTTTTCCCAGAAAATACTGAAAACCTGATTAATGTTGCTAAAGTTATTATCAGTGCAGCCTGGCAGGATGGTAAGATTCTTCCTGCTGAACGTAAAGCTTTTGACGAAGCTTTTAAATTTGTTCAATTCAATGAAGAACAAAAACTTAAGATACAGAAGGAATTTACTGAGCCAACACCACTGAAGGATTTGATCGGCTGTATTAAAAAAAGAGAAGAAAAACTTGTAATTCTTGAAACTTCACTTCTGTTGATCCTGGCCGATAATGAATTTCATCCAAAAGAAAAAGAATTTATCGAAACTTTAGTTAAGGAATTCAAACTGGCCAGCGAAGATTATGCTCTTCTTTACTACATCCTGCCCCAGAAAGTAAGAAAATACATAGTTAAAGAAAAAATTAATGATACACTGGAAATAGATGAAAATGAAATAGCTGTTCTGGATAAACTTACTGCTGCCATAGAGGAAGATTCGGAAGTAGATCACGATATGGATTATGTGCATTTTGTTAACAGCTGGAAAAACAGAAGTACCAGATACAAAAGAAAAAGCGTCTATTAACTAAATCAAACCTTAGAATTAAAAACCCCGTGTAACTGCGGGGTTTTTTTATCTTGAATTTAACAACACTATTCCGATTATCATTACTGCATAACCCAGCTTCTGCTTAATTGAATAGCGTTTTTTCCAGATTAGAAGGTCAGATAAAACACAGATCAGAACTACACTGGAGGCAAATAAAGGATAGGCAATTGGGGCTGGAATTGTTGCCAATGAACTAAGGAATAGTTTAGTGGTAAGCTGGTTTGGGATACCCAGAATTAAACCAAAAGCAAAATACTTCCAGATGAATTTCTTTTTATGAATTAAGATCCAGATTAGATTCATCATAAAAGCTGAAGCAAATAATATTAATATGAACAGATCTTCATGGCCGATTCTGGCTTCATTATAAATTTTTAAGGATGCATCTGATATACCGGTTATAATAAACAGCACTAACAGCAGGAAGATGCTCTTAAAGGATTTGAATTCTGTTACGAAAATAAAAGCGAATACTATTATGGCAATTCCCAGATAATTAGAAAATCCAATTACGTCCCCATACAGAAATAATGATAAAAAAGTTGGAATCAACAATGATACTCGCATCGTACTTACACTTAATGATAAGCCATTATCCTGAATATTTCTTTTGTAGATCAGGAAATTGACCAGAAACAGAAAACCCGTCACGAAACCCAGGAAAAAATCAAGAGTCCTGATCTCTGAAAAAGGAGTTTTGACAACAGTTAAACTGAAAAGGGAAGCTAGAAAATAATTTCCCAGAAAGATCAGAAATATATCAGCTTTTTTATCCCTGTCGAAAATTATCAACAGATTGCCGATGAGAGCAGAGCATAAAATACTTAATAACAGGTATAACATATGCTATTTAAACAGGTTAAAAAATCCGAACAGTTTCATCGAAGCAATGATAACGGCTATTGTTAAAATGATCTTTATGATTTTCTCTCCACCTTTAACAGCAACTTTAACACCAATGTATGCCCCAAGACCATTTCCCACTGCAAGTATTAGACCGTATTTCCAGATGATTTTTCCATTAATTGCAAAAATAAGGACAACGAAAATAGTGTAACAGAGCACAATGAATACTTTCGCCGCGTTAGCACTGATTAGATCAAAATTTTCAACAAGATTTAGCGTAGCCAACAGAATAAATCCAACTCCCACCTGTACAAATCCTCCATAAAAACCGACAACAAAGAATATTATCACTTCCAGCCATACTGGTAATTTCTTAACACTTTCTGTTGATTTCTTTCTGGGACGCAGCATCATTACTAATACTATTATGAAAACTATGCCGAGGATCTTATCAAAATCTGCTGAATTTATCTTGGAAACGACCATTGAACCCAGTATGGACCCAGCTACGGCTGCCAGAGCAATGTGCTTTATTGAAGCGATCTCAAGTTTCCCATGCCGATGGAAACGATTAACTCCTATAATATTTTGAAAAAGGATTGCTACTCTATTGGTTGCATTAGCTGTAGTTGAAGGAATGCCAATCAGGATTAGAACAGGCAGTACAAGTATAGAACCGCCACCTGCCAGTGTGTTGATGAATCCCGCTGCAAACCCCGCTAATAGCAATAATGCAATAATCAAATCATTAACCTCTTCCAAATTTCTTTTCTCAATATTTTGCTCCTTCTCAAAGTCAAGTAAAAAGCCTAATGACCCTGAGTGCTTGAACGGAAATCTAAGTTGACACAGCTATCTTGTTTTAAACTATGACCTGGTAGTGGAGGGAAAATGAGAAAATATCTGATTATCATTTTAATGGTTGTCTGCACTGGTCTAACTGCTGATTTCAATTTTGCTGTAGAACTGTTTGAAGACGGTTTATACGAAGAAGCTATTAGCGAATTTCAAACAATTGCCCAGCTCTATCCTACATCCTATGAAGCCGAGAGGTCTATTTTATATATTGGCCGAAGTTATCGGGGATTGAACGATCCGGAACTGGCTGAATCGACCTTTCAGAAGTTGCTGGACGCTTATCCCGGGAATTCATTTCAGGATGAGATCTATGCAGAACTTGCCTCTGTGCAGTATGAACAGAAAAAATTTAAGGAAGCTGAACTCAATTTCGCATATCTTATCAGGAATTTTCCGCTCTCAGAATTTTCAAAACAATCACTCGTGGATTATCTGGATTGTTTTTACCAGCAAGAGCTATACAATTTGGTTATTGAAAAAGGGGAACAGATACAAAAAGATTATAAAAACAGTAAAAAAACTGCCGACATCCTGCTGATCATGGTAAAAGCTTATTTGAAATTAAATTCCCACCAGGAAGCAAAGTTCTTGATGGACCGGATCCAAAGTGAGTTTCCCACTGAAAATGCTGTTTGGGAAATTATCCTGATTGAAACAGATCAGTTTATTACTGAAGGAAAATATAATCAAGCTGGCATAAGATTAAAAGATACACTTAATAAAAATATCCCCAGAAATTATGAAGAGATTTTCCGGTTGAAGCTGACGGAAATTCTCCTGGGTGAAGCTCAATACAACGCAGCAGCTGATCAATTAAACATCCTGATAGATAAATTTAACAATTCATCAAGGTTTGATGAATTTATTCTCTATCTTAATAAAGCAAATCTTGGCATGGAAAAATACGATCTGGCCGCTATGCCTTCCGAAAATCCCAGAGTTATCGAGAACAGTTCACTTTACCCTGAATATATGCTTACCCGGGCTGAAGCGTATTTCCAGTTGCAGAAATTGGAAGAAGCAGCTGAAATTGTTGAGCAGATTTTAAATATATCACAGCAAGATCAGGTTTTTTATCAAGCCGGAATGCTGAATGCCCGGATCGATGAAAAAGCAGGCCGCTGGGTTCGAGCCTTGGAAGCTTATGATACACTTACCGGATCTGAATATGCAGCCAGGGATGAACTCTGGTTAAGGATCGGGAATATATATAGCAATAAGCTGAGCAATTACAATAAAGCAATAAAGTACTATAATAATGTAATTTATGGAATATTTCCGTTAGATGTCCAATACAGAGCCCTTTATCTGCTGGCAGGCTGTCATGAAAGATTGGCTGACTACGATAATGCCATTGATGCCTTGAATCGGATAGATGTGGACGAGATAACCGATCTGGATTTTCGCAACAGAATAAAACTGAAGCTGAATTTTCTGAAAAAATACAAACATCAACAATATGATTCCGCTTTCAAACAGCTTCTCACAGCTGTATACAATTATCTTGATACTGATAATAAAGTACAATTGAAAAGCGAAATAGTCAATATTCTCAGTTCCGATCTGAAAGAATATGAACTCAGCAACCAGCTTCTTACTGATTCCGTAGACCAGCATGACATCTACCTGAAAGCTCTAATCAACCTTAACCTGGCTGAAAAAGTAAAATTCATGAATGATAATGAAAAGGCTCAGGCCTACCTCGATTCTGCCCTGGAACTGGCTTCCCAGCTTGAAGTTGCAGGTTATGAAGAGGAAATCAGAGAGATCAGTCTTCGCGAACAAATTATTAAAGGTGCTGATAATGATGGGATCATTGCTAATCTGGAAAATTTTATTACAAAATATCCTGCTTCTTCCGCCCGAAATGAATTCCTCCTTCTCATCATCGATCATTACCGTGATAAAGATAATCGGGAAAAACTTGTTCAGCTGATAGGCCAGCTTGAGCTGTCCGGCAAGATCGATCCCCAGCTTTACTATAAAAACAAGATCTGGCTGGCAGAATATTATTACAACCGGGATGAAGACGAGAAAGCCCGTCAGAATTATGAACTTGGCCGAAACCTACATTGATCTTAACCATCCGGATGTTATGTTTCATTTTGCTGTCTCTTTAAATCAGACCGGTTATAGTAATGAGGCTGCTGAAAAACTTGAATTCCTTATTAACAACAGTAACGGTTTCACTAATTTTAATGTAGCCGTAGACTATTTTGTAGACCTGCTTATAAATAATGGCCAGTATAATAAAGCCAGGCAGTTTTATTCTTACATCAAGGAAGATGACCGCGATGATGAATATTATCTGAAATCGTCTGAACTCTATCTGGCTCTGGGAGATAAACAATCAGCTAAAGAAGCCATTATGCATGTTGTTGAAAAGGATAATAAAACACTGGAAAAACTGGCTTTCCTGCAATATGAGACAGGAGATCTGGAAATGGCTAAATATTCATTCAATCTTCTGAAGAATAGAGACAGCGGAAATTTAAACCACTATAAAATGGTGGGCAGAATAGCTTTTCAACAGAAAGAATATCTGGAAGCTGCCGAGAATTTCAAAGTTGTGATTGATGATCTGGGTGAAAAACCACCGGTTCAGGAAGGTCTGGGTCAACTTGCCCGTGAAGATATCATTTCCTTGTATCATATAGGTAATAGACCTAAGGCGGAAGCTCTCGTTAAACGTTTTGATAAGAATCTTGCTCAACAGGATAAAGACCTGATCCAGCTGCATGAAGGGATTTATTATCTGGATGTCGATGAAAAAAAAGCTGAAAAACTTTTCGCCAAACTTACCAAACCGGGAGAAGTAGAGAACAGTATTCGTTATCAGGCTTTTTTCTGGAGAGGTGTAAGTAATCTTAAGCAGGAAGATCTGGATGCTGCCGAAGCTGATTTTATGGTAGTATTGGAATCAGGCGATCAGAAACTGATTAATCAGGCCAATATGAAACTGGGTACCCTTAATTTCTCGCGGGAAAAATATCAGCAGTCCTTGAAGTACTATTTCGATGTTATCGAGAACGATGAGTCAGGCGAACTGGCTTTGGATGCAGCCACCAATTTTGCCTACGTCTGCAAGACCATTGAAGAGTGGCAGAAAGCTGTGGCTGCCTATGAGATCATACTTGAACGATGGGGCGACAGTGGATTGGAAGCGAATACTCTCTTTGATATTGCTTTCTGTCATTTCAGAGACAAACGTTTCCCTGATGCTCTGGAAATGTTCAGAAAGGCTCTTCCGATACTTTCAGATAGAGAACTGGCTGCAGAAGCTCAATATTGGATCGGTGAATCATTATACAATATGGCAGATTACGATAAAGCAATTGCTGAATTCCTGAAGGTCAGTTATAATTATGGAGATCTGGTGCACTGGGCTGCTACCGCTGAACTGAAAGCAGGGGAAGCTTATACTAAAGATGAACAGACCGATAAAGCAATAAGAATATATGAGAGAATAATCAGCAAATACGGTGAAATTAGTCAGTGGGGCAAAGAAGCACAATTTCGCATCTCCAGTCTTAAACAGGGAAATTAATGCAGTTAGCTGTTGATCTACATTCCCATTCCGGTTACGCAGGTGGAGTGGGGCAGATCGAACTCAACGATGTAGCTGCAATAATGAAAAAGAAAGGCATCGAAATTTTCGGAACAGGAGATTGCCTGCTGCCCAAAAGAGTATCAGAATTGCGCCGGGAAATCAGCGAAACTGCCCCTGGTATTTTCTCTCTGCCGGAAAGTGAAGCTGGTTTTGTGCTACAGACTGAAGTGATCTTTTCGACAAAACTGCCGGGATATAAGAATAAAACGATCGCTCATCATATTATCCTGTTCCCTGATTTCAAATCTATTGAAAAAATGAATCTTCTTCTGCAGAAATGGCAGATGAAAAATACAATCGGAAGGCCATTTATAACAAGTAATTGCCAGGAACAGCTAGAAGAGCAACTCTGGGAAATTGTTAACGTAGATCCGCTGATCGAGATAATTCCTGCCCATGTTATGACCCCGGAAGGAATCCTGGGGAGTCGTAATAACCTTTTCAGCTTTCAGGAATTCTATGGCGGATTTCTTAAAAGGATAACCACGATCGAAACCGGCTTGAGCGCTGATCCTTCTATGCTGGAAAAGATTCCGGACCTGGCTCATCTCACTTTCATCTCCAACAGTGACTGCCATAGTGCTGCCCTGAACAGGATAGGTAGAGAATTTACTATTTTAGAGGCAGCTGAAAAGACCTTCCCGGATATTATCAGAGCTCTCCGCACGAATAAAGTTGCTTTTACAGCAGAGTTTAATCCGGCTGAAGGAAGATTTTTCCTTACTGGTCATAGAAGGGACCGAAAAGATCATAATAAGGATATCTTCTACCGCGATCATCTCCCCATTGATCTGATCTGCCCTGATTGCGGGAGAAAAATGAATCTGGGAGTGAGAGAAAGATGCCGGCAGCTGCAGGATGAAAAAATAAATCCCAGGAAACGTAACTTTATGCATCTTATACCATTAGTTGAAGTTATTGCCCACTCTCTAGGAATAAAATCTGTCAATTCCGTAAAAATTAAAAACACCTTTGATAAGATAATGGAGATATTTCCTTCAGAAATTGATCTTTGGAGATCAGATCGAGTTCAGGAACTACTTGACAAATGGATAGACCCAAAAACTATCAACCGGATTTTAGCTGTTCAGGCAGGCAGATTTCAATTTGAGCCGCCAGGTTTTGACGGACATTACGGTAATTTAATTATTGGAGATTAATATGGAAATTAAAGGATTGGAAAATAGAAGAAAGAAGCTGGGAGAACAGCTGAAAAATAATGACCTGGTCATTATTTATGCTGCGTCTGCATCCAACTACCCGCGGTATTTTCTGCAGGATAACAATTTCCTTTATTTTACTGACCTGGAAATACCCGATGCAGTCATTATGTTTTATAAACAACATGATAAGACTACCTGTAAATTGTTCATTGAAAGAGGCATCCCGGAACTGGTGGTATGGGAAGGTGCTAAGCTTTCGATGGATGAAGCTAAGAAAAAATCTGGCATTGGCAGCGTACATTATCTGGATCAGATGGAATGGCATTTATCAAACACTTTAATGGGAACTAAAAATGTTTATATGAACATAAAATTGCATTCCCTTAATTCCCAATTAAAAAAACAACATACTTTGAGCAGAGAGATAAAACAATCCTATCCCTATATTAATCTCTATGATGTTACCGAATTAATGAGACCACTGAGAAGTGTGAAAGATAAAATAGAAATTGAGAAAATGAAAACAGCTATCAATCATACCAAAGAAGGCATTCTTGCTATCATGCAGCAGGCAGAAGCGGGGATGATGGAATATGAGCTGGAAGCTTTGCTTCAGTACGAAGTTATGAGACGCGGCAACAGGCACATGGGATTCAAATCCATTATTGCTGCCGGGAAAAATGCAGCTACCCTTCATTATTCAGATAATAATTGCAGGATCGGTAAAAATGACCTTATCTTACTGGATGTGGGGGGGGCTTATAAAAACTATAGCGCAGATATCAGTAGAACCTTTCCTGTTGCTGGAAATTTTAACCACCGTCAGGCACAAGTATACAAAGAAGTGCTGAATATAAACAAAGCTATAATTGAAGAAGTTAAACCGGGCGTTAGCCTGACAATGTTGAATGAAAAAACTGTAGAACTCATCACGGAATCCTTATTCCGGCTGAAACTGATAGAAGACAAGAAAGAATACAGAAAATATTATATGCACAGCGTATCTCATCATCTGGGTATGGATACTCATGATTTAGGTTCAAGGGATTCTGTTTTGGAAAAAGGTAATGTCATTACCGTTGAACCGGGCATCTATATTGCTGAAGAGAAGATTGGAATACGGATTGAAGATGATATTCTGGTAACGGAAAAGGGATATGAAAATCTGTCCCACGATATTCCCAAAGAGATTGATGACTTGGTAAAAGTGATCAATAAATAGGGGGGATGAAGATTGCAATCTATCCAGGAACTTTTGATCCCATTACTAATGGGCATCTTGACGTATTGAGGAAAGCGGCTCAGATATTCGATAAAGTAATTCTGGCTGTAGCTGAAATAACGGGAAAGGATACAACTTTCACTACAGATGAAAGAGTTGATCTCTGTCAACAGGCTGCAGTAGATGTTCCCAATGTGGAAATAATGAAATTTTCCGGCTTGGTCGTTGATTTTGCGGAAATAGTTCAGGCTAAAACAATGATAAGGGGTTTAAGGGCGATATCAGATTTCGAATACGAGCTTTCCCTTTCTTTGATGAACGAAAAACTTAATAGTTCGATCAAGACAATTTTCTTTGTACCGGACCTGAAACATCTTTATCTAAGTTCTTCGCTGGTGAAGCAGGTTGTTGAATTGAATGGTAATGCACGTGACCTGATCCCTGATTGTGTTTTGAGAGCACTTGAAGCCAAGAATAATCTATGATCTGGAAAAAAGGGAAAAGCACAAAAAGCAGAAAGCACGATAGAATAAAAACAATCTCAAAAAATCTTAAAATAAAGGAGCATATTGTGACAAATGAAAACAAGAAGAAGATAAACGTAAAGATCGATGAAACAATTGGCGAAGGTGTTTACGCCAACTTTTTTATGATTACCAATTCCCCGTCTGAATTTGTGATAGACTTTGGCCGGATCCTTCCTGGATTGCCTAATGCTAAGATCTACAGTAGAATTCTTACAACTCCTCAGCATGCAAAACAAATGCTGAAGATACTTGAGAAGAACATCGAGAACTTTGAAGCTAAAAACGGTGAGATCAAAATGCCGGGCCGGGGCGAAGAAAAAGATATTGGTTTTAAGAACATCGGACAAAATGCTTGACTGGGAAAAGCAATAATAACTTTTTGAATTTTCTTTTATAATAAAGTATTGAAAGTTAAATAAGGAGTCGTAGCGGATGAAAAAAAGCAAAATACGCGGGTTGATCATTGCTGTAGTCCTTCTGGTCACTCTCTATTATTTCCTTCCGCTTGTAGTTGATAATCTTCCTTCCTTCTGGACTTCCAAGCGCCTGAAACTTGGACTGGATCTGCAGGGTGGTTCTCAAATACAATTGGAAGTAGATTTTACCAATCTGGAATTATCGGAAAAAGAAAAAGAGGATGCAGTTAAAACAGCCTTACAAATCATTAGAAATAGAATTGATCAGTTTGGAGTATCTGAACCTTCCATCCAGAGGGTCGGTACTACCAACAGAATAGCAATTCAATTGCCGGGATTAAAAGATCCTGGTAGAGCAAAAGAATTAATCGGAAAAACTGCTTTGCTGGAATTCAAATTACTGGCAGAAAACGAACAAATACAGGAAGTTTATGAAAGCTTAAATACTTATCTGGATGATAATATTGATAAATATGATAACCTGAAGAAGTTCGTAGATATAGATACTGAAGAAGTAGTTGATGTATTAGAGTCTGAAGAAGAAGAAGAAATGGATGAAACAGGAAACGAGATCTTTACTAAACTTACTTCCTCTGAAGACGGTTATCCCAGTATTATTGAATATGCCAATTTGGCTATTTTTAAAAACCTGCTCACTGATCCCGATTTTGTTGAACATATTCCGGCAGGCTTACAACTGGCTGTTGGTAAAGAAAATAAAAATGATCCTTACGGACCAAGAGCTCTGTATTTCCTGGTGGAAAAATCTGAACTCTCCGGAAAATATCTGGAAAATGCTTCTGTAAAAATAGGGCAGGGTTACGATCCTAAAACTTCTGGAAAACCTTATATCGCTCTTAAATTCAATAAATCCGGTGCTAAAAAGTTTGCCAATGTAACCGGTGAAAATATTAAGAAAAGGCTGGCTATAGTGCTGGATAACGTAGTTTATGTGGCTCCTACAATTGAGGATAAAATTCCCAGTGGTGAAGCCAGAATCACGGGCTCTTTTACAATTGAAGAAAGCAACGACCTGGTTATTGTACTTAATGCCGGGAATCTCCCTGCACCTGTCAACATCATAGAAGAAAGGACTGTTGGTCCAACTCTGGGCTCTGATAGTATTAAAGCTGGTATTATGGCCGCTCTTATTGGAATGATCGCAGTGGTTATTTTTATGATGGTTTATTATGGCCTTTCTGGTCTTATTGCAGATATCGCTGTCTTTATCAACCTGGGATTCATTCTCGCTGTTCTTACCATGATGGAAGGAACCCTGACAATGCCCGGTATAGCCGGTATGATCCTTACAATTGGTATGTCTGTGGATGCAAATGTGATCATTTTTGAAAGAATAAGGGAAAACCTGCAGCAGGGAAAAACACCAAGAACTGCAGTTGACGGTGGTTTCAGCAGAGCACTCGTTACTATCCTTGATGCCAACATAACAACTCTTATTACTGCTCTAGTCCTCTATCAGTTCGGTACTGGACCGATCAAAGGATTTGCAGTAACTTTATCCATCGGTATTGTAGGATCAATGTTTGCTTCTATCGTATTGGCAAAGGCTATCTTTGATGGTTTTGTTGTTAATGCCAATAGAGAAAAGCTGAGTATTTAGGGGGTTAGATGAAATTCTTTGGACAAACTAAAATAGATTTTATTGGAAAACGAAAATCAGCATTTATTATCTCCGGTATCCTTATCCTGATTGGGATTGTATCTCTTATAATCAATGGCGGTCCTAAATACGGGATAGATTTTACCGGCGGTCTGGCGATGGAACTGGATGTTACACCCATTAATAAAAACGGGAAAGTACTTGAGATCCAGACCATTCGTGATGTCTTGATTGCTGCCGGGATCGAAGGTGCTGAAATACAGGACATTCGTGGGGGTGAAGGGAAAAACCTCATTCTGATCAAAACAAAAGATATCAATGAAGATGGTACTAAACTTGGCGATCAGATAATTGAAGTGATTAAAACAACATTCCCTGAGAATGCTGACCCGGAAAAACTGGTTAGGCTGCAGGAAGAGATCGGACCTAAAATTGGGGAAGAACTTAAAGGGAAAGCTATCCTGGCAATTTTTTGGGCGTTGGTTGGGATTATATTATACATCTGGTGGAGATTTGAATTCTCTTTCGGTGTGGCAGCTGTTGCTGCTTTATTCCACGATGTTATTATTACGATTGGAGTATTCTCGATTCTCGGTAAAGAGATCAGCCTTCCTGTTGTAGCCGCTTTACTAACCATTGTTGGGTATTCTCTTAATGATACGATCGTTGTTTTTGACCGGATCAGAGAAGACCTGAAAATTTACCGTAAAGAATCATATCAGAATGTAATCAATCATAGTATAAACGAGACCTTAAGCCGTACTATCATTACATCATTAACTACCTTTCTGGTGGTTCTAAGTCTTAACCTGTTCGGCGGAAGTGTGATAAGAGATTTCTCATTTGCTTTGTTAATAGGTGTTGTGGTTGGTACTTACTCTTCTATCTTTATTGCCAGCCCTATTCTGGTTGAACATTTTGCTTCCAGACAGAAAAGGAAGAAGAAATAATAGCGAATCAATTGAATAAATTTGAATTACAGGCTGTTTTTCACAACAGCCTGTTTTTTGATTTAATGAAAAAAGTATTTACAAAAAAGGAAATGAAATCTAAAGTTGTTTAAAATCAGGTGAGAGAAAATTATGGCAAAAATATTGATCGTTGAAGATGAATTTGTAATAGCACAAGATTTAAAAATGACCATTGAAAGTTTTGGCTTTGAGGTCTGTGCTGTTGTCTCCACTGGTGAAGATGCAGTTATTAAAGCTTCAGAACATGACCCCGATCTGATAATGATGGATATCATGCTGGAAGGTGATATGGACGGAATCGAAGCCGCTGAAATGATCCATCAAAATAGGGATGTTCCAATAATTTATCTCACTGCTTATGCTGACACTTCAACTCTTATCAGGGCTAAAGCATCCCAACCTGAAGCATATCTTCTGAAACCATGGGATGAAAGAGAATTACAAAGTACAATTAAAATGGCTTTAATTTGATTCGAAGTATATTTATCTGGCTATTCCGCGTTGTGAATTTTTAACAAAATCAATAAAAATCTTTTCAATATCAGTCGGTTCAGCAATCTTTTCAGCTTTTTCTAAAGCCTGTGCTACATTTAATTTAGATCTGTAAAATAATTTGTAGATGTTTTTGGCTGATTTTCTCTCTGCTTCTGTATAGCCTCTTCGTTCCATCCCGACAGAATTAATCCCAATAACGTTATAGGGAAATCCTGATCCTCTTGTGAAAGGTGGAATATCTTTGGAAACACCGCTTTTTGCCCCAACAAAACTGTGGGCTCCTATGCTGACAAATTGAGAACAACCGGTGAATCCACCTAATACCACAAAATCATGTATATGGCAGTGTCCTGCCAAATTTACAGTATTTGCCAGTACAATATTATTGCCTAACTGACAATTATGAGCAACATGGGTATATGCCATAAGCAGACAGTTACTGCCGATAGTTGTCGGTTCCTCTGGTGTGGCTGATTTATTAACAGTACAGAATTCCCGAAATGAATTATTATCTCCTATATTCAAACGGGTTATATCACCTTTGTCTTTCAAATCCTGGGAATCACTGCCTATTACTGCAGAGTGATAGAATTTATTACCGGAACCAATGGTTGTATAACCATCAATAAGGACATTGCTGTATAATATATTATTTTCTCCCATAACAACATTGGGTCCGATTATACAGTAAGGGCCGATTTGGCAATTGTTGCCGATCTTAGCTTTGGGGTCTATAATTGCAGTGGGATGTATCATGGAATTTCCTCTATTTCTTCATAACTTTTGCCAGGAAGTCCGCCTCACACACTTTTGTGGCTTCAACATAAGCGTCGCCATGCATTTTGGCAAGACCTCGTTTCATTGAGATAACCGAAAGTTCAAATCTCAGAGTATCACCAGGCAATACAGGTTTACGGAATTTCACATTATTTATTGATGCAAAATATGCTACATATTCTTCGGGATTTTCCAGAGCATTCAGCAGCATAATCCCGCCAGTTTGAGCCATAGCTTCAACGATCAGTACACCCGGCATCACTGGATGACCGGGAAAATGTCCCTGGAAAAAGGGTTCGTTGATAGTAACATTTTTAATACCGCTAATATGCTCACCAGCTTCAAATCCGGTAATTTTATCAATTAGAAGGAAGGGGTATCTGTGAGGCAGGATCTTCTGGATAGCATTGATATCAAATACGACTTCTGTATTTTTCTTTTTCTGATATATTTTCTGTAACTCCTGTTTTTTATGGAGTTTTCTAAGCTTTTTCACCAGTTCAACATTGGTTTTGTGGCCTGATCTTGCTGCCAGAATGTGACCTTTGATCGGAACACCTAATAAAGCAATATCACCGATCAGATCTACTACTTTATGCCTGACGAATTCGTTATAATATCTCAAAGTTGCACTATTTAAAAGCCCGTTAGGTCCAATTATGATTTCTTGTTTATAACCGAAGATCTTTTTCAAACGTTCGATTTCAGATACAGGAGTACTGGGATCTGCCACAACCAGAGCATTCTCCAGGGAACCACCTTTGATAAGACCTGCTTCTTTCAGGGCAATGATTTCGTGCAGGAAACAGAAGGTACGCGCAGAAGCGAATTCTTTTTCAAAATAGCTTAAAGCTGGGAGCCAGGTGTACTGGGTGCCCAGGGCTTTCTGTTTGTAATCTACCATGAAAGTTACTTTCAAACTGTCTGATGGGACAATGACTATGTCTACATTATCTGCAGGCATTGAGAAATTGATTGATTCTTCCAGGACAAGATATTCCCGTTCCGAATCCTGTTCCACAATACCGCATTTTTTGAGCATTTTCAGAAATACTATTGCACTGCCATCGGCTACTGGTACTTCCGGACCGGTAACTTCAATTCGGATGTTATCTATGTTCAGTCCCTTTATTGCCGCCAGGACATGTTCGATTGTAGCCACGGTTGCTTCCTTAATGCCGATAGTTGTTCCGCGGGAAATATCAATAACATGATCAATATCAGCAGGAATTTCCGGATTTCCATCCAGATCTGTTCGAATAAAAACGATTCCGGCATCTTTATCGGCTGGCCTAAAGGTAAGGGTTGATACTTGACCGGAATGAAGGCCGACTCCCCGATAACTGGCTGTACCCTTTATAGTTCTCTTGTACTCTGTCATAATTTTTCCATCTCTTTTATTTGCTTTTTTACAAATCTGACCACCTGCGGAATCCTTTTTTCGGAAGCAATTATTCTTTTTCTTAATCCAGCTTCAATTGCAGGTGTTCCAAAATACATGGCATTAGGTGGTACTTCTCCGCTGACTCCTGATTGGGCTCCTATCATGGCATTATCGTGTATTTTAAGATGCCCAGCTACACCAACCTGCCCTGCCAGATAGACCATGTCTCCTACCTCTGTGCTGCCGGCCAGGCCAACCTGGGCACAAATAATTGTATTTTTTCCAATAATACAATTATGCCCAATCTGAACCAGATTATCGATCTTAGTGCCTGCTCCAATTATAGTTGATCCCAGAGTTGCTCTATCAATGGAACTATTGGATCCGATCTCTACGTCATCATGGATCACAACGTTTCCTACCTGAGGTATTTTTTCCTGTTTCCCCTCATGTAGCAGATAGCCGAAACCATCCGAACCGATAACGCAGCCGGAATGCAGGATAACATTATTTTTGATCTCACAGTCTTCATAAATGGTAACATTTGGATGGATCAGGCAATTTGATCCGATCATAACATTGGGGCCGATCACAGAATTAGATCTGATCACGGTATCATTTCCTACTACAACATTTTTACTGATAACAACATTTTGTTCCAGAGTGACATTTTTTCCTAATTTTGCTGATTTATCTACAACTGCAGATTTACTGATACCTGGTTTCTTTGTCTCGGAATCTAATTGAAGCCAGGTTTTTACAAGAAGCATAAAAGTGAAGTAGGGTTTTTTAACAAAAATCAAATTAGCCTGTGGCAGAATGTCCGGGTTAAAATCAACAGGAACAAAGATTAAGCCTGCTTTCGTATTTTTCAGTTGTTCAAGATATTGGGGGTTTTCATAGAAACAAACTGAATTGAAGTTCGCTTCATTAAGTTGTGCTACATTGTTCAGGCTGGGATTACTAATATCTTGCAATCTTGCACCCAGCCTGGCTTTTATTTGCTCAGGAGACAATGTTAAAGAAAATTTTTTCATTGAATATTATTCTTTGTTCATTTCTTCCAGGACCTGATCGGTAACATCAAGAGTAGAATCGATATAAACAAATCCGCTCATATTGAGATCAAAAATAGCGGAATATCCGTTAGCTGCAGCAACTTTCTTAGTAATGTCACCCAGTTTCTGGAATATCGGCATAAGCAGTTCTTCCTGTTTACTGTTAGCTTTTTGCCTTATTTCTTCCTGCAGTTTTCGATATTGGTCTTCCAGTTGAATAATTTCCTGTTCCAGTGATTTTTTAACACTTTCTTCTACCATTACAGGCAAATTGTCATATTCATCATATTTAGCTTTAAGCACTGTTTCTTTCTGGGTAAGCTGGTTATTCCATTCTTCCTGTAAGGTCTGAATAATTGTCTGAATCCTTTTACCGTCTTTGCTATTTTCCAGAACACGGTCAGAATTTATATAGGCAATTTTCTGTTCCGCAGAAAATAAAGCTGTTACTGCAACTAGTGCTATAAGTGCTAGAATTGTGATCTTTTTCATTAAAAAATCCTCCAAGTTATTTTTTTTATTTTTCTTCTTCTGTTTCTACAGTTTCTTGCATTTCTTCAATTATACGATCTGTTATGTCCAATTTGCTTTTTCCATAACCGATAACTCCCAGGGATGCATCCAGAACCAGAGAGTAATTATTCTCAATAGCTATCGATTCTATAACTATCTTAAGTTTATTCATGACGGGCTGGATCAGTTCATTGTTGCGGGTAATTATCTTTCCGTTCTCACCATAGATCTCTTCAATTTTCTGGTCTCTAAGCTGTTTCAATTCTTCAATCTGGTTTTCTGCTTCTTCCTGACCCGAAGGTAAAAGGGTAAGTTTTCTCTGTTCGTATTCTGCTGTAAGATCTTCAATTTCATTCTCAATATCCAAGATCTCTTGTTCCCACTGTTGAATCTCATTCTCAAGAGTCGCTTCAGCTTCCTGCAACTCTATATTATTTTCCAAAGCTAAAGCTGAATTATAATATACGATCTGCTCTGATTCTGCACATAAAAAAACAGGGATCAGCAATACTAAAAGGAAAAAATATTTCATAAATAACTCCAATCATATTATTACTTAACTTAAACCTTTTGCCCGATAGGCAATATTCAAGTCAATATAAAAAAGTAGATACCGGTAAAATATGGCAGTGTTAAGTTAGTAGCTCTGAATGCCTGTAAATAGTTCCGATTAAGATGATAGAGTATGGGCTTATAATATTGTAACTTCTTAATTGACATTACTTAGGTTATTTTGATTTTAGTCGTAATAAGTTACGGAGGATAAATGAAGAAATATATATGCATAGTAATGCTTTTCAGCGTTTTCCTGCTGTCGGGAAATATGAATATTGTGGAGAAATCTGCAGAGAGGATAGTGCTGGAGTTTGATTTCAGTGAACTTGAGATCAGTGAAGGTGATGATTTCAGTTACTTCAGGCTTTCAGAGTGGGCTGGAAGTGAGATAACCGGAGCTCCTGATCTTCCTCAAAAACAGATTAATATTATTGTTCCTGAAAATGGCTACATTAACCTTTCCATTCTTACATCTAAAAGCAACAAACAAAATATCTTCAAGCCACCTGTTCCGGTACCCCGAATCTCGGAATTCAATGAAACTAATAAGTACGAGTTCATTATTAATGAAGAGTTATATGGTTCTTCCTTTAATTCCTTTTATGAAGTTGGTGAAAGGGAACATTACAGATACTATGATTTTATACCTCTAATTATAAAACCAGTAAAACTGCTTTCTGACCGGGAGGTTGATTTATTGGGGACAGTAATGCTCCAGATAGACGTAATTGGTGAAAGGCAGGAGAAGGAATTTACTGTCGATCCATTTGAGAAGTTCTACCGGGATTTGTTTATCAATTACGATCAGGCAAAATTTTGGAGGGAGAGGGGAGAAAGCCGGGCTGAAAAAATTCCCTTTGAGAGATCCAGGTTCTGGTATAAACTGGAAACGGGAGAAGAGGGTTTTTTTAGGCTGAACCCAGAAGACCTGTCGATCTTGCCCGATTTTTATGATCCCGCCACTTTGAGATTATTCACTTTGAGAAGGATTTTCCAAGATGATCTTGGATCTGATTACAAATACAGCTTACAGGAGATTCCACTTTATATTAATTCTGATAATAATGAAGTTGTTTTCCATTATGAGACAATGAGTGGTGAGAATCCGACACATGTTTATAGTAAAGTCTACTGGCTATGTTTCGGCGGAGAATTTGACGGTGATCCACTAAGAATTCCTGCAATTCCCAGGTCGTCTTCCATAGAAAATGTTATTTCTTTCGAGCCATACGAAACCACAGATGATAATTCCCGGGCTAGAGGTGTTAGATGCATTTATATTACTCCGCAAGAATTTCTACAGCAGACCGAAGAATTGGCCCAATTTCATAGTGACAATTTTGGATTAGTACCGATTATCAAGGAACAGCAAGCGATTTTTGATCAATACGTTCCGGATGGAGAGGCTGACCCGGCTGCTATTAAAGAATATATTGATGAAACGTGGCAATCCCTTTCTGAAGAGGATGAACTGAAATATGTTATACTGGTAGGTTCAGGAACTTCGGACTGGTTTAATTCTACTGAAAAGAATAGAATAATAACTTATGGTGACAGTGATGATAATTTCGTTATGTTCACTGCTAATTTTGCAGAACTGATCATCGGTAGAATACCTGCCCAGAATGAAGATCAGCTGGATTTCTATCTGGAAAGGTTGAGAACTTATGTAGAAGAGCCTGAACCTGGCTGGTGGCGCAACACAATGGTTTTACTGGCCGATGATGAGAACAAAGACGCAAGTGTGGAGGGGTATACTAATGGGAGCGGATTAGATCATACGAACCTGGCACAGGAAACGCAGGATATATTGAACGAAGGTTTTTTTGTAGATAAAGTATTGGGGCTGGAGTATAATTTTGATGAATATAACAACAAGCCTGATGCAAGGGACGTGCTAATCAGCAAGATAAATGATGGCTGCCTGATCTGGTATTATATTGGACACGGCAATCCGGATGTGCTTGGAGATGAAGATTATTTCAGAGGTTCACAGCATTTAAGGCTGCTTGATAATCTGCCCTATCTGCCGTTATTTCTGGCAGCTTCCTGTAGTGTAGGGGAATTTGACTCACCTTCATTTGACTGTATTGCGGAAAGATTGCTTTTTCTGGAAAGCGGAGGATCTATAGCATCTCTGGCGGCTTCGAGAACATGCTCCGGTTCAGCCAATACAGATATTATGAAGGGATTGCTGCGGAAACTTGTTAATGAAAGATATAGTCTGGGAGATGCAGTTTATTATGCAAAACTTTTTACCTTTCAGGTTGGTACAGGTAAAAAATATAATATTCTAGGCGATCCGGTTATTAATATATTACCGCCAGTTGATTCGGGATATATAACAAATATTCCAGACAGCATAAGGGCACGGGAACTTATCTCTATCAATGCTGATCTTGATGCTGCTGATCAGGTCAATGGGACTGGTACGATCAGGGTCTTTGATTCGGAATATGATGTGTACTATACCAATACTCTTAATGATCATACTTATGAAGTAACTTACAGCAGGAACGGATCAATTTTTTACAAAGGTGGCGTAGAACTGATGAACGATGTGTTCTCAGCCTCCTTTATTGTTCCCGATGATGTAAGGTTTGGTGAGCAAGGAAAGATAGTTAATTATATTTATGATGAAATTTCCGACCAGGACTATGTCACTTTTGAATCTGGTATTTACTATAGTTCGGAACCGGCAGATTCGAGCAGTGGTGATCTTCCGGAAGTTTCTCTTTGGCTGGATTCAAGAAGTTTTCTATCTGGAGATTATGTCTCAACCTCACCACAATTGATCGCAGAAATTGAAGATTCAAATGGTATCAACATACTTGGCAGTGCGGGGCATAGAATCCTGGTATTACTGGATGAAGAAGTCGATCCGATTGATGTAACTGATGGTTTTACTTATTATACAGGTTCATACACAACAGGTGAGTTACAATTTCAACTGCCTATACTGGAGGAAGGTTATCATTTTCTCAGATTAATAGTATTCGATAACTTTAATAATCCGACCGTAGCGGAAACCGAATTCAGGGTAAGAAGCAGTGGGAGTCTTACAATTGAACAGATGCTGGTTTATCCAAATCCAGTAAGTAAAGATGGATATTTTACCTTTGTGATCACTGAAGATGCAGAGATTACAGTATCCATCTATACTATTACCGGAAGGAAGATCAGAACTCTTCCTAAAACTCAGTGCAGTTCCGGATATAATCAGTTATACTGGGATGGGAAAGACGGCGATGGTGACCGGATTGCCAACAACACATATTTTTACAAAATCAAAGCTAAACAGTCTGGAAATGGTAAGGTTACGGAAGAAATTGGAAAACTGATAATTTTAAAGTAGAGAGTTGACAAGATTTTGTATCACTTTTTTTTTGTACGACTTAAGGAAAATTGAGTAATTGATAAATTGAAGAGAGGAAAAGATGAAAGATATTAGAAACATTGCTTTTGTGGGAGCCAGTGGAGCTGGAAAAACAAGCTTGGCTGAACAGATGATATTTAACGCAAAATCAACAACAAGAGTCGGGAAAGTCGGTGATGGAAATACTGTTATGGATTTCAGCGCAGAGGAAATCGAGAAAGGGATTTCCATGGTTCTTGGAGTTGGGAATTTCAAGTGGAAAACTAAAAAAATCAATCTGCTTGATGCACCAGGTTCAGCTGATTTTACCAGTGAAGAGATCTCGGCCTCTATTGCAGTAGAAAATGTAATGTACGTTGTGAATGGAGCAGCAGGTTTTGAAGTGACCCTGGAAAATTCTATTGAGAATTTGAATAAATACGATAAGACAAGAAGTATCATTGTTAACCGCATGGATAATGAAGGTGCAGATTTCAACAAAACTCTGGAAGCCATTCGCGAAAACTCTAATCTTAACCCCGTCCCCTTATTTATCCCGATTGGAAGTGAACACCGATTTGAAGGAATTGTAGATATAATAAAAGGGAAAGCATTCGTGAAAGGTCAACCTGCAGAAATTCCTGCCGATGTGGCAGATTCTGTAGAAGAAAGCAGAATGAGCCTGATGGAAGCAGTAGCTGAAAGCGATGACGAGCTTCTGGAAAAATATTTTGAAGCTGGCGAATTGACAAATGAGGAATTATCCAGAGGTATTAAGAAGGCAATCTTAAAAGGAACGATTATTCCTGCTTTTGCCTGTAGTGCGACTACTAATGTTGGGGTTGATGCACTTATGAATGCAATTATCGAATATCTTCCTTCCCCGGCTGAGAAAAAAGAACTAACAATATTCAACGATGGTAAGGAAGAGACCATTGAAAATAAAGAAGACGGTGAATTAGTAGCCTATGTTTTTAAATCTTTCTCAGATCCAAATTTAGGCGACATCGCCTACGTTAGAGTTTTCTCCGGTACTATTAAGAGCGGGATGGATGTATATATTCCAGAGAAAGACAGTAAAGACAAGCTGGGCAACCTGGCATTTGTCCTTGGTAAAAATCGTACAGACACAGATGAGATCAAGGCTGGAGATATTGGAGCCCTGGTCAAGATCAAGGTTGCCAGAGGATTCAATACCCTGGTTCCGGTTAATTCCAGAATCAGCTTTGGTGAGATTGAATTACCTACACCTGTATACTGGCAGACCATTAAAGCCGTTAATCAGAGTGATGAAGATAAGATCGGTTCGGCTATCACAAAGCTGATGGACGAAGATCCCACCTTGACACTTGAGATGAATACAGAGACAAATGAGAATGTTCTGGCTGGTATTGGTGAACAGCAGATCCTGCTTCTCCAGAAAAAACTCAAGACAAAATATAAGATCGATGCTGAGCTTCAAATGCCTTCTATTCCTTATAAAGAAACAATTAAAGGTAAAGCTGATGTCAGCTATAAACATAAAAAGCAATCTGGCGGTCGTGGACAGTACGGGGAGGTATATTTCCGAGTAAATCCCAAACCACGTGGAGAGGGATTCGAGTTTATTAACTCTATTGTAGGCGGAGTAATTCCTACCAAATTCATCCCTGCTATCGAGAAAGGTCTTAACGAAATTTTGAAGAAGGGAATCGTCAGCGGAAATCCGATCGTTGATATCAGTGTTGATTGTTATTATGGAAGTTTCCATGACGTTGATTCTTCAGAAATGGCATTCAAGATCGCTGCTTCTCAAGCTCTAAAAAAAGCATTTGAAAAAGCAACTCCAATTCTGCTTGAACCAATCCACGAACTTCAGATCACTGTGCCAGTAGAATTCATGGGTGACGTTATGGGTGATATCTCAACGCGTCGCGGCAAGATCCTTGGTATGGAACAAATGGGTAAAAAGCAGATACTTAATGCACAAATGCCTCTGGCCGAATTATTCAATTACTACCCGAATCTGAAATCACTTACACAGGGTCGCGGTAAATTTACGCAGGCTTTCTCTCATTTCGAGAAGGTTCCTAGTGAGATCGCATCAAAAGTTATTGCTGAAGCCAATAAAGAAGATTAATCAACCTGCTGCAGCTGAAAATTCATTAATAGAAGTCGGAGGGAAAGATGTCCGGACATAGTAAATGGTCTTCGATAAAACATAAAAAAGGTGCTGCTGACGCCAAGCGGGGAAAATTATTCACCAGATTGGTAAAAGAGATCATTGTCGCAGCGCGAGAGGGTGGCGGAGATGCAGATTCAAATCCACGCTTAAGGCTGGCAATCTCTAACGCTAAGAATGCAAATATGCCCAACGCTAATATTGATAGGGCGATTAAACGTGGTACTGGTGAGATCGATGGGGTTAGCTATGAGCAGTTATCCTATGAAGGATATGGCCAGAATGGTGTAGCAATATTTATTGAAACTCTTACTGATAATAAATTAAGAACGGTAGCTGATGTACGGCATACTCTTTCCAAATATGGTGGCAACCTGGCAGAATCAGGTTCTGTTGCCTGGATGTTTGAACAGAAGGGGCAGATCGAGATTGCTAAAAATGACCTGGATGAAGATGAAGTTATGATGGCCGCGCTGGAAGCTGGAGCTGAAGATGTAGTTCTGGAAGATGATTACTTCATCGTTTACACCTCATATTCAGATCTTCATTTAGTCTTGAAAAATCTGGAAGAAGCAGATTTTCAGATCGAAAAAGCTGAATTAACCAGAATACCAAAGAATACTATAAATGCAGACGATGTTGCTGAAAAACTATTGAATCTACTGGATAAAATCGAAGATCTTGATGATGTACAAAAAGTGTATGCTAATTTTGAGATCTCTGAAGATGTTATGGAGAGGATCACTGCCGATTGATAATTTTAGGAATTGATCCGGGCAGCAATTTCTGCGGTTACGGAATTCTGAAAATTGAGAACCGGAAGATTACGGCTGCTGGTTGTGATGTGATCAAGGTTGCCCAATCTTTATCTCTGGGCAAAAAATTGCATGAAATCCATACAGAGATCTGTAAAGTGATTGAAGAATATAAACCAGATATAGCAGCAGTTGAGTCTATCTTCTATGGTAAAAATATCCGTTCGGCGTTTACATTAGGTCATGCCAGGGGTACTATTTTGCTGGCCTTAGCTCAACATAATATACCAATTAGTGAATTTTCTCCCCGGGAGGTAAAGAAATCTGTGGTGGGAAATGGCAACGCTTCCAAAGAGCAGGTACAATACATGGTGCAGCGCATTCTGAATCTGAAAGAAATCCCTGCTTCCCAAGATGCTGCAGATGCTTTAGCCATTGCCATATGTCAGTATAATAAAGAGAGGTTTTAAATGTATACTTATCTGGAAGGTAAGATCGCAGCTAAATCTCCAGTATTAATGACCCTGGACTGCAATGGAATAGGATTTGAAGTGAATATTCCATTAAGTACATTTGATCTGTTAAAACCGGTTGGCGAGGTAACCAGATTATATATTCACTATTCCTTTAATGAACAGGATGGTGTGAAGTTGTACGGGTTCCTGACTGAACTGGAGAAAAGAATGTTCAGATTACTTATCTCAGTATCGAAAATAGGACCAAAACTGGGTTTGGCAACTTTGTCGGGATTGCCAACAAAAGATCTTGTGGAAGCTATTCAAAGTGAAAATTCTGGGTTGATAGCAACGATTCCTGGAATTGGCAAAAAAACTGCCGAACGGCTGATCATTGAACTTAAAGATAAAGTAACTGATCTGAGTTCGTCTGGTGGAAGTGTATATAAAACGTCCGGATCTGATTTTATTCAGGAAGCTGAATCGGCCTTGATAACACTGGGCTATAAACAGTATGAGGTCCGAAAAGTTCTGGCAGGTCTGGTTAAGGAAACTACTTTCAGTTCTTCGGAAGAAGTTGTTAAAGCTGTTATCAAGGCTTTGTATCGAAAGAGAAATATATGATGGATGTAAGGCTTGAAGCCTACAAGATAATTTATAAAGTACTGAAGAAAAATCTATTTTCTGACAAACTTCTGCATCAGTTAAGAGCCAGTAATTCGGATCAAATTGAAAATATGGAATTGCTATATCGATTGGTAAAGGGTGTTGTGAAAATGCATAAGAATCTGGACTATCTTATAACTCCCCATATAGATCCTGTTAAATTCCAGAAAACCGATCTGAAAATAAAAATTATCCTTTATCTGGGTGTGTATCAATTAGCATACTGTGATTATATTCCCGATTATGCAGCCCTGAACGAATCGGTTTCTATGGCTAAAAAACTTTTCGGAGAAAAAATAAGTCAGTTTGTGAATGGAGTTTTAAGGAATTTCCAGCGCAATAATAAAGTAGAATACCCTTCAGACAAAGCAGCGGAACTGGCAAATCGTTTTTCCTTCCCTGAACAGATAATAGAGACCTGGATTGACTTGTGGGGCACTACTGCAACAAGCGATTTATGCAGTTTTTATAACCAGACACCTGAATTGAGCATCAGGATAAATAATCACGCTACAAATCGGGAGAAACTGGTTAAATATTTCCAGCGTAGAGGTATTGAGCTGACTGAATCTCCAGCTTCAGAGAATATTTTAATTACTAACAGGATAAGCGAAGTTTTGAACGATGTAGCTTTTTCGGAAGGATATTTTTCGGTGCAGGATGCCTCTGCCGCTATGGTGGTGGAATTGATGCATCCTAATCCGCATGAATCTATTTTGGATCTATTTGCAGCTCCTGGAGGGAAAGCAACTTATGCGGCAGAGATGATGGGTGATACGGGTGAGATCATTGCAACTGATAAATTTCCGAATAAAATTAAAAAACTGAAACAAGCAATAAATCGCCTCCAGTTAACTAACATTAAGCCGATTGTTGAGGATGCTTTTAAATATGGGCCCCGGGCTCCCGCTTTTGATAAAGTGCTTCTGGACGTTCCCTGCAGCGGATGGGGTGTTTTCCAGAAAAAGGCTGAATTACGCTGGCAGGTAAATCAGGATCTGCCGAAATTAATTAAATTGCAGGAAGCCGCCTTAAAGTTCGGAAGACAATTTGTTAAACCGGGTGGATATCTGATCTATAGCACCTGCACATTAAATCCCAGGGAGAATGAACAGCAGATTGAGAATTTCCTGAGCAAGAATTCCGATTTCAGTTTGGAGCCAGCCGGAAAGTATTTGCCAGAAAATTACGTAGAAAATAATTTCCTTTTAACTTTGCCTTTTAAACACAAAATTGACGGAGCATTTGCGGCAAAGCTGAAGAAAAAGGACTGAGGTGGGCATGAAAACCAGAATTAAAGCACTTTTATTTACATTATTGATAATAATAGGTTTATTTATTATAGGTTTTTTGGGTACAAATATTTTCATGAAACTGGTGGTTGGACATGGTAATGATGTAAAAGTACCTGATCTGGCAGGCATGAATTTTAATGTTGCCGTAAAAAAATGTGATAATTTAAAACTCTATCTGGAGAAATCGGAATTGGTCCACAGCGATGAATATGAAAAAGGGCAGATCATCTCCCAACAGCCGCATCCATCCATAATGACCAAAAAGTATCGTACAATTAACGTGGTGGTAAGTGAAGGGCCTGAAATGGTAAGAATTCCCTATCTGTTTAATCTTACTATAACTGAGGCTAAATTGAAGTTGGAAAGTGCCGGATTAAATCTGGGCGAGAAAAAATATCGTTACTCAGATCTGGTTGAAAAAGACCGCATTATCTATTCGGAACCGATGGCAGATGACTTGATCGCCAGGAAAAGTGAAGTAAGCATAGCCGTAAGCCTGGGAAAATTGGAAAATTCTTCCAACAGTAACAAATGGCGTAACCTGTTAGACAACGAATAAAACCGCAATATACTGCCTGTTCATACCATTTTACAAAGTAAGGAAATGTCTCTGAAAAAGGGTGTTTAAACTTTTTTTTTGCCAATAAATTTCGCGCTATTTTTTTAACGTTTTATAAGTAACTGGAAAATAGAAAGTTACGGCTGCGTTTTGGGTCGGCAAAATAAACTCATCAAAACAGCTAAGTTTATGCAAATAAAATAATTGACACATATTAGCGTCATGCTGTTATAGTCCCGTCTTTTCAAGTGAAACTAAAGGGAAAAAATAGGAAAAAAGAAGAGGGATTTCATATGACAGATTCAAAATACACAGCCAAAAATATTAAGGTCCTGAAGGGACTGGAAGCTGTCCGAAAACGACCCGCAATGTATATAGGTGGGACCAGTGAACGCGGATTGCATCATCTCGTATATGAGGTAGTAGATAACAGTATTGACGAAGCTCTAGCGGGGAGATGTGATAAAATATCTATTACCCTGAATGCAGATGGAAGCTGTACCGTTGAGGATAACGGCAGCGGAATTCCGGTAGATATGCATCCAGCAGAAAAAGTCTCTGCTTTGCAGGTCGTTATGACAGTTCTGCATGCAGGTGGGAAATTTGATAATAAATCCTATAAGGTTTCCGGGGGATTGCATGGAGTTGGTGTTTCTGTTGTTAATGCGGTTTCAGAAGAAATGTATAGTTGAAGTTTATAGAGATGGGTAAATATTCCCAGGAATACGCCAAAGGTATTCCCGTTACTGAAGTAGCAGAAATAGGTAAATCAACAGAAACAGGAACAAAAACAACTTTTTATCCTGACGATACTATATTTGAAACGGTTACATTCAGTTTTGATTATCTTTCTGTCAGGTTAAGAGAACTGGCTTTTCTGAATAAGGGTATCAAGATCGTTCTGAAGGATGAAGTAACTGGAAAATCTCATAATTTCCAATATGCTGGCGGAATTAAATCATTTGTCCAATTCCTGAATGAAAACAAAAAGATTCTCTTTACTGAACCGATCTATATCGGAGGGGATAGAGAAGGGGTCAATTTCGAAGTCTCTATACAATACAATGAAGGCTTTCAGGAAGTTATTTACAGTTTTGCCAATAATATAAATACTATTGAAGGCGGAACACATCTAAGCGGCTTCAAATCTGGTCTGACCAGAGCTGTAAATACGTACATTAAAAATTATAACATTTTGAAAAATGAAAAAGTTAATCCTGGCGGGAGCGATATCAGGGAAGGTATCAGTGCAGTTATAAGTGTTAAACTTGGAGAACCTCAGTTTGAGGGACAAACCAAGACCAAACTGCAGAACTCAGAAGTGGAAGGGATCATTAATTCTGTAGTTTATGAAAAACTAATGGAGTTTTTTGAAGAACATCCTACTGAAGCCAAGAATATTGCCATGAAAGCTATTTTGGGGGCACGTTCACGTGAGGCGGCTCGTAAAGCGAGGGAATTGACCAGAAGAAAATCAGTTCTGGAAAGTGGGACTCTCCCGGGGAAACTGGCAGATTGTTCGATTCAGGATCCTTCCCAAACTGAGATTTTCCTGGTGGAAGGGGATTCTGCAGGTGGTTCTGCCAAGATGGGTAGAGATAGAACATTCCAGGCGATCTTACCACTCTGGGGTAAAATGCTGAACACTGAGAAAGCCAGAATTGATAAAGTATTAAATAATGATAAAATTCAACCGATCATTTTAGCTCTGGGAGCTGGAATAGGAGAAGAATTTGATGTTACGAAATTGAGATATAATAAAATTGTTATTATGGCAGATGCCGATGTTGACGGTCAGCATATTGCTACTCTATTACTTACATTTTTCTTCAGATATATGCGTCCTCTTATTGAATATGGTCATGTTTACATAGCCAGACCGCCGTTGTTCCTGGTAAAAAAAGGCAAAATGAAGAGATATGTTTACAGTGATAAAGAGAGAGATGATGCCCTTAATGAATTAGGTTCCAGCAACGTATCTCTACAAAGATATAAAGGTTTGGGAGAGATGAATGCGGATCAACTCTGGGAAACAACTCTGGACCCTGAGAAACGAATATTGACTTCAGTTAAAATAGATGATGCTATTGAGGCTGATAGAATGTTCACAATTCTAATGGGCGATGAAGTGGAACCGCGAAGGGAATTCATAGAAGCTAACGCAGAATATATTACTGTCGAAGTATAATGGAGGAATAATGATTCACGATAGATCAAGAATAGAATTAATAGAAATAGAAGATGTGTTGAAAAAAGCTTATCTAGAATATTCAATGAGTGTAATAGTATCACGGGCATTACCGGATGTTAGAGACGGATTAAAGCCATCTCAACGTCGTATTCTGTATGCTATGAATGAACTCAATCTTGCCCCGGGCAAGGGTTTCAGAAAATGTGCCAAAATCGCTGGTGATACATCTGGTAACTATCACCCTCACGGGGAGCAGGTTATATATCCTACTATGGTTAGAATGGCACAACCATGGAGTTTAAGATACATGTTAGTTAATGGACAGGGTAACTTTGGCTCACAGGACGGAGATCCACCAGCTGCAATGCGTTATACAGAAGCCAGGCTGCAGAAAACAGCAGTAGATCTGATGGATGATCTGGATAAGGAAACTGTAGATTTCAAGTCCAATTACGATGATACCAGGCAAGAGCCGACTGTTTTCCCTTCCAAATTTCCCAATCTTTTAGTAAATGGATCTTCAGGGATTGCTGTTGGTATGGCAACAAATATGGCACCTCATAATATTCAGGAAATTTGCGACGGGATCACAGCCCTGATCGATAATCCGGATATGGATCCATTAGAGTTAATCGATTATGTGGCAGGTCCAGATTTTCCTACCGGCGGCTATATAATTGGAAAGCAGGGGATAGCAGATTATTTTGCAACAGGTAAAGGAAGGATAATTGTTAGAGGTAAAGCTTCCATAGAAACTAAAAATAATGGTTCGGAAGCTATTATAATTACTGAGATCCCTTACCAGTTGAATAAAACACTTCTTATTGATAAGATTGTCAGCCTGGTTAAAGAGAAGAGAATTGAAGGCATCAGTGATGTAAGAGATGAATCCGGACGCCAGGGAATGAGACTTGTTATCATGATAAAAAGAAATGCAGAGGCTTCTTCTGTGTTGAATAAACTGTATAAATATTCACAGTTACAGTCCAGCTTCAGTGTTAACAATCGTTGTCTGGTAGGCGGCATTCCTAAAGTTCTTAATCTGAAAGAACTTATTCAGGAATATATAAATTTCCGTCACGAAATAGTAGTTCGCAGGACCCAGTATTTATTAAGTAATGCGGAGAAAAGACTACATATTTTAGAGGGTTATCGTATTGCACTGGATAATATTGATGATATTATTGCTACGATCAAAGCTTCTAAAACCGTAAATGATGCAAGCCAGAATCTGCAGGAGAAATTTGGTCTTTCCGAAATTCAAGCGAAGGCCATTCTGGAAATGAGATTGCAGAAGCTTACTGGTCTCGAGAGAGATAAAGTTGAAAAAGAATATAATGAAATTCTTCAAACCATTAAACAACTGAATAATATTCTTGAGAAAAAAGAAGTTAGAATGAATATCATCAAAGAAGAGGTAGCAGAAATAGCCCAGAAATATAGTGATGATAGAAGATCCACAATTTTAGATGGTAATGCAGATATCGAAACAGAAGATATGATCGCCGATGAAGAGATGGTAGTTACAATTTCTCATGAAGGATATATAAAAAGATTACCGGTAGATACTTATCGAAAACAGGGAAGAGGCGGCAAAGGGCTCTCGGGTTCCAACCTGAAAGAGGAAGACTTTATTGAAAATATTTTCATAGCATCCACCCATGCTTACATACTTTTCTTTACAGACCTTGGTAAATGTCACTGGCTGAAAGTGCATCGTGTTCCCAAAGTGGGCAGGTTAGCTCGAGGTAAGGCTATAGTTAATCTTCTGCAACTGGAGAAAGACGAGAAGATTGAAGCCTTTGTATCGGTAAGAGATTTCGAATTACCAAACTTTGTTACAATGGTCACCAAAAAAGGAGTTGTTAAAAAATCCGAATTGAAGGCTTTCTCACATCCTCGTATTAATGGTATTATCGCAATTAAGCTGATTGATGGTGATCAGTTGATTGATGCCAAGATAACAGAAGGTGACAACGATATCATTCTTGCTACCAGCCATGGTTTTGCTAATCGCTTCAATGAAAATGATGTGCGTTCAATGGGGAGAAATTCTCAGGGTGTCCGCGGTATAAGTTTAAGATCAGGAGACCGGGTAGTTGCGATGGTTGTAGTAAAAAGGGAAGGTACTTTACTGGCTATAAGTGAAAATGGTTATGGCAAACGTTCCGAAATAGCCAACTATAAAAAAACTAAAAGAGGTTCTAAGGGTGTAATTACCCTGAAAACCACTGATAGAAATGGCGATCTGATGGCGCTGATGGAAGTTGTTAATAATGATGATCTGATGATCGTGACCAGAGAGGGTATGATAATACGTCAGGCAGTGAATAAAATATCCATTATTGGCAGAAATACTCAGGGTGTTAAGCTGATCGAATTGAATAAGGGAGATAAGGTTTACGACATAACCAGAATTCCGGCTGAAGAAGAAGAGTATGAAGAGGTTAGTAACGGTGAAAACGATAGTGAACCAGAAGAAGAAATTCAGGAATTAACTGAGGAAGAGTTGATCAATAATATTCCTGACACAGATGTTGAGGACTAGTAAACTAGTCTGGTTATGAAAATAATTAAAATCACCGGAATATTTATCTTGTTAATGACAATAACCGGATGTGCTGTAATTTATTACCCGGCAGCTTCGGAGCAGGTAAATATTGTTGATGGTTTTGGAGTCGTGAAAAATGACAGTTTGCTCCTGGCTGTCTCCTATAAATTCTGGGTAAAAGAGCCCCAGGAGCTGACTGACTATTTCTCGACCTTTTATATAACGATCAGAAACAGGACAGATGACAGGCTTACAGTTCTTCCTGATGATATCAGCCTGTTGGATGAAGAGGGCAATCAATATGATGCAGTGCTGCCTGAAGAGATCTTGAATCTGCTTATTCCGGAAGAGATCCTGTTTGACCAGTTCAATCAGTTTGAAGAAGAGAACAGTGATATTTATGAGAATTGGCGGGAAGCAAAAAATAATCTTTTAACAGATAGTTTCAGCTATGGGGCTATCCTGCCCCAAGCTCAAAAAGCCGGTTATGTGTTTTTTCCCAGGCTAAAATCCAGTAATCAATCCTGTCGGTTTGTTTATGGCGATCAAATAATAGAATTCATCAGAGAAAAAAAGTAATATTTCCCATTATAACGTTAAAACAGCCTGCTGGTTATCCGGTGGGCTTTTTTACTTTTGACAAATAAATTCACTGCAATTTTCTGGTCTTTCGCAGAGATAAATTATGGAGAAAATAATGTTAGATTTTATTGGAGATTTTAAGAGAACAGATTATGCAGAAAATATCAGTCTGAAAAAAACCGGTTCTACTGTACAGATAATGGGTTGGGTCCACCGGCGAAGAGACCTGGGTGGATTGATTTTTATTGATCTGAGAGATGTAACTGGACTTGTGCAGATCGTATTTCGTCCGGAGCAGGAAAGAGTACATGCAAAGGCCGGGCAGTTACGTAATGAATATGTCATAGCTGTTAAGGGTACTGTAATTCCCAGAGAAGCAGCAAATATAAATAAAAACATGAAAACAGGTGATTTTGAGATCGAGGCTGAAGAATTATTGCTCCTTAATGACTCAGAACCCCTGCCGGTTCAGATAAATGAAAATATCCTGGCTGAAGAGAATTTAAGACTGAAATACCGATATCTTGATCTGAGACGTGAAAAACTTCGCCGGATCATGGTTTTAAGGCATGAAGTTGTTTTTGCTATCAGAGAGTTTCTGGCTGCCAGGAATTTCTACGAAATAGAAACTCCTGTTTTAATGAAAAGTACTCCTGAAGGTGCCCGGGATTATCTGGTACCCAGTCGTGTTCATCATGGTAAATTCTTTGCACTTCCTCAATCACCCCAGATTTATAAACAACTTTTAATGATCTCGGGTATGGATCGTTATTTTCAGATAGCCCGTTGTTTTCGGGATGAAGACCTGAGAGCAGACAGACAGCCGGAGTTCACTCAGCTTGACCTTGAAATGAGTTTTGTTAATCAGGAAGACATATTCCAGATCATGGAAGAGATGTTCCATTACATCTACAAAAAGACACTTGGCATAGAATTGGAGATTCCTTTCGCGAGATTGAGATATTCAGAAGCGATGAGACGTTTTGGTATAGATAAACCCGATATGCGTTTTGGTATGGAATTGATCGATCTTTCAGAGGAACTTCAACATTCTGAATTCAAAGTATTCAGTTCTGCACTTTCTACCGGAGGAAGTGTGAGATGTGTTGTTGCTGAGGGTTGTGCAGAATATTCCAGAAAACAGACAGACCAGTTGACCGATATTGCCCGTCATCTGGGCGGCAAGGGGCTGGCTTTCTGCAAAGTTACTGATGATGGATTTCAGGCCGGGATAAGTAAATTCCTTTCTGAAGAAGAGCAGAAAGATATTTTGAAGAAAACTGAAGCAAAATCTGGAGACCTTATCCTGTTTGCGGCAGACCGGAACAAAATGGTTTTCAAAATTCTGGCTGGTATCAGAAATCATTTTGGCAAAGTCCTTAAACTTTATGATGAAAAAGAATTTAACTTTGTCTGGATCACGGATTTCCCGCTGTTTGAATATGACGATGAAAATGAACGCTGGGAAACAGCCCATCACATGTTCACACTGCCGAAAGAAGAGCATATGAGATTCTTCGAGAAGGAAGAAGATTACGGTAAAATTGAAGGACAGCTTTATGACCTTGTCTGTAATGGTTTAGAATTATCTTCCGGCAGCATTCGTTGTCACCGGCTTGATATTCAGAGGAAGATCTTTGATGTGCTTGGCTTCAGCGAAGAGGAACTGGAAAGCAAATTCGGCTTTTTCCTGAATGCGCTGAAATATGGAACCCCGCCCCATGGAGGAATAGCACCAGGAATAGACCGGATGATCATGCTGATGTCCGGAGCTGAGTCTATCAGAGATGTTATTGCATTTCCCAAAACTCTACAGGCAGCTGACATGATGAGTGATTCTCCTTCCTGTGTTACTGAAGAGCAATTAGATGAGTTAGGAATAAAAATTAAAATTGATCAGGTTCAGGATAGTTAGAGATTAACAACTCCTGGAAAAACAAATGAAAAAAGTGGCTGCTGTAACCTTTGGTTGTAAAGTCAACCAATATGAAACAGCCTGCATTTTAGATGAATTCCGCTTGGCGGGATATGAAATCATCGATTTCAAAGATCCGGCTGACGTTTATATTATCAACTCCTGCACAGTAACCAATCGCACGGACTATAAAAGCAGAAATGCGATCCGAAAAGCTCTTGAAGTAAAAGTATCTGATCCCAATGTGAAAGTAGTAGTGACCGGCTGTTATGTGCAAAGAAACTTTGAACAGGTAAAAAAACTTGGAGCAATAGATCTGATCATTGATAATAATAAAAAAAACAGGATCCTGGATTATCTGGATAAGGGTAATGCTGATTTCTCAGATATCACTGCTGCAGTAGATTTTGCAGAATTAACCACAACAACAATGCTGGATCGGGCTAGAGCTTTCATTAAAGTGCAGGATGGCTGCAATTTTTACTGCGCGTATTGCGCTGTTCCCTTTGGAAGAGGAAATCCACGCAGCCGAGATCCGGAAAATGTAAAAAAACAGGTATTGCAGCTGGTTCAATCCGGGTATAAGGAAATCGTTCTGGGCGGGATTAATCTGGGGTTGTATGGTAGCGAAAGATCTTCTGAATTCAGTCTTTATCAATTGTTACGGGAATTGGAAGAGATTGAAGGGGTTGAGATGATAAGGTTAAGTTCGATCGAGCCCCAACTATTTCACAAAGAATTGTTATCCTTCCTGAAGATAAGCAAAAAAACTGCCCCACATTTTCATATTCCCCTGCAATCAGGCTCGGACGAGATCTTAAAAAAAATGAATCGTCGCTATACAATAAATCAATTCAGACAACTTATTGAGGATATTTTAGTGCTGAACCCGGTAGCTGCGATTGGACTTGACGTGATTGCCGGATTACCGGGGGAAACCGCCGAGCTATTCCGGGAAACAGTAGAACTGCTGCAAGAACTTCCCTTCGCATATCTGCATGTATTTTCTTATTCTGTAAGACCGGGAACCAGAGCAGCTGTCATGAAAAACCAGGTTAAAGGTGATATAATCAAGCAGAGAAGCAGGATACTGACAGAAATTTCAGATCGTAAAAAAAGGGAATATACCGAAAAATTGTTATTAGAAAATATTCCTTTGAAAGGAATTGCGGAAAAACAGGTAAAAGCAGATTGGACTGCCCTTTCCGATCATTATGTGAGGATCTACAGCACAGATGAAAAGCTTTCCGAAAAATCAATTATCCGTGGCAATCCTATTGAATTATTCCAGGGTGGCTTAAAGGTTGAGAACAATGATAGAAATTAAAGATTTATCCATGATTTTATCTGATAAAAAGATTCTGGAAGATATCAATTTAAAGATCAATCAGAATGAGATTATTTCAATTGTGGGACATAGTGGCAGCGGGAAAAGTGTTCTGATGAAAACGGTTGAAGGTTTGTTAGTTCCGACTTCCGGGAGTGTTTTCATTGATGGTAAAGATCTCTTCCGGCTTTCCAGAAAGAAGAAAAATGCTGTAAGAAGAAAGATGGCCATGCTTTTTCAAGGATCTGCCTTACTGGACTCCCTTGATGTATTCCAGAATGTTGCACTTCCTTTAGTAGAGCACACAAATTTAACTGAAGAAGAGATAAGACTGAAAGTTCAACACTGCCTGGAGCTGGTAGATCTTAAGAATATAATGGAACAAATGCCTTCGGAGCTGAGTGGCGGTATGAAAAAAAGAGTGGCTCTGGCCCGTGCTATTATTCTGCAGCCCGATTTTATTATCTACGATGAGCCGACAACAGGCTTGGATCCTGCTACTGCAGAAGGTATAGTGGACCTGATCCTGTTCCTGTATGAAAAGGAAAAAATCACTCCGATTACAATAACTCATGATTTGAATTGCCTGAAAACAATTAAAGGCAGAATTGTAATGTTATATGAGAAGAGAATAATATTTGACGGATATTACGAGCACTTCATAAATTCAGAAGATGAAAGAATTAAAAAGTTCCGCGGGAGATTTTAGCTAAATGGATTTTCATAAAAATAAGATGAATATAGAATTCAAAGTTGGTATTTTCACTATTGTCGGGATTTTGATCCTGGCCTTGTCGTATGCCTGGTTCACAGAATATATAACCAGCAAGAAATATACCGAGATCAAGGTAATGTTTTCCAATGCGGGGAATATTGAAAAGGGAAATGATGTTACGATTCTGGGTGTAAAACGTGGCAGGGTCAGCGATATAAAGGTTGAAAAAGATCATGTCCTGATCAGCCTGAAAATTATTTTAGAAGGACAACTCTTTGAAAATACAGAATTTGTGATCAATGAAGTTGATCTGATGGGGGATGTTCAGGTGGAGATAACTCCAGGCAGAAGCAGTGTCCCTTTGGATCTTACTGCTGTCCATCAGGGGAGTATTAAACCCGGCATGGGTACCCTGATCTCAGAGATGAGTGATGTAGTGATTGATCTGAAACAGGTATTGTCGGATCTCGGCCGGGAAGATGGAGTGTTAACAAATACCCGGGCAGTTATTGATACTTCCTTGAAACTGGTAACAGATCTCCGAAATTCTTTTGCCAGGAATGCCGGAAATATCGATGAAACCATAAAGAGATCTGCGGAGATTTCCAGACAGCTAACAGAAATAATTTCTGAAAACAAAGATGAATTAAAGGAAGGTTTTGCTGCGGTCTCAGAAGTTACCGAAGAAATTAAAAGTACTTTAATCGAATTCAGAAAGACTTCCGAAAGCTTCAGAATACTGTCCGATCAGGTGTCAACGGAGGGAAGCACAGTGAACAGGCTGATCTCGGAAGATGACCTCTACAATGATTTACAACGTTCGATTATCAGATTGGATTCATTATTGCAGGACATAGAAGAGAATCCAAAGAAATATTTTAAATTCAGTGTTTTTTAACAGGTGGATATATGAAAAATAGAATACTCTGGCTCCTGCTTATGGTTGTTTCCTTTTGCTGGTTGGAAGCGTATACATTCGGGAAAAATAAAATTCAGCCTGAAGTATTGAACTGGTCAAGGATCGAGACTTTACATTTTGATATTTATTACAATAAAGGTGATGATGAATTTGGCCGGATGTGTGCTCTGATGGCCGAAGAAGCTTATTATAAAATAAAAGCAGATCTTAAAAAGCCTGTTTTTAACCGGATCCCGATCATATTCTATAAATCACATCAGGAATTTGAAACAACAAATATTATCTACCCACTGCTTAGTGAAGGAGTAGGTGGCTTCACAGAGTTAAGCCGCAACAGAGTAGCCATTCCTTTTGATGGTGGCTATAAAAAAATGGAAGAGACCTTGATCCACGAACTTACCCATGCCTATGTTAATGAATTGAATAAAAGCAGATCAAAATTTCTCAATTTCAGCGGACTTCCATTCTGGTTTTCGGAAGGGTTCCCTGAATTTATCTCGGTAGGCGGACAGGATGTTTATAATAATATGTTCGTGATCGATCTGATTATGAATGACGGTGTCTTTTTTCTGGATGGGATAGGAGGGTACTTCGCCTATAGACTGGGTGAATCGTTCCTGGTTTACTTGAGTGAAGCATATGGGCGAGAAGCGGTAATTGATTATTTCTATGCCTTAAGATTCACTTCTTCCGTTGATACTGCTACAAAAAAAATATTTAATCTGAATTTTCTTGAACTGCAGATGCGCTGGAGAAACGAATTAAAAAGAAAATACCTGCCATTCATAACAGAATTTGATATTCCCTATGAAGTTTTTACTCGTAAGACGGACCATACTAAAGATGGCTCCTATATGAATTATGCTCCCCGGATTTCACCTGACGGTAACTCATTTCTATACTTTTCCAATAAAGACCTGACTAATGATATCTGGAAAGATTCTATCCTGGGATTGACCAGAAGAGAAAAAATCGTGAAAGCAGAAATGAATGGCAAATATGAAGAATTCCATTTTCAGAAGAATAATGTCAGCTGGTTCCCAGACAATGAACGATTTGCCTTTGTTTCTAAAACTTCCTGTTGTGATAAGCTTTATGTGATGAATTATGTGACCGGAAAGACCGTCTACAGCTTTGATTTTCCCGAGTTTGAGGCGATTTTTGAAATAGATGTTTCTCATGATGGTTCCAGGATCGTCTTTGCGGGTCAAAAAAATAACAAGAACGATATCTACATTTTTGATATTAATAATGAAAGTATTACTCAATTGACCAATGATCTCTACTATGATTCTGCTCCCCGCTGGTCTCCTGATGATACCAGAATTGTCTTTGCTTCTGAAAGAGATATTCAATTAGAAGATACCTTAAAAAGTGTGCTCAGCTCGCTGATAACAAATATCTATTTTTATGATCTGCAGGATAGTATTTTCTATCAGGTTACTGATGATGATTTTTCAAATTATACTCCTTTCTGGAATGATAAAGGTGATAAGATCCTGATGACTTCCGAGCGGAACTTTGCTTCCAATATCGAAGTTGTGGACATTGTAACGGGTCTCAGAGCCCAGGTTACAAATTCTCTGGCAGGAAGCTTTACAGGGGACATAAGCCTGGAAGATGAATACCTTATCTTCTCCTGTTATTATAATGGCGGTTGGGATATCTATATGAAAGACAAACCGCTGCTGAATCTGGAATATTTTGATTATCATCTTCCCAAGGTTACGATTTTAGAAAATGATTTTTTTGAAAAATTCAATTTCGATCGCCATAAATTCTTTGGAAAAAGGAAAGGTAAGAAACTCTTAAAGGAGAGTCGCCGGGTTAAGGATGATATTTTTACAATAGATTTGAGATCCTCAGTACTGGAAGATTCTTTAACTCAGAAAAAAAACAAGGAAATAGATAAAAAACCACAGGTTGAGAATATACCGCAGATTCAACCCTATAAAACAAAATTTTCTCTCGATATGTTGTGGGGCGGCATGGCTTACTCTCCTTCTGGGGGAACCTACGCTCAATTGCAGCTTAGCTTCAGCGATCTGATGGGTAACCATGGGATAGGTGTGAATGTTGGCATTTCAGGCGAGTTGGACAACTCTAATTTTATTTTTAATTACGTCTACCTGGCCCGGAGGATAGACTACGGGATCGGCGTATTTTACTTGAATGATGAGGTTATCTATCAGATCCGCTATTCTGATCCATCCATTTATACAGATTATTTCAGGGAAAGGGAAAGAGAATTCGGATTTTATACGATAACACGCTACCCTTTCAATAAATTCTGGAGAGTTGATCTGGAGAATATATTCTACAGGAATGAAGTACGACGTGACTGGTGGGATGGTTATGAAGGTGAGTGGATGGAGGAATATCTTCCTGATGATTTTCAGGAAGCTTTCGGATTGAAAGAAAAATCAGAAGAAAATATCTGGGCTCCTCAAGTTAGTTTTGTTCATGATAATGCTATATATGGAAGTGTGGGACCGGTTGCCGGGTGGAGGGGAACACTCATTTTAAATCGCAGCTTTTCAACAGAGGACAGCTATTCTATCTTAATATCAGATCTTAGGAAATATCTGTTTTTTGAAAAAAGATATTCTCTTGCATTGCGTCTGTTCTCAGGTACGATATTAGGTGAAACAGATCAGCATTTTGATATGGGTTATTATAATGGGATAAGAGGTTTTGATGATGATAAGCTGCAGGGAACAAAAAAAGTAATCAGCAGTATTGAACTTCGTTTTCCTTTTATTGATAATCTAAAATTCGCTTTTCCTCTCCCTTTGATATTATATAATATGCGAGCTAGTGCTTTCATTGATATAGGAGCGATCTGGGAGGACAATGAAGATTTTGTGGGAATGAAAGGAGAAGCTCTGCAGGATATTAAAATGGGAATTGGTTTCGGACCCCGTATGAACCTGGGTTATTTTGTCTTGAAATTTGATATTGCCTGGAATACGGATCTGGTGGATATTAGTAAACCATCTTATTATTTGAGCCTGTCTCCTGATTTTTAAAATAGAAAAGGCACACTTAGCAGTGTGCCTTTCAAAAAAACAATCTATTACTTACCGAGATTTACGGTTACAAATTGATAATTACCATTGGTAGTCTTAATATAAAGCAGAACAATATCTTGATCCAGATTTTCTACAACTTTATCAAAATCTTTAATATCTTCTATCTCCTGCTGATCAATTTCCAGAATGATGTCGCCTACGCTTAATCCGGAACTGGCTGATGGAGAATCCGGTAATATGCTGGAGATGATAACTCCCTTATCTTCATCAACATTTCTTTGTTTTGCGAATTCGCTGTTGAGGTTTTCCACTTCCAGGCCAAGTTTGCTGCCTTCTGTACTTTCTTCCTGAATTGGCTCTGCTGCTATTTCATCTGGTCTGGAAACTAAAGTTACGGTTAATTCTTTCTCTTTTTTATCACGAACAACAATAACGGGAAGTTCAACTCCGATCGGGCTGTTAGCAACAGCAATACGGAATTTAGCAACATTAGCTATGGACTCACCGTTAAATGTTATTATTACATCACCTTTCTTAATTCCAGCTTTCTTGGCAGGGGTGTCATTTTCTACTTTAGCAACCAGAACACCGGCTACTTCCTGCAGAGAAAGGCTTTGTCTTAGATCATAATCGATCTCCTGCGGCAGAATCCCAATATAGGCTCTGGTAACCTTACCGGAAGAGATAAGATCAGCTGAGACTTTCTTGGCTAGATTGATCGGGATAGCAAAACCAATACCAACATTACCACCGCTGGTGCTGGTTATGGCTGCATTAACACCAATTACTTCTCCGTTGAGATTTAGTAATGGACCCCCGCTGTTCCCGGGATTGATAGCGGCATCGGTTTGGATATAATCCTGATACAAGGGTGAATCACCACCAAACTGCAGGTTGGCTCTACCTGTAGCGGATATTACTCCCACGGTTACCGTACGTTCCAGGCCCAGTTGCCCGAAAGGATTGCCTATGGCAATAGCCCATTCACCGATATCGATATTATTTGAATTCCCCATGGGTACAACTGTGATATCTTCATCAAGATCTGTTTCTATGGCAATAACTGCCAGATCCGTATCGGAGTCGAGTCCGATGATCTCAGCTTTATATTTTGCCTTATCAGCCAGAGTAACTGTTATCTCACCATCTTTTCCATTCTGTACAACATGATTGTTGGTGATAATGTAAGCTATGTTATCTTCATACTTAAAGATAAAACCACTACCCATTGAAATTGATTTGCGGTTTCTTGGGGTTTGATCTCGGGGTTGATCCGGAAAGAAAAAACGGAATATATCATCATCAAAAGGGAAACCATTTCCCTGATTTGCTGATACCTCGTATTCTACTCGAATATTTACTACTGATTCTCTTATATTCTTAACAACCTCAACGAAAGGGCTTTTATTTTCCGATGTCAGGGGATACTGCCCCCAAAGTCCTGCTACAAAAATGATGAGCATGATCGCCATTAAGAGTTTCTTTAACATTTTACCTCCTCATTTGATGAATAGATCTTTAAATATGAAAAATGAATCTGACTCAAAAATTTTATCCAATTATGAAGTGTCAATAATAAACAAAAAGCCGTGGCGGACCACGGCTTTTCGGAACTTATTATCCTATGAGACTGTAATTTTTTGAGCTGGTTTTGGAGTCTGTTTCGGGATAACCACGGATAAGATGCCTTCTTCATATTTTGCATCGATTTTATCTTTGCTTACGTTATCTGAAAGAGAAAGTACTCTTCGATAATTTCCTCTGAAGATCTCACATCTGCAATAGTTGCCCCTTTTATCTTCCTTTTTTTCTTCGTGTTTGGCTTCAATGATCAATTCATTGTCTTCAACTGCAATGCTAATGTCAGATTTTTTAAAGCCTGGCAAGCTAGCTTCCAGGATGAATTTGTCATCATGCTCGATAATATCCATCGGCATTGATCTTTGGATATCTCGGTTATCCTCTTCATCCATGAACTTGTTCATGAAACTGTCAAAAAATGATGCCATGGGATAATAGTTTCTTCCGTTTTTGTAAGGTATAACTTTCATTGTTCACCCCTCCTTAAATTTTAATCATAAATATTATAATCAAGTAAATGGAAAATGCAAATATTTTTTAGCACTTTATTAATTAGAGTGCTAAGAATTTATTTGACATGTCTTGCGGTATGCTTATATTTTGTTGTGTAATTTAAATTTACGTCGATGGATGAATTCAATAATGATTAAAAAAAATGAAGTTAAGGAAAAATAAAATTTGGAAATGAAATTGGAATTACGAAAATATTAGAAACATAAACAATAAAATGGAGGTCGTATGTTGATCAATAGTATTGTAAACAGATTTAGTGTAAGGAAATTTCAGGATAAACCGGTTGAACGGGAAAAAATCGATCAGATCCTGGAAGCTGCCAGACTGGCCCCATCTGCCAGAAATGTTCAACCCTGGCATTTTGTAGTGATAAATGACCCTGAAAAAAGAGCAGCATTAACAGATATATGCAAAGGACAGAAATTTGTATCCGAAGCACCTGTTTCCATAGCGGTATGTGCATCCAATACCAATTACGTAATGACATCCGGACAGCCGGCTTATACAGTTGATGCATCCATTGCTGCTGAACATATTAATCTGCAGGCGGTCGAACTGGGGCTTGGGACCTGCTGGTTGGGTGCTTTTTATCATGATAAATTAGCCCAATTGATAGATTTGCCGGAAGAGTATAAGATTGTTACTCTTCTCCCCATAGGATATCCGGTTGTTGAAAAAGGTAATAGAAATTTAAAATCAATTGAGGAAATTGTATCATACAACAGTTTTAAAAAACAGGAGTAACGATGAATTTAAACAGATTTACTATTAAATCTCAGGAGGCCCTGGAGAAAGCAAAGCAACTGGCCGAGGATCTGGGGCATCAGGAAATTGGATCAACTCATCTAATGCTGTCATTGCTGCAGCAAGATGGATTGGTTCGCTCTCTTCTGCAAAAAATGGATAATGATGCTGAAGAAATTAAGGAAGAAATTCAAGTATATTTAAACAATCAACCTAAGATCAGTGGAGTTTATCAGACAGGGATTTCCAGAGAGCTAAATGAAGTTTTCTCTAATGCAGAAACAGAAGCAGGGAAATTAGGCGATGAATATGTAAGTGTGGAGCATTTACTGATAGCACTTGTTGAAGCCAGAGGATTAAAAGGAATAGTTGGGAAATATAATCTGAGCCGTGATAGAATCCTGAAAGCTTTAAAAGAGATCAGGGGTTCCCAAAAAGTTCAGGATCAGAATCCGGAAGCTAAATATCAGGCTCTGGAAAAATATGCCAGAAATTTAACAAAACTAGCACGTTTAGGCAAGCTTGATCCTGTTATAGGTAGAGATCAGGAAATACGTAGAACCATACAAACATTAAGCAGACGCAGAAAGAACAATCCTGTCCTGATCGGAGAGCCCGGTGTTGGAAAAACAGCTATCGTTGAGGGTCTGGCCCGAAGGGTAATTGATCTTGATGTTCCGGAAAATCTTAAACATAAGGATATTCTGGAACTTGATATGGGATCATTACTGGCAGGAGCTAAATTCAGAGGTGAATTTGAAGATCGTTTAAAAGCTGTTTTGAACGAGGTAGAGAAATCAGAAGGGAAAATAATACTGTTTATAGACGAAATCCATACTGTAGTAGGTGCCGGAGCTGCCGAGGGTTCCGTTGATGCCTCCAATATGCTGAAACCAGCCCTGGCCAGGGGTTCATTACATTGTATCGGCGCAACGACTCTTGATGAATATCGCAAGTATATTGAAAAAGATGCTGCGCTGGATAGAAGGTTCCAGCCAGTTCTGGTGAATGAGCCGAAAGTAGAGGAAACGATTTCCATCTTGCGCGGGATAAAAGAAAAATATGAGATCCACCATGGAGTTCAAATAACAGATAATGCTCTTGTGTCCGCAGCGGTACTTTCCAACCGATATATTACTGACAGGTTTTTGCCGGATAAAGCAATTGATCTGGTCGATGAAGCTTGTGCCAGTTTGAAGATGGAAATAGATTCCATGCCACAGGAGCTGGAAGATGTTGAGCGGAAACTCAGGCAGTTGGAAATTGAGAATCTTTCCTTGAAAAAGGAAAAAGATAAGGCCTCGCTGGGTAGAATTAAAAAAATCAAAGAGGAAATGGCCAACCTGAAAGAGATTCAGGCTGAGCTTCGTCTGCGCTGGGAACATGAAAAGGAATTACTGAATGGGATCAGTCGTATCTCGGAAGAGATCGATAAGATCAAGGCCGAAGCAGAGATCGCGGAAAGAAGAGGTGAATTGGATAAAGTTTCCCGTTTGAAATATGGAGACCTGGTACAGAAACAGCAGGAGATGAAAGCAATACAGGATAAAATTGATAAATTACCACAGGATCAGCAGCTATTAAAAGAAAAAGTTGATGAAGAAATGATCGCTGAGGTAGTAGCAAAATGGACCGGTATCCCGATTTCGAAATTGTTGCAGAGCGAAATTCAGAAACTGGTTAAAATGGAAGAAAATCTAGCGCTGAGAGTTATTGGGCAGAAGGAAGGGATTGCCGCTTTGTCAAATGCTATCAGAAGATCGCGCAGCGGTTTGTCTGATACAGAAAAACCGATCGGATCCTTCCTGTTCATGGGGCCGACCGGTGTAGGAAAGACCGAGTTGGCCAAAGCATTGGCTGAGTTCATGTTCGATACCGAAAAAGCAATAATCAGAATCGATATGAGTGAGTTCATGGAGAAACATTCTGTTGCCAGACTTATCGGCGCTCCTCCTGGTTATGTGGGTTATGATGAAGGCGGTTATCTCACAGAAGCTGTCCGCAGGAGACCTTACAGTATAATTTTGCTGGATGAAATCGAAAAAGCGCATCGGGATGTCTTCAATGTTTTGCTCCAAATTCTGGATGATGGCAGAATGACAGATGGCAAAGGAAGAACGGTAGATTTTAAAAATACAGTTATCATCATGACTTCCAATGTTGCATCCCAGTATATTTTTGAAATGGAAGATCTTCCTGAAGATGAAGTTAAAACAAAACTTATGGAAGCATTGAAGCAGCATTTTCTGCCGGAATTTCTAAATAGGCTGGATGATATTATCGTGTTTCATAAACTTCAGAAAGAACAGATCAGAGAGATTGCTAAATTGCAGATAAATATTCTGAATAAAAGATTACAGAGCAGAAATATTGTCCTGGAATTCTCTGATGAAGCAATAGATAAAATTGTTGAATCCGGTTATGATCCGCAGTATGGTGCCCGACCTCTGAAAAGGATACTCCAGAAAGAAGTTGAGGATAAACTGGCTATTGAAATCCTGGAAGGAAAAGTTTTACCCGGAGCGACCATTCAAATCACAGTTGCAAATAACGAATTAAAATTCAGTTAATGGTAAGTAAATAATAAACCTTGGAAAGGTCAATATCACATACTATCCAAGATGGTTAAGCGTACCACAAACAGCCTGCCCCGTTGACTAACTGGGGTTGACTAACTGGGGTTTTGTTTGTGGGAAATAAAATAAAATACTATTTCCTCAAGCTGGACAGCTTAAGGTACATAGTGAAACCTTGAAAAGGTCAGCATTCAAGAGTACCTGAAAGAGACCTTTTTCCTTGTTCCCAAGTTTTATCCGCCTTTAGTGGATTTTCTTGGGAACAGAAAACGTTACGAAGAAAAACTTCGTAACGAGATAAGTTAGATGAGATGTTTAAAATAACACACCATTGCGGAGGTTTATCTGCTTTCAGCAGATTAGAACCATCCGCAAGGTGAATTGGCATTTTCTCCTATTTGAGCAGAAGCATTTTGGTGACTGCAATATTATTGCCGACTTTGAGCTTGGCAAAATAGAGCCCGGACGTTACAGAATTGCCATTGTTATCTTTACCATTCCAGGTAACTGAATTTTGAAAAACGGGAATAGCATAATTTTTTACTAACTGTCCCCTTAAATTATATATTTTCAACTCCGTGGGCTCAGTGTGTTCCGTGTTGATTTTAAAACTTATAACCGTTGATGGATTAAAAGGATTAGGGTAATTACTGATTCTTAAAGCAGAATTACTTTCCTGTATTTCATCTTCTTCTGTTCCGACCATAACTTCCAGACCTCCGGAAAGGCATTTCACCATTCCATTTCTTCCGCCTGCTACCATTTCCCAGGAATTATCTCCTGTTACATCTGGAATAGCAGACACAGCATCAACAGCGGTTCCCAGGTAATAGGATCCCAGTGTACTTCCATCGGTTCCATCCAGAAAATAACAATTATCATTCAAGGAACCGATCAATACATCGTTGATCAGATCTCCATTGATATCCGGTATCCTGTCGACACATAAAGAGTTATCCCCAATGTATTGATCCCAGATATAGCCGCCGGAAAAGCCGTCTATTACTTTAGCATTATTAGTGGAATTAGCGATCAGTATATCCGGATGTCCGTCTTCATTGACATCTTCGATAAGTTCAAAACCGGTAATTAAAACATAATTTCCTATAGTTCCATTCCAGAACGAGTTGCCATTGCCGGCATTCAATCCATAGTAGTTCCCATAGAAATCTCCAGCCACAACATCTCTAATGCCATCGCTGGTAAAATCATCAACCTGTGCCAGGCCCCAGACAGAAGAGCCGGCTGTGATAAAATCCCATAGTAAAGATCCATCTGAGCCATCCAGGGCCAGTACCTTTCCTTCAGTCTCATATTGGTCGGAAGCTCCTGCCAGTACATCCGGAAGGCCATCATTATTAATGTCTTCAATTCCGATAACTGAGAATACCGGACCTCCGACATAATAATTCCAGATCATTTCTCCTGAAGATCCATTCAGACAGAAGACTCTTTTGGGGCCGGTATCAGTTGCATCATCTCCAGCACAGGCCAGCACATCCGGGATGTCGTCCAGATCATAATCGTAATCCCAGCTAACCTGGTAAACCCAGCCACCGTCACCAAATTCGTCGGTCAGATATTCCCAGACCAATTCACCAGTTTTACCGGAGATCATTCTTACGGCTTTATCACCTCCAACAGTTCCGATCACCAGGTCATCATGATCATCCATATCTATATCGAAACCAGTGGAAATCCCTTTCTGGGAATATACATACCCGGACGGCAGCGGATATTCCCAGAGTATATCAGCCCAATTGGATGAATTCGCATTAAAGCATCTTACATAACCGTCTTCCGAACAGATAACAACATCTGATATCCCGTCTCCTGAGATGTCTTCGATTGGTTCAATGGCTTTGGGGCTGTTATCCCAGGAGGTGTCGATCTGATATTCCCACAAAGGCATGCTGATGGGATATGTTTCTAAAATGGAATTACCCTGCAAAACAATGCTGGCCGGATTCTCATCAGAGTCGTTACTGTAAATTGCCAGGAAGGCATCAAATTGCCCGGTTGCTTCCGGGGCAAACCAGATCCTGAGTTCATAATCCTCTCTGGTAAGAAGAGAGATAGGAAGCTGAACAGTATCATCGGTAAAAAAGAGATCACTGTTAAAAAATAGATCGTCGATTATTAACGTTTCTGTCCCTTGATTGCTGATATTTACATAGATCCCGGAAACAGCTCCGACTCTTACATTTTCCCATTGCAATGATTCCTGATCCAGGACTATTTCCTGTTCAGAGAAGATGCCATAACCTGTAAGACTTACTTCAACAATAGTGTTTACAGGATCATTCGAAGTTAAAGATAACTGACAATCTTCCTGACCCCAGTCGTCAGGATCAAAGCCGAGGGTAATATATTCGGTTCCACCTGGAGATACAATTAAAGGAGGTTGGAAAACAGCTGTAAAATTCTGAACGGAAAATTGTAATTGTGTAATTTCCAGATCGGCATTTCCTGTATTACTTACCGGCAATTCAATTTCACCGGGATCTCCTATTACGGTATTACCGAAATCATATTCTTCCCAGCCCAGGGCTATAGCTGGTGTTCCACCACCGCCCAGATCAACCTTATAGAGGTAATCTGATCCGCCTTGGCCGTTATCACAATACCACAAATATTGACCATCAAACACAATTCCGGCCGGATCCTCTCCTTCAGATGGGTAAGACTCCAGTAGAGAGCCATCGGAAGGATCGATCTTGTATAGTGAATCACCCCAGTAATCAGCCATCCAGAGATAGTCATTTTCCAGGCAGAGATCCCAGGGCTGGTTATCGGGAGCGGGAAATTGCAGGATAATATTACCCTGAGCATCTATCTTGTATATCTCTCCATCGGGGTCATAATAGGTTGAAACCCAGAAATCACCATTATCGTAAGCAATTCCAGACATATAGTGGTCCGGCAAGGTGATTTCAGATATGATATTTCCGTCCAGGTCATATTCGTAAGCAACCGCCGGTTCATAAGTCCCGTTTCTATGATCAGTCAACCAGAGATGACTTCCATCCCAGGTCAATCCGTAAGTGTCGTCCAGGTTCGGATCCGTAAATAATAATTGAGCCGAACCATCAGCCGGGTCGATCTGATAAATTTCATCTCCATTTACCCCGTATATTCCGCAATAAAGGTTAACACCGTCCCAGGCTAAGCCGGCAGCTCCTTCCGGTATGGGGAATGTCTGTACAATCGTCCATTCTGCAGTTAAAACTTGAATTACAAAACAGATAAAAATGAGGATTATTATTTTTTTCATTCTGCCTCCCAGTTTGTACTGTTAGAATTGCTGGGTGGATTTAATTTTATGTAAAGTTTTTTTGACTGAATTTAATTCTTTTCCAAGATTTAACTAATTAAACCCGGATGATGAATCAGGAGTTGAGACGTTTTTCATATTCTGGGTTAAAATTTCCATTTAAGGAGGCTTTATGCCTATAATTACTTTAGAGAATGCAGGAAAGCTGGAAGCTGCACAGAAGATTGAACTGATTGCCAAACTTACAGCAGTTGTGGTTGAAGTTACAGGAAAACCGGCAGCAGCTGTGTATGTTAGAATAGATGAGGTGCCAAGAGAGAATTTCGGAGTGGGTGGTAATCCGCTGGGTTAAAATTTACAGCAAGCCCCAGCGTTTTCTCAAATAGATCTCCAGACAGAATGAAACAATAAATATGGTGATCAAGTACCATTTTTTATAGATAGGGATTTCGATTTTTCTGTGGATTGATGTGATCTCTGATTGTTGAAACTGGAGGTCAGCCAGAGCTTCCTTATTATATATTTTCCCACCGGTAGCTTGGGAAATATAAGTCAGTAAAGGAATATTAAAACCATTATCTCTTTTCTCAGTATTTACTTCGGTGACAATAAATTCTCCGGAAGTCTGCTGCTGATGTTCTTCATCCAGAATTGTGTAGGAGTATTTGTCGGCAGGTAGATCTTTAAGAAAAGTGAAATAACCATCTTCTCCCGAATCCAGGTATTTTTCCAGGATGGTATTACCGGTATTGCCAGTTAGCGTTAATTTTGCGTTCAAATTCTGTAAGGGAATTAATTTTTCATCGTATGCCTGCAGGTTGATCTTAACATTTTCTCCTTTGAAATAACCGTTTTTATCGGAAAAGGAGATAAATCTTTCTGCATTACCCATAGCCAGCCAGTTACAAATATCTAATATAAAAGTGCGGAAAGTAAGATCCTGATCGCGTAATTGCCATTTCCATAGATCAAAAAAGGAAAAATAGAGTATCCTGCCTTTTTCCAGTTGTGAATAAGCAATTGCTGCAGACCTGTCTTCATTATTGAATTCCGCCAGTATTTCTGTCTGAAGTTTGGGTTGGCAGTAGAAATATCTGACTGGTGGAATTTCCCGGCTTAAATCTGAATCTGCAAAATTGAATGATTCATATTTTCTGCTTTCATCAGTGAAATTCAATGTCGCAGAGAACTCTCTCTTGATCCCGGCATCTTTTACGGGCATTATATCTGAAAGAGTCTTTATAGGATATCCCTGGATCAAAAGTCCTCCGCCCCTGGCAATAAAATTACGAATCATCTCTTCTTCATTGGCAGAAAATATAAGATCACCATAATTAACCAGGATCAGAACATCATTATTTTCCATTTGTGCAGTTAACGTTACCTGTTTATTTTGCAGTTTCAGGAAATTATCTTTCTGCAGGAAGGAAAATTGCCAGTGATCATTTTCTCTGACAGCATCTTTCAGAAATTTAATATCCCATCCTAACCGGTCAGAAATAACAAGTATTCCGGACTTTTGTTTCAACACATTAACAGCAGTAGGAAAGAAATTATTAGCAGTATTGTTTTCCTTATCATCTTCAGATATAAGTTTAAATTCTACGGGATATAGACCAGGAAGATCGAAACTATGTTCTAGAACAATTTGCTGAAACTGTTCATCCTGGAAATCAATTTCCAGTGTTTTTTTAAGCTCATTTTCTACAAAGAAATTCAATTCAGCTTTACCGGAATAATTATCAGCAGCCAGATCAACAATAAAAGTATTAATCTCATTGGTAAAAAAAGTCCGATTATATTTAATATCTCTGATCTCAAGATCGAATTCAGAAGAAGAAAACTGCGGATCAAATGTTGAGATCGGGATATCTATATCATTAAGGATCTCCAGATCTTCATCGTGGAACCAGCCATCTGAGAGTAAAAATATTTCTTCGATATTGGCGGTTCTATTTTTTTCAGTATCTCTTCCAGGGTCTGAACAAGCAGTGTGTTGTCGGGCGCTCCGTTTAAACTGGAAGCAAAATCATATTTATTAAGCTCAATATTCCTGCTGGAAAAAATATTATCCAGGTGTTGAGAGAAAATATCCAGTCTGCTGCTTTTAGTTGTATCTTTAATCACTGTTGACATACTTTCAGATACATCATTCAGGATGATAATCTCAGGTTTATTCAATTCAGTTTTAATTAAGTATAAGATAGGATTGATTAGAAGCATAAGAATAATGATAATGCTGAGACTGCGTAGAACAACAAGTAAGATCTTTCGATTTGAGGATATGGACGGGATAGTTTTTCTGTAAAATAAAATGACAAAAAAAACTGCTGCTATACTAAGTAAATAGATCATCCAATCACCAGATTAAGTTAGTAGTTCGATCTGAAAAAGCAATTTCTCCCTTATTAAGTTGCTGATCTATAACAACAGGAATTTTATCGAGATCTAATTTTGCTTTTATTCTTTTTAACAAATTCTGTTTAAATCCTTTAAATAAAGAAACATCGTATTTAGAAATGACAAAAGTCTTTTCCTTCTGATAATTAGCAATGATTTTTTTCAGCATTTGCTCAATCCTGATCAATTCACCAAATGATTGATGATAGGGGCCGGCGATAATGTTTTCTTTACTTATATCTGAATGCAGGCCAGCTTTAATTACCCTGATATCCTCTTCATTAAACAGATTGATCATATCGGTTGAGATAGCGATGGCTTCCTGTAGTGTAAGTGGAGTATATTTCCCTGAATTGTACATTTTTTCAAGGCTGGTATTCTTGAGGACTATGGTGGGGTAGATCCTTACCATATCAGGTTTTACTGCTATTATCTGAGTTATTGTCTCCTGCAGGCTGATACTATCTGATCCAGGTAACCCCGGCATAAGCTGAATACACAGATTTAGGCCACATTCCTTGATTGTTTGGCAGGCATCTATGGCTGTCTGACTGGAATATCCTCTGCCGGATTGTTTTAAGACCTGATCCGAGAAACTCTGGATGCCAAGTTCAACAGTTTTCAGACCTCGTACAGATAAATTCAGCAGCTGTTCTTTGAATATTTTATCAGGGCGGGTGGATATTCGAATAGATACTTTACTGCTGATATAAGGATCGGTAATTGACAGCAACTTATCAATGAAATCTTCTTCCAGATTTGTAAATGTACCACCGTAGAAAGCAATTTCCTTATTTTCATCATAATTGTGCTGGCAAAATTCTTTTACGATCCTTTCAATTTGCGTGAAATCTATAGCTGAAGTATTGGTGATAGCTTTCTGATCGCAATAGATGCAATTGTAAGGACAGCCCATTAATGGGAGGAAGACCGGAAGGATTTTCATGTGTCTTATTCAGAAAAAGCTTTGTAAGCTTCCAGAGCTGCGTTTTGTTGTGCTTCCTTTTTATTGGACCCTTTTCCGAAGCCTACTTTCTGTTTGTTCACAAAAACCTCAACGCTGAAGATCTTTTCGTGTTCAGGACCACTTTCATCAACGATCTTGTATTCGGGAGTTTGCTGGAACCTGGCTTGAGTAAGTTCCTGCAGTTTGCTTTTATGATCGACCAGAATTTTATTAGTTATATTTTTTTGGAAATTCTTAATTACATAAGTATGAATGAACTTTTTAGCTGCCGGCAAACCTCCGTCCAGGTATAGAGCACAGATCAATGATTCCATTGAATCACCCAGAATCGATCTTGAATTGCGGCCGCCTGAATTTATAGCTTCAGAACTTAGTTTAATGTAATTACCAAGAGATATCTCTTTAGCTTTTAAGGCCAGAAACTTCTTGGAGACGATCTTGGATTTTAACTTAGATAGCTGGCCTTCCGAATAGTCAGGATAAAGGTGAAATAATTCTTCAGAAGTTACCAGACCCAGGATCGAATCACCCAGGAATTCCATTCTTTCATAGGCTGTTGCTTTCAGATTCGGAGTACTGAGAGATGTATGTGATAGAGCAGCCGTTAATAGTTCGGGTTGAGTAAATTTATACTGGATAAGACGCTGAAATTTTTCCAGCCCAGCAGAATCATTTTCCTGGTCAAAATTAATATTTCCCAGCAGTTTTGTGATGATCTTTTTCAATTTAACTTAAAATGAGGGTGGAAAATATCACCCTAGGCATTAAATTTGTGAAAAATCATTACACCGTTATGACCGCCAAAACCGAGTGAATTACTCAATGCATATTCCACATTAAAGTGTTCAGCTTTATTGGGAACAAAATCAAGATCACAATCAGGATCAGGGTTTTCCAGATTTAGAGTAGGATGAAGAATTCCCTGTTTCCAATGTTTTACAGCAGACTATTGCTTCTATAGCTGCCGCAGCACCCAGAGTATGACCGGTCATGGATTTTGTGGAATTGATCTTTAGTTTATAAGCATGGTCACCGAAAACTGTTTTATAGGCTTTTGCTTCATTGGGATCATTAAGTGGGGTGGAAGTGCCATGAGCATTGATGTAATTGATCATTTCCGGTTTGATACCGGCATCATCAATTGCCTGTTTAAGAGCCCTGGCACCGCCTTCACCATTCTCAGCGGGAGCAGTAATATGATAAGCGTCACAAGTTGCACCATAGCCAACTAATTCAGCATATATTTTAGCATTCCGATTAAGTGCATGTTCAAGTTCTTCCAGAACGAGAATACCAGCACCTTCTGCCATAATAAAACCATCTCTGTCCCGGTCGAAGGGCCGACAAGCTTTTTCAGGTTCATCGTTACGAGTACTGAAAGGGCTTTCATTGAACAAAATCCTGCTACTGCTAATGGTGTTACAGATGCTTCAGCTCCACCAGTAACCATAATATCAGCATCTCCATATTGAATTGAACGGAATGCTGTTCCAATCGAATGGTTTGCTGAGGCACAAGCAGACGAGATATTAAAATTAATTGCTCCAAGTTTATATTCAATTGCGATTTCTGCGGAAGCAATATTAGAGATCATTTTCGGAATAAAAAATGGGCTGATACGTTTAGGACCTTTTCTTTCCATTTTATACGCTTCTGTTTCAAAAGTGAGCATACCGCCGATTCCGGAAGATACTATTACACCAGCTCTATTATGATCTAACTCTGCAGAGTTAAGACCTGAATCCTCAAAAGCTTGTTTTGCAGCGATAAGAGCATATTGTGTATAGTGATCGATTTTTTTATTCTTTTTCTGTCAAAATATTCATTTGGATCATAATTTTTTATTTCACCCGCAATTTTACTTGCATATTCATCAGTGATTTCAAAATTTTTAATTTGATCAATACCGGATTCTCCAGCAAGAAGATTTTTCCATGTCTCTTTAACATTATGCCCAACAGAATTAATTGTTCCCATTCCGGTAATGACAACTCTTCGTTTACTCATATTTACCTCAAAATTTGGATATGAATATGGTGGAGCTTGAAAAAACTCCACCATAAATATAAATTAATCTAATTGTTTTTGAAGATATTCAATAGCCTTTCCCACTGTGGTAAGACCTTCTGCATCTTCATCAGCAATATCAATATCAAATTCTTCTTCGAACTTCATTATGAGTTCAACTGTATCAAGAGAATCTGCTCCGAGATCTTCAATAAAACTAGCCTCAAGTGTTACTTCACCATCTTCTACACCAAGTTCTTCAACGATAAGTTCAATTACTTTTGCTTTAATGTCCATTATTTCCTCCTTAATTTTTGCTACATTATCAAGCCGCCATCAACCTGGATGGTCTGACCTGTTATATAACCAGCTTCGTCGGAAGCCAGGAATACACATAAATTTGCTACATCTTTAACTGTGCCCATGCGGGATAGTGGGATTGCAGTTAAATAGTTGTCAATAACTTCTTGGGGCAGTATATCAGTCATTTCTGTTTGAATAAAACCCGGTGCAATTGCATTTACCCGAATGTTTCTAAGGGCAAATTCCTTGGCCGATGATTTGGTGAAAGCAATGATACCACCTTTAGAAGCTGCATAATTGGCTTGTCCGATATTACCCATTAAACCGATTACAGATGCTATGTTTATAATGGCACCAGAGCGATTTTTCATCATATATCTACTAACTTTCTGGGTGCAAATGAAAGTACCCTTGAGATTAACATTTATTACTGCGTCCCAATCTGATTCTTTCATTTTCATGAGTAATCCGTCTTTAGTAATTCCAGCATTATTTATCAGGATATCAATTTCCCCGAACTCATTATGTATTTCTTTAAAAATTGAAGCGATCTGATTTGAATTAGTTACATCTGCAGTAAAACCCACAGCTCTGTTGCCTAAATCATCTATTTGTTGAACTGCCGAATCTACAGCTTCCCCATCAAGATCAATGATAACAGATATTGCCCCATGCTCAGATAAAATCTTGGCAATACTGAAACCAATGCCTCGAGCTGCTCCTGTGATGATCGCAACTTTGTCTTTTAAACGCTTCATAACGTCTCCAATTCATTTTTTACTAATTCAAACGTTTCAATTGAGTCGATACTAATAACTTTCACATTCTTGTCAATTTTCTTTAACATTCCAGCAAGTACTTTCTTAGGTCCAAATTCAATAAAAGTGCTAACTCCTGCTTCGATCATATAGTTTATTGAATCTACCCAGAGAACTGATGATGTTACTTGTTTTGCCAGATTTATTTTGATATCTTCAATATCAGTAACAGGTTTTGCATTAACATTGGAAACTACCGGGATTGATGTTTTATTGAAATTAATGTTTTCCATCTCTTCCGATAGCCAGGTAGCAGCTTTTTGAATAAGGGGGGAATGAAAAGGACCACCTACAACAAGTGGAACAACTCTTTTAGCATTTCTTTCTTGTGAAATATTGCAAGCTTTTTCAACTCCTGCTTCAGACCCTGAAATCACAGTTTGAACAGGTGTATTGAAATTAGCTGCAATGACTATATCAACTTTTGAAGCTTCTTCACAAATCTCTTTTACTTCATTTGGAGATAGTCCAATAATAGCTGCCATAGCAAAACGGTTTACCTTCATTTGCCTGGATCATATATTCACCACGTTTATGAACAAGATACATTGCATCTTCAAGTGTGAGAACACCATTGGCAACCAAGGCGGAAAATTCTCCAAGCGAATGTCCTGCTACAAAGTCAGGGATAATTTCTATTTCATTAAGGACAGTTCTCATTGCTGCAATACTATGAAATAAAATTGCAGGTTGAGTAAATCTGGTTTCCTTAAGTTTTTCTTCTGGTCCTTCGGACATAATATTGTATAGATTTGTATTATTTTTATTATCAAAACTTTTTAGAATATTCTCAAATTCAGGATTACTTTTCACAAAATCCATAGCCATGCCAATATATTGAGCACCCTGACCAGGGAAAATAAATGCGATTTTATTCATGCAATTTCCTCGATTTTTATACTCTAAATAATAAACTTCCGGAAGTTAGACCAGCTCCAAAAGAAGCCAGTAATACCAGATCACCATGCCTGATTTTACCATTTCGGATTGCTTCATCCAAAGCTATTGGAATTGTAGCAGAAGACGTATTTGCATATTTTTCGATATTGATGATTACTTTTTTCTCATCGATATTCATTTTTTTTCCTAGAGCTTGAATTATTCTCATATTTGCCTGATGTGTAATTAACCAATCGATAGACTTTGCATCAAGATGATTTCTTTTAAAACAATATCACAAGCGCTATACATAGAGCGAACTGCGTTTTTGAAAATTTTATTTCCTTCCATATAAACCGTATGAAGGTTTTTCTCAACAGATTCTTTTGAAGCAGGAATGCGCGATCCACCTGCTTTTTGGATTAATAAATCATAATGAGTACCATCTGCCGAAAGTTCGGAATCAATAAATTTGGATATGTCACTCTCTCCAGCACGAGAAATGATTGTTGCTCCTGCTCCATCTCCGAAAAGAACACAAGTTCCGCGATCTTTCCAATTAGTAATTTTTGTTAAGATCTCTACACCAACAACCAGAATATTCTCCACAATTCCGTTTTCAATATATTGTTTTGCAATGTTGGAAGCATAGATCCAACCAGTGCAGCCGGCAGAAACATCAAACGCAGGAAAACCTTTTAAACCAAGTTTTTGCTGCAAAATACAAGCAGTTGATGGGAAGGGATGATCACCAGTTACGGTAGCTACAATGATCATATCAATATCTTTAGTTCTGATCCGAGCAGCTTTTAATAGCTTTTCTTGAAGCATTATAAGCCAGATCAGAAGCAGCTTGAGCTTTAGAAGCAACATGTCGTTCCGACATCCCCGTTCTGGTTTTTATCCATTCATCAGTAGTATCAACGATCTTCTCCAGATCAAAGTTTGTGAGAACCTTATCAGGTACATACATTCCTGTTCCCAGAATTTTTGCATTATATAGTGTACTCATAATTATTTCTCCTCAAAATACTCCTTAGTATGCTGCACGAAACCAGATTTTGCAAGATCTGCAGCGAGTCCAACAGCATTTTTAATCGCTTTTGCATTAGATCTTCCATGCGAAATAACTGAAATACCATTCAGTCCAACCAGTAAGGCTCCACCATATTCTGTGTGATCCATTTTCTTTTTTAAATAAGCATAAACCGGAAACGATAAAAGAGCTCCAAGTTTTGCTATCCAATCTTTTTTCATCTCGCTTTTGAGGATTGACATAATTGAATAAGCTGCGCCTTCAACAGTTTTGAGCATCACGTTACCAACAAATCCATCACACACGACCACATCTACAATTCCCTTCAAAAGATCCTTGCCTTCGATGTTCCCAACAAAATTAATATCTTCATTTTCTTTCAGTTTTATATAAGCGTTTTTAACAAGATCATTACCTTTTGATTTTTCTTCCCCAATATTTAAGAAGTGCAACTCTGGGTTTTCAGTTTTGAAAAGAATTTGAAATATAGACTACCGAGTATGGCATATTGAACCAGATTTTCCGGTGTACATTCAACATTTGCACCAACATCAAGAAGGATCTCAGGATGAGTTTGAGTTGGAAAAGTTGTAGCGATAGCAGGTCGAAGAATATTTTTGATTCTACCATAACCAAAAAGAGATGCAGCCATAACGGCACCAGTATTACCTGCACTTACCACAGCTTGAGCCATTCCATCTTTCTGTAATTGGATTGCTTTAACTAAAGATGAATCCTTTTTCTTTTTAACTATTTTTACGGGAGAATCGCTCATACTGATTACTTCAGGAGCATGAATTATTTCAATTTTATCTGAAGGATAGTAATATTTTTCTAGTTGTTTTGAAAGAATATCTTGCTTGCCGACAAGATAAATCTTGTCACAAAGTTCTTCCTTAATTGCAATAATTGCACCCTCCACTTCAGGGGAAGGTGCATTATCACTGCCAAAAGCATCGATAGCTATATGCATAAAATTAATAACTTAAAGGCTATTCCTTAATTTCTAATATTTTCTTTCCGTTATAATGACCGCATTTTGCACAAACATTATGTGGTCTGCATGTTTCACCACAATTAGAGCAAACAGTTGTAGCTGGTGCAGTTGCTTTATAATGAGTTCTTCTTTTATCTCTGCGAGATTTTGATGTTTTTCTTTTTGGTACTGCCATTTTTCAACTCCTTATATTAATTTTAACTTCTTTTATTTTTAATAAATTAACTACTTCTTCCCGCATACAGAAAAACCACATTATTTTTACCCTTTTATGTGTCAAGAACTTTGGGGCGGCCGCTTATTCAAGTGGTAGATCTATCAATATCATAGATCATTTTTTCTGCCTTTATAGAGGTCTTAGAAAACGTGTAGGCGGAATGAATTTTCCTGGCCGCCTCTTGTCCTGAATCGAGGTTCCGACAGTATACTTTACCCAGGATCTGTCCTTTTTTAATATGATCTCCAATTTTATAGGGCAGGTATGCACCCGCAGAGTAATCTAATGCGGAATTAAGCTCCATTCGTCCCGCACCTAAAGCGACCATAGCATAACCTATTGCCAGGGAGTCAATTGACTCTATCCATCCGGATTCATCTGCGGTAATTTCTACCTGGTTTTCAGCTGTTGGCAGCAGAGTTGTATCATCACAGACATTTCCATTACCACCCTGGGCCTCGATAAATGTTCTTAAGTATTTGAGTGCCAGGCCGTTATTGATTACTTCATCTACCATCAATGCGGCTTCTTTTTCGTTCTCTGCTTTTTCGGAAAGCAATAACATCTCGATGGCTAAAACCTTAGTGATCTCATAGATATCATTGATCTTCCTGCCTTTAAGAAACTCAATACATTCCTTAATTTCCAGGGCATTCCCAACATATTCTCCCAGAGGAGAGTTCATGTTTGTATATACAACGGTGACCCGTTGTCCAAAATTATTCCCTGTTTGAGTCAGTAATCTCCCTAATTCACGGGCCTGTTGCATCCCCTTTATAAAGGCACCTTTGCCGACTTTAAGGTCAATAACAAGATTTTGTGCCCCTTCAGCAATTTTCTTGCTCATTATGCTGGCTGTTATCAGGGGCAGGCTCTCTACTGTACCTGTAACATCTCGAAGCGCATAGATTACTTTATCGACCGGTACAAGTTTTTCCGACTGGCTTATGATCGAGAATCTATGTTTCTGAACCATCTGTTTGAATTTAATGCTGGAGTAATCGGTTCGTAACCCGGGAATTGATTCAAGCTTATCTAAAGTACCACCGGTATGACCCAGGCCTCTTCCGGATATCATGGGAATATAAGCACCGCAAGCTGCTACAATAGGAGCCAGAACGATAGTGATTTTATCTCCGACACCTCCGGTAGAATGCTTGTCAACAGTCTTCATTTCTGCCGGGAATTTAATGACCTCTCCTGATTTTATATAAATCTCAGCAAGATCATTGATCTCATCACCCTGCATGCCCTGAAAAAATATTGCCATTAATAGAGCTGAAAGCTGATAATCGGGGATCTTTCCTGCCACGTAATCTTCAAAGATATATTTGATCTCAGCTTTTGTGAGTTTTCCACCATTACGTTTTTTAAAAATAATTTCGACTGGACTAAATTTCATAATAACCTCATTATTTTTTTTACCACCATATTTGTTCGCCATTTTCATAAGTGAATATTCTTTCTTCTTTCCTTGAATCTTTTTCCACCAGCCAGTATAAGCGGTTTTCAGGAACCTGTTCAAAAATCAAAGGATTACTACCAGCTGACTTTTCACCTACCGGGATCCATTCATCATTCCAGTAATAGAGTAAATATTTTTTCCCTTCCTGCAAAAATGAAACAACATTGTTATCAGTCGTGTTTTCCACAATTTTATCAGTAACTGAGATCAATTTCTGTTGTGAAGAGTTATTACTACCAGAAAGAGGATGGATCTCATTTTCCCCGCTAACAATAAAAGGTGCCCCAATAGGGGATAAGACACCATTATCATAGGTGGCCGGAAGATAACAAAGATTGTTGCCCATAGCATGAAAAACAACTTTATTATTAACTATTTCGCTATAATTAATAGCTTCCCATTCGCCACTGTTAAAAACACAAATATAAGAAAAAGAACAACTGTCGGGGAGCTTATGGGCAATACTGATCTCAACATCGCAAACCCTGGTATATTGACCGGTAACATCTATATAATTCTGAATTCCCAGCCAGGGTGGAATTGCGGTAGCAGGAATTTGATTTTCCAGCAATGGATTCGGTTGAATTGAATAGGTCTTTCTATATGCTTTTGCCATTCTGTTACGCAGCGAGTAGTTGCCCGGATCAGCTTCACAACCCATAAAAGGAACGGAGCTTCCATCGGGAAGAATTATTACATTCCAGGCATGATTATTTCCTGAATCTGCCCAATAAGGCGTATAATCACTGCTTACTGCTATCCCATTGGCCCTTAAGGCGTAAATGGCAAAATTCGTCATATCTTCACAGCGTCCCAATTTATTTTCCAGCATCTGTTCCAGACCCTGATCAGTTGGATTCAAATAGAATTTCGGATCAAAAGTAAATAATTTCTTCAAAGAATCATTAATCACAGAGGCTGCCTCTAGCGGATCTGATTTATCATCTAACTTTTGGCTCAGATCTTCAAAAACCTTAAGAAAATAAGGTCGCCAGGAACTAAGGGGCTCATTGCTGCCCCTGTAGGGCAGAATATATTCCTTGAAGTCTTCGAAAGAATATTTAAGCGACCACGGTTTGTTCCGCCAAGCCTCAAAAGCAAGTTCAATAGTACTTATCAAGAGGTCTGATGAAATTGTCTCCAGGTCATTATATCTATTATCTGATCTCCAGGTCAGGTCGCCAAAAATGCTATTAAGTGAGTCCAGTTCAGTTCGGGCGGCTGAGTAATCCTCGAATTCGTGAACTGAGAATTCAATTTTTACTTTATTCGAATCGAAAAGAGCGATTTCACTATAGTTATGGAAATCCATATTTTCCAGCAGGAAAAGTAATGCCTCCATTTGAAGAGGGTCACCTTTCAATTTGAAATGTTCATAAGCTTTTCTGATCTCATTACCATTTTCACCAGCATCCGATGTGATATGGTTTATCACTCTTTCGGTAGAACTTATACAGCCAGTCAGTGAGAATAATGAAAATATTAGTAAAATTAGTAAATAGAGTTTTATATGGGCAGACATTTTAGAAATTCCTCGATATGTAGTTGTGATTGCCAATGCCAGAAAGTGTGACCATTGACTGATTCAATTTTATTTTCCTTACAGAATTCTATAAGAGGAGTATCAGAATCTGTATAGGGTAGATCTATGACCTTGCGCGGTGGTTTGATGTTAAAGACCGCAAGTGGATTTTCTCCCGCCATACCTAAAGGTGTACAATTAATTATCAAATCGAAACTAATCGAAGAGAGATCGGCAGGATTCAGAACATTACAATTATATATTTCTGAAAACTTATTACACTCTTTTTGGTTGCGGCTGGTGATATTGAGATCTGGGAAATTCTTGAAAGAGATTAAGGCAGCTTCTGCAGTAGCTCCGGACCCAATGATAAGAACCTTAAAATGAATGTCTAATTTCAAATGAATAATCGCTTTATGGAAGGCAACCAGATCGCTGTTAAGAACTCTGTTTTCAGCTGGAAGATAAAAATTTCCGACAGGGTAATTACTTTCAGCGTATCTGCAGATGTTTTTTTTGTGGGGCATGGTAACAGAAAATCCACTGATCTGTTCCTGATTATTTTGGGCCCATTTCTGAAAGTCGGTAAGATCTTCCACCAAAAAAAGGTAAATAGACTGCATCTATATTTCTGTTTTCAAATAAATTATTATAAAAATCCAGGCCGATCGAATTATAAACCTGCTTTCCGCCGATAAGACCGCAGACCATGGTTTTTTTTGATAAAGAACTTAATCTGTAACGAGCAGCTTCTTTAAGGGTAATTTGATCTGGTATGATTTTAGCATCATTCGGTGCAATAAATGTACCTACAGCTCCCAGATGATTGAATAATATTCTTGCTTGAAAGCTTAACTTACCCAGAGCTGCCAGAATAACCGGTTTTTTCGAAGTCTCTATCAATTTTTTGATCTCTGTCAGATCGGAAAAGGAATTTACGGGAATTGCCAGTTTTAGATACTTAGCTGGAATGGAATTGGCTGTTCTAACGATTTCCAACAATTTAGAGAAGTCTGAATATCCCGGAAAAATCATGGTGAGATAAGATTAGATTATTCAGGTGCTAAATTATGAGCCCTGTATAACTTTAACTCAATATCGAGCAGGCAGTTTCTATTTTCCGCCAGTTCTTTAAGAAGCTTTAATTTATCATGAAAAGGAAGATCTCCTTTCCCGCCTTCTGACTGATCTCTATAAGTGAGGATAGTTTTACTGTCCAATATCCTGTCAGGTATTTTAAGCTGAGATTCTGCATAATCAAGACGATATTCGATCCAGTGAAATTGATATTGTATTTTGTAAAATCATTCACAGTCTGTTCGGTTGTTTTGCAGGGAATTGTCAAAATGATCATTCTTTCTTCCTGGTTTCTGCTATAATCTGCTTCCAGAGATCTTCGATAAAAGTACTGTCCATGGATAATGTTTGAGCTTTTTGTTTAAGCGATCTTAGTAGCTCATTTTCCCTGGCTTCGTCCAGTACAGGAAGTTTATGATCTTTCTTGAATTGACCTATTATCTCAGCAGTTTTGAATCTTCTTTTAAGCAGGATCAGCAGGTCTTCATCCAGTTTATCGATGGATTCTCTGAGATCATTGAGGTTTCTGGATTCATCAGACACAAGTTTCTGAAAACTGTAAGCGTCAGCCAGAACAAGAGTTATCATGGCTTTAGCAACAGGGATAAGGCGAGGAATTATACATGTGTCATAACGACCATTCAGAGTAAGTTCCACATTCTCATTATTGGAATTTACGGTTTTTTGTTTTATTTTAATGGAAGGTACGGGTTTTACCACAAATCGGAATTTTAGATTCTGGCCAGTACTGATCCCGCCCAGGATACCTCCGCTATGGTTGGTCAGGAAGCCTTGAGATGTAATGTTATCGTTAACCTGGCTACCTGTTTGAGCTGCCAGGGAAAAACCATCTCCAAATTCAATTCCTTTCACGGAACCAATCGAAATAATTGCTTTCGCCAGATTGGCATCAAGTTTCTCGAAAACTGGATCACCCAGTCCAGCGGGAAGATTATCAATTGAACATTCAATTATCCCACCAACGGAATCACCTTTTTGACGTAATTGGGTAAGATAATTCATCAGTTCATTAAAATTATTGCTATCGGGCCAATGAAGATCATTACGAAATTCATGATCTATTTTTAAAGCCTTTAAGCGGCCAATTTGAATAGGATAAAGTTTTATCTCAGCTGGTTCGATCAGTTTGGCTGCGACTGCTCCAGCCGCAACTCTGGAGATGGTTTCACGGCCTGAAGCCCGTCCACCGCCCCTGTAATCGTAAATCTTGAATTTCCTGAAGAACGTTAGATCTGCATGCCCTGGCCTGAATACATTCTTAAGATGTTCATAATCACTCTTTTTTGCATCTCTGTTATAAACCAGCAGGCAGATGGGCATACCAGTTGTCAAGCCGTCAAAAACCCCCGAGATCACCTGGATTTTATCTTGTTCCTGACGGGGTGAGGAAAATTCACCAATTCCCGGTTTACGTTTATCCAATTCCTGCTGAATCTGTTCCAGAGGGAATTCAATGCCCGGTTTAATATCTTCCAGAACTACCCCAATAGCTGGTCCGTGGCTCTCCCCAAATGTAGTTATACCGATAAAACCGTTCCATTTATTGGATCTCATAAAAAAACTCCTTGAATAAAAAAAATAAATCTTCCGAATGTTATGTCAATAGTTTAAAATGTGCAGTAGAAATTATTAAGCAGGAATCAAGTGAAGAGGAGGCAAGCCATATCTGCATCACCCTAAATGTTCCATACCGTATCCCACTTTACAAAATGGAACTGATTTGGATGCAGATATAGCTTTCAGGAGTGCCCATAAACATCACAGCTAAATTAAATGCAAGTAGTGTGCCATTTATTTATATCTTGTAATTTCCACTGATAATGAGGATTCACTGGGTTAGCTTAAAACTTATGGTTAAACATGGATGCCATTTTGGTTATTTTGACAAAATTTTAACAGACTAAAAAAGGAATAAAAGAATATTTGACAATTGAAGTGATTTAATTTCTGGTAGACTCACTATTTAATCGGGAGGAAAGATGGGTTTTGAAAATTTCATACTGAATATTTCAGCAACTGCTCTTGAAACGGAAAATTGGTTTTCAATTGCAAGAAAGGGTGGCTGGCTCATGGCTGTATTGCTAGTTATTTCTTTTCTGGCAATTGAGATAATTATTGAGAAGCTGATCAAGCTTAAAAAATTAAGAAAAGGCGAAGACGATCTTTTAGAAGAAGTGATAGATAATTTGAAAAGTGAAAATCTAGACAAAGCGATAAATATTTGCGAAGAAAGATCATATCTGTCTTTAGGAGCGATTCTGGCCAAAACCATAGATAAAGTTGATATCGGCTTATCGGGTAAGCAGGAAGTTGTCGATCTTTCCCTGAAAAAAGAAATTCACCGGATGGAAAAAAAGCTGGGGACTCTAGCAACATTTTCTGCCATAGCACCTTTAATAGGTTTCCTGGGAACTGTAACCGGCATGGTAAAAGTTTTTATGAAACTGGGTGAGATGGGAGGAGGAGTAGACATAACACTTTTGGCTAACGGTATTTGGGAAGCTCTTATTACAACTATTGGTGGTTTGTCCGTAGGTATCATCTGTATTCTTTTTTACAACTATCTGGTAGGAAGAGTTGAAACTATGAGCCAGGAAATTGAAGATAAAGCTAACGACTTTTTCCTTTTAATAAGGAGAAAAAAAGATGGCAGTTAGAGTAACAAAAAAAAGGATTTCAACAGTTGCGCTGATCTCATTTACAGATGTGATATTTCTGTTGCTCATCTTTTTACTGATCTCTTCCAGCTTTATTACGCATTCGGGCATAAAAGTCAATCTGCCCGGTTCGGGTTCTCAACAAAATGAATACAATAAAAATATCAATCTTACCCTTACCAAAAATGATGAACTGTTTATTGATAACGAAAAAACTGATTGGAAGAATCTTCCTCGATTATTGAATGAGAAGCTGATCGATGATCCTGAGCAAGTTGTTGTGATTAGAGCAGATGAGGATATCCCTTTAAAAAAAATCGTCAGATTACTGGATCTGGCAAAACTCTCAGGTACGAACAGATTTTTTATTGCTACGGAAATAGATTTAAAGGAAAGCGGTTTTAATGAATGAGAAATTAGCCGGCTATTTAGGTTCCTTTCTGCTGCATACTTTCATTGTAATCGCATTATTTATGCTGGTTTATACACCAGCTGTCGATTTCCTGAAAATTGAGATTGTGGAATTCGGCTATAATGCCGTTCCCAATAATGACAGCTTTATCTCTCCTGCCGCCAGCAATCCTGTTTCATCAGGTATACCGGATAAAGGATCACGTAGTAATATTATTCCAGATAAAGTAAATCTGCCGGAAGCTGTCAGCGATTCCAATGAACCCCTTTATTTCCCTGATAAGATAGAGACCGCGTACAATAATTTGAGTCTGGATCAGAATCCCGGCAACAGAAGCCTGAAAGAACAGCTGCAGGATGACATTATTGCCGGAGACGATATTGCGATAAACGATAAACCGGTTCTGGGTGCAGCGAATGATTACATTAATTCACTCACGGAAAAGATCTCAACAGGAGAATCTGGGGATTCACCTTACATTTTGGAAGGTGAAATTACGACCAGGACAATTATCAAGCAGGTGATCCCTGATTATCCGGACAATTTTCAGCAGAATTCCCGGGTGAAGATCCGATTTGAAGTAACTTCAGGCGGTTCTGTAGAAAACCTGGTGATAGTTGAGAAATCCGATCCTGTGCTGGAACAGATATGTCTGGAAGCAATTAAACAGTGGAAATTCAACACCTTGACTTCTGATATTACTCAGATCGGATTTATAACTTTTGTGTTTCAGTTGAACTGATGAATAGAATTTTACAGATAAAAAACATTTCTGACGCCAGGCTGGAATTAAAAAAGATCGGTGTTTCTTCTGGTGGGATAGAAGTAATGGCTTCCAAAACCAGAACTTTGAATATTAAGTTTCATAATGTAAAATTAGGGGCCGCCAATATATTGAAACAGGAAATGCTCTCTCTGGGTGGAGATGCTGCTGTTGCAAAAGGTGTTGTTGAAGGCAGAGTGCCCCTTAGTGATGTAATATTGCTAGGCAACAGAAATAGAATTAAGAAATTGATCCAGAAACTGGAATATCAGTCAATTTTCGGTCTTAAAGAGATCAAAGAGGAATTGGAAAGATTTCTAAAAATCCAGGAAACAGGTCCCGGATCTTTGAAACTGGGTAACAAAATTCTGGATCTGAGTAATATGAAGATCATGGGTATTTTGAATGTAACCCCTGACAGTTTTTCCGACGGGGCGGAATTTTACGATTCCGGGGCTGCCGTGAAAAGAGCGATGGAAATGATCGATCAAGGTGCGGATATTATTGATGTAGGAGGCGAATCCACGCGCCCCGGTGCAAAAAAAGTATCTGTTGATGAGGAAATAAACAGGGTCATTCCGGTGATTGAAAAAATCAGAGCTGAGTCTGACATTCCGATTTCCATAGATACTTCCAAATCTGAAACAGCAAGGGCAGCTTTAGAAAGCGGGGCAGATCTGCTGAACGATATCAGTGCATTAAGATTTGATCAACAAATGGTTTCTGTTCTGCAGGAATTTCCTGAGGTACCGATTATATTAATGCACATGCAGGGAGAACCGGGAAATATGCAAAAAGATCCTTATTATAATGATGTGATCCCTGAAATAATTTCCTTTCTAAAAGAGAGGATTGAGTTTTGTAAAAAATCAGATATATCTGAAGAACGAATTCTGGTTGATCCAGGCATAGGTTTTGGCAAGAGGCAGGGAGACAATCTGGAGATCCTGAGGAAACTTTCCGAATTTAATTGTCTGGGAAGACCCCTGGTTCTTGGAGCTTCACGAAAAAGTTTCATTGGCAGGATCTATGAATCTGATACAACTGAACGTCTGGCCGGGAGTCTAGCAGCAGCAGTAGAGGCTTTTAAGCAGGGAGCTGCTATTATCCGGGTTCACGATGTTCTAGAACATAAACGGTTTATTAAAACACTGCAGGAAATTAGTTAAATGAATTTTTTAATTCCACGTATCACAGATCTGATCGATATTCTACTGGTTGCTTTTCTATTATACAGAGTAATTATTTTAACACAAAGGACAGGTGGTTATCAGATCCTGATTGGTTTGTTTCTGCTGCTAATCCTATTCTTTGTTGCATCCATTCTGGACCTGAGCATGATAACGTCTTTCCTGAGGGTTCTAAAAGACTACTGGGTTATTGTTCTGGTTATAATCTTTCATCCTGAGATAAGAAGTTTCATACTGAAACTAGCAGGGGACAGGGACATCCTTAACATGTTCAAGACAACCAGCAGGTATAGTTATACACCGCTGCTGAATGCAGTTTCAATTATGTCTTACCGGAATATTGGTGCACTTATTGTAATAGAAAGACAACGTAAACTTACCGATCTGATCGACAGCGGTGAGATCATTGATGCGCAAATTTCATTGAAGCTGCTTTTGACCATTTTTAATCAGAAAACTATCTTACATGATGGGGCAGTAGTAATACGCCAGAACAAAATTTATGCCGCAAAGGTTGTACTGCCGCTCTCGGAAAATGTTGATTATACCAGGAAACTGGGGACCCGTCATCTGGCAGCTGTGGGAGTAACTGAAAAAACAGATGCTTTTGTAATAGTTGTATCAGAAGAAACGGGCAGGATCTCCGTTGCAAAAGACGGAGAACTGATATCTAATCTATCTATAGATGAATTGGCTCAAAGGCTGAAGGATGAAACTTCCTAAAAGACCTTATCTGATCGCTGTTACAGGTGGTATAGCTTCCGGAAAGACCCTGTTCTGTAAAGAGTTGGAAAATCGTGGAATGACTGTTTACTATTCTGACATTATAGCCCATTTAATACTGGAAGAAAAAGAAGTTAAAAAGCGAATCATCGATAAATTTGGTGATATAATTTTAACGGAAAACAGAAAGATCAATCGAGAAATCCTGAGAGACATGGTTTTTAATAATGCTGAAAAATTGAAGTATCTGAATCAAATAATCCATCCGGAAGTCAGCAGGAAAATCCAGCAGATCATTGATTCCAGCAAGCAGAAGATGATTTTTTTTGAAATTCCCTTATTGGTTGAGAATGGGTTGGAACGGGCATTTGATCTGACAATAAATATTCATTCAGAGCGGGAATTGCAGATTAGAAGATTAAAGGAAGGAAGGCAGATCAGCAGCCAGAAATCCGAGCAGATCATAAAATCTCAAATTGATCCGTTGATCAGGATCGAGAGAACAGATTTTACGGTTTATAATAATGGAGAAAGATCAGAACTGGTGGACCAGGTTAATCTGCTGTTGGAAAGAATATCTGAGTTTCCTTTTAAAGATGTGATTAAAATAACAGATATATGAGATTAAACTGTTATTAACCTTTACAAAGATAAATTGATTTTCGAAATTGATTCAGTTGCTAAAGGAGAATGAGCATGAAAAAGATAATTATGATATTTGTTATACTGCTTCTTATCGCTGCAGTTTCAGCTGATATGTCGAATAAATTTATAAATCCGACTCTATACTCGCCATCAATAATTGATCTTAATAAAATCACCATGAATCATACAATCTCTTTTACAGGTGGTATTTCATCAAATCAACAGTCGATTTATCAGTCCCTTTATACGAATCATATAAATTATCAGATCAGTTCTAAATTAAATTTCCGTCTCGATCTGAACTTCGTGAATTATGGATCCGCTTCTTTTGACCAGAAGTTTCGCTTTGAAGGAAATGGGGATAATCAGAGTACGATCTTACCTGAATTTTCTTTAACCTACAAACCCTCGGAGAATTTCAACATTATATTTGAATATAGAAATGTAAGTCTTAGTAATCACTGGTATGATTCCCGTCCCTGGTACAGGGATTAGGCTAATTCCCAGTTATTAAATTCCTCATCGATTAACAACAATTTATTACCGTAGAATTGTTTTAACTCATCCAAAGAGATATTATCCAGAGTAAATAAATCGTCGTTGAATAGATTACTGCTGAAAACAATAATTTCATTCTGTGCGATCATTACCTGCTCTTTAATGTCTTTGGCCGTAAGCAGCCCCGCGACTGTTACGGTAGAGCCAAAAGTATTATTTTGTACTTCCACGGTGCGGGTCTTTCCAGGATTTTCCCGGTTTATTTCAACAGATATTGCATTAATAAACTGGAAGGCCGATACTCCTGTTATAAAAACGAGTATTTCGGGGAAAGAGTTTATAAATGCCAGGAAATCCTGTTTATTAAACTTCCAGTTTTCCTGTAAAAGACGTATCATGCCGATCCCGTTTTCCAGCTGAGGGTAATCATCGTAATATTCTTCTGGTGGGATTTCTTTTTCAGCCAGAATGAAAAGTTCATCTGCGCAATAGGTTCTTGGGTATCCTGATGCAGAAGTAATGATCTCTTTTGCTTCCTTAATTTCAACAGGTCGCAGAGGAGTTAGATGCTTGCGCCAGTTGGTTAATCCCAGAGGTACAATACCAATTGAGAGAATATTTGTTCCCAAATTGTTGAGATCAGATATGGTTCTTTTCAAATTTGCTTTATCGTTCCAGTCGGGGATCACAACGATCTGAGTGTGTAGCTGGATCCCGTGATCGATCATTTGTTTAAGTCTTTCATAGATGTTGAATTCTATGCTGTAGCGTAATATGCTGCGGTGCAGTTCTGGATCTGTGGTGTGAACGGAAACATAGAGAGGGCTAAGTTTCTGCTGGAAAATTCTCTGCATGTGATACGAAGTTAGATTAGTAAGAGTTATAAAGTTTCCATAAGTAAAAGAGAGGCGAAAATCATCATCCTTAATATGCAAAGTATCCCGGAAGTCCGGTTGGATCTGATCAACAAAACAGAAGATGCAATTATTTACGCATTGTGTGCAGTTATGTGCTTCGGGTATTATTCCGAATATTCGCGACCAGTCGTTGTGGATATGTATTTTATATTTGCCGTTAGTATTCTGCAGCTGAATATCAAGTTCTTCGTCGGCACTGTAAAATTGAAGATCAATAAAATCGGTTATAAAATTATCGTTAATAGAGATAATTTGATCACCGGGTTTAATATTGAAATCAGAAGCGAGACTATCGGGTGAGACCGTTTTTATACGCAGTGGCATTCTATAAAGATGCTCATTTTTTTATTTCTTTTTCTTTCTTTCGTTATAAAGTTTCAGTTTATAATTAATGGAATACTCCAGTTTTTCAACATCAAAAGGTTTGGTTATATAATCATCAGCCCCGGCATCAAAGGCGTCATCAAGGTCCATCATCTGGCTTTTAGCGGAAAGCATGAAAACGGGAATATTTTTTGTTTCTTCAGTTTTTTTAAGCATCTTACATGTGTCATAACCATTCATTTCCGGCATCATAATATCCAGAAGAATAAGATCTGGTTTATGGCTTACAGCTTTCTGCAGGCCATCTTTTCCATTAACAGCAATTATAACTTCATGATTAGCAGCTGTAAGATTAAAGCTGAGTAATCTTCGAATGTTTTGATCGTCATCTACTACTAATATCTTCATTATTTCTCCTTTTGGATTAAACTTGTTACAATCGGGAAGTTGACCGTAAATCTGGTCCCTTTATTTTCTTCACTTTCCATAGTAATTATACCATTATGAGCTGACACAATTTCCTGTACAATGGAAAGACCCAGACCAGTTCCTGGGATTTCGGTACCCGGTCTTCTGACACGATAGAATTTTTTAAATATATTTTTCTGATCTTTTATAGGAATTCCCAGGCCATCGTCTTCTATGCTGAGCGCTACCATATTATTTTCAGAATACAGATTTACCTTAATATTACCACCCTGACTTGTGAATTTCAGAGCATTCCCGATAAAGTTAATAGCAATCTGGTGAATCGCATCCTGATCGGCAGATATTTTCGGCAGGTTATTTTCAATATCACAGGTCAGGACAATATCCTTTTTCGCAGCCTGCATTTTAAAAATATTATATACATGTTCAATTATAACAGCAATGGAGATATTTTCAAAATTATAAGAAACTTTTCCTGCTTCGATTTTAGCAATACTTAGAACATCTTCGATTAGGTTCTCAAGTCTGGTACTTTCCTTAAAAATGATCTCAAGGAATTCCTTTTTATGGCCATCACTCAGGCTATTATTCATCAGCATTGTTTTGGTAAATCCTTTAATGGAAGTAATAGGTGTGCGGAGTTCATGTGTTACGCTGGAAACGAAATCAGTTTTCATTTTTTCGATTTCCTTCTCTTTGGTAACATCCGCCAGGATCAAAATTTTGCCAGCGCTTTGGCCATCGATATCACGGAAAGAAGTAGCTGTAACATAAAGAACTCTTCGAAAGGGTTCTACAACGATAAGTTCGAGATTTGAGAAAGTCTTTTTGCTCAGTGAATCCAATAGGATCTTTCCATTATCTTCGCAATTTTTTAGAAGTCCTTTCAGATCTGACCGGTTTTCTGGTTTTACCAGCCAGCCCAACAGGCTATAAGTTTTATTATTCACGAATAATATATTCTGATCACTTTTTATTGCTATAACGCCATTTCCGATGTTATGTAATATTATATCGAGTCTTTCTTTGCTCTGTCGCAGCATTTCTTCAGCTTCTCTTTGTTCTGTAACATCTCTAATGATGACAATTGAATTAAGTTGTTCTTTAATTTTTACGGCTGAAATGGAGAGTTCAATAAAGATGTGTTTACCGGTTTTAGTGTGAGTACTCATACCCACTCTTTCCCCCAGAGCAGAGTTAATTCCTTTTTCCCAATGATACTTCAAACCTTTCAGGTAATGAGAATTAGGATCTTCAGGAACAATAAGATTATCAAGATTCTGATTAATGACTTCAGCTTTGGAGTAACCGAATATTCGTTCAGCGGCTCTATTCCAGAACTGGACTAAACCGTTATAATCAATCATTATAATTGCATCACTGGCTGCAGAGCTGATCGCTCTAAATTTAGCTTCACTTTCCTTAAGTGCCAGTTCTGCCTGCTTCTGGATTTCCTCCATGTATTTTTCTTTTAATGCTTTATTAATGGAAACCGGTAAAAGCTCCAGGTAATTTCTGTCCTGATCTTTAATGTGATAATAAAAAGCTCCTGCTTTCATTGCTTCGACTGCAATCTTTTCATCTCCGGCACCGGTAGTGAAGATGAAAGGTGTATCAATTATAAAATTGAATATATCAAAAGCGGTTCCATCGCCCAGATTATAATCGGTGATAACCACATCGAAAATATTTTTCGATAGTTTATCTTTGGCATCAGTAACAGAACTGGCAATTAGGTAGTCATAGGGAAGTTTTTTTGTTTTAACCATACGTTTGAATGCCATCTGGTCGACAATATCATCTTCTATAAGCAGTAGTTTTATAATTTTAGATTCCATAGGATTAATTTTCCTGATTTCCGTCTTTTAATTTTCTTACTTTAGGAACCGTGAAGAAGAAGGTGGAGCCCACATCAACTTTCGATTCAAGCCAGACCCTGCCTTCATTCATTTCAACTATTTTTTTAACGATGGTAAGACCTATTCCTGAAGTTTCCACTTCATCGCGGGATTGCAATGTTTTAAACATTTCAAAGATCTGGTCAAAATATTTCTTTTCTATACCGGGCCCATTATCTTTAACATAAAACTGCCATTCATTCTCTTCCTCAACGCAACCTATATTGATTTTACCGTTTTCTTTATTAATAAACTGGATAGCGTTTGATATGAGGTGTTCGAAGACTTGCTCTATCCTTTCTTTTTCATAGTTAATCGATGGCAGTTCATCGTCAACTCTAATCAGGAAGGTGTCAGGTGGATTTAATTTTTTCAGAACATTTTCGACCAGATTGTTCAGTTCTACGTCTTCTCTTTTACCAAGATAACTACCCAGGCTGGAGAACTGGAAGATTGCTTCGATAAGATGGTGCATTCTTTCAACTCTTCCCAGCAGAAGGTTCATCTGTTCTTTAGCTTTGTCATCAAATTTGTCTGCATAGTCCAGATATAACCAGTTAGCCAGAGTGTTAATGGCCCTGAGGGGTGATTTAAGGTCATGAGAAGTAACATAGGCAAAATCTCTTAATTCCTTATTGGCTTGTTCCAGATCTTTCATAACCATTTTCTGTTGATCTTCAGCTTTTTTTCTATCTGTGATATCCCGCATGGAGCCGATAATTTTTAACGGCAGCCCTGCATCATCCAACATCAATTTGGCTGTAACAGAACAGGGAACAGGATTATCTTCATCTTTTCCTCTGATCATGATCTCGTAATCATGTACTTTTTCTTCTTTCTTTAAAGCTCTCAGGAAATTATCTCTCTGTCTGGAGTTAGCATAGAGATCATTCATCGGCATTCCAATCAGATCATCCCTGGTATGATTATTGATAAGATTAATAGAGGGGCTTATTTCTTTAATTATACCGTCGATATCAACTTCATAATAAATGTCCTGAATGTTGTCGAAAATTCTACGGAAGTTCTCTTCACTGCTTTTCAAAGCATCTTCATCATGAGATCTTTTGGTGATATCTTCACATGTAGTTATGATAGCTATGATCTTTCCACTTTCGTCCCGCACAAGGTCGGAAATCAATTGTACAGGGAAGATCATTTTATCTTTTCTGATGTTGGAGCTTTTCCTGATGTGACCTTGCCATTCTTTTAATTTATTAATATCGACTTCTTCTCTTAGAACGTTGGAAGTGAAAATGGAGGAATTTTTCCCCAGAAGTTCGTCCTGGTCATAGCCATGCATTTCGGCTTGAGCGGGGTTAACGTAGAGAATTTTTCCATGGACGTCTGTGATAGTAACACCCAGTTTCATGGTTTCAATGGACTGTTTGATCTGTTTCAGGTATTTTTCCCTTTCCAGCATCTGTTCGATCTCAGTTTTCAGGTGTTCTTCCGTCATGCGCATTTTTGCAGTAGCTTCTCTAACCCGGCTATCAATTTTATCATACTCCTTTTTAAGAGCTTTCTCAAGATTTTTTCTTTTTGTTAAATTGATTATAGCAGAAAGGGAAACGAAGAAGAAAATAAGGCATACTCCGATTATCCAGATCGATTCTTTATTGGCCTGATAAAAGGGTGAAATTTTCAAATAATTGGTTTTAAAAAAAATCTCGACTGATTTTGCCATTTTTTCAGTCTTCGAAGCATTTTCCAGAGGATCAGTATCCTGAATTCTAAAAAAAGATGTGTGCTGAGAATAGTGGTCAGAATCAACCAGTTTAAGGCTAGCGGAGAGGATAGAACCGGATAGAATAATAATACCCAAAAATAATAATCTTTTCATTTTAATTTCCAAATTACCACCTCTTTATCAAGAAAAAAATTATTTCGGAAGTTCGCTGAAAGTCCAGTAATCCTTTACGGTTTTAATAACTTCAACAAATTGCATGTAATCAACAGGTTTAACTATATAACCAGCAATACCCAATTTAAAAGAGTCAACTTTATCATGTTCATCTTTAGAGGTAGTAAGAATTATAACCGGTATCATATTAAGCTGGTCATCCTGTCTTAATATTCTCAGGAATTCGATGCCATTCATTTTAGGCATATTAAGATCCAGGAAAATCAGTGCGGGTTTTTCATTATCATCATTGCGCAGGAATTCCAGTGCTTGTTCTCCGTTTCCTACCAGATCGATCCGGTTAGTTACGTTTATATCTTTGAACGCTCTTTTAATTGTCATTGCATCTACGAGATCATCATCAATGATTAAAATTGGTTTGTCATTTCTCATAGACTTATAACTCCTTGTATTTATTTTTCCTTTGAGGAATTTATATCTTTGTTATCTTTCGATTTAAAGGGAAGGGTGAAATAGAAGGTAGTCCCTTCACCCACTGTTGATTCCAGCCATATCTTGCCATCGTACATGGTTATGATCTTTCGGATCAGGGTCAATCCAATCCCTGTGCTTTCAAATTCATCGCGAGGCTGTAGTGTCTGAAAAATTTTAAAAATTTTGGTGAAATGTTGTTTTTCGATGCCGGGGCCATTGTCTGACACAAAGAATTCCCAATGGTCTTTCTTGGTTTTACAGCCGATCTTAATTTTACCTTTTGGTTTATCCATAAATTTTATAGCGTTACTGAGCAGGTTTTGAAAAACCTGACCAATCCTGGTTGCCTCAAAAGTAATAACAGGAAGTGTATCGACGACCTTGATCTTAATATTGGGAGGAGGAGCGATAATATCGATAACTTCTTTCAGGGAAACGTTAAGGTCAACTTCGACTTTTTCTTCATTAATTCGACCTACCCGGGAATATTCCAGGATGCCATCGATCAGATCGTGCATTCTTTTGACCCGACTGATCAAAAGACGCATCTGTTCTTGGCCTTCAAGATCAAATTTTTCGGAATAATCTGTTGAAATCCAATTGGCCAAAGTACTTATAGCCCGGAGTGGTGCTTTCAGGTCGTGAGATACTACATAGGCAAAATTCTGCAGTTCATCGTTTACATCTTCCAGTTCCTCGAAAAGCTGAGATTGAACCTGTTCGTATTTTTTTCTGTCCGTAATATCAATGGCAGAAGTAGCGGTAAAGCTTCTGCTCCCTGTGTTATTTTGAATAACATTTCCATTCATCAACATTGGAAACACGGACCCGTCTTTTCTGGTGTGCCAGACTTCCATAGCACTGTAACTGCCATTTGTTTTCAATTGATTTCTGATAACGTCGAGTTTTTCCTGTTGATCGCTATTATGGAACATTTCCATTTTCTTGCCGATCATATCTTTCTGGTCATAACCCAGGACTTTAGCATAATATCTGTTAATGTATTCGATCTTACCATTATCGTCGATACTTGTAATGCCGTAATTTGCGTTATCAAAGATGGTTTTGAATTTTTTTATTTCCTGTTCAGCGATCATTTGTTCGGTTATATCATTTAAAAAGTTCAGGGTAGCAGGTTTGTTATCCCAGTCTATCTTGACAGAATTAAGTTTAAGCCAACGAACATTATTACTTTTGGTTTTAATCCTGAAAGAAATGAATCCGGTATTATGATTTCCTTGAATTAAATCCGTATATGCGTCTTTGAACAGATTTTTATCATCAATATGCACGAATTCAATAAATTTCATTGAGTTCAGTTCTTCTTCTGAAAAGCCAAAATATTTGCTGGTCATAGGGTTGTAAAATTTAATCAGTTCATCCTGAATAACGCAGATAGCTTCATTGGCATTTTCAAAAATATCGCGGTATTTTTTCTCGTTTTCCCGCAATTTCTGCTGCATTTTGTGTTTATAAAAAGCCATTTCGATGGTGGCATGTAATTCTCTTTCTTCGAAAGGTTTCAGAATATAGCCGTAAGGTTCCGCTACAATGGCTTCCTGAATGGTTTTATCCTGTGAATACGCAGTTAAGAAAATAATAGGTGTCTGGGATAGGATGTGAATTTTCTCGGCAGCCTGTATCCCAGTCATCTTACCCTCAAGCATAATGTCCATAAGGATTAAATCCGGTTTCAGGGCTTGAGATTTTTCTACAGCCTCTTCACCACTGGAAACAGTATCCAGCACATCATAATTCAAATAACCTAGTGTTCTTTTGATATCTTCAGCGATCAATCTTTCATCTTCAACCACAAGAATACGTTTCTTGCACATAGTTTGAACCCCAAATTATTATTAAATAAAACAGCATAAAAATATATTTAAATACACCTTATCATTTATGAATACTAATCAGAACAGTCAATAAAAATCTCTTATATAGATAATTCTCCAGCAAAAACAAAATCAACTGCTCCGATCAGGAAAATTCTGTGATCATGGAATTCGATATTTACACATCCACCTGGCATTTTCACATTGACAGGAGATTCAAGCAATCCTGATTCCAAACCAGAATAAACAGATGCTCCCGCCCCAGTACCGCAGGCCAGAGTAGCTCCGGATCCCCTCTCCCAGATTAAAGTTTCAATTTCATGAGGGTTGTTAATTTTAACAAACTCAAGGTTGGAATAACGGGTGAAATTATCATTCTGACAAAGAAGATAGAATTTCTCCAGCTCGGTCACAGCAGGCAAAATATCAGAAGTAACCACAAAATGTTGATTGCCAAGATCGATCAGGTTGCCGTTTAACGAACCTATCTGGTAATTATTTTTAATAAGAACTGGTGTCCCGAGGTTGACCTTTATCATGCCATGATTGAGGATTTCGCCAAATTTCACTCCGGAGAGGGAATTAATGCTGAAGTTGCGTTTGTTTGATTTCCCGCTTAAATAGCTTGTTACACATCTCAGCGCTGATCCGCAGCTTTTTGCTTCAGTACCATCTGCGTTGAATATCCTCATATAAGCATCAGATTTTTGATCGGGCAGAAGCAGGACAATGCCATCACTTCCAATTCCCGTATGCCTTCTGCTTAAATTGAGAGAAAGTTTATTAAAATCCAGATCAGGCAGGGGTTCATTCAGAAAATCGAAATAGATATAGTCGTTGCCCTGGGCCTGCATTTTGAAAAACTTCAATTTCACTTGATTTCCTTTTTGATTAAATCATGGAAGACATCCTGAAAGTTATAAATCCCTTTTTTATTCTTGATCCACTCAGCTGCTTTTAATGCACCTATGGCTAATCCTTCTCTATTACGAGCTGTATGTTTGATCTCAATAGTATCAGCAGAAGAATCGAATCCTATAATATGTTCTCCAGGGTTGCTGCCGGATCTCAAGCTGGCAAAATGAAGTTCGGCCGGATCAATTTTCCTATCCAGTTTATCAAACTGTCCCACCTTTTTCCTGTTGAGATTTTTTAAGAGGATTTCCGTTAGAACTTTAGCTGTGCCGGAGGGGCTGTCTACTTTTTTGTTGTGATGTTTTTCCAGGCCCCAGACATCATATTCGGGCAATGTATCCATCAATTTTGCCAGGTATGCTGTCAGGTCGAAAAACAGGTTCATTCCAGGAGAGAAATTAGCTCCATAGATCAATCCAATATTATTAATGCGAACGGTTTCTTCGATTTCAGGGAGCTTTTCCAGCCAGCCGGTTGTGCCGACAACTATATTTTTTTTCAGAGATGCAATTCGTTTAATATTATCAGCTACAACCTTCGGGACACTGAAATCAATACATACGTCAGCGTTCATAACAGAGTGATCAGAGATATCAGTATTCAGAAGGGGATCTATAATTGAAACAATCTCTGCGTCATATTCCGGAGCTTTTTTCTCCAGGAGTTTCCCCATTTGGCCGTAACCGATCAGAGCTACTTTAATCATGGCAGCCTCTGTTAGCTTTTTGAATAGACTTTAATTACTTCTTTAACCCATTCAACACCCTTTTTCAGATCATCAACTAAGACGAATTCATTCACAGTATGAACGTTATTCATGCCGCTTCCGGCAATTGCTACAGCGATTCCATTATCATTGAAGATATTGGCATCACTTCCACCTCCACCGATAGATACAATACCTGGTAAATCCAAATTGGCAGAAGCTTCCTTGGCTATTTTCACAACTGTTGAATTGTCATCCAGGCAGAAGCTTTTATAGGCTAGCTTAGGCAAAATATCAACTGTAGCTTGAAACTCATGATGATCATAGGCGGTTACTTTTTCCTTCATAATGGAGATCATCTGATCTGTTACTTGAGTTAACTTTTTATGATCATGGCTTCTGATCTCAGCCTGGATGATCACTTCATTAGGAACTATGTTTGTAGCTTGGCCACCCCGGATCACTCCAATGTTGCAGGTGGTTTCTGAATCAATTCTACCGGAAGGCATCTCATTAATAGCAGCAGCAGCTATTTTAATGGCATTTAGTCCGTCTTCCGGATTAACCCCGGCATGTGCTTCTTTCCCGTGAACAACTAATTTAAGGTTATTCTGGGAAGGGGCACCTATGGTGATTGAACCGACTTCATGGGAATCAAGTGCGTATCCAATTTTGGATTTAAGCCTTGAATAGTCGCAATATTTAGCGCCCAGCAGCCCTACTTCCTCTGATACGGTGAACAAGATCTCGACAGGAGCGGTTAGAGCATTTTCTTCAATGAGTTCTTTTAACGCGAAAATGATCTCAGCTATACCGGATTTGTCATCTGATCCGAGGATAGTTGTACGGTCGGAAACGATCTTGCCATCAACAATTTTTGGTTTAATCCCGATGCCGGGTTTTACTGTATCCATATGAGCACAGAAAAGGATCGGTTTTTTATCAATTTTTCCAGGGAAAAATCCATACAAATTACCAGAGTTACTTTCGAAATTATCATTCGCATGATCGAAGCTGTATTTTATACCCAGTTCCTTAAGATCTTCTGCCAATTTTTCAGCGACATCTTTTTCATAAGCGGATTCACTGTCTATTTGTACTAAATCCATAAAATATTCAACAATATCATTTTTCATCAGCATATCCTTTTTTTTTCTTTAATTTGTTTTATTCTGTGAATATTCTGTCAACAGGAAAAATTGATAGACAAGATCAATCAATGAGTTAGTTTTGCTGCAGACAAAGGAGATCTAATGAAATTAATTATATTTTTTTTAATCTCTGCTTTGCTGATCGGATGTTCAGCAGGTTCGCTGTATGAGACGGAGGGTGGCGGCAAGATCACCCATAAAAAGTATGGCTCTGGAGCCGCAACAGATCAAAAAAAAATTGAAAGCAAAGGGAAAGTGCTGTATATGGTCTCTTCTTTTTACGGCTCAGAATTTCATGGCCGCCAGACTTCGAATGGTGAGATATTCGACATGTACAAATTCACCTGTGCCCATAAGACACTTCCTTTTAATACAAGGCTAAAAGTAACAAATGAAGACAGCAACGAATATGTGATAGTAAGAGTTAATGATCGGGGTCCTTTTGTTTATGGAAGGGATCTGGATCTATCATATGCAGCGGCGGTAGAGATAGGTCTTATTGCCGAGGGAGTAAAAAAGGTAAAGGTAGAAATATTAGATGATTAATAAGAAGATAGTGTTTAGTCCCAAAATTAAAGAAGCTATACAGAAGGGTGTACCTATACTAGCCCTGGAATCAACAATTATTTCACATGGCATGCCTTATCCGGAAAATCTGGAAGTTGCCAGGAGTCTGGAAGATCTGGCAGAGAAAAATGGAGTGACGGCAGCAACGATCTGCCTGATGGATGGTCGGATAAAAATTGGTCTAAACGAGTTAGAATTACAGAGACTGGCAACTGAGGAAAATGTTAAAAAGGTTTCAAGGCGGGATATCGGGCCGGTACTTGTGCGAAGGGAAACGGGTGCAACGACGGTTGCAGCGACAATGTATCTAGCTTATCTGGCGGGGATCCAAGTATTTGCTACTGGTGGAGTGGGTGGTGTTCACAGGGGTGCTGAGCTCAGTTTTGATATTTCAGCCGACCTGCCTGAACTGGCTAGAACTCCCGTAATAGTAGTTTCAGCGGGTGCAAAGGCTATCCTGGATCTTCCTAAAACACTGGAATATCTGGAAACCGTAAGTGTGCCTGTGTTTGGTTACAGAACAAATATATTTCCATCCTTCTATTCACGTGATTCAGGGCTTAAAGTTACTGAAGTCAGAGATCCTGAAGAGATAGTTGCGATCTTTCAGCAGAATAAGCAACTTGGTTTGGGGCAGGGTATGCTGATAGCGAATCCAGTTCCTTTAGAAGCGGAAATACCTGCAACTGAAATGAGCTTATACATCGATAAAGCAATTGAAGAACTGGAAGAGAAGAGTATTACGGGGCAGCAGGTAACTCCATACCTGTTGCGTAGAATAGTGGAACTTACAGAAGGACGATCGTTAGAAGCAAATATCAGTTTGGTAAGGAACAACGTAGAGCTGGGAGCTAAAATAGCCAGATCTTTACATTGATCAATTAGTCAGCAGCTTTTTTTTGTCAGGAGAATGTTCTTTTCGATGAGCTGTCAGATCGAATAATGTTTTTAAACAGACCAGAAGAACAATTCCCAGCTTTGGTGAGCGCAGGGCCATAACTAAGAAACCACCGATTAGAACTACAAAGTGCAGAATTATAATTCTCCCATAGGGTCTGAACATGATTGTCTTCAGATCGGCTTTCTGGTATTCCTTCCCTGCAATATAATTTACGATAAATGATATTCCATGGCTGAGAAAAAGCGCTAAAACAATATAAAGCAGCCGATATTCAGAAATAATGGATAAAATAATATGCGGATTGATGGTCCCTAAACTTCTGTAGGCTTCTCCGCCAAACAACATGATGACAAAAACACCATGTACTAAAGTGAACATACCGTAATGAATGGTAAAAAATGTTACCGTGAAAAGCTTAGCTATCCAGTGCAGAATATTCCAGGGTTTAACAACCAGCATTCTTAGGATATTGTAAAAACCCGTTATAACATTTTCCAGCCAGTAGAGGAATATCAACACAAAGACATTCCAGTTCAGGAAGAAAACCCCCAATAAAGGCAACAGGTTAACAAGGAGCATGACAATAAGTGTGATTGTTGGTTTTCTATCGCTCCGCATCTTTGTTCCATAATTCTTTTAAAATCTTATTAAGGGGATTAAGTATTGATTCCAGCATGGAGAAATCAATAGTCTGTTTACTGTCACAAACGGTGGTGTCGGGTGAGAAATGTGTTTCTATCATCAATCCGTCTGCTCCGGCAGCTGCAGCAGCCCAACTGAGTGGCTTGATCATATTTCTTCTACCGGAGCTGTGAGAAGGATCAACCAGGATTGGTAAGTTAGATAATTCATGAATAGCTGGTATGGCCGAGATGTCTAGAGTATTGCGTGTATATGGTTCAAAAGTTCTGATTCCTCTTTCACAGAGAATGACCTTGGGGTTCCCAGCTTCAATAATATGTTCAGCTGCAAAGAGCCATTCTTCGATAGTGCTGCTCATGCCCCTTTTCAGGATGACGGGATTGCTGATCTTCCCCAGTTTGCTTAGCAGCCTGTAGTTATGCATGTTGCGGGTTCCAACTTGCAGGATATCTATATATTCAGAGACCATTTTTACATCTTCAGATGAGATCACTTCCGATACTGAAATCATATCGGTAGCCTCCGCAGCTCGTTTAATATATTCCAGCCCCTTATGACCCAATCCCTGAAAATTATAAGGAGAAGTTCTCATTTTGTAGGCACCGCCCCGGAAAAATCTGATACCCATGGAGTGGAGTTTTTGTACTATTGTAAGTAGATCTTCGTAGTTTTCTATAGTGCAGGGGCCTGCGATAATAGTAAAATTATTTCTGCTGATTTTCTGATCTTTAATCCTGATCTCGAAATCATCAGGCGTTCGCTGCTTAAATTTTCTCATTATAACTCCAGACTGATCAATGTGTATGTTCATAGAGATCAACCAGATCTTTATTCCTGAGATTCAAAATCCCAAATTGAAATCCCTTGTCACTGATAAAAAAATTATCAGCTTTAAAATAGGCCAGAATTTTATTTACAATCATTGTACCGGTAAGTAGAATATCGGACCGTTTGGGATCGAAGGGAAGGAGAGTGGCGATCTGTTTTAGTGAAAGCCGTCTGATCTTCTGAAAAATTTGCTCCAACTCGGTCAGGGAAACATTTGTTTTGTGAACCTGAGCGCTGGTGTATTCCTGTAATCCCAGTTTTAGAGCGATCAGACTGGTTACGGTGCCACCGATTCCTACAAGAGGAATGTCTTTTTCATCCCAGCGCAGGCTATCCAATAATTTTACAGTCTGTTTTTCCTTATTGGAAAAATCTCTGCCGAATTCATTCTGGAGTCTCCTGATACCAAGATTCAGTGAGATTGATCTTTCTACTTTTTTTTGGCTGATCAAAGTGAATTCCGTACTTCCGCCACCAATATCAAAAAGCAGGAATTTATCTAATTCCGGGAATTCACTGCTATTAGCAAGGCCATTTAAATATGCTTCCTGTTCACCGGAAATGATCAAATACCTGAGATGGTGTTTTCCCCAGAGCCAGTCACTCAACTGGCTGATATTTTTAGCTTCCCGGGAACAGCTGGTACCAATTACCAGGATATTATCAGTAAACATTCTTGAACGTGAGATAAAATCGTTCAGGATATTACGGGTTCTTCTGATTGCACTTTGTGTAAGGAAGTTATCTTTCATGTTTTTGCCAAGCGCTGAAATGCTGGATCTTCTATCGAGGATCTCGATCTTATCTGCCTTTTTCCTCGCCATTAAAAGAAGTATGTTATTGGTTCCTACATCAATAATGGAAAGCTTAATATATCTGCCGATTAGTTTCATAGCTGTTAATATTGATAAATTGTTCTAATGTTTTCAGCCTGCCAGCCTTTGTCTTTTACTTCATGCAGTTCAAATTCAAAAATCTGTTCCCGGTTGGGCAGGGTTTTCAGGTCGAAATTCTCGGGGAACTGGGAGCTGTGTGCAAAAGCAGTACCGTAGGGTGAAGATGATTTTCTGGAATCTGTGATCCATAATCCGCCACTGATATCTTTCATGAAGCGCATGAACCCGAAACTTTTTTTCGGGAAATAGGAATAGCAGACACCACGGGCTATTTTGAAATTACCATTAACTGGCTGTTCCTGAGCGATAAGATCCGGGACCAGGTACCCGGAGGTAAATACATCTGCTTCATTCCGGAGAATATGAGATACATTTTTAAAAGCCAGGACTTCCACCCGGCAGCCTTTATTTTGTAGTGCTCTTACTACCTGGACGAAATCGCCGTCACCGGAAACCAGCAGCACATAATCAAGTCTTTCAGATTGCATCAGTGCGTCTACTGCCATATCAAGATCGGCATTGGCTTTACCGAATCTATTACCGTTTTCATCGATGAACCATCTAACATATTTTACGATAACCTTAAAGCCAAAATCTCGTAAAACAGAGTGAAAACTGTTGGCTTTAAATCTATAATCAGGATTTTTTTTAGCCATTTCTTCATCATAAGCTACATAAGCATTCAGTCTGATTGCAACACCATTGTTGCGGCAGGCAAATTCCCGCAGAACATCGTACTGCATACCAAAACCGCCATTCTGGGCTATATTGGAAACATCCACATAAACGCCTACTCTAAGCTGTCCTATTCTTTCCATAGCACCTCCCAAATTTATAATTTAGTTTCTAAACCAAAATGAACTATTCCGTCAAGTGGATTTCTGAATTTACCATTCTCGTAGCCGATACCGTAATCAATGCCCAATAAGCCAAGTTTAGTGTTAAACCTTAAGCCAATACCAGTTCCGAATAATTTTCCCGACCTGGATTCGTATTTCTGAACAAATCCATAATCAAAAAAGGCAAATACTCTGGAACTATAGGAAAGTAGGTAGCGGAATTCCAGATTAGACCAGAAAACGACATGCCCCTTAAACTGATCTTCGGCATAGCCTCGGAGATCATCTTTTCCACCCAATGAGAATAGTTCATATGACTCCAGATCTTTATTCTCCATTGCTCTGGCATTAAGCCTGAGAGCGAGGACATTTTTCCCGGAAACGTTAATAAAAGTGCTGCCGAATATATCGGTTTGCTGGCGAGAAGAACTGGTCTTGTTTTTTTTGTAAAAAACATTGTAGTAACCTATTCTCAGTTGATTTCCAGTTAAGGGATTCCCGGTAAAGACGTTAGAGTATTCCCAGAACAAGCCTGCTTTTGTTAGGTCGTTTCTGGCTACAAGTTTAGGACGTCTGCTACCCGGGTAAATCGTATTAATGGAGGCAGAAACACCATATTTATTGTAGAATTGATAATAATAGATTTCAGAAGTAAGTTCGGAACGTATATAGGTTGAATCGACTTCTTCTCTAGTAAGAATGAAGTCAGCGTTAAGTGGAATACCTGCGGGGCCGGATTCGTGATAGGTGAGGGCAATTGTATTGATGTCGGACGCAGTATTCTGCCAGTTAAGCCCAAGTGAGCGGTCTGAGCCAAAAAGATTAAGGAACCTGATATCGAGAAAACCGTTAAATGAGCGGGTGTTGTTGCTTCTGTTGTTGTAGCCCAGGACTCCTGACAGGAAGGTCATTCTGTCCTCTTCAACCTCAATAAGCAGTGTTTCATGATCGAGTAGATACAGGTTACATTTTTTAATGTAGGGTCTGTTGCTGATACGGTCTTCTGCCTGTTTCAGAATCGCAGGATTAAGATAATTTACATTTTCCAGTTGTCCTATCTTCAAGAGGGAATTTTCGGTGCTGTGTTCGTTTCCTTTAAAAAGGAATTCTTTTATGTTTATATATTCGTCCTCTGAAATAGTAAGAAAAGCGTAAAAGTGAGGTTCGATAAACTGGATGCTGTCAAGTTCCGCCCGGGCGAACATAAAGCCGGCATCATTATAATAATTAACGATCTCAATGATCTTGCCGGGTAATTCTGAAAGAGGAAAATTGCGCATTGTAATGCGCTTTTTCATTTTTCTCCAGGCTGATATAATTTTGACCGGAAATAAAAAGAGTATCTAATAATATTTCAGGATTTTCTTCAATTTCAAAGGTGATTGAGACGGATTCAGGATCATTGAATTCCAATTGAGGATAAAAGATATTAATGTTGAAAAATCCCCTTTCTGAATAGAGGCTGGCAATAGATTCTATATCGCGGTTTATCTGGCTTGGCAGATATTCGTGACCAGGTTTGGATTTGATATTAGTTTCCAGTTGTTCGTCTTTAATAAGCAAATTGCCGGAAAAATTAACATCCGAAATAGTGATTTCAGCAGCCAGGCTGAGGGGCATGATGGAAAAAGCGCAGAATAGGATGAAACAATTTTTAAAGGTTTTCTTTGATAACAGCAACCAGCTCACCTACCAGATCATGTTCAGGTACCTTTTTGATTATTTCACCTTTTCTGAAGATAAGACCTTCTCCTTTACCGCCGGCCAAACCGTAATCAGCTTCCCGGGCTTCTCCTGGTCCGTTTACAACACAACCCATTACCGCAATAGTGAGATCTTTGTCACTCAAATCCTTTAGCTCTTCTTCAACCTGTCTGGTAATTTCAATGAGATTTATTTCTGTTCTGCCGCAGGTGGGGCAGGAAATTATTTTCAGTCCTTTTTTCAGATCCAGTGCTTTTAAAATTTCTGCGGCAACAAAGACTTCCTGGACCGGGTCAGCAGTCAGCGAAACCCTTATCGTATCTCCGATTCCCTCTGCCAGCAGGATACCGATACCAATCGCTGATTTTACCGTGCCCCTTTGCAGGCTGCCTGCCTCAGTTATCCCAAGATGAAGCGGGTAATCAACTTTGCTGCTAAGGGATCTGTAAGAGGCCAGGGTAAGAGGAACTGAAGAAGTTTTAACAGAAATCTTGATCTGTTCATAATGAAGTTTCTCCAGAATTGCTACATGTTCAAGAGCGCTTGCCACGATACCTGCGGCTGAAACTCCGTATCTTTTGATCGTACTTTTACTTAAGGATCCGCTGTTAACACCGATCCGGATAGGAACCATTCTGTCTCTGGCAACTTCGATGATCTGGGTGACCCTGGCTTCGCTGCCGATATTGCCAGGATTTATTCTCAATCCGTCTATTCCATTCTTGATTGAGTTGATGGCCAGCTTGTGATCAAAATGGATGTCTGCTATTAAAGGCAGGGTGGTATTCTTTTTATAAAAAGGAATTGCATCAGCAGCTATTTGATCTGGTATAGCAAGACGGACTATTTCGCAGCCTGCTTTCTCCAGCCGGCGGATCTGGTTTAATGTATCCTGTTTATTCCTGGTATCGGTATTGGTCATAGACTGAATAGTAATCGGATTATTGCCTCCGATCAGTGTGTTTCCCAGCTTAATCGTTCTAGTTTGTTTTCTCAGGATCATACTTTCTCCAATGTTAAATACGAATTCTTAAAGGATTGACATTATTTTTGGTCAAGTACTATTTTGAACAGGTTGCAAGGGAGATGGTATGACACAAAGGGTGTATTCTTATCTGGAATCTTTTGCCAGATTTTTATTTTATATTTTATTGATCTTGAATTTATTGAACTGGATAATCGCAGTTTCAACTGAACTTTCCGTTCATACTTTACCTTTCCAGATAGATGAGGCGAGTTTTCTGATCAGCACGGAAAATGTAGATGACCAATTAAATAACATGGTAATAGTAGCCCTGGATTCTCTGCAGATCGGTGGGGCGGTCAATCTAGATACTCAGGGTACCGGTAATATTCCGGGGAAAAACGGGATGAGGTATAATCCTATCCGGAAAAGACTTTTTGGACAAAGTGAAGTGAGTAATTTACAGAGAAGGCTGTCAGATTATATTCAAGATAAGAAGGAAGTAGAGGTTATTTATCGGGATCCGGCAGCTGCCGGAGAAGGGACGTTAAGTAAAACTATTACAACTGATCGGAGCTTGAATAAATCGAGATTTCTTATATTGATCTTCAATATTATTTTCATGTTCTTCGTATTTTTTAACACCCATCTGATCCTCAATTTCAGTCAAAGCCCTGAAAACTACATAATAGTATATTTCTTTTTATTTATGGCATTTCCGGATACGCTTCCATTTATTGATCTATCGCAGTCTCCCATGTTTTTTATAACGCCTTTGCTGGGGATCCTATTTTACCATTATGCGGTTCAGAAGGTTCCAGGTAAAGCCAGAACGCTTTATCTATATCTTACAACGTTTACAATGGCACTGCTTTTTTTTATAATATACAAATTGAATGGACTAGATCTTTCACCTGTTCTGGTGATCTGGTCGATATTCTGGTTCATATACAGTTTCGTTGTTTTGGGGCGGTCTTATAAAATATCTCAATCTATCGAGATAAAGAGGCTGATCAATGCTTTCCGCGGGATCCTGATATCGTTGATCTGTCTGGTTGTTGCGGTATTTTTGCTGTTGCTTATCTATCTGTTGTCCGGTGGAATAGATTTACAGGTGACGGGTTTAACTACGATCGTATTGATAAGCGGGATTATTCTGGCGGGGTTTGGTTTTCTGCTGGGGATTTTGTGGTTTTTCGGTTCTTTTACCTGGGGTTTGCTGACGGGCACTGTGCTGGATGTGAAGATCAGAAGTACGCTGATCTTTACGATTGTGGGTGTGTTGTTTGTGACGGGATTTGGACTGGTGGACTATACCCTAGGAGAGTTGCTGCAGACATTGTTTGGAAATTTCATCGGATCGGAATTCATTGCAGGGATACCTGCCACGATCGGGCTGTTGGTATTTTTTAATCCGATCCGCAACAGGGTGGAGGCTCTGGTGGATTCCAAGCTGAATACATCTGATCTGGATTTCCTGGAAAGAGCGGATACGTTTTCCGAGAATTTAACCGAAGATGGGGTGATCGAGGGTTTTGAAGAGTACATTTGTGAGAATCTGATCCACAGACTGCCGATCAAGAAGGTTGCGTTGATTTCTTTTAACGAGAAAGCAGGTGATTTTATTTTCAACGAGATACGCGGCTCTGATGTGATCGAGAATTCCCGGGTAGAGGATATTCATGATATTCTTCAACGCAATGAAATGTACAAAAGTTATATCGTGAATGAGAATGACCAGGATATTTCTAGTTTCAGCCTTATACTTCCCATAATTTATGAAGAAGAACATAAGTGGTTCCTGGCTATGGGTAAAAAGAATGATGGGACAGTATATTCGCGAAAAGATGAAGCAGCCTTCCTTAAATTGACCAATAAGATCAAGCTTTCCTTAAAATTTATTCTGGCCTATGATGTGATCGTGACGAATAAGTATCTGGGGAAAATAAAACAGAAAAATTTGTTGATAAAACAATATGAGAAGGAACTAGAAACCCTGAGGAACAGGTTAGATGAAGAAGATAAAACTATTGAAACTGAGTGAAAGAAGCCTTTACAGAACAGCCTGGCTGATATATGTCCTGTTCGTTATGGTCTACCTGATAAACCTGGGTTTTTTCCTTTCGGAAGGGATTGTTACCAGAAGTCTTCCTTTTACTTTAAAAGAAGGAAAGATTACTAAATTCCGGGATGAATCTTATCGTGATCTGTTGAAAAACAAGACTATTACAGCGGTTGATTCTTTCCTGACATTTACTGAGGAAGAGGATGAAGATCGTCAGATTGAAAGTTCAGGTATCAACTTCAATATTGAGGATGATTCGGAACAAGTAGCTTTTTTTCAGGACCTCTTGTATCCTCAGATCATTAACGGAAAAGAGATGATTCGAGATAACAGCTCGTGATACTTTAACGGGAGTTGTTGAATCATATCAAATAAGGACTTACAAGATTATTGACATATTAAAGGTAGTGGAATTGTGCATCTATCTTTTTCTGGTGATCTTTGCACTTTCCAATTCCTACATTATTCTCCGTTACAGCCGGGTTAAGGAAAACCTGTTAATTGCTATTTTCCTGTTATTTTTATTTCTGCCCAAAGCAGCTTATTTACTGCCAGGACCAATTCTGGATATCTGGACCAGGCTGATCTCACCTTTCTGGGGAATTCTATTTTATCATTTCATAGTAATTAAAACAGGTGTTACAAAGAAGATCGGCAGGCTTTATCTTATTTCGGCAGGAATATTCCTGATATTCTACCTGTTAAAAGGGGAAGGATTTAATGCGACCGTAAGCAATATATGGGCTGTATTCTGGCTGATAAAAGGATTCCTCCTTTTAAGGAAGCAATATCGGAAAGAGAAAAACATCCAGTTGAAAAGGCTATTGGGTGCCTTCGGTGGAATAGGATTCTCTTTAACCTGTATACTGGTTTTATTCATCATGGCCATTTTGATATCGATAATTGTCGGTATCAGCTCCATAGCTGGATTCACACAGTTGCTGGCGATGGAAGAATTTATAGCGATAGCACTGGGCATCGTATTCCTGTTACCTCTCATCGGTTTTATTCTGGGTATCGTCTGGTTTTTCGGGTCATTTTCCTGGAGTCTGCTTACCGGTACAGCGCTTGACGTGAAAATTAGAAGCACCTTGATTTATTCACTGGTTGGGTTCATATTCATTATTCTATTCGGTATGTTAGATTATACGCTGGGAGAAATTCTGCAATCAGTTTTCGGCAGGTTCTTTGGTTCTGAATTTATCGCGGGGATCCCAGCTACGATAGGGCTTCTGCTCTTTTTCAATCCAGTGAGAAATTATGCTGAGAAAATAGTAGATAAGAGGTTAAATTCTTCGGATCTTGATTTTCTGGAGAAGGCTGAAACTTTTACGAGAGATATTTCTGAAGAAGGGATCATTGAAGGTTTTGAGGAGTACATCTGTGATAATCTAATAGCAAAGCTTTCCGTAACAAAGGTTGCCATGATCTCTTTTGATCCCAAACTGGGCGGTTACAAATACAATGAGATAAGGGGAGCGAACATTGTTGAAAATTCTCTGATCGAAGATATTCGGGCAAAACTGGCTGATCTGGAATTGATCCGTATCACGAATCACGTAAAAGATCTGCAGGACATCAGCAGTTTTTCGCTTATTTTCAGGCTTCTATATGAGAAAGGACATAAATGGTTTCTAGCTCTCGGGAATAAAACTGACGGATCCCTGTATAATAAAAGAGACATAGAAGCACTGCAGAAACTGATGGAAAAGATCAGGCTTTCATTGAAATTTATTTTGACCTATGAGAATATTACCAAACAAAAGTATGAAAAGATCATCTCTGATCAGGAAGAAATAATCAGGCATAGGGATGAAAAGATTAGTCGACTGGAAGCAAGTATTAAAGATTTGCAGGATATTTCCGCAGATATGTCAAAATGATAAATTATTATTTATAGAATGAGTGATTTATTTATTCCTGATAGTTGTGAATATCTTTTTTATGTTTACAACTCTTTTCGGCGGAAATAAATATACATTTATGATTTGAGAGATATTAATAATGGTACAGGAAATGCATTTAGAGTTGGGCTATGGGAAGAAAAAATAAAATTTCAAGAGTTATACTGATTAGTTTCATATCAATAACAATTATTTCAATACTTGTTGCCGGTGTTTTCTGGGTTCTGGATGTTATCGGATTTTATCAAAATGAGATCACCCAATTGAGATCGAATTTTGTAATACAGCAGAAAATGGAGGCCAAGTCTGAAGTTGAGGATGTTGTCGATTACATTGAATACAATAGATCGAAAGCGGAGACAATATTAAAAGGGGATATCAAAAAAAGATTATACAGTGCTTACGACATAACGATGCATCTGTATGAGGTAAATCGGGACAAAAGAAGTTTATCAGAGATCAAAGATCTGGTAAAGGAAGCATTAAGACCGATAAGATTCAATGAAGGCCGGGGTTATTATTTTGCTGTCGACATGAATGGTGTAGAGCAGTTGTATCCCATTTTCCCGGAATATGAAGGGACCGATCTGATAGACCTGCAGGATGACAAGGGAAATTATGTTATCAGAAATGAACTGGAAGTAGTAAAAAATCAAGGCGAGGGATTTTTGATAGACTTCTGGAGAAAACCTGATAGTAAAGATGGAATGGTCTATTCCAAGATAACTTTTGTAAAAGAGTTCAAGCCATTCAACTGGTATATCGGAACCGGAGACTACTTAGATGATGTGGAAGAAGATATTAAAAGCAATATACTGGAAAGGTTGTCTGAAATCAGATTTGGTAAGGAAGGTTACATATTTGTTAATAAATTTGATGGGACACAGTTAATTACTAATGGTGAGCCTGGTTAAAGACAATCTTAACTTGAAAAATGTTACAGGAACCGATGGTGTTGAGCTGCTGGAGAAAGAAAAGGAAGCTGCCCTTAAAATCGATGGTGATTATATTGAGTACGAATTTGTTAAAATGGGGGAGGACAAATTAAGTCCGAAGATCTCTTTTATAAAGGGTATTCCGGATTGGGAGTGGATAGTTGGTGCAGGTTTCTATGAAGATGATCTTAATGAGCAGATTGTAAAGTTGGAAAAAGAGAAAAGAAGGGGCATAAATAAAAATCTGGTACAGATAGTTTTAATAATTTTTGGTTTACTGATCTTTAGTATTCTAATAGCAAGAAGAGTTTTTTTGAATTTAAGAAGGAATTTCAGTGTATTTGAACGATTTTTTAATCTTCCTGACAAAAGTTCAGAGAAGATCGATCTAAAGAAACTGGATTACGATGAATTTCTGCAACTGGCAGGATTAATAAATAAAATGATAGATAAGCATGTTTCTGACAGGAAAGTGATAATTGAAAGTGAATTGAAATACAAAAACCTGGTTGATAATCAGGGTGAAGGTGTTTTAATAGGTGATTTGAATGAAAACCTGTTGTTTGCGAATCCAGCTGCGTCCAGAATTCTGGGTATACCGGTAGAGGAAGTGGAAAGGAAAAATCTTAAAGATTTCATTAGTTCGGAAGATTTTAAACTGGTCACCCAGCAGACCAGATCCAGAAAAATGGGGGTTTCTTCAACTTATGAGCTTATTATTACGAGACCGGATGGACAGCTGAGAGAAGTGATGATAACGGCATCGCCGTTGTTTGATCATAAGAGGAGGGTGACTGGTAGCATAGGGATCTTCCGCGATATTACTGAATGGAATCGGGACAAGAAGGAGTTGGAGAAAAATCGTCACCTGCTGGACCTGATCAATAAGATACTAAGGCATGATCTGACCAATTATCTGGTAGCTATTCAAAGTGGGCTTAATCTTTACAGCAAGAAACAGGATAAGATGTTTCTGGATGAAACATATAAAAAGATCGCCTCCAGTATTGAACTTATAAAGAAAATGAAAGAATTTCAATCCATTACGAATATTGATAAGAAAATGGTTCCTGTTGAGACAAATGTAATCCTTAAGCAGATAAAACTTTTATATCCTGAAATAGAGTTGGAAGTAAAAGGGAACTGTACTATCCTGGCTAATGAATCAATCCATTCTGTTTTTAACAATATTATCAGCAATGCCATTTATCACGGTAAAACTGAGAAGATAATCGTTGAGGTAGAGCGAAATGATGACAGAACATGTATAATCAAGATCAGAGATTTCGGTACCGGGATATCCGACAAGGATAAGGGTCGGATATTCGAGGAAGGGTTCAAAACCAAAAATACCGGCAGGTCCGGTTTAGGGTTGTATATTGTAAAAGAAGCCTTAATTATTATGGATGCAACAATAGAAGTTGAAGACAATGAACCCCATGGGGCGGTGTTTATAATTAAAATAAAATGTAAATAGGTAGAAGACAGAAGACGAAAAAGTAGAAGGTAGACCCGGCTATCAGGTAGTACATGGTACGTGATCAAGGACAAGGATAGCAGAGGATTAAGTAGGGCCAAAGATCAAAGATCAAGGGGCAGAAGAGAAAATATCAAGCTCAGGTTTAGGTTTAGGTTGAGATTGAGGTGTAGAAGTTTGGAGAAAAATATAGTAAAGTTTAGAGGTTTAGATTAGACTGCACATAATCCTGAGAATCTTGTTGTCAATCTTGGAAATCATGATTCAGAAAGAAAATTGAAGGTAGAAGGAAGAAAAAAAAGTAATTCTGCGATTTTATTGCATCCTAGGTTTTGACAATTAAATATTCTTTGTGCCTTTGTGCCTTAGTGTCTTAGTGGCTGAAATCTTGTTCAATTTGAAAATTCAATAAAAATATCAATTGGGATTATAATTAAATGTCAAATGTAAGAATCCATCTGGTACCATTATCAACAGTATGAATTATCTCACCTTTTATTTGTTTTGCCAGATTTTTAACCAGTTTAACACCATAACCATCTGATTTCTCCAGATCAAAATCAGCTGGCAACCCAATTCCGTTATCTATAATAGTAATTTTAACGTGAGAGTTTTCCCGTTCGGCTTTTACGATGATCTTCTTATCTTTTATTTTGTCATTAAACGCGTATTTCATGGCATTTGTAATCAATTCATTGATCATAATACAGACCGGGAAATTAACATTTGAGGGAATAGAAATATCTTCTATCTCTGTTTCAAGTTTAATTTCAGAACCGATGGGGAAGACCGTGATAACTTCCTGTGCCAGGCCAGGTAAATATTCCTGAAGAGAGATTGATTCAAAATCACTGGATCTATAAAGCTTGTCGTAAAGAACTCTCATGCTGCTCAATCGGCTAATAGCTTCCTGGAAAGCCGTTTTTATTTTTTCATCCTTACTCATCATACTTTTAATTTTGAAGAGGCTTTCCACTGTGGCCATATTGTTTTTTATGCGGTGATGAACCTCATGTAGCAGCATTTCTTTTTCAGTAAGTAAATTGGTAATTTTCTCTTCAGCCAGTTTCTGTTTAGTCATATCTAAACCTTCAACAATAAGGCTATCTATGATATCCTGATTATTGGTAACCGGGCGAATAGAAAAATCCACAAAGATCCTTTGACCATTTACTCCTATGTGATCGGCATCAAAATGTGTGGCATTGCCTTTAACAGCTTCATTTATACTGCTTTGAAGTTTATCCTGTAGCTCCTTTGAATGAGTCCACCAGGGTGTTTCCCAGAATTTCATACCTTTTAGTTCAGAGATACTTTTCCCGATAAATTCCAGCGCAGAATCATTTGCACTCAACAATGTGCCATCGGGGTCTATAATGCCTAAAAAAGTTGCAGGATCGTTCATGATGGCAGTCATCTGCTTTTGACTATTCTGGAGTAATTCAAGGGCTTTTTCTTTTTCAGTTTCATCCATCAATGAAACCAGTACTTTGGAGTAATCATTCTCGTAACCGGGAACGGTATTCCATCTAAGGTAGACATTTAACAATCTGCCGTCAAAATGTTTTATTAATACACATACCTTTATAAAAGATTTCCTTATTAGCAATTTTAATCAATTGTTCTCTGAAGGTAATAAGTGAGTCTACAGTAAAAATAGAATATAGATTATTTAAAAAATCTTTTTTTGAAGCTGCCCTGAACATCGAAAGTGTAGTTTTATTTACATCGAGAATTTTAACTTTTTGAGAGCAGATGGCAACTTCTTGAGGATTTTCTTTGAAGAATTTATCAAAATCTTTTACACCTTTCAATTTTAGGGACTCAATATATTTATATGCCTCGGAAAAATCTTCTTCCCAAATGGAAATTGGTGCCGAATCGAAAATATTTCGATATCTTTTACTGATTTCTTCAGCATTTTTTTCAGCTTCCACTCTCTTTGAGATATCTCGCACAGCTGCTATTCTAAGCCGTTTCCCGGATCTGGTAATATTTTTAGCTTCCAATTCAACAGTCAACCGGCTGCCGTCCGTACGCTTTGCTGAAACAATATAAGGGTCGGTTTTCCCCTTAGCCATATTCATCACTATTTTGGCCCGATCTTTAAGTTTTGGGATATAATCTAACAGGTTCTTTCCAATAACTTCTTCTCTACGCAATCCTGTGATCTTCACGAAGGAATCATTAGCATCGAATATTATACCTCGATTATGAACCACGATTCCTTCGAAAGTTGCTTCAGACAAAAATTTAAATCTATCTTCACTTTCTTCAAGCTCAATTTGAGCCTGTTTGAAATCAGTGATATCATCAACTGTGATTATACCTGCCGGGTTGTCTTTATATACTGTACTGGCACCATTAAGCCAGACCCATTTGACATTACCTTGTTTTGTTATGATCTTGAATTCATAATTTTTCTGAGCATTACCTTGGTTTTGACGTCTGAAGCCCATCTTTTTTACTAATTCTTGGAATTCTGGGTGTACAAATTCCCAGAAGTGCATCTGCATTAATTCATCCCGGGAATAACCTGAAATTTGTGAGGCAGCTGCATTAGCGTAAACCCATTTATCATTCTGGTAGATCATTATGGCAGAAGGGGTAGTTTCGGATAATATGCTGAATAACTCTTCACTTTCGCTGAGTTTGGATTCTATTTTTTTCCTTTCTGTAATGTCAGTAACAATACCTGTAACTTTTGATGGTTTACCGGTCTTATCTAATTCCAGGATCGCAATAGAATGGATTATCTTACGAATGCCTTTATCTTTAGTGATTATTTCAAATTGAAGGTCGTAAGTTTTATTTTCCCTTATTAAATCAATCAAAGCCTGATGAACTCTGTGGCGTTCCGGGATACAATTTTCTACTTCTTCCGAAGTAAAGTCTGATTGCTCAGGATCAAAACCATACATCTTTTTAGCTTCTTCAGATCCCCAGAAGGTTTCTTCCTGAATATTAAACTCCCAATTTCCAATTTTTCCTAAAATCTGGGCTTCTTTATAGCGTGATTCATTTTTCAGAAATTCGGACTTTTGTTTAAAAAAACCATGAATTTGTTTATTCAGCTTAGTGTTCTGTTCCTGTAATCGGGTGATCTGCTGCTTTAATTCTTCAATCTCCATCTGTTTTTTCATTTCACCCAAGTTACCCATTTTTTTTAACTGAATTATTATTTTTAAAACAACAAATTTATAATACACATTGTTATGTTTGTATAATTTAGTCAAAGCTTTTTAAATATCAGCCTGAAAGGAATATTAATAATCCATTAAAATTCTGTTAATCGTCGATCGGTTTAATATAGTTTATCCTGAATTAAAAAATCAGCTTTATGGAATATATGTGATTATCCACTTTTTCAAAGTAGGAATGTTGGAAAAATGGCACCTTAGTCAAATTGACAAATAAAATTGAGCAGATCTGAGAAGTTTTTTCATCAGAATTCTTTAGCTTAATCTAACTGTTAATATTTGAGTGGGTTAGCTTCCTTAGCGCAAGGCGAAAGAGATATGGAATTAATATTGCTTATAAATCAATAATGAATTTCTAAAGCAGTTATTGAAAATAATTAGGAGGCCAAATGAGCAAAAATCCAGATAGTACTAGAAATTTATCTGGAAAGCTCCATTTCCTCCTCCTCTGCCAAAAATGGAGTTTTAATGTCTTGCCCTGATTATATTAAGCCTCATTATCGAATTCTGCTTATCGAAGATGATGAAGATGTGATCCTGCGAGAACTGGGATATATCCTGAATACGAACCAGGGTTTAGGATTTACAGTCCAGTCTGCTTTTACGCTTCAACTTATAAAGGTTTAGGGAAGGCAATGAAGAAAAAGAAACATAAAGCTAAATTAGATCATTCCAGATCTTTATTACATAAAATGGACTTAAATTTCTTTAACCTCAGTTTTAAAAAAGATCTGGAGAAGAAATTCAAGGCCGATTATTTTAAATCTTCTTTAGTGTTACTGAGGGTCTCCTTTCTATTGGGTATATTTTATTTCTCTGTGTTCACACTGCTTGATTCTTATGCTTTCCCCGAGGTTAAAACCCAGCTTCATATGATCCGGTTTCTAATTGTCTGCCCGGTTATCCTGGTAGTTCTTATGTTATCTTATTTAAAGAGTTTCCATAAATTCTGGCAACTGGCAGCATCAATTGATATAATAATATCGGGTGCAGCCATAGTCTTTATGATGATTATAATTCCTTCCGAAGATAGCGTAATTTATTACACAGGTATAATTCTGGTCTTGATCTATAATTATATGCTGATCAGATTACGCTTTATCTGGGCCACTATAAACGGTTTTATTCTAATACTACTCTATTTGCTTTCCACTAATTTCTTTCCTGCAGAATTAACAAGGGAATTGAATATAAATTTCTTCTTCCTCCTCAGTGCCAATCTGCTGGGTATGTTCGGTGGATATGTGCTGGAATATTATACCAGGAAGGAATTCTATTTCCGCCAATTACTGGAAAAAGAACGCAGGTCTATTGAATATGATAACACAAAACTGGAAGCCATGGTTAATAAAAAAACACGAGAACTACAGGATGATATCAGGAAAAGAAAGGAAGCGGAAAAAGCTTTGCGTGAGAGTGAACAGAAATACCGCTTCCTGGCAGATAACTCGGTTGACGTGATCTGGCAGATGGATCTTCGGCTGAAATTTACTTATGTCAGCCCTTCCATTTCTAAACTAACCGGACACACTCAGAAAGAGTGGACCGGCTCTTATCTGTCGGAACATGCAACCAGAAGAGAGTTTATTAAAATGGCAAAAATCGCTCTTGGTTCGATAAAAAAATATAAAAATTTCAAACATGTCATTTTTGAAGCTAAGATGCTTAGAAAAGATGGATCTACTGTTCCGGTTGAGATCAATGGAACACTCATATATAATGAACAGGGATTTCCTGTAGGATTGCAGGGGTCAACCCGTGATATCTCTGAAAGAATTCAGGCGGATGAAAATATACAAAGAAGTTTGGAAGAAAAGAACATTCTCATTAAAGAACTCTATCACCGAACTAAGAATAATATGCAGGTAGTTGCTTCCCTAATTAAGATCAAGATCAGACAATTCAAAGAAAGTGCCCTGAGTCATGAGCTGAAAGAGATCAACAGTAAGATCGTTTCCCTGGCGCTGGTTCACGAGCAACTTTATAGGTCGCATGATCTTTCAAGCCTGGATCTGGATATTTATTTAAAAGAGCTGGTAAAAAGACTTGGCAGCAGTTATAATGCCTATGATAATGTTAAATTTATTTTTGAACTGGATAATGTTAAAGTATCAATAGATACAGCTTCCCCTCTGGGTCTGGTGGTTACTGAACTTATTTCCAACACATTTAAGCACGCTTTTCCAGAAAATAGGCAGGGAACTGTTAAACTGAGTCTTTATATGGATACAGATGGGATGATCGTAATTGAGATCAAAGATGATGGTGTAGGGACCCCTCCCGGGATGGATCTGCGAAAGCTGGATTCTCTTGGCCTCTATAATGCTATCAACCTGCTCGAGTATCAGATGAAGGGGATTATAGATTATGAAAATGATGCTGGCCTGAAATGGATACTTAAATTCAATGATAAATTAAATGTTAAAAGAATATAAGAGATTGGATATGATATGAAGAATGAAATCGACCTTCTAAAATATGAAGCTCTGGTTCTGAAGGAACAAGTGAAGTCACTTAAGGAAGAACTTACTGTGCGCAGTCAGCAGGCAGAATTCCTGTTGCAGGCTGTAAAAGATTTATCCGGATATAATACTATAAAGGGTCTGTATAAATATGCAGCGGAAGTGCTTTATAAGCTGATTGGGGAAAAAGGTATCGTTACGATTGTGGAATTCGACAATGAAACAGATATCTGGCGTATGCAGTACATCAGCGGAGTGGATAAAGTCTTAAAAAAAATATCAGCCCTTTTCGGGTTTGATATAATGAATATGAAGGGAAATATCCGGAACATTCATTACGGAAAAATTATCAGCGGAAAATTGGAACAACTTGATTTCGATCTTAATACTCTTACCAATGGTATGTTGCAAAAAGGGCTGGAAGAAAAACTGCTTAAATTTCTGGATGTGAAAAAAATCCATAGTATTTCCTTTCAGGAAGATGAAATAATGTTCGGCAACATCTCAATAGTCACAACATATAAGTCTCTTTTTATAGATACCGAATTGGTGGAAGCCTTTATAAAACAACTCTCTATGTTCATCCATAAACTGAAGGCTGAAAAGGCCTCCGAAGAAAGCGGCGAAAATTTCAGACTTCTAGCTGAAAATCTGGATCAGGTTTATTGGCTTACCAATTGGCAGAACAAGGAACTGGTCTATGTTAGCCCATCCTTTGAAAGAGTATTTGAAATGCCTGTTGCCAGTGCTTATGACGATAGAATGAACTGGCAGAGTATAATTCATCCTGATGACCTGGAGAGAGTCCAGAGGATATCGTCTACTTCAGCCGGAAATGGAGTTTATTGCGAACTGGAATACAGAATAATAACTACCTCAGGAAAGACTAAATGGATATTTGATAGATCTTACCCAATTTTCAACAGCAAAGGAGTGATTACTAAATTTGCCAGTATTGCTGAAGACATAACAGATAGAAAGGAAGCTGAACTTGCCTTGATAGAAAGTGTTAATAGATTCCACAGTCTCTTTTCTAATTCTATTTCCGGAATTATCTATATCGATCTACGGGGCAATATCCTGGAAGCAAACCCAAAAATGCTGGAAATACTGGGGTTACCATCACTACAGGAAACTCAGAAAATCAATATGCTCACATTCAAACCTCTAATAGAAACTGGTTATTCCAAAGCTGTGAAAAAAGCTATTGAAACAGGCGAGATAATAGTAGGGGAAGATTCTTTTGTCAGCAAATGGGGCAAAGCCATTTGGGTAAAATATTATTTCAACCCAATTAAAAGTGGGGATGAAGTTGTCGGTATTCTAGGTAATGTTGAAGATATAACGAAAAATTTTGAAAGCGAAAACACACTCAAAAAAATCTTTCTGACTGTTCCCGATCCTCTAACTGTGATCGAACTTGATACAGGGAAATGCATTGAAGTAAATAAAAGTTTTACCGATCTGTTCGGCTGGTCACAAGATGAAACTTTAGGGAAAACCGCTTCTGACATTGGTCTGTGGGTAGACCCCGCCGCTAGGGATAAAATGATCCGGACGGTTCTGCAAAATGGAATTATAAAAGGTTTTGAGTCCAGGTTCAAGACAAAACAGGGTAAACACATCTCTGTCATTCTATCCGCTTCAATTGTAATGCTGAAGGGGAAAAAATGCCTCATAACGGTAACTAAAGATATTACAGAGCGGAAGGCTATTGAACTGGCTTTGCAGGATAATGAGGAGAAATATCGCAGTATCTTTTCCAATTCACCTATTGGCATTGCGCAATATAATAAAACCGGGATTATAATAGACTGTAATAATCATTTTACCGATATTATGGGCTCAAGTAAGGAAAAACTCATTGGCCTGGATTTGATCAATCAGCTGGAAAACAAGAAATTTACTACAGCTGTAAAAGAATCTATCCGCAAAGGTGAAGCCACTTTCGATGATTGGTTCACTTCGGTGGCTGGCAATAAAACCTCATATTTAAAGATCAAATTTAAAGCTGTAAAAAATTATAACGAAGATTTTGTTTCCGGCATCTTGATCGCTGCAGATTTCACCCAACAGAAGCTGGTTCAAAATACACTTAAACAAAGTGAAGAAAAATTCCGTATGATTATTGAAAATGCACCCATTATGATAGATTCATTTAACGATGATGGTAAATGCCTTCTCTGGAACAAAGAATGTGAAAAACAACTGGGCTGGACCGAGCAAGAGGTTTCAACCTTAAGGGAACCCTTAAAATTATTTTATCCTGATAAGATGATACAGAAAAAAATAATTGAAAAACTTAAAAAAGCGGATGGTGTCTTCCAGGAGTTTCACGTCAAAGCAAAAGATGGTTCGTACAAAGATCAGATCTGGGCAGATTTCAGATTACATGATGGTAGTATTATTTCCATGGGCTATGATATCACCGAGCGTCGAGAAAAAGAAACCAGATTCCAATCGATTTTTAATAATATGCTAAATGCTTTCGCTTTGCATAAGATAATTACTGATGACGCAGGAAAACCGGTAAATTACCAGTTCCTGGAAATTAACAGAGCTTTTGAGAAAATGACTGGTTTGGATAGGGAAAATGTTATCGGAAGGAACATTACGGAGGTTCTGCCCGGTACAGAAAAAGATCCTGCCAATTGGATAGAACGTTACGGCAAGGTTGCCCTGAAAGGTGTGGAAATTAATTTTGAAAGTTATTCTACAGATCTGGGAAGATGGTTCAATATAGTTGCCTTCAGTCCAGAAAAGGAACTCTTCGCTGTGATCTTCGAAGATATTACTGAACGAAAACTGGCGGAAGTTAAGCTGTCGCAAAGCGAGGAACTTTACAGGAAATTACTGCTTACCGTTCCGGATCTGGTCATCAGAACAGATGTTAATGGTATTATCACATTTGCTAATGATCCGCTTGACGCCTTCAAAGGTTATCTGAAGAAGGAAAAGATCATCGGGAAGAATATCTTCAACTTCATTGCTGAAAATGATCGCGAAAGAGCCTTAAACAATACTGAAAAAATGTTTAAAAAACCTCTGGGAGTAAAACAATATAAGCTTGTGGCAGAGAATGGTGAACTTCTAAAATGTGAAGTTAACGGAGATGTGATTCGGGATGAAAGATCAAATCCCGTCGGCATGGTTTATTTAGTCCGTGATATTACAGAAAAAGAAAAAATTAAAAAAATGCAACACGAAAGTGAAGAAAAATACAGGAATATCGTTACTCTGGCACCTCTGGGATTTTATCAGTCTTCGCCGGAAGGAGAAATACTTACGGCTAATCAGAAACTTGCTGAAATTCTTGGTTACAAGAACAGCGGTGAGCTGTTGAAATTGAACATGAAGGACCTTTACTTCAAAGATGAACGGCGAAAACTTATAGAAAAGTATGACCTTGAAGGTGACGGTACTGTTGTTAATCTGGAATTACAGTTCAGAAAAAAAGATGGCGATCCTGTCTGGATTTTGCTCACATCTCAAGCAATTACGGGTGAAGAAGGTAACACGAAATATTATGACGGATTCGTTATTGATATTACGGAATCGAAAGTTAATGAACAATTGATACGAGCCAGTGAGGAGAAATACAGATCAGTTGTAAACAATATGACTGAAGGTATTTTCGTCTTGAAAGATATGAAATATGTTTATGCAAACCCTGCCATTTGGAAAATGACCGGATATAATTATGAAGAGATCTGTTTAATGAGTATTTCTAACATCCTGTTACCGGAGGATCTGGACATGATGATTGCCAATTATCAGAAAAGGAAGGCAGGTGAAAGGATGCACAATTATGATGTCAGAATTCGAAGAAGAGATGGCAATATCATCTGGGTTTCCCTGAACGGAACTGCAATAATATGGGATGAAGAACCTGCCATTCTTTATTTCGCAACAGATGTAACCGAACGGAAAGAAGCCGAACAGAAAACTCGTGAAAATGAGCAACGGTTAAAGCTGGCGACAGAAAGTTCCCAAACAGGTATCTGGGATCTGGATCTGGTTAACGATCATCTTTCCTGGGATGACAGGATGTATGAACTCTATGGTATCAATAAGTCTGATTTCGGAGCTGCTTATGAAGCCTGGCAGAAAGGTGTCCATCCTGAAGACCTGCAACGGGCAGATAAGGAAGTTCAGAAAGCTATTGCCGGGGAGAAAGAATTCCATGCTCAATTTAGAATCATCTGGCCGGATAATTCGATCAGACATTTAGAGGCCCATGCTATCGTCACCAGGGATGCAAATGGTAAACCTCTCCATATGGTAGGTGTTAACAGAGATATCACAGAAAAAGTGAAAAAAGATCAGGAACTTCAAGAAAGTGAAATGCGCTACAGAACCCTGGCGGAACAGCTTCCAAATGGAGCTATCTTTCTGTTCGATAAAAACTACCGTTATAAAATGGTGGCTGGTAAAGCTTTAGAGAAAGTAAATATTATCCCGGAAGAGTGTATCGGTAAAACAATGTATGAAGTATTCCCGCCGGAATTGACAGGCGCTGCTGATAAGATGGAAAAGAAAACGTTCGAAGGGGAATCTTATTATTATGAAGTTGATCTGCAGGATAGAAAATTCGGCATCTGGGGAACTCCCGTCTATAATCAGGAAGGAGATATAGCGGAAGGCTTGAATTATGTGCTGGATATAACCGATCTGAAAGCAAAAGAAAATGATCTGGAACAAGCTCTGGAACAGAAAGATCTTCTTCTTAAAGAACTGTATCACAGAACAAAAAACAATATGCAGGTTGTCGCTTCCATGTTACGGCTGAAATCCAGAACGATCAAAGAAGAAGAGCAGAAAGAATACTTCCTGGAAATGGTTAATAAGATAAATTCCATGTCACTCGTTCATCAGAAACTTTATTCTGCTCAAGACCTCTCTCATATTAATTTCAAGGATTACTTGAATGATTTTCTGAAGCTGTTGAGCAGTAGTTACATGATCGATGAGAAGAGAATAAAGCTGGAGCTGGATCTGAAAGATGTTTTTACCTCTGTAGATACTTCCATTCCGCTTGGACTGGTGCTTACAGAGCTGATATCCAATGTTTTCAAGCATGCTTTTCCTGCAGAAAAGAAAGGTGTATTGAAAATAAAATTGAGGCGCGATAAAGAGAATAAGCTCGTTCTCAAAATTGAAGACAATGGTGTCGGTCTTCCTGTTGGTATGGATTTGAAAAAAGTAAGTGGACTGGGTCTTAAAAATGCTGTGAATCTTGTTGAATATCAATTAAAAGGTAAGATTGATTATGTCTCCCGAAAGGGGATCAAATGGGAGATCATTATTGATGACAATAAAACTAAGAAAAGGATCTGATATAAAAATGAAGTACAAATTAATTTTATTCGATGCTGATGGCACTCTCTTTGATTTTGACAGTGCTGAAAAAAATGCTTTTTTAAAAACCCTCAGCAGCTTTGGTGTAACCTCAAAGCTGAATGAGCTGCATCGATCTTATGAAAAAATCAATAAAGCGGTCTGGCAGGATTTTCAGGACAAGAAGATCTCCTCTCTAGAACTTCGTACCGAAAGGTTCAGGAAATTCTTTGAGCAGGCAGGTCTGAAGCTGAAAGCCGAAGAAATAAGTCCTGTTTATCTTAAAAATCTGTCTATGGGAACGGATCTGCTGCCCGGGGCAGAGGAAATTGTAAAGTATTTCTCTGGGAAATGTGAACTTGCTCTTGCTACAAACGGACTTTCGGATGTCCAGCGACCCCGCTTTGCTGCCAGTAAATTAGCCCCTTACTTTCAGCATATCTTCATTTCAGAAGAGATAGGACATCCCAAACCAGATAAGGAATTTTTCGATCATATCTTCAAAATTCTTCCATACCGCGATTCAACAATTATTGTCGGAGACAATTTCAGCTCTGATATCACCGGTGGAATTAATGCCGGTATTGATACCTGCTGGTTTAATCCGGATGGCAATAATAATTCCACAGACATGGAACCGGATTTCGAAATCACTGACCTGATAGATTTGAAACAGATAGTGAAAGTTTAAGGTTAAGGCTGAATATTCAATTTGTTTGCATAAATTGAATTTAGCAGATTTCATTCGGAAACTGCATTATATCATTATCAAAATTCGTAACGGTTCTAAATATACAATATTCATCCGTACTATCGGTTCCACACTGTTTAGTGACTTCCCGCCCTGGAGTCTTTGTGGCAGCTATTTAATTCAATTTAAAAGAGATTTTATAGAAAATTTTACAAATCTGGCTTGACTACAAAGCTTCCTTTTATGAAAAATACTTTTTTAAGAAAAAGGAGTTAATATATGGAAATGACAAAGAAAAAGAAGGGCATGCCAGTCTGGATAATTGTAATCCTGGTGCTGGCATTTGTATTTGTTTTTCCCCGTATTCTGATCTCTACACTCGGTGCAGGAAGTCCATGGACCAGTTATCTTTACCAGTACGGTCTGGGTGCAGTAACATTCATTATTGGGATAATCCTGATCAGAAAAAGTGGTTCCTGCCAATTAGGTAGAGGAAGTGACAGTATGTGGTTTCGGTGGATCATTGTTGGTTTTTTTCTATTTGCCATCGTTCACCTGGTCTGGATAATCTTAGCTCTTAGTATTCCAGTGAAGGGAGGTATCTAATGGAACAACTGCAAGGAATTAACATTGAAACTACCGCGCTTTATGTAATTGGAATTGTGGTTGTAATTTACACATTACTTATTGCTGGATTTGGTTCTTACTTTTCACGCTTCAGTAAGAATATAAACGATTTCTTCTACAGTGGTCAGCGTTTTGCCTGGTGGCTTGGTGCCGCCAGTATGATAGCTACCGGGATAGGTTCCTACAGTTATCTGAAGTATTCACAGCAAGGTTTTGAAACCGGTATGAGCAGCTCCATGACTTATACCAACGACTGGTTCATTATACCATTCTTTATGTTCGGCTGGTTACCGATCATCTATTTTTCCAAGATTAAATCTATACCTGAATACTTTGAAAGAAGGTTCAATAGTACAGCCAGATATATCTCTCTGGTAATAATACTGGCATACATGCTTTTCTATATTGGCTATAACCTGTTCACAATTGGTGTAGCCATGGAAGGTTTGCTGGGAATTCCCATGCTTTACACAGTTCCTATTGCAACGATAATCCTGGGCGGATATGTTACCTTCGGAGGGCAGACCGCTGTTATATTCACAGACCTGGTTCAGGGGATAATGCTTTATCTGGCTGGTGGAATTGCCATCGTTGCCGGTATAATAGCATTAGGTGGATTTGGGGAATTCTGGTCCTACCTGCCTGTAACTCACAGGCTTCCTTTTGTTCATCTGCTTAATGATGCCAAATTCAATACTGCTGGCCTTTTCTGGGGGGAAGCTCTGGCAGGCAGCATAGCGTTTACTTTTATGAATCAGGGATTCATAATGCGTTATCTGGCTTTGAAAAGTGTGAATGACGGCAGGAAAGCTGCAGTTTTCAATGTGCTGTTCACACTTCCGTTCTCTGCTATTATTGTCGGAGCGGTAGGCTGGATCGCAAAATCACTTATCGCTAAACAAACTGCTATGGGGGGAGTTCTGGAAGGCCTGGAACCTATCCATATAGCAAATCATTTCCATACTTTTATGGTTGTGGCCTGGGAAACATTAAAACATAACGCGATTGTATTTGGTTTTGTGATCGCTGCTCTTACCGCAGCTTTAATGTCAACGGTAGACACACTTATCAATGCCTGTGCTGCGATAGGTATTTATGATATCTACAAACCTCTTATTAAGCCTGAAGCTGACGATAAGCATTATCTGAAAGCAGCCCGTTGGGTCTCCGGTATTACTGCTCTGCTCGGGCTTGCTCTGGTTTATATGTTCTCAACCATGTCCGGCAGCCTTATGTCTATTCATTATAAAGGGATCATGATCATTATCCCAAGCATAGTTACAACCATTTTCCTGGGAGCTTTCTGGAAAAGATTCTCTGCTAAAGCAGCAGCAGTTTCAATGGTGTCGGGATCTGTACTTACAGTATTAACTGTGTTCATTCCCAGCATGATTAATCCCCTTGCCTGGTTCGTTTCAGCACCTCAAAATGGTATTTACATCTACTCCAGAGCATTGTTTGGCATGGTGATTACTGCCATTATCGGGATATCTGTTACTCTACTGTCTAAACCGGATAAAGCAAGGTTAGAAAAGATCAATGGATTGACCATAGATACTCTTGATTACGCCATGGAAAAGTATAAAGGTGGGAAACCTAATCATGTTAAAGGTAAGAAAGCTAAGCGTCTTCCAGTTTTGATAGATGAGACAATCCCACCCGGAAAGATCTCGATTTCACAGGCTGCTATGGATATATTGAAAGCAAATGTAGATGATCTGATCTATATGGCAGATTCACGCTGGATTTTGGGTGGACTCCGTTCGGATCATGTTTACGTTACTGAACCTCATGCCGGAAATGAAGTGAAAATGGCTAAATCAACTTTCGAGAACGCCATGTTCCTGGAAGATAAATTAATTACTTTAGAAAAAATATTCTAAGTTAAAATATTAGGAACGCCTCTCGATAAGGGAGGCGTTTTTCTTTATAGGAAATTATGAAGTATAAAGCGGTGATTTTCGATCTGGATGGAACCCTCATCGACTCCATGGGGATCTGGTTCGAAGTAGATAAACAGTACCTGTTAAAAAGAAATATCAAAGTTCCGGAAAACCTTTTCGATCAGGTAGAAGGCGGTAACAGCTTCATCGAAATTGCCCGTTTTTTTAAAGAAAAATTTTCACTGCCCGATACCCTGGAAGAGATCATGAATGAATGGACCGAAATGGTAGAGGAATATTACCAGTCAAAAATTTCTCTGAGACCAGGAGTTAAAGAATTGCTGGAATATCTTAAGAAAAAGGGCTTAAAAACCGGTATCGGGACAAGTAATAGTATGAAACTTACACGTACTGTACTGCAGGCAAATGGTGTTCTGGATTTGTTTGATCATATTGTTGCCGGCTGCAGTGAGATCAAAGGTAAACCATTCCCTGATATATTTTTGCAGGTTGCGGAATTTTTGCAGGTTGAACCCCAAGAATGTCTGGTGATAGAAGATGTTCTGGTTGGAGTTCAAGCTGCCAGAAATGCTGGTATGACAGTTTTTGCCGTCTACGACCAGTATTCCGAAGATTATATGTCACAGATCAAACAGGAGGCTGACCTCTTTGCTGAGGATTTCCAGCTTATAACAAAAGCTGTAATGGAAGTGATTTAAAATTACAGAATAACAATCGATAAACAAGTAACAATAAATGCCAATCAATTCCCACCAATACCCGTGAATACCATGAACGAAGTGAATTAATGCCTTTATCTCCCATCTCTCCCTCAATTTCGCTATCAGTGAATATCTGTGTTTATCAGCCTGCCGGGCGAAGCTCGTAGAGCGAAGACTGGTGGTTAATAATATTCCCCGTAACGCCACCTGCCTACCGAAGCTAAAGCGAAGGTTGGTTATCCGTACCTCGAAACCGAAACGCCTATTTATCTTTTGCTTTTTTTCTTTTTTCTTTTATCTTTTAAACATACCCCCAGGGGGTATTGAGAGGAGAAATGAAAAAAAAATGTAATGTTTGCCACGTTCGCACAGCACATCATGATGACAAGTTTAAAAACGACATGAAAAACAGGCTTAACAGGATCGAAGGCCAGATCAGAGGCATTAACCGCATGATCCAGGAAGACGTTTACTGTGATGACATTTTAAACCAGATGACTGCCATTCAGAGCGCTCTGATCTCCGCTGGGGAAGTTCTGCTGGAAGCTCATATTAAAAGCTGTATTGTCGATCAGATCCAGGAAGGCAAGATCGAAGCTGTAGATGAATTGATGCTGACTATTAAAAAGATGATACGTTAGGGGAAATCATGAATTATATCATAAGCTTGTTTAAAGAAATTTTCACAACTTATCTGGAAATTGCTCCATATCTACTGATAGGACTTTCATTCGCTGGCTTGTTGCATATCATTTTCAACAAAGATTTCATTTTGAACCATCTGGGGCAGAATGATTTCTGGTCCGTATTGAAAGCTTCTATCCTGGGAGTTCCATTGCCCTTGTGTTCCTGCGGTGTAATTCCAACCGCTTTGTATTTAAGAAAACAAAAAGCCTCTCAAGGGGCGACCCTGTCTTTCCTTATCTCAACCCCCCAAACTGGAGTGGATAGTATTATCGCTACTTACGGGATGATGGGGCCAATTTTTGCAATTTTCCGTCCCCTTTTTGCCTTTGTAATGGGAATAGTCGGCGGTTTGACCGCAAATGCCTTCGATCGTGGAAAGATCGATATCCAGAAAATTAAAGGAGAAGGATTCTCTTGTACAACCTGTAATGTAACTAAGCCACACGATCATACTTCTATGGAAAAGCTCAGAAGCGGAGTAAAATACGCGTATGTTGAGTTTCTGGATGATATCTCGTTGCAACTTGTATTTGGAGTTGCTCTGGCCGGTATCATCTCTTTTGTGATCCCGGATAATTTCTTCCAGGAATATGGGGGAGACGGATTGGCAGGGATGCTCCTAATGATGGTTTTTGCAATACCTCTGTATGTCTGCGCAACAGCTTCCATACCAATTGCTGTTTCATTAATGTTGAAGGGGCTTTCCCCGGGGGCAGCTTTGGTATTCCTCATCGCCGGACCTGCAACCAATATCGCGACAATTACTTTAATCGGTAGAGCACTGGGTCGAAAAATGGTTGTAATATATTTATCTGTTATTGCCGTCTTTGCTTTGATCGGGGGCTATCTGCTTAACTTCATCTATTCATTTACAGGGGAGAGCATCATAACCCAGGGAATGCATCAACATACCTCTGTTTCTGCTGTTTTCAAAATATTTATTGTACTTTTCTCCCTCTTGCTTGTTGCTTCCATCTACAGAAAAATTAAAGGAAAACTCAGTTCCGGTGATCATCATAACCATTCACATGATTTTAAGGAGTTAGATATGGGATTAAACAAAAAGTTCAAAATAGAAGGCATGACCTGTAACCATTGTGTAATGCATGTTAAAAATGCTCTTGAAGAGATTAATGGTGTCGAAAAGGCAGCAGTTGACCTGAACAGTAAAAGCGCGGTGGTCACTGGTGATTTCTCTGATAAGGATGTAATCGACGCTGTTAAGAAAGCAGGTTATAAAGCCTCTATTTAAGAAAAATAAGACTGGCTGCGATCTGATCGATCTGCGGTACTTGTTCAGATCGCTTTTCCAGTTTTGTGCCGCACTGGAATGCTAAAGCGTAATCATTATGCAACCAGATATACTCAAGAAACAGCCATTCCTCACCGTTACCCTTTTTCATGGAAATTTCAGAACGGCAGCCGTAATTAACACCTATACTGGCATATGATCTGTCGATCTCTCTGATCTCTCCCTGCCAGTATCCCTGCATTTCTTCCATGAAATCTGCAATATAACTTTCAGAGAAATTTGCCAGGTCAGAAGTACTCGCATTCATCATTCTTATCTGTACCCCGCTATGTCCATTCTTCGAAATATCAGCCCGGATCATTTCATCTCTAAAGGAACGGTCCTCCAGCTCCCAGTCAGCAGGATATAGCAGCGAATATTCTCCACTTTCATCAATAAATTTCAACCATCGTTCGGAATCTGAAAGATAACTGTTATCTTGCTCCTCATAATGCTCAAGGTCTTTATTCTTACTGCTCATCAAAACTAAGAATACCATCGTGATCGCTACTATAATAAAAACATATAAAAATTTTCTTTTCATTTCAACTCCTGTTTCTAGAATTGAGTTTAAAACTAATACAAATTTGTAAAGAGGTTTAGATGGATTTCCTGAAAATTATTGTTATTATTTTTCTCACTTCCTTAATCTGGGGATTGGCTGCAGAGGATTTACACAAAGAAGCTTTTGATCTTCCTGAAACATTTGATAACTGGGTTAAATGCCTGGCAGCTGCCGATGCTGATACCCTCTGCTTCAGTAAGATCAGATCCGAAGCCTTATTTTTAAAGGAAAATTCCAATAGCCCCGCCTCTCTGGATATTTCCCGTAGGGGCTTCCTTTTACTGGAAACTGCAACAGATTCTCTCCAGGCGGAAGCTGTTAAAAACAAGCTGCTGAGTGAATTCCCGAAAAGTAGAGAAACTTACGATCTTGCTAATGAAGAATTCTATGAATTCATCTATCCAGTCTGGAACAATGATTCTCTTAAAGTGGAGATCATCTTTAATTTACTGAAAAAGTATTCCGAAACGGGCTGGCGTCGGACCATGTATCAGTATCTATTCTATTCTTTGGATCAAACGGGCAATGATCATGAGTTGAAAGAACGACTTTCAGAATTCAGAAATGCTTTTTCACAGGATTACCTGCCCTGGCTACTCTCAGTAAGATATCTTGATGCTGAAAATACGGATACGGTTGAATTGATCTCTTTTGCTCAGAAAGCGCTGGATTTATCTTATGATTATCCATATGTCGAATTTTATCCGGAAATGGAATGGCAGCTGGAAGCGAGGTCTGCCCCGGTTAAAGCGGCGGCTGCTCTGGCAGAGGTCCTTATCAATAATGCAATGTATAATGCAGCGATTGATACATTGCAAGAAATTATAACAGAAAATCCCCTAACGATGGAGGATGAAACCACCCTGGGGCGTTGTTATTATTTGCTAGCAAAGGCGTATACTGAACTGGAAATGAATGATCTTGCCGAGGACTTTGCTATTCAAGCGCTTATAGCCGGAGACAGCCGTAATTACTATTCTCCCCGAGCTGACACCTTGTTAACTAACCTACTCGCTAAACATCGAGGCTTTAATCCTAATTTAAGTTATTCCAGAAAAATCATGAATTACCAGGATGTTAGATTCTCTGATGTGACAGATGAAATGGGGCTTGGCAAGATCAGGGCGGGTCGGATTGCCTGGGGTGATTACAACAATGACGGCTGGCAGGATTTTCTGTTAAACGGATCGCGTCTCTTCCGCAATCTTTCTGGAAGCGGGTTCGAGGAAGTTACTGACAGTGCTTTTCCTGATACGATACGAGGAAATGGCGGGCTATGGGGCGACATAGATAATGATGGAGATCTTGATGTTGTCACCAAGGACCCAGAATCTCTCTGGATGAATAAAAATGGGGTATTCTACCGGGATCCTGATTTCCTGGATAATGGAATTTCCACAGAAGGTATGAGTCTGGGCGATGTTAATAAAGATGGCTATCTCGATCTCTACCTGGCTAATTACGAAAATAATTATGTCTATGAAGCAGATCAGTTTTTCCCGGGAAGTGAAAATGGTTTTATTACAGATTCTGCTGGTGAATATGGACTCATCCCCGAAGATAAAATAAATAGAGCCGGTAGAGGTGTTAATTTCGCAGATTTTGATAATGATGGTGACCAGGATATTTTTGTTTCCAATTACCGCTTAACAGAGAATTTCCTCTGGCAGAATGACGGAACTGGTTATTTCAACCAAGCTGCAAGGGAATATGGAGTTAGTGGGGTTGAGGTAGAAGGTTGGTGGGGGCACACCATAGGATCCGAATGGGGCGATATTGATAACGACGGAGATCTGGATCTGATCTCCTGCAACCTGGCCCATCCTCGCTACATCGATTTTTCTGATAAAACCATGCTGCTCATAAATTCCGGCTTTCCCGATTTTACCTTTTCAGACCACAGAGTGGCCAGCGGGATCAGATTCGAAGAAACCCATTCAGAACCGGCTCTGGGAGATCTGAATAATGATGGATTTCTGGACCTTTTTATTAACGACATTTACGAAGGAAGAAGATCATTTCTCTACATGAGTAATGGTGACCTTACTTTTCGGGAAGTAACATATTTATCCGGTACCAGGCACTATAACGGTTGGGGCGTAGCTTTTGCTGATTATGACAACGACGGTGATCTCGATATCCTGGCTGCGGGAGGTGAAATACAGCTCTTCAGAAATGATTCTTATGATCTGGGAAACTGGCTGCAGATCGAAATAATTGGAAAAGATCATTGCGATGCAATTGGAACCAGACTTATTCTGAAGAATGATAACATCTCTTTGATCCGTGAGATCCAGGGTGGGAAAGGAACAACTAATCAACACTCTTTTGTCCAGCATTTTGGCCTGGGGCAGGAAGACGCCCCATTCGAACTGACCATAAGATTTCCCAATGGAGCTATCAAACAGATCGAGATTGAAGAGATCAACCGGAAGGTGATTGTAAAAGAATAATTCTGAAGCAGTAATGTTTATAACCTTCGCAATGGTTTCAAACCTTGCGAATGGTTAAAATATTTTGAGACTAAGATTAAGGTTAAGATTAAGTGGAACTTTTCACTATGGTTCTCTTCATTGTCAGAAGCAGGATGAGTCGGATTAGTATATTTTATCAAGGATTGGTCACCACTCTTGCAATGGGTTCAACCCTTGCGAATAGTTAAATTGAGTTCGAGGCAGGGATTTAATAATTTTATCATGTAACCCTGAGCGGCCTGCCCGGCGTAGCCTTGGCGGAGACTGGAGTCGAAGCGGGTAATCCCTAATAGATACACTCAAACTTCCCAGTCGAAATGCGATTTTTTTTTTTAAACCTAAAACCAATTCTGGTCCTAAAATAGCTTAACAAAAATAATCATAAATTATGCTGCATTTAAGATCTCATTCTCGGTGTTTTGTAACCTTTTAGTAATAATGATCCTTTTTTCATTATAGATTTTGATATATCTTTTACATAAATAAGAGCTTCAGCATAATCTCTAAATACTCTTTCTTAGCCTAATTCATGCTTTAATATTCCGTTGATCCTTTCTGCTTTAGGTTTATCATAACCTTTCCTTTACCTTGTCATACTTTTTTTCTTAACCATACTTTATAAGTGCGTATCTTGAAATTTATCACTGGTATACTGGCTCATGATCTGAATGATGAATAACTGTTGTTTTCTTTTTCCCAGTTTCTTCCTGGCTTGATTTAATGCATCTCAAGGACCTTCTGTACTCTAATCCTCTACCAAGTGAACAACCTAAAATATAATTATACAGAATAATAATCCGATGTTAAAGATAAGTATAAACGGCTTCTTCTAGTTAAAGACATGTAATGTCATCTTTATTATTTCACTCAGGCTCCTCTACAGGAGCATGTTCCTTAACAAGATTAGGATGTTTTACACCAGTTCCGGTACCGAAACTGGTGCGGTATTTACGACGTATAAACTTGGGAAAGCATTTTTTTTTTCAGTAAATCTACTAATCTGTCTCGGCCAATGACTAGCCCTGATGACCTGATCATATCTTTAAGCTTTCAGCAGCCTACTTCTAGGTTGTCTCACGGATCAATTTAACTGCCTTCAAACCTTAGATTCAAAACCTTATTTATAGTAAGGTATTGCTGACGTTTATAATAACCTTGTCGTGTTATGTGATAGTAGTTACATGCTGACCTACAGTGATTTTATGATGTCCCATTCTATTATTTCCTGGCATTCTTTTTCTCGAGGCAGGTTTGTCGCTCTTTTTTCAGTCTATACCTTATTTTCTTCTGATCTACATTTACCATCGCCTGCCAAGCACAGTTCTCCAATACTTTGTCACTTAATGCTGATTCTAACTGCTGGACCTTTTTCTCTAACTCGGAAATTCGCTCTAATCCTTCTTTATGATCTTTTATATCCACGTACAACACCCTCCTGATGTACTTTTACATCCCTTTTTTTAAACATCTATTTATAAACCTGTTTTCATGCACTTCATAAAGCTTTGCTATCTGGAATATACTAAGCTCTTTTTTCTTAACTTCATTTAATACAGCATCTTTAAAACCTCTGCTGTAGCGCTAAACTCCATACTTTTTTCATGGCTCCTTTTATGTTGTAGTCAATTATTTCAGGACGGGCCACTCTCCCTGACCCTTGATCCTTGATCCTTGATCATTGATCTTTGTTTCTACCGCCTACCACCTACCGCCTGCCACGGCGTAATGTAATGAAGCCGGGTCTTCCGTCTTCTGAATAAGTTTACTGGATTATTGTAAATTAGTACCTAAAAAAAATAAAGTTTGACAATATTAAAATTAAATATATTTTAATAAAATAAAAATGGAGGCCTTATGAAAAAAACTATATTCTTTTGTGTAATATTTATTGTGGTTTATGCCTCATTATTTACAGTTGTGGTCGTTAACGAAGATTGGAATGTTTCAACTACACCATCCGGGTGGTACATTGAAGGATATGAAGGTTCATCTCATACATCTATAGGCACACCTAAAAACAATGCAGATTTATTTGTTAACGATGGTAGTTCCCCGAATTATTTAAGGCTTACAAAGAATGCCGGTTATAATAGAGCCTGGGCTTACTACACGGAAAAGCAGATCAAAGTATTAGGTGAATGGTCAATTGAACTTGATATCAGGATTGGGCAAAGTCACGACGGAAGTGAAATAATTAACGGAGCCGATGGATTGGCTATAGTATTTCTGGATAAAAGCTACGTGGAAGACAATGGTTCGATCGTTCCCGGAAGATTTGAAGGTGGATACGGGGAATGGGAGGGAGCTCCAAGAGGGAGCTATCCTAATACTCCAGCTAGTGGTGCTAAAGGATATCATTCAGAAGAAGATTTCCAGGGATATAGCTTTGAGTGGGATCATTACAGGAATACAAACGAATTCCAAGAATATAATCACTGGGTTGAATTAGAAGACTGGATCCATTCAGGTTTCGGGAAGAATATGGGAACTCCTGAAAACGGTTATTATTATAATGATGGCTGGAGACATTGTAAGTTATCTTCAAATGGTTCAGGGACATTTACTTTCCAATATAGTAATGACACGGATAATGATTTTGAAGGATCGTTTACATTCTCTCCCGGGGGCTCTGGTAGTACGGGTTATACACCCTTGACTACAGATTACTGGGCATATATCGGTTTTACTGCATCAACTGGTGGTCAAACGGCTTTTCATGAGATCAAGAATTTAGTTATAAGCGCTGAAGAAGATGATGTGTTACCTGTAACCCTTAGTACCTTCAATTGTGCTTATACATCGAATGGTGCACAATTGAACTGGATCACACAATCCGAAACTAACAACCTTGGCTGGAACATCTACCGTTCAATAGATAATGATAATTCCGAGGGGCTTCAGATCAATCCTTACCTCATAGAAGGAGCAGGCAGTACAACCGAACCAACTTCCTACAGCTTCCTGGACGCTTCTCTTATAGAGTTAATCGAATCTGAACAGCTTCCTTCCGGAACGCCGGTTTATTACTGGCTGGAAAGTTACTCTAATTCCGGAAATACGGAAATGTTTGGTCCGGTAGTTCTTACTCTGGAAGGCGACCCGGAAATGCCAGAACCTCCCCAAATAGCTAAACTGGTTGGAAATTTTCCCAATCCATTTAATCCATCAACCAGGATCATGTTCGAAATCCCGGCTGCCGAAAGTGGTGTGCTATCTATCTTCAATATCCAGGGAGATCTGCTGCTGGAAGAAAATTTCAGTGCAGGTTATCACGATTATCGCTGGAATGCCGAGGGTATGTCCTCCGGAATTTATTTCTATAAATTGAGTACCGAAGACCAGGACATAACACGAAAGATGTTGCTGATCAAATAATACCTTGCATCCTTCCAGGTTTTGATAACCTGGAAGGTATAATAGTATGGCAATAAAATTTGCATATAAACCTGGCAGGTTACCAAAACCTGCCAGGATTCAGTTTCTTTAAGAAATTTCTGAATCTTGATTTCCAGGATTCATTAACCACGGAGCCACTGAGTTCACGGGGAGAATTTAACCGTAATGATCGCAAAGGTTTTTTTATTGCATCGAACAACACGAACCAGAACTAACCTTAATAGCCGAAACTTCTGTCCCGACTTCAGTCTTTTCTCTCATTCCGAACTTTCCAACAACTAAACCCCTAAACTCCTAAATCCCAACTGGCCTTGTTATTCTTTTTTTGCCCCTTGTTCCTTGATCCTACGATCTACTTTTCTACCTCCTGCCACGTAATGTAATGAAGCCAGGTCTTCCATCCTCCTTCCTTAAACCTTCGTGAACCTTCCTGTCTTCGAGGCTAAGCCTCTAAACCTATAAAATTCTAAACTCCTAACTTCCACCCAGGCCTTGTTATTTTTGACCCTTACTCCTTACTCCTTACCACTCCTAGACCTAAACGTTAATCTGCTTTCCTCCGCGAATCTTCGTGTCTTCGTGCCTTCATGGCCAAAGTCTGGAAGCATAAATGCATAGAAAAGAAACGTGAATTGAGCGACTTAACCGGTTGATTATTTCGTTTATAATGAGTCATATTGGTAAGAGGGAAATAGTTTGTTGTTACTATAATTAAACTTCATGATCATAAATGTGGATGCACGGTCACAAAAAGTTTCAATTTATTCACATTTGGCTAAGATTTACATATTACAAAGTGTGTAATAAATTATTTATCTGTAAAAAAATAAATATAACTTGACCGGTGTTATAAGATAGTAAAATTGGATGCACTTGAGTTGCACATAATGAGCACAAAAATTATTTTATGAATCTATTTAATTTTGTAGAGGGAGGGTTTAGGGATGAAAAAATTGATTTTTTTATTTTTAGGATTTATTCTTTTAGGAAATCTATTTGGACTTGTTACAACGCAGCAGGTAAATTTTAATACTTTTGTTAGTGGAACAATTGGACCATTTAATTATTGGAATAGCCCTGGTAGCTTAACAGGAGTAACAGTGGAATTGCACGTTACCTCTGAAGATGGATTTATTCTTGCCGATAATGATGACGATGAAGCTTCCGCGACAATATCTTATCAATTAGGAACATATGCAGACATAAGTACAAATGCATCTGGTCCTGAATTATTGTGGGGGCCTCCAACAGGAATAGATCTTTGGTTCGCTACAGCATCTCATTCTGATGCTGGTATAGTGTTGCCCGCTGGCCCGAATGCATCAGATTGGGTGAAAGGTGATTTTTCGTCTGATGCTCCTGATGGAATGATATATAATGGGTTGCTTGAATCTACTACCATATCATACCCAATTGGACCTACATGGATATCCGAATATGCCAGTACTGGGACATATTATTTTGATATTACAACCCAAGCTATTACAAATGTTACTTTTACTGCTGGATCTGGAGAGCAAGCAGCACAATCTGCCAGTATAAGTGGGTATGTAAAGGTAATTTATACTGATGATTATGAATTACCAGTTATCCTTTCCTATTTCACAGGTAATTTTGCTATGGTTTTTCCACCTTAGACTTTGGAGTACCGTCAGTGAAACCAACAGCCTGGGCTGGAATATCTATCGGGGACTTTCAAATGATCTCAATGAAGCACAGACGATAAATCTCATAATGATTGAGGGAGCAGGTACTACAACTATGCTTACGGAATATTATTATGAAGATCTCACAGATTTTGCTGTAAATACTGAATACTGGTACTGGCTGGAAAATGTTTCCACTTCTGGCACCAGTGATTATTTTGGCCCTATTAGTATTACCAGTTTCCAAGATGAACCTGAATCTCCGGATATTCCTGAGATAATGGTAAAATTTTGCAATTACCCCAATCCCTTTAATCCTGAAACTTATATTAGGTTCAACGTAACTGAATCAAAAGGAAAACTGAATATTTTTAACATTAATGGGAAATTTGGTTTTTGAACAGGTGAGTTTTCAACAGGAAACGCATGAATTCCACTGGAATGCTTCTGATTTCTTTCAACTGGAATTTATATTGCTAATTTAGTGCAAGTTGCAAAAAAGCAGAGAAACAATCAAATTAGTGCTCTTAAAATAGAATTGATCTAGACTCAAGAATATATAATACAGACAGGCTTCAGGAATGAGGCCTGTTTTTTTTGTCTGAAGCAGGATGACCTGGATAAAAACAGATTTCCAGGATTAATTAACCACGGAGCACACGGAGTTCACAGAGATTCATTAGTTCAATCCCAAAGTGCCTTAGAAAGTGAGAAATTCGGAGATCGAGGTTAGGGGTTATGACTTGCTTCGCAGGGAACGCAGTGAGTGTGAAGCGAGGATCGGACAATAAATACCTTCCAAGGTTAAACTACTAAATTTAACCAATTCGAAGGCTGAAAGCCGTCCGAATGGTTTTTTACAATAAATACCAACCAATACAACGAACGAAGTTCGTTAATGCCTTTTCTCCCCTTCTCAACTGCTCTCCCTCTTAAACAGCTATCAGTGTAGATAAGTGGTTAATTGTTTTTTTAAATCCCCGATCCACACTCACTTTTTGCCCATTTGGGGCAAACGTTCGCTGCGGATCAGGTCTTACCAACTACTCAACTACTCAACTTCACCCTTTCTCTCAATCAAAATCATCAGTGATTGTCGGAGAAATTCGAGATATTATTATAAATTCGCTATCCTTCGACAGGCTCAGGATGAAAATGTAGTATTCAATTAATACCCACAAATACCTACCAATTCCGATCGATACATTTCAGTGTTTATCTGTGAAGATCAACCCGCCTTGGCGTAGCTCCCGTCCTCCGCAGAAGGTATGCTTCGGAGGGTGGATTAGCGAAGACTGGTGTTTAATTTTTTAATCCCCGATCCACACTCACTTTTTGCCCATTTGGGGCAAACGCTCGCTGCAGATCAGGTCTTACCAACTTCTCAACTTCTCAACTTCACCCTTTCTCTCACTCAAAATCATCAGTGATTGTCGGAGAAATTCGAGATATTATTATAAATTCGCTATCCTTCGACAGGCTCAGGATGAAAATGCAATATTCAATTAATACCCACAAATACCTACCAATACCGATCGATATATTTCAGTTTTTATCAGTGAAGATCAGCCTGCCTTGGCGTAGCTTTAGCGAAGACTGGTGTTTAATTTTTTAATCCCCGATCCACACTCACTTTTTGCCCATTTGGGGCAAACGTTCGCTGCGGATCAGGTCTTTAAGTATTTTTCTTTCAACACTTCCGAAATAGTATACAAAGAACCTGAGATAACAACAACATCGTCTTTGTTAGCGTCATCTACTGCTTTCCTGGCAGCTTTAACGACATCATGTATCACTTCGTAATCAATACCCGAAGCTTTTACGAACTTCTCCTGAATTTCGATCTCGGCTGCCCGGGCGGATTTATTCTTTGAAATATATACTTTGTGGCTTATGGAACAGATCTGCTTGATTATCTGCTTCAGATTCTTGTCGCGCAGAATTGCCACTACAAACAGGATCTTCCGGTTGGGAAATAGTTCTTTTAAATTAGCTGTTAAAGAACTTATCCCTTCAGTATTATGGGCGCCGTCAATTAAAACAAGCGGGTTCTGCTGAAGTATCTGGAGCCGGCCCTGCCAGTTTACTTGTACCAGGCCAGATCTCAATTTCTTCTCGTCTAATTTTCTTCCGGTTCTTTCCATAAAAAGCTTGAATGCCGTTATGGCAGTTGCAGCATTTACAGCCTGATGCTTGCCCAGTAAGTTTACGGTAAGATCTTTAAAGACCAGGTTTCTGGAGATGTAATCAAAACTGGTGCCTTTATCTGTAATTCTAATATCTGATGCCTTAAAATCTTTACCATAAACATATACAAGAGCATCCGATTTGGAGTTTTCTATTATCCTGTTAACAGCGTAGGGGCTCATTTTTCCAAGGACAAGAGGCACTCCAGGTTTAGTGATACCGGCTTTCTCCCGGGCTATTTTTGCGATCGTCCTACCCAGACTTTTGGTGTGATCATAAGATATAGAAGTTATTACGGTGACAGTAGATGCAAAAGGATTGGTTCCGTCCAATCTACCACCAAGTCCTACTTCAAAAATTGCATTATCTACTTGTTGTTCCAGAAAAAGGTAAAAAGCAATGGCCGTGGTTATTTCAAAAAAAGATGCTTCATATTTTTCCAGTATGGAACTCCAATTAGCATAAATTTCCTGCAGCTTATTAAGGGAAATATTTTTTCCATTAAGCCGAAACCTTTCGCGGTAATCTACCAGGTGCGGTGAAGTATTTAATCCCGAGCTTAAGCCATGAGCTAAAGTTAAAGCTTCACATATTGCTGCTGTTGATCCTTTACCGTTGGTACCCCCGATGTGTATCCCCTGAAGTTTCATGTTCGGTTCACCCATTTCTTTCAGGATGGAAAGCATGCGGTCCAAGCCCAGTTTAACATTACCGGAATGTCTTTGATAAATGTAATCGAGGAATTCTTGATATTTCATAATAAAAAAACCTTCAAAGGGACTTGAAGGTTTCCAGATATTATTCTATAATTTTATTCAGTGAGAGATTCAGGAAGAACATGATCGTTGAAAGAATCTTCATTGGGGCATTTTACAATAATCTCACCGGTTGCATAATCGCCTTCCATGAAATATTTATCGCCCACACTTTTCTCCGGGCATTCATATGATTTCTTTAAATAACCTGTTCTCACCAGATCCTGAGTTGTTCCGGTAAAACTTTCTTCTCGTTCTGCCATATAATTTTCGATCGCGTCATATATGGTCTTCATGTTTTTAATGCATTCTTCAGTTTTTTGCTTTCTATTTACATTGAATTTCTGAGGGATAATAAGAATAAAAACTAAAACAAGAAAAGCTACGATACTGATTATTTTATAGATGCTGATTTTTTTCATCATCTCTCCTTCCTGATTTTTCTTTTCTAGAAACCTTGTAGCGCTATTTCTCGTCAAGTTTTTTGTTGGCTAAAGATGGCCCGAATATTCTTGACCAAATTTCCTGTCGGCAGATAAATGATCACAAAAAAATGGAGGGAGTTATGGCTAAGAAAATATTAGTTGCTACCCAGAAACCTTTTGCGGCTGAAGCAGTTGAAAAGATCAGAAAAGTTTGTGATGATGCCGGTTTTGAGATGATCCTGATGGAAAAATATGCAGAACAGGCAGAGCTGGTTGAAGCTGTAAAAGATGTAAATGCTGTAATAATTAGAAGTGACAAAGTTACAGCTGAAGTTCTTCAGAATGCAGAGAAGCTGGAAGTAGTAGTCCGAGCCGGTGCAGGATACGATAACGTGGATTGTGAAGCTGCTAAAGCCAGGAATGTTGTGGTGATGAATACTCCCGGACAAAATTCCAACGCTGTAGCTGAATTGGCATTTGGAATGATGATATACATGGCACGTGGGCAATTCAATGGTAAGTCCGGTACCGAATTAAAGGGTAAGAAACTGGGTATTCATGCTTTTGGAAATGTTGGGGTGAATGTTGCCAGGATTGCACAAGGGTTTGGTATGGAAGTTGTTGCTTTCGATCCTTATGTTCCTGCTGCTGCGATTAAGGAACACGGTGTAACTCCGGTTGAGAGTGTAGAAGAAATGTATAAAACATGTGATTATATTTCACTTCATCTTCCTTCGATTCCTGCCACTCAAAGATTTGTTAACCGTAAGCTGCTTAGCATTATGAAAGCGGGAGCAACAGTTATTAACACAGCCAGAAAGGAAGTTGTCTGCGAAGACGGAATCCTGGAAGTTCTAGGCAAAAGGGAAGACTTGAAATATGCTTCAGATATTGCTCCTGTAAGACAGGAAGAAATGATCGAAAAACTGGGTAACAGAGTCTATTTTACACCTAAGAAGATGGGCGCTCAAACTAAAGAAGCTAATGTTAATGCCGGTGTTGCAGCAATCAATCAGATCAGGGATTTCTTTGAAAAGGGTGATACAACATTCCAGGTGAATAAATAATTAAATCAGCAAATATTTTGTATTGACATAAAAATGGGGGCTTCGTAAAAAGTCTCTCACATTGAGTGTAATCCTGAATAGCTCAGCGGTAGAGCGGGTGGCTGTTAACCACTAGGTCGGGGGTTCAAATCCCTCTTCAGGAGCCATTTTGAGGGCTTTCGGTTCAAATCCTCTGACATAAGAAGTGATTTTTCTTTTTTTTTGATTTTTCTATTTAGTTGAGGTTTTCATGTTCACAGTTTATGTGTTATATTCACAAAATTTTGATAAGATCTATATAGGATATACTTCAGATTTAACCAATAGACTCCTATCCCATAACAAGTTAGCTACTAAAGGTTGGGCTATTAAATACCGTCCATGGGAGTTAATTTACAAAGAGGAATTTTCGGATAAATCTTCAGCAATGAAAAGAGAAAGGAACCAGGATGGGGGTGTATAAAAGGGGTTTATGTTATGGGGTTGACCCGGACGGAGGTGGTTCAAATGGCTAAAACGTTGATCGGAAACCATTTTGAGGGTTTCGAAATTAAAATAACTTGTGTAATTTTTTTTTGTTTAATTATTTTATTTTTTTTTTATTTTTTTATATGTTTTAATAATAAAAAAAATATACTTTTATATTGTCCCAAACTTCCAGTGACTGCAATTTTTCCTTAATCTGTACTTCCAATGTCGGCAGTTCTTCCATTTTTTCATTTATTATGTATTACGCTGTTTCTATTCACATATTACTATCTTGGGGGGTCTTTTTATTCATTACGAAAATAAAGTTAATCAACTCAAACACAAAGTGATTTGTAAATGTGTAGTAAATTAAAAATTGCGTGGTATAAATTAAAAAAATTGTATAAATTAGAAAGGACAAATCTACAAAAACTTCAAACATTTTATTAATAAATAATTGAATGGTGATTTGTTGTGTGATAAAATTTAAAATATTAAGAGAAAAGAAAAAAATTAAAATTATAATATTTGAGAAATATTAATATATAGTGAATTTTGAGAAGAAAGAAGTGGGAAGTTCATTTTTGAAATGCTCGTATCTTTCTGTGGGATATAATTTATAATTCTATTCGTGGTGTTCAATTCAGAATAAATAAATTATTTGTATATTTAAATAAAATTGAAATAATAAAGGAAATATAGCTGAAAAGGTAGTGTCCATTTTTTTGTGTAAACCTCATCTTCCTCTTATTTAAACTTCTCGATTCTTTTGTTAAAGATTACTCTTAGCTAATAAATTCAGGTTGACTAATGAAATTATAAAGTGTTTACTTAGCACATCATTTTTGAATGAAAGTGGAAAAGTTCGGGATAAGAGGCTTAAATGAAAAAAATAATATTCATTGTAATCATCATTGCAGTTTTAAGCTATGTGGGTTATACAAAATACAAGAAAAGCCAATTGACAGGTATTTGGACCAGTTATGATGAACAGCAGCAAAAGTATGTGCCAGTCTTTGAGTTGGAAAATTCTGGCTATGCTGCTTTCTATAGCAATTTCTTAAATCTAAATTGTGATGAACTATTAAAAGATGGAAGTTTCAGCTTTAAAAAAGGTAAAGTATTAACTCTATTTTATACCATTAAAATTAGTAATACGACGTTCAAAGATCCTCATTATGCCGAACGAATGGCCTATGGTGAAAATGCCAAACGTACAGAGAAAGTAACTGTTGAAAATGTTCAGGGATCGAAGGATTTTATTATTATATCTCTGGATAGCAATGAATTAGTATTACTGGATACTGGTCTTGACCCCGGACAGGAATCACAGACTGATCATAAATTTACTTTTAAAAAGAAAGAATAAGTTAATTCAAGAGATTTGAAATTAAACCTGCTTAAAGGAAAAACAATCTTGTTTTATTTTTTGTTTTTCACATAGATCAACTTAAAGCGTCCTGTGGGACTCTCTCTTTGTTCCACTTCAAATATTTTCATGGATTTTATCAAAGGTGTTAATTTCTGAAAACCATAATTTCTGGCATCAAAATTTGGTTGTTTTTTTTGTAAAAGATTTCCAACATCTCCCAGAAATGCCCAGCCATCATCATCGGCTAGATCTGAAATAGTTGATCTTATCAGCTTTATTACCTTCGGTGTTATTTTATCTACACTGCTTTTTTGAGAGGTTATATTTTTTACAGTTTCCGATTCATTTTCTTCAGTCTGGTTTTTCAGGATCTCAATGTAGATGAATTTATCACAGGCTACTATAAATGGGTCTGGTGTTTTCTTCTCGCCAATTCCAATCACGTGCATTCCTGCTTCCCGCAGTCGTGTTGCTAAGCGGGTAAAATCACTATCACTGGAAACCAGGCAGAAACCATCAACTTTTGCTGAATAAAGAATATCCATAGCATCGATTATCATAGCTGAATCTGTCGCATTTTTTCCTGTTGTATATCCATATTGCTGAATTGGTGTTATTGCATTTTCAAGCAGAACATTCTTCCATTTTGAAAGTTTAGGATTAGTCCAGTCCCCATAAATTCTTTTGATAGTAGGATTCCCATATTTAGCAATTTCTTCCATCATTTCCTTAACATATGCCGAAGGTATATTGTCACCATCAATTAGAACTGCGAGATTTAAATCCATAACATTTCCTTATTTTTTTATTTATAAATCTAGAGAAGAATAAAACTCTGATGTTTTGCTTAACTATTATTAACACTCATTAGCATAACATTAGAAGATTCATTATGTCAACTCAAATAAATATATATTTAAAACTTGTATATTTAATTTCAACTTCAATATGGCTTAATCACCTGGAATACTTTCACACAATCACTTTCCTTTCCGGCTCTTCTGGAACTTGCATTATAGAAATTTATGACCGATCCGGGGTAGAATTCTTCCAGTATTCTAATAAGACCTTCAGCGAAGGAGCGGCAGTAGATAGCACAGACATAACCGTGACATTTCTCTGCGCTTTTCTCTGCTTCAATTGTAACGCAGAACCTGCAAATCTCAGCTTTAAAGGCTTTTCAACGTTTCAATCGCCTGTCTGCAGAGTTCATCAGATCTCTGTTGATTCCCACTTTCCACATAAACTCTAATTATGGGTTCAGTACCGGATTTTCTGATATGGATCCAGTAATCTTCTCCCAGGATCTTTAACCCATCTGTTTTATCCAGGGAAAATCCACTGTATGCCTTTTCTGCTTTCTGGGTTATTGTTTCCATTTTTTCAGCAGGAAGAACGACTTTATCTTTAGTGAAGTAATAATGCGGGATCTCAGAAGTCAGCTCAGAAACAGTTTTTCCGCTTTCTGCCAGATAGCCCAGGATAAGAGCCATACCCGCCGGAGCATCGCGGGTATAATGAACTTCCGGACAGATCACACCGCCATTGCCTTCCCCACCTATAGGGCTGTTGATTTCCTTCATTTTCTTGCCGACATTGATCTCGCCGACTTTTGTTCTGTGCACTTTTACACCAAATTCAGCTGCGATATCTTCGGAAGCCATTGAGGATGACAGGTTGGTTACAATATCACCTTTCTTTTTGGCTAATACAAATTTTTCAGCAAGTAATAAACTGAATTCCTCGCCGATGCATTTTCCTTTTTCAGATACTATCGCCAGCCGGTCCACATCAGGGTCGGTAGCAAAGCCAATATCTGCCTTATGCTTTGCTACAGCATCTTCCAACTGTCCCAGATTTTTATTAAGCGGTTCCGGAGTATGGGCGAAGATGCCTGTGGTTTCCGTATTTAATTCGATAACTTCGCAGCCCAGATTCCTTAACAGTGCAGGTGCAATTACACCTCCGGCTCCATTCACAGTATCCACCACAACTTTGAATTTCAGCTCTTTTATCTTTGCAATATTCAGGTAGGGAATTGCCAATATGCGCTCTATATGTCTTTCTGTAGCCGCATTGTCGTAAGAAAGAGTGCCAATTTTGTCCCAGCTGTTGAACTTGATCTCTTCCTTCAGTGAAGCTACAAATTCTGCAGCAGCTTCCGGGAATAGGAACATGCCGTTCTCACCTACAAATTTCATGGCATTCCATTCCGCCGGATTGTGTGAAGCTGTGATGGAAATTCCCCCGGTAGCATCTGAATCTTCTACTGCCAGTAATACAGTGGGGGTAGAGACGATTCCCAGATCCACAACATCGCAGCCGACTGAGAGAAGCCCTGAAACAACAGCATGGAACATGGCGGGACCAGTTGTACGTGAGTCTCTACCAATAATAATTTTTCCTCTTTGGGAAAATATACCAAAATGGGCGGCATATTTTAAAGCCAGGTCGGGAGTAAGGCTTTCTCCGTAAATTCCCCTTACACCTGACACACTTACCATTAATTTACTCATTTATTACTCCTGTTTAATGTTTTCCAAGAATTTGTAGTCTATATGATAATTTTCTTTGCAGATGATATCCAGGCTGGAGATAATTTCTTTATATTCACGCAGTTGATCTATATCGATCTGCTGATTGATCCCGGTTTTATAATCTAGGATCATAACTTTTTTCTTCGTGTGATTCAGCATCATCCGATCGATTCTTTTTTCATTTCCGGAGTCATTGAAAATGATAAATTCATTATAAACATCATCCCATTGTTGAGGATCGAAATATAATTCATCACGTTCAATAAATCCAATTGCTTCTGAAATGTATGATCTAATTATCTCTATAGGGAACATGGTGCCATATTTCATGATGATCTTCTTTTCAGCAAGTTTCAACTCTTCGGGTAAGTTAAATCTGATATGTGAAAGAAACTCATGGATTATGATCCCTTTTTGTTTAGACCTATACTCATTGATCTTATACCTGATCATGATCGGATCAAGTTTCTTTCCGGATTTCTTCTCCGCATATTTAAGATCAAAGATCCCTTCAGGATAATCTTCGGATGCAATGTTCTGTTCAACAGTTTTAACAACAGGTTTACTTATAATTGAACCTGAAGTAAATGAAAATCCGTCCTCATCCTCAATGATCTCATTGGCAAAAGCCGTTGCGAAACTGGCAGTAAAGATTCTGTTAATAGAGGTCGTGTTTTATCGCTTTGGATGTTCCCCAGAAGATCTTTTATTCCCTTTTTTAAATTAAAGAAACCACGGATGATAAGATTACTTTTAACTCTGGTAAGAGCAACATAGAGGCTGTTCAGCTCTTCTATGATCTTCTTGTTGACCTCTCGTTGATGAAACTCTGCGCAAATACCTTTTTTAAGAACTGCTCCATAATTAAAAGTCATATAGAGTGGAAAAATGGATCTGTAATTTTCATTATAATTAAATAGTAATTTAAGATCATTACTGTCTTTCACAGGTTTGGGATTTGCTTCATACAGGAAGAAAAGTGTCTCGAACTGCAGACCCTTGGATTTATGAACGCTCATCAGACGAATGACTTCTGATTGATCTAATCCGATCTGATTGTATTCACTGTTATCGATATTATTTTCAACAAAATCCAGAAATCCCTCAATTGAGGCAGAAACATCAATTTTATTCAGAAAATATGAGGCAGAGATCTCAAGGAAGAAACTGATATTCCTCAGATCCAGTTCAGATGAATACTTCTTTTGTATGTTGAACTGCTCAATTATCATGCGAATTAAGGCAGTAAGATTGATCGTGTCCAGATCATTCTCGATCTCACTTATACTTGAGATCACCTGATCTTCCGAGAGAGATGCAAGGAACAGTTCTCTGCTATCGGTAGCCTGGTATTTTTCAATGACATGTTTCATCTCTTCTGCTGAAAAAAGAACTACATCGGAGCGGAGGAATTTCAATAGATCATAAATGTCATCGATTACCAGATACCTGAGAAGATGCAGAATTGGTGATATTGCCTGATGTCTGAACACTGAGTTGGAGCTTTCCATTAAAAAAGGTATGTTATAAGACAACAGGATCTCGGCGATTAGAGCGAGATCTTTGTTACGACGGGTGAGAATGGCAGTATCAGCCGGATTTATTTTTCCGTTTTTTAATAATGGAAGCAGATCATGCACGATCACCTGCTCAAAATACTTACGTTTATCCCAATTTGCGGAAAAAAGATTCTTCAATGAATAGTCAAAATAGCCCTGATCAGATCTATCAGCAGCTTCCACTTTTGTATAATCCCAGATTATACCTGCTTGAGCTAAAAAACCATGTAGATGATCACTTCGGAACAACCTGTTAATGCGTGATGAAAGAAACTCCGAATAGCGGAAACAACGTTTAAGGCTGTCAGGTTTTTCAACACGATTCATCAGATATCCAGCTTTGAGCAGAAGATCCCGCTCTCCACCTCTCCATCCGTAGATAGACTGTTTTTCGTCTCCAACTATGATGGTTCCGCCATAAGGTTTGATTCCTTCACCACTGATGATATCACTGATTATCGGCTGCAGGATTGACCATTGGATAACACTTGTATCCTGAAATTCATCGATCAGCATAAATCTTATCCTGAAACTTAGGAATTCATAGAATACATTCAGAACACTTGTTGATTCGAAGATCGAGATGTCGGGGTCATAGAGGAATCTGTAGGTATAATAACTGATATCATCATAGGTGAAGATACAGTCGCGGAATTTAATTCTGTCATAAGCTTTATAGATAACATCAGCAATTGCCAGGATTTCATTCTGTTCCTGTTTGAAGAGAGTAGTAAGAATGTAATTGCTTAAGTCATCTTCTGCTTTTTCCTGAAGCTCATAAATTTGTGCTTTAAATCCGGAAAATTCTTTTTTCCTCATCAACTTAGATCCATTGAAGAAGCTTCCCATAGAAAGCAGATCGGTAAAATTCTGATCAATAAACTGCCTGTCCTGAAGGATCTGTACAAAAAACTGTTCGAAGTTAGTTTGAGATAAGGAAGCTGCGTTATTACCAAAAAACATTAATTCTCTGAATCTCTGGTTAAATATCTCTGTTGGTTCAAAACTTTTATCATCCGCTTCCAGGTATTGTGCGAAGATCTGGAATGCTTCCCCCATTTTATTAACATATTGTTCTAAATGCTTTACTGCAGCCTGCTCATCTTCCTTACTTTTTTTCTGCTCTTTTACCCCTAATTCTATTTGCCAGCGATTTCCGATCAGATCGAGAATGAATTTTTCATAACTCTTCAGATTCCGGGCATAAGCTCTGACGAAGATCCTGTTGAACCTGTCCAGGTTCTGCGCCGCAAACAGGGCTTCAAACAATTCTGGCAGATAATCCTTGTTAATGGTGTCATCAATAACCGGTGATTCTATATTGTAATGGGGTGCTATAATGCTGGTGAAGATACTGAATACAAAAGAATCTATGGTGCTGATCCGTAAATTACCCTTGTCCGTTATCATTTGATGATAAACATTCTTTAACTGCGATAAATTCTCTTTTGAAAAGGTTAGTTCAGCATCCAGTTCCTTTAGATTTTCGACAAGTCCTGTGTATCCTTCCGTATTATTGGTAAGAACTTCCAGGTGTTCAAATATCCTTTCCCTGATCTCGGCAGTTGCTTTCCTGGTGAAGGTGATGATCAGGATCTCATCGAAATTGATATAATCTCCATATTTCAGGATCAGGCGGATAAATTCCAGACTGAGGCGATAAGTTTTTCCGGTTCCAGCACTGGCTTTGATGATTTTAAGGGTCGAGAAATTATCCATCTTTACCTCTTCTATCAAACAGATCCCATCTGCTGATCTCTGCGATATCTGAACTGTCTCTGGACTCTGATGGCGCAAATCCCGACTCAGCTAGTTTTGAAACTGCCTCAAAAAGGTCATCACGGAATGTTTCCATTGGTGTTTTGCTGTCCTTTGACTTCGTTTTCTCGGGGATCAGTTTCTTTTCTTCAATATAGTAAAGAAAATTACTGATCAGTTCTGTAGAATCTCCTTTCTGGAGATAATCCAGCATAAATTTATAAAAGTTCAACTGGTTGAAGTTTTTTTTGTATTTCTGATTATTATACTTTCCTGTCTTGTAATCAAAGATCATGGTTTTCTCATTCCATCTGATGATCAGATCTGACCTTCCTGAGAGAGCAAGGTTAAAATCGATCTTTCCCAACTTATCGGAACTTATCGAAGTGGTTTCTTTGAATTCGGGGAATACTTCGATCGACCTGTCTGTTAAATCCAATTCGTTATGAAGCTTATAGAAGAAATTCTTCACTCCGTCTTTAAGTATGGGCAGAAAAATGTTATGAAAATATTTCTCGGAATAATTATGGGGTTTCATATAGGTGAAATCTGGCCTACTGATAATATTATCCAGGGCTCGTTCACAATAATTTTCATTTGTGTGGAGGAAATTATGATGTATCCGGTTACCTTCGTAAACTTCGAGCAATCTTTGCCAGATCTTCTGCAAGATTTCATGTGCGATCTGCCCGATCAGTTTCTCCGAAAAATCAAGTTTGAGGTTTCTCTCTTTTGGTTTTAATTTTTTCAGGAATTTCAGATAATAACTGACTGGGTTTCCGATCAATTCGGTGCTGCTGTATCCTGTTAAAGGTAACGAACCTTCAATCAGGTCAGTATCTTTATCAAAAGGGATGCTGAAGAAATGATTGCCTGCAGCTTTGGTGTGATCTGATATGTAAATGGATTCAGAATGCCTGAATTGCTGTTGCAGAAATTTTTCTATCTTCAAGTTTGCAGATATTTTCTGATAATGGATTTTAAATTTTGAAAAAAGAATTAGTTCTTCCAGAAAGGAACTCTTTTCGATATCCGCATTGATATTATTATATGTGTAAATATTTACAGTTCGAGAGGTTGCTATTGTTCGCAGGAAATAATATTTTTCCCGCAGTTTTATATTTTCGTATGTTTTCAAACCTAATTCTTTACGCTGGATCTCAGTAAGCAGGACAGGTTTAACAGGTGGTGGCGGAAGGAAACCTTCCACTGCATTAAGGATTGTCAGATCTTCTAATTGCAGATTTCTGAGATCGTGTAGTGATGTTAATGTGATATGTTTCTTCTGTTCCTTAATGAGAATTGATTTAGGTTTTAAGTAATCCAGAAAGAGCTTTAGGATAGTAATGCTGATTGTAAATTTATTACTTCCCTCAAGCATTAGATCTCGCCATTTCATATTCAGACTGGAATTTTCAATTGAATCAAAATCAGAAACTGCTCTCAGGAATTCATCAAGAAACTCAGAATTAAGATCTTGATCATGATTTAGTATCAACAGTGGAATTCCACTTAGCATGATCTTTTTTAACTCCGTGAAATTTCTGATTCCGGAAAATTGTTCCACCAGTTGCAGAATTGCTTTGATTGCCTTCACAGAATCAGTGGTCCAATTTACGAATTTTAGGAAGCTTCCATTTAGATCGAGGTAAAGGTAATTTCGATCCTGCAGTTTGTGATAATCACTTATGAATTTCTCCCAATCTATATTCAGTTCCGACCTCATAATCGACTGAAATGGTTTATAGTTGATAAGTTTGAGCAGCAGATCCCAGATAATGAGATCTTTATCCTCTTTCTCAAGGCTAACAGATTTTTTCAGGATATTATATATGAACTCAATCAAAGTGTATGTACTGCTCTGCTGGAATGAGTCTATTCTACCCTCAATTATATGTTCGTTTATAAAATAATTGTAAGGTTGTTCATTACTCCTGAAATCAACTGTTATTTGTTGATCCATTTTCTGCCTAAGTAAATGAGCGATCATGTCCATTTGCCCATCTGCTTCAAAAATTGCAACTTCCCTATTATTGAAATCATCAATATCTCCAGCTGTGAAAGTGTCTTGAATAGTAAGTTCATCTTTATTAACAAATTTTTCGGGGATCTGGTAATAGACTGTTACTTTATCTGAGAAATATTTAAGGATCTGCTTTTCTCTATTTGAAAAATAGAATTGATTGGCTACAATAATTTTATTGTATCTGTAAAACTGTTTGTCATTGACTTCCGGAAAGAGATAAATGGAATCAGTAAAACTGTGATCATTAATCCAGGCTTTATATGATTCTTTTAGGTTTAGATAAATTTCAAAAAGGTCTTTCTGCCATTGAACAGAACTTGCTTGAAGTAATTTTCTGATGCTGCTTATCTCAATTGCTTCATTATTTATTTCTTCCCAGAATCTAAAAAAGTTTTGAGCCAATTTAATCGATTGGAAATATGAATTAATTCCTAAAAGCTGTTTATGTGACCTGGATAAACTCAGGTAGAAAGCGAGGGTACGTTTCTCCTCTTTCAAGATGGGAAGTTCACTCAGACAAAAAGTTTCAACCCATTGATCCATCGTCATGAATTCATGAGGGTTCAGTCTCCATGTTTTGAGGAAGATTTTTTTTGCTTCCTTGGCAGATTGCCGATTAGGAAAGAGGTATACTGCCTTTTCTCTGTAATTTTCTTCAATAACCCGTTCAATTAAATTTTTTGAAAAACCGATGAATCTGAATATCATATTACAGGAAAATAATGCTGAATACAAGTGCCAGTATCAGTGACGGCAGCAAATTCAATATCTTGATCTCTTTTATTTTCAACACGGAAATTCCTAAACCGATAAGCAGGATGCCTCCCACAGCACTCATTTCGTTGACTGCAATTTTGCTTAAACTGTCTCCAACAACTGCCGCCAGGAGTGTTAATCCACCCTGGTAAATAAGCAGCGGTATAACAGAGAACATCACACCAATTCCCATTACAGAAGCAAATGCGATAGAACTGAAGCCATCCAGGATCGACTTGGCTATCAACAGGTTGGGTTTGCCGCCCAGCCCTTCTTCTATTGCTCCCAAAATGGTCATGGAACCCATGCAGAAAAGCAGGAAAGCAGTGATCAAACCTTCAGAGAAGCGGTTGTTTTTTGATGAAACTTTTCCCTTCAACCAGTCTGCAAAGCGGTTTATCTGTTTATCGATATCGATAATTTCACCCAGGATCGCACCGATTACAATACTGAAGATGATGATCATGAAGTTGGTAGTTTGCAAAGCCAGTTTAATTCCCAGAAAGATCGTGAATAATCCGATCCCCTGAAAAGCCCTTTCCGAGATCCTTTCCGGGATGCGGGAATTGAAAAAGATTCCGATCAAGCTTCCTGCAATAATAGCACCGATATTGATTATGGTTCCCAGCATAAATTCCTGCTTTTTTTCTTTTGAAAATCCATTTAGAAGATTGAAGGTCAAGATATTTTATTGCCTTGAAATCACTTCCTCCCAAGACACTGGCTCTTAATCTTAAGCAATATTCTCTTGCAGAAAAATTATTAATGCTAATATCTGACCTAAATTAAAACAATTTCTCGGAGGTTTTTATGCGTATTTTTTTTATAATTAGTATATTCATATTTTCAATAATTTCAATGCTTTCAGCTCAGAATTTCACTAATGTAACCGAAGGAGAAATTGTTAACAACGGTGGCTGGAATTACGCTTGCTGCTGGGCTGATTTTAATGGTGACGGTCATGATGACCTGTTCGTTTGTAACAATGATTCTAATAATGGTAAACATAATTTCCTCTCCTTCACTAAGGCCGAGGGAACTTTCACCAGGATCCGTGATGGAGAAATAATAACAGACAGCAACAGTTCGTACGGCTGTACTCCGGCAGACTATGACAATGACGGTGATATCGACCTGTTCGTTGCTAATTACAATGAGAATAACTGTCTGTACAATAATAATGGAGATGGTACATTTACTAAGATTACAAACGGATCTATAGTAAATAACTCCGGGAAATCCACCGGCTGTGAATGGTACGATTATGATCTGGACGGCTGGCTGGATATCTATATTGCCAATCGGGATGAAGCCAACTTCCTGTATCATAACGAAGGTGACGGAACCTTTACCAGAATTACAACCGGATCTCTGGTTACTCAGGTAAAGAACAGTGGGGATTGTCTCTGGGGTGATTTTAACCAGGATGGATATCCTGATCTTCTGGTGGCAAATTCAGGACCGGATTATATTTCCTATTTTCTTAATAATGGGAATGGTACATTTACCGAGAATGAAGATGATGCGATCACCAACGATCACGAAAGTTTTGATGCTCTGGCAGCCGGAGATATTGATGGTGATGGTGATCTCGATGTGATGGCTATTCCCGGGATGCTTCCTGCCTATGTTTATGATCTCTATTTCTATTTGAATAATGGGGATGGTTCTTTTATGAGACTACCGGGTATTCCACATGCAGGAATAAACTCCGGAGGTGGAGTAAGCTTTGTCGATTTCGATTATGACGGCGTCCAGGAAATTGTGGTAAATGCTTATGATGGTAACAATATAGTACTGGAGAATGACGGAGCGGGGAATCTCAGCCAGGTAGGTGAAGGATTATTAGTAACTTCCGGGAGCTACAACAAACAGCCGGATTGGACAGATTTCGACCGTGATGGTGACCTCGATATTTTTATAGCTGTTAATAACTATTTTGGTGGAAATAATAAGTTGCTCTGCAACGATGGAATAGGCAATAACTGGCTGGAAATTACATGCGTAGGAACAGTCACAAATAAAAATGGAATTGGTGCGAAGGTAAGCATCTCGTCAACAATTTCAGGAAATTACATTACCCAGACACAATATGTCGATTCCGGTAATTCTCTGATTACATATTTTGGATTGGGTGATAGTGAGACGATCGATCAGATCACGATCAACTGGCCTTCCGGATTGGAAACTACACTGAATGATATAGAGGTTAATCAAAGGTTAGTTTTAACAGAAGACGTTATCTGCAATCCGCCCCAAAATGTTTCCTGGGAGTTTATTGATAATACTGCTTTGATTACCTGGGATCAACCAGCAGAAGGAAGTTCTTCGGATTTTGTGTGCTATGGAATTTATAGGGATAATACTATATTGGGATGTATAGATGAAACCGAATTCCTGATCGAAAACCTGATCAACGGGGAAGAATATTTTTACTGGATAACAGCCATGTACGAAATTGGGGAATCCGCACCAGCGGTTGTTCAGTTCACTTATGAAGGTATTGATGCCGATGATGATGAAATACCTGCAAATAGTTATGGCTTAACAAACTACCCAAATCCTTTTAATCCAACTACAACAATTACATTCAATATTAGTAACCAGCAAAACGAACCTGTTGAGATATCTATTTTTAATTTGAAGGGGCAGAAGGTAAAAAAATATTCAGTATCCAATGATCAATTTTCAATAACCGATCATCAGATTTCCATACCATGGGACGGGACAGATGATCATGACGATAAAGTAGCATCAGGGATCTACCAATACATTTTAATCGTAGATGGTAAGATTATAGCATCCAATAAATGTCTGCTTCTTAAATAGGTTCAACTTTGAATGATATTCTGAGATACGTTTTACCAATTTCGATATTGCTCTATATGCTCTTCAGGATAAGGCGTTCTTTGAGCTTTGATCCTAAGGAAAGAAGAACTTGCTATTTGATCTTGTTCTTTTTCCTGGTTTCAGGCTTAGTTTTCAGTAATTTTAAATTGGTAATAAAGAACGAAAATTTAAATGCTTTTTATTCAGCTCTTACAATAAGTAAGTCAGGCCTAAGCGGATCAGTAATCCCAGGATTACAGCCATAGACCAGATCACTACATTTTCTTCATAGGCTTTTAGAATAAAGAAGAAGATTGCCCCGAAAATGAAATTTACTGCGCAGTTCAGTAAAAGTTGAATCAGCTCATGTCCCAAAAGCAGTCCGAAAACAAGCGGGAGAACACCATAAGCTGCAGCTGGAATAATTGGATTATCCAGTTTCACGTTGATACGGGTTAAAATGTATAAAAATGCAAATCCAATTCCCATGAAGAAAAATTCCTATTTAATTAGTCTTGTCCTTGATGAATTGACAGATCTCTTTATGGGCCGCAACCGCTTCAGGAAAGAGTGGGGCGCAGACAGGATAACAATGGAATAATCCTCTGCCAATGTGTAATGTTACTTCCACACCAGCCTTTTCAGCCTTCTCGGCAAAGCTTACTGCATCATCACGCATTAGTTCATTTTCACCTGCAAAGATCAGCAGGGGCGGAAGCCCTTTCAGGTTACCTTTAAGCGGTGAGATCAAAGGGTTGTTTAGATCGTGCTCACCGGCATAGTATTTGCTAAATACATTTTGTGCGTTGGGCCAGCAGAGATTGTCCTTTTGGGCATTGGAGATCCAGGAATCTCCAGTGTTGTTCAGGTCGGTCCAGGGAGAGAGTGCTACCGTTGCAGCTGGAAGGGGCAGGTTTTGTTGCTTTAAAGCCAGCAAGGCAGCCAGACAGAGAGTTCCACCTCCGGAATCACCCATCAATACGATATTTTCTGGTTTAATATTTTTTTCCAGAAGGAAGTTGTATGCTTTCAAAGAATCATTCAAGCCAGCAGGAAAGGGTTTCTCCGGAGCTAGGCCATAATCAATACAAAGCGCACTTACTCCGCTTCCTTTAACGAATTTGGCAACGATCATCCGGTGCGATCTGGCAGAACCGACTACTAAGCCTCCTCCATGGAAGTAGAGAATCACCTTTTGGTTATCGGAGCTGCTTGGTATAAGCCATTCAGCGTTTAAACCGTTAATATCTATTATTTGCAACTGCATATCTTTTGGTAATTTACCCCAGATGTCTGCACTCTTTTCTATTTCTTTCCGCAATTCAGGTATGGAAGTGTCCCAGTCAATAATTCGAACTTTGAATCTGAATTTTAAAAACTGACGAAATCTGAGCATTAGTATCACAAATCTGCTTCGAAAACTCTGCATGTCCACCTCAAGAGCTTTTTTATTAAGAACAGAATCTATGATTACTGCGGCTATTGCAACATAATTCTGAATTTCCTGTGATCTCAGCAGTCTGTAAGATACACTGTTTGTTAAGAGTTATCTTTATTACGGTTATTTCAGCAGGATTATTTTTTTGCTTTGTGATTTGCCGGAAGAACTCAAAGTATAGAAATAAACTCCGGAAGGAACAGTATTGCCTGCTTCATCTGTTCCATCCCAGGTAATTGAGACTTGGTGAGTGGGAGAATTAGAGAAGCGGAGATTAACGCTCGTTCCCAAACTTGTACCGGGGTGCATACCCTGGCCGTTTGGGAATGCAAAAATCTTCACCTTCTGGCCTTTAATATTATAAATATTTAACTCCGTGCTCTCAGTGGGCTCCGTGGTTAAAATAAATGAAATTGTTGTATTAGGGTTGAATGGATTGGGGTATGCTTTCAGGCAAGAGAAGGGGAGATCTACTTTATTGATGATGTGCTCATTGGTTGAAGTCATTTCCCAGGTACTTGAAAATGGACCTCCATAAGCTCCCATGTCATTTCTTGTTGTGCCATAAGCCGGATATTGCGCCTGCCCCGGTGAATTGGGGTCTTCCGGGTCATCATATTCGTCAGCGGGATCTCCTGTGTCCACGCACGGTGAAGAAGAGCTGATCTGGTAGGTTGTGAAATCAACGATCTGTGGATCATTTGTGATGTTTCCTTCACCCGAAAAGTTATCTTCTATCACACTGAACGTGATGTTGATCGAGTTTCCATTGATGGATCCGCCGGAATTCTGAGAGTTCCCCCACAAGATATTATTTTTTGCAGTCACACTGCTGGTCCATAACTGGATCGCCCCACCGGTGGTCATGGAATAGTTTCCGTAAATAACGTTATTGCATATTAGAATAGGTTCCGTATCTGTTCCAATACAGTAGACGCCGCCTCCACCATACTGTTGCCCACCGGAATTGTAAATGATCATGTTGTTCATGATCCTGGCTCCGGAATAATCCGTGACAAGACCTGCACCATAGTCTGCTTGATTAGTGGAAAAAGTATTGTTACAGATCAAGGGATTTCCTCTGAAGCAGAGCAGCCCACCCCCTGAAGCACCATCGAAGCTACCATTGTTTTCAACAGTATTGGATGTGATGATATTATTCCTGATAATAGGAGAAGCATAATAAATGAAGATACCTCCTCCACTGTGCCAAGTTAAATTGGGTAATTCAGGATCGATCCAGGTTGTACCACTTCCACCGGTAATTGTAAATCCCTGCAGGATAGATCCTTCATATTCACAATTGCAAAAACTTACAACACTGGCTGAATCAGGATTTAAATAAGTGCTGCCATCGATAATTGTCGAACTGATATATTGGGTGTCATGATCGAATACAAAGTAACTTGTTAGTAAAATGGATTTACCACTGAAATTGATGTTCTCGAAATAAGTGTCCGGTGCAACGATAACTGTATCGCCGTTACTTGCTGCGTTAATTCCGGACTGAATAGTGGAATATTCAGCCGGGATGTGGATAGTTACAGAAAAAAGGGGCAGCATAATCAACAGCATTATGATAAGTGCCCCTTTATGTGAACTAAGTTTTAAATTCAACCTCATTTTTCCCCCCAGGTTTTGCTAATCTATTTAGATAAGTATCTACGTAATAGTTGTAGATATCCATCTCGATTTCTTGATATCTGATTATATTTATCACGATCGCTACATAGGAAATGTTAAAACTCCAGGCTTCATGGAATACGTTGGTTATCTCAGCTTGAATGCTGCCGTCCTCCATTCCTTCCCGATAAATACACATAAGTGTGTTTTGCAGTCTGCTTACTGTTTCTTTTACCTGTTCGAGCATTTCTCCCGGAACTCTTAGAACTCGTGGCTTTTCTCCCATGGAAAAACCTATTAGATCTGCATAAAGAGGGTTTTCGTTAAAATAATCGAACAGGTTATAATAATAATATCTAAGTTTCTCTAACCCGGATTTATCTATCATTTCTCCAGATTTATTCACTTTATCTATTAGATCCAGGTAAGTGTTGGTGTAATCCATCCAGAGAGTATCACAAATAGTCATTTTAGACTTAAAATAGTAATAAATATTTCCAAAAGCAATATCCAGTTCTTTAGCAATTCCCCTTAAGGTGGTTTTCTGAATGCCTTTTTCCAGGAACTGTTTCTTAGATTCATTTACTATCATTCCTTTTACTAATTGATGTTTCAATTCCTTAATCATATTAATTTCCTATATTACTATTTTTTCTGGGCTCAGGCTGAAGTATTGAGTAAATTAAGTCAAGAATAAATTATAGTACATGTACAAAATATTGGTATTAATTTTTCTTTATCGAAGATATTGGGGTGGTATATTATGTTGCTATTTGGAAGCGTAGTAAAGTTTTAAGCTTTTCCGGAGCTACTTTCCTGGCATCACTCAAGTAAATTTCACGATGTTGTCTTGAGATCCGTTTCAGCCCATTTTCTAAACAGAATTCTTCCATTCTGTCAAAACTGGCCGGCTCATCATCATAAGGTCCAATGTGAAGCATTTGCAGGCATTTACCATCTTCAATTGTAGTAAACTTAACTTTAGCAAGAAAAGGATGAGGTTTTAACTTTCCGGTTCTTTCAATAATCTCTGCTGCAAAAGTTTCGGTAACAAAATCCGGCTGCCGGATCATCAGCTTAAAGATCAATTCATTTTTATTCAGCTTTCCAGTATATTCCTGCTTGCCCTTTTCAGAAAGGTCCCAGATACCTTCCAACGGGTAAACTGTGTATTCAAAGTAATTTTCTGGAGCTATGCCTTTTTTAGGAGACATTTTTACTGCGTAGGAAAGTGAGTATAGAACCCCGATATATTCGGCAAAAAATGAGTCGTTGGGATTTCCATTTCCTTCCAACAGGAAGAACTTAAGGGGAGGAACTGTTACGATTTCTGGTTTATTCTTCGGGATATATAAATTCTTTTCATGTTTGCGCCATTCGTGTTTCACAAATTTCCTTTAACCCAGCAGCAGCTTGAACATTTTCATGATCATCTTTTTCTTACCATATTTTTTCTTCAGGATATTCATATATAGCAGGGCAGTATTTTTGGGGGGAACAGTTTCTTTTTCCTTCTTAATAAGCTTTAAAACATGAGCGGGGCAGGTAGTAACGCATAAGCCGCAACCGATGCAGCGATCCAGATCAATTACTGCTTTTTTATTATCAAGACTTATTGCATCCATCTGGCAGCGATTTATACAAATCCCGCAGCCGATACATTCGGAACTTGATAATTCTGCATAATAATTAGTTGCAAATAATTCTACCGGTTTCGGAAATTTCTTGGCAGTGGTTAAAACACCGCAGCAGCATCCACAGCAGAGACAGATGCAAAATGGTTCAATAGTATTTCCAGGTTGAAGTACCAGGCCTTCTTTTTCCGCCCTATCCAGCAACTGAAGGCATTCAGCCCTGCTCAACTCCCTGGTCTGTTCTCTGGCAGCGTAACTTTTCGATCCGAAAATTAAACATATCTCAATATCATCTGTCTGTTTACATGGATTTCCCAGCAGAGCTTCCCCCTGTTTACATACACAGTTTGCAACCTGAATGGTTTTATCTGTAGTAGAAACGAATTTGCGCATATCATCATAAGTTGCGATCTGATGTTCGGGGACAATGGCTGCAGCATGGGGACTGGTTCTTAACTGGGGAAGAGAAGTACGGAAAAACTCTTCGCCAAATGCTTCATCGAAATATTGCTGCATATTTTCAACGAACTCTTTGGTCATATGATCTACATGATATTCGAACATGCCGATAGCCAGCATGGCATTAGTATACTTAAATTTTCCTTCTTTCCCGGTCCGGTCAATGCTGCCCTTCATGAACATTTCGTGAAGGTATCGAGCAACTTCATCTATCTCTATATTTAGCCCACTTCTATCCAGCAGTCTTTTCTGAATTGTAGAGGGAGATTTTGCGGTAAGATTTAAACAGGAAGCGATCTGTGCTTCCACAGGTGAGAAGAAGAATTTCAGGATCTCTATCTCAACTCCTGAATCTGTAGCGGGGAAACCTATTGGGAAATTATCCAGATGTTCCTGTAAATTACGATATATTTTAAGATTATTCAAAAAAACTCCTTGGTTCATATATGAAAGAACTTTTTCAGATCGGATCCCCGTTTTCTTATTTTCAGATGAAGATAGATGAACAGACTGCTGACCGGAATTAAACAGGCAAAAGCCACGATGGACCAGCTGATGAAAAACTCTTTATGGTAGAGATTGAGGATCAGCTCCAGGCAGAGCAGGAAAATTCCTGCCGCAAGAGTACCAATTGCAAGTGCAGTCATTACCTTTAGTTTGAAGGAACGAACCCAGAGTATCATCAATGCCACAATTATCCCTATCACCAGAATTATCGGTAAAGCCAGCGGCAGGAACCAGGAAGAGGTTTCAATAAATTGATCCAGAGCCCAGAGCAGAAACAGGAAGTTCACGATCTCCAGAAGAACCAGCAGATATGGGTGCTTCCTGAAATGATAAAGTAGAAATGCAAAGAGCCAGGCGAAAAAGATCGAGGACATTGGTATTCTGGACCAGGAGAGATCTCTGCCATAAGCAAAATCAACTGCCGGGACGATAATGAAAGCCGTTAGTAAAAAGAATGAATAGAGTTCCAGGAACCAGGGGTGTTTTTTCGCTTCTTCTATATTTTCATCATGTCTTTCAACAGAAATTTTAACTTTACCTTTTCCGGCTAACAGTCTTCCGCACAATGGGCAGGAATTAAGACCTTCCTCTAACTGCACTCCACAATCAGGACAAATCGGCATTTTTAGTCTCCTTAACGTGAACTGCAATTCCATCTTCTATGAGTTTTGTAAAGAAAAGTCTTTCTAGCTCACGATCTTCAATAACACTGCTGATATTTATGCACAACACTTCCTGCCAGGATAGAACAGTAATGCTTTTCTTCATTACATGATTAGGATTCAGGATAAAATTAAATGAATCAATATGAGGGTTAACATTTTTCGGAAGGACAATTGGCCCCAGATTGGAAATGACCCCTGAATAACATTGTTCACCTAACTTACTGTAAAGTTCTGCCATATAGATGTTCTTCATAATTATCGGTATTATCCGAATAAAAGGATTCGTTTCCCCTCTAACATTGCGCGAAACCTGACGGTTTAACTCCTTCCTGTCATTTTGTAACCGCATGGAATGATGAACTTTCTTAAGGATATCAGTGAAACTGTAATTACCCAGTTTCAGGTCGATCTCGATGGAGGTGTAGAGAGAGAAATTTCTCATGGTGTCGGTTTTATAGAATTTCCGTAAATTTACCGGGACTTCTAATCGTATCACAGGTGGCCTTTTCCGCTTTTCCCGCAGCTGTAATTTCATCAGGCTGAATAAATATACAGCAGTAAGATATTCAGTGATGGTAACTTTCAATTTCCTGCTCACTGCAAGTATTTCACTTAAGTTCATTTCACCGGAAATCAGCCTGAAATTATTATCTGCGAAAGATTTTCCAGGTATATGAAATGATCTTGATAATTTGTCCGGTTCTGGCAATTTCCCCGGAAAATATTTCAGATAACCGTCTTCGTATTCTTCCTTTAATGGAATTTCGCCAGCGATTGGAATTTTATCACCAGGATCAACGGCGTAATTCATCAGCTTCAAATACTCGAAAATGAGACCCTGCAGAAAACGCATTCCACCATTTCCATCTGTTAAAATATGGGAAAAATCGAGCGCGATTGAATGACTGCGGATAGTTGCTTTTATCAAGTGGGAAGTTCTCTTTTTATGATCAAAAGTTGAAACTGGAACCGGCATCATCAATTCAATAGGGGGGAGATTATGATGTCGCTGCAGATAATACCAGAATAATCCCCGTTTCAGATAGACCTGAAAATAAGGGCAGCGCTCCAGAATATTACCCCAGGCCTGCTTGAAAATTCGGTAATTGACTGGTTTATTGAGAGAGACAGTCAGCCTGAATTGAGGTGGTGACTTTTTTACAGACAGAGCAGGGTAGATCTTGGCTGCATTATCCAGTTTGAACCAGTCATTATTATGACGCATCTTATCCTCTTTTCCAGGAAGTCTCAAGGCAAAAAATATTTTTTGTAGATCTTAATAATTGATCAACATTCAACCGATCATGTTTTTTAATAGATCCTGTCCATTATTTTTATAGGAATTTACAGCTTTGGAAACTTCATACATCAGCATATCATCTGACCTATATGGTTTAAGCAGGGAAAGAAGTTCAGTTTTATCATTATTCTGAAGCCATTCCAATTCCTGTTCGCGGGACAGGATAACAGGCATTCTATTGTGGATACTCTCCCATGATCTTGTTAGGTTCTGTAGTAATTATGGAGCATGTGCGGATTTGTGAGCCGTCATCAGAACTCCAGTCTTCCCAGATCCCGGCAAATGTAAATAATTTTCTGTCTTTTAAATGAATATAGAAAGGCTGTTTATCGGTTTTTCTCCATTCGTAGAATCCGTTGGCCGGTATCAGACAGCGCCTGTATTTGAAGGCTGCTCTGTAACTTGGTTTTTCAGCAACTGTCTCAGCCCTGGCATTTATCATTTTATAGCCGATCTTCGGATCTTTCGCCCAGAATGGAACTAGACCCCATTTACAGGGTTCCAGCAGATTGCCGTCTTTATTTCTTACAATAGTTGGAATTATCTGTCCCGGCGCTACGTTATAATTAGGATCCAGTTTCCCGATCTCAAATAAGATATCAGCATATTCCTTAATCGCAGCGAAACTGCTGTAAAGCGCAAATCTACCGCACATTATTCCTCCAATTGATAGCAGTTCTCGTCCAGGTAAAACTCCAGGATCTGCTGCTTACTACGTTCCCCATCTTTCCATTCCAGATTGGAAACACTTAGTCCCAGAAGTCTTATCCTGCACTCAGGTCCCAGGGTCTCCAGTAACAGTCTTCTGCCGATGTGATGCATTATTTCACTTTTATCAAATGCTTCCTGCAGAGTTTTACTTCTGCTTACGACATCAAAATTGGCATATTTTATCTTAATGGTCAAAGTTTTTGCTTTGAATTCTTTCTCCTTCATTTTTGCTGCTATCTTATTGGCGATTGTTTTCAAAATATCCAACATCTCTTCAACATCTGATATGTCTTTGGCAAAAGTCCTCTCGCAGCCTAAAGATTTTCTGATCCGATGGGTGATCACCCTACGATGATCGATGCCCCTTACTATGTTATAATAGAAATTCCCAGCTTTCCCAAAATGCTTTGTAAGTTCCTGCAGAGATCTTTGTTTAAGGTCTTTTCCATTCAGAATTCCCAGTGAGATCATTCTCTGTTCGCTGGCTTTGCCGATGCCATGGAATTTTCCTATAGGAAGTTCTTCCAGGATCTTTTTTGCCTTAGAGGGAGGAATTACGGTCAATCCGTCTGGCTTGTTCATGTCGGAACCGATCTTAGCCAAAAATTTATTATAAGAAACGCCTGCAGAAGCTGTGAGTTTAGTCCTCTGCACAATCTTTTCTTTGATCTCTCTGGCAATATTAGTGGCTAAAGGTTCATTGAAGTTGTTTTCTGTAACATCCAGATAAGCTTCATCTATGGATACAGGTTCAACCAGGTCACTATATTCATAAAAAATATCCCTGACAATAAGAGAGGCTTCCCTTATCGCTTCAAAATCGGGCCGGACGAATATTCCCTGGGGACATAGCTGATGAGCTTTAAAGCTTGGCATGGCGGAATGTACTCCGTATTTTCTTGCCTCATAAGAACAGGTGGAAACTACTCCCCGGCTATTGGCAGGACCTCCGCAGATCACCGGCTTCCCCTTAACTTCCGGATGATCCCGAATATAAACTGCTGCAAAGAATGCATCCATGTCTACATGGACGATCTTTCTGAGGTCTTTATTATTGATCATACCGCGTGTACCGTAGGAATATGTTCCCAGCTGGTGGTATAACTGGGGGTCAAGATATCCCGTTTCATCTGCCAGGAACGCGTGATGCCGGTTGCAGCATAAGTAAGTTTACCGGAACCCATTTTATCGTTTACACTATCCATGCAGTCCATTATCACCTTACGTTTATCATCCAGATAGCAGGGCAGGAAAAGATCCAGCGGGGCTCTGCTCTGATGAATTATATCAGAGATCATTACACCGGACTTCTTATAATTATATCCAGGGCGGAATATCTTTTTTAATATTCTGGCAGAAGCTCCGATGAAATCAGGCGTATAGGCTGTAGGTACCGAAAAACGGGCAGATCCGTAATTAGCGTACTGGGGCTCGTTCTTGAATCTGTTGGTGGTGACGAAAACGGTGATCTGAGAAGCAACTTGATTCTCTTCGCGTAATTTCTCTGCTGCCCTCAGACAGTAAGTGGAAGTTGCTTCCAGCAGCCCCTCAAGGTCAGTTACCGGGGTACCGAATGATTTGGACGATACTATCTCTTTTTTGGGATCGATATCCATCTCCAGATCTATACAGGAAATGCCGCGCAGCTCTTTGGCTGTGCGCAGCCCCACAATGGTCATCTTTTTCTGTACCCATTTGTCGGGGGTCTTAGAAAACTGGTAAGCATTGTTGATGCCGTTCCTTCTTAACATTTTGGCATACTGCCGCCCTACGCCCCAGATATCTTCCACCTCAATCCATTCCAGGATCTTCCGCGTATCAGGGTGATCGGTAATATCGAAAACTCCCTGGGCATAAGAGTGCTTCTTGGCAAAACGGTTGGCTGCTTTGGCCAGTGTCTTGGTCGGGCCAATGCCCACCGAGACCGGCAGCCCCGTCCAGAGGCGCACAGTTTCCTTTATCTTCCTGCCGTATTCGGTCAGGTTTAAGTATTCAAAACCCTTAAGCGAAAGAAATGCTTCATCAATAGAATATATCTCGATGTCTGGCGTGAAATGACTGAGAGTTTGCATAACACGGCCGGACATATCGCCGTAGAGAGTATAATTGGAGGAAAATATATGGATGTCATGTTTGCGGATAAGACGGCGGTCTATCTTGAAGCCGGGTGTGCCCCTGGTGACCCCGAGTTTTTTCAGTTCAGGAGACAGGGCGACAATAATACCGTCGTTGTTGGAAAGAATGCCCACCGGTTTATGCTGCAGATCCGGATTGAAAACTTTTTCGCAGGAAGCATAAAAGCTGTTGCAGTCAACCAGAGCAAAAATATCACGCGGCATGATTATCTCATTTTATGAATAGCATATGTTACTACGCCCCAGATCTTGAAACTCATGTCACCGGTGATCTCCAGAGGTTTGTATTCAGGGTTCTCCGGCGCCAGGAACCATTTATTCTTCTCTCTGAAAAGCCTCTTTACAGTCAACTCGCCGTCAACAACAGCAATTACGATCTTCTTATGAGCCGGTTCCAGAGAACGGTCAACGATCAGGATATCACCAGGATAAATACTGGCATTTACCATTGAATATCCTTCCACTTTAACGAAATAAGTGGCTGTGGGGTGGCTGATCAGGTGTTGGTTAAGATCAAGCGATTCTTCAATATAATCCTGGGCCGGGGAAGGAAACCCGGCAGCTATTTCACTGCCGATCAAGGGCCGCTTTAATCTGGTCTCACAATTGTAGCAGTATACTGTAGCAATAGTTTCATCCGTACTATATGGAATTATCTCTGCATTCATCTGTAACCCCTCATTCAACAAGAATTCCTGTTTTGAAAAAAATCCTCTGCTGTTAAAATTTAACTGGACAGTTAAACGGTCAATATTTATTTTAACCACAGAGTTAAAAAATGTTTTTACAGGGAGGTAGAAATGAGCCTTGGTAAAAGATTAAAAAAGGTATTAAATAAACTTGATATCACGCAGACCAGTCTATCCAAAACGATCGGGATCTCCAATGTCGTTATTAATCGCTATATAAAAGATAAAACAATGCCGGATTACAATTTTCTGAATAAGATCACTTCCGCTTTCAAGGTTAACGTTAACTGGCTGTTAACAGGAGATGGTTCCATGTTCCTTTCCGAGAACCTGAAGGAAATAGGGAATAAACAATATGTTGATATGCCTGTTGTAGCTGCCGTAAGCTGCGGAACTCCTATGGAAATTGAAGTAGCTGAACCGGAAGATCATATTCTGCTTGATACTAATTCCCTGCCTGGAGATTTCAATAACTATTTTGCCTTTTTTGCCAGCGGAGACAGCATGGAACCATACATAAGCAATGGAGATGTAGTGGTAGTAAAACACCATGAAGACTGGCAGACCGCAGATGACAGGATCTGCGTGGTGAGGGTCAATGGAGAAGTTACCCTGAAAAAAGTAACTGTCTTTTCTGAAGGTGAAGAAGTTCTTTTATCACCCTTCAATAAGGAATATTCTCCATTATTGATCAATGAAGACAATTACGGAGAAGCCTACCTTGTTGGAATAGCTATAATGGCTATCAAAAATCTGTAAAATTTTATGGATTGACAAATTTTACCTCCGGTTCAGTTTACTTTAAAAATCTCAGGAGGTGAATTATGCAGGACAGTAAAAGTTTTTTAGCTGCTTTATTTGATTTTTCTTTTTCAGAATTCATTACTATCAAGTTGATCAAGATTCTATATGTAATAGGAATTATTATTGCAGGCATCGCTGCTTTATTTATAATCGGCGGAGCATTCACTACTTCTTTTTGGGCTGGGTTATTATCCCTGATTATCTCACCAATAATCTTTCTCTTGTACGTACTTATCATCCGCATTTGGCTGGAACTGATAATAGTTCTATTTAAAATTGCTGATAATACAAAAAACATCGCTGAAAAATAAACAATATCTTCATTGTTTTGATTTTAAAAGTTGCCTGATAACGTTATCTCATTAAATTAAATAAATATTTGATAAAAAGGAGATTTTATGGATTTCAATGCAATATTTAACACTCTTCTGGAGAAAGTAATTTTTTACGGTCCCAAATTGATCGTAGCTATTCTAACTTTAGTAATTGGTTTATGGATTATCAATACACTTATTAAAGTGGTATTTAAAAAACTAACAAAATCTAATTATGATATTACACTGATCAAGTTTCTAAAAAGTATATTCGGTATTGCTTTAAAGATTATGCTCTGGATCACAGTAATATCTATGCTGGGTGTAAAGATGACTTCTTTTGTGGCTATCCTGGGAGCTGCTGGGCTGGCTGTTGGTTTTGCACTGCAGGGAAGCCTGGCGAATTTTGCCGGTGGCGTACTAATCATGCTGTTCAGACCCTTTAAAGTAGGAGACTTCATAAGCGCTCAAGGGCACATGGGTACAGTTCATTCAATTCAGATATTTAATACTATTCTTAAAACACCGGATAATAAAACAGTGATTATCCCTAATGGTAGTCTGGCTAATTCTGACATGACCAATTTTTCCACTGAACAAAATAGAAGAGTAGATTTGAGCTTTGGTATAGGTTATGATGATGATTTCACAAAAGCTAAAGAGATAATTAGTTCTATTATAGAAAAAGATGAAAGAATTTTTAAAGATCCTGCTCCCTTTGTAATGGTAGGTGAATTGGCCGACAGCTCGGTTAATATTACTGTAAGAGTATGGGCGAAAGGTGCTGATTACTGGGGAATTCACTTCGATATGATTGAAAATATCAAATCTGAATTTGATAAGAATGATATTAGCATACCTTATCCTCAATCAGACGTTCATGTTTATAACCACAATAAATAAATCCCTTTCAAGAACGGTATGAACAAGATAGTTAAAGGTTTTGCCAGCGATAATAATTCTGGGGTTCACCCCGAGATAATGGATGCCATTGCTGACGTTAATAAGGGGCATGTAATTGGCTATGGGGATGATCAATATACTGCTGAAGCTGTTAAGGTAATGAAAAATCATTTCGGTGAAAACGCTGAGATATTTTTTGTTTTTAATGGCACAGGAGCAAATGTCCTTAGTTTCAAAACATTATCTCATTCATTCAATTCTATTATTTGTGCTGAAACTGCTCATGTAAATGTTGATGAATGCGGGGCTCCCGAGAAATTTACTGGTTGTAAACTATTAACTATACCAACTTACAATGGAAAGATTACTGTAGAAGAGATCAAGAAACATATGCATGGGATTGGTTTTGAACATCATTCCCAGCCTAAGTTGATCTCCATAACACAGGTTACTGAACTGGGAACAGTCTATTCTATAGAAGAGATTAGAAGCATTACAGATTATGCGCATCAGAACGGGCTCTATGTCCATATGGACGGAGCCCGGCTCTGTAATGCAGCTGTTAGCTTGGATACAGATTTGTATTCAATAACAGGTGGGGCTGGAGTTGATGTTTTGTCTTTCGGCATCACAAAAAATGGTGCCATGATGGGTGAATCGGTAATATTCTTTAATAAAGAACTTACAAATGATTTTAAATATTTTCGCAAACAGGCTATGCAGCTTGGCTCAAAGATGAGATTCATGTCTGCTCAGTTCAAGGCTATGCTATCAGATGATCTATGGCAGAGAAATGCTTTACACGCAAACAACATGGCTAAGCTGCTGGCAGAGGAAGTTAGTTCAATTCCACAAATTGAAATAACCCAGGAAGTGGAAGCCAATGGAGTATTTGCCATTATTCCACAGCACTGCATCAAACCATTGCAGAAGGAATATTTCTTTTATAACTGGGATGAAAATAGATCAGAAGTTAGATGGATGACATCCTTTGATACAACTGCAGCTGATGTCGAAAATTTTGTCGCTGCTTTGAAAAAAATCTTAAAATAAACAATTCAATCAAAGTTTCAATTGATCACAAGCATCTTTTTGATTATTGTACCATTTACCGTTTTAAGTTTATAGTAATAAATCCCGCTTGCAACTTTCCTATTAGTTTTATCTCTACCATCCCAGGAAATTGAGTGTTTTCCAGGCTTGTAAAATTCATTGATCAAATTATCAATTAATCTTCCTCTTAGATCAAAAACATCAAGTGTAATTAGAGAATTTTCCGGAATTTCAAAGCTGATGGTTGTAGATGAATTTCTGGATTCAGAGTTCATGAAAAATGGGTTAGGATAATTCTGAGCCAGTTTTAAATTGCCTGGAATATCTGTGTCTTCACTATTAACCATGACTATTGTTATGCTGCCATTGGTAGTATTTGCCAGATAATCTGTTTCATTAACATCAAACTGACTGAACGTAAGTTCGCTGCTTTCACCAATTTCCCCATTCACCTGAAATTCTATAAAAGCTGCAACACCTGAACCTGTATATAAAGTTGAGGTTGCAAATATAATTAATGTAATTTCATCAGGTTCATTATTATTAAATTCAAAACTGTAATTGTATTCCTCCAGAACTGAACCTTCCAATGTAACAGCCGTTGTATTCAATATACTGTCATCAAATTCTATCCTTATATCTAACGCTTCCATGTCAGTAAGATTATTCACCGTAATCGGAACCTGTACTGATGTCTCGGAACCAGCAGTCAATTCCGGTAGAATAGCTTCCGGATCATCTCTTTCAATTATCTTTCTGGAATCTGCGGACCAGTTTCCTGTTACATCTCCTAATCTGATTCCCAGGAAATCCTGATCGGGCAAGTTTTCATTAAGTGGCATATAGCTTCGCTCTGATTCATATACAATAGGGGGCCAGTCATCACAATTTTCTATTGTTTCAGGAATGAAAACCCAGTCTGTGCCAGAATTCAAATCATTGATCAGTCCGGCTGCATATCTGGCAATACGGGAGGCATCTGTTGTGCTGATAGAAGCATCCATGGTCACATCTGCGGCAATCATTTCCTCACAATCAAAATCGTATAATCCAATCGAATGGCGGAATACCCGGGAAGCATCTGTACCGCTTAATCCTCCTAGATCATCAAGCTTCCAGGCAGATAAAGTGTAGTTTCCTTCTACAATATTCTGAATTGAATAATTGCCTTGCTGATCTGTCACTGCAGAAAAATAGTGATCTCCAGTTAATTCTAACTCTACATTTGAAATTTCAACTTCATTTTTAAAATAGGTTAGATTTCCCTCAATAGTAAATAGCTGATCCATAACTGTTAAATAAGAAATGCCAGATGGAACATAAAACTCGTTGATTTCAGATTCACTGAAGGAAAGTTCCGTCATTGATCCCACAATTGCACCGGAATTTACTTCAAAGGAAATAAAAGCTACAATTCCGCTTCCACTATACAGCTGTGCATTTGCAGAAAAACCCAGAATGATCTCACCGGGATTATTAGCATTCACCCCAAAGGTATAATTTTGATCTTCCAGGATACTTCCAGAAAGTGTTGCACCAGTAGCGTTCAATATCTCACTATCGTAAATAACTGAAGCATTAATACCTTCTATGGTTATTCCTACTGGAATATTAATGAACAGAGGGATCAGTATTTCTCCGCCCTGTACACCATACAACTCTTCAGGCAGATACAACATGTTATAATCAACTTGCTCCAGACTAAAATCAATATTTTCTGTTGTCTCATCTGCAAAGACTTCTACATCTTCTACTATAGATTCCTGATAACCAAACAGTGATGCGTGAACATCATAACTGCCGGGAGCGACAGATAATTCATACTCCCAGTGTCCCTCTGGATTCCAAAAAGGTTGTGCAGTTTCCAGTCCTGCCCTGACTACCACAGATTCAATATCTCCTTCACCATCCAATTCAATAGAACCCTGTATTGTTCCGATACTGGTGGAAAGCATATAGGGCGCTATAGAACTGCCAATAGTAATTCCATCAGTGAATTCTATGAGCTGATTGCAGTTAAATACACTGTCACTTTCAGCTTCATAGAGTTTGAAACTGATAATTTCTCCCTGAAATTGATTGGATACGATCCCAAGATCCCAGAAGCCGTTTTCATAAAGGGGTGGGTTGGCATCAATCCAGAAGCCAATTGCCCGGCAGTCACTTTCACCGCCTGGTCCAAAAGCTGCTAAAATATTGTTTTCGTTTATACCTTCAAATAAATTTCCCTGATGTGTGACCTGGGTTCTTAATAACATGGAAAATTGAGTACCGCTGATCTGTTCCCATTCAGGAGGATCACAAAATAATGTAAATGTAATGCAGAAGAGTATCAATATCAGATATATTTTATTCATGAAAAACTCCATTTTATAAAAAAACCCCAGAAATAGCAATCTCTGGGGTTTGTATTTATTGATTCACTATTTCATCATAATACATTTTCTTACAACAGATTGATTTCCATCGGATATCTTATAGAAGTAAAGACCTGATCCGTATTGAGAAGCATTCCATTCGATAACATAATCTCCTGCGGTTTTCTGCTCATCGATCAAAGTTTCAATCAACTGTCCTTTCAGGTTGTAAATTTCCAGTTTAACATGACCATTCTGAGGTACGGAATAAGCTATAAAAGTGCTTGGATTGAATGGGTTGGGGTGATTCTGAGCCAGCTTAAGCGCACTTGGCATATCATTTTCGGGGGAATCCAGCCTAACAGTATAGGGCTCGGATGGATTACCCAGAACATTATCGATCTCAAAATCGAAGGTAACGTCGGTATCTATCAGCTCATTAGTTATTTCATCATATAGCCTGATATGTAATTCATCACCGTTATTATTTCCAACAACTGTGAAGTAAAGAAGATCTCCGAATTGCTTTCCTATTGACCTGCAGTTCCCATTCTCATCAAATACACCGGCTGTATAATTAGTCATATCAACGGAAGAATCAGTGTTATTCATTACTTGAGAAATTAATATCATGTTAAATCTTGTACCATCCATTACATTCCAGATTTCATCTGTTTCTGATTGCTGCACCAGAGTTCTTTCTTCTTCCGGACCTGAATAACAGAGATAACCAGGATATGTGAAGAAAAGAATTTCACCTTCAGGGATTTCTTCCGGCCAGTAGAGGATATATCCTTCTCCGGGCTGCATAACTTCAAGATCTCCTATCCATCCACCATATTCCGGGAAGTGCATGGCTGATTTGTCCTGAGTTTTTACCAGCATTGAATCAGGCCAGCTAAGTCCGCTTAAAGCAGTTTCCAGGGGCATTTCATTCTTCGGAATATAGCTTATCCAATTATAATATTGGTCTATGAAAATGGGATATAATTGTGGATTGATAGCAATTCCGTTATACTCAAAATTTTCATAGGCATTTAACATGTTTACTTTATAACTTTCCTGAAGTGTTAAATAAGACAACTCACCGGTCCATTCACCAAACTCATATGTGTAAAAGCTTCCCTGAGTTTTTATTTGATATATATCATCAGGGGTTAATGGTTCCAGAATGGAATCGAAATAATAATCATCCGGGAATAAATTAAATGATAGCCAATTCCAGTTTTCTATAAGATCATAAGACTGCGTTCTTACAGGCGAAGGAACATAGAAGTTATATACCAGTTCATCAAATGTGCAGTCCACAAACTCCAATCCACCAATGCTTGTATAGATCTGTTCAGTATAGCTTTCATAAATTTTGAAATAAATGACTTCTCCAGCCTGTTCATTGCTGACTATATGAATAAACCAGAATCCGGTATCATCCCATTCAGCAATTCCTCTACAGGTTTCAACTCCCAGAGAATCCATATAAAATGCTGCAACCTGATTATTCATACCGCCACAGATGAATTGACCATCCAGGGTTAAATCTACAAGTCGTGTCATGGCATATTGATTCCCGGTTTCCGGTATCCAGTTGATCAGCACAAAATTTACGTCAGTCGTTGTCTGGTCTTCTACAATAACTACATTTTCCAAAGTCACTGATGTGTAACCTTCCAGCCAGGCTGTTACATTGTGAAAGCCACCGCTATATGTTATCGAATAAAAACCGGTTTCATCAGGATTATATATATCATCATCACCCTCTATCTGAATATTAACATTCTCGACGTTACCGTCACCACCAAGTAATGTAACTGTTCCGGTAATTGTACCGTCGAAGGAGATCGGTATCATTTGGAAATGCTGACCTGAAGTTTGCTGTGAAGATTGGACCAATACGTTTGTGATTGTACTGTCCTGATAATTAACCAATGATGCAGTTACATCATAATAGCCAGGATTAAGGAATAATTCATACCACCAGAATCCGTTTATACTGTCAAAAGTTGGATTTGTTTCTTCTTCACCGGCAGTAATCAATACATCTCCAGGATTTCCATTACCCCTGTACCATTACGATACCATAAATAGATCCCTGGGCAATTAGGTTCATATCAAAATCAATACCAGTAGTTAATTGTCCGGCATTAACTACAACATTTTCATACATGGGAGGATTAGAATGATAACTGCTTAAATAAGCATCAACATCATAAATTCCCGGATCAATAGTAATGAAATAGACACCATCGGCATTAGGGAATACTGTTGCGACTAAATCTTCTGTATTTGCGGTGTAAATACTTATTTCAACATCTTCAACATTACCGTCGCCAGCCGTAACATCAACAAAACCCCTTATCCCGGCCTGCAGATAATTATAAGCGCCCATGTCGTTTCTGGTTCCATCAGGATCTGTATAAGCCGGATCAGGGTCTCCTGCATCTATACAGGGTGAATTGCCCTGTAGGGAATAATCATTTTCAGCCGGATTATTAAAGAGCGGATTTACATTCAAATTACCGCCTTCCAGCCAGTCAACTGCACCAAAAGAAATAATGCCGGCCTGTCCTCCGGTAAGATCAGTATAATCAACAGACAGGTAACCACTGTTTGATACATAAACTTCGTAAGGATAATTATTCCATATAATTGAATTCAGTAGAGTGACGGAAGAGTTATAGAGAACAGAAATACCGCAACCGTCCTGAGGTGAGAAATTGTTACTCATTGTAACATTGGTTAAATCTACATTAGAATTGTTATACGCACTTAATCCACCGCCGTTCCATTGAGTAGTATTACCAAAAATAGAAACGTAAGTTAATGACGGATTTGAAGTGTAGCAGTTAATTCCACCGCCATCATAATAAGCAGAATTATCAAAGATTTCAACATGATCAAGTATCGGATCGGAATTTAGCATAAAAATTCCACCACCGGCACCATCAGCATTATTCTCGTATATTTCTGTCTGCAGAATGCTGATATCGGAATTATTTAAATAAAGTCCAGCCCCTGCACTCAATGAGGAATTATAACGGATTATACTATTAGAGATGAACAAGTCAGATGCATTATTACAATAGATAGCGCCACCACGATAATCAGGTGAAATACCTGTTGCATTTCCATATTCCAGTATACAATACACAATTTTGGAACTGTCCTGGCCGTTGGTATCTGTATCGAAAAATCTCAGACCATGCCAACCGTTAATTTCATCTGCAGCAGTGAAAGTAATGTAAGAACCATCTTCGCCTATAGCCAGCAATCTTCCGTAAACATTAAATTTATAATGTCCAGCAAAGTTTACTTCAACTCCAGGATCAATAATTAACTGATCTCCTTCCTGTAATTCAATTTCCCCAATTACATTTACAGGACTTTGAGCTGAAGTCCAGGTTCCTGAAACTGGTCCAATAACATCAATAGAAAATAAATTAAATGTAATCAGTAAAAAAAATAAAGGAATAATAAATTTTTTCATATTTCCTCCCAGAAAATACAATATTATTTTTTAAAATATTTATTAAATTAATGAAGATCAGTTCATATTAAATATTACGGAGCAACCTGGATTATCTGCAATCCTTCAGAATCAGCTATAAAGACATAACTGCTGTGAAAGAACTTGGAAATTGATTTCGGTTCACTTTCCATTTCATATTGGCCTAATATGTATGGTGAAGTAATATCTGAAATATCTATTACATATAAACCTTTTTCGCGATCCAGTAAATAAACGTGTTCTTCCTGAAGTCTTCCCTGACCCTGCACGTATAATCCATTGGCAAAACCGCCAGTTCCAACATAAGATACATCATTAGTGGCAGTATTTATTATCTTCAAACCGTTTTCTCCATCTGCAGCAAATATAAAGCCGTCTCTTTCAACTGCATCAAGAGTAAAGGCAGTCGTTGGGTAATGTTCAATTTCAAAGGGATTGTTCGGGTCCGAAATATCAATTACCTTTATGCCATTAAAACCGGTGGAAACATAAGCATATTCACCATCAATATAGACTTTTCTGGCTACTCCTCCGGTTGGAACATTTGCAACATGTACTGGATTGGAGGTAGCTATGTAAAGAATCTCAAGTCCATTTTCACCGTCTGCGATGTAAGCGTAGTCCCCTTCTACATAAATATCATAGGGAACGTATGAATCATCAGGATCGCCAGTTACCGGCACATCAGCTGCAATAAACAAAACATTAGGAAATTCAATTCCATGATATGGAAGAATGGGTGAGAGGTCGACAATAAACATGCGCCCATGTTCTTCCAATCCGCTTAATGTAGTTAAATACAGCATATTTCCTTTTATAAAAACAGAAATTGTTCTATCGGGTAATCCTTCCTCGTTATAATCCTGATTATCCGGTTCACTGGGATTTACGCAGTCGATCAAAGCAAATCCACTATAAAGGTCTGATATTACTGTATACCAATTAGTTTCTTCAGAAATAAATACTTCCAGCGCATTTCCACTGGTAGCTGTAGTGCCGATTAAATCGAGAAAAATACTGATCTTCTCTTCACCACTATAAGGAGAACTGTAAATCCCGTCTACGGCTCTAACTCTATAATAGAAGTCTCCACAGGGAAGTGTAATGTCATCTATATATGTAGTTGTTGGACTCTCCACATAAGCGTAATCCAGAACCCACTCAGATTCACCTACTTTCCGGTCTATGTAAAAACCTTCTTCACCTTGAGAATTATCCTGCCAGGTGATACGGATCTGCTGATTATCAGGCTTTTCCAGAACAACATCTGATGGTGGCAATAATGTTGTAATTATGGTATCCAATAATACCGGTGTGTTTGAGATACCCGAAAAAGCCTTAACTCTAAAAGTGATCTCTTCATACACATCATTCAGATCGACAAATGAGGTCTGATTCGCTCCTACCACAGCATATTTTGATAACCAGTCACCGGTAGAGATTTTTTTATCTATATAAAAACCTTCTTCTCCAATAGAATTATCCAGCCAGGTAAGTTCAATTTCATTTTGAGAAATCTGTACAACTTCCAGGTCAGTGGGATAAGCGTATTCCGAAAAATACCCAACTATCTCCGAAGGAGGTGACATTTCGCCCGTTCCATAATTATAAGCCGTAATCTGATATGAATAGACAATAGTTGTTGAAGTAGGAACAAAATCTAAGTAAAAGAGATTTTCAGTATAATCAAGATAATTTACCCATCCCGATTCACCACTTTTCCTGGAAATATAATACATAATACTGTCATTATCAGAAATGTTATATTCCCAACTTAATTGAATCTGGCCTTCAGCAATTTTCTCAAGAACTACTGAATCCGGTGATATCTCATCTATATTAGACACGAGTTTAGTATCACAACTTGTTATTAAAATTGATAATATTACCAGTATTAGGAAGTAAATAATACTATCTGTTTTTAGGGAAAAGGTTAATCTGTTCATTTTTTATTCCTTTCCTAAGTCCTTTAATTTAATTTCTTTATTTCCTGATCAAAAAGATCATCTACAGATCTATTTTCTATTCTGATTTTTTCAATTTGTTCTTTAGATGGAACATTACTTTCTCTTCTGATTCCAGTTTCGTCAATGATCTGTACTTTCAGTAAAATTATCAATTCCCCGGAATTCTTCTCTGTTTTATTAAAGCCAGCTAGATACCTGATTCCGAATACCCACCAGGGAAGATCTTTTAAAACGGGGATACCTTTTCTAACTGTGGTGACATCAGTATCGTATAAGCCACCGATAACAGTTTCTTCATTGTCATATAATAGCACTTCAGTGCTAGCTGAACTTTTATTGATTATAGTTGTAATTTCCCCGGGGTTAGCCGAGCTGTTCTCAACCGAAGCGACTAGATGTACAGCTTCTTCTTCGCCCTGTTTAATTATTGTTGGAGTAACATCCAGAATTATACCGGTTGAGTAGAATTCCGTAATCGTGTTTCTATCTTCATCTAAAGTTTTTATGGAAAAATCTTCTCCAACCTGGATCTTGCCTGTTTTACCGGATAATACAATTACGTTCGGCCGGGCCAGAATGGTTCCTTCCTGATAAGCTTCAATAATCCGGAATAGTGTATTAATATCAATTGTGTATTGTCCGGATTGCAATCTTTCAGAAGCGGAAATATCAAAAAGTTCATCTGCTACAGCGTTTGCACCACGGAAGTTAATATTAGCTTGAACTTCACCATTAAAGAAAGTAGACCAATCTATACCAATGTTTTTGGAAAAAGCTTCAGTTAGTTTGAAAAATACCGCACTTATTCTCACCTGTTTTGTTGAAGGAGAGATCTCTTCACCTGAGGATTGGATTTTATCCATATCAGTTATGCGGAATGCTCCCGGCATATCAATTAAGACAAGATTATTGAAATCTATTATAAGCTGTAATGCATCCCGCCAGTAGACCTGGGTGAGGGGTACGTTAATCGGACCTGTATAGCTGCAGGTATTAATTATTTTTTTACCTTCAAATTGTTGTGATAGCATTTCAATAGTACGGATAGCATCTATAAAACCTGTTTCCTTGAGAATAGTAATTTTTTCCTGATTCTTAATGACCGTCTGTGAAAAAAGATTCGGAATCGATAAAAGAATTATCAGAACAATAAATAATTTTGTTTTTTTCATAATTAATCCTTATTAATATATAAAATTCTTTCGGTTTCTAAACCGGTTCTATTAATTTTAAAAATTGCAGCCTGCTCTTCCCAGTCTATTTTATCAAAATATCCATAAGCTACTCGGTCACCTGGCACCAGGATCAAGATCTCTTCGCTGGTTGTTCTTACAAATACCTTCTCTGGTGTCATTCCTATTATACTAACATAATCAACATTGGCATACATTTCCTCTTCCGGATCAATCCTTGGTTCATGAATTCGTTTGAAGAATGGGTTGTAGACCAGATACTGTGGCTTAAGAGTTCTTAGATTGCTATTCTCAATAGTTTGAGGAAGGTCTGCACTGAAAAAAGCTTTTATCTCCAGCACAAAAGAAACCATATTAGGAATAGTTTTACCTTCCTGCATATCGTCTTCGATTATCGCTTCCTTTATATTTATTCTTTCAATTGTATAAAGCATGATGTTTCTTTCAAGATGATAGATAAATTTATACAAGGAGAATATATTAGCCGTTCCACTTATAGAATAATTGTTGGAATTGGTACTACTTACAATATCGCTACTGTTATGTCTGAAACTAAAATCCATATCAGGGGCAAATTTATCACTGATATTAACTAAATATAAATAAGAAAGAGTGGGGTTATTAATATTAGGGATTATTTTTCCGAACCTGAGATCATTCAATCTTAGAATCTCATATTCTTTAGTAATCCTGTCGATATCGTTATAATCTGGATTTGTTGTTTTCAAATTCTCTAATTGTTCCAGTAATGAATTATACTGAAGTTCAAGCTGTTCTCTTTCTTTGTTAATTCTGGAATTGCTGACCAGAGATATGATTATAACGACAATCAATAATCCTGTAAGAACGAGTGAATTTCTGATTGCATAAGGCATAGGTTATATCCTTATAAATTATTAATTTTGTAGGCAGCTAAGGATGAAAGTTCATTATCAGGGTATTCACTTAAAAGTTTACCCCAATATAATCTGGCCTGTTCGTAATCTTCCAGTTTGAAGTAACTGTTGCCTAGCATCATGTAAGCATCTGGAATCTTACTGCCTTTCTGTTTGATTATTTCATTAAATATCTTTATCGCATCCGAAGTTTGATCTTTCAAATAAAGACATTCCCCGATGAAATATTTTGCGTTGTATGACCTTGGATGATCGGGGTATAATTTTCGGAATTCGATAAATCTTTCATACGCATCATTATAATTACCGCTGAAATATATATTAATAATACTTCTATATACAAGAGAGATTTCATTATTGGTAATATCTTTGTCCAGAGAAGGCTGATCCTCTACGATTCGTTCTGGCTGAGATAAGGGTTTATTGTCAGAATGGAGATCTTCAGGGTTCAGATAATCATATGTCATATTGAAATCCCAGATAGGGATTTCTTCAATAAAGATTGGTACGATACTGGAAACTTTATTTTCTGCTAAGATATTGGAAAATTCAATGATGTTTCTTCGTCTTGATGTATTGGCAGAGATATTGAAGTTCGTTTGATCACCTTTTAACTCTTTGATCCACGTTATTTTATTATTCATAAACGTCTGGGAAAATGTTTTTAAAATATAATACCATTGATTCTTTTTGCCGGTTATGGATTTGACCAAGTCATTTTTATTTTCGATGATTCTGATCTTGTCTTTAACAGCATTTACTGCTGCTACCTTTCTTTGGACTTCCTGTAAATCTTTTTGTACAATCGTCGTATTTTTTTGGGTTTCCATAATCTGTTGTTTTATTTCCAGATGTTTCAAAGTTCCTGATAAAGTAAAATAGAAAATGGCTAATAAAACAACAAAACCATGCCAGGCGATTTTAAAATATTTCTGGCTTTCAAGGATTCTGGAAGGCAGTAAATTACTTTTATAAAAGTTTGGGTTTTTTGGTTCTAAGGCCTTCCAGGCCAGACCAATGGATATTGCATACTGGGCAATTTTTTCTTCTGATGTCTCTTCACCTTCAGTATCAACAACATCTAATTCAGGTAAGGAAAGTCTTTTTAACGGATCCCAGTAAAATCCTTTCTCCTGATAAAAAGCAACGTCTTCATCAGAAACATCTTCTCCTGCTAAGATCACATGTTGTGTTATCGGGGTGTTAGAAATGTCCTGTTCAAGGATGATCTTGGAATAAATCGCCTGTCTTTTCTTCTCCGGATCTGATTCGGTTATTATGATCGGGAATGTTTTAATGTGATTCTTATCCTTCATTACAATACCGACTTTATAGTCCTTACCGATATAAAGGATAGTTACAAAATCTTCAGGTGGAAAGTCATAAGAATTATTTACTAGACCCATTAAAGTGATTTCGTTTGTATCAATATGACTGAAGATAAAATTCTGTTTTGATATTACCGGATTAATTTCCTGGATTGCAGTCAACAATTCCAGAGGACCTCGGTGAATATAGGCTAGCCCTGATCCGTTGGGATTGATAATATAATCTAATGCATAATTCTTTGTCTTCAATTCTTCTTTTGAAAGGATTTCAGATTTTAGTTTTTTCTTAAGTTTGGATGATGCAAATGCAGAATCAAATTGATGATAAGAAACTTGCTCGTCATTAACTGAAAGAGCAATTTTTCCTTTTTGCAAAGGAAAAGACTGGATTAATTTCTGCAGGTCAAGTCTGCCATGGATCATCTCTTCCTGGTTTATCTCAAGACCACCGTCTTCAGGTAAAACAGCTACTTCTTCAGAAAAGTTCACATTCTCATCCGAAATTTCAAGATCATCAAGTTTACTTAATTGCTCTAGCTCATCAAACTCTGATTCTTTGGATTTATCTTCGTCCTTTTTCTCATTGAGTTCTTCAATTGCCGTATAATCATCTGCTGCCTCAGGTGGAGCAGGATATAGGGGTGCACTTAATTCTGTTTTGCCTAAGCGTAGAATTTTAATTGCACCGTCAATTTGAACTAATTCAGCAATTTTTACTGTCAAACCATCCTGAAAAATTCCGAATGCAAATTGATTTTTTTTATTACTCATATTTTATTTACCTTCTTTTTTTAGTAGGAAAGTAATTGAGCCATTCTCTTTCTATTATTGGCATAATTCATTGCTGTAGATTTCGTTATTTTATTGTTTTTGAAAAGATTAAACAAATCCTGTTCCATGGTGTACATACCGTATTTTCTACCTTCGTTGATCATTTGATATATTTCATTGATGTTTTCATTCCTGATAGCCGCCTGAACAGAACTGCTGACAGAAAGAATTTCTTTGGCTAATACCCTTCTTCCATCCCTGTCCGGTATAAGTTTCTGGGAAATAATAACTTTCAGAGTATCAGCCAATCTGTTCCTTATTCTTTCCTGCTCAATGGGAGGAAATTCTCCAATAATTCTATGAATACTCTCGATGGCTGAACTGGTATGAAGTGTTGTGAAGCATTTATGCCCACTGTCAGTTGCCTCAAGAACTGTTGAAATTGTTGAGGGATCCCTCATTTCTCCGACAATAATTATATCCGGATCCTGTCTCAACGCCTGTATCACGCCATCCCTGAACGTTAAAACATCTTCACCGAGCTCCCTGTGTCTTATTAAACACTTATCTGATTCATGTACATACTCAATCGGATTGCCGATGATTATAATATGAGCTTCATTACTATGATTATTAAGGTCAACAAACGAATCTAATGTGCTGCTTTTACCTGAACCAGTAATACCGGTTACTAAAATCAGGCCAGCTTTCTCATAATGGAGATTTACTCGATGTACTATCTGGTCAGGAAAATCAAGGTCTTTTACTGTGAACAGGTTTTGGCTGATACGACGGAAATTGGCTACCAGCGTATTACTTTCGTAATAAATATCACCTCTGAATCTATTTGGTTTTTCACCTTCTTCCAATATCATCCCAAGAGAAAAATCAACATTTTTATTTTTAAACAGGGTAACCTTTTGATCATCAGATAAAATACTTAGCAAAATTGCTGTAATTTCATCATTTGAATAGGTCGGAAGATCTTTAACAGGAGATTTAACACCGTGAATTCTAAACCAGATTTGTCTTCCTGATCCTGATCCCCCGATATCCATGTCTGAAGCATCAAGCTTTCGGGTCATTATCAGTAGTTCTCTCAAATGACTATAAGCGATCTTCCTCCAAGATGCATTGAAGGTGATCATCTTATTTATATTTTGAAAGCGACTGGTTCCAGTTAAATATTCTGGAAGCGTAACCATCATTTCCGGAGTAAAAGATAAGCTCATATCGCTCCTGTTAAATATAAAAAAAAATTAATAAACCCGCTTCAATTGTCCACTTAGACAATTTTATTTACGCATGTCAAGATATTTCAGCATAAAACATTTTATTTAAATCCGTTACAAATTATCTTAAAACCAAACTCAATGACATAAAATAAGGCTAAAGTCATTAAATAATATTATTTACTACGCCAATAAGCCATAAAATTAAATGCTTTATAGTAATAATACTGCTAATTATCTCTTGTTACCAGTTTTAACATTACAATGCGTTGAATTGATTTTCTCCACTTAAAATGAATGGAATTGATCAAATTGATCATAAATCTTTTTAGTAATTTTTCCCCTTTGTAAGCAAAAAAATCAAGCAACTTTTTTCTATCGAAATATCTTACTTTTACAGCTGTCTCAGCTCGCAATGAAGCCGAAGTTGAACCGGCCAAAATGAAGCTTTCTTCACCAAAAGAATCCCATTTCTGAAGATAGTCTATGGTAGTATTATTTAACCATACTGAGGCATCACCATTTTCAATTATAATAATTGATCCTGACTCCGGATCTCCCAAAGGCATTGTTTCACCTATTTCAAATTTCCTGATTCTGCCTAAGGCCATGAAATCAATTTTTTCTTCAGCTGTAAATCCATGCAGAATTATTGGCTCCTTTTTCGAAGCCTCAGTTGTTGGCTCGAATGCCTGCTGCAGGGGTCCATAAAGGTCTTGTGCGTATTGGATGCCCCTTTTTGCAGCTTCCAGTAATTCATCCGCATTGATAGGTTTGGATAAATACTGAAAAGCTCCAGCGTGAACAGCTTTTACGGCACCCTCTATACTGGAAAAACCAGTGAGGATAATTATAACAGCTAAGGGCTCTTTTTTCTTGATCATTTTCATTAACTCGAGCCCGCCGATGCGGGGCATGGCCATGTCGATTAAAAATAGATCGAACATTTCCAGGTCCATCTTATCCAAGGCGTCTTTCCCATCTACAGCAAGAGTTACTTTATATCCTTCTTCCTCCAGAAGTTCTTTACACACCTCTCTGATGTTTTGTTCATCATCAACAATCAATATATGTTTCTTCATGTTCTTATCCTTGAGACTGGTTTCGTTCTTCTTTGATCAGATCTAATCTTTTCAAGGGCTGAAGCCTTACCAGTATGCCGTTAATTGAATTTATCGCCTCTGTCATTTGATCACTTGTTTTACCTAATTTAAGATCATTGTATTCACTGGAAGCTTTTTTGATCCTTCTAATAGATAAGGATATAATGGTAAGTGGATTGTTTATGTCATGGTCAATGCTGGCAATGGAGGCAGCACTTTTAACAACTTCCTTATACTTCTCAATATTGGCAGAATTTTCGGCGATTTCCTGCTGTTTTTCGACTATAATCTGATCTTTCTGCAATATCTCTTCTCTTACATTCTTGGTCCGCAAAGTTATACCTCTAAGAATCGAACTGATAAAGCTGGATACAAACGCAATACCACTAAAAAGTGCTGTGTAGGATATTAGAAAAATTGTCTGTTCTGCTATGTTGGAAATATAAGTATCCTGATTAATAGGAGCAAGCCAGCCATAACTATACATCATTATCAGTAGAAGCATGCATAAACTGCCTATCATGGCCGCGATAAAACCTCCAGCCTTTTCAATTGAAAGACTGGCAGTTATAACCGCAAGAAGGTATATCCACACAAAATCACTGTGCATACCACCGGTTAAATGAACAACCAGCGTCGCAAAAACAATATCCAAAATTATCTGTAATGCCGCTACCCAGTTGTTTGGTGCTACAATTTGCAGATGATAAAGGATATTCAGGATGCTGATTCCCAGAAAAGTTGCTATAAATAAAAAAGTCGGGTAAGTTTGACTTTCCTGAGATATTCGCAATATCCCTATAGCAAAAAGAACCAAAACTATAAACCAGCGTATCTTTGACCACCATTCAAATATTACTTTTTCAGGATTATCTAGTATCTTATTATCCATATGTTGTCCTTAAATTATTAATTACGGATTCCAGTACATCATCTCATATCCAGTCTCAGTTACTGTGAATACTGTTTCTCCTGAATCTTCATCTTCATCTTCATCTTCTACATTGCCACCACCTCCATAGGGATCAGGTGTGATCGTAGCATTGGTTGCATCGATGGTATATATACCATTGTCCCATTTGATGACCATTGCCTCTGCCATCATTAAACAGCTCAACTTCCATGCTATTTGATGTTATTGTATAGAGGGAATTGCCTAGAGTAATCACAGTTCCATTAATAGTCAGTGTTTTTCCCTGTGCTTTGGGTCGTACCCTTACCATTGAAGCATCACCTTCGTAACTGAATTCCGAACCATTTGCATGTACATCACCTCTGTCTATGTATGCGCTGGGGGTTTGCATTTGAAATTCCCATTTCCAGCTGTTACTCGGATTTATGTTAAGTTCACCGGAGATAGTATAACCTCCTCCATTATCACCGCCGTCAGTAGCAGGATCAGTACCCTCAGTCGTGACTGAATTGGCCATTTTTGTTCTGCTGTTATGGGTAATTGTCTTATTATTAACGTTCATTGATACGTTTGCGGTAATAAACACTTCTGTGGTGGTTACACTAAGCAGGATAATATCATCATCCACTGCCTCTTCCGCTTCAACTTCATCTTCAATGTTCAAAAGGTCGATAACCGCATTATTAGCGTTAATCGTGATCCACCAGCGTCCCATTGCATGGCCATTTCCATTGCCATCGTTCCTCACGTAAGCGGTCATATCATCTGATGTAATTGTATAACGTTTACTTGGATGGAGAACAAAATCAACATTATTTATCGTCAAAGTTCGGGCATGTGACTTAGGTTTGATTTTAATGCTAGTTGCTTTACCATCATAAGTGAAGTCCGGGTCACTATGCAAATCATCCCTGTCTATCGTACCCCCAGGGGTTACCATTTCAAATTCCTTGCTCTCATTATTGCTGGGATTAATGTTCAAGGTACCTGAAATCGTATAACCATAAGTTACTTCTTCTTCTTCTTCTTCTTCGTCATCAGTATACTCTACAGTATTTGTAACGAATTGATAATCAATGCTGTTAATTTGCCCGCCAAGAACTTCAAAGGGATCGTCTGAAAAGTCAACAGATGTGGTACTGGTGACTTCATTATTGACCACCTTATTGATTGCATACTGCAATGCATAAGATCCAAGATCCTGATAGTTGTTAGCCAACATTTCTGGAACAGCTTCCGAGCGTGCGTTTATGGAAACCAATACGGTTCCGATGATCGCTGTTACTAAAACAACCATAATAATTACAATTTTTCCCATGACTCCTCCTAGGTTTTTTAAAAATTATAAATACATATTTATAAAATAACGCCACAAAACAATATGATTTTTGGGATCTTCCCGCATCCAGCCAGGTACATCTGGCGGAGAAAAGGCATCGTAGAAAAATTCCAATTCCATTCTCATATACCTTAGATCTTCTAATGAAGCAATTGGAATAAAACCATTTGACTGTACTATCTCATTGTTGTTTTCATCAAAATAAGTTATTTCCATTTCCTCTGCCAAGTAAAAGGGCCCCATTATCCTGCTGCCGTCAATATATATTTCTAAGGGAAAACCGAACTGAGTACTGTTACCCTGAACTATATCATAGGTTCTTAAAGTACTGGTAAAAGTAGTATCACTGGCTATATACCTTAATCTATGTGTGCCGGTAGAATCTAAGATCGCACCAGATTCTCCTGCTCCCGCAAGAGAGAGGTAGCCGCCAATAATTCTGGCCACATTCTCAGATATCTGTGATAAAATAAGCTGCTGTTCAATGTCAACAGACTGTGCGTGAATGTTGAACATCGAATTGACCATAATCAAAAGCAGCATTCCGCCAATGATCAAAGCACCTATCGCATCAATTAGTGCACTCATTGTTATGCTCCCAGGTCGCCGTAAATATAACTGACAGGAAAATCACGAGTTCCCGTCCAAAGTGTGTCTGAACCGACAATACAATAAATCCTGAGATCAATTCTCTGATAATTCTTTAAGGTATCAGTTGGTGCTCCACCATATTGGCTGCACCAGTTTGTGGTTGTGTTAATAGTATAGTCAACATTGTTTATTGTTTCAACTGAATCAGAAAAAATAAATTGATTCTTTATTTCCTCGAAGGTTAAAAAACCACTTATGTTCAATGCATCTATTTCCTGGAAGATTCTGTCAGCTATCTTATAAGCCTGCATTTGGTACATTGCTTCATAAGCCATATATAAAATTGTAAACAGATTATTATAAGTAGCAATTAGGGTTGTAGAGAACAAAATAACAGCTAACATAACTAATAACATTTGTCCGGTATTCATACTTTAATCCTCTGAAGTTGCATAAGCAATTTCAGAAACGCTGGTTAGCCCATTCCTGATCCTGTCAAGTCCAGACTCTTTAGTAGAAAGCATTCCCTGTTTTTCAGCGATACTTCTAATTAACTCTTCATCAATTTCTGTACCAGATTCAACTATTGCTTTTCTTACTTCCGGAGTAAAATACAATGCTTCGCAGATATTTAATCTTCCTTTATAACCTGCGTGGCATTTTTTACACCCTTTTTCATTAGCTTCAAAAATCAGTCCTGCTTTCAGTTCTTCTTCTTTAACGCCAAAATCTAGTGCTGCTTCATATTTTTCTTTGGATAATGGCTTCTTGCAGTTATCACAAAGTTTTCTAACCAGTCTTTGTGCTACAATTATATTAACAGCATAAGCCAGTAAAAAAGTCTCCACACCCATTTTATACAAGCGCGAGATGGCGCTGGGGGCATCATTAGTATGGAGGGTGGAAAATGTTAAATGGCCTGTATTCGCAAGTTTTATTGCTGTTTCTGCAGTTATTTTATCCCTGATCTCGCCCACCATCACAACATCAGGGTCATGTCTCAGGATAGCTCGAATTGCATCTTCAAAACTTAATTTATTACCAATCTTTATCTGACGTGCTCCCTTGATCACATATTCAACTGGATCTTCACAGGTTAAAACGTTGATAGATGGATCAATTACAAAATGTAGGGCAGCCATCAAGGTAGTACTCTTTCCAGAACCCGTAGGCCCGGTTAATAGAATTATTCCTTTTGATTTACTGATCGCTTTCACAAAATCAGCTTCGGCCTGTTCCTGGAATCCCAGCTTTCTAAGATCTGTTATAACATTTCTATCGTCAACTACACGAATTACGACGCTTTCAAATCTTCTTTCATATTCAGATGACACAATTGGGACAATTGATATTCTGAAGCGGATTAAATGCCCGTCGATTAGTCTTTGGGCAAAACCATCCTGAGCAGTATCCCTTTCAAACCGGTCTACTCCGTTCGCCCTGTCTTTTACCACAGCTGCTATTGCTTCAGGAGACGTATTTTCCTGCCGGTGCCAAAGTGTAAGTATACCGTCTACTCTAAAATGAAAATCAACTGCATATTGTTTATGAGGTATAATATGAACGTCACTGGCTCCTTTCCTTACAGCTTCCATCAAACAGCCTTCAAATAGATTGATCAGAAGGCTTTTGTTGATCTCTTCATCCAAAGCGTATTCATCAACCCCGGATTTCGACGAAAGCTCATCATCTTCGCCAATAATTTCCGAGCTTTCTTCCAACAGATCCAGAAATTCATTTTTTTGCGGAGCAATGATGTCAATAAGTTCTCGAAGTGTAGATAACCGGCAATATACTACCTCATATTTTTTAAATTCGGTATAAAGAGGTATTTTTTCAATTATTTCATCGGTTGGAACACTGGAAAGCACGATCAGTGAATTCTTCCTGCTTACCGAAATCTGGTAAGGTAGAACCTTTTTGTAAAGCAGTTCTTTTCTGAAATCATCCGGAAATTTTGCCAGGATCTCTTTAGTATGTTTTATCTGTTTCTGATCTATATTTGCTATGTCAATACTGATTTCCCTGAAAGCATATATTTCCGCTAACAGTCCAAATATTGCATGATGATTGATCTTGAAATCGGTGACTAAAATCTCACCTAAGGCTCTGGGGCTATTAGGGTCCTCTTCGGCTTGAATCTGTAATGCTTTTTCAAGTGTTTCTTCGTCCACTATGCCTTTATTTAATAATATTTGTCCAAATCTAGTTTTTCTGACCATTTTATCCCTTTAAATTCCGGGTGCGGGTGGGGAGATCATCGCAATTTCTGAAGAAACTATTGTTAATAACGTTATTATAACACCAATAAATAAGCCTACAAATACCTGGATGGATTCAATTATATTTTCCATTTTATAGGTGATTTCCTGTTCATAAAAGGAAGCAATCTGCTGGGCCGACTGAAGAACATTTCCGGATTCAGTACCTGTTTTCAAACGGTTAAGAGTGGATGTGTTAAAAACTTCTGCTTTATGGAGAGCAGGGACGAGTGGCATACCTTCCTTTAGCATTAAGGGTATGGTTATGGTTTTAATGTTTTCTTCCATATAGGCATTCCGGCATGCTTCAGCTGAAGCCTGGATTGTTTCAATATTATTCTCTGCTCCGGCATAGATGGCGGAAAATACTCTAAAAAATATTTCAATACTGCCTTTATGGATCAAATGCCCCATAATTGGTAATTTAATTAAATGCTTATCACGCCAGATCCTGCCTTTGGGGGTTCTCCACCAGAAAGCAATCACCGTTACAGGTATAGCAAAAAACAGGAATATCCAGATCCAGTTGGCAGCAAAAAAATCACTCATCTGTAAGGTTGCAGCTGTCATGGGCGGAACATCCATGTCAAATTTAAGGAATAATCTGGCAGTTTTGGGGAAAATATCTACGACATAATATAGTACTGCTACGATCATTAAAATCACAGTTACGGTAGGGACAAGCAGTGCTTTTCTAAGGCTTTTGCGATACGCCATGTCCCTTTCCATGAATTTTGCGGTTGCCTCATAAACATCCGACATATTACCACTTTTTGTAGCCAGTCCCATCATATAGGCAGGGAATTTTCCGAAAATATCTGCATAACGGTTGAATACAACCTCACCTTCTTTTCCTTTCTTCAGTTCGCTTTCGATCTTTCTTAAAGTTTCCCGCAGAGTTGCATTTGGCTCATCTTCTGCAAGTATTCTAAGGATCTTGTCAAAACTCATTTTTTCTTTTAAAAGAAAAGAAGCTAAGTTTATAAACATTAATATACTCTGGAAGGGTGGTTTCATTTTGATGTCGAATAATACTGGCTCTATCTTGGCATTACGATAACCGATATTTTGCAAAGCAGTTGCAACTTCCTGTTTAGAATAGGCAGATTGCTTACCTTTAACTTTTTTACCATTAGGTAGTTTAACATGATAAATAAAATCTTTCTTTGGGATAAGAGAAGTTAAAGTTAGCTTATGTCTGGTAATAACAGAATCTACTTTCCTTTTAGCAATTGCTTTCGATTCAGCAACAATTACTCCCTGGAAGATCTTGCCTTCTCTGGACTTCGCGGAATAACGGTATTCTTTTGTCATTTTGACGACCTTAAAATAATTAAATAAGCACAGGGAGTAGAAACTCCCTGTACTCTGTAAATTTTAAATGCAATTTTTTGTTAAAGCAACCTATAAATATCCAATCCAAACAAGACGGATATTTAATATTTACTTTAATTTTATGAAGAAGGCAAATCTCCAGTTATAACCGTACTTATTACATTGTTATTTAGGTTCAGTCTAAGTTTAGGATCTGTATCTTCATTTCCATCAGCAACAATAGTTAAAGAAGGACTTGCCCATTGTCAGTAAGTAAAACCACCATTACCAGTTTTTCCACCAGTTCCATCAGCATCATTCAAAACCAAATCCGATCCAGTTGCTAAGTTTTGCAAGATCAACTTTAGTTAAATCACTTCCTGCACCACCATGTGATTTTGGAGTTTTATAATAAGCCGTTGCCTGAGATGCAAACATGTTAAGATCAGACATACAAGCATTTCTGATTTGAGTTCTCTGCCTGCTGATTAAACATTGTGATACCTACAGCTACTGCGATCCCCACGATAATTACACTAAGTACGATTAAAAGAATTTGTTGTGTTCCCATAATACCTCCTATTGATTTTTGGGTTTTATTAATCACTATACATCACAGTTTGATACAATGCAATTTCTGTGCCAATGCTTTTTTTAATGCGCGATATACCTTTTATAAATTAGCCATAAGAACAGTATACGTCCCCATTTTATACTCGAAAGAATTACATTGTATATTTTCAAAACCAGAAATATAGATATTATTAGTAATAGTAAAAACCTTTTTAATTGTGACGTTATGTTATAATGACATATATTATTGAGTAATATACCTGATTACCTGAAGATTGATCTTTCTAGAATTTAATATCCCGTCAAAAATTCCAAGTAATAATCGAAAAAAAGAAACATTTTGAGTAGTATGAATTGGAAAAGAAAATTGTGAAACGATCATAAGTCAGATAGAACAAAATAACTGAAAACAGAGAGGTTCTTTTGAAATAAATAGGATTTGTTCTCATTTTATAAAATATAAAAATAAATGATAGTAGAAATTATTAAGATTGTAAAAATCAACCCCATGAGTCCATTTTCAGCTTGAATATTTAATATGTCATTATGGACATTTCCATGAGAGCTTCTGAAAAGCTTACTTTTGATTTTTAATTTCTTTGTTTTAATAATACATATCAGTTTTACTTCGTAAGCAGTATGGGTTAATTCCGTGTATCTTTTGATTTTTTTCTTCAACGATTTCAAGCTTCCAGTTCCATATCCAAAGATGGTTTTTCTTTTATGATCTCTAATTCTATTGTCCATATCACTATTCTTCCTGTTGTTATCGTATTTAGGTTAGTTAAGTTTGCAGATCGAAAAATTTTATTGGAATCTTCGGAACGAGAAGTTTTTTTGTAAATAAAGATTGAAAACAATATTAAACAAGATGAAATAACAATTATGTACAAAAAATGCAGCTATTTTTATTTTTATGGGATCTTTTAAATAAAGAAGTATTAGTAATAAAAACACTACGAATAACTCCTAAAAACTTGCTCTAGTCTGCGTTAATAATACTGCGTAGTAAATTATTCCAGAAAGTAAAAGTAAATATAAGTTTAACATTCTTTGTTTTTTGTATAAATATATAAACATGATGAAATGAAAAGGCTAGAAATGAAATGATAAAATCTATTAACATATCCAATTGTACCCATTATTTTATTTCTTCACGATCATCTATAAAACAGAGTCTTCAAGATATAATAAAGTACATAAAAATATTGAGTTATTCCAATTAATGCCTGGATAGACTCATTAAGATGAATGGCTTACATTATATATTCATGTTTTTTGAAAATAAGGAGAAATAAATAAATGTTATGTAAAACCAGAAAATCCGAACACTGTTTTTAATCCTGCAAAGATGTCAGAAGAATATAAACAACCTTAATAAAATAATCAACATCACAAGTAATAATTTATTAATTGAACAGAATATGTTTATTTTTCACTGATAAATTCGAATTATTAGAAATATCTGATGATAAACGTTATCAACTAAGACAATGTTCTTTAGGTATACAAAACCTCACTGTTGAAGAATTCTGTAAAGGAAGAAAAATAACTATTCCCTGAAATTAACAGGTAAAATGTTTCTCAAAAATCCTATCAATTGTTTTGTCCTGTATATTTATGTTAGTACTTTTCATTAAGGATTGAGTATTATATGGTATTAAAAAATTAGTATCAAAGAGTTATCAGTATATTCTGTCTAAGTGAGAACTTTTTTAGTTCTCTCATTCCCTATACTCATCCGGATCAATCTCGTACTTCTTGAATCTGTCATAAATGTTCTGTCTTTTGATCTGGGAGAATTCAGCAGCTTTAGTTACATCTCCTTTGCAGCTTTTCATGAGGTTCTCTATATATTTTTTTTCAAAATGTGCCTTTGCCTCAGGATATGACAGTGTGTATAACATTGTATGAGAGTTAACTAACTGGTTATTTTGTGGATTGAAGACAGTCAATGGTAGATCTTCAGGTATTATCTTCTGATGAGATGCCATGGCTACCGCATGCTCCACAGCATTCCTTAATTCCCGTACATTTCCCTTCCAGGTCCGGCTCGTAAATATAGAAATAACCGGTTCCGAAAATGTCAGATCAGATTTACCGTATTTAGAAGCATATTCATTCATAAAAGAATTGGCCAATAGCATTATGTCTTCCACTCTGTCCCTAAGCGGAGGGATATGGATATTAATTACATTCAGCCTGTAATAGAGATCTTCGCGGAAATTACCATTTTTTACCTCTTCGTCTATATCCTTATTGGTAGCTGCTATAACTCTAACATCTATCTCGATATCTCTGTCGTCGCCCACACGTCTTATCAAACCTTCTTCCAGGGCGCGCAGTAGTTTTAGCTGGAAAGCCTGAGTTGTTTCAGTAACTTCATCCAGAAAAAGAGTACCTCCGTCAGCTTCCTGGAAATATCCAACCTTATCTCTAATGGCACTGGTGAAAGATCCCTTCTTGTGGCCAAACAGGGCACTTTCCAGTAAATTTTCCGGAAGGCTTCCACAATTTACCGAAACGATTTTGTTGCCCTTTCTGCTACTGTTGTTATGAATCAGGTCGGCGAATAGGCCTTTACCTACCCCTGTCTCTCCAGATATCAGAATGGTAGTATCCAGAGGGGCTATTTTTTTTACTTTTTCCATAACCTTTTGTATACTTAAACTGTTTCCGACGATCTTTGTCCTTTCAAAACCCTGAGCCAGAATGCGGCGTAATCTGTCGATCTCTTCGGTTTGCCATTTGGTTTTCAGGATTTTATTGATTTTTAGCTTAAGCAGATCGAGATCCTCGACGGGCTTCTCAATAAACTCATCAGCACCAAGCTTCATGGCTTGAACTGCCATTTCGATTGAAGCCTTACCGCTGATTACCATAACCGAAATATGAGGCCATTTCGACTTGATTTTCTTAAGGAGTTCTATGCCATCTTCATCTGGCATAACCAGGTCTGTCATGGCGATATGGTAATTATTATCTACTAGCCTTTTAATTGCTGTGGCGGCCGAATCTGCTGTGTCGACAACATATTCATCTTCCAGTTGTCTTTTAAAAATATCTCTGGTGTCCGCTTCATCATCAACGATCAAGATCCGGGCATTTTTATATAGATTGTCTGTTGCGGTTGGTACTGTTCTCTTCATGATTTCCCTTTTTCTTTAAAAGGAAGAAAAATAGTGAAAGTTGATCCATGATCGACAGTCGAGTTAACTTCAATGTGTCCGCCGTATCTCGAGATAATGTTTTTACTTATCGCCAGGCCCAGCCCGAAGCCGCTTCCTTTATCTCCAGGTTTGGTTTTAGTAGAAAAATATGGTTCGAAAATAATGTCAAGATTCTTACTTTTAATACCTTCCCCGCTGTCTTTTATTTCTATTATCAGCATGTTTTCGTTAGCAGAAGTATTAATCCAGATCTTTTTCTCCGGTCTTTGTTCTAAAGATTCAATAGCATTATTCAGGATATTTGCGAGGCACAAGCTGATATCTCCGTATACTGCATCTATGGCCGGAAGTTTTTCATCCAGTTCAATTTCCAGATCGACATAGTGTTTAAAGAAGAGATTATGATTGCAGAGATCCAATTCCTGCTTGATAAGATCATTAATATTAATTGCTCTTTCCATGGAAGAGCTATCCAGCTTTGATTTATTCAGAACACCTTTAACGATATGAGAGATAGATTTTCCTGCCTCCAGAATTTTGATCAGGTCGTGATTTTCGGGCTGATTCTTTATGGTCAGCTGAGCATAACCCAGCACAGTGTTCAGAGGAGAATTGATATTATGAACTATTCCTTCAATTCTTCTGCCTATCTCAGCCAGTTTATTGCTTTTGATCAATTCCAGTTCCAGAGCCTGGCGAGCCGTTCTTTCTTCGATTTTGGTGGTGATGTCGGTTATATTGCCTACAAATTTAAGGGTTTTTTCCTTTTTCACAGGCATGATTTTTATCAGCAGATATTTCCTGTTTTTTCCCGTATTGATCTGCCACTCATGCAGCGTGATCCCTTCCTTGTGTAAAATCTCCAGATGGTTATCATTCAGTTTAAGAAAATCGTTCAGGCTTTTTCCGATCAGTTTTTCAGAACTATAAATATCCAGGATCGTAAAAAGGCTGTTATTGCAGAGCGTAATTCTCAGTTTACTGTCCAGCCAGAAGAATCCGGAATCCAGATTGTCTGAGATAAGTTTGTACTCTCTTAAACTTTCAGAATATTTGCTTAGGGATCTGTTCATTAGGTTAAAGGTATTCAGCATATCCCCCAGAACGCCTTTGTAGTTTCTTTTCAAAGGTTCAATTCTGGATGGATTAAGCGAGATCTCGTTCATTCTCTGGTTAATAGTTTTTATGGGAAATAAAATCGTTCTGCTGAACCAGTTCCCGAAAATAACTATTAGAATGATTGTAACAGCCAGCAGAATGAGTACAAACAGAAAAACACTTTGCTGCCCAAAATTATAAATTTCTCTAGGATAATTAATTATAAACAAGGTAGATGGAGTTTCAAAAAAGGGACAAATTGAAAAGCTGAAAGCCTTTGAAGTTGAGATACGGGTTAGAGTATTATTCAGACTTTTGTTTCTATTATCCTCAATCATCTGATTGAATTGATCGATTTTATTTTTCAGGATCTCGCTGTTAACTGAAGATTCCATTAATGGATAGGGGGCAAGGTAATAACTGATACCGGATTTCATTTGAGGAATTAGACTAAGATTGAAATCTTCCAGAGTAACCAGAAAACCGTAAAAAAAATCCTCATAATAGATTTCCTTAAAACAGATTAAATAGAATTTATTACCATAAGAAGATAGTGCATAATTTGAAGAAGGTATTCTAAATATCTGTTCTGTCTGCTTTTCCAGGAATTCCCACTCCTCTCCAATAATCCGTTGTTCATTTTGATTATAATAAATTATATGTACATTATCCGGAATGGTTGCATTTAAGAGTATAGATCTAGTCATTTCATGATTTTCAGATTTGACTGCAGTTTGAAATGCGGTATCAGAAAAATAAGAATTAAGCATCAGGTCTCTTTCCATATATACATTATGCAGGTTAGATCTGAAAGTTGAATTTAATTCCAGGATCTCTTTATTTTCAGCCTGGATAATTCCGTATCGAGCCAGCTGCCATTCTATCAGGATCAGAATAAGTACCATCAGAAAAGAGAGCAGGAAGAAGAGCAGGAAAATCCTCTTTTCAAGGTAAATATTTTTTTTAGCCATTAGAATTTCCGATCATTTAAAATTGCTTTTACTGGTTCCAAATCGAAGGGTGATCCTTCCTGAATTACTTTCAAAATAGTACCACCTCCGGTAAAAAAGTAACAATTATCTGCCTGCAAAGAGCTGTTATATAATTCTGGAAGGAGCGTTTTAAACTCCTGCAATGTATCACCACCTCCGAACATAAGCATTGCTTTCTTGTTTTTAACAAGTTCAGAATACATTTTTTTGGTGCCCTCTGTGAAATGAGGTGTGAATCCCATGACTGCATTTACAAAGATTGTATGCGCCCGTTTAATTACATTTTCCACCGTAGGGTTTTTAAAAGATTCAGAACCGGCATCAAGCACATAATTCAGCTCCATTCCCGGTTTCAAATCACTAACAGAAATCGTTCTGTAATTACCAATTTCCTTTTTGTCAGGAAGATCAGATTCAATTATATAGGGCAATTCTATGATTCTGTTTCGAAGTTCTCCTATAGACTCCAGGAATTTTTGTGCTGAGATGATCTCCTCTGGAGCGATCCCTTTAATAGTTATATTGTACTTAGCACAAAGGTAGGCATTGTAAATCACTCCACCGATTATCAAGTTGTCAGCTTTTTTTGAAAGTGCTGTTAAGGGGCCAATCTTAGTATCGAATTTAGAACCGGCGATAATTGCCAGGAAAGGTTTTTCCGGTTTCAGGATTTTTGCCAGGTTTTCGATCTCTTTCTGCATTAAAAAGCCGGCATAGGAAGGTAAATATTTTGTCGGTTCAATGGTTGAGGCATGAGGCTGCCAGGAGCCGAAGGCATCATTAACAAAGAGATCGCAGAACTCGCTTAACAGCATTCCCAGTTTAGTAGTGTTTTCATCACCGCTTTCTTCACCCCTGAACCAGCGAGTATTTGGCAGATATAAACAATCAGTCTTGCCTTCTCTTAACTTCCTTAAACTGGTCTGAATATCTATTCCGGTAATTCCAAACTCATTCCAGCTGGTGATCTCCGGGATGGTAATTTTTTTATTTAAACTGATTTCCAGGTAATGGGCAATTGGTTCAACAGATGTTTTTTCGGAAATTTCAATCTGACCTGTTTTTTTGTCCCTCGGTCTGCCTACATGGCTCATAATTACAGGATGGCCGCCTTTTTCTAAGATATATCGGATTGTTTTCAGGCTGGCCTCAATTCGGAAGGGATCTTTTATAATGCCTTTTTTTACTACATTATGATCTACTCTTAACAAGACTATTTTATTTTTTAATTCCGCATTTTGAATGACCGGCAGGTTCATTTTTCCTCCCTTTTATTTAATTAGGAATTTATTTAAAATATTATTTTAATAATGATGTCAAATATTTTCTCGCGCAGATAAAATTTGTTTTGAAAATAACTTACAACTTCCTTGAGTTCCGCCAGTTATTTTAACTTGACACAGTAAGAGCTTATCCTAAATTTCTACGATATCAATTAGTTCCATTAAAAAAGGAGGAGTAGGATGAAAAAAACGTTTATCTTGTTTGTTATCTTTATGTTAGCATTGATCCCTGTCACTGCTTATGCCCAAACAGGTACAATTGCGGGTAAGGTTATTATCGAAAAAACAGGAGATCCTTTAGCAAATGCTGCAGTATTTTTAGGAGATTCTAAATCCGGTACTTATACTCAGAAAGACGGAAGTTTTATTTTAAAAAATGTTCCGACCGGAATGCAAAAGATTACTGCCAGTTTCATGGGTTATAAAAAACAGACCAAAGAAATGATGGTCAATGCCAATGAAACTGCTGTGATTAATTTCAGCATGGTGATCGAGTTAATCGTGCTGGAAGGTATTGGGATCGTTTCAGAAAGAGCAAAGGAAAGAGAAACACCAGTTGCATTTACTGATATTGATAAAGAACAAATGGAGGCTCAGCTAGGTTCCAGAGATATTCCTCTAGTTCTTGTAACAACTCCAAGTGGATATGCAACAGATAAAGGTTGCGGAGCAGGAGATGCCAGAATCACTGTAAGAGGTTTTGATCAGAAAAACGTTGCTATAATGATCAATGGTGTACCTGTAAACGATATGGAAAATGGCTGGGTTTACTGGTCAAACTGGGATGGAGTTGGTGATGCTACATCCTCCATTCAGATGCAGAGAGGTTTAAGTGCTGTTAACCTGGCAACACCTTCCATTGGTGGTACAATGAACATCATTACTGATCCCACAAGCATGAAGATGGGCACCAGATTTAAACAGGAATATGGTACTGCTGGATTCCTGAAATCTACATTAACAATGAGCACTGGTCTTATCAATAACAAATTCGCACTTAATGTTACAGGTGTAAGAAAAACTGGTGAAGGACTTGTTGATAGAACCTGGACAGATGCCTGGGCATATTATTTAAGTTCAAGCTGGATTATTAATGACAATAACAAATTAGAATTCTTTGCAGTTGGAGCTCCTCAAAGACATGGTCAGAATACTTACAAGCAAAATATTGGTGTATATGATGCTGAATATGCAAAAGATCTTGATGGTTATGATGAAGCTGCTTTAGATAATTATTCTGAAGGTGGACTTGATTATAATCAGACATGGGGTCCTGTTAGTTATAAATATCGTGGGAAGCAATGGTGGGATGGTGCAAAACATCAACGTTATGATGAAAACTTCATTAATGAAAGAGAAAACTACTATCACAAACCACAGATCAACTTGAACTGGTATACAAAATTATCAGATAAACTGAATTTATATTCTATTATTTATTATTCAGGTGGTAAAGGTGGTGGAACAGGAACACTGGGTAGTATAGACTGGAATTATTCTACACCGACCAGAACGGCTAATTGGGATGCGACTATCGCATATAATGATACAAGCAGTACAGGTTCAAAAGGTATCATTCGTAATAGCGTTAACAATCAGTGGGGAGTCGGCCTTATTTCTAAAGCTTATTATACAATTAATGAAAACTTCCAGACATCTGTTGGTATTGATTGGAGAACAGCTGAAATTGAACACTTTAGAGAAGTTAGAGATCTTTTAGGTGGCGAGTATTATATCGATGACAGCAATGAATTTGATGAAACTCCTGCAGAACAGATGAAAGTTCTTGGCGATAAAGTGGCATATTTCAATACAAACACGGTTGACTGGTTTGGTGGTTACTGGCAAGGGGAATACTCCAAAGAAAAGATTACCGGTTATGTGATGGGTGGTTTATCAACTATTAAATATTCCTATGTTAACCATTTCAGAAAAGCTGATGATGGTAATGGCAAGTTAGAAGCAGAAACTGACATGATCATGGGATACCAGGTAAAGGGTGGAGCAAGCTATAGAGCTAATGATGAATTTGATATTTATGGAAATGCCGGTTATGTTTCCAAGGTTCCGATCTTTGATGATGTGATCGATGATGGTAATGGTACAATAGCTGAAGACCCTGAAAATGAAAAATTCCTCTCTGTTGAGACAGGTGTCAATTACTCCGGATTGGGTGGAGTACTTGGTGTGAAAGGAAATGTTTACTTCACACAATGGCAGGATAAAACCAGATCTATCGGTGTTACAATGGATGATGGAGAAGAAGGTCTTATCTTCCTTTCAGGTCTTGATTCACGCCATATGGGTGTTGAAGCTGAAATTAATTACAGACCATTACACTTCCTGCAGTTTGATGTAGCAGGTTCTGTTGGTGACTGGCTGTATACAAATGATGTATCTGCAACTTATGATGACTATGGTACAACTTCAGGAAAAGACACCCTGTTCGTATACGTGAAAGATCTTAAAGTAGGAAATGCTCCTCAGACTCAATTCTCATTGGGTACTACTTTTATACCTCTTGATGGATTCAGAGCACAGATCGTCTGGGAACATTTCATGAAACATTATGCAGATTTCAATGCATTCGATAGAGATGATCCAAATGATGATTCACAGAGCTGGGAACTTCCTGATTACTCCAAAGTAAACATTCATTTAAGTTATCAGCTTCCACTCTCTACAGACGGACTTAAAATTTCATTATTTGCACACATGTTCAACGTACTTGATAACGTTTTCGTACAAGATGCTACCGACAACAGTAGCTATAATGGATTTGATCATGACCATGATGCCGATGACGCTGAAGTTTATATGGGTTTACCAAGAACATTTAATGCAGGTTTTGAAATTAACTTCTAAACTTGTTTGAAAATTATAATGCCCCGCTTGTTCAAGGCGGGGCTTTTTTTCTATTCAACTCTCATTACGAAGCTTCTGCTTCGTAATGTTGTTTTATTTAAGAATCGATAACATCTCTAACTTTTGTGATCAGATCGTTAGCACTAAAAGGTTTCTGCAGAAATCCGGTCTTCAATTCCAGAATCCCTTTTTGGATTGCAGTAGATTCAGTATAGCCGGACATGAACATAACTTTTGTTTCAGGGTGCACATCTTTTAATGCTTCCGCCAGCTGCTGACCATTCATGGACGGCATAACAACATCGGAAAGCAGTAAATGTATCGGGTTTGTGAATTTTTTAGCTATTTCCAGCGCTTCTGTTCCGTTCTCAGCTTCCAGAATTGTGTAGCCATACTCTTCCAGGATATCAAGTACAAATTCTCGGATACTTTCTTCATCTTCGGTTAACAGGATGGTCTCATTTCCAGAAGGTAGATCATTGTCATCTATCTTGAAGGAATGGTCTTCCGCAACTTGATCCAAGGCCGGGAAGTAAATCTTGAATTCAGTACCTTCACCTATTACACTATCAATGATGATAGCGCCTTTATTCTGCTTGATGATCCCAAAGACGGTTGCCAGACCCAGTCCGGTTCCCTTGCCTTGTTCTTTAGTCGTGAAGAAGGGTTCAAAAATGTGTTCCATTACATCTTCGGTTATACCAGATCCATTGTCTTTGACAGAGAACATAACGTAGTTGCCTGGCACTATAGTATTGTGCACTGTATCGATTTCTTCCGTAAGAGAAATATTTTTCGTGATTACTGTAATAATGCCATTTTCATTGATCGCATCTCGGGCATTTACTACAAGATTCGTGAGAATCTGCTCCAGTTGTACTTTATCTACTTTTATAGATTTTATCGGTTTTTCAATAATCGTATCGAATTTAATATCTTCACCGATCAGGCGTTTCAGCATTTTATCAATTTCCAGAATTATCTGGTTTATATTAAGTACTTTGGGTTCAACGATCTGCTTCCTGGAAAAAGTGAGTAGTTGTTTAGTTAAATTGGCAGCTTTATCACCACATTCCTGAATAACTTTGATATCTTTTCTGACGGGATTGTCATCTGATAATTTAGAGTAGGCCAGTCCTGCGTATCCGTTGATGGCTGTGAGTAAATTATTGAAATCATGAGCTACTCCACCTGCAAGTCTGCCCACAACTTCCATTTTTTGGGACTGAATGAGTTGATCCATAATATTAGATTTTTCAATTTCGGCAAGTTTCCTTTCGGTGGTTTTCCTGCCTACTGCCTGAAATGCAATTATGGCCCCATTATTATCAAAGATCGAGCGGATTGTCCACTCCACCCATTTTTCCAGCTCGTGTTCTTTGAGCTCGAATGTAAAGGTAGGATTGGACCTGGTAAGATCGATCATTTTATCTTCAATCACCTGTTTCTGATCTTCAGGAATTGTATTGAACCAGTTGGTACCGAGAATAGCTTGAGGATCTTTATCATAGTATCTGGAGTAAGCTTCATTCACAAACTTCAATGTGCCTTCACCATCGAAACGTACGATCAATTCAGACTGGTCTTCTACAACACCTTTATAGAGCAGCTGACTTTCTTTCAGGGCTTCTTCTGCCTGTTTCAGATTGGAATTATCGATCATAACTCCAGAGATGTATTTCTCGCCGTCCTCGGGAATGATCTTTGCCATCCGATCTTCGATCCAAATGTATTCATTATTAGATTTAAGCAGGCGGTACCAGAGTGTTAGAAAATCATTTCCATTCTGCTGAAACCAGTTTTCGAATTTTTTGCGGATAATTTCTTTATCCCGAGGATGTACGATATCAGATTGTCTGATATCCAGATTTTTAAAGCGTTCCGGTTTATAGCCAAGCAATTCATATATATTATCCGAGATAAATGATTTACCGCCATATTTCTCATAGATAACGATATTGGGGACATTCGTGAATATTGTAGTAAGCCGGAATTGAGTTTCATGCAATTTCTTTTCAGCCTGCTGCCGCTCATCGATTTCAACCACCAGACGGCGATGAGTTCTGAGCATTTTTCAGGGCTGCAGATGCATATGCTGCAAATGCATTCGCCAGAGTCAAATCTTCATCAGTAAAAATACTTCCCATTCTGCTCAAGCACATAGCTCCCAATACCTGGTCATCACTGCAAAATGGTGCAACGATAACATGCTCATCACTCGTATCTGCAGTTCCGGGGATAGTAAGCCCGGTATTGTCTGCGGCTGAATTATTGAAAATTAGGCTATTTTTTGAGGTAACCGCTCGCCCTGTAAAGCTATTGTCCAGGTTCAGATTTGTAGCAAGGATTTCTTTTTTATATTCGGGATCGATAGCTACGACAGGCTCAAGTATATTCTTATCATCGTTTAAAAGATATATCGCACAGGAATAGGCATTTAGGATTTCTTTGGCACCTTTACCTATATGAGTAAGAACTGTTGTTACATCAAGGCTGGAAGTTAAATGTTTAGCTGCTTCCAGAAGTTGTTCTTGTTGAAGCGTCTTCTTATGAAGTGCATTTTCGATCTTATAACGGTAAAAAGCCATTTCAATGGTAGCATGGAGTTCTCGTTCTTCAAATGGTTTTATTATATAGCCAAAAGGTTCAGTGATTTTAGCGCTTTGAAGTGTATTCTCATTGGCATAGGCAGTAAGGTAGATGATAGGAATGTTGAAATTCTCTTTGATTCTGGCAGCAGCTTCGATACCGGTCATCTTTCCTTCCAGCATTATATCCATCAGGACCAGATCTGGTCGGAGTTTACCAACTTCTTCAATTGCTATTTCACCGGAAGAGAATATTCCCAGAACATTATAACCGAAGTTCAGCAACGTTCTTTTGATATCCTCTGCAATGATTCTTTCATCTTCGACGATCAAAATTCTATTCTTTCCCATAACTTCCTCATGTGGAAAATTATTTATTTTCTACAAAATTACTTATGGAAAAGGCAAGGTCAAACTATTTTTATGTGAATTAAAATATTTTAATAAAAAAGTTGTAAATTCGGGTTAAAAAAATTGGTTGGGCTGGGAGGAGTCGAACCCCCACATACGGAACCAGAATCCGCTGTACTACCATTATACTACAGCCCAATAATGAAAGAAATAATAATGGTTGGGCCGGGAGGATTCGAACCCCCGAATGCATGGACCAAAACCATGTGTCTTACCACTTGACGACGGCCCAACTTTATTAATATTTTAGTGGAGAGGGAGGGATTGCTGATTCGAAGCTTTTTAACAGCTTCTCTGTCAGCGCTACTTCGCTGCTGTTACTTCGTGTCCTCAGCAACAGATTCCAGCTCGTGGTCGAACTCGGGTTCTCATCCCAATTCGATAAACGAAGCTTGAATTACTCTCACACTATATTCGCAATTTATAAAAAAACTGGCGGAGAGGGAGGGATTGCTGATTCGAAGCTTTTTAACAGCTTCTCTGTCAGCGCTACTTCGCTGCTGTTACTTCGTGTCCTCAGCAACAGATTCCAGCTCGTGGTCGAACTCGGGTTCTCATCCCAATTCGATAAACGAAGCTTGAATTACTCTCACACTATATTCGCAATTTATAAAAAAAACTGGCGGAGAGGGAGGGATTCGAACCCTCGGTGAGGTTTAACCCCCACACACGCTTAGCAGGCGCGCACCTTCAGCCAGCTCGGTCACCTCTCCAGTTTAAAGATCAAATGGCGGAGGATGAGGGACTCGAACCCCCAAGGGCAAAGCCCGGCGGTTTTCAAGACCGCTGTCTTACCAATTAGAACTAATCCTCCTACTAGGATTTGAACAAATAATTTTTGGTGATTTTGGATGTCAAATGATTTCTTCGGCTAATTACAGGTAACCAAATTCCTTCAGGGCATTTTTTTTATTGCGCCAATGAGGTTTTATCTTTATCCAAAGATCCAGGCGGATTCTTTTTTTCATAATTTTATAGATCTCACTTTCCGAATTCAGTCTGATCTGTTTGATCTTTGAGCCCTCTTTTCCCAGCAGAATAGGTTTTTGGGATTTTCTTTCCAGCCAGATATTTGCGTAAATTTCAATTTTATTTTCTTTTTCTTTGAAACTTTCTACGATAACGGCTGTAGAATATGGTATTTCATCCTTGAAGGTTAAAAAAATCTGCTCCATGATGATCTCCTGAATAAAGAACCTGACTGGCATGTCGGAAAGCTGATCGGGGTCATAATGGGGTGGGCTGTATGGCAGGAAACGGATTAATTCATCGATAAGATCTGAAAAATTGTCCTGCTTTAGGGCGGAAATTGGAAAGATCAGCTCAAAATCATGTTTCTGGAGTAAGTCCATTTTCTGATTTACAATATCCTGGGAAACAATATCAATTTTGTTGAGAAGAGCCAGTTGTGGAATTTTGATCTTTTTTAGAAGTGCCAGGACTTCATTGTCGTAATCTGTGGGAAATGTTTTCGCATCGGTGATATAAATTATCAAATCAGCAGCTTCCAGTGCATCCTTAATGTAAGAAAGCATCCGCTGATGCAATTCATAGCGGGGTTTAACATAGCCTGGAGTATCTAGAAAAATGATCTGTTTTTGATCATCCGTAATAATCCCTTTGATCTGCTGTCGAGTAGTCTGAGGTTTAGGTGTTATGGAGGAAAGTTTTTCGCCGACCAGTTTATTGATAAGGGTTGATTTTCCTACATTAGGTTTGCCCACTATTGCAACGAAACCGCATTTAAAATTTTTATTCATTCCAAATTCCATTTCCTTTAATTTGAAGATCTGCAGATGTTGAATATAAGTGTTTCCAGGAGTATTACTTCTTTCACATCAATAGATTTTAAAGCTATATCGGTTTCAAGGAGATGGAAGAAGATCTTACGGAGGGCAGGCAGGTCATAAGACCGCGCAAAATTCAGATAATCATCCCTGAAAGAATAAAATATTTCTTTAAGATAAACAGAAGTTATTTCAGAGTTTTTCACATTTTTATTTTTTAGGATAAGAACTTTCCAGATCGTTCGGAAGAAATTGGTCAACATGGTAACGATAAAGACAGATGATTCATTGTTTTCCAGCAGGTTTTCCAGGATAATGAGAGAGCGGCGCAGGTCTTTTATCCCCAAAGCGTTCTGCAGGTCGAAGATACTGTTTGATTTAGATTTACCTACACATTCAGCAACATCCTCGCGAGTGATTATGTTTTTATTCCTGGACGCTATCAGCAGTTTTTCCAGTTCATTTGAGGCAATCATATAATCCGGTTCGATATAGCTGGCAAACAAATTAGCTGTTTCATTATCCATCTTAATATTTTTTCCTGAAAGTTCATTCTTGAGCCAGACCAGAATATCTCTGATACCATAAGGAGCTTTACATTGAATAGAAATAGAGTTGGCTGCAATTGTTTTGTAGGCATTTACACGTTTATCCATATTATCAGAATCGAGTATCAAAATGGAAGTCTCTACAGGTTCCTTTAAATAATCTGCGATTATTTCCTTGCTTTTAGCCGGAAGTTTTTCAAAATTTCTGAGGATGACCAATTTATAATTATTGAGGAATGGGTTCATTTCCAGATGTTCTATATACTTCTGAAGGTCTTACATCCTCGGCATACATTTTAACGGTGTCAAACTGCTCAGAATCTTCAGTACCAAATTTCCTTAAAAGAACTGCTGTTATTTTATCTTTCAGAAAATATTCTGGTCCGTAAAGAAAAAAGCAGGGAGCAGGTCCCAGATTCTTTTGTTTTTTGAAAAAGTCAAAATGTTGATAGTTTTTACCGATCTGCATTAATTGTTTTCCCCAAAAGTAATTTCAGAAATTAGAGCGCCGAATAGTGCAAACAGCCCAATAATAAATGTTCTCCAGGCAATTTCGATAAAGATATTTTCAGAAAATCCCAGATATTTACTTATAGCAGAATAGATTAAACTTAATAATATTCCTGCTCCAAGACCCAGAAAAATTCTGCTTTTAAATTGAAATCCACCCGCAGCCCGGGATATAAGAAAACCAGAGAAAAAAGAGATGAGAATTGCCTGCCACCAGATCGCTCTGATCGGCGGTAATTCCCCTGTCGCTGATAAGTAATGAGTATCCAGTAAATATAGCAGACCTGAGGAAATGATAATTACAAGAGGAATATGCCAGAATCTGGGTTTAAGGTTTCTTCTCAGTTCAATTCTTTCAGTCATCTGTCTTCTGACAGTAAGTGGCAGATTATAAAAAAGGTCGAAGATCCAGTGTTCCAGCAGGGCACCTTTTTCGCCAAAGACAGGAATTATATGAACTGCTTCGGTTGCCCAGTGACCGGCCATAAAACGGGCCAGTGCCGGGTAACGGTAGGTCATTTGAATGGGGAAAGCTAAATAGCCGATGTATTTAAAGAAACCTAGGAAAACAGCTATATTGTAATCTTTGAAGTTCCTTTCTTTTATAACCAGATAAACGACATACAAGCCTCTGACCAGTGATCCTGGAGATATAGGGATGATCTGAAAGAGAGCAATAATGCCAACGCCTATTCCCCAGGCCTGTGCCCGAGGCATTTCCGGATGAGTGAGAACGTAAAGCAGGGCCAGGAAGACTGATACTACCTGTGTTATGGGGATCGTACAAACATGAACTGCCAGACTTTTTAAATATTTCTGAATATAAGGCTCATCAAGCTGTCCAATGATGGAGTCTGCATCTTCATTACTCAGCATCTGTTTTTTTTTACCTTCAGCTACCATTTCCTTCAGCCAGTTCTCACGCAGCTGAGGATCAAAATAAAGTTTTAATGGTCTTACGAAAATCAGGTACAACCTTTGTGAAAAGTATTTTTTATCTGTTATGAACCTATGTAGTCCAACCGGCAGGATAGAAATCATCAAGTGGAACAGGAATAGTGATTTAGAATTTTTAATCTTCTCAGATTTATCGTCACTGATCCTGCCCATACGCAGCCATTTAATGAGGTTTTCCAATCTAAAACCATTAAGTGCTCGGTTGAAATAGGAGGGGCTCGAGATTATTTTCCAGTAATGCTGCCTCCATTGTCTCATACCTGTAAATTTGATGATATAGTTTCCAATAGCGGGAATAAGATTAATCATGTAAATGATAATCATCAGGAATTTAGAGCGGATTAAGTTTCTGGTCCATTTTCCATCAATAATCTTTCTGATGCTTAAGCCATTCCTTGTACTCTGGAAAATACCAGACCAGAGTTTCCTGCTGAAAAGAAGCCGGAAGTGGTTATGAGTGATATCAGGAAGAGAATTTCTATAAATTGATTCGTTACGTTCCAGTTCTTGAAACAGCTCAAAAATATCGATTGAATCAGGAAAATTTTCCAGCAGATAGGATTTTAGCTTTTTCAGGTTACCTCTATCAAATTGGACAAGACTTCCACGTGAAAATAGCCATTGATGATCAACTTGAAATCTCCAGGACTCATCGGTAGGAAAGGCAGGAGTGCCAAACCAGCTCTAAAATCAACAGCAACTAATCCTGAATCTGCTTTTGTTCCATTTCGTTTAAGACAGTTCGGTTGACTTTTACATGGTACTCCATTCATACTGACTGGCAAATTCGTGGCCTCCGATCTCGATGCAGCAGTTTGACGAAATCACGCATAAACACTTTCTTTGTGCGGTATTCTATTGAACCGAGATGTTCATCTTCCTGAAGTTTTCCCTTTTGCCACAATTTCAGTTTGTCCATATATTCATCGACTTCCAGTTGCCAGGTTCTACCTTCGACCCATTCGCTGATTTCTCCACAGCTTCCCAGGGTTTCATCAACGAAGGTTGCATAAATATCTACTATTGCATCTGATCTTCCAAATTTTTATCAGCAGCGAATCTACGAATGAATTTCTGCCAAAGTGCTCCAGCTCTGGAAGCAGCCGGATTAACTTGTAATTGGAACTGACCTCCGAAACCCAATCCAATAAATCGGCATCTCGAAATAATTTGGATAGCTCCGGATGGTGGAATCAAGATCTTTAGGAGCGTATTTTAATTTTCCAACTTCTCAAGCGGCTGATAATGGATTCTCTAAAACAACTACTCTGTAAACTTGTCCGGCAAAACCACCACCTACGAATTTATCAATTTTGAATTTGATATTTCCTTCTGCTTTGTCGTCTAAACTTTGTACATGATATTCCAGGATCGTATCGGAATCATATCTTGTGACGCGCATTTTTCTTAGTAAATTAGCTTCTCGGAATTTGGCTTCTAATTTCTTATTGATCTCGGGTGAAAATGCTGTTATTAATTTTTCGTTCATAAAATTTCGGGTAATTTCTTTTTCAATAATTCTAGAAACTGGAACTAGTTCAAAATCGAGTTTCTCAATTTCTTTAATTATTTTATTCAATAACTCATATCTGTCTTGCGATTAGCACAATGGGTAATAACTAATATCTTATCTCTACTTTTTGCCATTTGCTTTAAGCTGTCGGAGTTTGGTTGGAAGAGTTGTTTCGTCTGAGTTATCAGGAGTATCCAGAAAAAGGTTGATTTTCCAAAGAAGGGATCATCATTTCCTTAGCCAGATCATATGCTATTGAAGATTGAGATGTGCGACTGTCGACAAAATATAATCGTTTATGTTTTTTATTTCTTCAAGAACAATTTTCATTACAGTCTTCATCAGTGGTTGCGAATGATCCCATATGATTATTACGCACCACACACAATGGAAATTGCTTAATGTAATGTTCCATTCTTCGTTTGAATCTCTTTTTCTGTCAGATGAACATAGATCGCATTGGCTCCGGGATTATCTTTCGGGTAACTCACCGGCTCCATCGGGATATGAATAATAGTTTCATGACCTGTCTCGGCTGCTTTGTTCATCACAAGTTTGGAATACCTCTGATCCGGGAGAATGGCAAAGGTAACATTGCTGTTTAAACTACAGAAATCATCCAATAATTTGTTATTTCTAATAGCCAAAATCATCAACAATAATAGCTAGTTGTGTTTTATCTGATTCTTTGATCATCTCTTTAGTATAATATAAAGTAATAAAATATTCTGAGAAGATTGGTGATCCATAAAATTCCAGAACTTGCTTATTACCGTTATTTTTTTCGATTCCACTGATTAACTTCCCTTTTGCTAATTCAACCTGATTGGTAATAATTATATTCGCATAATTGAGATCCATTTCGGATCGATCAATTCCATAAGAAATATAAATATCATCTTTGAGCAGATGATTATTTGAGTTGTCATCGCTTATTCCAAGCAGCAATTTTGCATGGACAATTGCGTCTAAGACTGATATTCTTTTCTGTTTTTGTTTAACAGTTATTTCATCTTTCTTCTGGTGAGGTTCTTTAACAAGATTTGTAATTTTATTATAATTAAATAAAATCGATAGAAAAATAAATCCAATAAATAACAAAATATAAAACCGACTTTTAGTGAATATTTTAGGATTAATCCTCATTCTATACCTTTTTTACTTTTTTCTTTATAGGTTGACTATTTTGTGTAGGAATTTGAGTCAAGGAAATTATTATGATACTAAATTGCAGATTAACGATAACAATTCTGTCCCAAAAAAAAATAGCTGTTCGAGTCATCGAACAGCTACAGCCAATTAACAAATGGTGGGCGCGGAGGGACTTGAACCCCCGACCACCTGCTTGTAAGGCAGGCGCTCTCCCAACTGAGCTAAGCGCCCCCGAAAATCACTCTATTTAAATCTGTTCACCAAAAAATGGTGGGCGTTGAGGGACTTGAACCCCCGACCACCTGCTTGTAAGGCAGGCGCTCTCCCAACTGAGCTAAACGCCCATTTAAATACAATCACTTGATTAATTTTAATAAAAAGAACAAAAATGGTCGGGGCGAGAGGATTCGAACCTCCGACTCCTGGTTCCCAAAACCAGTGCGCTAACCGGACTGCGCTACGTCCCCGAGAGTAGAAAAAAAAAAAATGGAGATTTTTATGTTATTTAAATAATTTCAGTTTTTAAGACAAATAATTCTAGGATTTATACTTTGATTTCAATTTAAAAGTAGTTCCAAATTGGAAATGTGGTTCCCAACTTTATCTTCGAAGTTATGGGCATAATCAAATCCGATCAATCCAAAGGGACTTTGAATGCGAATTCCAATCCAGCACCTACTTTCATATCCCAGAAATTAAAATCTTCTAAGCTGTTATAACAATTACCAGAATCAAAAAGATCAAACCGACGATCTGGTCACCTGCCAGATTGGGGCGCTATATTCCGTAGAGAAAATAACTCTCTGGAACCACCATCAGATGGTCCCACAGAATTGTCAGCATACCCCCGCGAATTCCATCAGCTCCTGTTCCTCCAAGATAGAATCTCTCATCAGGTGGAGCTTCTTTACCGCCAAATCCAGTCACGAAACCAAAACGCCACTTGGTTCTTAGTGCAAGTTTCCAGAGAGTTTTTGTATACCAGCTAACCTGAGTGATTTGTTTGAAATAGCTGAAATCACCCTGTAGGGGACCACCGGCCATTTCATTATAGATAGTAAACTGTGAACCGGTTGTAGGAAAGAGAACGTTGTCGCGACTATCCCGAGATAAATTAATGGCTCACAGCACTCGTCTGTTGCCAGCCGTCTTCCGATCCAGTTTTGTGAGTGTTGCAGAAGCATTATCTTCTTCACCACTAAGAATCCGGTATTTTTTCTGATAGAAGGAATAACCGCCAACAATTTTAGCATAATCGAGGAAACTCACATTTTTCCCGATCCGAACAGATCCTCCGTTAGTTCGCAACTCATAAGTTGACCATTCTTTGGTAGTTAAATATAAATCAAAGCCAAGTAAAATGTTGAAGAATCTAAAAAATATGGATTAGTGAAATTGAAAGTAAAATTCTGAGTATCTGAACCGAATTCCCATTTCACGCTGGACTGCCAGGAGTTTCCGAACAGATTATTGTGTGAAACTGCCAGTTGTCCGACCAGTCCTTCCTGACTATTAAGGGCAATCCCACCATTTGCAGATCCGGAAATTCTATCGTTAAGATGAATTGCGAGATCAACATCTCCCCTTTTGATCACATCAGGATTGGGCTCAGGGTAAGAGGTCTGGTTCAAAAAATCCCATATTATAAATATTACTCTGGGTTCTTCTTGCTCTGGATTGCTGATAATAATCTCCAGGAGAAATTGCCAATTGTCGTCGAATTACTTTTTCCTTTGTTTTCCGGTTGCCCACCAGGTTAATTTTATGGATTTTGGCTCTGGTGTTTTCTTTGATATTGAGTTTTATATCAACTCGATTACCTGATTTCAGCAGTTCGTGATCGTAGTTAAAATAGATATATCCCTCTTCATGGTACATGGAGGCGACCTGAGCAAGTTGATCGTTGAATTTCTGCAGATTGAAAGCTTCGTCTTTTTTAAATTTGAAGTTTGAAATAATCATCTGATCGGTAAACCTTTCATTTCCCGTGACTACAATATTTCCAAACAGATATGGATTACCTTCATAAACATAAATATCGATTGTAAAACGGTCATCTTCCAGATTTTTTTCCCAGGAAATGATCCTGGCATCTATAAAACCAAGTCTATTATAATAATCAATAATCAATGTAAGGTCGTTCTCAAATTTTTCCTGTTCGAATTTTCCTGAACGGAAAAATGACCTTTGTTTGGTTTTCATTTTTCCGCGGATTTTTTTGGCAGAGACTTTATTATTACCATGGATCTTGATAGTTTTGATGACAACTTTAGAGCCTTCATCTAAATCTACAATAAGATCGACTTGATTTCCTTCAATGGGAGTTACGATAAAATTGATCTGAGCCAGATGATACCCTTTTTCCCCGTAAAGGCCAAGGATTTTATGTCTGATCTCATTTTCAACGAAGGGGGCCCAATAGTTGCCGCGCCGTAAATTTACTGATTCCTTGAATTTAGAATCCTTGATTTTCTCATTATTTTTATACTTAATCGAATTTATGACAGGGTATTCTGTCACCGATACAGTGATTGATTTACCATGCTCAAGATTTTGAACATCAATAATAATATCCTCAAAAACACCCAATTTATAAAGATTTTTAATAGAATTGGATACAGCTTCCTGTTGCAGGAGATCACCTACTTCGAAAGAGAGAACGGAATAGATCAGTTCCTCATCAATATTAATGTTACCCGTGACATTTATTTCAAGGATCAGGTTGTTTTCAAAATTACTTTGCCCGTATAAAGAAAAAACTAAAACTACGATGAATGCCAAGATCTGAATTCGTCTGTTAAGCATCTATCCTCCACAATATTTCTAACACACATATTTACGTTCAGTTACAGTTTGTGTTTTTAAAAAAACGGTGCCTTATAAGTCAATAATTATTTCAGGTCAGGTTGATGGTCAAGTTGAGGATTAGAGATAAAGTGATTCACAAAGTGAAACGTTGACATAAATATCAATCAATATGTTCTGAAATTTTTAAATTGGAAAATGATAATCTGGATTTCCGGAAGATATCATAATTATGACTTAAATCAAATAAATAACTGCTTGACAGATAGGAGGTACCTCTTTTTTTTGTGTATAAAGTTAATAAAAAAGATTAGAGGATTTTAGCTGACTTAGGGTCAGCATTTTTTTGATATTTTTCTGTACCACTGGTTTTCAGTGGTTTAGTCGTTATATTGGAAACAATTGCAGCATGAATCAAAAATTATTCATAGAGTAGAAGAAATCGCTAAGGCAGGTATGTCAAGGAACTGGATCTGGCCTTGTATGATTTGGATCTGAAGACTGTCCATAAAGGTAATATAGTCCTGATCTATATTACTAAGATTACTGGTGTCAGCGTTGAGTGACTGTCAGCAGAGTTAGTCGTGCTGTAGGTGCTATTCTCGAGGAAGAGGATATAATTACCGGCACCGTTATTATCTGGAAGTTTCTTCTCCGGGTCTTGAGCGAGCTCTTAAGCGGAAAGAAGCATTATGTAAGTGCAATCGATGAAAAAGTGCAGATATCATTTGCAGATGGTGAGAATATAATAACTTCAATCGGAATATTAAAAGAAGTGTTACCTGAAAGTATTAAGATCGAATTTGAAGATTCAGTTAAAGAAATTCAACTTACTGATGTAAAAAAAGCTAAGACGTATTTTGATTATAAGAAATAGATTGGAGAGCAGATTATGAACTTAAATATTATGGGATCTCTTGCTGAATTGGCTAATTTGAAACAGCTTGATAAAGAGAAATTAGCTGAGATCATCAAAGAAGGATTATATCAGGCAATTTCCAAAAAAATGATTTTAGATAATGAATTAGAAATAACTACAGATTTTGAAACAAATAGGATAGTTGCAAAATTTCAAGAGAATTGTTGTGGAAAGAGATACTTCTCTGGGTGAAATATCCTATGAAGAAGCAAAGATGACTGATGAAAACTTGGAATTGGGAGATACAATACCAGTTCAAATGAGTATAACTGAATTTGAACCCAAAGTGATCCGAAATGCAAGAAAGGCGATCCTTGAGCGTATCAAATTATTGGAAGAAGACAGGATCATGTTCGATTATGAAAACCAGAAAAATCAACTTGTATCCGGTAAGATTACTAAGGATGATTTCAACGGTTATCTGGTTAATATTGGTTACGCTGATGCTCTTCTCTCCAAAGAAGAACAAGTTGAAGATGAGTATTACAAAGTTGGTGATGTCATCCGCTGTTATGTTGTTAATATCCGAAAACGTAAGAAAGATGTTATCGTTATTCTTATCCCGAACACGTCCTGAATTTGTTAAAAAAGATATTTGAAACTGAAATTCCTGAGATCACAACCGGTGAGATTGAGATAAAGAAAATTGTGCGTGAACCAGGAATGCGAACAAAAGTATCTGTTAATCCTTCCAATGAAGAAGTTGATGCTACCGCTGCTGTCTTGGTCCCAAAGGAATGCGAATCGAAGCGATCAGGAATGAATTAAACGGTGAACTAGTTGATATTGTACTTTGGGATGCTTCTCCGGAACAATTGATTGCCAATGCTATCGGACCTGATCTGGTTGAAAAAGTTTATCTGGCAGATCGAGGAAATTTGCCCGGATTATTGTTAGTCAAGACAATAAAAATCTGGCAATCGGCAAAAAAGGGTAAAAATGTTAAACTTGCAGCTAAACTCACCGATTTCAAATTGGATATTTACACTGAAGAAGAATTTGAAGAGAAAATCTCGGAAGAACGTAGAATAACCAGCCATATCAGTGATCTGGATGGTGTAACTTCAAAAGTTGCAGAAGTTCTTAAAGGTACATGGATATACATCTGTTCAGGATATTTTCGAAGCTCAGTATAGATGAACTTTGTAATCTGGAAGGACTTGGGAAGAAAACTGCAGAAAAGATCAAAGAATCTTCCAAGTATTTCTAATAGCAGTAAAGATAATAACTTGCCAATGTCGAATAGACTTCAAAAGCAGGACACATTCCGCAAAGAACCTGTGTGATCTGCAGGAAAAAACTGAGAAAAATGAATTACTCAGATTTGTATTGTTGGATAATGAACGATTGTATTTGACCAGAAATTGTGTTATTGAAACACGCGGTTATTATGTTTGTAATGATCAATGCTTGTTTACAGAAACTAGATAAATGGATTTGTGATATAGAAGAAAATCGGAAAAAAAAAACAGTAAATTCAAATGGAAGATAAAGTAATTAATTTACTCCATATGGCCAGGAAAGCAGGTAAATGCTGAAATTCGGTTTTGATGCCTGTGAACGATCTTGTCATAATGGCAAAATTGCAAGATTGATTTATGCATCTGATCTTGCTGAAAAACCAAAAAAACATTCTGTTGGGAACTTGCAAATGCTCAAAATGTTAAGATTGTAGAATATGGTTCTGGGTGAATCGCTATTCGGAAATGAGTTTAAAATCAGAGACATTGGAATAATTTGTATAGAGGACGCAAATTTCGCTAAGGGAATTTTGCGGTCAATTGGTTAAATTGGAGGATACATGCAGACGAAAGTACATCAATTAGCGAAAGAGCTAAAAATATCAACAGCAGCATTAAAAAAGCATTTAAACGATATGGGCGTTATTGTTAAAAGTCATATGAGCCCAATTGATGAGGATACCGAAAAGAATATTCGTGCCAAGTTTACAGCAGAATTTGCAGCTGTGAAACAACGTCAGCATGATAGAAACACTTTCCATAAAAAAATTGTTTTAGCAGATAGGAAAAAAATTGAAGCAGAAAAAGAAAAGAAATCTCAAACTTCAGAAAAAGAGAAAAAAGTCAGAAGTTCCGGTTTTTGTAGAAAAAAAGTATTAAAAAACTCGATACCAGAAAACCTAAAAAAGTATATAGTGTTTATAAAAAACCTGTTCGAGAAAAAGCAAACTAAATTACCTGATGTACCACCGAATTAGAAGAAGAGTAGAAAATTTAAAGATCATGATAAGGAGAAAAAAAGGTCAAAGAAAAATCATTTGCGAAGAAAAATAAACATCTTAAAAGCAAAATTACACACATATAAAAAAGGCAAAGGAAAAAAGCGTTTTACTCCAAATGAATTGAAGAAGCTGCAATAGCTAAAAATATTAAACAAACATTATCTGATGATTCGAAAAAAGAAGAAATATAAAAAAGACGAAAACACAAGAAACAACAGATATTAAAATTGTTATTAATGAATTTACGTCTGTAAGTGAATTAGCAAAGATGATGAATGTTTCTGCTACAGAAATTATTACTAAATTTTTCATGATGGGGCAGATGGTTACTATTAATCAGCGTCTTGATAAAGAATCACTTGAGATGATCTGCGATGAATTTGAATTTGATGTTGAATTTCAAGAAGAATATGGAAGCGAAATTTTAGAAGAAAAGCAAAGTGATGACAAGAATGTTGAATTAGCAACAAGACCACCAATTGTAACAATAATGGGTCATGTTGATCATGGTAAAACAGCAATTTTAGATAAATTCGTTCTGCAAATGTTATTGCCGGAGAAGCTGGTGGAATCACTCAGCATATTGGTGCTTATCAGGTTGATTATCATGGTAAAAAGATCACATTCCTCGATACTCCCGGTCATGAAGCTTTTGCTGCAATGCGTGCTCGTGGTGCAAATGTTACAGATATTGCTGTGATTGTTGTTGCTGCAAATGAAGAGTGTGATGAAACAAACAATTGAAGCAATTGATCATGCTAAAGCTGCTGGAGTTACAATCATTGTTGCGATTAATAAAATAGATTTGAAAGATGCCAATATTGGATAGAACTATTGCAGACCTGATGAAACAGAATCGTGATGCTTGAAGGATTACGGTGGTGAAACACTGTGGATTCCATGTTCAGCAAAAACGGGTGAAGGAATAGATGAACTGCTGGAATCTATTTTACTTACTGCAGAAATGATGGAACTCACAGCTCCAATATGATGTTCATGGTAAAGGAATTGTCATTGAATCTGAGTAAAGATTCACGTAATGGGACACGATTATTACCATATTGCTGCAGGAAGGAACTTAGAAAAAGGTGACAGTGTTGTTTGTGGTGCTACTTATGGTCATATAAGAAAAATGGAAGATGAACGTGGAAAAGAAATTGAAGAACTAAATCCTTCTGATGTTGGCCAGTGTTTATGGATTGAATGATGTTCCTAAAGCGGGAGATATATTAAATCAGGTTGATAATGAGAAAATAGCTCGTCAGATAAGTGCTGAAAGAAGGCATATCCGACAAGAAGAGAAAAATATCAATCTAAAACAAATCTTGATAATTTATTCCAGAAAATTAAAGAAAATAAAATGTCCGAGATCAAACTGATTGTAAAAGGAGATACGGATGGTTCTGTGGAAGCTTTGTGTGATTCTTTCCAAAAATTGAGCAATGATGAAGTTGTAGTTAATATCATCCGGAAAGCAGTTGGTGGTATCAATGAAGCAGATGTAAATCTGGCTTCAGCTTCTGATGCGATTATTATTGGATTCCATGTAAGAGCAAGCACTTCTGCTAAAAAACTGGCTGAAGATGAAAAAGTTGATATTAAACTCTATCAGATCATTTATGAAGCGATTGAGGAACATTGAAAATGCAATGCACGGTATGCTGGCACCTAAATTTGAAGAAAAATATCTTGGTAATGCTGTTGTGAAGCAAGCTTTTCAAATTAAAAAAGTAGGAACGATTGCCGGTTGTTTCGTTGAAAAGGGTTATGATCAAAGGATTCAGGAAATCGTGAGATTATATAGAAATGACATCATGATTCATGAAGGAAATATCTTCTTTGAAACATTATTCAGAAGAAGTTAAAGAAGTTAAAGCTGGTTCTGAATGCGGAATTGGCATTAGAAGATTATAATGATATCAAAGAAGGCGATGTCATAGAAAATTACGTTAGTGAAGAAGTTGAAAAGAAGCTGTAGAACAGTAAAGGAGAATTGATGTCCAGAATCAGGATACAGAGATTTGAGAAAGAACTCCTTAAACTTGTAAGTAACACAATAAATTACCGGCTGAGGGATAAAAAACTTAGTTTCATTTCGATAACTGATGTAAAACTGAGCAATGATATGTCTAGTGCAAAATTCTATTACACCTACATAAGTGATGAAGCAAAAGATGAGGTTCAGAATGCTTTGAAGAAAAGTTCCGGTGCAATAAAACAGGCAATTGCTTCAGCCAAGTTAATGCGTCGGATACCCGAGATTACTTTTCATTATGATGAGGTGGAGGAAAAAGCCCGGGAACTGGATGAAATCTTCCATAAAATTGAAGCCGAAAAGCATGAAAATTAATGATCTCCAAAAACTGAAAAAGACTCTTCTTGATACTGTTTCAAACCAGCGCAAAACAGCAATTCTTACTCACACAAAACCAGATGGAGACGGAATTGGCGCAGCTTTAGCTCTGCAGGAAATTTTGCTGGCAAATGATTTAAGAACGGAAATTATCCTGGAAAACAAACTGCCGGAGAACTATCAATTTCTCGAACCTGAAAACAAAATATTAATCTATTCTGATGAACTGACTTATGATAATTTAATTGTACTGGACTGTCATGAAAGAAGCAGGCTGGGAAGCTGTGAGCCTCTTTTAGATAAAGCAAAAAAAGTTATAGCCATAGACCACCATCTGGAAAGTAATGTAATTGATTCTGATTATTATATAGATCCAACCATGGTTTCGGTAGGTGCGATAATTTACCGTATGTTCCAGACGGAGATAAATAATTTAAAGGCAGACCGGGCACTTTATATTGCCTCAGCAGTATACATATCGATCCTCAATGATACAGATAACTTCATAAATGCCAATACGGATGAAGAAACTTTCAGGATCTGTGCAGAACTAAGAAAGACTGGAATGGAACCTGGATATGTGACCAAGCAGTTCCTGCTGAATAAAACTGCTCGTGAGATGAAATATATCGGCACGGTCCTGACCACAATCGAGGAACAGGCAGAAGGCAGAGTGGTTTTTGTTCACTCTTTGCGCTCTATGCTTAAAGAATCCGGACTTCCTGCCAGTGTGAATTCCAAGATACTACGCTGGGTTAAAGGTTTAAGAAATGTGGATATTGTTGTCTATTTTTCTGAAACTTCCCCCCGAAAGTACAAATTAAGTTTAAGATCTAATCTGATCGATGTTAACAGAATAGCTGTACGTTATGGCGGTGGTGGTCATAAAAAAGCCTCCGGCTGTTCTTTGGATGGTGAACTACCGCAGATCAAACAGATAATACTGGAAGAGATTAAGAAGCAGCTCTAATGATCGAATCCGGGATTTTATTGATTGATAAGCCTACAGGAATATCGTCTTTTGACGTGATCAGAAAACTGCGCAAGATAACCGGAATAAGAAAAATGGGGCATACCGGGACCCTGGATCCTTTCGCCAGCGGTCTGCTTATAATTTGTCTGGGTAAAGCGACCAGAATATCCAACCGGATCATAGCCGAGAAAAAAGAGTATCTGGCAACTATGGAGCTGGGCAGAAAAACCGATACTGGGGATCTGACCGGAAAATTGATCGAAGAAAGGAATACTGAAAATTTAACAATAACCAATTTGGAGCAGTTAGCCCTGGATATCCTGCAGATTAAAGAGCAGATCCCGCATAGATTTTCCGCCTTGAAAATAAATGGGAAAAAAGCATATGAGTTGGCCAGGAAAGAAGCAGATTTCCAGTTAAAGCCACGTCCGGTGGAGATCCTGGATTTCAGTTTTGAGAAGGTCGATCTTCCTGAAATAACCTATAGAACAACTGTAAGTAAGGGAACTTATATCAGGGTTCTGTCGGAGACGATCGCTGAAATGCTTGGATACTGTTGGCGTTACAGTCGCTTTAAGAAGAACTGCAATTGGAGAGCTTAGAATAGACAAAGCTTGTAGACTTGATGAGTTGAATGAAGATAATTGGCAGGATAAATTATATCCAATGATTAATTTATTTACAGAATATCCCCAGATTGAAATTTCAGAAAGTGAGAAAGAAGATTATAAACAGGGAAGAAGATTCAAGGTTGATAAGGCTGATTCACTGGATACAATTGTGATCTGTGCGGGAATAATGCTGGGTTTTGCAGAAATTGACCATGGTATATTGAAACCAAGGACAGTAATGATATGACATTTTTCAACGATCAGAGATGTGATTTTGCCCGGCCTGTTATAGCAATGGGAACATTTGATGGAGTTCATCTCGGGCACCAGAAACTTGTAAAAATCCTGGTAGAAAGAGCCCGGCAAAGAGATGGTATTGCAGTAATTATGACCTATTTTCATCATCCTCTTGAAACAATACACCGAAAAACTTTCCCTTATCTGTTAACAGAAAAGGATACTAAGGAAAAACTTCTGAAAGAAATGGGTGTTGATTGTGTTCTTTATTTAAATTTCAATCGGGAGCTGGCTGAAATGGATCCGGATGCTTTCCTTAAGGAGATCATAATCGGTGAGATCGGAGCTGAAGAGATAATAGTAGGATATGACACTCATTTTGGAAAAAATCGAAAAGGGAATCACAAATTCCTGCAGGAAGCTGCCGATGAATATGGCTATCTAGTAGAATTTGTGCCACCTTTGATGGTTGATAACAGGATCGTAAGCAGCAGCAGGATCAGGGACTTTATCAGAGAAGGAAGCATGCAGGAAGCAGCCCGTCTGCTGGGTAGAGAATATTCAATTTCTGGTTTTGTTAAAACCGGCCATAAGATAGGCAGAGAACTGGGTTTTCCTACAATTAATATATATCCAGCTGACAGAAATAAACTAATCCCATCACTGGGCGTGTATATAGGCCGTGTGAAGCTGGATGATATATGGTATTATAGTTTGACCAATGTGGGTTACAGCCCTACCTTGAAGAGTACGGGAATACTAGAGGTAGAGACTCATATTATTGATTTTGAGGGTGATCTTTATGGTAGAGAGGTTGAAGTGTTCTTTACCAGGAAACTGAGGGATGAACTATATTTTGATTCAAAAGAGAAGTTGATCGAAGCCATAAAAACAGATCTGAAAGCTGCCAGAGAATATTTTGGACTGAAGGAGAAATGATGTTTTTTTGCACAGAATGTGGAGCAGAAACATTAAAGTGGTCTGGAAAATGTCCCAGCTGCGGTGCCTGGAATTCGCTTCGTGAAACCACCCGTTTCAAAAGCAAAAAGGGGAAAGCAAAGAATAAAACCGTTTCATCGCTGGAAGTGATCAGTTCGGAAATGATAAAACCTCAGAGGATCAGTGAGGTTGAATCTACAATAAAGAAAAGAATCGTCAGCAACATTAAGGAATTTGACGGCACCCTGGGCGGCGGTATTGTACCGGGCATGGTTACTTTGATTGGTGGAGAACCGGGTGTTGGGAAATCGACCTTATTATTGCAGATCAGCAACAAACTGGCGGAGCAGGGTCTTAAGGTTCTGTATATTTCCGGGGAAGAGAGCAAAGAACAAATAAAATTAAGAAGTGTACGCCTGGGATGTGAAGCAGAAAACCTTTTTCTATATTGTCAGACTGATCTGGATGAAATTATTACAACGTTAACTGAATTTTCACCTCAGCTGATAATAATAGATTCAGTACAGTCGATTTACCTTAATTCGATTGAGAGTTCACCGGGCAGTGTATCTCAGCTAAGGGAGACCACAGCGATTCTTACCCGGCTGGCTAAACAGACCAATATTCCTTTATTCCTGATAGGGCATGTCACAAAAGATGGTGCGGTAGCAGGGCCTAAAATAATTGAACACATGGTTGATACAGTTCTATATTTTGAAGGTGATCTCAGTAATCAGTTCAAAATATTGAGAGCCAGTAAGAACCGGTTCGGGTCAACAAACGAGATCGGTATCTTTGAAATGTCCTCAGCCGGCTTACAGGAGATATCGGATCCTTCGCTCTATTTCATCAGTCAGGATGAAGTAATCGCCGGCACTTCAATAGGTTGTGTAATGGAAGGGACCAGACCTTTTGTGGCAGAAGTACAGGCGCTGGTTACACCTACCAGTTATGGATATTCCCAGAGGGTTAGTCTGGGTTTTGATCAGAAGAAGCTTTCATTATTGATTGCAATAATCGAAAAGAATTTAGGTTTAAATTTAAAGCAGAGCGACATTTTTGTGAAACTTTCGGGAGGGTTACGGGTAATTGAGCCAGCCCTGGATCTGAGTCTGATAACGGCAATTCTATCAAGTTTCCGAGATCAGCCGCTGGAGGCAAAAACGATCTTCATGGGTGAGATCGGGCTTAATGGTGATGTGAAGCCGGTATCCCAGATAGAGAAGAGATTAAAAGAAGCCAGGAAATTGGGTTACAGCAAGTTATGCATTTCCGCCAGGAACAAGATAGGCAAGAAGAAAGCAGACATAGTACAGATCAACAATATCAGACAGATCCTGCCGCTGATCTTCAAATAAAAAAAACCTGCCGACCGAGGCCAGCAGGTTCCAACAGGTTACAAATATATTTTAGAAAAAATCTTTCTGAGTGGCTTCCAGTAATTGATCTATTGTATCCATTCTAGATTTAACATATTTCAATTCGGAAGAATTCTCTGTAAGCTTTGGTACTTCTTCCAGATAATGTTTAGCTTTAGAAAAATCGTTGTAGGCATTCAATTTGGTACTGTCCCTTTTCTCTACCAGTTCATCAGCTTCAGTACCATAGGCATTTTTAGCCTCTTCTTCCAGTTCAAGATATTTTTCATATTTCAGATATCCTTTACTGAAATAGATATCTGAAAGTATTCTGTAAGGCTGATAAAGTTCGGAATCATATTCCAAAGCTTTCATAGCATTATTTTCGGCTTTATCGAAATTTTTAAGAGAACTGTAGCTGGAAGCAAAAAGTATGTAAACTTTAGGATCTTCAGGGATCTTCTTCTGCAGAACATCAGCCACTTTGATTGCTTCATTGTACTGTTCGGTTGCAGTATAAGCATTGGCCAGATTCATATAGGCTCTGATATTTTCAGGCTGTTCAGCAATAATGTCCTTATACTGTTGAATAGCGCTATCAAGTTTACCTGTTTTCTTATAACAGGCAGCCAGTTTTTTCTGAACGTCATCATCTTCCGGGAAAGCTAAGGTAGCTGTTTCCAGACAGGGTATAGCATCTTCCAGCAAATCCTGTTCATAAAGAATATAGCCGATTTCAAGATATGCATTCGCATAATCAGGATCGATCTCAATAGCTTTTTGGAAAGATTCCTGAGCTTCATCATAGTATTCCATCTCAGCATAGATCTTACCAATTCTCATCCAGACCAGTTTATCCTGTGTATCTTCAGCAATTTCGCTAAGTAATTGGATAGCATCTTCGTTCATGTCCTGTTCCAGATAAACTCTGCTGAGATAATTCTTGATATCATTGTTGTCTGGTTCCTGTTCAAGAGCCTGCAGGTAGTAGTCTTCAGCAGTTTCATAATCTGAATTAATATAACTGATAAGCCCAAGATAGAATTTAGCCTCAATGTTTTCTGGTTCCATTTCCAAAATAGAAAGGAAGCTTTCCTGAGCAGAGGCATAATTTTCGCTGTTGAAATTCTGCATTGCAATAGCGATAAGCTTTTCCACTTCACCGGCACTGAATTCATCCATCCTGGCAATAAGATTATCTTTTATGGCCTCTTTTCTTTGTTTACTGTCCTTTTTAACATTGAAATTAACTGCAATAACATCCAGCGATTTCATGCTGAGGATCTTGGCCGAGACTTTAAATTCTGAACTGGTAATTGAAGATACTGTTCCCCAGATCAGGATATCAGCACCAAGTTCTTCACCTACGGATGCAATTTCTTCTTTCCCCAGGTAAAAAAGGTTTGTATAACCGGAGTTATCAACTGCTTTCTTAACATCTTTCTTGTTGATCAGATTATATTTTTCATATTCATCAAAAATGTCTTTGAAGTCACGATTCAGCATTGATTTAGTAACATAATCACTGTCTTTGTCTTTTTTCTCAAATGTTAAGATAGCTACATTGTCTGCCATTAATGCTGGTATTATTACAGCGGCCAAAATTGTCAGGATCAATATCTTCTTCATACTACCTCCAAAAGTAATTTAGATAATAATAAATTTCCTCGCAAATTTTATGATCATCTATTTTGAGGCAAGCTTTTTATTAACATTAACAATATACGTAATAGCGGATCTATTTTTTACTTTTCTGCCCATCTAATTTGTAGAAAAACAATTTTCCGGTTGTAAAACTAATGGAAACTTTCTGGCTGATTGTCCTGTTGCTGATTCCAATAAAAGGATGGGTAAAAGACTGTTCTGTTAAAGGGAATTGAAATCCTTTCAAGGTTAATCCTGTTATTTTCTGGAGGGAAAAAAGTGAGATAGTCTGATCTCTAAAGCAACTAAATTCATGTTTACCCGGAAGCAGGATCCTCATAACCCCGAAATCATCGTAGATCTCTAATATTTCAGATCTGCTGAAAGAGTGGAAGATCAGAAGGTTTACTGCGGCATGATCGGTTCTGAAGCCCTGTGAGTTAATAATCATAATTCTTCCGGCCTCCAGCTGCAGAGCCAGTTCCAAAGCTTTCTGCAGATCGGTAAGATCCTGATCTTTTTTCTGAAGCAGCTGTTCCTGTGGAAAAGATTTCATAATGGTTTCAGGAACAGAGTCCAGATCTCCGATTATAAAATCAGGTTTTAAATTAATCTCGGAACAAAATAAAGCACCACCGTCAGCAGCTACGATTATATCTGCTCGGCTGGCAATTTCCATTGCTTTAACCGGATCTATTGATTTTCCGTTGGCGACGATTAGAATGGTTTTACTCATGATCACCTCTCAATAAATTTAGACCACTAATACGTTATTTATCTGGCAATTAATTTTCTCAGCAGGAAGTCTATCGTGACACCGATCCCGCCCATAATGATGATGTAGATGATCATTGCGGAATAGTTCATCATATATCTGAAATCCAGCAGGCGGAATCCCAGTCCGTTGTTTACACCCAGCATTTCTACAGCGATTATAGTTGTCCAGCCCAGGCCCCAGATTATTCGGAATGTATTGAGCAGATCTTTCAGAGTAAGAGGAAGTTGAATTCTCAAGAATATCTGGAATCTGCCGGCTCCCAGAACCTGTGCTTCTTCCAGATAGGCAGCGGGGATATTGGACAGGATATTGATAACAGCGATCAAGGTGGGAAAAAATAGAGTGATGAGCAGGATGAAGCTGACTGGAGTTTCACCCAGACCGAACCAGAAAATGGCAAAGGGCAGCCAGGCGAAGGGTGAGATGTGTCTGATAAAATTTACAGAAACGATGAGCAGATCGAACAGGGTTTTTATACTGTACATTAGATAGCCGATAAAGATAGCACACAACCAGGCGATTATAGCTGTGATTGAAACTCGAAGGAATGAGTAAAGAGTATCTGTGAGCAGCATTTTCATTGAAATATCAGCAGTTATCATCTGTTTGATGTTTGTATGGGTCGAATTCATAAGAAGAAAAATGAGAAAAAAAGTCAGAAGATAAGCGGGAAAGCTTAATTTACTTGAATTCAAAATAGACATCTGCCGGTTCAACCTCAGTTTCGATATAGCCTTTTTCAAGCATTTTTGCTGCTATGGCAATTTCTACTTCCTTGCCTGCTTCATCCAATCCCATGCTGTATGAGATATTTTTCAGAGAAGGAGATATCAGATCATTCTCCAACCCATAACTGCCAATAATGAGTTTTCTGGTCTCGTAATTATCGCCGACTGCTTCGCATCCGTTATATAGGGCTTGCAGTAATTTCCTGATCTGCGGAGTTTTAGCTTCCAGATTACTGGTATTAACAGCCAGATCGCAGCAGGGATGGGAGGGGAAATCTTCTCCGTACCAGTGAATGATTTTAAACTCATCACCGATTTTGTAAATGGAGGGGATATAGAAGCTCAAGGCATCAACATTACCTGTTTTAAGGGCAGCAACCATGTCCATCGGTGTCCTGAAATAATAAGGCTCAAAAGAAAGATCCTGTTTTTCAGCCAGAGTTTCCCAGAAAAGGTCTAAAGTTGATGAACGCAGAAGACCGATCTTCTTGTTATTCAATTGAGCCAGTGAGTCGATTTCGGAATCCGTTATAATGCCGTCACTTTCCCGTTCCAGAAAGGAGATGATCTTCACCGGTTTGCCCTGAGAAACGGCTGTCCAGATATAGGTGAAAGGGAGGATAGCTACGTCAACCTGACCGGCGATGAGTGCTTCGTTGACTTCCCAACCGGCAGCGAAATTTTTGATTTCGATGTTTGTTATATCTAAATAGCCCATTTTTAAGGCCATATCAAGGGGAAGATGGTTTAAGGAAGGCTTGATGATCCCGATCACCAGCTTTTCATTCTTATTTTTTGTGCAACCAGATAAAAGGAATATCATGATGAAAAAAACTAATAAAAATCTCTGCATACTATCTCCAAATAATGAGAGCCACCCAACAGTCAGGGTGGCTCAGAATTTAAGCCTAGAGCTTTACTGTAATATTTTTTAAAAGATCAACTTAGATCGAGGATAGTCTTTTTAATGATCCCGATCGCTTCCATCAGCTCTTTTTCAGAGATGACAAGTGGTGGGGCGAAACGGATAATATGCTGATGAGTAGGTTTGGCCAGCAGTCCGTTCTCTTTCAATTTCAAACAAACGTCCCAGGCTTCAACACCGTCTTTCGGTTTTATGACTATAGCATTGAGTAAGCCTTTGCCCCGCACGGATGCAATCAGCGGAGAATCGATCTTTTCTAATTCCTGACGGAAAAGTATGCCCAGTCTTTCAGCATTACCGGTCAGATCTTCTTCCCGAACAACTTCCAGAGCAGCTTTTGCCACAGCACAGGCAAGTGGGAAGCCGCCAAAGGTTGAGCCATGTTCTCCGGGCTTGATCACAAGCATGATCTCTTTGCTGGAAAGGACAGCTGATACAGGTAGAACGCCGCCGGAAATGGCTTTGCCAAGAATGACGATGTCCGGTTTAATGTTAGAATAATCACAGCAGAGCATGCGCCCTGTTCTGGCGATTCCAGTTTGTACTTCGTCTGCTACGAAAAGCACATTATGTTTTTTGCAGATATCGTAACAATTTTTTATATAGTTTTCATCCGGAACAAAAACGCCGGCTTCACCCTGAATAGGTTCCACAATAAAGGCACAGACTTCAGCGCCTTTTTCCTTAAGCAGATCTTCCAGGGCTTTTGGATCGTTATAGGGAATCTTTTCTATTCCCGGCAGGAAGGGGCCGAAATTGGTACGACAGCTAGGATCAGTGGAAGCAGAGATAATGCCGATAGTTCTGCCGTGGAAATTACTTTCGGCAAAAACTATGATAGCTTTGTCGGCTGCAATACCTTTTTTCTCATAACCCCATTTTCGGGAGAGTTTCATAGCTGTTTCAACTGCCTCAGCACCTGTATTCATGGGCAGAACCATTTCATATCCGAAAAATTCAGTCACGAATTTCTCATATTCACCCAGTTTGTTGTTGAAAAAAGCTCTGGAAGTTAGAGTAAGAGTTTGAGCTTGATCAGTTAAAGCTTTGATTATCTTTGGGTGGCAGTGACCCTGATTAACTGCAGAATAAGCTGAAAGGAAATCGAAATATTCTTTTCCTTCCGGATCCCAGACTTTAGCACCCTTTCCTTTGGCTATTACAACAGGAAGAGGATGATAATTGTGGGCACCATATTGTCCTTCAAGTTCCATGGCCTGCTGAGAACCGATCGTTCCGTAAATGATCTTTTCCTTCATAATACATCTCCAATTTTTTCTCCCAATTTATATTGGTACGTTTAATGTCAACCATTTTCAATGCTAACGAATTGCTTGACATACAGGCATTTTCAAAAAGGAATCCACAATAAAAATCGGGTAAGGGATTATGAAAGCTGAGTTTAAAAATACAGCAATTGTTATACCTGCTTATAATGCAGAAAAATACCTGGCGGAACTTATCTCAAAGATCTCCGCGCTTACTGATAAGAAGAATATAATTGTAATTAATGATGCTTCTACAGATTCCACATTGGATATATGTAAGAAATTGGATCTGAAAGTTATAAGTCATACACATAATGAAGGGAAAGGAGCAGCCCTGTTGTCTGGTTTCAGGGAAGCTGTTAATGAGGGCTATGAGTTTGCATTGACCATTGATGCAGATCTGCAGCATGAACCAGCTGAGATCTTGAACTTCCTACAAAAACAACAGGAGGAAGATTTTGAAATGGTGATCGGGTGCAGAGATTTCCGACGTGGAGTTATGCCACGGCACCGGATCTGCAGTAATACTATCACCAGCTGGATGGTTTCAAAGGTCTGCAGCAGGAAGATCTACGATTCTCAATCCGGCTACAGATTATATAAATTAAACTTTCTAAAAGATCTGAAATTTGTTTCGGGAGGCTATCAGTTCGAGTCCGAGATTATTATTAAATTTGCCAGGAAAGGGGCGGAGTTCGGATTTATTCCTATCGCAACAATTTATAATGGACAGGAAAGTCATATTTCGAACTTTCGGGATATTACGAGTTTCGTGAAGACCATAATTCGCGAGATATTCCATAAAAATGGAGAATAATAATGAGAATTTTACTGACCAATGATGACGGGATAGATGCACCAGGGATCAGAACCTTAAAAAGGGTGTTGGAAGAAGCTGGTCATGACATAATGGTAATAGCCCCCGATAAAGAACAGAGTGCGGCTTCTCATTCAATCACCCTGCATGAACCCTTAAGGATAATTGAAAGGAGTGAGCGTGAGTTTGCTGTTACAGGCAGTCCGGCAGACTGTGTGATCCTGGCATCCAGATTTATTTTGAAAGAAGATCCTGATCTGTTGATCTCCGGCATTAACGGGGGCGGAAATATGGCAGAAGACATTCTGTATTCCGGTACAGTGGCAGCTGCTCTGGAAGCGATGTTCATGGGCTATAAAGCGATGGCTGTATCGATTACTTCACGTTCCGGTCAGAAATTTGAAACAGCTGCAATTTTGATGAGAAATTTCCTGGAGCAAGGACTTCAGGATGAGATCGGTGAGAGGGAAGTATTTAATATAAATGTGCCGAATCTGGACCTTCAAGACATTAAGGGTGTTAAGGTGACCAGAGCAGGCAACAGGCATTATCAGGATTTTGTGAAGGAACAGTTAGATCCCAGTGGCAGGAAGATCTACTGGATCGGTGGAGCTAAAGCGGTATGGAAAGATATTGAAGGTACAGATTTTAAAGTGATCAACGAAAATTATGTTTCAATTACACCAATTTCACCGAATTTTACAGTACCAAGTTCCTTAAATAAAATTGATAACTGGATCAGCAGGGTAAAATAATGAAACTGGAAGATAAACATCGTCTGATGGTGGAAGAACAGATCCTGGGAAGAGGGATCAAGACAGAGTCGGTGTTGCGAGCATTCCTGAAGGTGAAAAGACACCTATTTGTCCATGAGGATATCCAGGAGCTGGCCTATCATGATTCACCCATGAACATAGGTGACGGGCAGACAATTTCTCAGCCCTACATGGTTGCGATCATGCTGGATCTGTTGGAGCTTAATAAGCAGGATTCGGTGCTGGAAGTCGGTACTGGATCAGGTTATCAGACAGCTTTACTGGCAGAGTTGGCGGGTACAGTTTACACGGTAGAAAGAATTGACATTCTGATGTTGAAAGCAAGAGATCTATTAAGGGAATTAGGATATACAAATATACATTACTTGATCGGGGATGGAACCCGGGGTTGGAAAGATGGAGAACCGGCCCGAGATAAGTTTGATAAAATAGTTGTTGCGGCAGGCGCCCCCGATATTCCAGCCAGTCTGATGGATCAGCTTGCAGATGGTGGAATTATGGTAATTCCGGCCGGGAACAGGAAATGGCAGGAGCTGGTAGTAATTAAAAGGGAGAAGGATGAGTTTATTACTTCAACCCATGGCACTTGTGTGTTTGTTCCGTTGATCGGTGATGAGGGCTGGAATTTATGAAAAAAACTGTCTTGATCCTGATGATTTTGTTCTTATTGATCCCGGTACTAACAGCTTCCGGTTTAAGGGAAGCGATCCAGAGTAAAGTTGATAAGATTCATGTAGGCGATGAACTGAAAGTATTTCTGATAGCAATGATCCCAATTTTCGAGCTACGGGGAGCGATCCCGATTGGCGTATTAGGTTACGGGCTTCCTTTATGGAAGGTTTTTCCAATAGCGGTAGCTGGAAATATGGTGCCGATCTTTTTGATCTTGCTGTTTTTTGATCTGGTGACCAAAGTTTGCTTTAGAATTCCATTCCTGAAAAGATTACTGGAAGCAATTTTTGCCAGGACAAGACGCAAAGGCGAAGTTATTGAGAAGTATGAGGAAATAGGATTAATGCTGTTTGTGGCTATTCCTTTGCCCGTAACTGGAGCCTGGACAGGTTCTCTGGCCGCATATTTATTCGGATTGAGTTTCTGGAAATCTATTTTGTTTATTTTTCTGGGTGTATTGATCGCTGGGGTTGTGGTAAGCTTCCTTACTTCCCTGAAGTGGGTAGGGGCAGCAATTGCCGGGGCGGTTATTTTATTCCTGATATTAAAAAGTCTTCTAAAAAAAAGAAAATAATTTAATTCCAAATAGGAGGGATTATGAAATTTCTATTAACTATTATGCTTGTTTTTTCATTTTTTCTATTGGCAGCAACTGAAGTTTCCGGAAATCAATCCGGTTCCTGGACAAGTGCTTTCAACCCTTATGAAATGATCGGTGACATAACTGTTCCTACGGGAGAGACACTGGAGATAGAAGCGGGTGTTGAAGTGATAGTGATGGGGAATTATCAGATCACGGCTCTGGGTAATATTCTGGCTAATGGAACAGAAGCTGATACGATCAGGTTTCATGGTAACGAGGGGCTGAATTGGGGCGGCCTGAGATTTGAAGATGAGGTTAATCAGAGCGAGCTTTATTACTGCCGGATTTCAAATACTGATGACATGAACGATTATGGGGTCCATTCTATAAATAGTCCAATTCTGGTGCATTATTGCCATATAGATGATCACCAGAAGGGGGTCTCCTTTTCAGGGTTGTCTTCCGATAATCCTTCCTATATGGAAATAAGACATACCAGAATCTCGAATGTGCAGAAAAGCGGTATAATGGTGACTGATAATTCTAACGTGCTCATAGATTCCTGCGAAGTGACCCAGTGTGGCTTGGGGCCACAGTATTACGGTGCAATTCAGCTTCAGCTGCAAACCAGTGATCATAACTGCAGCCCGGTGATCAGCAATAACCATATACATCATAACGGCAAACAGGGAATTACAATGTCTAATTTGTTTAATTACAGTTATATGTATCCAACCATAACGGGCAATCTGGTGGAATATAACCTGACCGGAATGTACTTCTACAGTGCTCAAGGTCTAGTGGACAGCAATGTTATCAGGTATAATTTCATTTCAGGAAATGCTAATTCCGGGGCTGGAGTAATGCTCTATGGGGCGGCCGGAGATGGGACCTTCACCAATAATGAGATCTATGGCAATTTTACCGGGTTTTATTTAACCGCAGGTGCAACAGCAAATATTGGGAATGTTTATAATGGCAGCGATCTGGATGATGGTTATAATTACATACACGATAATATAGATGAATCAGATAACGTTAACAGCATTTACAATGTATCCAGTGCGGAAGTGCTGGCACAGAACAATCTCTGGGACAGTGCGGATCCGGCTGAAATTACTGAGACAATTTAGATGTAAATGATAATGGAGGCTCATGGAGAAGTTGTTTTTGAACCATTGTACGTGTATACAACACCACCGGCTCCGGAAGATCTGGTCTGTGAGGGAATTATACCCGACCAGGTTGAATTAAGCTGGAGTTATGAGGATATCCTGGGCTTTTCCAATTTTAATGTATATTGGTCTGAAAACGGAAGTGAATTCCAATTGTCTGGCACAGCTAATGAAACGGAATTTGTGTTTGGCCCTGCAGTTGAAAACTCATATTATGAATTTTATGTAACTGCAACTAATGTGTTAGAAATTGAATCAGACAGTTCGGGAGTTATCGGATTCAGCTGGGTAGGAAGCGAAGATAATGAGGTTATGCCGAACGCGCCTGAGCTAACTGTTTATCCCAATCCGTTCAATCCGAGCACGACGATTTCTTTAAGCTTAAACACAGAGATCACCCGTCTTCGCCAGGACTACGCCGGGCAGGCGGAGGACACGGAGATTTGTATTTATAATATCAAGGGGCAGAAGGTGAAGATTTTTGCATTCCCAAACGGCAGCTGCCGGATGGGAACGAGCGATAATCACCCCGTCTCTAATTCTCCTACTCTCCAATTCTCAATAACTTGGGATGGAACTGATGCCAATGATTCACCGGTACCTTCGGGAGTATATTTTTTCCAATTGACAGTGAATGGGGAAGCCCAGACAGTTACAAAAGGTTTGCTGCTGAAGTAATTTCTATTGCCCTTCGTGGATTTGTTTAGCGGAGAAGTTGAATGTTGCTCCGATATTGTGTTCAGGTGCCGGATTGAGAGTAGTTTTAAGGTGAAGAATCAAGTAGATCCTGTGAATTTTAAGCAGAAACAATATAAATATTGACATAAGCCTGTACTAATAATTTTTTACATTTACTTGATAAAAAGGAAAGGAAAATTGGCATGAGCATATTGGATAAATGTTTAAACTTTTGAAGATGCAAAAGAGCGATGGCATTGGGGAATTATCCCTATTTCCGAATAATCAGCTCGGGACAGGATAGAAGTAATTGTAAACGGTAAGAAGATGTTGATGATGGGTTCCAACAGTTGTTGGGGCTTACCAACCATCCAAGAGTTATAGAAGCTGCAAAAAAAGCTACTGATAAATATGGAACCGGGTGCGCCGGATCAAGATTCCTGAATGGTACGCTTGATATCCATATTGAATTGGAAGCAAAACTGGCTGAATACGTAGGAAAAGATGGTCTGGCCTTTGCGGCAGGCTACATGGCTAATCTGGGTGCTATTTCTGCGATGGTCGACCGGGGTTGAATTTGTTATAACGGATAAACTGGATCATGCTTCTGTTATTGACGGCTGTTTCCTTTCTCATGGTAAGATGCTACGCTAGCGTAACCACAATGACATGGAGAGTCTGGAGAGGACTTTGAAAAGGGTTGAAGGAAAGAATTCTTTGATAGTGGTAGATGGAATATTCAGTATGGAAGGTGATATTGCCAAAGGAGTCGATGAGATCTGCAGGAAATAGCCAAGAGTATGGGGCTATGGTCATGGTTGATGAAGCTCATTTCGTTAGGTGTGCTGCATGAGACCGGAGCTGGTGCTGCCATGCATTTCGGTAAAACGGATGATGTTGGCATTATTATGGGTACGTTCAGTAAATCTCTGGCTTCAGTTGGCGGTTTTATTGCAGCTGATAAGGATATCATTCATTATTTAAAACATAAAGCAAGATCGTTTATTTTCAGTGCATCGCACCCTGCAGCTTCTGCAGCAACAGTTATAGAAGCTTTAAAAATTTTATTCAGGAAGAACCAGGAGAGAAAATTGAAAGATTGTGGGAAAACACACATTTCATGGCTGAGAATTTCAAAAACATGGGTTACGATACGGGAGATTCCTGTACTCCTGTTATCCCTCTGCATGTAGGCACAATTGAAAATGCCTTTGGCATGTGGAAGCGCCTTGATGAAGAAGGTGTGTTCATTAATCCGGTTATTCCGCCAGCGGTACCGACTAATGATTGTCTGATCAGGACCAGTTTTATGTCTACCCATACCAGAGAACAGTTAACATCAGCACTGGAGAAGTTTGAAAAGATAGGGAAGGAACTTAATATTATATAATCCGAAAAAAATCAAGGGGTCAGAATACCAATTCTGGCCCTTTTTTTGCGATTTGGGAGTATTGAAATGATTCATCATGATATCGAGAGAATTCTAACTCAAAGCAATAGGAGCAGGTTTATGTGATGATACATTGGTCTTTGATTATGCTGATTAAGAACTCCTTCAGGCATTTGAACTGAAGGCTCTTTTTATATTATCTTTTATTAGGAACAAATATTGCAACTTTATTATAAAATTTCTTTGGGGGGAATTATATGATTAAAAAATCAGTTTTAGTCTTGATCCTTATAACGTTTGGTATGGTCTTGTATTGTGTACCGCAGGATATTGGTGCAGCTAATAATATAGTAGAAAATTTTCTCAATTATAAAGGTGTTGCTGCCGAGGTTTCCAGTATCAGTTCCTTAACCGAGAACAGGGATGATCTTGTATACATTTTTGAATTGGAACCGCCGGATTTATAGCTATTGCCGGCGACAGTGATGTTTATCCGGTGATCGCTTATTCATTTAGAAATAAATTGGAAGGTGAAGGAAATCTGATGCTGGATATTTTGCAGGAAGATGTAAGTAAAAGACTTTCCTACAGTAAAATAGATAATACACGCAGAGAACAGAACAATTTAAAATGGGAGCAATTTCAAAGAGGGATTGAATCCAGAACTGATTTTGAACAATGGCCTGCCGGTGGAACTGCAGGAACAGATGGCTGGGTGGAAACTACCTGGAATCAATCCGGTGTCTACAATGCTTTCTGTCCTTTAGATAATGGTGGAGAACGTTCTGTAGTTGGATGTACTGCAACAGCAATGGCCATGATCATGGATTTTCACAAGCATATTGGAACAGTTTCCTTTAACGATAGTGACGATTATGTTTCCTGGTCGCAAGGAATGCATATCGATAATGACCATGAAGAGAGGGATTATCCTGCTTTTCCTGAGTCTTGAACGAATATCTGGAAGACCTGATCATGCATTATCAGGCTGATATGCCTTTGACAGATGTGGACAAAGCGGCGCTCAGTTTTGCAGCAGGAGTATCGGTTGAGATGAATTACAGCTCGACAGGATCTGGTGCCTGGGGTGTTGTCTGGCCGCTGATCAATAAATTTGGTTATGACAGCGCGGAAGAAGTTGAATATGACGATTGGGATTTCTTCTCCAGAATGCAGGAAAATATGATGCTGATGCGTCCGGCTGAAATGGCAATTTACACTGCAGGCTATAACGCAGGGCACGCCATCATTGTTGATGGCTACAATACTGACGATTATTATCATTTGAATTACGGCTGGGGTACTTCCAATAATACCTGCTGGTATTTGCTGCCAGAGGGTATGCCTTCCGGATATGCTATTATCGCTTCGGCCATTATGGATATTGAAGGGGATCTCTGCCGGTGGAAGTTAGTGGTGGAGTACTGTTGAGGGAGTTTCTCCGGAAGGTACCGAGATCTGGCTGGAAGGAGAGAGATATTCCTACCATATAACCGTTGATGAAGCAGATGGAGAATTTTGTTATTCCGGCTGTTCTGGAAGGAAATTACAGCGCTACTGCCATGCTGAATGATAGGATTCATTATCAGCATATAGAAAATGTTTATATCGATAGCGAAAACAATACCCTGCAATTTCAATTAGGGAATTTTGAAGCTGTTACAGGTAACATCAGCGCCCCCGTTGAAGTGCAGAATTGTCATATAGTATTTTATAAAGATGGGGATCCTATCTATGAAGGCGACACTGTTGCTGATGGAAATTATTCCATACCTGATGTTTTACCGGGAACCTATCTTGTTACAGCCAGTATGGCAGGGAATTATTTTGCTCAGGAAGAGATTGAGGTTACAGCTGATGATCAGGAATTTGATCTGGAGCTGGAACATTATGCTGGTGAAATCGCGGTTTCCTATGCCGGTTGCCCGACAGAAACATGGTCACTTGTACCGGGCTATACAATTGGTTGCGGAATTAAGCTGGGCGGTGGTAACAACCTTGATCAGGAAGGCGACATCTTAAGCCAGATCCGTTTCAAAAGCCCGATCGGAAATAGTGAGGGTGAGATCTATGCCCAGATCTGGGAAGAAGAGTTATTGATCGCCGAGAAAGAGGTTACGGAATTTTCTTATGGTGAATGGGTGACTGTTGATCTAGAAAATTATCTTCAGCTGGATCCTGAAAAAACCTATTATGCCGGTTATAAAATTACAACCGAAACGGGAGCGATAGCTTTTCATGATGACAACCCAAGAGTGTTGGGGTATGGTGCATTTTTAAGGTATTCCAGCTGGGTAGAATTACAGCCGGATAATTTTAATTTTAACTTCTGTATAGAAGCGGTGACAGGTGCCAGAGAATATGGAACGATAAGCGGAATTGTTGATCTGATGGGCGGAGATGGCAATGTTATAGATGTTACGATAAAGGCAGAAGACTATACTGCACATCCTGAATCCGACGGAACATATCAGCTTCCTGTAAAATATGGAACTTACGAATTGGAAGCCAGTTTGACAGGTTATAATGAATACAGCATTACCGGTCTTGTTATCAATGAAACACACACGACGATCTCAAATCAGGATATCGAACTGCAATATGGTGTTCCGGCGGAAGAAGAAATAGTAGAGAATAAAATGATACTCTCTAATTATCCCAATCCTTTCAATCCGGTTACTGTAATCAGTTTTAGTTTAAACACTGAGGTCACCCGTCTACGAAAACAGAGATCACTGAGGACACGGAGTTGCTCATATACAACATGAAGGGTCAGAGAGTAAAAAGATTTGATTGTCATACTGAGCTTGTCGAAGTATCAGACAATCAGAATAGATATTCTGTAACCTGGGACGGAACGAATGCGAATGGACAGTCTGTTCCCTCGGGAATTTACTTCTACAGGTTATCGTCCGGTGATATGCAGCTTACCCGGAAGATGACGTTACTGAAATAAATTTTCAGGCCGTTACTCATTGGGTGACGGCCTTTTTGTTCACCTGGAAACAACATCCGTTCATTAATGAACATAGTTTCTTTACTAAATGCTGAACCAGCCATTCACAATGTCCCGGTTCAGTTACAGGAATACTTGCATCAATGTACTTATAGTAGGCTTCTAGCTTATTATTGCCGGTTAAAATCAAAAGCTTATTTTCAACCTTCAGGTTGGAACAGTGATTGCAATCAATATTTCAAAATATATCAGGGAGATTTTTATGAAGAGGTATCTGCTGGTTTTACTTATGGCACTAACGCTGGTTTTGAATGCTGAATATATAGAGATAGAGGATAATCTAAACAGGGAAGTTGTTGAATATAATTCCAGAGATCTTTCCGCACTTAATATCAGTTTTAACCTTAAGAATTACCAGATGGAGGAAATGTATGTAAAAGACACAGAATATTTGCATTTATCGATTCCTCAGGAAGGTGCTTCTATGGACATCGGAAAACCTGAGCTTCCTGCTATAACACGTTTTTTTGCTGTTCCCGATGAAGGTGAAGCTTCCTTCCAGATCAACTGGAGCAGAGAGAAGATTATATCTGACCAGCTGATCTATCCCAGCCAGGAGCTTGCTACTGAGAGTAGTCGCGCGGAAATACCTTTCACAATTGATGAAGCGTTTTACCAGAAACAGGGTCTGTATCCTGAAAGCAGAATAACTGTTGGTGAACCTGTAATCATGCGTGATATCCGTATGGTTCCTGTCACTTTCCATCCTTTTCAATATAATGCAGCCAGCAAGGAGCTTATTGTTACAAACAATATCGAGATCACGCTTTCCATCAGCAGATCTGGAGGTTCCAATCTTAAAACCAGTGACAGGAAATTCTCTCGTATTTTTGAGAATATCTATCGTTCGGTTGTAACAAATTATGATATGATCGAGACCCGTGACCTGGAATATCAAGCTCCATCTTATCTGTTCATATATCCTGATGATGATCAGGTGGAAGCCTATCTGCAGGAATTGATGAACTGGAAACATGAAAAAGGTTTTGTTGTTACAGCTGCATCGCTGGCAGAGACCGGTAACGGTCAGATGGGTGTGCTTAATTATATTCAAAATGCTTATGATACGTGGGAAGATCCACCGGAATATGTCTGCCTGGTGGGTGATGCCGCTGGTGCTATACGACGTATCCCAACCGGTCACTATGTTGATCCTCCTTATAATGGTGAAGGAGATCATGTCTATTCTACTCTGGAGGGAGACGATATCCTGGCAGATGTTATAATCGGCAGGCTTTCCTTTAATACACTGAACGAATTCCTGACGATACTGGCCAAAAATCCTGAACTACGAAAAAAATCCCTATCTGGATAATACGGACTGGTATAACAAAGCAGTTCTTGTCGGTGATCCAAGCGATTCCGGCCAGTCCTGTGTAGACACAAAAATGTATGTAAAAGATATGATGAACGAATTTGCTCCCCAGATAGAATGCAACGAGATATATTCCGGTAACTGGGTATCTGAGATTGCCAATGGGTTGAATGAGGGTGCTGCTTATTTTAATTACAGAGGTTTTGTGGGCATGAGCGGCTGGACAACGGCCAGTATCAGTAGATGATCTGAATAATGGATATATGCTTCCTTTTGCTGTTTCCTTACCTGTTTGACAGGAGACTTTGAAGGGACATCTGACTGTATAAGTGAAAGATTCCTGAAAGCAGGAACACCCACCGTACCTAAAGGTGCAATTGCAGCCATATCCACTGCCACAGGCAATACTCATACCTGTTTTAATAATCTGATCGATGCTTCCATATACACTGGTGTTTTTGTGGATCAGATCTATAATCCGGGCGGTGCATTGGTCAAAGGGAAACTGGTACTTTATCAGACTTATCCCGAAAATCCTTTCAATCATGTGGTCAAATTCTCCTACTGGAACAATCTGATGGGAGATCCCGGACTGGAATTATGGACTGATGTCCCACAGGATCTGGTGCTTTCGTGTGATACGGATATTGCCGTAGGAACGAATAATCTGGAAGTGACCGTTACAGATCTGAATGGAGATCCGGTTTCAGGTGTGTGGTTAACAGTTCTGCAGGGTGATGATGAAATATTCGTCAATGCCTATACTGATGCATCCGGCGCAGCAATTCTTCCAATTGGAGCTGAAACTGCCGGGAATGCACTGATCACAGCTTCCAAACATAATTACATTCCTGAGCAACTGGATATCAGCATAATTGAAACAGCAGCCTTCGTAAATATTGATTCATTCACCATAGATGATGATAACAGCGGTAGTTCCCAGGGTAATAGTGATGGTCTGTTCAATCCCGGTGAAGTGATAGAGCTGAATGTGGATCTAATGAATTACGGCAGTTCAACCGTCTCAGGAATTATTGCTCAATTACAGACTTCAGCCGATTATATCAATATTCTTTCAGATCAGGCTGAGGTTACACAGATCGCAGGAGGCGGTACAGAATCGGTTACTTTTCTGCTGGAAATGGCGGAAGCTGCAACGGGTAATCTGGAATTCTTGTTTGAGCTCCAGATCAATGACGGATCCGGTGATAGCTGGAACGACATGATCTATCTGACTTCCTACGGTCCTGTGCTGGATGTGGCAGGAACCCAGATAGATGACGATAATGATGATATATTGCAGCCTGGTGAAACTGCTGATCTGCTTCTTAATGTTGCCAATATCGGAGCAACTGGTCTGCAGAACATTTTTGCAGTGATCAGCTGTAATGACAACAGGATAGTTATCAATGATGATACAGGCGAGTTTGGTTCGATCGCTTCTGGCGGAGAACAGACCAATACAACAGATGTATATAATATCAGTGTTGATAATTCCATTGTGCCGGGCAGTATGATCAATTTTGAGATAGAATTTTACAATTCAGAAGGTTATCAGCAGTTCAGTAATTTCAGTCTTCAGATAGGGGAAGTAAGTGTTTATGACCCACTTGGTCCTGATGCATTCGGGCATTATATCTATGACAGTAATGATCTGCAGTATATTAATACAATGCTTTTTGACTGGATCGAGATAGACCCGGTATATGGTGGTAATGGAACCGTGCTTACAACTCTGGTGGATCCGGGGGATATGGGTACCTCGGCAGAAGTGCCATTACCATTTACAATGGTCTTTTACGGAAGAGAATACAGCAGAATAACAATCTGTTCAAATGGCTGGATCGCACCGGGCAGCGTGGATATTAACTCCTTTATGAATTGGAACCTGCCGGGTCCTTTGGGCCCCTCTCCTATGATCGCAGTATTCTGGGATGATCTTAAACTGGGCGATATGAATCAGAACAGTTACGTGCCTAATGGTGGTCTGGTATGTTATTATTATGATGAGGTTGAAAACTATTTTATAGTGGAATGGTCCAATTTAAGAAATGAATTCAATGATGATCTTGAAACTTTCCAGGCGATTATTTACGATCCTTTCAGCCATCCCACTTCAACTGGAGACAGCCAGATAAAACTGCAGTATCTGGAAGTAAGCAATCTGGATCAGGGCAGTTATGAAACTCCCGTTGTAAATCATGGTCAGTATGCAACTGTGGGAATTGAAGATCATACTGCAACTGACGGTTTGCAATACACTTATAACAACCAGTATCCAACTGCCGCAGTTCCCTTGAGTAATATGCTGGCTTTAACCATTTCCGGTGCTCCTATCAGTACGGAAGATCCTTATATTGTTTATACAGGATTTGAGCTGACTGATGAAAACAACAATAACCAGATCGATTTTGCAGAATATGTTGAATTAAGCCTGGCCTTAAATAATCTGGGTGGAAGTTCTGCAACGGGTGTAACAGCTGAGATCAATACAGATGATGAATATGTTACATTGATCAATACTGAATCACAATACAATGATATTGGTTCAGGATCGGTTCAGTATCCACTTACAAATTTTTCTTTGCAGGTAGCTGATGTTTGCCCTGATAATCATATTGTGAACTTAAATATCACGGTTAATTCTGATCAAGGAGATATAGTTTTACCGTTCAATCTGATTTTAAGAGCACCTTCTATCATTCTGGGCTCAGTTTTTGTGGATGATGGTAATAATAATATTCTGGATCCGGGTGAGACTGCGCCTGTGTTATTTATTTTCGAAAACATTGGTGGTTCCAATTCTAATGAGCTTACAGCTGAAATTGAGTTTACTTCGGATATGGTTGAAACTAATTCCACTGTCGAGCTGGTTGGAATTGTAGAAGCTTCTGGCCAGGTTAATGCTGAATTCGAATTTACCGCAGATGTAATGACGGAAATCGGAACAGAAATTGTTATAAACTGGCTGGTTACGGATGAGATGGGTTATGAGTATTCAGGGGAATATTTGTTCTATGTTTCGCAGATTCCGGTATATATGTCTGAACAATTTGATGATTTCCTGCCACAAGGCTGGGAACTGGAAGGTGGATTTAACTGGATTGGAAATTTCAGCAATGCAAGTGGAGGAACACCTCCCGAAGCTCTTTTCTGGGGAGGGGTTCCGTCTACAACTACACAACGTATGATCTCGATCCCGGTCAATACTCTGGGATCCAACCAGCTTAACCTGGAATTTACTCACTCTCTGTTCCCACTTGGACCCGGGTTTACTGTTGGGATCGCAACTTCTGATGATGGTTTGAACTGGAATGATGTGATGACTTATGATGAATCAGATTTTATCAATATCGAATCTACTCAGCTTACTATTGAAACACCGGATGTTGGCTCTGAGCGATTCAGGATCTGCTTTTATTTTACGGGAGATACACAGTTCATCAACTACTGGGCGATAGATAATGTTATTCTGACCCATGTTCCGATCCTGGCCCAGGGTTTTATAGCAGGAACTGTTGTGCTGGAAAATGGTGAGGGTAATGTGGAAGAAACGCTTATCACTGCAGGCGAATTCAGTGCTAATCCCGAGGAAACCGGAGAATATATTCTGCAGGTGGAGCCGGGAACATACGAGGTGCAAGTTTACCTGCCCGGATACTTACCGGAAACGGTTTCCAGCTTCGAGGTACCATTACCATGGAATACATATGATCTTGATTTTTCCCTGACGGAAGCTACCGTTGACTATCCACCTCAGAATCTTACCAGTGAATTAGATGTTTATAATATTTATCTACAGTGGGATCCTCCGGGTACAGGAAGATCTGGAGCATGTGAACGAAGTTGCAGGAGAGCTAATATCTACAGAACTGGAATCGAGTTCCAGGCAGACTTGAAGGAAGAAAGAGAAAACAGATCACTACAGGGATTCAATTTATACAGGAACAATGAATTGTATCACGAGATCAACGATATCTCGATCCTGGAATACAATGATAATTATGTTGATGGCGGTGTTTACGAATATTATGTGACGGCAGTTTTCGATGAGGGCGAAACTGAACCATCCAATCTGGTGACCGTAAATCTTGTGCTTCCACCACCACTGGAATTTACTCTCAATTCTACACCTACTGGAGGCAATGTGATCATCAACTGGGAATCTCCTAATGATTATGTCACAGGATTCAGGATTTACCGAAATGGTGAATTTGTTGCTGAAACAATGAGTTCTTATTTTTTCGATCAGGGCGTTGATCCGGGTGTTTACACTTATGGAGTTACCTGTCTTTACGGAGGTTATGAATCTGAACCATCAACTGGTGAGATAGACCTTGTTGGGGCGGGAGATGCCATAATTCCAGCCTATACAGAACTGAACGGGAACCACCCGAATCCATTTAATCCTGAAACTGAGATCAGCTACCAGCTAGCAGAAAAGAGTCATGTTACGATTGAGGTTTATAATATTAAGGGTCAATCTGTAAAATTACTGGTAAATGAAGAAACTGAAGCCGGCATTTATCATGCTATCTGGGATGGAAAAGATGAGAAAGGGAAACTAACCTCATCCGGAATCTATTATTACAGAATGACAACTGATAATTACTCAGCCGTTAAAAAAATGATAATGCTGAAATAGGATAAGTAATATTATCTTTTTTTCTACAGAAAGTAATAAATATTTTAGAGCCAGATCAGTTAACCCTGATCTGGCTTTTTCTAAACTGTTGTACAAATTTTAGTACAATATTTGTTTTGATGAAAATATATTTCATTTTGTAATTTTGAATTGACACTAATTAACTGATTTTCACGATCCAATATCCTTTTACAGGCAAAATTCTGTTCAATAACTGTGTTTTAAGTCGTGTTAAATGCATGGAACAGTCATTGCTTAACTTTCTGATATGGGGGAAGATATGAGGAAAATATTAATTGTTGTTCTATTGTTAGCTGCTTTTCTCTTAAATGGGGAAATTATTAAAATTGAGAAAAATTCAGGAAGAGAATCGGTTGAATATTCTTCGCAAGATCCATCTCGAATAGAGATTAGTTTCAACTTGCTGGAATATGAATTAGAGAAAATTACTGCAGAAAGTAGCGTTTATTCAAATTATAAAATTCCAGGTGAAAGTGAACTTCTTCTGGAAGGAAAACCGAATCTTCCTGTCGTAACTAGATTATTTGTTATTCCGGATGCTGGCGACATTGAAGTGGCAGTGAATCTTGTCACAGAAACCTCTGATATAGTGGATCCTGTCTATCCTGCCCAACCTTTAAGTACAGAGAGTAGCAGACAGACAAAGCCATTCACAAAGGATGAGGCAATTTATAATTCGGATAGTGAATTTCCAGATCATGTTGTAGTAGTAGGCGAACCTGTGATATGTAGAGATCTGCGACTTATACCTGTTACATTTTATCCTTTTCAGTATATTGGAGCGCAAAATGAGCTAAAAATAAACACTACCATCAACGTTACGATCACAATAAATAACAGCCGTGGCAGGAATGAAAAGATCAGCTCAAGAAAACCTTCCAGAGCATTTGAAAAATTATACAGTTCGGTCATTACAAACTATAAGCAGGAAGATAACCGTAATATTGAGTATCAGCAGCCATCATATCTGTTTATACATCCGGATGATGATCAGATAGAAGGATTGCTTCAGAATCTGATAGAATGGAAGCATCAGAAAGGATATGCTGTTACAGCAGTTTCTACTGCCGAAACGGGTTCAGATCAGCTTGCGATCAAAGATTACATTCAAAATGCTTATGATAACTGGGAAATTCCGCCTGAATATGTCTGCCTGGTTGGAGATGCAAATGGAGCCTTCAGCATTCCGGCAGGGCACTATGTAGAGATTCCATACGATGGAGAGAATGATCATGTTTATTCACTTCTGGAAGGTAATGATATTCTCTCTGATGTTATTGTCGGAAGACTTTCTTTTAATTCATTGCTGGAATTTATGACTATTCTATCCAAAATATTGAATTATGAGAAAACACCATTTTTGGGTGATAATGAATGGTTCAACAGAGCTATAATGGTGGGTGATCCGTCATCTTCAGGTCCTTCCTGTATAGATACAAGTGCAATAGTAGAAATGATCAGGAATTCTCACCATATGACAGAATAGAGATCTATTCGTGACTGGGTCATTTAATGGATAATGCCTTGAACAACGGTGCCAGTTTACTTTAACTACCGGGGGATGTGGGTGTGAGTGGTGGAGACTTGAGGATGTTAATAACCTGAATAATGGTTATATGCTTCCTTTTGTTGTGATCTTAACCTGTTTGACGGGTGATTTTGAGGGTATCACAGATTGTATGAGCGAAAGATTCCTGAAAGCTGGTTCACCAACTAATCCGAAGGGTGGGATCGCGGCAGTTTCCACTGCAACTGGTTACACTCATACATGTTTCAATAATCTAATTGATGCAGGAATATATGCCGGGATCTTTGCGGATGAGATCTATAATCCCGGTGGTGCCCTGGTCAAAGCTAAAATTGATCTTTATAACAATTATCCAGATAATCCCTATGATTTTGTTAATAAATTATCTCACTGGAATAATCTGATGGGAGATCCTGGGTTAGAATTATGGACAGGACAACCGGAAGCTTTAACGCTGAATTGTGAAAGCACCATCCCGCTTGGCTCTAACAATTTTGAGGTGGAAGTTCTGAATGAAGAAGGCAGCCCGGTTGAGGATGCCTGGGTCACTATTCTGAAAGGTGATGATGAGATCTTCACAAGCGGATATACAGACGATTCAGGATACTTAAGATTGTTGTTTGATGCGGATATCCCCGGGACAGCTTCCCTTACAGTGAGTAAACATAATTATATTCCTGAAATAACAGAAGTCGAAATAGCAGAAGTAGCTGAAAAAGCTGGTTTGCAATCGTATTCCATTGATGATGACATGGAAGGAAACTCCTGCGGAAATGATGATGGCATGTTAAACTCAGGTGAAATTATTGAACTGGCAGTATCTGTGATGAATTATGGTTATTCCAGCTTAAATGGTTTATCCGCTCAGATCAGCACTAATTCTGACAATGTAGAACTATTGATCGACTCAACTGATCTGGGCCATCTTGAGCCAGGTGCTGCAGCTGAGGTGGAATTTCTTTTTTCAGTTGATGATAATACATTAGAAGGTACTGAGATCAGATTTGATCTACTGATTCTGGATAACACCAGTAATGAATGGGATGATCTAATCTATTTAGTGGTTTCGGGGCCTGTTCTTGAAATATCTGAAATACAGATAGAGGATGGAAATAATAATATACTGGAACCGGGAGAAACTGCTGATCTCTTCCTTTTCCTTGAAAATATCGGTTCGGTGAGTGTTGAGGATGTGTTTGCTCAGATATCCTGTTATGATCCCCGGATCACAATAAATAACCCTGAAATTGAATTCGGTGATGTTAATGCCGGATCAGAAGCGATCTGCTCACTGGATCCCCTTGGTTTAAGTATTGATTATTCTGTGGTTCCTGGATCAATGATCAATTTCAATATTGAGTTCTACAACGATCAGGGTTATCAGCAATTCAATTGCTTTTCCCTGCAGGCAGGCAGTGTCTCGGTTACAGACCCATTGGGCCCTGACCAATTCGGACATTATATCTATGATAGTAACGATCTTGGATATACCAATACAATGCTGTACGACTGGATTGAGATAGATCCTCAGTATGGCGGAAATGGTAATGTGATCAGTTTGATCGATTATGGAGATATGGGCGCTTCAGTAGAAGTTCAGCTTCCTTTCAGCTTTATATTTTATGGAAGAGAATATACCAGTTTAACAATTTGCACAAACGGCTGGATCGCTCCTGGAGATGTTGACATGAGTTCTTTTATGAACGGAATCTACCCGGTCGCTGGGGCCATCACAATGATAGCTGTATTTGGGATGATTGAAGTGGGTGATATGAGGATTTGATTGTTCTAAGGTGGTAGATTTTATCGAGATCGAGAATGTTTTTATTGTTGAATGGTCTGATTAAGGAACCAATTGATACTCTGAAGAAACTTTCAGGCTGTGATCTATGATCCTGATGAATATCCAACTTCAACAGGAGATAGTCAGATCAAGCTTCAATATCTGGAAATCAACAACACAGATCAGGGAAGTTATAAACATTTGTAGACTGTAATAGCTACGGTTGGTGAAGATCATTTTGGCGTGGAAGGGCAGTATACATATGACAATGTGTATAATGAAGCTGCTATGATGTTAGAAGACTTTACAGCTTTAACAATTACCGGCTCCCCCGTCAGTACCGAGAACCCACACATTATCGTCTCCGAATTTCAGATATATGATAGTAATGTAATGGACAAATTGACTATTCTGAATATGTTGAGTTAAGCTTGGTCTTAATAATCTGGATGTAATTTCCATTACTGATGTAACAGCTTCTTTGACAACTGATGATCCATACCTTCAGATAACCGAAAGCTATTCCGCCTATTCCGATATTGACCCGGAGCTTTGAATTCCCTTGAATAACTTGCAATACAGGTAGCAGATTCTGTCCGGATGGACATCTGGTAAATCTCAACGCTATCTGTTTATCCAGTGAAGGGAATGTCCAGATACCTGTTAACTGGCTTCTGAACAGCTCCTTCATTTAGCATTAGTTCAGATATCATCAGATGATGGTAACAATAATCTGCTTGATCCGGGAGAATCTGTTCCTGCTGTTTTTTCACTTTCTGAATAGTGGCGGATCTGCTATCAGTGATCTTACGGTTGAAATTGATTTTTCCTCAGACGATGTCTGGGTTGCTACAACTTCAGCTCAGATTGGAAATATATCGGCAGGAACGATCAGGTGTGCCCTGTTTGAAAGTAACTGCAAATGATCAGCTGGAAATTGGTTCTGAGATAACAGTCAACTGGAATTTGGAAGATCCTGGTGGCTATGAGTTTTTCTGGTCAGTTCCCACTTTTTATCTCGCAGAATTTAGTTTGTTTTACGGAAACATTTGAGACATTTTTACCGGAAGGGTGGGAACTGATGGAGGTTATAACTGGGTTGCAGATTATGATGATTTTGCTGGAGGTAATCCACCCGAAGCACTATTTGGGGTGGTCTGCCCAATGCCGGTCTACAAAGACTGATCTCTCCTGAAATAAATACCTGTGGTTCTAATCGGCTCTTATTGAATTTTTATCAGACCCTTATGCCATTTGGCCCGAGTTTCCAGTCAGGAATTGCAGCAACTGTCGGATGGTGAGGTTCTGGAATGATATAATAGTCTATGAAGATACAGTTTCTATGAAGAGTTACCCAGCTCATTATTGAAACTCCAGATGTGGGCTCAGAATCATTCAGATTATGTTTTTATTTCCAGGGAGATACTGAGTTTATTGAGTACTGGGCTATCGATAATGTAGAGTTGGTAAATGAATTCCCATGTGTCCCCAGAGTTTTATGTCGGAAATTTTACAGGGGACTGCGAGGTGAGGTAGAAGAGACTTTAATTACTGCTGGTGAGTTCTTACAGATCCTGATGAAATGGGTATTATGTGCTGCAGGTGGATCCGGGGGTATATAATGTGAGAGCTTACCTGCCGGGTTATTGGCGGAAACTCACAGAATTTAATATCAACCAGTTATGGACTAATTATTAGCTGGATTTTTCCTTAGGAAGCGACGATCGACGATCCGCCACAGAATCTTAACTGTGAGGTTGATGTGTATAATATTCTTCTGCAATGGGATCCGCCGGGTTAGAAAGTAGAGATTTTAGAGAATTCAGAATGAGCTGAGCGCATTAAAAGATAATGCAGTATTCCTAACTGCAGGATTTGAAGACAGCATAATAGATCTGGATTAGGATATTAAGTTTCAAATAGGAATGATGAATTATTGCATGTGATCTCGGATATTTCTATACAGAATATTTAGATCCTTATCTGGATGGCGGTGCCTACGAATATTATGTAACTGCTGTATATGAAGATGGTGAATCAGTACCTTCCAATCTGTGAACGGTAACCTTAGTACTGCCTCCACCCGATAATATTACCTGTTCAACAACTCCGTCAGGTGGGAATGTAATTATCAACTGGGAGTCACCAATGATTATGTTACCGGTTACAGAGTATTCCGTAATAATGAATTTATCAATGAAACATTACAGTACATTACTATTTTGATACTAATGTTGATCCAGGATGCTATTACTATGCTTATCCGCTCTTGTATGATGAGTATGAGTCTGATCCGGAATTTGTTGAGATAGAGATCACCAGTTCAGGCGATAATCAGATTCCTGCTGTTACAAAACTGGGGGGGAATCATCCAAACCCATTCAACCCTGAGACAGAGATCAGCTACCAGCTGGCAGAAAAGAGTCATGTTACAATTGAGGTTTATAATATTAAGGGTCAATCTGTAAAATTGCTGGTAAATGAAGAAACTGAAGCAGGCATTTATCATGTTATCTGGGATGGAAAAGATGAGAAAGGGAAACTAACCTCATCTGGAATCTATTATTACAGAATGACGACTGAAAAATATAGTTCAACCCGGAAAATGATCCTGATGAAATAGTCCTACGGAATTTCATGGGATAAATCCTGATGAAATAGTCCTACGGAATTTCTGAAATGATCTGAGCAAAGAATAAGAAAGTCTACGGAGGGTACAGCGGGAAAAGTAGATTTATAATGAATAATGAATAATGAATAATGAATAATGAAAATTTGATAATGAAATTATAATTTATCTTACCATTTTGAAGTTGTAATTGTTTATTTGTAGTTTTCTATTTTTCAAAAAGCAATAAGAGAATACCTCTTCTTTGAATACTTTGATGCTTTGATAAATCATTTACTAAAATCAGGATGTTTTTCCAATCTGAATTAAATTGATCAGCATGAAAGTCCATAAACTGGAAAATGGATCAGTATTCCCTGCCTGGAACATCTAATCTTGACTAAAATAATCCTCTTCTTAATTTAATCGCAGGACTTAAGGGGAGGATATGCAGATGAGGAAGAAAAGAAATTTCCTGTTGGACAGAATAGATCTAGATTACTCCATTTCCCATTCAGAAAATCTGGCCAGTTCAGTTGTACATATGGTAGGTTTCGGCCTGAACCTGACAACGGCCGCACTGCTTATTGTTTTTTCTGCATTAAAGGGAAATACGATCCAGATTGTCAGCTTTTCCTTATATGCTGCTTTCATGAATATATACTTCATTTTCTCAATACTTTTCCACAGTCTGGGAAATGTTGAAGCAAAAAAAGTATTCAAGGTTCTGGAACGTTGTGCCGGATATCTTATCCTGATAGGAATTTTTATTCCTGTAACTCTAATTGCTTTAGGTGGAACAGCCGGTTGGATCCAATTGGGGATTTTTGCTTTCCTGAATCTGGTTGAAATTATCAATACTGCCATTTATGGAAAGAAAAGGGAAATAATAACAACGGTCCTCCATGTCCTAATCTTCATTTACCTTGTCCTCTTCTTCATTTTTACCTTTCCTCTGGTTTCAATTTCATTTATGATCTGGCTGGGTATTGCTTTGATCTTGTTCTTCATCGGACTAATTCTGGAAGACATGAGAGGAATTAAGTTCCATCATGCTTTAGGGCATTTCTGTTTCTTAATAGCTAATATCAGTTTATTCTTCGGATTTTTCTTACATTTAATATAAATTTGAATTTGCTGTAACTTCAGCTTCCCAATAATACAATATCTGACAAATTGCTATAATAGTACTCATAATGTAAATAATACTTGACATAAAGACAAGAGAAAATTACATGGCCAGTGGAATGTGAAATGTCTTTTATGGATCACATGTAATAAAAAATGAATTTTGAATTAGTAATCCTTGTTCCCGAGGGGGGAGGTAGGTTTGTCGGAATTAAAGAATAAGTTAAGAGAATTAAGGTTTTACAATGGTGAACTTACCCAGCAGGAAGTTGCTGATAAGCTGGAAGTTTCCAGGCAGACGGTTCATTCCATTGAAAAAGGAAAATTTAATCCATCTGTTAAACTGGCTTTAAAAATTGCAGAACTGTTCAAAACAAAAGTAGAAGATATTTTTTATCTGGAGGGAAAAGATGAAATTAAAGGGTAATAATGTGCTCTTTTTTGCACTGGAATTGATCAGTGGTATAACGGTCTATTTCTTAACTAATGCTTATGGAGACTGGGGTTTGCTCGGGTTAATTCTTTTTTTTATAGGGTTGGTTTTAACCAGGAATGTCGCGGATGAACGGGAAATTGGTATGCTTTATAAAGTTTCCGCCCTGGAGGCTTCATTTATGGGGGCGGTTATGGCGATCATGTATTTCAAGTTTCCGGGTTACAACTGGTTTCATGGCTTTGTTGTCTTTGGATTAGTGATCCGGGGAATTCTGGGACTGATCTATTTTCTGAAAGAATAAGAGTAAATTTTGAAGTGCACATAACGTTAATTATGCTATTTGAATGATTTTATTAATAAATATTTACGTAAAATCCGGTTTTACTAATTTTGTCATCCAGTTGGATGAAATGAGGATTAAAACAGCGATCTCAAGGGTTACGACATCCTGGTAGTGCTGATCTGATGATGTTTAAATGAAATAAATTATTTGAGGTTATAATGAAGTGTAAAGGTAGAATAAAAGACAAAAATACGGGAAAAGTAAAAGTTGCACAAATCTGTAATAGTGTAATCGATGATCATGCAATCTTTTGTCCCTTCTGCGGAACACCGACAGAAGCACTGAGTACGTCTTTGTCAGCCAGGAAAGTATTTCGTGAGCAGTGGAATGAGCAGCGTCAGGAGGGCATGAAATTTACTGTTACCGGGATAATTCTTATGGCAGTAGTGCTGGCATTAATATTTTCAGCTTTTTACCTTACGGTTGAGATGTATTATATTACCAATCTGGTGATCTTGTTCCTGGTTCCTTTTCTGCTGATCCCCTTTACATTCAACTGGGAGAACGGCAAGGTTGAGTTTTCGTTGAACAACTATCTGGCCAGGCTAAAATATTATCCTGTCAGCTGGTTGTTCGTGTTAGCAAACCTTCTTTATTATTTTCTTTTGAAAGTGATCTGTACAGGTTATTTATTAACTGTTGCCACAGATCCTATCCTGCATCTGGTAAGATTGATCCTGAGCATTTACTGGCTGGCGGTGATCTTTCCGGTTCCTTTTTTACTGTTTAAGAAAAAAATTCCCTTGTTCAAAGCTTTTAAAGCGGCCTATATTGCTGGTGCCGAAACCAGATGGCAGCATTTTCACCTGTTACTGTTCATTACCTTGCTGAATTTAGTCGCAATCATTCCATTAGGTCTTGGTCTTATCTTTACTCTTCCTGTTTCCTACAGAATAATGCATCGTTACTATACCAATATGGATGAATACAAATTGTTCGATATAGGGGAGGAGTAATGTTTCGTAAAAAAGAGAAAAAGATCAAGCGCAGGAAAAACATCATTCAGGAATACGTAGAAGCGATCCTTTTTGCCTTTGTTGTAGCCTTCCTCATAAAGAACTATATTTTTCAGAATTTCAAGATACCGTCCTCTTCTATGGAAAGAACGATGCTGATAGGTGATTACCTCTATGGTGACAGATTGAAATTCTATTTTACTGAACCTCAAAGAGAAGACCTGGTGATATTCCAGTATCCGGCAGATCCGGCAGAACCAGGGATGCCATCGTCTAACGATCCGGATCCGAAATTGAAAAGGGATAATTACGAATTACTTATAAAGCCTATCTACTGGGACAAAGCTAACTGGAAATTAGTCTGGCATACTAAGAAGAATGTTGTTAAACGGATCATTGGGATGCCGGGAGATACCATCCAGGTAGTCAATAAAAAGGTCTTCATAAACGGAGAATTATTCCAAGGTGGATTTGAGCAGTATGTGGACAGCCGGATCATTCCCCGGGAAGCGGGTAGTTTGAAATGGGGTAATGAGATCATGGGGAGCCGTGACAACATGGGCCCTGTGGTCGTCCCGGCAGGTAAATATTTTGTGCTGGGTGACAACCGTGACGTGAGTGCAGACAGTCGTTACTGGGGTTTTCTGGGCAGAAGGGATATTACTGGAACACCTTTATTCATCTTCTTTTCTTATGGAACTCCACCTCATTCCCAGTTGAAAGATTATATCATGGAACAGAGAGGGTTATTGCACGAAAAATCAGAGATCAGGTGGAAGAGGTTTTTTCATTTTTATTAGTTCAGATATTTCTTGAAAAGGTGATATTGTAAGCTACCCCCGCAGAAGTATCCAGTTCCATTTTTCCATGGATCTGAGTTATGAAAATATCTATCAGGCTCATGCCAAGAGAATTTTGTTTTTTTAATCCCTGCGTGATACCAATTCCATTATCCGAGATCAGAAGCCTGCATTTTCCCTTTGGTAATTGTTCAGCTTCAATCCTGATTACTCCGGTCATATTTTCCGGAAAAGCATATTTTATAGAATTTGAGATGATCTCATTCAGGATAAGTCCCAAAGGGATGGCTTTAGTAACATCCAGAGAAAATTCAGCAATCTCAAGGATCAGTTGTACTTTGCTTGTGTTAACTTTGAAAGAATGGAAAAGGTGACTGGTAAGACTTCTTACATAACTGTGAAAATCTACATTTGTGATGTCTTCATTCTCGTATAGTTTATGATGAATTATTGCCATTGATTTGACCCGGTTCTGACTCTCTTTGAACAGTTTGATCATATTTGTGTCTTTAATTTCACGGGACTGCATATTAAGCAGGCTGGAGATGATCTGCAAATTATTCTTCACCCGGTGGTGAATCTCTTTCAAGAGGATCTCTTTTTCCCTTAACGAAGCCTTAACCTCTTGCTCGGTCTTTTTATGTTGGATTGCCTGAGCTATCTCATAAGAGATTATCTCGAGGATCTCCAGATCTTGTTCTGAATATAGATTAGGGTCATCGTAACTTTGAACAACAACAACCCCGATAATTTTTTGTTTTATCATCAATGGTACGCCCATCCAGATCCGAGAGGGACTCCCTACCAGTTCGACTACACCTTTATATTCCAGTTCTTTAACTTTTTTCTCATCCGCTAAAAGGGGTTTTCCTGTCTGAATAACATAATTGGTCAGGGTTTTTCCAGGTGGGAAAGATTCGAAATCGTCTTTTTCATCGACATTATAATTTAATGAAAGCAGGTTCTTGGAATCATCATAAAGCACCACCAGGAAATTAGTGGTATCAATGATCTCGTGCAGATATTTTTTTATCTGTGAAAAGAGATCATTCAGGTCGGGAGCTGTATTTACTGCACTGGCAATGGAATAGAGAACTTTCTGTACTTTCTCAATTCGTTTTCTCTCAGTTATATCAAGAACCTGAGTTATCGTTTTTATGTTATCCTTATCTTTTATTATGGCATTACTTAATTCAGCCTGCATTATTGTACCGTCAGCTTTTAAGATCTCAACCTCGTAACGGGGTGGTACATTTCCCCCTTTTCTTCTTTTTAAATAATGGTCTACAACAATTTCCAGGCTATTTTCAGTAAGAAACTCCCTGAAATCTGCATTAATAAATCTTGCTTCTTCATATCCTATCATTTCACAGAGTTTTTCATTTACATAGGTTACTTTAAACTTATCAGCAATAATAAGGATTCCTTCCTGAGAAAATTCCACAATAGAACGGAATTTCTCCTCGCTTAACCTTAACTGTTGATCAATGGTCTTAAGATCGGTTATATCAACCGATACACCCAGAACTGAATTTATCTTTTTCCCTTTGCTATTGAATGGAATTTTAGTAGTCTGTAGATATCTTAATTCTCCTCTGGAGTTTGTGATAGTTTCTTCGGTCTGTTTTCTTCTTCCAGTTTTTATAACCTGTTCATCATCTTGTTTAAACTGTTTGACCTCGTCAGGATTCTTATTAAAGTCCGAGTCCTTTTTCCCGATGATGGCATCGGTGGTAGTATTATAATTGTCAGCAATTGCTTTGTTAGCTAAAATAAATTTTCCTTTCTTATCTTTAGCAAAAATGAAAGGAGGAACAAGGTCTATTATCTGTCTTAAAATTCTTTTCTGTTCTTTGAGACTTTGTTCTGTTTTTACTGCTTCTGTAACATCTGTCTGGGTTCCCCAGGCTTCAATCAGCATTCCATCTTCAATAGTAGCAGAGAAGGAATTGGAAAAATAGACCTCTTTCCCATCGGCTTTTAATTCATGGGATATGCCGCCAGAAAGAGTGAAGTTGTTATCAATGAAGTCACTTAAGAACTTTCTGTTTGCGTGAGTGTTGGAAAGCGTATCTCTTAGTTTTATCCCAATGAGATCTTCCCGTTTCTTATCTGCCATCTGAGCGAATTTATTGTTACACTGAACACAGACTGAATCAAAAAAAAGTTTAATAAGCTCTTGTTTGGGGAGATCTTTTGAAACGGGATTTTCCAATCTGAAACAATAGATCCCGATTAAACTGCAGTTAAAGAAATTTTTAAACACATCATATTGAAGATCACTCTCTTTTACTCTGTTCATAAACCCTCAGGAATTTTAATTTTTCAGAACTTAGCTGTGTAAATATTTATGTCAAATTTAAAGTTGAACACTATTCTTGAACAACGAATAATAAGAGTAAAAGAATGGAAGATTAATGGATAAAAAATCGGTTCGCTCAAGACATTTGGTTCAAGGCCTGGGCAATGTTAAGTGCATTATCTCCTATATGTTCAAAATTCTTCAATAAATCGATATAGAGTAACTCCGATCTTACATTGCTATCATTCTGCAATCGTCTACGGGCTGCTTTCTTCAAACTGTCCCGTGATTGGTTAATCTTATTTTCCAGTTTATAAGCTATATTCAGGTCCTGATCTACCAGTGGCTCATTCAGTCTGGCTTTATAAAATTTCATGAATTCTAAAACAAGATTGGAGAAGTCAGTTATCTCTTCCCGGGCTTTGTCGTGTAATTTAATCTTTTTATCGTATTTTTTCTGAGTAAGGATGATCAACTTGAAACAACTGTCACCAACACTTTCCAGCTCATGCACAATTCTCATCATGGCATTAACATTACTTATACTGGCTTCACTGAGTTCTTCTTTGGAACACTCTACCAGATATTTAGAAATTTCTTCCTGCATCTGATCAGTTAATTCTTCCATTTCCTTGATCTTTTCAACTGAGGTTCCTTTTTTCTGCTCCGGGTGGAAAAAAACATCCAGGAAAGAATTGAACATATCCACCGTGACCTGAGACATTTTCTGCAGCTCTTTTTTGGCATTGAGAAGATTCATGGTGGCAGTATCCTGCAAACCTGTAGAAATATACTTCAAAGTGTATTTCTTGGGAATATCACCTGGTTTAGATTTAATCATCTTTTCTACCACCCGAGTCAGGATCGGGATAAATCCAATAAATAGAAGAGTATTTGTTATATTAAAAACACTATGGAACAATGATAGATTAAGAGGGAAATTACCTTGCAGATATGGATCCCAAGGTGCAATTTTATAGACCAGCTTAATAAAGAGGTTGAAAACAAAAGCCATCCATATCACACCCAGCACATTGAAGAGGAAATGTGCCCGGGCTGCTCGACGGGCATTAACACTGGTCCCCATCGAAGCCAGATAAGCCGTAACAGTAGTACCGATATTTTCACCCAGAACAACAGCTGCTGCAGTAGGGAAATCGATCCAGCCTTTAAAAGCCATCGTAACAGTTATGGCCATAGCTGCGCTGGAAGACTGTACGATTACAGTTAAGATGGAACCTACTCCAACAAAGATCAGGAAAGAAAGGAACCCGAGATCGGTGTAGTTCTGCAGAAAAGCCAGCACTTCAGGGTTATGTTTTATATCCGGGACAGAATCTTTTAAAAAAGCCAGACCCAGGAAAAGTAATCCGAATCCCACCAGGATCTCACCAAAATCTCTGCGTTTCCTGATTTTAGATAGAAAGAAGGGAAGCCCAACGCCAATTATTGGTAAGGCAAAGGAAGCGATATTGAATTTGAAACCAATAAATGAAACGATCCAGGTGGTTACTGTAGTACCGATATTTGCACCCATAATTACACCAATTGCCTGAGAAAGCGACAGCAGACTGGCGTTTACAAAACTTACAACCATAACAGTCGTTGCAGAAGAAGATTGGATCAGAGCAGTAATAATAAAACCAGTAAAAACCGCAACGAATCGATTTTTTGTCATCATATCCAGAATCCGCTGCATCTTGTCGCCGGCCACTTTCTGGATACCATCGCTCATCACACGCATTCCATAAAGGAAAACACCCAGCGATCCGAGCAGTTTAAAAATCATCAATATCATATTTATTTCCTGTTCAGTCTTTTCATGTAGAAAAATTGATGTGTCGTTAATAAGTCAAAAACTATTTTTTATTTTAGATTTAGCAGATCCTGAATACAGGGAACTAACAGACGTGTCCTCAAAGTATGTTAATATATTAAGATGTTTGAAGTAAAGATAGTCGTTTTTTCAGACTGTAATATCTTCAATTCTGGAGATGAATTCTTCTATATGTTCTTCAATCTTTTTTCTTATCTCTATGGTTTTTGCCAGTTGTTCTGCTTTTGTTCCTGTCAATGAGGAGGGATCAGGGAAATCCCAATGCAGCCTTTGCATTCTGCCGGGAAATATGGGACATCGCTCTCCCTGGGATCCGGCACAGACAGTAATTACAAAATTATAGCTTTTTCCTGCTTTGAACAGATCAAATACACTTTGAGTTTTTTTCTGTGAAATATCTATCCCAAAATCAGCCATCGCTTCAACGGCCAGAGGATTCAAACTACCTGGCTCCAGACCGGCACTTTCTACTTCGAACAAATCTCCTTTCAAGTGAGAAAGAAGTGCTTCTGCCATCTGACTTCGGGCAGAATTATGAACGCAAACAAATAAAACTCTTATCTTTTTCATTGATCTTCCCTTTTCCTAACTGTTAAGTTTATGCTTTATGACTTTTCCTTCGGCAATAAAGGTAGTCTCTTCGGCTATATTGGTCGATAGATCTGCAATCCTTTCCAGATGAGAGGAAATTCTATTTATATGAATGCAGCGTTTTATATTGGAAGGATCTTCCAGCATATATGTTACCAGTAATCTGTAAGTCTGTTCTTTCAGCTCATCAACGATATCATCATTTATGCAGACTTGTTTTGCTTTTTCAGCATCTTCGTTGACAAATGCATTGATCGTATCTTCCACCATTTTAGCTGTTTCTTCAGCCATTTTGGGGAGATTGATCAGTTTTTTAATAAATGGTCTTTCTATAAGATAACGAGCGCTTTTTGTTATTCCCACGGTAAGGTCTCCCATTCTTTCCAGATCATTATTCATCTTTAGGATCATCAATATGGTTCTCAGGTTTTTTGCCTCGGGCTGGTGCAAGGCGATTAGAGCTGTGCACATCTCGTCGATCTCTATTTCTTTTGCGTTCACCAGATCTTCCAGTTCGATTGTTCTATCAAGTTTCGTTACATCTTTTTCCAGCAGACCATTTATACTTAATTCTATCATCTCTTTTACCAGGTTGGCTTCTTCAATAACAGCTTTTTTTAATTCTAATATTTTTTCTTTCAGCATGATATTTCCTTTTTAATTATGTTTAATTTCAAATCTTGATTCAATCATTAGCTTATCCAAATACTCCGCTTAAATAAGCTTCTGTTCGCTTATCTTTGGGTATAGTGAACATCTTCTGCGTTTTCTCATATTCTACCAGTTCTCCAAGATACATAAAAGCTGTGTAATCTGAAATCCGACCTGCCTGGGCAATGTTGTGAGTTACGATCAAGAATAGTCACCTGTTTCTTCAATTCCAGGCAAAGTTCTTCGATCTTGGCAGTAGATTGCGGATCCAGAGCAGAAGTGGGTTCATCCAGAAGAATGATATCGGGATTATTGGCCAGGGCCCGTGCAATACATAACCTTTGTTGCTGGCCACCTGATAGTGAAAAAGCAGATTCATTCAGCCTGTCCTTTACTTCATCCCAGATCCAGGCATCGCGCAGGCTTTTCTCTACAATTTCATCGATCTTACTTTTCTTTTCCCCTCGGATACTCAAGCCGTAAGCAACATTTTTGTAGATCGATTTGGGAAAGGGGTTTGGTCTTTGAAAAACCATACCTACATTAGTTCTAACCTGAGTTATGTCAGTTTTAGGTGCATAAATATTTTTATTGTTTAATAAAACTTTTCCTTTTATCTTGGTTTCCGGGATCAGATCGTTCATCCGGTTGAAGCATCTGAGAAGAGTAGATTTGCCACAGCCGGAAGGTCCGATCATGGCTGTTACTTTCTTATCATAAACCGGTATATTCACATCCTTCAGAACATGATTATCGCCAAACCATAAATTTAGATCTTCGGTACTTATATGTGCACTGTTTACCATTTTCTTTTCTTCCTTATATTATATCTTATTGCTATTGCTACAGCACTTATCAACAGAACCATTGCCATCAGCACAACAGCTGTTCCATAAGCTATTGGGACCTGTTTATCGGCATGGCTTCCTTCTGTAAGCAAGGCGTAAATGTGATAGGGCAGAGCCATTACTTCATCCATTACAGATGCTGGTCAGAACTCTTGTATAGAAGGTAGCAGCTGTGAAGAGGATAGGAGCTGTTTCCCCGGCCACTCTACCAACGCTGATTATAGCACCAGTTAATATGTTGGGTAAAGCTGTCGGTAGCAGTACCCTCAAAATAGTTTGTCTTTCTGTTGCACCCAAAGCCAGAGAAGCTTCCAGAAAATCTCGGGGAACTGAGCGTAATGCTTCTTCGCTGGCGTTAATAATTACTGGTAGAGCCAGGATGCCCAGTGTTAAGGAACCCGAGAGGATAGATACATCGAAGTGAAACATTCTAACGAATACAGTAAGGCCAAAAAGACCATAGATGATAGAAGGTACGCCAGCCAGAGTATTAATGGCTACTCTTACAATCCTTACAAGCCAGGCTGGTTTAGCATAACTGGTAAGAAAAATAGCTGTAAAGATTCCCAGGGGCAAGGCAAAGAGCATGGATATTACAGTTAACCAGAAAGTACCAATTATAGCAGGATATATACCACCCTCTGTCATGAACTTCCTGGGAGACTGAGTTAGAAATTCCCAGGTTACAACTTTTTCCCCCTTTGGAGAAGATCACATAAAGGAAGAGTACCAGAAAAACTGCAGTGATGGCAATAAATATTCTTAATAAATTTACTCCGATGAAAGCTTCAATTTTCCTTCGATTCATTAATGTTTCCCCCTTCTAACAAAGAATTCAGTGATGAGAATTGAGACGAAGGTGATAATGAAAAGGATGATAGCAATGCCATATAAAGCATGAAAATGAGGGCTGCCGATAACTGTTTCTCCCATCTCTGCTGCAACTGCTGCCGGCATGGGACGGACAGGTTTGAATAGTGAATTTGGGATTTGAGCTGCGCCTCCGGCAACCATTAGAACTACCATGGTTTCACCTACAGCTCTGCCAAAACCAAGAATAACACTGCTCATAATGCCAGATTTTGCAGCCGGGACAACAACTCTTATAATGGTTTCCCATTTTGTTGCTCCCAGGGCAAGAGAAGCATCCCGAAGGTTTTTAGGAACAGTAGAAAGTGCATCTTCAGACATGCTGGATATAATTGGAATAACCATAACTCCCAATATTATGGAAGCCGAGAATGCATTCAGCCCGGATGGTATGCCAAAGACTTTTATCATCATAGGTGAAAGGAACGCCAGACCGAAAAGGCCGTAGATTACCGAAGGTATTCCGGCCAGAAGCTCGATTATTGGCTTCAAGATCTCTTTCGTTCGGAAGCCAGCGATCTCTGAAATATATATAGCCGAACCTAATCCGAATGGTATGGCAATAAATAGAGCACCAGCAGTTACAAAGAACGATCCAGCAATAAGAGATAAAACTCCAAAATCTGCCGGATCATGGGTAGGATGCCAGGCAGCACTGGTTAAAAAATTCTTTAAACTAACATATCTGAAGATCGGGATACCTTCGTAAAATATACTTAAGATGATCCCAAATAAAAATACAATGGTGAATAACGAAGATATATATGTTACACTCTTAAAGGAAATTTCTTTGAACGCTTTCATTTAATTTTCCCCATTTTCCAATTAATTATTAATTTTAACATACCCTTGCTCTTTTACTATTGTCTGACCCTGAGCAGAGAGCAGGAAGTCGATAAATTTAGCTGTGTTCTCATCGGCAGATCTTTGAGTATACATGTATAAATGTCTGGTTAACTTATATGAACTTTTCTGAGCAGAATCTTCGGAAGGATAAACACCATCCAGCCATAACGATTTGATCATCTGAGAAGATGTAAATCCAAGTCCTACGTAACCTATAGCTCCGGGAGTATTACCTGCGGTAGTTGCAACTGCATTGTTAGAAGGAAGCATCATAGCACCGGATGTCACATTATCTGATTGCAGAATTACATCGTTGAACACTTCAAAAGAACCTGAAGAGATATCCCGGGAGATAACAACAATATCCATATCTTTTCCACCTATCTGATCCCAATTGGTTATTTCACCCTGGAAGATCTTCTTCAGATCCTGGCAAGAGATCGAATCGATAATATTGCTGTTGTTTACGATGACGGACAAAGCATCGAGAGCAATAGCGGTTTCTACTAAATTTTCATTTTCTGCCAGTAGTTTTTCCTCATTATTTTTTACTTTGCGGGAAGCGTTACCGATATCGATCACATCACCCAGAATGGAGTGTATTCCGATACTGGAACCCCCGCCTCTTACGGTAATATTAACATTCGGATTCAGTTCCATATACTCTTCTGCGGCCGCCTGAACGATTGGTAAAACGGTTGTAGAACCAGCAATTTTAATTCTTTCTTTACGTGGTGAACATGAGCTCAAGAGAAAAATGATCACAGCCAGAGATAAAACTAAAATTTTTATTTTTTTCATAGTCATTTCCTAATAAATTGGGAACCTGTGTACTACAGATTCCCAATTCGGATGGAGTACATTTCACCTTTTTTATTTCACACTAATAAAGCCTTGCTCTTCAACGATCGCTTGACCTTCAGGAGAGAGGATGAAGTCAATATAACCTTTTACCAAGCCTTTGGGAGCTCCATTAGTGTACATGTGCAATGTTCTGGCGATAGGGTATTCTTTGGACTGGATAGTTTCTTTTGAAGGCATTACACCATCTATTGGGATAGCCTTGATATGCTCAGTCAAATACCCTAATCCGATATAAGCGATACCACCAGGAGTATCTTTTACAGTTGTAGCACAGGCATTGTTGGAAGCCAGCATTAAAGCACCGTCAACGCCTTTTGCTCCTTTCAATACCATAGAGTTAAAAACTTCAAATGTTCCGGAAGACACGTCTCTGGAGATAACTACGATAGGCATGTTTGGTCCACCTACATCTTTCCAATTCTGGATTTCACCGGTGTAGATAGCTTTTAACTGTTCTAAAGTGAGAGAATTTAGTGAATTGGAACCATGAACAACAACAGCTATACCGTCGTTAGCAACAACGTTTTCATAGGGGTCTATCCCATTTTCACGAGCCTGAACGATCTCTTTTGTTTTGATATGACGGGAAGCGTCACCGATATCTGCTGTTCCGGCGATAATAGAAGCGATACCAACACTTGATCCGCCACCGCGAACAGAAATATTTATCTCAGGATTCATATCCATATAGGTTTCGGCTGTAGCCTGAGCAATGGGAAGAACTGTTGTAGAGCCAGAGATGGTGATCTTACTGCCTTTAGCCATCGCCGGAATTGCGAATAAACTTACTAATAAGAGAAGAGCTATAATCTTTTTCATTCTTTATCTCCTTAAAGTACTTTTTAATTCATTGTTTCAGAGAAGATCCAGCGTAACTGAACTAAGAGCTGTGTTACATCGTCTGCACCTTCTGCTTCATAAGTTGTCATTTCATAGTTAGTCTGCACGAATAGTTTTGGAGCATTTTTTGAATCTTTCATGATGTGATAATTGAAACCAACTATCATTGTGCTATTTCCATCTTTGTCTTCGTCTGTATTTGGATCGTACATATCGTAACGGCCAACGATATCGATTTTGTTGTTAACTTTAAATTCCGGCATAACAGATATTACAGTACCCTTAACATCATCAGCACCATCAACGTTTGGCATGGAAGTCGTTTTCATTAAATACTGAGCATACAGCTTAGCAGGACCGAAAGCGAATTTACCGATTCCAGCGATCATTGTATCTTCTTTTCTGTCCGGATTATCGATCATGTCACCATTGTCATCTTCGATTTCAGAATCTTCATGAGATCTGAACATGTAGGATCCACCCAGTGTAACACCCACGATAGGAGTTACTCTTACGTTAGCAGCATAGTTAAGGTCTTTATTACTGTCTCCACCTGTTTTCTTGTAGCCTTCACCATTGTAAACTGCCAGGTTGTAGGTTCCAAAACCGTTAGGGAAGTAACCGCTTACGCCTAAACCGTAATCAGTAGAACTTACATACTTATACATATCGGAAGGATCTTTCTCTATTACGGTATATTCATATTCGTAAATTGAGCCAAAGAATGTTTTCATCAATCCAACTGTAAGTGTAGCATCTTTAATGGGCAGGAAATTGCTGAAATCAAGGTAGGCATACTTCATTTTAATACCAACACCATCATTAACGTCATCACTAAAGAAATCCAGGTTAAAACGACCTTTAATGTTAGAACCGAATACAGGCTCAAGACGGAAGTACCCTCTTTTAACCGCCAGTTCGTTCTGTTCAACATTACTATCAACCATTTTGTAAGTCCAACGGTTCCAGATTTCCATTTTCAATTTTGTTTCTGCTGCTAAGGTTGAAACTGCAAAAACGATCAAAAGTAAAAATAAAATTGGTTTTTTCACTTTTTTCCTCCTGTTTTTATGTGATTCACAGGAGTTATACTTTTTGAAAGTTAAGTTAAAATAAGGTAAATGTTAAGATTGTGTTAAGATTACGTAAAATCAATTAAATAAATGTATTATGAATCGTGGAACTTTAAGTTTATTTTCAGATAACCATTTTACTTGACCTTAAATTTCATATTCAACAATCAATAAAATAAATATATATGTAGGAGATACTATGACAGATAAAATTATTACTCTTATCATTTTGTTGTTGTCGATTGGTTTTTTATTCAGTGATGTAGGCGAGTTATTAGAAAACTCGATGAATACTGTTGATCAAGTATTCTCAGATGAACTTTCCAGATTGGAAAATATAGCTCTTGATCAGGAAGTGCAATCTGGTAACTGGCAGCTTATTAAAGCTTCCTTAATAAGTAATGAAGAGGAAAGGACCGAAGCACTCTATTGGTACTCTTTACCGGATGGAAGTTATTATACATCTGAAAAAGATAAAGTGGAAGCCAATTTAAGTGATAGAGGGTATTTTCCAGACCTTCTGATGGGAAAAGCAGTTGTCGGATTTCCCATAACAGGAAAAACCAGCGGCAGGAAATCCGTTGTAGTTGCAGTACCAGTCATGAAAGATGGTGAGGTGACTGGGATATTGGGGACTTCCTTTTTCCTGGATGATATTTGGGACATTTTAAAGCAAAAGATAGGAATGCCGGAAACTTATGATTTCTATGCGATTCATCCAATGGGAATAACCATGTTCGATCTGGAGACAAAAGATAATCTGTTGGATAATATATTGGAACAATCATCTGAAACACTGGTAGAAGCTGTAAAAACAATGATCGCTTCAAAAGAAGGAATTGTTAAATATGAATGGGACGGCCAGGAAAAAACAGCCAGATTTATTACTTCTCCTGTTACCGGCTGGCGTTATATAATTTCCTATTATTAGTGTTAAATTCTCCATAATTAAATAGCAGGTGATCTAAAATGCTCACCTGCTATTTCTTGATATTATTCTTTTTAAGATTAAATTGAGTTTTGAATAATTACATTACCTAGTTAAAATAACCTGCTCCAACTACGATCAGTTCATTATCCAGTTTTACAGTTTTCAGGAAAGTAATTTTCTTACCCAGCTCCTTGCTGTCCTTATCGGGCCATTCATAACTCATCCAGGCTTCACCCTTGTTTATAAGGTTTTGTTTGATCTCTTCTATATAATAGATTGTAACATCTTCATGCAATTTAAGATACTCAGTGCTGTCCATGTTGGTTTTAAATGGGTTGAACAGCTCCTTGCCATCAATATCTTTTAATATTATGTATACGTCCTGGAAGATGAATTCATCTGCTTTGGAAGCAAATCTTTCTTTAGCTTTTTCAAGTCCTGATTCTTTGATAACATTGGAAGCTTCCTTAACCAGATTCTCTACGAAAACTTTTTCAACCAGCATGTTATATAGCCCACAGCCCACCAGTAATTCCTTTCCATCTGGTGTGACAGCTTTCTTTATGAAAGTCGACTTCCACTGTGGTTTCTCCTCTCCAGGGAGCGGCCATTCGTAAAAAACCCATCCCTCGCCTGCCTGAGCTGTTTCAATAAACATCTTGCCGATCGGCTTTCCGTTTATATCTTTCAGATCCAGCATATTCTTGCCCTCACCTGATATATCGCTGGGATATACATAGCGCATTCCATCCAAACCCCAGATGAAAAGATAAACTTCGTTATAATACCATTTACTGCCTTTTACTCTGAATTCAGGAAATGCATCTTCTCCTTCTGTCTGGATCAATTGTGTCGCATTATTAACAAGTGTTACGATTTCCTGGGTCTGAGGATGAGAATAAATGGATAAATCGGGTTTAATGTTACTATCCTCAGCAAAAATATTCATCAGAGAAAAAGAAATCAGAATAAAAATAACCATAATTTTTTTCATAAAAACTCCTCTATATTTTTCTATATAAATCGGATAGTTACTTTTTTTGTCAAACCTATATTTTTTCAGGATTAATTTAACCGGATAGGCCACTAAAATAATTGGACAGAATATCTCTGGAAATATATTATGCTAATCTATGAATCATTTAATTGCGATGATCTTTGGAATTCTGGGCAGTATCCAACTGCACATTGCGAAAGCTCTGCAGTCACAGGGTGTTAAGACCCTGGAATTACTGCGCATAGGTAATGGTAATGATGCTGAGAAGCTGAAATACGATGGCAAGATCCATAAATCGAAACACTATATTGCCGGCCTTATCCTCAGTAATACAGGCTTCATATGGATCATTCTGGCTAACCGCTTTGCCCCTTCCAGCTATTTTACATCCATGTTCGGGATTGGCTTGATCTTTCTAATTCTCTATGCTGATAAGATCATGGGAGAACATGTTCCTTCTGGAGTTTATATAGGAAGTATTATCCTGTTGATCGGAACATTGCTGATCGGTTATGATGGAACAATGCACGATCATATTACTATGACCAGTATCGATAACAGAATTATTTTAATTACAGCCGGGATTTTTATCTTTGCCAGTACGATTTTCATCATTTTTATTCCGAAAAAAGAAAAGGGGCTTATCACCATTGCCGGTGGATTTCTGGCGGGAGGATTATCCTGTTTTGATCCTATCTTTAAAGGGTTGGGACAACATAAAGGTGAGATTGCCGGTTTCCTGCCAACAGATAACATTGGCTGGATATTTTTTATTAGCAGTTTGATCTTTACAACTTATTCTTTTATCCTCACTCAATGGAGCTTTTCGCATAAAGCCAGAATCTCACTGTTCGTTCCAGTGTTCAATTCGGTTTATATAATACTTCCACTTATTATGTTCCGCTTTGCTCTTCCCGGGTATAAATTTTCACAACTTACCGTTTGGGGGCTTATTACTATTATTGCTGCCATGTTCTATCTAACCGGGAGATCAGAAACGGTACTATCTTAACAGGCCAATTAAAACAGGTGAAATCGAACTAATATATTCGGCTAGATTCCACTATTTTAAATCTAATATTAAAAAAACCGGGGAGAAGTCTATACAAAACTTGCATCCCCGGTTATATTACTTTTCCATTTATTTCAGGATCTTCAATTTCACCGAAAGATACATTAAAACTGCAATTATAACGAATAACCCTATACTACCCACCAGTAACGCGTAATCCTGCAATTGGATGATAACAAAAATAAAAGTATACAGCAGCAAAATTATAGTGCCAAGAATTATTGAAAATTTCCGGTTGGAAAGAACCGCACTGGAGTACAATGCAAGGAGTATTATTGTCGCTGCAGCAGCTATCCAATAGGCAGCATCGAACCCTGTATGTTCAGCTATTGAAATGAGCAGACTATAGAATACACATAGCGAGAATCCGATTAGAAGGTATTGGATAGGATGAACTTTCACTTTTATGAATACCGAGATGGCCAGAAATGAGATAAAGGTGAGGAAGATCAATAAAACAGCATATTTAACTGATCTTTCAGATTTCGTATAATGATCTACAGGAAGAATTAAACTAACACCAAAATCATGATTATTTTCCAGCGGGATGAAATTATACTGCGTATAAATCTGTTTGATGGGGCGATTTAAATGCAGTACTTTCCAACTTGCGCTGAAACCATTATCATTTATATCTCTCTTATCTGGAAGGAAGCTGCCGCCGAAACTGGGATCTTGCCAGGTTGAGACAGCATTAACTGTTGTGGTTTTTCCCAATGGTGAGAACATGATCTCAGAACTGCCATTAAAATTCAACTGAAAATTAAAATCCCATGTTCTTTTATCTGGATTGAGTTTAACAAATGTATGAACACCTTGCGGCAGACCTTGCATTGATCCGGATTCAAAACTGCATTTTTCACCATCCCAGGTAAAATCAACTTCTTCCTGCAGACTGCGGAAATCAGATAATCTGAAACTTATCTGAGCATCTTCCCAGTGGAGAGCTTCCTCTGAAATGTTCAACTCCTCTAGATCCGGAAAGATAAAGGAACCTTCTGAATTTACGGATGCCTTATAAACGATCACTTTGAAGATTCCCCTGTACCTGGTTTCCGGTTGAAGGGAACAATCATAATGCAGTGATTCAGGTAGTAGATTGAGATATTCGATTTTGAGTTTGTTCACATAAACGTTGTCCTGCTTGTCCAGGATCTCGATCTCTTTCTCATATGGAATCGTTAATACCGGTCCGCTTAAAGTTTGTCTGTTTCCCCACTTGGCACTGATTTCGTCTGCTACTTCTTTACTCCTAGATTGACGTTCCCTGATGAGATTTTTCACTGACCCAAGCGGGATTAGCATTATGAGGATCAGAAATCCGATCACCAGCAGGTGGAATGATATGGAATTAAAGAATTTTTCCCAGACATTTTGATCTTTGTTGAACATGAACATCTCCTTAAAATTATTGGTAAAGATGAAAACCGAAAAATCCTGGAAATTATTTTCGAACTCACCCTCGAATGATATTTATGTCAATATCAGAATTCCTGATCGTAATTGTAAGAATTATGGAAAGGTTAGGAAACGACACGCACAATATCTAAATAGAGTTTATCCTAAAGCGAATATTCCAGATGCTTTCAGACGCCGTAACCCTTTTCCCTTCAATTGTCTTACTTTTTCCCTGGAAATATTCAGATTGCTGGCGATCTCTTTTAAAGTAAGCTGCTGCTGGAATAACATAGTAAGAACCTGCTTTTCGGCAGTTGGGAAATCTTTCGGAAATTTGATCTCTTTTCCGATGCTTTCTTCAATAGCAGGTTTTTTATCGGCAATCGTTTCTTCCAGGATTTCTGATCCGGATACTGAAAGTTTATTCTCCTGATTCAGAGCTGAAATTATTCTCTTCTTTATCCAGTAAGTTGCATAAGTAGAAAATTTAGTACCTCTGTTCATATCAAAATTTTCTGAAGCTTCCAAAAGACCGATCAGGCCTTCCTGCTCCAGGTCTTCAGCAGGTATGCCGTAATTGCGGTATTTACTAACAATGCTTTTCACCAGCGGATAATAGTCCTGTACGATCTGATCTTTATTCACTATTTTTCAAGCCTTGTTGAGGTATACTGATCCTGATCCGGGTGCCCTTTCCAGCAGAACTGTTGAGATCAATGGAACCATTATGCAGGCTGATAATATGTTTCACGATCGAAAGCCCCAGACCTGTACTGCTGTATTTCCTGGCACGTGATTTATTAACCACATAAAACCTCTCAAAGATCCGCTCCTGATGTTCTGAAGGTATTCCCAGTCCGGTATCAGTTACAGAGATGATCATCTGATCCTCCTGTTGTGAAATACTGCAGGTCACTTCACCCTGATCCGTATATTTTACAGCATTATCCAGGAGGTTGATAAACACTTGTTCCATTTTGAATTTATCTGCTCTGAAAGAAGCTGTATTGGCCTGGTTCTGAAAGATCAGTTCGATACCTTTTTTTCTGACTCTGGCGGAGAAAATATCGTGGAGTTGACCGAACAATTCCTCTATATTGATCTGTTCGATCTCCAGCGATTTGTCATGTTCCAGCCTGGATAGATTTAGTAGATCATTCACAATATTGATCAATCTGTCAGTATTCCGTTTAATTATCTGTATATATTGGACCTGATCACCCTTCAGTTCGGGTTCCAGAGTTTCCAGAAAACCCTTTATGGAAGTCAACGGCGTCCGCAGTTCATGGGAGATGTTAAGAACAAAATCTTTCTTTATCATCTCCAGCTTCTTGATCTCGTTGATATCATATAAAATGAAAATAAGAATGTGTGACTCTTCAGAATAAGAAGCACTGCACAGATAGTGGGAATTCTCGATCTGTAATTCCTGAAGAATATTTCCCGGTTGTTTAAAAACAGAATCGACCATTCGAAAAAGGTTATGGTCTGAAATAACATTCCAGAAGTACTGATCGTTTACTTCCTGGTTTTGCACAAGTTGCCTGAATTTACTGTTGGACACTGTGATCATACCCTTTTCATTCTGCATCCACATGGCCTCGTTAATCGTATCAATCACTCCGTAAAAACCTACTTTGTGAAGTGAAAGTTTTTTCTCATACTTATTCAGCAGATATGTGATTTCTTCCAGATTGCGGGAAATATTACTGAAGAGCCTGAATTTATTGAGCGAGAGGAACGAATAAGATTCTTTCTTAAGTATTTTCTGTAAGGTGGAATCAAGTTCGGTAAGTGGCTGATAAGTATTTCTGATCATGTAAAATAAAGCAACCCCAAATATGATAAATAATAAAGCGGCTAAAATAATAGCAGCAAACAACGGCTCTAATTTCAGTATAAGCAGTATAACAATGATGCTATAGATCAGCAGTGCTGACGAGATCCTGAAAAAATACTTTTTTGTCAGATTCATATCAGATTTCTAATTTGTAGCCTACTCCCCTAACATTTTTAATATATTTTCCGGCTTCTCTGAGTTTCTCCCGGAGATTTCTGATGTGTACATCTATCGTTCTGTCTACAACAATCTTGTCATTACCCCATAGGTAATCAAGTATCTGGTTGCGGGAATAGACCCAGCCTTTTTTCCTCGCCAGCAGGCTCAGGATTTTATATTCGGTAGAAGTCAGATCGAGTTTTTCGCCCTTAAAAATCGTTTCATATTTTTGCAGGTCTATTAGAAGATCCTCGCCAATCCTTATAAGCTTCTCTTTCTTCTCGGATACTCCACGACGCAAAACAGCTTTTACTCTAGCTACTAATTCGCGGACGGAAAAAGGTTTAACCACATAATCATCAGCCCCGAATTCTAACCCCAGTATCCTGTCCATTTCATCACCTTTTGCAGTGAGCATGATAATTGGGATTCCGGCATAATGTGTATCTCTTTTCAATTGTTTGCAAACATCAAAGCCATCAGCATCAGGGAGCATCAGATCCAATATTATCAGGTCAGGAATATCGTTACTCAATGAAGTTAGCATGCTGTCTGCATCTTCAAAGACTTCGGTTCGGAATCCTGATTTACTAAGGTTGATCGAGACCAGCTCCAGAATGTCCAGTTCATCATCTACGATGGCGACATATTTCTTCATTATTTTGCCATGTTTTTCTTGATTTTTGCCCAGGAATCACGCAATGTAGTTGTTCTATTAAATACCAGCTTCTCTTCAGTTGAATCAGGATCAACGCAGAAATAACCCATTCTTTCAAATTGATATTTACATCCGGAACCTGCAGTTTTTATGCTGGGTTCCAGCTTGCAGTCAGGTAATATCTCCAATGAATCTGGATTTACATTATCCAGAAAATCTTTTCCTTCGCCTGCATCTTCAGGGTTTTCATTCAGGAACAGGTTATTATAGAGCCTCACTTCACAATCTACAGCATGTTTTGCAGATACCCAATGCAGAGTAGCTTTCACTTTTCTGCCATCCGGAGCATTACCGCCCTTGGTAGCGGGGTCGTAAGTGCAGTGCAGTTCAACGATATCTCCTGCTTCATTTTTCACTACACTTTCACATTTTATGAAGTAGGCATAACGCAGACGAACTTCTCTGCCCGGTGCCAGGCGGAAGAATTTCTTAGGCGGATTTTCCATAAAATCACCTTTCTCTATATAAATCAGTTTAGAAAAAGGAACTTTCCTGGTACCCATGGAAAGGTCTTCAGGATTATTTACAGCCTCCATTTCTTCTACCAGCTCATCGGGATAATTATCTATTACCACTTTCAGCGGATCCAATACACCCATAACACGTGGTGTGATCTTGTTAAGACATTCCCTTAAAGAGAATTCTAATAATGCGACATCTACAGTATTATCCGCTTTGGCAACTCCAATTTTGTTCAGGAAACTGCGTATCGCTTCCGGTGTGTATCCTCTTCTGCGTAAACCGGAAAGAGTAGGCAGCCTGGGGTCATCCCAGCCATTTACAACTTTTTCCTCTACTAATCGAGCCAATTTCCTTTTACTCATAACGGTATAGGTAAGGTTTAGACGGGCGAATTCAATCTGTTGCGAGTGATGGATACCCAGTTCCTGCAGAAACCAGTCGTAAATAGGGCGATGAGCTTCGAATTCCAGCGAGCAGAGGGAATGAGTAATGCCTTCAATAGAGTCTTCCAGGCAATGAGCATAATCATAAATGGGATAAATACACCACTTATCTCCGGTTCTGTGGTGTGGTGTATGCCGGATCCTGTACATCAGAGGATCGCGAAACAGCATATCTGGTGCAGCCATATCAATTTTTGCGCGTAACACATGGGCACTATCAGGGAATTCACCTTTTCGCATCCGGTCGAATAGATCCAGGTTTTCCTCAACGGTTCGGTCTCTGTAAGGGCTGTTTTTCCCGGGTGTTTTAATCGTTCCGCGGTATTCTCTAATTTCCTCCAGGCTCAGGCTGTCCACGTAAGCTTTTCCTTTTTTTATCAGTTCAACCGCATAATCGTACATCTGCTGAAAATAATCCGAAGCGTTATAAAGCCGGTCCTCCCAGTCGAAACCCAGCCAGCGAATATCTTCCTGGATACCCTGAACAAAGCTTTCATCCTCTTTGATCGGGTTAGTATCGTCAAAGCGTAAATTACATTTGCCGCCATACTGTTGAGCTATGCCGAAGTCCAGGTTGATGGCTTTAGCATGGCCGATATGCAGATGACCGTTAGGTTCCGGGGGGAACCGGGTCTGCACTACACCATTCCATTTATTTGTTTTCAGGTCTTCATCCACAATATGAGTAATAAAGTTCTCAAGTTTGAATATTTCTTTTTCAATTTCCATGACTTCTCCTTACAGCGGATTATTCTTAAAAGTATCTTTCAAAGTATTATATATCTCAGTTATGATCAACAGCTGATTCACGTTGGAGTCCAGGCTAGTGGACATATTTTCCAGAAAATTGGTCATCTCACTTACATAACTATCAACAGCAGGATTCATTTTGAAAAGAGCAGCGATCATATCAGTTTTGTCTAGATTAACTATCTCTTCTTGATTATATTTATAAAAAGCCAGGTCAGCTATCCAGAGAGTGAGATGGGAAATTAGCTGTTTCAAGCTGGATCTGGCACTTACTTTTTTGAATTGGTTGGAAAAATCTATGAACTTCAGATCTTTTCCTTCCAGCAGAATTTCCAGTAGCTCAATTGTCTGCTCGCGTGACTCAAGTTTCCCCATGTCTGCCAGCCTCAAGGCTTTTTCCATGCTGCCGTTGGAGATGCGTGAGTAGATCTTGGCTTCCAGTGAATCAATATGATTTTCGAGTAAATGTTTTTCAATAATGGAGCGAGGCAGAGTAGAAAATGGTATTTTCTGACACCTTGAAAGGATGGTAGGAAGCAGGGAATTCAATCTTGAGGTCGTTAAAATGATCACGGTATCTCCCGGTGGTTCTTCCAGTGTTTTCAGAAAGGCATTGGCAGCCTGATGGGTCATCAAGTCAGCATCCTCAACCAGGAATATTTTCCGCGCCGCTTCATTCGGAGTAAGGTTTATTCTATGCTCCAGCATTCTGATGCTGCTTATCCTGATCCCTGTATTTTTGCTGAAATGGAACTCTTTCCAGGGGGATGCTATTTTATTATTTATATAATCTCTATATTCTTCAAAAATCGCATCGGATTTGATGTCTCCACTTACTGAGATATCTGAATTAGGGGCATTTGGGAAAGGAAAAATATAAATAAAGTCAGGATGTGAAAAGGATAAAAACTTGCGGCATGAGGAGCAGACTCCGCAGGGTTTTTTTTCAGCTGTTGCCAGACAGTTTATTGCCATACCAAAATACAAAGCTGTGGTGAATTTGCCTACTCCGTCTGGACCATAAAATAGGTAACTCTGAGCGATCTTATCTCGTTCCAGAGAGCCGGTAAGGATCTCAAGAGCTCTGTTCTGACCTTTAATTTTCCGAAACATGATCAATCTCTTTCAAGTATTTCCTTAATAAAGGGGCTTTCAAAATCATCTTCCAGAATATCCAGGTAGATCTCGTCGTGTTTTATCCCGCCCATAATTAAAGATTCTCTTCTTCTGCCGATAATCTTGAAACCAGCCTTCTCGTAAGCTTTTAAGGCTCGTTTATTATATGAATGTACATTCAGTAGGATATTGTGCAGATTAAGTATGTTGAATCCGTAATCCAGCAACAATTTGATCGCTTCCGTACCGTAACCTTTGTCCCAGTAGTTTTTGTCTCCGATAAAAATGCCCAGCTCAGCTTTTCTATCCGGATGATCGATCTTGAAAAGACTGCAGTTGCCGATCAAGACATCTTTTTCTTTATCGATAATGGCAAAGACCTGCGCTCCGTTCTTGATCATGTCATTAAGGATCTCTTCCTCTTTCTGCACGTTGATCTGACGATCGGAAATGATAAGGTTCTTAGTAACTTCCAGGTCATTCAGCCATTCCGTATATTTCTCTGCATCTGCTGCATTTATCGGTGAAAGATAACAATATTTTCCAACGATCTTTCTAAAATATCGCATTTTAACTCCCGATCGCATTTCTGAAACGTTTTTTAACTTCTTCTATACCGAGGATATCGAATAAGATCCAGATGTCTGGTCCGTGACCACTGCCGAATAAGGCAATTCTTAAAGGAAAATACAGGTTCTTACCCTTAACTCCTAACTCTGTTGAAGTTGTTTTTATCAAATCATTTACCTGCTGCTCATTCCAATTATCATTTTCACTGAGTTTGTCCAGCCAGAATCGGAATAACTTCTGGGAATCTTCTGTTCCCAGGCTATCTTTATCTTCCGAGCTAAATTTTAGTTCCCGATAGAACATTTCGCATTGGGCAGGAAGTTCAGAAAGTAACTGAACTCTTTCTTTTGCAAAGGTAATTGCTTTGCTATATTTTTTGGGATCACTTATATCGAATCCTGCTTCCTTAAAATAACTTTCTGCTCTGGAAGCAACATCCTCAGATTTTAACTCTTTAAGATAATGTCCATTCATCCATTTCAGTTTTTCCTGATCGAACACAGCACCTGATTTGCTGATCCTTTTCAGAGAAAATTCCTTTTCCAGCTCCTGCAGGCTAAAAAGTTCCCGGTCACCTTTGGCATGCCAGCCCAGCAATGCAACGAAGTTTAATAGTGTTTCAGGAAGGAAGCCTTTATTCAAAAAATCCTCCACAGCCACATCTCCCTGTCTCTTGCTCAGTTTGCTTTTATCGGGGTTAAGAAGCAGTGGCAGGTGAGCCATCTTAGGCGGTTTCCAGCCGAAAACTTCATACATGAGAAGGTGTTTGGGCACGCTGGAAAGCCACTCTTCTCCCCTTATCACATGGCTTATCTCCATCAGATGATCATCAACAACATTGGCCAGATGATAGGTTGGGAATCCATCTGATTTAATTAAAACCTGATCATCCACCATTTCCCAGGGGAATGTTACTTTTTCACGTACTATATCATAAAAGGTTATTTCACCCTCTGTAGGTACTTTTAATCGAACAACATGAGGTCTCTCTGCTTTAATATTAGCTTCAATCTCAGCTTCAGTTAAGTGGCGGCATCTGCCATCATAACGTGTATCTTTATTTTCTGCCAGCTGTTTTTCCCGCATTTCCTGTAACTCTTCCGGTGTGCAGAAACAGCGATAAGCAGCACCTTTCTCAATCAATTCATCAGCATGTTTTCTGTATATCTCTGTTCTTTCGGACTGATAATATGGGCCAAATTCCCCGCCTTTTTCAGGTCCTTCATCATAACCAAGATCAACCTGTTTCAGTGTACTGATAAGATTTTCAACAGCTCCTTCCACATAACGTGTCCTGTCCGTATCTTCAATTCTTAAGATAAAATCGCCCCCTACTTTCCTGGCGTAAAGATAATTATAGAGAGCAGTTCTCAAACTTCCTACATGTAAATAGCCGGTTGGACTGGGAGCAAATCTAACTCTTATCCTGTTTTCCATTTATACCTCACTTAATGTGTCATTTTGTTAATCTTGCTAATTAGCTTCTGATGTCAAATGAAATCAAATCAATTGACAGAAAAGGGTATAGAAAAGATTTCCTTTAAAATAAAAAAAATAATTGGAGGAAAAATGAAATCTATTTTTAGAATTTTTGTTTTAGCGTTGGTAGTTGCTCTATTATCGGGCTGTTTCAGCGTTTCTACTACTGTTAACCTTAAGAAGAATGGAAGTGGTACGATTGAAGAAAAGATTATGGTGAAGCCCATGAACATGTTCGGTCAATCCCAGGAAGAACCTGAAAGCATTTATGACGAAGAAGAATTGAAAGCTGAGGCGGCGGGTTATGGTGAAGATGTAAAATTCCTGCGGGGTAAAGAAGTTTCTGAAAATGGTATGAACGGTTATATTGCAGTTTATGAATTTAAAGACATTAATAAAGTGAAATTAAATCAGAACTTTGCCGGTAAAGCTGTTGATCTGGATGAATTTGGTCCGGCTTCCACTGAAGAGATTAATGAATTTATTACATTCGATTTCACTTCAGGTTCCACTTCAACTCTGAAAATTGTGTATCCGGAAGAAAAAGAAATGGAAGACATGGAAGACATGGAAGAAGAGGATATGGAATGGGAAGATGAAGATGATATGGAAGAAACTGATGAAGCTATGATGGAGATGATGAAAGAGCTTTACAACGGAATGAAATTCTCTTTGATAATTAATTTTGAAGGTAAGATCAAAGAAACAAATGCCTCTTTCCAGGAAGGTGATTCTGTGATCCTGATGGATATGGATTTTGGGAAATTGACCGAAAATCCAGAGTTAATGGCTAAAATGAACAATCCGGGAAATATGACCCAGGACGAGCTTCAGGAAATGATGAAAGATATGGAAGGCATTAAATTTGAAACCCAGAAAGAACTGACAGTAGAATTCAAATAGTCCACGCCAGCCCGGTATTCGTACCGGGCTTTTTTTATGATCAACACTTATAACGAATCCACCCTTCATTCGCAGCTGAAAACCTGGTACAGTAAACCCGGAGATGAACTGGAAAAAGAGGTGGATGGCCACATAATTGACCTGGTGAGAAATGACCGGCTGATCGAGATCCAGACCTCCAGCTTCTTTTCCATAAAAAAGAAATTACAGAAACTGCTGCCGACCCATAAGATCACGCTGGTCTATCCGTTGATCAGAACCAGGTGGATCCTTCAATTCAACGATAAAAATGAACTTCAGTATAAAAGAAAATCTCCCCGTAAAGGTAAACCCGTTGATGTGTTTGCTGAACTTATCAGTATCCCTCAGTTGATCGTCCATCCCAATTTCTCTCTGGAACTGCTGCTGTGTGAAATTGAGGAGATCAGGGTAGATGACGGAAAAGGAAGCTACCGCAGAAAGGGTAAGAGTATAGCTGATAGAAGGCTGATAGCAGTGGATGAAAAGATCTGTCTGAACAATCCCGAACAGGTGATGAACCTCTTCCTGGCAGATATAGAAGAACCATTCAGCACCAGAAGCCTGGCGAAAAAACTAAAACTAAACCGCTCCACGGCTCAAAAAATTGCCTATTCACTTAGAAAAATGGGAGTGATAAGGCAGACTGGCAAACATGGTAGTTCTTATCTCTATAGAAAGATCAATACAGATTTCGCCGAGGAAGATCATTATAGTAAATTATTGGACCGACTACCGGAGAAACCCCTGGTGATAGGCAAAGATAATTATCATCATTCAGTTGTGTTTGTACCCTTTGTCGAAATAAACGGAAATCAGTACCTGCTGTTTCAGAAAAGATCAGATAATATTCGTCAGCCGGGTGAGATCTGTTTCCCGGGAGGTGGGGTAGATGAATTTAAAGACCGGAACATCGAGGCAACTGCTCTAAGAGAAACCCGGGAGGAGTTAGGCGTTCAGGCAGACAAGATCGAATTGGGCGGCTATGTTGGCGCTATTATCAATCCACTCGGCTCTTTTGTCGATGTTATTGCAGGAAAGCTGCTTATCGAAGATATTTCACTATTGAAGCTGAATAAAAAAGAAGTGGAAAAAGTTTTCCTTGTCCCGATCGAATTTTTCCAGTCAAATCCACCCGTTGAATATCGCATTGATTATCAACTTCATTCAATAGTTAAAGATGAAAATGGTATTGAACAGGAACTTTTTCCCGCCAGGAAGCTGGGACTTCCAGAAAAATACTGGCGTACCTGGACTGGGAAACACCGTCGGATATTTGTTTATAAATTCGAGGAGAATGTGATCTGGGGCTTAACGGCCGAAATTGTGAGGGCTGTGATTAATATAATTGATTTACAGGGTATGTAAAAGCTCTTTCCTGATAATTCTGAATTGCCCGGTACTATCTCTTTCAATTCCAAAGATCTCTTTAAGAATATCGAAAGTACTTGCACCGACCAGCTTTTTAGTTATCTGTAATTTTCCATCTTTGAAATTGATCGAAGCGATCAGATCCTTCAAATCACTTTCCCTGGTTTTCCCCTTTCTTATTCTGGAAAATGGCCAGCTTGCACTTGCCAGGAATTTCTCCGTTCCTGTCCGCATTACATCTAGATATTCCGCAGTCGGGAAGATCTCAATTTCTTCCCAGGGATAATACTCCATGGTCTTTTGAGCTTTTGAGGTGATAGGGCTGACTTCTTTAAAATTTAACTCTTTCGGCATCACTGCTGCCAAAATGCTGCTGATTTCCTGCACAGGTAAGGGACTGCTCAGGGCTATGTCAAAATATTCATTCAAGCCCTCTACACCTATGGGTAGAGGTGGGCCAAAATTCAGTTTAAGGTGAATATTAAAGCCTTGAGTATAGATCAATGGCAATTTTGAGACTCGCAGGAAATTCTGGGCCATACGCACAAAATCGAGATGTGCAACAAAACGCAGATCTCCCATTTTAGCGTAATATATTCTGTAGAAGTTATTGTTAAACTGAACTTTTGCAGGTGGTTCGGGCAGTTTCAGGTCGATCTGTTTTCCTGCTGAGATCAGCATAGGTTGAATTTCTGTGGAGCAGATTCCACAACTGGAACAATTTCCATCGCGGCAGTCCTCGGTCTGAATACTTTCACTGGCTTTTTTCCATTCTTCCTGCAGGAATTTTTTAGAGATACCCAGATCAATGTGATCCCAGGGCAAAGTTTCATCTAGATCGATCCCGGCGATGATATCACTTCTTTCAAAACCTGAATCACTGATCACCTTCTGCCAGATCGAAGCATCAAAGTATTCCCTCCAGCCATCAAACTTCGCTCCGGCTTTATATGCCTTTAGAATGATTTTGCCGACCTCTCTGCCGCCTCGTCCCAACAGGCATTCCAGAAAAGAAGAATTAACATCATGATAGCTGATCTTGATAAATTTCTGGCGCTTGAACTGTTCTTTGATCAGGGTAGCTTTTTTCAAAAGGGAAGCAGCATTATCCATGCCTGCCCATTGAAAGGGTGTGAAATTCTTGGGTACGAAAGGTGACAAGGTTACATTGATCTGCAGCCGCTTGCCGGTTATCGCAATGATCTTATTGACCAGATCGATGATTGCTTCTATATCTGTATCCGTTTCGAAGGGAAGACCGATCATGAAATATAACTTTATAACTTTCCATCCGTTTTGAACAGCAATGTCCACACCTTCCAGGATCTCAACCTCAGTCAGATTTTTATTAATTATCTCTCTTAAGCGCTGTGATCCAGCCTCCGGGGCGATCGTCAAACCAGTCTGCCGTAAAGCATTCAAGAGCCTCACAATGTCTTCATCCAGCGAATCGACCCTTAAGGAGGGAAGAGAAATGCTTACCCTGAGATCAGATAACCGGTTGAAAAGTTCCAGCAGAAGTGGTTTTATGCAACTATAATCACTTGAAGATAAAGAAGTTAATGCAACTTCACTCCACCCCATCCTTTTTACTTCCTGTAGCAGGGTATCTATGATCAGTTCAGGGTCTCGTTCCCGCACCGGACGGTAGAACATCCCGGCATGACAGAAACGGCAGCCGCGGGAACAACCTCGCATTATTTCGGATACATATCTGTAATGGGTGGGTTCAGTCCAGGGAAGTAGCTGTGGATCGTGCAGGTAATTGGGATCATTGAATTGCATGAATTTTCTGGCTTTGATCTTTTTTGGCGAATGATTGTTCATGATATGAGGTGCATAAACACCTTCAACCTGGCTCAAAGCGATTATTTTTTGATGACGGGAGGCAGCTTTATTGGCCAGAAGAACATCTTTGATCTCCAGGATCGCCTGCTCACCATCTCCGATGAGAAAACAATCAATGAAGTCAGACATCGGTTCCGGATTACTTGCTACCGGACCCCCTGCCAGCACGATCGGATCGTTCTCCTGTCTTTCCACAGCCAGCTGCGGGATCTGGGCCAGCTCAAGACTGTAAAGAATGTTGGTGAATGTAAGTTCAGACTGCAGGGTGATCCCGACCACATCAAAATCTTTCAATTTGACCTTAGATTCCAGACCGAATAAAGGAATTTTTTCCTGTTGTAGAAGCTCTCCCAGATCGGGCCAGGGTACATAGGCTCTGTCTGCTGTAGAATCAGCTTGTTTGTTTATGATCGAATATAAGATCTTTATCCCCAGATGTGAAAATCCTACTTCGTATACATCTGGAAAAAGCAGACAGAAATTTATTTTATCAGGGTCTGGATAATTGTGAAATGAATTGATCTCATGATCAATATAGCGGGATGGTTTAAGGACTGATCCCAGCAGGTGTTCAAAACTTACCTGATCAAATTTCATTCAGTTTAATCTGTACTATTAAAGGGACTTTCCTTGCTATCGAAAAGTAATTCAGAAGTATAATTTGTTGTGTCATGCAAAGCATTTGCATTAAAGGCGGGAGGCTCTTCTTCAATAATATTGTTATTTGTTTCAGTTGATAAAGTATCCTCAACAGCTTCGGTTGTCTCTGTTTTCTGTTTGTTGAAAAAACGGAAAAGGGGAGAATTCAGCTTTCCTTCATGGTACAGTTTTACTGTGAAGACAGTAAGGAAAACGATGAGTACAATCAATAGAATTATATAGATCAGATTCATGTGGAAGTGGTATTTCTTGCGAGGCTGGTCTGGCAATGGACGAGAATATTTCAATTGGATACCACTGTAGGTTTGATCCAGCATTTGTAATACTTTTTTTTCATCTGCATTTATAGCTTTTGAAATTGTTACCAGCAAAGCTTTCACATAACCGAGTCCACCCAAGTCGTCGAATTTGTTATTCTCAACATCTTCCAGGATGCGGACTTTTATCTTTGTGGTTTCTGAAATTTCTTCCAGGGTAAGATTTTTTTCAGATCTTACAGAACTTAAATATTGTCCGATATTCATATCCATTTTTCAACTCCAATTTCTAGGCCGAAAATCCTTTATTCTCGATTCTTGGCAATAAAATTCTCGCTTGCTCTTATTCTATGAGTGCTTTGATCCTGTTTAATCTTTCGGCTTCATTCTGCTGCAGCCAGGGATCATTGGATAGCAGAGGATAAGCCAGGCGAAAATAATGTTCAGCCATAGTCTGATCATTCTTTAACAAATACAATTCTCCCAGCTCTTCAAAAATGTAACCATCTTCAGGCAACCCTTTTTCTTTTATCTCAGTTTCCAGCTCCAACTGTATCTTTAAAGCTTGTTCAGTTTTCTGCTGTGCTCTAAGAGTTCGGGCTATTGTCCATTTGGCTATTCGAGTTCCATTTTCATCACCGATCTCTACTCTCCAGTTCAGAGATTTTTCAAACAATCTCATCGCTTCATCAAACTCACCCATGTCGAAATATGACCAGCCGGTATTGTTTAAAAGAGGTCCCAACCAACCTTTTGCCCTTTCGTCTTCAGTTTTCTCAGCCAATTCAATAGCCTGCCTATCCCACTCCAGCTGTTTTTCAGGTGGATCAATTATTCCCAGCATATGGATGGCATCTATGGTATAAAGATCCAAATCTGATGCAAGGGCCAGATCTTTCGCTTCCAGGAAGAATTTTCTGGCTGCTTCTATATCTCCGGAAGAATTATGCATACGCCCGGTCTCCAGTAAAATCCTTATGTTTGAAAGACTATCTGTTTCATTGCTGAAAGTATTTGCTTCTTTTAGGGTTGCAAAGCCCTGCTCAAAATTTCCCTGCAGACCCTGGGCTCTGGCTATCTGAGAAAGCAGTTGGGCCAGATAGGAAGATGGGGCAGATCCCTTATTCTTATCCAGAATTTCTTTGAAATCTGACTCAGAAGCAGCCGGATCAGAGTAATTCCAGAGTTTGTCAAATTCAGGGGGGATTTGAAAGTTTATCAGTTGTTTCTACAGCGTTCAGTAGAAGTGGTGCCAATACCAGAAAGAAAATAAACTTGATTACAGATCTATACATTTTAACTCCTGAGTTTAAATATTTTACTAACTCTACTGATAGTGAATGTTTGATAAGAAGTTTTGTGATTCTCTGCGTCCACTTTATCTCCTCATCCTTAATCCAATCATTCTACCCTGAACTGGTAAAGGCAAGTAAATTTCACAAAAAAAGCCTGTCGAGTAAACGACAGGCTTAGCACATTCAATTTCTATTAACCTTTTATCTCCAGTGATCCAACCAGTTTTTCCAATAATTCTGGTTTGGTCTGCAGATCTGAATCGATAAGGAATTGTTTTCTCTGGATAAATCGATCTTTCAATAACTCTAAATAATCGTTGAAATTCTGACGGAAAGCCGGGTCATATTTCTTATAAAAACCGGGGATGATCTTTTCTAGAGATGCTTCTGTGGGAACCATGGCTCCAGGCAGCTGATCCCAGGTCTTCCATTCCAGCTGATCTGTTAGAATCGCTGTCTGCAAAGTCAGTGAATCTTTCAGTTTAATGTCATCCAGATCATCTTCAGATGAACGCCAGTAAGCCGAGGAATTGAAAGTATAACAATCTGCTCCAGTTTCTATAACTCCGAAAAATGCTTCCACATCTTTGTAAAGTTCATAAACACGGAAGGGATTGGCAAATGGCTCAAACACAAGTTTATTAAGATCTTCCTCTTTAACGTTTTCCGCCCGGTTTCTTTTAGTGATGAGAGCAGCTCCCATGGCAACCGCCAGATAGCTGTCCTGATATTTAATTAGCGGAGGAAGAGAACTATCCTTCATAAGCCAGGCTAAAGCTTTGGGGAAACTGCATCTGTTAACCCAGTTACCCAGCAGATCTCTGTCGAATAAAGCCCTACCATTGGCTTGCCTTACATCCAGACCCAGAGGTAAGATCTTGCCGTCCCGTTCAATTAAGGCATGGTTCATTAAAGAGAGACAGTAAGGCCAGTCCTCATGATCAAGATCCCGGCTGTCTGTTTTATCAAAAAGAGCTGGTTCCCAGACTCTGCATAGTTTTTCGTTCGTATCTATCTGGAAGGCATCATCATGCAGAATAACTTTTTTAAAACCTTTTGGCATGGTGCCGCCATTATCAGCAGAATTAGTATGGGATGATTTTCCGGTTCCTGAAAGTCCGTAAAATGCAATGGATCTGTTACCAAGAGATCTGTATTTATCTTCTTCGCAATGGGAGAAGTCGATCTCCTTGATACCGCCATGACAGGCAGCCATTTTTAATCTCATTCCCGAAGTCCAGGCCAGGGTAAGGGTTCCCTTTTTCCTTTCACCGAAATAGCGCATGCCCAAGTTAACGATGACGTTGTGTTTTTCATCAACCAGAGCAAGCTGGGGAGAATTAATGTTGGTATAATAGGGGTCATCACAGGTCCAGTTATTAAAAGCTATAATTATGATATCCTGAATAGGAAGTTTTTTACTACGCTTGTATTGTTCAACCAGCTGTTCAAATGGAGTAAAATTTACCAGCCAGTTGAATACATTCATGGCATCATCTTCAGTGGTAACCAGAGTAGCTTTGATCATCAGGTCATCATCAAGTCCGATAATTCCTTCAGCTTTAATCAATTTATTCTGCTGCATCTGATAGGCAGCTTCACGAAAATCACCTTCAACTTTCGTCTTCTCGGCTGTATTTATGCGATTGTAAAAAACTCTGGCCTGAGCTGTTCTGCCGATGATCTTACCATGACAGTCATTCAATACACAGGCACCTTCAGGTAATCCCAGGATTCTTGCTTTTTTGGGATAGATCTTCAGGTCGGTTTTACTGACTCCAGGTTGGTTTAAAGCCATTTCATAGGCTTCAGCTACAGTGATTTTCCTTACATTTGGATTAAGCATAATGGTTTCTGCTATTGCTCTTACCCGGGAAATATCTTTTAGATTTTTGTAATATTCATGGCTTGCCTGACTAGCCATAGTTGCGTCCCCCTCTATATTTTTTTTGTGAGAATATTAATACTGGAAAATAAAAAAAGCAGCTATAAATTAGCTGCTTTTAAAAAAATCCGTTATCTTGTGTTTAATTTTTTTCAGGGTAAACACTGACAAATTTCTTACCGGCTTTCTTCGTTTCGTATTTTACGAATCCATCGACCAGACTAAATAATGTGAAGTCGTTTCCAAGCCCGACATTGTTTCCTTTATGGATTTTTGTGCCGCGCTGTCTTACCAGAATATTACCAGCCAGAACCTGCTGACCGCCGTATTTTTTAACACCAAGATATTGAGGATTACTGTCTCTTCCATTCTTACTGCTGCCAACACCTTTCTTATGTGCCATATCTCCTCCGCAATCTTAATTCTTAATTTCTTTGATTTTTAATTGTGTGTAATTCTGACGATGACCCTGTTTTTTCTCGTAGCCTTTACGCTTTTCTTTTTGAAAACAATGATCTTTTTGCTTTTGGCATGAGCCAGAACTTCTGCGATAACTTTTACATCTTTTACAACAGGATCTCCAACTTTGGTGCTGCTATCATCGTTTAGAAGAAGGATTCTATCCATCTCAATTTCAGATCCGATCTCAGCGTCACTTATGAAAGGAACTTTGACGATCATGTCCTTCTCAACTTTAAATTGGGTGCCTTTATAATCTACTATGGCGTACATCATCTATCTCCTTATTTCATAACAATATATTCTAGGAACGTTTAAAAAATTTTGCGGGGTGTTTCTTGTCAAGAATTATATTGGGTTGTCAGTTCTTTATTATCTTTGAGAGAATATATCTTAAACTCATCTAATTTAAGTCTATTGTTTGCAACGATTTCCAACTTGTTGCCAAAGTCACTTAAAATCTCCGGATTTTCGTCAAAAAAGACCTTAACTTTTTCCGGAACTACGATCTTTAAAGGATCATTCTGAATGAAGTAATGTGCTCTCTGCAGCCAGCGTGATATTTTGACCCCGATCGAATCATCCGAAAGCATTCTACCGGTACCGTTACAATGAGGACATTGTTCCGAGTAGGTAAGTAACAGGCTGGGTCTTGTTCTTTTTCGAGATATCTCTATCAGACCGAGTGGGGAGAATGGATAGACCTTATTCTTAGCACTGTCCCGCTTCAGTGAACCTTTTAAGGTCTGGAACACTTCCTCCTGATCATTCTCATTATTCATATCTATGAAATCGATGACCATTATTCCGCTCAGATCCCTTAACCTTATCTGACGGGCAGCTTCCAGAGCAGCTTCCATATTTGTGGTCTTTATTGTTTGATTATAGGTTGTGTTGCCGGTGAAACTTCCAGTATTAACATCTATTGCAACCAGGGCTTCAGTCTGTTGAATCGTTATATTTCCGCCACTGGGTAATTTTATGCGTGATTTAAAAATGTTCTCGATCTCTTTTTCAATTCCATAAGCATCGAATATAGGTGAATCTTCCTGGTAAAGTTCGATCCGGTTTATCAGATCCGGTGAAACATCTTTAAGATTGCTGATGATCTTGCGACGCATTTTTTTATCATCGATCACAAGTCTTTCTATGCTGGAATTGAAAAGATCACGAATTAAAGTGTAGGAAAGATCATTTTCATCAAAAATACAGTAAGGAGCTTTAGCGTGTTTGATCTGTTTAGTCAGAAATTTCCAGGTTCTGGCCAGTCCGTTGTATTCCTGCTTGAAATCTTCTTCATCGATACCTTCAGTATCTGTTCGAACAATTAAACCAGTCTCTTTTTCTTTTATTGCGGTCAGGATGCTTTTAATTCTATTTTTCTCTTCTTGAGATACTATTTTGCGAGACAAAGCGATTTTTTGTTCATTGGGAATATAAACCAGGAATTTACCAGGGATGGATATTTTGCCTGTTACTCTGGCACCTTTTTTTCCAAGAGGATCTTTTTTTACCTGGACTATGATTTCCTGGCCGGGGGTTATTACTTTACGGATATGAGATGAATCATATTTTAATCTTATCCTGCGTTTTTTTTCTGTAAGGAAGTTTGGGTTGATATCTTTGTAGTGAAGAAAAGCTGTCCGATTGAGCCCGATATCTAAAAAGGCCGCTCCCATTCCCGGCAGGACATCTTTCACGATTCCTTTATAAATGTTTCCGACCAGGAGCTCCTGCTCTTTTTTTTCAGTAAATAATTCGACCAGTTTACTGTTTTCCAGAATGGCGACTCTGGTCTCATAAAAATGTGTGTTTATAATAATTTCAATATTCATAAATCCTCATTATTTTCTAAATCTGGCTTGGGCAAATAAGTCAAGCATTTTCTAACTAAGTTTTTCTTGACACTAGAAAGCATTAAAAAAAATTATGCATATCCTTAAAGATGTGAGAGAGAAATTCAGATTTTATGAATTATATAGAGTGAAAATTTTGTTGCGAGGTGGAGCAGTCTGGTAGCTCGTCGGGCTCATAACCCGAAGGTCGAAGGTTCAAATCCTTCCCTCGCTACCATTTTTTTATCTGGCGGCGTAGCTCAGTCGGTTAGAGCATCGGAATCATAATCCGAGTGTCCGGGGTTCGAGTCCCTGCGCCGCTACCAGATCATGAAGCGTGCGCCAGTAGCTCAGCTGGATAGAGCAACGGATTTCTAATCCGTAGGTCTGGGGTTCAAGTCCCTGCTGGCGTGCCATTTAATATTATAGTGTTGGATAAAAAAAAATCCTGCACTTATTTTTTTATGGTGGGTGTAGTTCAATGGTAGAGCACTGGATTGTGGTTCCAGGCGTTGTGGGTTCGAGTCCCATCATCCACCCCATATTTTCAGGCATAACTTCTTAAATTAAATGAAGTTATGCCTTTTTTTATTATATTTCAGGCTTGATAATGGAACAATATTTTTAAAAATCTTCTTCAAATTTATTTTTTAAAGTACTTCCACAACTAATATTTTTTGAAACTAAATCTCTATTTCATTTAAGAATTTATCGTTTAACTATGTAAATTTACCCAGAAATATTTATTAATTAATTGACTGAATTTTGAAATATATTGAGCTTCTGTTTTGTGCATTTTTACTCTTAGAAAATTTAATATTTGATTTTTAGATGCAAGGAGCAGGATATGGATAAAAATAATCTCAAAAATGATTTTAAAAAACTGATAAACGATATCAGCAGTGATGTTATGAACAATTCTGTTTTTAAATTGCTGGAAAAACTTAAAGATGAGATCACCGTTCTAACCTCTTCTCTAACGCAGCAGATAAAATCTTTCAGCAAGGTTAGCAATGATATACCGGCCAGGATAGATCAGAAAATTGGACAGTTTGACAAACTTCAGAAGGACACGTCTGCTTCTATTGAAAAAAATAGTGAGCGGTTAAAAAATGAAGTCGACAGAATGGTCGATAATAACTCAAAATTAGAGTCAAACTTCAATAATAATTTTTATCAGTTACAGGAAAGTAATGAACAATTGCATAAAAAAGTGCTTGATTTGGTTAAACTGGTAAATGTTCTCATTATCATTGTGGCTTTCAGTGCAATAGGGATAGTGGTTTCAATGGTACAGAACCAGAAAATTATCAGCCGGAAGAATGATGTACCGGTTGAAAAGATTATGGAAGAGCCCCAGGAAGAAGTATCTGAAGCTGATGACTTTTTACCTGAAGATATTTTGGAAGAAATTGTAGAAGAGGTTTCAATTAACGAAGAAGATAAAACGCGGATTTCAAAAAATGCCAAAGAGATCAATAAATTGTGGAACAGTTTTTCAAAGCTGGATAACAGAGTTAAATCGATCAATTCTACTAATGAATTGGAGAACAGCTTTGAACCACGATTCACCAGCCTGGAAAATAAAATCAATACAACTGATAAAAAAGTTGCGAGCATGGAAGATGCTGTTAATGAAAAACTGGATAATATCTGGAAATTCCTGGCGGATAAAGGCACCTCTAAAATGAAAAAAGCAATAGACGGATAGTATTTTTAAATGAAGTCGGAAGAAATGTACCAGCAGGTTTTCAATAATCTAGTTACATATCTTGATAGCAATTCCTTAGAGTTTCAGAAAAGGAATTACACACAACTGGAAACAAAATTGATCTCTTTTCAAAAAAGGATGACGGAACTTCCAGCTGGTTATTTATTTGGGAAATTGTTATCCGACCTGGATAAGATCAGATTAAAGGCCAGCAGTATAGCTGAAGAACTGGGTAATTCTGAAAAAATTGTTCCAGTGGATGATTTAAGGACGGAAATAAGAAAGTCGCTGCAATCCTTCCAAGACGATCTGCAGGAATTCAGAAATTTACGCGATCAGATTTTTGCCGATTTCGAGGCTGAGTTAAATAGGATAACTGATAATATCAAGCTTGATTTCGAATTTCTCTTCGACAGATATACTAGAAGGGTTGGCCTGAATATCGGATCCAAGTTTTTTGATTTAATTGACCTGAAAGATGATTATGAAATAAGAACTTTTTTCCTGGAAGAAATATTTACCTGTAGAAGACTTAGAGGTGACCTGATAGAATTGAGCAGAACCTTTAATGGTCAGACAGATAAATTCTTCAGCAGGATTTCTAAAATATCATTAATTGAACAATATAAAACATTAGAGTGGGTAAAACTGACTGGAAAAATGAAACCCGCCAGCATTGACCCAGAAAAAATGAAAGAGCAGAGTAAAGTAGGATCAATTTTTTCCGAAGCTGATGATACAATCAGTGAGCTCTTAAATAAAATATTGTTTTCCGGTATTATAAACAAGGAAGAGACTATTTATGAACTGCTCAGTGAAAAACCTGATATAAAAAACCTACCTGATAATAAGTTAAGAAAATATATGAAAAAAATGGAGCAGCAGATTACTGAATTCATCAAATTACTGAATCGTGAGATTAATACGAGGATAGACGAGAAAACTTACCCCGTGAGAAGTTATTTCTCTAAATCCCAGGATCTTATTCTGGAGAAAGTATTCCTTCCTGCTCATAAAATTGAGCTGGTTTTAGAAGAGATTGAGACTTTAAATACGGAAATATCTGCTGATCAAAGTAAAAGTAATTACGAAGTACTAAAAGATCTTTTAACCTGAAAATCTATTTATATCAATCCAGAAAAAATACCTGACCTGCAATCTGTGGTGAATTATTATCAAGATATTGCAATTCTAGATTAATGTTTGCATTAAGCGGTTGGCCTTTTTGGTCTATCAGAGTTATTTCTTGCCCTGAAATAATTGGATTATCCTGAAGTTTTTTAATTAGCAGCTGGAAGTTTTTTTTCTCTGGTAGGAGGTTCAGGAATTTTTTAGAGTGGATATCACTGTATTGTAAAAACTTCAATTTTTTTAAAAATTCTGAATTAGCATCAATAATTTTTGGATCTTCCTTAAATTCAATCAAGAAAGTTCCTACCCCGAATTTTTTTTTCCAGGAAGCTATTCTTTTTTGTCAGGTCATCAATTTTTTTCTGGTAAACTTCCTCTCCGGAAATATCTCTCAAAATAAGCATTTTAGAATATTCATTGTCCCAGTTAAGATTAATTGATTTTGCTTTGCAGGGTATCGTTCTATTCGAAATCTGCAGTTTAATATTTTCCTCCTGATCAATACTTTCAAAATAATATAATGCTTCAGTTAAAAGTTTAGTGTCGGAAGTTCCGCAGATATTATTGATAGACTGATTCGTGAATGTAATATTACCATTTTCTCCCAATATTACAATACCTTCGGAGATCTGGTTCAGGATTTGTTTAATTCTATTATTGAGATTTATCTCTTCTTTTTCAATTTCCTTTTTTTTTAGCATTGATTCTATAGATGTAAGCAGATCACTATCCTTAAAAGGTTTCATAATATGTTGATAAAAAGTAATATTTTTAAGGTTTTTGATGACAACTTCATTTCGTAAAGCAGTAAGAAATAAAATAGGAGTAGATTGTATTTCCTGCATTTTATTAGCTGCTTCGATGCCGTTCATATCATCATCCAGAATGATATCCATAACTACCAGATCGGGTTTAAGCTGCAGATGTACATCCAGAGCGGCCTGGCCTGTGTTAACAACCCCCACGATATTGTATCCTTTGTCTTCTAAGAATGTTTTCAGGTCCTCAGCAATAATTGTTTCATCTTCAACTATCAATATTCTGCTTATATTTGAGTTTGTCATATTTGGTCCCTCTGATCAATGATGTTCAACAAAATCCGGTTAAACCTGTTCCTGTCAACAGGTTTAATAATAATCTCATTAATATTGCTTTCTTTCAGGGTTCTTATATTCTCTAAAGAATCATCAGAGGTTAAGGCCAATATTGATAAATGGTTATGAAAACCGTTTGATTTCAGGATGTTTTTATATAATTGAAATCTGTCATTATCGACGTCCAGAATAAGTATCTTGAAGTAATCTTCCTTCAATTTAGTATAAACAGAAGCCAGATTGTTATATCGGAGTAGATCAAAATTTTTGCAGTTTTCCCGACTTAAGAAATCCATTATTTTCAACTGTTCATCCAAAAAAATTAATGTAGCCATGTTACAAATCCGTTTTTTATGTATCTATATGCAAAAGTTATGCCATATAAGCTTCAGTGAGAAGAATAAAAATTATTATCTGTTATATCTTCCCTGTTAGTAAAGAATCGCGAACTTAAGGAGTGCTTATCTTATTTAAAAATAGGAATTTAAGTAAATCGCGAGAGGGTGGATCTGTATCATCGATTTGTTGCTTATATTTACTTACGAAAGATTGGTTTATGGCTCAGCATGGTTTAAATTGTCAAAATGGACCAGATTCAGTTTCCGGCTGATATTTTTCTAACTTTCTGTATAATGTTTTAAGGCCTATTCCCAGAGTTTTGGCAGTTTGTACTTTATTCTCTTTAAAAAACTTAAACACCATTAATATATGATCTTGTTCGATCTGTTCAAGAGTCTTAATCTCCATTGCTGTTTCCAGAGCGAGGTCTTCGATCCGGTCTTCATAACCAGCTGTGATCTCCTTTGGTAAATGTTTTATTTCAATTCTTCCGCCTTTGGAAATCAGCAGCATTCTTTCGATCACGTTTTCCAATTCCCTAACATTTCCGGGCCAATTGTATGAAATCAGGATTTTCTGGATAATTTCATCCATTTTCAGATCTTCAATCCCTTTTTTTCTGGCGTAGGATTTTATTAAGAGAGGAATGTCTGTTGCTCTTTCTCGTAGAGGAGGGACGGGAATAGTATAAGTGGCCAACCTGAAATAGAGATCTTCTCGGAAATTTTTATCTGCTATTTCCTGTTTCAAGTCACGATTAGTAGAAGAAATGATACGGAAATCTATATCGATAAGCTCGCTACCGCCAATTCTGCGCAGTTTTTTTGTTTCAACTGTACGCAACAATTTTGCCTGCAGTTCATATGGCATTTCACCGATCTCGTCCAGGAACAATGTTCCTTTATTAGCTATTTCGAAAATCCCGAATTTTCTATTCAAAGCACCCGAAAAAGCACCTTTTTCATGACCAAAGAACTCGCTTTCCAGAAGATCTTTCGGTACAGCTGCGCAGTTAATCGGGATAAATGGTTCTTTGTAGCGCAGGCTTGATTGATGAATGGCGTGGGCAACCAGCTCTTTACCGACTCCGCTTTCCCCTGTAATAAGTACGGAAATATTTGATTCCGCTACGTTCTTGATCTCTTCTATTACATCATTGATAACTCTGGAGTTACCGATAATATGAGGAAATTCTTTCCTTAAGAGCTCCTGTTTCAGCATTTCATTTTCCAGCTCCAGGTTTTTACTTTTATAAATCCGTTCGATAGTTTTTTTGATTTCAATAGTGTTGAAAGGTTTGGTAAAATAGTCTTCTGCTCCGAATTTTATTGCTTCTATGGCTCCCTGAATGGAGGAATAACCTGTTATAAGGATGACTGCTACCTCGTTATCTTGTTCTTTCACTTTCTTCAGCAGGGTAAGGCCGTCCATTTCCGGCATCATAATATCGGAAAGAATAAGGTCGAAGTGAGACCGGTTGATCAGTTCAAGAGCAGTAGCGCCGTTATCCGCTTCGGATATCTCGTAACCTTCGCGTTCAAGCAATTCTCTTAAACTTTCCCGCAAGTCTATTTCATCGTCAACTATTAAAATATGGAAATTTTTTTTCATAAATTACTCCTGATTCAACGGTAAGGTGATGATTATTTTCGTCCCTTTATCAATTCCACTTTTTATAACAATATCCCCACTATGTTCTTTTACAATTCCATAGCTTATATACATGCCAAGGCCTGTTCCTTTGCCAATCGGTTTTGTAGTATAGAAAGGGTCGAAGATTTTTTTCAGGGAGTCTTCTTTCATGCCGCAGCCGTTATCCTCAAATATTATGAGTATATTGGGATTATTTATTCTAGTGGAGATCTTTAAAATTCCGCCTTGAGGCATGGCATCTAATGAATTCATGATAATATTAAGAAAAACCTGCTCGAGCCTGTTTTTCAGTACAGAGATTTTGGGGATGGTACTGTCGTAATTTAGCTCTATCTTGATCAACTGTTTTTTTGCTTTTGTGGTCACAAAAAAAAGTACGTCATCAAGTATTGAATTTATTTCAACTGGGATCTTCATTTCGTTGGTTCTGGAAAATCCCAGGAGTCTTTCGATAAGGTTAGACACGCGATAGATGTTTTTGTTTATGATTTCTATCTGTTTGGCGGCGGAGGAACTTTCTATACTTTCCAGATCATCCTGAAGCAGTTGCAGGCGAGTGGAGATAACTGCCAGCGGGGTATTAATTTCATGGGCTATGCCTGCAGTGATCTGGCCTACAGTTTCCATTTTCTGGGTTTGTCTTAGCCTGTCCTCCATCTGCTTCCGATCTGTAATATCAATGAAAACTGATTCAATTAAACTGTCATGTCGATTTATCCAGGTTGAACCTTCCAGCCAGATCTGTTCTCCGCTGTTTAGAATTAAGGAAGTTTCATAGTGATTAATATAACCGAATTTATTAAGTGTAGTCTGAAATTTAAGGAAATCAGTATTTTTTGGGAAAAATTTTGTGAAATGTTCACCAATTAGATGAGACTTATCGTTTGTTCTCATAATTTCCAGGAAACATTCGTTGCAGTCTTCAATGAGGTTAGTTTGACTGGAAATAGTAACAATCCCAACCTGAGCTGTATCGAAAAGTCCTCTATAACGCTGTTCACTTTTCTGTAGTTTCAGGTCCATTTCATGTTTATATAAAGCCAAGTTGATAGCAGTATTAAGTTCATTTATAGTGAATGGTTTGTTAATATAGCCCAGCGGATTGGTGATTTTCGCTCTATTTAGAGTCTCTTCATCTGCATAGGCAGTAACAAATATTATTGGGACGTTACTGATCTTTCTTATCAATTTGGCAAGTTCTATACCGTCAATTTCATCATTCAAATTAATATCAAGCAGGATCAGGTCGGGCTGAAATGAATTGGTCAGTTTAAGGGCTTCCTTTACATTATCTGCAATTCTGCATTGATAGAGATTCAGATCAGATAATTTATCTTCAACATCAAGAGCAATTATGGTTTCATCTTCAACGATCAGGACTTTCTTCTGAGTTTCCATCTTCTTCCTTTAATAAAATAGCACCGGAAAATGAATTAAGCTTAATGTTAAGAATTTCGTCATGTGTCAAATATTTTCTCCCGGTCAGAAGGTCAGTAAAATTACCATTGAATCCTATTTCTAAACTCAGGTTTTGTGGATCAGCATCATTATTGAGGGCAATGAGTATATGCTGCGAGGTTGTTTTTCTCAGGTAAGAATAGGTCATTCCAGAAGCGCTGATTGTTTTGAAGTCACCATGAATAAGGGCTGGATGTGATTTGCGGATATTGATCAATTTTTTGTAGAAATCACGGAAAGCAACTTTATCCGGATCATCCACAAACCGCCAATTGAAAGGTCTTCTGCAGTCAGGATCATGGGCTCCCTGCATAGCGATTTCATCACCATACCAGATGTGAGGAGCGCCAATGTAGGTCATTTGAAAGATCAGAGCCAGCCTGAACCTGACAAGGTCACCCCTGGCAATTTCCAGGTAGCGGAAGGTGTCGTGGCTGTCCAGCAGGTTCATCATGACCCGGGTTGATTCTTCCGGATAGTTCAGCAGACCCGGTTTCAAAGCTTCATCAAAATCCAGAGCATTACCTTTCCGCAGATTAAAGAACTGAATGACAGGATCTTTGAAGCAGCTGTAATTCATTACAGCATCAAAATATTTGTTTCCTATCCATTCGGAAGCGTTATGCCAGATCTCCCCGACAATGTAGGCGTCAGGTTTAACGGATTTCACTTTTTTGCGGAATAATTCCCAGAACCAGAAAGGAACTTCATTAGGGACATCCAGACGGAAGCCGTCGATATCCATTTCGTTTAACCAGAATTCAGCAGTATCCAGGATGTAATTTACCACTTCCCAGTTTGGTTCCGCATCTTCAATATTTTTCACTGGATTCTCGGCGGGAGAGAAGCGGCTTTTGTCATAATCCAGGTCAGGCATATGTCCCAGACCCCACCAGCAGCTGTAATATTCTGATGGGATATAATTTTTTTCCGAAGGCAAAGGCCATTTTTTCCATTCGTACCAGTTGTAGAAAGAAGAGGCTGGTCCTTTCTGCAGGGCATCTCTAAAGGCCCAGAAGGTATCGCCAGTATGATTAAATGCGACATCTATGATGAGTCTGATGTCCTTAGCATGGCAGCTTTTTACAAGATTTTTAAAATCAGTTTCAGAGCCAAAATGGGGATCCACTTTTCTGTAGTCGGAGCAGTCATATTTATGGTTGGAACGAGCTTCAAAGACAGGATTAAGGTATAAGATCGTAACTCCCAGATCGGTAAGGTAGTCTAATTTCTGCCTTATACCTTCCAGATCACCTCCATAGAAAGAAAAGTGGTCGGGAATGCCATCTTCATGGAAGGGGCTTTGCAGCAGTCCGCTGTGATCATACCAGTCTTCAACAAAATTGTAGCAGGGGATATGGGGTGGGAGTTTCCTGCCCGGTAGGGGTCTGTTGGTCAATCCTTTATAATACCATTCAGAGAAGTCCTGGTTTAAAGCTGGGTTACCATTATAAAAGCGATCGGTGAAGATCTGGTAGATTATTCCTTCTTTAACCCAGAGCGGAGTGCTGAAGGGCATAAAATTCTTAGGATTGAACTGGAAGGGAACTACTTCAGCCTGATCTTTCCGGAAGCCATTCTGGCCGAGGTAGAGTTGTTCAGCATTGGTTTCGTACAGGAAAAGGAAACTTATCTCTTCGCTAATAGTTGGGATCTCCTGCTGATAATAGGCACAACAGTGATTGCTGCCGATCAATTCCAGGGGCATTTTTTGGCCGGAAAGAAGTAAACTAACATGCAAATTCTTCTGTTTGTAGGAAAAAGTCTTGAAACGAATCTTATCAGTAGAAGCGCTGCAGTAATTTTGTAAATCCCGGGATGGTATTCCGAAGGTTATGACCTGTTGCAGGCTGGATTCATTCAGTTCGGGATACTTTTCATCAACATAGATGATGGAATCATATTCCCGGTAAGAATTAAGTTCTGTAAGATCGGATTTAGGATCTATAAGCCAGTGGCCGTCTACAATAAATCTGTAAGAATATTTTCCGGGTGGAAGAGGTATTATTATCTCAAATTGTCCCTGTTCATTTTTTATTAATTTATCGCTTTTTTCCTGCCAGTTATTGAAAGAACCGGCGATATAGACTGATTTGGTGTCCCCATTATCGGGATAATTGAAAACGACCAGTCTATATGTGTTGATCTGAGCTGGATCACCAACATAGAGTACAGAGTTATGCCCGCCGTAACCGTCGGCAGTAATCTCTTCTGCATTAATATCAGGTATCCAGTTACCATCAACGATGAACTTATAGCTGTATTTCCCTTTGGGAAGTTCCAGGTGGCAATAATATATACCATTATCCTCAATAAATTTATTTTTATCGGGAGAGAATTCATTAAAATCGCCAGTTAAGAATATTTTATGTTTTCCGGCAGTTAAAGGCTGATAACTGAAAATAACCTTAAAGAGTTTATTGTTTCCTGTTAATTTCTGGATCTCGATCAAAAAGCACCTCCAATAATTGCACCAAACTTCAGCAAGGTGAAATTTCTAACAATCAAAATCTAAAAAAAACTTAAGACACCAAAAAATGAAGTAAATAAGGTACTTTTGTTTTTCTTGACAAGGATTAGAAAAAATGTGATTTTCAACAAAATTGAGAAAAGAATTTGATATTTTTTATATTTATCGGGAGATGTTGTGAGGGGCTATATAATTTTATTTGTTTTTGTATGTACAATGTTTCTGTCTGCGGCACAAAATACGATTGAATATTCCAGTCAGATTTTAAGCGAACTGAGTGAAAATGCTCAAAATTTAAGCAAAGAAACTAGCGTGGATTTTTTCACATCAAACTCGTTAATTGTCTGGGGATCTACATCCGATGATGAAGATGAAATTGAAATCAATGAAATGTTTGCTGAAGATGTGGTTGATTTCCGGATAAAACGCTGGCTTAACGAGACAGAAAATGTAGTGAACATCATAGCAGATTCTCTATTAAGTATTGAGGATATTGAAAAATACAACCTTATTCTGGTTGGAACCGCAGAATCAAATTCCTGGCTGAAATTGCTTTTACCTTTCCTCCCCTTTTCAATTAACTCCGATCTGATCAGTTTTGGTGAAACAGAGTTTGAGGGAGACGAAGTCGGGATCAGTTTCCGTTATCCCAATCCGATAAATCCTGAAAAGCAGATCTGGGTAATAAGTTCACCATCCTATGAATCCTTACGGTTTATTCCTAAGAAGGAAGATTACTCCATATACGAGGTAACAGATTACAGTTTGAATGCAGATCGTTTCCAGGAATTGGCTCAAGGTTATTTCGACGAAAACTGGCAGTTATCTGAGCTGAATATGATCGATAATGAAGAAGTATACTCGGGAGAGAATGACAGAATAGAGGTTATGCCTATAGTAGAATATCCTCCTCCGGAGTGGATCAGTTCCGGTGTTATGTACGAAATCTTTGTGCGTAGTTTTGCTGATAGTGACGGGGACGGTATTGGAGATCTGAAGGGATTAACTTCCAAACTGGATTATCTGAATGATGGTGATCCCTCTACGATGACGGATCTGGGCATAGAATTAATCTGGCTGATGCCGATCTTTGATTCACCCAGCTATCATTGTTATGATGTTAGGGATTATTATAAGATCGAAGCAGATTACGGAACGAATGAAGATTTTCAAGAACTGCTAAAGGAAGCCCATAAAAGAGGTATCAGGATAATTACTGACCTGGTTTTGAATCACTGTTCCTCAGAGCATGCTTTTTTTCAGGAAGCTTACGGCAATCCTGAGTCCGAATATGATGACTGGTTTTTCTTTACAAATGCATCGAACACAAGAGCTCACAATTGGCAATTTCGACATAGTGAAAAGGATAGAGCCATGCTTGAGCCGATGATGCCTGCCTGGAACGTAAACAATCCAGAAGTGCAGAAGTACCTGTTCGATATGGCAACATACTGGATGGATCCCGATGGAGATGGAGATTTCTCGGATGGGATAGATGGATTCCGCTGTGATTATGTAAAAGGGCCACCTCCTGAATTCTGGCAGAATTTCCGGCAGGAGGTAAAGGGATTGAATCCTGATGTTATGCTGCTGGCGGAGAACTGGGAGGGGATGGTATCTATTTCGCAGAGTTTCAATGACCAGTTTGATATGGCTTTCGATTTTCCCTTTCAGGGGAGTCTGGTTGGGGTTGTATCAAGTGGAAGTTCCAAAGAATTGATAAACCTGATCGCTGAGCAGAAAAGAATTCTACCTGATTATGCCGTTATGAACCGCTTTTTTAACAATCATGATATGAACAGGATATTCACTACCATGGATGAAAAGAGTGCCAAGCAGGGATTAAGCATCCTGCTGACCATGAATAACATGCCGATGCTTTATTATGGAGATGAGATTGGGATGAAAGGGCAGAAAGATCCCTATGATGAAGGTATCCGTCGTCCCATGGAATGGTGCAGCGACAATCAATGCCCGGAAATGACTTCCTGGTACCCGGTATGGAACATAGAACCGGATGGCATATCGGTGGAAGAGGAATTAGTAGATCCTAATTCGATCCTGAATTACATAAAGCAACTTATAAATTTAAGGGAAAACAATCCTGTCCTGGAGACTGGAGAGGTAAGTTTCCTGCCTGTATATCTGGCTGGAGAAAGGGAAGAAGAATATAAACGTGCTCTAGTTTACTTCCTTCAGGATGATTCAAATCTAATACTTGTTGCCGCGAATCTGTATGATGATGCACAACTGGAGATCGATCTTACTGCTACGGGTAAAATCAAGGAGATCATTAACTTAAGTATAGATGATGTGAGTTATGAACTGAAGGATAATGTTCTTTTTTTGAATTCCGGTAAAAAAAGTACTTTTATCGCAAAGATTATTAATTAGTTTATGGATATTAAATGGAGGTAACATGAAAAGGTTTACAATATTAATTATTTTATCTGTATTTATTCTGCCGGTTCTGCTGGCGCAGACTGAAATAGTTCTCTGGCATTCTTACCGGGGTGGCGAGAAGGAGGCTTTGAAACAGGTTGTTGCTAACTTCAATGAATCCCAGTCAGAGATAAAGGTTAAAGCTTTGGGAGTACCCTTCGATGCACTTCCTGATAAGATAACAGCTGCAATACCTCTTGGCAAGGGACCCGACCTGTTCATCTTTGCTCATGACAGGATCGGCGGCTGGGTTGAAGCAGATATAATCGAACCGCTGGATTTTTATCTGGAAGACGATATTTCAGGAATGTTTGTTGATGGTGCTTATGATCCGATGATCTACGATGAATCGTTGTACGGACTGCCGATGTCGCTGAAATCTATTATTTTGTATTACAATCCTAAAATAATTTCCACACCACCAAAGACAACAGATGAGATGATAGCATTGGCAAAAAAACATACTAATCTCGAAAATAATCAATATGGCCTTGTCTACGAGAATGCCAATTATTATTACAATGCCTGTTGGATGCAGGGTTTCGGTGGTCGAGTGTTTGATGCTAATAACAATCCGATCGTTAATTCCCCAGAAAGTGTAAAATCTTTTCAATTTGCCCAGGATCTCTATCTAAAGGACAAGATCATACCTCCCGAAGTATCAAACGTTCTGGTAACAACACTATATAATGAACAAAAAACAGCCATGGTGATAAGTGGTCCCTGGTTCCGGGGTGAGATAGCGGAAGGTGTTCCATACGAAGTTGCTTTACTGCCGGTGATCTCGGAAGTTGGTGAAAGAGCTAAACCCTTCATGAGTTCTGAAGGTGTGATAATGTCTTCAAAATCCAATAATAAGGATCTGGCATTTAAAGTAATGGATTATCTGATAAGTGATGAAGCAGCTTTCATAATGGCAACTGTTGGGAATCAGCCTGTGGCCAATAAGAATGTATATGAAACAGCTGAGATCAAGGCAGACAAGTATCTTCCTAAGTTCAAGGAGCAGATAAAATATTCTCTTCCCATGCCCAGCATTCCCCAGATGACATTTGTCTGGTCACCAGCCTCAACTGCCATTGCAGCTGTAATTAATGGTAAAGATCCTAAGGAAGAATTAGATAAAGCCCAACAGACAATTATTAATAATTTGAAAGCAGCTGGATTTTAGATAACCGGGAAGGTGGTATGATCCGTCATAAAAGCTGGCGTTTAATAGCAGTATTAATAGTCATCTTAGCGCTTACATTAATTCTTAACACCTTATTTACAGGTTCTAAGGATAAGATCTCAATTTTATACACAGGAGATCTGGCATATTATGTCTCTGAGACTCTTTCTGAGATCAAGACCTTTTTAGATTCTCAGGAGGCTGGAAATGATATTCAGGCAGCTTTAGTAACTGTACAGAAAAGATTTCCTGATATAAATTCAGCGGCGATAGTTGAAGGCAGGAAGTTCATAGCTCATTCTGATGCTTCCAAAATCGATACGAAGATCAATAAAGAGATTTTTGACGCTCAGACAGAACTGAAGAAGAACGCCAGGAAATCTGAGTTAGATGATCCCTATGTTATCTGGCAAAGGTCGGAAGCTGATGATCACTTTTATACAGTTTATTACCCGGTTGAAATTGACGGGAAAATAACAGGTCTGGTTTATATTCAGCTCACTGATCAGACATTACACCCTGTCAATTTCTCAAACTATCTGATGTTCGTTCTGATGGCGATATTAGCTTTATTGATCATCCTGATAGATAGATGGATCCCAAAATTCAGTTTCATTCCGGGGATAATATTGTTCATTCTGACAGTAGTCTTGATCATTAATCTGATCGCCGTAAAATTCCAGACAGATCTTAATACCTGGAACGCCACATTAAGTAATGAATTTGGATCATTAAATTCTGAACTTGTTGCTTCCGGTTACGATGTAGATTTGTCGATAGCGGACATGGAGTTACCCTTAACATCATCTATAAGTAACTGGAAACTGACAATATCGTTCCTGGGATTTCTACTGCTTTTGTTCATCCTTACCGGAGCGATGGAGAAGTTTTTCGAAACCTTGATAAAGCACAAATTGGCATACGCCTATATATTCCCTGCCATGTTCGGAGTATTTCTGCTGGTATTCTTTCCTTTTGTTTATGGCTGGCTGATAGGATTTACAGATTACAACCTGACTAATTTTGGTGGTGATCTGATGAAATATTTCAGTAATTTCAAAAATTATGGATTCGATAATTTCGTAAATATTTTAAAGGTTGTAAGTTTCAAAGATTACAGCAATTTTTACTTCACTTTTGCCCATACAATTGTGTGGACTGTACTTAATTTATTTTTCCATGTAAGTATTGGTGTTATTCTGGCATTAGTTTTAAATAACGCCAAACTGAAAGGGAGGATGATCTTCAGGATACTGCTTATTCTGCCCTGGGCTATTCCCAATTATATTACAGCTCTTATCTGGAGAGGAATGTTCCATAAGCAATTCGGGGCTGTTAACGGATTACTGGAAATGTTCGGAATCGAACCGATAAGCTGGTTCACGGCTCCTGTTACAGCATTTCTGGCAAATCTGGCGACAAATGTATGGCTAGGTTTCCCCTTTATGATGATAATTGCACTGGGCGCTCTCCAAAGTATTCCTAAAGAATTATACGAAGCTTCGGCAATTGATGGTTCCACCAAATGGCAGTCATTCTGGAATGTTACATTTCCGCTGCTTAAACCGGCTATGGTACCAGCTATAATTTTAGGTACGATCTGGACGTTTAACCAGTTCAATGTGATCTATCTGGTTTCCGGTGGTGGACCGGACGGAGCGACCGAACTTCTGATAACGGATGCCTATAAATTGGCCTTCGAGCAGTATAGATATGGGTATGCTTCAGCGTATTCTATTATAATATTCCTTGTTTTACTTACTTACGGTATCATAACATCCAGAGTTACCGGGGCGACTAAAGGAGTTTACGAATGATCAATAAAAAAAGTAAATTCTCGTTATACTTAACTTATGCAGTACTCATAGTTTTTGCCGGGATCACGATCTATCCCGTTCTCTGGGTGCTTAAAGTAGCCTTTGGCGGTACTTCATTGTTGAGCACATCGTTAAGTTTGATCCCTGAAAAATTCTCATTTGATAATTTCAGGATAATATTTACCCAGAAGCCATTTCTCATCTGGTTAAGAAATAGTGTAATAGTATCATTTGTAACAACTTTTGCCAGTCTATTTCTGGCTACAACAGCAGCTTATGCATTTTCAAGATTCAGATTCCCGGGTCAGAGATCTGGAATGATGGCCTTACTGGTAACCCAGATGTTTCCAGGTGTGTTGATGATAATACCCCAATTTATCCTGATCTCAAAAGTATTACACCTTTATGGATCCTTGTGGGGCCTGGTGATCATTTATTCGACCACTGCATTACCATTTTCCATCTGGGTGCTGAAAGGTTATTTCGATACTATCCCAATTTCACTGGAGGAATCTGCCACAATAGATGGAGCGTCCAAGGGCAGGATCTTCTGGCAGATAATACTACCATTAAGTAAGCCATCGATAGCCATTACCGGATTATTTTCGTTTATGACAGCCTGGAATGAATTTATTCTGGCTGCAACTTTTTTAGATTCTGAAAGTAAATACACCTTACCAATTGGATTACGCAATATGGTGGGTGAGTTTGGAGCAGAGTGGGGCAATTTTGCCGCATCATCTGTTTTAGTAGCTATTCCTGTTGTCGTCTTGTTCATGATGTTCCAGAAATTCCTGGTATCCGGACTGACAGCAGGTGGAGTTAAAGGTTAATATAATAAGGAGGTTATATGAGAAGTAACAAAGCAGTTCTGGGTTTAATCATGCTGATTCTGCTGGTAACGAATCTGCTGATCGCCGGGACCAAGATCGAGTTCGAAGATCCCAAAGGAGATGACAAGGGACCGGGGAATTACACATATCCCACTGACCCCATTTATGTGGCAGGATCTTTTGATTTAACTAAAGCAACAATTGAAGACAAAGGTGATGAGATCGAGATTAAGATCAGCTTTAATGCACCTGTAACATTCAATTGGGGAGATTACTGGGATGTGCAGCAGATCCAGGTCTATATTGACCTTGATCATGTTGAAGGTTCAGGTTACACAAAAACGCTTCCCGGTACTCAGGTGCTGGTGGACCCGGCTAATGCCTGGGAAAAATTGGTTTTTATCGATCCGCATACGGTTCCCAAAATCAATGGCGAGATAGACATGAAAGCAGCAGACATGAAAGATGACATTGTACTGCCCAGCAAGATCAAGCCGATCGGTAAATCAATTAAAGCTACTGTAAAAAAAGCAGATCTGGGTGTTGGTAATGATGCAGATATCAGTAAATGGGGTTATGGTATACTTATGTTAAGTGCTACCGGATTTCCAGGAGACTGGTGTGTGTTAATGCGCCGTGTTAATGAATATAACGGGCAGCATAGATTCGGCAATGGTGCAGATGGCGCTGGTGATCCTAATGTAATAGATATGTTCGTAGACAATGCTGATGGATCTGATGATGAAGTTCAATTACAGTATGATATGCTGGACGACTGGGAAAGCGGAATGGATCCGGAAGAAACAGAAGATGATGTTTTAACAACAATAAAACTGGTTTATCCTGAATAAACCAAACAGGAGGAGTAAATGACAAAAAAATTATTGATCATTGGATTAGTCTTATTATTCGTAACCTCTGTATTTGCAGAAGTACGGGTTGACTGGGGTGGGAAGATCTACTCCCAGTATCGATGGACCAATTCCAGTGGGAACATCTACTGGAACAGTGGCAGTTTCGGTTCATTTTCAAGTGGTGCTTCAATGTGGCCGGGATATGGTCGCGGAGATAAGAAGTATGGTAATTTCATGAGGACTGAAGTTGAATTTGAAGTAAACGCGACGGTTTCTCAATATGTTAGAGCTTACATAAGAACAAAAACCATTTTTAATTCCGATGAAAGTACAGGTGATGGTGAAAGCAGTGCTTCTTCATGGGCAGATGACTGGGATGATTCCAGGGGATTTTTCAAATTAAGAGGTTTCCTGATCCAGGTAAATCCTAATATCGAATTCATTAAACAGATTGAGTTAGGTACACCAATGGGATTACCTTTCAATAAATGGTTGGTTTCTGATAGAAGATATATCGATAGAGACAATATTAAAGGTATAGTAGTACGTGGTGCTGAGATAGGAGAAATCTTCTCCTGGAATCTGGCCAGAATGTGGAATGCCGGTTATATGGGACCAGGCTGGAACGGTGTTAATTCATTCAGATCTGAAGATGCTACTTATGCTTTAAACTTTGGTTTTAATCCAATGGAAGATAAATGGATTACCAATCTTGATATGATGATGTTCTCTGATGGTAATCTTGATCCGGAAGATGATGACGTAGCAGGCGTTGATGATGGAACTGTAGACAGAAGGAATGATTTCCAGGAGATCGGTTTTTCATTGGACTCGGATTTCAATATCACCGATGAAGTTGGTGTGAACTTAGTTGGTATTTTCACCATGCAGAAATATGCTGATGAATTAGATGTTAATGAAGATAATATTGCTGATAACCTTTCCTGGGTTACCATGCAGACACCTCCTCACTGGTTTGGAATCAATGAGGTATATGCAGATGTAAATACTTTCAGTGGAATTTTCACACTGAATACTACAGATCCTTTTGGTATTGGTTTTACACCTAAAGCCCAGGTTTTCTATCTTGATAACAACCTTTATACACCATTCGGAAGCAGAAGGGAAGATGATATGCTTTTGATAAATGGCGGTATTAATGCGCTTCGTTTCACTGATGGATCTGATTATCAGGAAGGCGCACGTCAGCATCAAAGCTTAAAAACCTTCCTATATGGCGGTGGTCAGTCTGCTGTTAACGAAGCAATGACTGATAACAACTACCTTAGACTGGGTGAAGATTTCTATGAATCTGCTATCGGTTATATGGGTGCAACTTTAGATGGCGACATGGATTTTGGTGAATTCAATGTTAAGGGTCAGATCAATTACCTGATGAAAACAGATAATAACGATGGTAAGATCGATGAAGTAAATGATAATTACGAAGGCGATGATATGACCAATGCCTGGTATTATGAAGAGCCTAAAGATTTCAGTGCTATTGTGGGTGACCTGGCAATTAGAACTACCATGAGTGGGATTAAACTGGGTTTAATTGGTAAATTCGGTAATTGGCAAGATGTTATGGCAGATTATTCTGATAACAGTCTTCTTCCTGTAGGAACACACAATATAGAAATGACCGCAATGGTTGTTGAACTGCAGATGCAAAAACAACTTACCAATGCCATTAGCCTGGAACTGAGACCCAGATACCAGAATGTTGATTTCAATGAAGCAGGAACTGATGCTTTTGGCGCAGAATATGACAGCGATTATGCCAATAATGACATAGTACTTAATCACAAATGGGTTTATAATTTCGGCGGATTTGACTTCTGGTTAAGAGGCGAACATTTCATTAAAAGAACTTTCGAAACAAAAGATAGCGATCTTGATCTGAGCTGGTCTACTGTCCACGCTGCATTCGAAGTTAAATTTTAAGAAAGGAGAGCATAATGAAAAGAGTTATTTATCTTTTACTTATGGCAGTAGTGATGCTGGGTTTGATGGCATCCTGTGCTGACAGAAGAGCAGGTGATCCAATTGCGCCTGAGTTAACCGGAGTTACAATTACTGTTATAGATGGAACAAATTCCTATGTGAATATTAAAGTTAAAGGTGGATTCGATCCTGATTGGGGAGTACTGCACCCAATGGTACAGAATGGTAATGTCTGGACTGTAACCATTAATGATATTCCAGAAGGAGTATATGAATGGGGTGCAATTGAAGATGATGGTTCTGAATGGGGTATTTGGCTTATAGAAGGTCCTAATCCTACTGTAGATGTAAATGCAAATGGATATGGCCAGGCCACCTACGAGATTCCAGAACCTCAGGGTGTAGTAAATATTACATTACAGGTCGATATGTCCGCAGAACAAGTTTCAGGTGATGGTGTTCATGTAGCTGGTTCTTTCCAGAACTGGGATCCAGGTGCAACATTATTGGCGGATGATGATATGGATAACATCTATTCGGTAACTGTAGAAATGGATATGGGATCTACCATTCAGTTTAAGTTTGTTAATGGTACAACCTGGCCGGAAGCTGAAGCTGTTCCTGCAGAACATGGTGTAGATGATAATAATGGTGGTTTCAATAGACAAGAAGTAGTTCCCAACGAGGATGCTACATTCACATATATTTTTGGTGGAGCTCCTGTAGAATAAGTTATGATAACTCTGGCAGTCAAAAATGGCTGCCAGAGTTTTTTAAATTATGAATAAAGAAAAACTGTTAATATTATTATTAATCGTGATCACTATAAATCTAAGTTTATATAGTGATGAGTTGATCCTCCATTTGACTGATCCTGATAATGATGATCATGGAGCCGGTTATATCAAATATCCTGATAATAGAATGTTTACAGATGGGATATTTGATATAACTGATTTCAGAATTACTTTAATTGATGAAGTGTATGAGTTCCAATTGACATTTGCTGGTAAAATATTGCCTGTTCAGCATAGTGAATTTGAATACAAATACGATCTGGGAAACGAATTTATTTTACCTTTAGTTCATGTCTACATTGATACAGATCATAGGGTTGATTCAGGATTCAGTGAGACAATTGCCGGTACCAATGTACAATTAAATTCAGAATCTGCCTGGGAAAAATGTGTTGTGATCGGAGCACTTCCTGCCAGGTATAAAGGTTATTTAACTGTAAAGCAGCCGGAACTGGCACGCAGAACATATTTTCCCGATAAAATATTTCAGACTTCCGAAAAAACAAAGTTGTATGCCAGGATCTCCAAAGTACACAACTGGGTGAGATTAGTGAAGATTGGGGATTCTCCGTTCTGGTGTTTTCTCAGGATTTTTCTCAAACCGCACAAAAAAACATCTATATCCGGGAAGTTAACTCAACTGCTTCTCAATTCAATTTTGGCGGGGGAGAAAGTGATCTTATAAAGGACTATGATCCCAATGTAATAGATATGATCGTTCCTCTAGCTAGTAAACAGGAATTTATTCTTAATTCCTACGATATAAAAGCAAAAAAATACGCAGTTATACCGGCAGTATATCCCTTTTCATCCAAAGTTAAAGGTGATGCTCTGGCCGGTGAAGTTAAACAGGTGACAGATGAGAAAGTAGTAATAAATCTGGGTAGTGAGAATGGTATTGAAACAGGAACGAAACTGATGATCGACAGCAGAATAGTAGTTCTTGCGGAAGATGTTTTCCCGCAACTGACGATCGCGGTTTTCAGTCAAACCAATGACTGGCAGTCCGTTTCAGAAGGAATGAAAGCAAGAATTATAAAAGAATGATATAAGCTGGAGGCGATAAATGGCAAGAGTTTTACTGGAAAAAGTCAACAAGGTCTATGACGGAAAAGTTCATGTTGTTATAGACAACGATCTGGAAATAATAGACAAGGAGTTCATGGTGCTGGTAGGTCCTTCCGGATGCGGTAAATCTACTACACTAAGAATGATAGCTGGTCTGGAGGAGATCACTTCTGGAAAGATATATATCGGCGACAGAGTAGTGAACGATGTTCAGCCCAAAGACCGTGATATCGCCATGGTATTCCAGAACTACGCATTATATCCGCATATGACAGTTTTTGAAAATCTGGCTTACGGACTTCGTTTAAGGAAATTCCCCAAAGAGGAGATCAAGCAGAGAGTTGATGATGCAGCTGAGATCCTGGGTTTAAGTGAGCTTTTGGATCGAAAACCCAAAGCACTTTCCGGTGGACAACGCCAGAGGGTGGCAGTGGGAAGAGCAATTGTCCGTCAACCCAAAGTATTTCTATTTGATGAACCATTATCCAATCTGGATGCCAAACTAAGGGTCCAGATGAGAGCCGAGATCAGCAAGCTTCATAAGAGACTGGATACTACCATAATTTATGTAACTCATGATCAGGTGGAAGCCATGACCATGGGGGACAGGATCTGCGTGTTGCATAACGGCCTTATTCAGCAGGTAGATACACCACTCAGCCTCTATGATCATCCCATCAATATGTTTGTTGCCGGTTTTATCGGCAGTCCGGCCATGAATTTCATTCCAGGTGAAATTCACGATGAAAATGGCTTGATCTTCAAAGCTCCCGGCATGTCGGTTCCTTTAACTGAGAAACAGACAGAGAAATTGAAAGCATATTCCGGCAAAAAAATTATTTTCGGCATCAGACCGGAAAATCTGATCCATGATGAAAATGGTATTATAACAGCTAAAGTAGACGTTATTGAACCGATGGGGAACGAGATCATCATATTCTGTACTATAGATGATATAAAGTTTGTTGTACGCATGGAAACCAGGCTTCCCTTAAATCCCGGTGATACTGTTAAACTGTCAGTGAAGGAAGATTATTTCCATTTCTTTGATCCGGAAACCGAGAAATCGCTGGTGATTATGATTTATTAAGATTAATGCTTTTAAGATATTATCTCTTATTTTCCCAGGTTAGATCTCTCATCTTTCTGGCAAGTTCAATAGACATATCATCAACTTTCATTCGCCATTTCCAATTGGAAGAGGTGCTGGCGGGTGTATTCATTCGGGCTTCACTGTTTAATCCCAGCAGATCCTGCATGGGAGCAAGGGCAAAAGCAGCTTTTGATTTCCATGCGGTTCTAATAAGATCCCAATGAATATTTGTTCCGTCACATTTCAGGTAGCTGCATACTTCTTTTTTCAGGTCATCGGGAAGTTTTTCAAACCAGCCGACAGTTGTGTCATTATCGTGGGTACCGGTATAGACTACGCAATTTTCCTCATAATTTTCCGGCAGGAAGGGGTTATCAGATCCGGTGCCAAAAGCAAACTGCAGGATCTTCATGCCGGGGAAACCAAATTTATCTCTTAGTTCAACAACATCTTCAGTGATAACGCCCAGATCTTCAGCGATCACGGGCAGGTTCTTAAATTCCTGCTGCAGGGAAGTAAACAGTTCAATTCCCGGGGCTTTTTTCCACTCACCGTTAACGGCATTATCTTCTCCGAAGGGAACTGACCAGTAGCCGGCAAAACCGCGGAAATGATCAACTCTGATCAGATCAGCAATATCCAGGCTGGACTTTAAACCGTTCTTTCCACCAGCGAAATCCGTCTTTCTGCAGCTGATCCCAATTATAGAGAGGATTACCCCAGAGCTGTCCTGTCTGGCTAAAAAAATCTGGTGGAACACCAGCAACTGCCTCTGGCAGGAGGTCTTCATCGAATTGGAAAAAATCATTTTGAGACCAGGCGTCAGCGCTATCCATAGCTATAAAGATCGGGATATCACCGATAATGGCAATACCGTTTTCATTGGCATATTTTTTAACATTTCTCCATTGGCGGAAGAAAGTGAACTGCAGGAATTTATGGTACTGGATCTCGTTAGAGAGTTCTGTGGCTGCTGCTTTAAGGGGGAAATCCTTGCGGTGTTTTAGATCATTTTCCCAGTTAAGCCAGGATTTGCCGTTGAATTTGTTCTTCAGAGCCATAAAAAGGGAATAATCTTCCAGCCAGAAAGCTTCTTTTCTGCAGAATTGATCAAATTCGGCATCTTGGTTGAAATTGTTAAAAGCTTTATGCAGCAGAGGGAACTTCCAGTTGATCAACTGACCGAAGTCAATTTGGGTGTTATCAAGATTTTCCGGAATCACGGTCTCTGCTTTATCCAGTAAGCCGGCTGCAGTAAGCTCTTCCAGATCTATAAGCAGAGGATTACCGGCAAAGGCGGAAAAGGTTTGATAGGGTGAGTCTCCATAACCGGTGGGTCCAGTAGGCAGGATCTGCCAGTATTTCTGGTATGCTTCCTTCAGGAAATCAATAAATTTATATGCATTCTCACCCAGGGTACCTATACCATTATTTCCAGGAAGGGATGTAATATGCAGCAGAATTCCGCTGGCTCTATTTAACTTCACGTTTAACTCCTCATTTTTTTGATTTAGAAATCTGCGTCCGGAAAATTCTGGCAAGAACTTTGTCCCTTTACTTGTGTAAAATAAGAAGATTTTTCTTGTTCAAAATATCGCTCTGTGAAAAATATTCAGCCGCATTCGGAGGAAAATATGAATCAGGATTATCAGTTGGAAAAAGTGATCGAGGAATTTCCTTTAAAGTGGAAACGTAAAAGGATTCTGGTCGGCTTTGATGGATTTATCGATGAGATCATCCATGTGGTTGATCAGCGTGAAAACTATGAACATTACACCCGGATAAGTTCGATCACAGATTTTTCGGAAAGGATAGCAGAAGCAGCTGGACTCAGTTCCAACATTGAACTGGTGCCGGCTCAGGTGAAACTGGGTGGTAATGGGCCTATCCTGGCGAATACCTTGAAATATCAGGATCACGAGATCACTTATATTGGTTGCCTGGGTAAGGAAAAGATCCATCCGATATTCCACAATTTCGCCGATGGTTTAAACGAGGTTTACAGTCTGGGCGATCCTGGTCATACGGATGCACTGGAGTTCAATGACGGCAAGATAATGCTGGGTAAATTGACTTCATTGGGAGAAGTTAACTGGCAGACCCTGTTGGCTAAAATTCCCCTGGAAAAACTTACAGAAATGATAAGCAGCAGTGCTTTGATCGCAATTACCAATTGGACAATGCTGCCGGGATTGACTTCCATTATGGCAGGAATTAACAATATTCTTAAAAATTTAACGGTTTCACCCGTAATCTTCATAGATCTGGCTGATCCGCAGAAAAGAACCAGAGAAGATATCCGTGAAGTGCTGCAGACCGTCTCCGCACTGGAAGAGAATACCCGCGTGATCCTGGGATTGAATAAAAGGGAGTCGGCTGCAATCGCAGAAGTGCTGGAAATTCAAGAGGAAGTTATTACAGCCAGGGCTGCCTCGATCCGCAGCAAGCTTGATCTTTCAGCTGTTGTGATCCATCCGACAGATGGAGCTGCGGTTGCTACTCATGATACCTCTGATTGGGTGTCGGGACCTTATACCTCCCGGCCATTGATGACGACCGGGGCCGGGGATAATTTCAATGCCGGCTTCTGTAATGGCTGGCTATGCGGTTTTACGCCGGAACAATGTCTGTTGCTGGGTGTTAGTACTTCGGGATTTTATGTACGGAACGGCTTTCCTCCAAACCGCCAGGAACTGGTAAGCTTTATGCAGGACTGGTATGACAGGAAAGTTTAACCTGGATTATTTCGAAGTTATTGCAGGTGAGTGTAGTACACAATAAGACTAAAAAGTTAGAATATCATCTATAATATCTGAAGACATTTGAGGCTATATCTGTTACTTATTCAAGCCCCAATCATGACCGTAAACGTTATAAGCTATTAATTATTATAGACTTATGACAACTGCGCGATAAATTTCTCCAGATTATACCCGGAATCTTTGATGATGACGGGCAATTTAAGAGTGATCTTAGTGATCATTTTTTCAAATTTACTGATGGCAGTTTTGCTCAATTTCTTTCCTGAAAAGAAACTTACGGAATTAACCAGAATCAACAACTGCATGAATTCCTGTAGCAGCTCCAGGTTGAACCAGTCAATGTTATCGAATCTATTTACTCCGATGATCTTCCTTACCTTTTGATCCTGGAAAAGCAGTTGCAGATTTTGCCAGCTCTCTTTCTGCGTTTTAGTATTCAGCAGCGTTTCATATTTTGCCAGCAGCTCAAATAATTCTGTAATATAGTTAGGTTCGTGCTTTAGACCATTAATCTCAATGATCTCATTTGCCAGCATGATCTCCTGCAGCAGCTGTTGAGAAATCTGATCGGGATCTTTACAAGAAAGGGCAATTTCCATTAACGGTAACCAGGAAATGAGGAGTTTATGCTCTGAAAATTTGAAAGTTTCATTAGTCATAAGGAGATACAATTTTTTAAGTAATCCAGGCAGGATCTTATTCGTTTTGAGATCTGGAAATATTTCCTCTTTAAGAACATTAATAAAAATATTTAGTCTATATTCCAGTTCTGGCAGGAATTTCTTCAGCTCGGCAGGTTTAATTAACAATGTCTGCAGCTGTTTAAGTATGTCAGGTCCAACCGTCATTCTGAAGGCTTCATGGATATCCCTGTAAGCCAGTTTTTTGAATGAAATATTGATATCGGGAACTCCACCGCCCTGCAGGTATCTTGAAAGTTCGGCATACTTTCTGTCAGCATCGTCTTTAACTTCTCTGAAATCCAGATAAGCAGCATATTTAAAGGCACCAAGCTCCTGAAAAAGTCCGGAGTTATAGATCTCGGCACAGTTTCTGATATATTCCAGGCCGGAAATTTGATTCCGGAAAATAAGATAATGATCTGAGCTATTATTTAAATGGAGTGCGTCACCCAGATTTTTTCGGATCCAAACGGGCTCATCATTCTCTTTGATAACAGTATTTGCCCAGTGGATGTTGCCTCGGGTGTTTTCAAATTTATTATTGTAGACGATTAATGATCTTTCGTTGCGGTTTTCATTTGTATAGGCGAAAACATTTTCGTTAACATAGCCTTCCTCGGTCTGGAAATCGAAGAGCAGGAAATTCTGCACTTCAGAAAAAATGATCCTCTTTTTTAACAGGGGGAAGATCTCGCGCTGATGCCTCTGAACCAGATAATGATCTTCAGATTCCTCCCATCGGGCTTTGGGGAATTCCATGCCGTATCTTTCTGTGAAACCTTCGATCTGACCATGGGCGAACATAGGAAGACCGGGCATAGTAGACATAACCAGGCAGACGCCAAAATATTTATCATCCTTACCGAATTGAGCAATGGCTGTGTCTTCATCCGGATTACTCATGAAATTGACGAATCTTTTCAGGATCTCCGGGTTAAATTCTATGATATTATATATAGATTTCCGGTATTTGGCATTATCCTCATTTTTCAACATATTCATGAAAGCACTGTTGTAGACGCGGTGCATGCCCAGGGTACGAACGAAATATCCTTCCATCATCCAGAAAGCTTCTGCCAGCAATAAAGTTCTGGGTGCTTCTTCAGCAACTCTGTCCACTACTTCACGCCAGAATTCAACTGGAAGATGCTGGTCGAACTCTTCTTTACTGAGACCGTACTGAGCCCGGCTGGCAATGTCTCCACCTGAACCGGGTTGCGGGAACCAGAGGCGATGGATATGTTTTTTAGCCAGAGTCATGGCGGCATCGAATCTGATGATCGGGAACTGTTTAGCAATGCGGATAATATTCTGAATAATGGCTTCTCTTACTTCGGGAAGCAGATAGTTGAGCTGAGCCGTGTCGTTCCAGGGAATGCCTGTGCCATCATTACCATGGTAAATATAGCGAGATCTGCCATCCCGTCTGTCGTAGAGTTTATAAACGACAGCGGCATCGGATTTTTCATAATAGTGATCTTCCAGGAAAACCTCTATCTCCTGTCTATCTGTAAGATTTTGACCATTAAAGGAATAGGAGGGATAGGGGGGATGTGGCAGCTGCAGAAACCAGTCAGGATGATCGACTATCCAGTCCGAATCCAGCCCCATGTGATTAGGTACCATATCGCAGGCAATTCTAATTCCATAGCGGCCAGCCCGATACTGCAGGTCGTGCATTGCATCTTCACCGCCCAGTTCAGAAGCGATGCGGTAATCTGCCAGGGAATAGGCTGAAGCGATCACATCGGTGCTGCCGGAGAGATGATGCCGAGCACGTTGGGTGGCGTCCCGATGACCATGGGCTCGTCGCCGAGCTCCAGCCAGGTGGCCATATAGACCGCTTGCGGTATTGGGTGTCAGCCAGAGCGCCTTCGAGTCCATGAGTGTCTCGAACAGCAGCGCGGTTTCGTTTGCTGGCCCAAACTCCAGGATGCCCTTGCGCATCCCGTACATGGACGCGATCTGGATGCTGTCCAGGTAGGCCTGCACGGCGCGCTGGAAGTCGAGGTTGTCGTAGACCTTTCGGGCAGTCTCCTGGTCCGGTACGCCGTCGGTCAGGGGTCAGGGTGCCAAGCCGGGTCTCGAGCCGGTCGGGGTCGCAACACCCGGCGGGACCTCGGTCGTCATCTTCATCTTGGGCGGCTGAGCGAGAGGCTCCAGTGGCCAGGGCCAGCGCACTGCAGGCGGTGGCCGTCGTTAGGGCAATAGGGGTCGATGCATTCGGTCTGTTGCTCCGGGCCAGAGGATGGTTGCGCGCGATCAGGAAGGCGGGAGAAGCGCGCCTGCACGCCGGCGACCCACACTTGCCGGGTCCTGGTCCGGATTCAGCAACGGGTTGACGAGTAGCTTCATGCTCGGGGTGATGGCGATCTCGTCGGCCACCTGCCAGCGATAGTACAGCTCCGCCGCGTATTGATCGTTCAGACTGGGTGCCGAACAGGCGGCGCGAGTTCGAAGTCGTCCCCAGTTCAGGCCGAAGCCGAGCTGACTCCCCGCCCCGAGCCGCTCAAGGCCGCCCGGCGTATAGCCGTTGCCGATGTTGTTCGAGCGCTCCAGCAGGTTGCCGCCGTCCTCCGACCAGCCGGCCCTGTGCGAAGCCGAGCCAGATGGTACCGATGGCGTGGTTGAAGGACAGGACGCAGCCCCAGCCATTGTCCACCCCGATCGCATCGCGCGCCTCCGCTTGCCACAGGGTGAGATGCAGGTTGTTCAGGAAGTAGGCCTCCTGGGAGGCGCCGGTCCAACTCGATCTCGAGGTGTAGAGGTACTCGCGATCATTGAAGAAGGTGTTGAAGCCTTCCAGCGGATCGGTGGCGTCGGAGTTCTGATCCACCATCCCGGCCATCGCGTAGACCGAGTCCGTCAACCAGGCGGCGGCTGCGAACCCCAGAGAGGCGTCGTTGGTCAGGTCCAGCGCGCCGGCGCCGATGCTGAAGGCGTAGTTGAAGAAGTCGGTCCAGGGGCTGGTGAGGGGATAGACATCCACATAGTCGCTGATGTCGAGGTAACCGATCACGAACTCGTACTTGCCACCCTGGAACTTCTGATCCCCCAGTAGAGGGTGTTCAGCCGCCAGCCCTCGTCGTTGTAGGGGATGTTCGAGATCCCGGCATAGCCGAGGTTGCCGCTGACGAAGCCGTTCGGCGTCGTCGGTGTGAAGCCGTGAGTCTGCTCGACCAGAAACATCAGGGTGCCGGGGTGGGCCGTGTCGCGTCCGAATGCCTCCCAGGCGGCGCGGAAGCGGAAGATGCTCCCGGCCGCGTTCGGGTCGGTGTCGGACACGCGACTGCCGCCGGTGAGGTAGGTGGCGTTGTACTCCAATCCGAAGTCCAGGCCGTGGCGCTCGCGCAGCCCGGCCTTCCATTGGTACCAGGGCTTGAGGGCGTTGAGCTGGATCGGCGTATCGGTGACCTCCCGATCGGTCGCGAGCCGGTTGGCGGTCGCGTCCGGTCCGCCGAAGTCCCGTTGCCGGGCGTCGTCCGCTGTGGCGGTGGAGTCCGCGGACACGGACTGCACCGAACAGAACAGGCACAGCAATAGGGCGAAAGGACACAGGAGCCCTTGCATGCGCCGCGGGGCTCCCCTCGGCATCGTCGGGTGATCTCTCATGTCGGACCTTGCCAGGGGTGGCGTCGGTGGGGGTGGACAGGCCCGTGGCCGCCCACCGCGGACTATCGACCGACCGCCGTCGCACCAGCGCCGGCGGCCGGGGATTCCCTGGCCGTCAGGCCTCTTTCACATTGGCTCGTACGTCGAAGCTTTCCGAGCCGAACCAGTCCAGCATCCGCACGTTGACGTCGTCGGGGTGATCCAGCATGGACCAATGGCCACCTTGAATGAATTCAATACGACACTCCGCATCCACGTAGAAGGAGTATCAATGGCTTGGGCTCGGCCACAAGAACATATCTTGCTCAGGGTAAATCACCATCACCGGCACCTTGACGTTCGGATAGACGTTCGGATCCTTGGCCGTTGCCAGGTAGTCCATGACCATCGGGTTGGCTATGTCATAGTTGAGCCATTCGATACGGCCGGTCTCTTTGATGAGTCGCTTGACCTCTTCTTTTTCAGGATGCGAACAGAAGAAAAGATCGAAGTATTTGAAGTCGTTCGCCATGTAAAGTTCTTCCATACCTGGTTGAGTATGGTGGTAGGTGAACCAGTTGGTCTTAACGGATTCAAGCATGCGCTCGGGGGTGCCTCGTTCTTGAGTCATGTCGTGGGCCTGACCAAAAACACAGCCCAAGTGGCCAACTGACAAGGAACAGTATTTTCTGAACAGCTCCGGTTTCTGCATGAGCATGGGCCAGGTAATGGCAGAACCCCAGTCATGGCCCACTAAGTTGATATCTTTAAGGCCCAGCTGATCGATAATTTCAAACATATGAGCAATTATCTTTTCAACTTTGTAATGCTCAACTTCAACTGGACGGTCAGTGCGGCCGTAACCCAGCGTATCTGGAACAATACAGCGGTAACCTGCGTTCAATAATGCCGGTACTTGATACTTCCAACAGCTACCGTCATCGGGCATGCCGTGAACCAGCATGACTACTCCTTTTTCACCGCTGCCTTGATCGCTTACATGGTAGTTCCAGCCGCCGATCTTCATGGTCTTGCCTGGTAGACTCATCTGTCTTTCCTCTGCTCTCTTGGCTTGGTTGTCGATTGGCCGAGGCTGCCTCGGTCAGCTTGAACAAAAGGGCGAGCGTCGATCTCATCGAACCCCTCAATCTGCTCCACCCGGATGATGGGCAGGTGCAGGCTGTAGAGGGTCTCCATCAGTCCATTCAACGCCGCCTGGTCGGCGAACCGTCCGGACAAGGTCGTCTGCGCCACACCGTCCCCGTTGATCGCGGTGGTGATCGCCAGGTCGCCCAGGCGATCCGCCCATTGCGCGCCCAGCTCGCCCTCCACGACGACGCGGTAGCGCACCGGCCCGGCGAACTCGACATGTGTCTTGCGGGGAGTCGTCGTCATCGCAGCGCGTTGCCCTCGGACGTTTGCAGAAGTGCATTCCGAACCCCGCAGGCGCGTGATGCACTGGCTGGAGCGGATGGCCTGTCGGCAGGCTCCAGGGATGCGCGGTTCGGGTCGGTCGTGATTCAGGGCCTAACCCGAAACCACGGCTGCGAGTGTGCGCCGGCCTAGCGGCGGCAGCGCCCCCAACAATTGGGTAAAACTGGGTAATCGCGGGATGGCCAAGGGACTGCCAAGACGCCGGTCACTTGCCGTCCCTGGCCCGAGATCGTGAGCGGACCGACAATGCACGGCTTGCCGATGCTCGTCTTTTCAGGCACTTGGACGCTTGAACAGGAACTGCTCAAACAGCCGGGGCAAGGCTGCGGCTTCGGGGTGGGACAAGCGCAGCGGACCGACCGAAGTCGCCGGTAGGGGATGGTCGATGAGGATCGGGAGTCGGCGACGGGGCCATCCGCCGGTGGCGGAACCGCTATCGCTTTCCGCCGTGCGCGCGCTTCTCACAATGCTGCCATGCATGACCCCGGTCTTCGCCCGGCACCCGCTTCTCCCATGCGTTGACAGCAGTACGGGACCGCAGTACGGTCTGGCTTATGAACGAGGTCACAGCAAACTATTTTCGTGAGCACCTGAAGGCCACGGTAGACGCGGTGGTTGAGAACCATGACGTGCTGCACGTGACGCGCCGAAACGGTGGAGACTTCGTCGTGATCAGCGCGGACGACTGGGAGGCAATCGCAGAGTCCCTGCACCTCAACCAAGTACCCGGCCTTGTGGATTCCATCAAGGAAGCAGCAAAGGAGCCGCTGGAGCGCGGTACCAAGCTAGAGGATTTGGAGTGGTGACGTGGACCGTCATCCTGTCATCCAAGGCCGTTAGAGACGCCAAGAAGCTGAAAGCCGCCGGGCTCAAGAATCAAGCAGAAAAGCTGCTGCGTCTTCTGGAGCACGATCCCTTCACGACACCGCCCCGATTCGAAAAACTTGTAGGCAACCTGTCCGGCTACTACTCCCGCCGAATCAACATCCAGCACCGCCTCGTTTACCAGGTTGAGGCGCAACGGAAGGTTGTTCACGTTTTGCGAATGTGGACGCATTTCGAATAGCCGCGTCCACGTTTCGTTCCGCCCCTTTCTCCGAGCCGCAAGAATCTCACCGCCCCGAGCGCCTACTTGCGAAGGGTCCACGAAACAAGAACTACTTCGACCTCGGTTCCCCCTCGCAAAAACCTCAGGGGGCTTCCAAGCGCTTTCTTCACACCCTTCGAGCGCGCTAGCCGTGATCGCCCGAATCTCCTTCGCCAAACGGTCAATCTCGGTGAGGATGCTCTCCGAAGGTCCTTCGAGGTCGATGATCCTCACCAAAATGCGCCATCTGCGCCCATCGATCAGGATTTCGATGTCCCGGTTCCACGGCTCGTCCTCACTCTTCGGGTAGATCAGCATGCCGGTGTCAACACCGCTCCCGACCAGGTAGGCCAGCATCTGATAGATGTCGGCGTTCGGCATGTAGGATGGCGCGAGCTTCTTGTACTTAACGTCCCCGACGAAGCACAGGTCGCCTGATCGGACCCAGAGCAGATCAGGCTGCAACCGCACCGCTGATGCCGAGTCTAGGTGCAGATGGACACCTTCCGGTACGGTGGCAGTGGAGCCGAAGGCCCTCTTCGACACCCGCAGCGCGCGGCGAAGGGCGGTGCGAACGAACTCCTCGAACACACGGTTCATGTCAAACAGGAGGCCGCGCATCCGTAGCGCTCGCGCGTCGTCCTCGTGCAGCTCAAAGGAGCCGCGGGACAGGATCAGCCGCGCCAACTCGATTGCCCGCTTGTACCGGCGATTCGCCGGTCGGTCAAGAACTTCGGGAATCCGCTGCCTAGCGAATCGGACCGAAGACACATCCAACAGTTCTTGGGCGCAACGGGCCAACGCCTTCGCAGAGTTCTGGTCCACTTCGAGAAACGCCCGGAGAATCCGCGTCGCCTCTTTCAGGAGCTGATTTTCCAGGATGTCGACGGTGTACTCGTCATAGGCACAGGCCACCGCCGGTCGGCGCCTTCGGGTATTGCCCCACTGCTCAAGGAGCATAATCCTACCGCGAACGGCCCGCTCGTTCTCCTCGCGAGGTTGGTAGTCCTCAATGAAGCCAGAGCGAAGCTGTAATTCCAATTCCAACGCGAACGCATGCGCCAGCGCGTTGATCAGATCCGGCGCCTCGGCGAACTCGACCTCGCGATCTCGCCAGTGCTTCGAGTCGAAGCTGTAAGACCAAAGAAACAGCACTCGCTCGATCGTCAACTTCGGCAGGATGCATAGCTCCCCGAAGTCAAGGCGGACTGTGCCAACGTAGCAGCTCGTATGGACGTCATAGCTGTCGGGATCATCTCCGGGCTCGATGACGATGCCCGGAATCGCGCGTCTAATCTCCGTGATCTGCTCGGCGGACAGCCCTCGTATGCGCTCTTTCGCCTGTTCGTGCAGCACGTGCCGAATCAAAGGTTCTACTCCAAACCCGATGTTGCATCCCGGCGGAGCGTATCGAGAGCGAATTCCGACACCCGGCGCTCATCCCCCGGATAGCGCTCCTCCAGCATCGGCATGATGGAGTAGTTCCATATCAATTCCACTTTATCTTCATCAAGGCCCGGCGACATGAAGTGGCTGTGGCCAATCAAGGCATCCCGAAATCCGTGCTCAGTGAGCTTCTGGTTCGCTTGATCGATTATTTTCGGCAGCCAATCTGCCAGTTTAGAATCGCCGGGTTGCGCGCGAAGGTAGCGACTCAGAAGACCCTTAATCGGGTCTTTGTCCGGGTACAGCGGGAAGAAATGGAAACGTCGCCGCAGTGCTGCGTCGATCTGGGCAATGCCGCGATCCGCGGTATTCATGGTCCCCATTACAACGAGATTCTCAGCGAGTCGAAGCGGCTCGTCACGATACTGGAGATGGATTTCTTTGTCGCGGTACTCCAGCGCGAAGAACAGCTCGCCGAAAACCCTCGGCAGATTCGCGCGGTTGATCTCGTCGATCAGCAGCACGACCTTTCGGTCCGGTGAAGCCTTAGCTGTTTCCTGCGCCTTCAGCAAGTGCCCGTTGACCAGATCGAACACACTGTCGCCGCTACTAGATATGAGCGGGCGATATCCCTGGACGAAGTCCTCATAGGCATAAGACGCGTGAAACTGAACGAATATTGGCTCCTCATCGCCTGCGAGATGTCGCGCGATCTCCCGTGCGACATAGGTCTTTCCCGTACCAGGCGGGCCGTAGAAGATCAGCTGTGGCTTGTCTTCAAGCAGGCTTGCAACATCGTCCATCTTGTTGATGGGGTTCCAGAATAGCTGCCGTGCAAGCTCTTGCCATGGAGTTGTTGGTGGCACTGGGTCTTCAACCTCGGGAGTTTGAGTAGATGCATTTTCCGTGGTGAAAAAGTCGGCTGCTACCCGCGCAAGTTTGTCATCCCTAAACCTGATTTCCTTTGTCTTTGTGGCTTTGTCTTCTCTTCGCTCAAGGAATTGGTCATGCTCCCCGTCAAAATCCGTCTGAACCTTCTTCTCCCAATTTTTCCAATCGGCCGTATACCAGGGCACGGGATTCCATCCGTTTTTCGCTGGAGCGATACCTCGGTCTCTGAGAAACCGCTTTATCGATTCCTGCTGTTCCCGCGAATTACGCCATACTTTCTCAGGATGCTCTGCCAAATCCTTGCAAATGAAAAAAAAGGTTGTGCGATAGAATGGTTTGCTTCTTCCGGCTTTGGCCGCGTATTGCTGTAACCATCGCACCCCTTCTTCATTGAGTTTCTCTCTTTCTTGTCGCAGCAATTCGATGAGACGTTTCGAAGACATATAATCACTACTTCAACGGAGGCAGAAATGCGGGTTGCCCGTTCCGGATACAGTGTACGCGTCTCTGAACTCAGCCCACATAAGCCAGAAGACGACAGGGATTCTGCCCATCATTCCTCGGGCAATTGCTCGCCAGCGTTCATCAGCAGCAGCCGCATCACGTCATCGCCAATCCAAAGACCAGCGTCGCTTAGCCGTTGCAGGGCGTCAGCAACGCAGGGGAGCAGACCTCGGCGCTTTGCCAAGATCAGCATGCCGCCGCTGCCGAGAGTCTGAACACCCAGCGTACGCGCACACCGACGGGCATCGCGATCATCGAGCATGGCTCGCAGGCCGGGATGCTCAAGAGCATGGCTGATGACGGCGGTCTCACCGGCCCCCAGGCTCCAGTCTAAGACTCGAAGTGAGGGCTCCACGGGTTGCCGTATTACCCATGGTCGGTTGGGCAAGGCATTCGCCGCGGCATCGCCGACCCCGCCTGCGGCGATCTCCGTCCAGACGGCCTCGGGCACAATGATTCGCGAGAACAACTGCGGCAAGAGGTCGCCGTAGCCTGCCCGAAAGAGCAGGATCAGCGGCGAGGCGTTCACAACAACTGCGTCAATCGGCATCCGAGAGCTCGTCCGCCAGCTCCTGCTCGGTGTACTGCATCGGGCTTACGCGATAGCTGGAGAGGGCGTCGATAAAGGCCGCGCGGCTTAGACCCGCGATCTCGGCCCCTCGACCTTGGGAGACGCGACCGATTTCGTACCACTTGACGGCTGCGGCGATGCGAAGCTCTTTCGCAAGCTCGTCCGGGGCTTGATGGAGCGTTGCGAAGGCTGCTTCAGGCATGTCCAGTGTGAGCTGCATGGATGAGACTCCCAATGGTTACGGCTGGCGGGTTTGGGTTGCGAGAACAGTCTACTCATCTCGAAGGCATCAGCACAGCGGGGCCTTCGGTCGGTACATCTCCGCTGTCCGAGTTTGCGTCGATCCCGCCGCAAGCGGCGCTGGGTTACTGACCCTGGCCCCCCATGACCCTGGACCCCCAAGAAGCAGCCTGACTCTTGCGACATCTTCCTTAACAACGACCGCTGTCGGTCGCACCGCACGCTTGGCTCGGGGAACGAGGGTCTGATTTTGCTTCGATGATAGGCTTGCCCCTGTCGATGGCGGTCCAAACCAGCGGAAATTACGGTGACACTTTACCATTTACACCATTTACACCATTTCCCTCTGGGCGCACGCTAGGAAGATGTCTCGGCTGCCAAGAATCATCGTACCCGGCATCCCCCACCAAGTGTAAATGGTGAAGCGTCACCGTAATTGGCTCCCGCACCGCGATCAGCTAATCCAACCCAGGTCAAATCGTTGCGTTTCAAGGCTGCATAGATCGCCGCAGCGGCAGAGTCGTACTGGGGCACGTAGCCACGCTGTGCGCGCCGCTCGCCTTCTCCCGGCGCGACCGGTTTCCTTGGTTGAGTCACTGGGCCTCCTGATGGACATAATCGGATTCAGCTTTGTGCTCCGCGTTTAGGCCGCTCAGGTTGGACTGAGCGCCAGCGAAGCCTATTCCGGTTATCAACTGCGCCAGTCCTCGAGCCTGAGCTCTGCCACTCGGCTCAGCTCGCCGATGTTGCTGGTAACCAGTGTGGCGTTGAGCCAGCGGGCGTGAGCGGCGATGAGCAGGTCGTTCGGACCGATTGGCGTGCCGCGGCGCTCAAGGTCAGCACGGATTTCGGCGTAGAGGTCTACTGCTTCCTGCGGCCAGTCGAGCACCAGGCAAAAACGTAGAAAGTCCGCCAGCGCGGCGGTGCTCTGTTCCCGCCGTCGGCTCTTTTGAACGCCGAACCGTAGCTCGGCGAGCACGATGGCGGAGATTGCGACCTCACCGACGGCCACCCTTCGCAGTCGCTGCTGTACTTGCGCCGGATGGTCTTTCATCACGTAGATGCAGGTGTTTGTGTCGAGCATCCAGCGCATCAGAGCGGCTCGCGGTCCTCGGAAGAATGGGTTTCCCGTGGATCGGGGAAGTCCGGATCCAAGCGGCTACCTTGGGCGAAATAGTCGTCCCAGGTACGCGGTTTCGGAGTCAGGACCAGACTGTCGCCGTCGCGGCGGATGATGACGTCGTCAGCGTCGAGCTCAAATTCCCGCGGCAGGCGTACTGCCTGATTGGTGCCGTTGCGGAACAGCCGCGCGGTGCGCGGGGGCGGCGACTGCGCAACGCCGTTGGACGGATGGCGGTCGGACATCGGTCGGTCCTCGCATAGGGTTTCTGCATAGGCCGAGTGTAGGCCGGTTGAGGTGGTGGCGCCAGTCGGTCGAGTTTGACAACATCAACGATAGACCTCGTCGTGGGTGCCGATGTCGAGCAGGACGATCTCCTGCTCGGTCACGCGCACCAGCAAGGTCAGCCGATACGAGTAGGTGAGGCTGACCGCCTGCACGCCAGCGAGATTGCCGGAGAGCGGATGAAGCTTGAGCTGTGGTTCGAAGGGATCTCGGCTGAGATCGTCCAGGGTATGCCGCAGAGTGGAGCGCAGATCGGGATGCTTGCGTAGAAATTTGCGAGCGCGACGTTCGAAGTGCTGGGTTGTGACCAGCGCGAAGTTCATGACTCGTCGCTGTCGAGGGCCTGCATCAACGCGTCGGCGTCCTCGTAGCGGTTTGTTCGGCCAGCCTCGAGATCTGCCAAAGACTCACCTAGGCCCTCTCTCGCCAAGTCCCTATGGGACTCCAACAGCTCCGCATAGGCGGCTTCACTGAGCACGACATAGCTCGGGCGGTTGTCGCTGATGATATGGACCGGGCCGTCGCGGAGTGCCTCGTCAACGGCGGAAATCCCACCGCGCTTGATGTCTTGGGCTTGAATGCTGTTCACCTTTGCTCCCGTACTGAATTTGGTACTCAGTTTTGGTTTTCAGCTAAGCATGGGATAGGGTACCTGTCAACGTTGCCCCTCAGGCACGAGCGAGCGTTGCGAGCCCTCTAGTCGAGGTCCGGCCGCGGCGGGGAAATCCGAGCGCAACTTACAGCAACTCCCCGTGGACGACCAACCGGAACGGGCACGGCACCCGCGGGAACGGAATCCGAGACAGCTCCCGCACGGCGCTGGTGACATTGCCCCGGTGCATGATGTCGCAGCAGATGGACTTGTCCGCGTCGTTGACGGATCTTGGGTGCTCAGGGGCTTGTTGTTGGTGTTTCTCGCCACGGGATCGGCTACCCAATTTCAGGCCCTGATCGCCACTTCATTTTCGATCTCCGCGCAATGCCGATTCACCGCCATCTTCAGGTCTAGGGTATCCCGCGGAGCAGAGCGCAGATCGGGATGCTTGAGTAGAAACTTGCGTGCGCGACGCTCGAAGTGTGCTGGTTCAGCTGGAATCGGACATTTGCCCTGTCGTTTTTAGTGAGTGGCGGATGAGACTCCCAATGGTTACGGCTGGCGGGTTTGGGTTGCGAGGGCAGTCTACTCATCTCGAAGGCATCAGCACAGCGGGGCCCTCGGTCGGTACATCTGCGCTGTCCGAG
>CALOBL010000020.1:0-19917 GCA_942491655.1 Cloacimonadaceae bacterium (SeqCode)
ATTTATACTCATCTCCCAGTTAAAGCCCGGCTGGGGAGAATATTCATAGATCTCGTAATGTCTGTCAGCGATATTTTTCAGCTGCAGTCCGGCTTCAGCTTCCATAAAAAATAAAGGAAAACTGTATTGCAGATCTGCATTCCAGAGGTCATATTCCGGCAATTTAAAAGCATCCGAAAGCTGATCCCGACTGGTCCATTGTTCACCTGTCCGGTTGTAATTCAACCTGGTCTGCAGATTCTTATAAATGAGTTTCAGATTCACATTCAGCAGATAATCCGGAGTGTAGATCAGATCTTTCCCCCAGTAAGAAGAGTGTTCGCAGGAACTGGTCCGGGAACGGTCAGCGGTCTCGGTTAAGCTGTATGTCCAGTCCAGCCCAAGATGTTTCCAGGGATCGAACTGACCGGAGAAAGCTATATTCTGCACATCTGCACCCGAAATATTAAGCGGCTTCCAGGTCTTGTTGAAATCGGGCAGCCAGATGATCATGTTCTTTATGTCGTCCTGCCGGAAGTTTATATTGATCTTGAAGATCTCGTGTTCGGCAGCAAAGAAGATCTGGTATGATCTACCTTTTTCCGCTTTCAGATCGGGATTCCCGGTAGCCTGAGTATCACCCTTCCAGTAAAGATCGTAAAAGGAAGGAACGGTGAAGCTTTTACCCAGGGAAGCTCCCAGCTCCAGATCAACAGCAGAGCTGAATTCCAGGGCAGGCATGGTTAAATATGAGAGCTGCCGGTCATTTTTATAAAAATCCTGTCTCACACTATTATGCCAGGCTAAAGCAAAGGGGAAAAATTCGAATCTTTTATCCGCATAAGCGCTGAAAGCCAGGTCATAGTCGTTAATTTCCGGGATGGAATCATCCGGATCGGTGATCTCGTCATACTCAAAAGTCTGCCTGCTGTAATAGATGCCAAATCCAAGTTCCTGCCCATCCTGTTTTAAGCTGCCGGTACTTTTCAGATCCAGGCTGCTATATTCTATCCGGTTTTTAATATAGTAACTCACGTAAGCATCATCGATGCGGGTATTATCGTAACCGGAACTTTCCTGATTGTAGCTTACGGTATTGATCCATCTGAGCTGTTTTATGTAGTTTTCCAGCGCAAGGGTGTGACGCTGCGAATAGCCGCTGATCCTGCCATTTGCGTAAAGTTCCGGATTATTGGTGGGACCCGGCAGTTTTTTAAAGAAATCCTGATAGATCAGCGAATAGGAAAGTGGAAATTTATTGTTCTTCAAACTGAAAGTTATATCCTGCAGGAATTTATCATTATACTTCCTGGTCCGCATGGAATCAGGATCTTCCCAGTATTCTTTTGCTTCATAAAGGAAGTCGTTCCGGGCTGACCGGCGGGAATAATTGAGGAGCAGATCGAAGGAGCTGAGCCGCAATGAAAGCGCTGCATTAGCCTTGAACAGCCCGAAGGAGCCGATCCCGCTTCCCAGTTTAATGCTGTTAGCGCCGGTACCCTTCCTGGTAATAAAATTTACAATTCCACCCAGACTACCCGAACCAGCGGGAAGAACACTTTTATCATAGATCTCGATCTCTTCGATAAGGCTGATTGGCAATGCCGAAATATCATAAGCTTCGCCGGGTTTGTTAAGTGGAATTCCATCCAGAAGAACCAGCGTGTGCCGTGCTTTAAAACCAGGTATCGCTATCTGCCGGCTTTCGCCTGTAAGGTTGCTGCCCTGCACCTGTAGAGCAGCTTCCTGACTGAGAAGTTCTGCCAGATCCTGCTGCCCGTTTTCTCTGCTTAACAATATCTTTTTCACAGGAAGTTGGGCTGAGAGGTAATTATCATATTTTTCTGCCGTAACTTTTAATCCGGCAACCGGTATGCTCTCGAATTCCAGAAAAATTTGGGCAGGAAGATCTGAAGCCGGGAAGGATATCTCCCGAAATCCCAGTTTATGCAATAAAATTCTGCTGTCCGGCTGAATATCTCTGATCAGAAATTTCCCGGAGCTGTCGGTTAACAATGTCCTTCCTTCAAAGCTGATAATAACGTTTTCAACCACCCTGGAAGCAGGATCAAAAACCGTTCCTGTTACTTCCAGCGCAGTCAGGGAAACAGCAAGCATGAAACCGATGAAGGCCGGGATAAATTTATTTTTCATAACCCGGATAGAGCAGACAGGGTCTGCCGGTGTTTGGATTGCTGATGATCTGCAGTTCCATATTATATAATTTCTGCAGATTTTCCCGGGTAACAATTTCCAGAGGTGAACCGTCAGCAATGATCTTTCCATGTTTGATAAGGATCATCCTGTCGCAGTATTCCGCAGCCAGGTTAACATTGTGCGAGACCAGAATGATGAGCTTGCCCAGCTCACGGTTAATGGTGGTTACAATGTCCATTAATTCGATCTGGTGATTGATATCCAGATGCGAGAAGGATTCATCCATCAGGATCACATCAGTTTCCTGCACCAGAGCCCGGGCAACTGCAACCCGCTGCTTCTCTCCCCCGCTCAGCTGGGAGAACATTTTGCCTTTCATCTCTATAAGATCCAGTTTTTCCATAACCTCCATAGCTTTCTCTTTATCCAGGGAAGTGTAATTCTGGCTGTAACCGGTATAGGGAAATCTGCCCATCAGCACCAGGTCTTCAACCGTGAAATCGAACTGCAATTGAAATTCCTGCGGAATAAGAGCAATTATCCGGGCCAGTTCTTTTCTTTTCCAGGCATCCAGAGAACGCTCATTAATTATGATCTCTCCGGAAGTTCTGGGCAGAAAACCGGGAATCGTTTTCAATAAAGTTGATTTTCCTGCTCCGTTGGGACCCAGAATGGCACAGAATTCTCCCGGTTTGAACTTCAGCTCGATGTCTGAGATCACATCTTTCTGCAGGTAACCTGCCGCAATTTTTTTTAAACTTATCATTTATTTTTACTTCCCTTTAAAAAAACTTCTTGCTAATTCCTACTAATTTACTATGTTATCGCAAAAGGAAGGTTAAAAATGCAGATCTCGACTAAAACAGGATACGCTGTAAGGGCACTTACCAGACTGGCTAAACAGCCTGCTGATAAGCCTTTATCGCTTACTGCGCTTTGCCGGGATGAACACCTTCCCCAAAAATATATTGAACAATTGTTCCGCAAAATGAAGCAGAAAGAACTGATAAAAAGCGTCCATGGTGCACATGGAGGATACTTGATGAACCGCAATATTTCCCAGATAACCTTAAAGGATATCATGACAGCTGTGGAAGACAATTTTCCTGATTCAGGCTGTTACGGAGGATCCGGAGAACCTGAATTCTGCACGGGAAAACCATGTGCTTTTTCAACTTTCTGGGATGATGTAAAAAGGAATATTGAAAATTATCTTGATTCGGTAACACTGGAACAAATTGTGGCACGCATATAGGAGAATTGATGGAAAAAAATTATTTTGATAACTGCCTCACTTCCCAACCGGCACCGGAAGTGGTTGAAGCCATGCTTCCTTATTTGAGGGAAAAATTCTACTTCCCCAAAAATTTTGTTATGGGCGGTTCCGAGATCAGTAATGAACTTGCCGGTTTTAAAAAGATCTTTGCCGATTCCATGGGAGCAGATCCGGCTGAGATCCATATTACCACCGGTGGTACTTCCGCCAATAATATTGGAATTAAAGGTTTTCTTTCAGCTAATGTGGACGCGGGGACTCATGTCATTCTTTCTGTAACTGATTATCCCGATCTTCTGACCAACGTTTCCTTCTTTGAAAAAAGCGGTTTTGAAGTCTCCTATCTGAATCCTGCTGCTGACGGTTTTGTTGATCTGGAAGAGCTGAAAAGTTCGATCCGGCCAGATACTGTCTTGTTCCTTACAACTCTGGCTAATCATACAGTCGGCACTATACAACCGATAAAAGAGATCCGTGAGATCCTGGATGCCAGTGGACACAAGATCGCCTTATTTGCGGATGCCTGTGAAGCTTACGGCAGAATGCCGCTGAATGTAAATGAATTGGGTATCGATCTGATGTCTGTTAGTGCTCACAAGATCCATGGTCCGCAGGGAGTCGGGTTGTTATACCAGAGAAAGGGAATTAAGCTGGCTCCGGTAAAACATGGAATTGAGAGAGTTGACAGCCTGGAAACAGGCGGTGTGAGTATAGCTTCCATTGCCGGCTTTGCTAAAGCTGTGGAACTGGCTTTTACGATGATCTGGACAAGAATGTAAAACAGATCCGGGAACTGAAAGAATACCTCCTGGAACAGATCGAAAAAACATATTCCCTACACTCTGTTGAACGGTCCACGTGGAGAAAAAGAGCACCTCATAATCTGAACATTTCTTTCCGATTACATCGAAGGTGAAGCTATCATGCTGATGCTGGACATTATGGGAATTAAAGTTGCGACAGGAAGTGCCTGTGCTTCGCAGGGCTTGAAAGCAAACTATGTTTTAATGGCTCTGGGCAGAAATCACGAAGAATCACATGGTTCCCTTAAATTCACCCTGAGCAGATACAATACTAAAGAAGAAATCGACTTCACAGTTGAAAAATTAAAGGAAATAGTGGAAGAATTAAGATCAAGAAGTCCATTATATAACAAGGAGTAAAAATGCAGTATTCTCAGAAAGTTTTAGATCATTTCATGAAACCGCACAATGTGGGAAAAATGGAAAAATTTGATGGTTTCGCTTCTGAGGGTAGTCCAGCCTGCGGCGATCAGGTAACAATATACCTGAAAGTCAATGATGACACAAAGATCATTGAAGACATAAAATTTCAATCTTACGGCTGCGCTTCTAATATAGCTACCGCTTCCATTATTACAGATCTGGCCAAAGACAAGACAATTGAAGAAGCTAAAGAAGTAACCTGGAAAGAAGCTGCTGAAGCACTTGATGGTCTTCCACCTGTAAAAATGCATTGTTCTGTTCTGGCAGTTGATACTCTTCAGGGAAGCGATCAAAGAATTATGAATTGAAACATGGTCTTAGCTGAAGCAGAAACATTTTCTAAAGAAACTATTGTCGAAGAGCTGAAAAAAGTGATCTATCCTCAGGTCGGTGAAGATATTGTGACTCTGAAAATGGTGAAATATGTCGGCTTTGAAAATGGTGTAGCCATTATTGATGTTGAAATCCCAAAGTTTGACAAATACCGTGACAACGTGGCAGAAGAGATCGAAGAACATCTGGAGAAATTCAAGGAAATTACAGAAGTAAAGATCACGATGTAGTTTAAGTTGTTCGATCTCGTTACAAAGCCTCTGCCATTGAAGCTGAATACCATGGTTCTCTTCGTAATGCTAAAACTGAACTTATAATAATGCATTCCGAACTGGAACCCAGTTATACAACGGGTCAAGAAGTTCGGAATAAGATATTTATTCGATCTCGTTACGAAGTTTCCTTCTAATTTGCTAAAGCAAATTGGATTGCATTTCCTGGAAACTGCAAACAGACATGTATTCGATCTCGTTACGAAGTTTTTCTTCGTAACGCAAGTAGTACCTAGAACTGCTTACCCCGATGACTGTCTGAGGTCTAGTTCGACGTTTCCATATACAAGAAAACTATCATTCATTTTCTATATCCTTCGACTACGCTTTCATCCTTCGTAGTAGTCTACTACGGAGAACGGACAGGATGACATAACATGATAGGCAGATCGTGGTACTTTTCTGGAATTTCTCATAATGCCTGTCCTCGCTTCACACTCACTTTTTGCCATTCGGGGCAAACGTTCGCTGCGAAGCAAGTCCAGGAAACGATTCCTTTTCACATCATCACTCTATGCTTGTATAAAGAACAAAATCTATTTAGATCTTAACATTACAAAAATAAAGAAGGGACACCCCAGAAAAGCGGTAATGATCCCGACAGGGTACTTCCACAACAGCAACATGACGCGCGATGAGATCGCATAAAAGCAGGAAGATACCGCCCAGCCAGATGGAATATAGGTAAGTGAACCTTTTATTTCCGCCTTGCAGCATTCTTACCAGATGCGGAATTATCAATCCCACAAACCCGATGATCCCGGCATAGGCTACTGTAATTCCGGTTAAAAGAGAAGCTATAACAAATATTCTGCGACGAAGTTTTTTTACATCCACACCCAGACTGGCTGCAACCAGATCTCCAGTACTAAGAATGAGCAGTTGATTTATCAGATGGAACAGATAGCCCAGCAATAGAATAGAAACGGTAAAAAGTCCCAGGAAAACATGCCATTCCCCGTAACTGAAGATATAGCCCAGATTACCCATGAGGACGTTGATTATATTACCGATATCTTTCTGATTGAAATACATCAGCAGAGAGATGAGAGCCGAGAAAAGCATGCCGATGATAATTCCTGAAAGAATGAGTTTTATTTTATTGAAATAACCGCCCAGATGAGACAAAGTCCAGACCAGGATCATAGTGACAATAGCTCCGCTGAAGCTGAAGACAGGGATTAGAGCATAGAATCCGGCAATTCCAGCCAGTATACTGCCAAAAGCAGCCCCGGAAGAAACGCCCAGAATATATGGTTCAGCCAGTGGATTATTCAGCATGATCTGAAACACATAACCAACTCCCGCCAGGATCATTCCGGTGAGCAGAGCCAGCAGAAAACGTGGTAATCTTACGGTAAGAAAAATATGTTTGCCGGGGCTTCCCCAACTGAGATAAAGATAAAGCACAATTAAGGATAATAAGATCAGGAAGAAAAACTGTAATCTATGTTTCACAGGATCCCTTTCAGTGCTTTTAATGCTTCGCCCAGTCTGGAGCCGGCACGCAGAATGAGGTCCGGATCGACATCGTTCACGTCATAGATCCTGTTATTACGGCAGGCGGAGATCACTTCCCAGCCCATGCGGTGCTTCACATCTTCAGCTGTTACACCCGGATAGGTAAGCAAAATGATCTCAGGATCAAGTTCGATTACTGAAGCCGGTTTTATGCGGCTGTAAGCCCGGGGCAGGCTGGCAAATATGTTGTCTCCTCCAGCCAGTTCTACCAGTTCTCCCACATAGGAAGAATCGGATACGCTCATCAGGGGATTGCCATAGATCTCAACATAGATCCTGGATCTGTTCTCTGAACGGGAATTTTTACAATCTGCAATTTCCTGTTCTAATTGTTTGTAAAGTTCATCAGCATTTTCCTCTTTATTCAGGATAACACCGATTTCTTTAACCGACTGCAGCAGATCGTCCGTTGAACCGGGGTATATGGAAACGATCGGAATACCGACTTTCTGCAATTGAAAGGCTATTTCATCCTGTTCCAGTCCGGCCACAAAGACCAGAGTCGGTTCCAGGGTCAGAACTTTTTCCATATCGATACTGCCGAAGGTTCCAACTTTTGTAATTGTTTGAAGTTCTTCCGGATAATCACATTCTGTGGTAACACCGACAATATTTTCCATCCCGCCAATTGCGCAGACAATTTCGGCAAGTTCAGGTGAGGTTATTACATATCGAGCCTGCAGATCGGGTGCTTTTGTCTTCTGGCAGGAAGTAATGATTAAGAATATAAATACGGCAGTGAATAGTGTGAAATAGGAATTTCTATCTCTTCGAGAAACCAAGTTCTACCTCCAAATTACTGAATTCAGCTTAATGAGAAGTAGAACAAGGCCTGGCATTTTTCTTCCGAAAATGCGGCAGCATGTTCTTAATGGCAGGTTTCCTGGCTTTCAGCCGTTCCGTTCGAGCCTTCCCATTCTATGAACAGTGACCCGGACCCTTAACGCTGATTACAGTGGCGGAGACCGCTCCCGATTTTCACGAGATTCCCTTTTACTCCTGCACCATCAAGCTGCACTCTATGGGTTTATAATTTCTTTATTTAGTTAAGTGTCAAGCGTAATAAGAATTAGTTTGCGGGTGGGTTGGTTTAATGAATAATGAATAATGTATTGGATGATGAAGTGTTCTATGTAAGACCTGATCCGCAGCGAATGGAATGAGTGTGGATCGGGGATTACAATAATAATTAACCACCCGTCTTCTCTGAACCACTCTTGAGTGGTCAGATTCGCCTCGGCAGGCTGATCTTCACTGATAAGCACTGATCTAATGAGAGAGTAGGAGAGAAAGGGATCAGCGTGATAAAACCGAATAGGTTGGGAATGCAGTTTTCGCAAATCCAATTTGTGTCACAAATTGGATAAAAATCTGCTAAAAGGAATTTGCGAAGCATAATTCCTTAACTCACTTCGTTCGTAGGATTGTTAGGTATTGGTTGGTGTTTATCGTAACTGCTCTGTCATCCTGCCTGCCTTGTTGAATATACATGTTCTTCCCGAAACTTGGAGATCCTGACCTATTGCTCGTTCCTAAATTTGGATATCGGGTGTTGGCATCATGATTGGATATTCAGATTAATACTTTTCAATAGCCAATATCGAATAATCAATTTCGAATTATGAAGTATTCTTTATAAGACCTGATCCGCAGCGAACGTTTGCCTAAATGGGCAAAAAGTGTGTTTGGATCGGGGATTACATATACTAATTAACCACTGACTTCAGAAATTTCCTTACAATGAGAGAGAGGGGAGAAGGGGGATCAGGTGGAAAACTCGAATAGGTTGAGAATGCAGTTGTCTTTAGGGATTTAACGTAAACACTCTGTCATCCTGGCTTGTCGAATGCCCAGAAACTTGGAGATTGACTTTGCTCGTTCCTAAATTTGGATGGGTGACTTCGGATAAACCTTCAGATTCGAAACCGTTCGAAGAGTAAGCAATATAGATTAATGATTTCGAATTATGGATGCGTTCCTAAACTGGGCAAGTGTGTTTGGATCGGGGATTACTAAACTAATACCCTGGTACGCGATTATCACAGATAATTCCTTGCAGTGAGAGAAGGGGGGGAAAGGAACCTTCTGTGTTCAATGCAATAGAGGCTTCCTAAACAGGAGTTTAGGTACCAGCTTAAACGGATTAAAAGTTTAATAACCAGCAAAAATGCTGATATTCGAGTCCTGGTGGCAGTATAGCTAATACGTCCAGCGGAAGCCGGCTTTGATCTGCAGACCTTCTTCAGGAAGATAGGAAGCTTTCGTGTATTCTGTGTTAAGAATGTTCTCAGCTTCAGCCAGGATCTCCAGTTTTTCCATAATTCCATAGGAAAGCCGCAGATTTATCAGGTTCAGATCTTCCATTTTATTTCCCAGTTCATCTTCCCTGCCTGCTATCAGTTCATCTTCCAGCTTCAACTTCCAGTTGAGGTAGTTAAGACCAATAAAACCGGTATTCTCGATCTCCGGCTGGTAGGGAATATTCATTTCGAGATCTGTGTACTCATCTTCCCGGATTCTATCCAATGCTTCATAACTTAGATATCTGAAATGATTTCCAACCTGAAGCATACCATATTTAAAATCTAATTCCAGCCCGGCAATCTGCCTGTTCACCGTCTCATAACTGATAAGTTCAAATATACCCGTTGTGTCAGGAATAGCCAGATAGCGATCATTCTGCCTGGAAAAATTGAAATATCCTTTCAGATAGAGAGGTCCGAAATATTCCAGAGACAGTTCTGGATTCAACAGAACAGAATACTGGTTACTGTTTTCCTGGAATTGTAAGGCAGTGTTATTTTTCAGATCATCGATCCAGGAATTCCTGGTAAGATAGGGTTGATTGGAAAGATTGAGAAAGAACGACTCTGCCAGTTTAAGGCGATTGAAGAAATCGATTGATACTTCCACCCGTTCTGAATTCCCTTCGAATTCAGGTTTATAATGAAGATAAAGACCCAGTTTATTGACCGGCAGGCCATTATAATAAACCGTTAACCCACCCTGAATATGTTCCTTAAGATAATCCAGGCTGGTCGAAAGAGTAAGTTTTTTAATCGTCCAGTCAATATCTGATCGTAGATCATAAGAGCTGAGATCGTTCTCTTCCTGATCAATGTTATAATACAAAGTCGAGATATTAAAGGCAGGAAAATTAAGATTATTGGATCCATCACCTGCGCTTCCGGAGATAGTAAGACCGGCATCCATAATGTCTGTGTTCAGTTCCGGCGTCTTGAATTTCAGATAATCAAATCCCAGGTTGAAATCAAACCGTTTCCAGCCGGGAAGCCAGTTAAAACCTGCCGCCATATCCTGCCACTCATCTGCCAGCGAACGGTTGTAGAAATTCAGATTGAAATTAAGCAGATCACCTGAAGATAAGGCAGCTTTCAGAGATCCGAAATCATTGTTACCACCTTTTGCTTCCAGGCTTAGAAGAGAAGAACCTTTTTCATAAATATCACCTTCTGATGTTTCAACAACAGGTTCCGGTTTATAGTTGAATTTCTCGCTGTCCTCAACCTGCTGCAGGGAATCCAGATCGTATTTTGTGCCCAGACTGTCTTTGATGAGGTCACTTTCTCCTCGATGATCACATCACCCAGATCCAGAGGTGAAACGGGAGGATCCTGGGCAGTAAGAAAAGCTGCTGCAGCCAGAAGCAGAAGCAAGATCAGTAAATTCTTCATAATTATTCTCCCTTCAGGCCTTTTTCAATCTCCAGTTTCATTTCCGGTGTCAGTTCTTCTGCGATCAATTCATAAAGCTCTTCAGCTTCTTTGGAATGCCCCGCGGCAATATAAGCCAGGCAGGCAGAATATTCTGCTTCGATCCGGATCTCACCCATTTCGGGGTAAAGATAACGTACCCTTAACAGTTCAGGGATCGCATTGTCATAATCTTCCCTGCTGTACAAAAGCAGACCCTTCAGCAGTTGACTACCCGCTTTTACAGTATTATACTTGCTGTTGGAAAGTTCGTTAAGCTGTTCATCCAGCCCGGTAAATTCCTGACGATCCATCTTCCACCTGATCCAGATAAGTCTGGCCTGCTGCGTCTCTTGAAGCCCGGCAAATTCCTGGAATTTGTTATAATCGTTCAGGAAAAGTTCATGGCCATTTTTCTGTTCCAGCTTTAATAAGGGTAGCCAGATATCATAATCCCGGCTTTTCTGAGCCGCACTTCTCAGCTTTTCGATGGCTCCCATTTCATCTGATTGTGCCAGTTTCAATTGCGCCCAGGCTGTATAGACCTCTGCATCCCGCTGATCTTGTGCAATCAGACTGAATACCTGTTCGGCCTGATCCAGATAGCCCAGTTGCGTCATCGCTTCCGCCTGATAGATCTGAAAATAACTGTTGCGGATCTCATCAGCAGTGGACTGATCCAGTTGATTAAAAGCCGTCAGCACTTCTTTCCACATCTTCATATTGCTCAGGTAAATGATCTTATCCTGTAAAAGTGTCGATCTGAAAACCGATTCATCATGCTGCTGCAGAATATCATTCAGGATGCTCAGATATTCAACGGATTCATCCTGATCGCAGGACCAGCGCAGGCCATTCAATGAGTTCTTCATTATTTCAGGATCTACCTGGGGATTTACCAGTTCCCGGTAATAGAGTGCGGATTGGACAAATTCACCGTTATTGTAGTAGGAATTTGCCAGTCCGATCTTGGCATCGATCAATTTATCAGATTCCGGATAGAGGTTAACAAATTCGCTGTAGAGTTCTATCGCAGCACTGTAATTCTGGGCACTGAAAGCACTGGAGGCAGCTTTCAACAAATATTCTGGATCACCATCTCCGCTCTGTGAAAGGGAACGGTAGATCTCAGCAGCTCTCGAATAATCTTTCATCTGATATAAAGTCCAGGCTTTGCGGTTAAGAACTTTTTTTTCAGTTTCAGGGGAAGGAGAATACTCCAGAGCTTTATCATAGGCTTCCAGAGCTTTGCTGTAGTTCTTCCGGGTAAAATAGATATTCCCTGCTAAGATCAATTTATCGAATACGTATCTGGGGTCATCCGGGATCAGCGGCAGATTTTTTTCCGCCTGCTGGTATTCTCTCAGGTAGAATTTGATCTGAGCCAGTCTCAGTTCGATAAGCCCCTGATCAGCCTGCCCATCTTTTGCTTTCTGGAAATAACGTTCGGCATCAAAGTATTTATTCTGGTCAAAGAACATCTCACCAATATAGAATCTGCTCATTCCCAGTTTAGCGGAAGCAGGAAACTCATCGATTATGCTGTTAAACTTAAGGAAGGCTTCCGGAAAATTTGATTTTTCATAAAGATAGAGACCCAGCTTGAATAGAGCCTCATCAGCAAAGAGCCCTTCCGGGTAAAGTGTAAGGTATTTTTCAAATTGTTCGCTAGCCAGGAATTTGCTATCCCGCTGCCAGAGAGATTCACCGATCAGATAGACAGCTTTTTCGTAGGAATCTTCACTTACACCCAATTCCAGGGCCCGGTTAAAATCGGTTTCTGAAGCGCTGAAATGATCAAGCTGAAATTGATGGAATCCCATTTGATAATAGGCTGCAGCCAGGAAAATATGATTAGGATAAGTCTCGATAAATTCCTCCAGCATATTAACTGCGGTTTCATGATCTACCGTTAAACGTGCCAGGTAGAAGAAACTGTTAGAGCTTATCTCAATATTTTCCGCATTCTGAGTGAGACTGAAAAGACCGACCGCTTTAACTGTCTCATTCAATTCCACATAACATAAAGCCTGATAATATTGCGATCTGATCGAGTCCAAATTACTCAGATCCTGTAAAGCGGCCTGGTAGTTTCCCATTTCGTAACGGGTTATACCCAGAAGAAGTTTATAATCATCGTAGTAAGGAGACTCCGGTTTAACAGAACCATATCCCAGCAGCATGATCTCGTCCAGATTCCCGGTCTTAAGATTGTAGTTATGCAGCTTTATCAAAGCCTGATCTGTGATCACTTCCTCTGAATGTTCCTGCAGCAATTTCTGCATGATCTGCCGGGCTTCCGGATAGTTGTCGGTAAGCAGAAATAGTTCCAGCTGAGCGATATTGATCTCTGGTGCATCTTTAATCTCCTGCGCCTGAATAAAATAGTGACTGGCAGCAGCATATTCCTTCTGTTCCACAGCTATTCTGCCCAGAAAATAGAGCGCGTTCCAATACATTTCATGATCTTTATAATCGCTGATGTACATGTTCAGCAAAATGGCAGATCCGGTTAGATCTCCCTGAAAAAATTTGGTCTGAGCCAGCCCCAGGAGAACATCCGGTCGATTGATATCAAGGGCCGGATCATTGTAGAGGACCTCATATAATTCCTGAGCCTTATCATATTGTTGAGCCTTAAGGTAAATGTTAGCCAGCAGGAAATCTATATCAGGCAGGAATCTGCTGTCAGGATAATTGTCCCGGAATTTCAGCATCTCTGTTTTTGCCAGCCGGAAATTGCTGTCCTGATAAAGTCCCAGGATAAATTTAATATCTTCAACCTGATCGGGATACAATAAGGATAAGACAAGGATAAGTAAGATGAGAACGGATACTTTTTTCATATTTACCTCTAAAAAGTGGATTATTTATCAAGAACCGAAGCGATAGCATCCCTGATAAGGTGTAAATTCATAGTATTAACGGAAGGAACCGATTCCAGATAGTTATCTTCAGCGACATATATCTGTTTCAGGTTCAGGTCCCGGAAGATCTTCACTGCCTCCAGATCGTCTGAGATGAGCAGATCGGAGTTCCGGGCGAAGAGATATTTCTCCAGAAGCGTCATTTCAGGCATATTCTTAAGATTAATAAACTCGTGTTTTTTCAGGTTCTGCCCGTTGAGATAGATGTTGGAAGGGAAATTCTGTTTGATGGAAATGATGATCTGTTTGAGCGTATTCTGATCTATCTGTCTGGTATCCAGCAAGAAGTTCAGAAATTTATTCTGATAGAAATGTAAGCCTGTTCCTTTTATTTCCTTTTCCGAAAATTCAAAATTTAGTGCTTTTTTCTCTTGAATAAGGCCAAAAAAATTGCAGAACTTGTCAAACAACTCCCTGGCATCAGCAATACCCGGCACAAACTGCAGGTTTCCCTCATTAGCTCTGTCGATAATAAGGGAAGCAGGGGAAACAGATAATTTCTTTTTAAGCAAAGGATCAGTAGAAAGATTCAGGATTATGGACCTGTCAGAAAATCTGGAGTCTGCTCCGATCTCCTTAAATTCTGCATTTGAGAAGCTTTTAATTTGTTTGAAAAAACCGCAGGAATAGGCAGGCAGGAAGAAGCTGAATTTCCTGAATCTTTGATCCCAATTGGCGCAGAACTGCAGGATCTCATAATTCAGATAGGTATCGTCACTTAAAATGATCACAAAATTGGCACCTTCCTTTACGAGGCTGGTAAATTCAACCGGAAATTTGTGGTCTTTCTTTTTCTTTAAAAAACTAAACATCCTGATTCTCCGTTTTACCATTGTGCGGAATTGCAATAAAAACAGTTGTACCTTCTCCCTCTTTGCTGTTGATCCAGATCTTTCCGTCATGCAGCCTGGCAATAAGACCGGAAGTGGAAAGCCCCAGTCCCAGACCGCTGGATCTGAATTGGACAGTTCCCGAGCTGTGAGAATATAGATCACTGAGTTCATAGAAAGTCTGGAAGATTCTTTCCAACTCGACTTTGGGAATACCTATTCCGTTATCCTGTACATAGAAAACAATGGTCTTATTGCCATCTATCTCTTCCTGCTGGAAAGTTGAGCTTCTGGCTCCAATAATTACTGTGCCAAAATCTTTCGTAAACCGGATAGAGTTAAGGATAATATTTTCGATCATCAGTTTAAAGGATTCCCAGTCAATCGGCAGTCTGGGTAAATTATCTTCCAGTTCCAGTTTGATGATCATATGCCTGTCCCGGGAAATTTCCCTGGCTTCATCCACCAGCACCTGCAGGATATCCTGAACAGCTACCGGATTTTTTTTCAGTTCTTTAACCAGGATGTACTTATTATGATTTATTATACTTTCCGTGGTCGTATATAATTTTTCAACGCTTTTATCTATATTGTCAAGTTCAGAACAGACATTTTCAGGCAGGTCTTCTTTAGCCAGCCTGCCAATATATCCTCTCAAGGTCACAAGTGGGGTTTTTAATTCATGAGAGACTATATTGATGAAATCATTTTTAAGTTTATCCAGAGTTCTGATCTCGATATTCTTTTTCTTAAGTGCTTCATATTGACGGGCATTGGAAACGGAAATGGAGATCTGAATCAGCATCAGACGCATGAATTCCTTATTGATGAAAATGCTGCTTTCCGGAGCCATGTAATTATCGATATAGATCAAACCGTAGACTTCACCATTTACCAGGATCGGAGCACAGTAAACAGAAAGGTTATCGGATTTGTAATCAATCAGTCCTTTCAGCATCTCATCTTTACTGGCATCTCTAATAAAGAGTGGCTCCCTGGTCTTCATAACTTCTCCCAGAATACCTTTACTGATGAAAGAGAAATTTTTCAACATGTGCCGGGAATCATCCAGAGCAACTTTATAGACAAAGTTCTGGTATTTGTCCCGCTTTATCAGGAAACCTCGCCGGCCACTGGTAAAATCAAGTGCAAAAGTTATAATTTCCTGTTCCAGCTTTTCAAGACTAAGATAAGAGAAGAATTTCTGATTGATCTCTATCAGTTTGGTCATCAGAGAAAGATCATGATTCAGTTTGGAAAATTCCTGAATTCTTATTAGCAGGGAACTTAAATGCAGTCTCAAATTCTGAATGATCATCAGTTCGAAATCCTGAACAGCTAATTCTCCCCGGTCGGCCATCACCAGACAGCCTACTTTCGCTGTTTTAATCCGGAGGGGAACAAAGAGCGTATTGCAGGAGTTGATAACTCGTTTCACGATCACGTTCTTTTCGATGGCAGCCTGAATATTATCGAGGTATTTTCTGGAATAGATCTTGTCAGTACTAATATTTACTCTAAGGAAGGGTTCGCTGCGGGTATAGATCTCTTCATTTAGCAGAATGGCGAACAGATCCGGAGAAAGCAGGTTGGCAAAAGCCTTTTTTATAAAGAACTTCATCCTGCCTATTTCTTTGATCTTCAGAATATCATAAAGTTCTTCCTGCCATTTTTCCGTAACCCGGTTGGTGCGAGGCATAATTTTTATAGTTTTTAACTTATCATATTCCTGCAGGGTATAATTGTATTTCTGGAAGAATTTTGACCGGTGTTTTTCGTTCAGCCCTTTAGCTGAAGATTTCAATACTTTTTTATATTCCTTAAAATAGAAGATCGCCTTTTCTCTGGCACCCAGATGGCTGTAGATCTGCAGCATGATCTCCAGTGATTCTATTTCCAGGAAGAATAGTTTCTTTTCCCGTACTTCATGCCAGATCCGCAATAATTCCCTGATCAGCACTCTTAGACTTATCTTCTGATCCGCCAGTTGCGCCTTGATCTTGCGCATTTCTGCTACTAACAACCAGTAATTAAAATTATTCTGACGGCATATTTTTCCGGCCTGTTCACACATTTCTATAGCTTTTAATACATCTCCCGTTCCCAGATAACATTCCGAGAATCTGATGTAATTTATAGCTTGAGCGTAAACACTCTTATTCTGGCGGGAATATTCAAATGCTTTTTCCACAATGGGTAAAGCTTCCGCAAACTTCCTTTTTTTAATAGTAATAAAGCCTTTAACCTGATAATAAAATTCATATTCGCGGCTTTCCAGGAAAAGTTCTTCATACTTTTTCAAAAGGTTTTCTACAGTGCTGTAATCACCTATATTGTATAGGAAGTAGAAATAAGTTTTGGTTAAAGGAGAGATCGTTTTCAGATTTCCGGAAAGGATGTCCGGGACATGATCTCTAATGAAATCGATATAATAACCAAAATTATTAAGCTTACTTTTAGCAATCGCAAAATTGTTAATAATTGAGACATAAAATGGTTTTGATTCAAGTGTAGCCGAAAGATCAAATGCTTTTGTAAGATACTCTTCAGCCTCAATAAATCTACCCAGTTTAATATAGGCCTCACCGAAATTGAGAAGGCTGAGAACCTGATCTTTTTACTGTTAGTTAAGTCACAGGTTGCAAGTGCTTTGTGGAAATATTTCCAGGGCCACATTTGTGTAACCTTGAACCAGCGCGACATCACCCAGGTTATTGTAGACGGTGCCCAATTTTCTGGTCAGATTCAATCCTTTCCCAGAGATTTCTGGCTATCTGGAAATTCTTTTCAGCATCGCTCAGCATTTTTTTCCTGTGATAAAGAAAGGCCAGACTGTTATGCAGGGTGCCAAGATCACTGAAGAAATCTGCATTGTTGCTGGTACCTATCCTGGGAAGCGTATCTTCGATCAGATTGATCGCACCTTCCTGATTTCCGGAAAAACCCATATATAACGCTTTAAGACTGATGACCTTAGCCTGAAATTCTTCGGTCAGTTCAATTTTATCCAGAATATCTATGATAAGTCCAAGATTCAGGATATCATTTTTTGCATTATAGACTTCCGCCATCTTCAGCAGGGTCATTATTTTTATCCGACCTGTCATAGCCAGTTTTTCTGCTTTTTTAAACCGGGAAAGAGCGATGCGGTATTTTTCCAGAATGAAATAGAAGACCCCTATCAGTAAATGCTTTTCAGCAATATCAGGCATGGATCTCACACTGTATTTAAGAGCTGAGGAAATATTCTCTTCCAGGCCCCATTCAGATTTTTTGATCAACAGCATCAGATCGTTTATGTATTCTTTCTGCTGCGGTTGAAAGGAACCGCCGAAATCCAGTTCCAGTATCCGGCATAAAACTTTGAAAGCTTCCTGATGCTGATTAAGAGAGGAGTATCTTTCTACAATTATCAGACAGAATCTTCTTACAGCCTGATGATTTTTTACGTAATTTGCATGCTGGACAATACCTTCCAGAATGGGAATCAAATTGATCGTTTTATCATCGAAGTAATTTATTATTTTCTTGCTTATCCCGGCTTTAATTTTTATGTCAGCTTCTTTTTGGAATCTAATTACAGATTCCTTGAATGAGAAGAAATAGAAACCGTCTCTTTCCATCAGAATTTCATTGTACATACTGTCTTTTATCAGGAAGAAAAGTTCTTTATCGTTTATGCCCAGCACAAATTTGATCAATTCTTTTGAAAGGTGTAAGCACATAGGAGAGTTCCTGCAGGTACTTGTAATTAATTTCTGAAAGATGGGCCATCCTCTGATAGACTGAATGCATTAACTCCTGAGGTACGATATATTTCTTGAAATTGAACTTGAAATTGAATTCTCCAGTCCGCCAGATCTTTCTCTTCTCGGTCAGATCTATCAGTATCACTTCTCAATAAACATGGGATTGCCGTTAGAGCGATTCCAGAGCTTTGTCAGAAAGTCATCGGGGGGTACCTGTTTCAGCAGTTTAGTAACATACATCCGGGTCTGTTCCAGATCAAGCGGTTCGATCTTCATCTGGACCGGATGGATGAGACCTTCTATCTTTCGAGGGTCATTGATGGCCAGAATAATAAGTACCGGCAGATCAGTAATTTTTTCCGAAACATAGTTCATGAACTCAATAACAACGGGTTCCAGATACTGCCCGGCTCTGATCATGAAGATAAGAGGTTTTTCTTCTGATAAATGAGTAATAAAATTTGAGGCCGTTAAGAAGTCCTGATTTAATTCCTTTTTACTCTGAGTTTTTTTACTGGCATCCTCTTCAGATTTATAGAGATAATCCTTCAGCTTGGAAGAAATATGAGTAATATCCTTTTTCAGCTTATCATTATTTTTAATATAACTGATAAATTCCTTCATTAAAGCAAAAAAAGGATCTTTGTGAGAATAACTGCATTCGTAATCGAAAGTGAAAAATTCATCTGTAAGCAAATGATAACGGAAAAGCTGTATAATGCCGGTCTTTCCCCAGTCCTTTGCCGCCGATGATCACTACCAGTTTGCCGTTTCCTCCTTTTATGATAGGAACATATTCCAGCAGTTGATGCGAATAATCTTCTCTCACAATATAATCGCTGAATTTTATATTATGGACAATTGACCATTTCAGGGAGAAAGGATACTGCTTTATCTGGATCTTATTGATGTATGAAATGATTTCGCGGCTGTCCTCAAATCTGTCTTCCGGATATTTTTCCAACAGTTTAAGAATTAATTTCTCCAGCCCATCAGGAATATCCGGATTCAGCTCACGGGGAAATTTCGGGAAAAGATTATAACTGTCCCCCGTTATGAAGCTGGATATCTGTTCAATAGTATAAGGTAAAATTCCGGTTGTGATCTTATAAAGCAGAACGCCTAGCGAATAAAAATCACTGCGTGTTTCGGGATTTTTCTCCAGATAGATCTCCGGAGCAACATAGGGCAGGGTGGTACTTAACAGCTGCTGTTTTTTTTCAAGATCTATTTTTGTGAATCCATAATCCATTATCTGGACGTAAACTCTGTTCTTCTTAATTGAATATATCACATTAGAAGGCTTCAAGTCCTGATGTACAATATTTTGACTGTGGAGAGAATTGAGTCCATAGCAGATCTGAACAATAATATCATAGAGGATCTCCAGGTTGGTAATATTGAATTTAAAATCAACCAGCGAATTTCCTTCTGCATATTGTCTTAAATAGTAAACATGTTTTCCGAAATTTCCAAAATCCAGCACTGGAACAAGGTTGGCATGTTTTTATCTTTGTTATATGATGCATCTGTTCCGCTGAAAATCTTTCATAAAGAGATTCGGTATCCAGGTGCTTGAATAGCTTCAGTGCATAAATTTTATCTGTTCTAATATCTTTTACTTTATAGACAACTCCCCAGAGACCTGAGCCCAGTTCATCTATAACTTTATATCTGGAGTCAATAATCATGTAGAACCTCCCTGATCATTAACCTAATTAAGTTTTTACTCAATCCGATGTCAAGATGTTATAAGATGGGATTTCAGGCAGAAAAATAGAACGGGAAGAGAAGGCCAAAAAGAGACTGAGGTTGAGGTTGAGATTGAGGTTAAGTATTCAATTTTAATCTTAGCTCTTAACCCTTCAAAGCGTACCAAACCTTTGAAAGGGATTCTATCTGCTCCTTTTTCTCGTAAGGTTTCCAGCCCTTGC
>CALOBL010000021.1:0-50914 GCA_942491655.1 Cloacimonadaceae bacterium (SeqCode)
ACATCTTTTTCGACGTAAAGATTCCGTGGAAGCACAGACTGCTATCTGTGCAGCAGCTAATGTAACGGGAGCCTTAATAGTGACGGTGCTTATTATGAGATTAGCGTTAATACCTTTGTTCATTTCCCTGATCGCAGCCCTTATTTCAGGAATCACCGGAGGGATAATTGCATATTTTCTGATAAATAAATTGAAAAAATACAGACTGATATAGAAGATGGCTTATGAAAAAAAATATTATTTTATTTTGTGTTATAGTTGGTTTTATGAATACTCATGCAATTTTATTAGAGTCTGGTAAAAATATTATTGAACTTTCAACTCAAGTATTAACTGAGCTTCCCCAGAAAGAGATCCTTACCGAACGGGAGAAAAATGGCGAAGTTAAAATTGAGACCTGGCAAGGACCTTTACTGCTGGATATTCTGATCAATAATTCCATTGAAGATTACAATAAAATACAAATTGCGGCTTCAGACAACTATATGGTAAGACTGGAGAAGGATGAGATAACAGATCATGCTCCAATAATTGCTTTGACCAGAAATAATGAAGTGCTGGGAGAAAAAGAATTCCGCCTGATAATACCGGGGAAAAGAGACATGTTCTGGATCAGGGATATCGCCAGAATCGCTGTAGAAGATATCGAACAGATGCCACCGCCCCAAAAGATCTTCATAGCAGAAACCATACTAAGTAGAAAGCCTTTGCTCCAGGATCCTGAACCCTTTGCTGATGCTGCAGGTTATTTTTTAAGAGACCTGCTGCAGGAAGTCTACGCCATGCAGGCTGGAAGCTATCTGCTTGTAGCCAGGGATAATGTGAGACACACATTGGATTTCGATAATTATCTGGCAAAAGCAGTCCTGTTAAAAAGTGAGACCGGCTTTGCCATGCAGAGTCCGCAAATGCCGGCAGGAATGTGGATCAAAGATCTGGCTTACATCCAGAAGGATGAGATCGGAATTATTTTCAGCGATCAGTTTAATAACTGGCAGGAAATTTTAGAACTGCTGGACTGGAATGATCATTACCCGGAAACAGGTATGGAATTCAATAAAATGCTGCAGGAAAAAGAAGATCAGAAGAGAGAGTTCTTCGAGTTAAAATGGTCAGAAGAATAATCCCTTTATTCTTTATAGTTTCGCTTCTCATATCCTGTACTTCCAGAGGACTTGAGTTCACCGGAAATTTATCACAGCCATTACTCTTACAAACCAATTCCAATCTGGCTGAATTTCTGACTGAAAGAGATATTGATGCTGAATATGCTTTGCTCTGCGGCAAAGATGGCACTGCAGCCTATGTGAATAAAGTTTCTTTCCCTAACATTGATATTTCCAGGCAGAAAGGAAAATGGAATTCTACAGCACTTGATCTTCCTGAGGTTGTAAATATCAACAATCTTGAGAAGATAAGTCTGTTTACCCGGGAATCAATTTACTCACTGAATATAATCCGGAATACAACTCAGATCGACATTGTTACACCATTTGAAGCAGAAACAGATCAGTATGAGTTACTGGGCAGAAGTATAAAAAACGGTTATGCAGCCAGTAAGTTCAAATTTCAGAGGAATTTCAGAACTTCCACTGAAGCTGATTCAGTTCTGGCTATCTTCAATAATGGAACAGAAAAATGGTTGAAACCATCTGAAAATGGTGAACTGCTCGATATTGAATTCGAAGATTACTATTTCAGCTGCGAGGAAGACACGTTAGTTACACTCTGGGAAAACCAACCCGAAATGAATGCTTATAAACTGCATGAAACCCTCAATCAAAAGTTAAAAGATGAAAGATCTCTGGTTATTTTTCTGGATAGTTATGGCTGGCTTTACAAAGAACATCTCAAAGCTATCGGATATTCCGGCTGGTTGTCTGATCTTGATTTTGCACCGTTGCGTGTTCCCTACCCGCCCCGCACTTTTAACAGTTACTGGGTTATTGGTAGTGGTTCGATCTGGCAGAACAGAAAGGTGACAGATGAATATTTTGCAGACCTGCCAGTTGCACCTGAGAAGGCTTTGATAATTGAAGCTGACATGAAATTCTATCCTTCCCCAATACGTCATATCCTAAATACAGATGTCAATAATAATGGCACCATTGACGACGAGATCTGGCAGGACGCAGTTGATCATCTGGATGACGATCTGCAGTTCCTGCTGGTACATTTTCACAGTCTGGACGATACTGGCCATGCAACTGGTGCTTACAGCTCAGAAAGATTCGAAGTTTTTCAGCAGCTGGAAAAATATATCCGGAATCTCACGACCCGATGGAATGGTTCGGTCTACCTTTTTTCTGACCATGGCATGCATACTGAGGGCTCAAAGGGAACTCATTACCGGGGAACGGCGGAAGATATTCTGGGAGTATGGGGTAAATTGAAATGAAACGAATTCTGATCATCCTGTTTGCACTTGTTTTAATACTATTAGCCATGACCTTCCTTTTTAACAGAGGTAATGATAAGGAAGTTGTTTTAAACCTGATCTTCTTGGATAAAACAATAAAGCTGAATGAACTCGCTCAATTTGGTGCCCAGGAAATTAGTACAGCTGGAGGCGACCGCTATACCGGATATTCTCTGCAGGAGATGATGATCAAGCTCAATGAAAAACCGGAAGATTATACCAGTATTATTTTCAGCTCCAGTGACGGCAGTTCACTGGCTGTAGATATTTCAGAACTGCTGGATCTTTATTTGATCAATTTTTCCAGAGATGGAGAGCAATATCTGCGTCTAATCATCCCATCAGACAATTTCTCTCAACGCTGGCTGAAATATATATCTATTATTGAGTTCAAGAATGATCAAACTGACTGATATCAGTTTTAATTTTTCCGGTTCTAAACCTCTTTTCAGGAATTTCAGTTTTACAGCAGAAGCAGGTGAAACTGTTCTGGTAAAAGGAGTCAGCGGTTCCGGAAAAACATCTTTTCTGAACATTCTTTGCGGAGTTATACCCAAGGTTATAAAAGGAAATTTCAGCGGTTCAGTAGAAATAGATGATCTTGATTTAGAATCTCTTTCTTTACCACAGATCGCACCTCATGTGAGTCTGTTAATGCAGGATCCTGACCTGCAGCTTTTTTTCCCGACCGTGGAACAGGAAATTGCTTTCGGACCGGAAAATCTGAAAATAGATCCAGATGAAATCAAGCAGAGAATTACCAATTCTTTGAAAATGTTAAAAATAGAGCATTTACGTTCTAAAGTGACTGCAAATCTCTCCTTTGGGGAAAAGAAACTGGTTGCTCTGGCTTCATTATTGACCCTGGATCCTGATATACTGCTCCTGGATGAACCAGCGGCCGGGATCTCATCCGAACAGATCATTGTTTTAAAAAAAAGTTCTCCGGGAAGTTTCGGAACGGGGAAAAATAATCTTCATAGCTGAACATCAAGCCGGTTTACTGGACCAGCCGGATAAGATCATCAATCTGGATAATTTAAACTGAGATGCTAGAAATTCAAGATCTTTCCTTTGCCTACTCAGATGGAATTCCCATCTTTGAAAAGATAAATTTAAACCTGAGTTTTAATGAAATAACACTGTTAAAGGGAACGAACGGCTGCGGAAAAACTACCTTATGCCGTCTTATTATGAAATTTCTGAAATGCCAATCAGGTAATATCATTATTAACAACATCAATACAGATCAATTAACAACAGAACAGATCTCTGAGGGAATAACCTATCTTAAACAGGAACCGGCTGCAAATGTTGTTGCAGCAACAGCGGCCGAAGATCTGTCTATCTGGCTGCAGAAGTTCAGAAAAAAAATAGATCCGGAAGATAAAATCGAGACAGCATTACAATACTTCGGAATGCAGGAACTGTCTGAACAGCCTGTTTGGGAATTAAGCAGTGGACAATTAAAGCGGATCGGGCTTTCGGCATTGTTGCTGAACAAAGAGAAATACTGGATCCTGGATGAACCTACTTCCGGATTGGATGACAGTTTGATCGAGAAACTGATGCAACTGATAAAAAGCCAGAAAGAGAAGAATAAAGGTATGCTTATTATTTCTCACCGAGCTAATTTGTTCAGGCAAACTGCAGATAAATTTTTCGAAATAAAGGACAAAAAGATTTTTGAAATATTATGAAATATAAACTTATTATTATCTCAATATTTATCCCTCTGCTTTTACTGGCGGAAGTTTCAGATTCAACAACAACACCCAGAACCAGACATTATGTGCTGGAAGGGATCAGAGTTGTTGCTGAGAAACCTGAAGAATCGATCGGATCAATTGAAACTAAGAATTTCTCGGATGAACTGCTCATTCCGGAATTTAATCTGGGCGGTTCAGTTTCTGATGTAAACGGGGTGACACTTACTACAGGTGGGAAATCAGGTGCCGACATCAGCATCAGGGGATTTTCTGACCGGCAGATCAAGATAATGCTGGATGGCAGGCCCTTGAGCAAAGGTTATTTTGGATCGGTTGATCTGAACACGATACCATTATCTGAGATCAAAGAGATCCAGGTGCTGAAAGGTCCCATCTCAGCACTCTACGGATCCGATACTATGGGTGGAGTCGTGAATATTATTACCAGGTCGCCATCCAATGAACATCTCATTAAAACAGGCTTCCTGGCCAAAAGGAATAATACTAATAAATTCTATATCTCTACGGAACGAGATCTGGGAGAATGGGATTACTGGCTCTATTTTTCCAGATACAATACTGATGGATTCATGCTCTCCGAAGATTTTAAACCGACTAATTTTGAGAATGGAACCGTGCGAGATCGCAATGCCAGACTACAATACGATCTGCAGTCAAAATTCAACTGGACCCTGTTCGACCTTCACTCTTTTGGAATTCAAGCCAGTTACACTTTTATGGATAAAAATGAGATCACTTCCAAGTATTTATGAATCTCTGTACAGACAATTCACCGACTGGAAAAGATTCCAGCTTTCCGGAATAGCTTCCCTGCAGCTCACACCTTATATTCTACTGGATTCCAGTGTTTATTACGATCAGAATGACGATACTTACGCAGAATATTCCGACCCTGATTACGAGAATATGTATCTGCAGTGGCCTTCCGAGCTAAGCAGCTGGACCTTTGGTGTCTTTGAAAAAATGGTCTGGGAAAATTCGGATCATTTGAAAACTATCTGGGGTTATCGTTACGAAAAGCAGGTCTACAATCGAAAAGATAAAGGAGAATATCAAGCTTGGACTTCCAATAATATAAACCAGCACAACGTATTTCTGCAGGCTGAATATAAACTTCAGAGAATCTCATTTAGTCTGGGCTCTGGGTTTTCTTTATTCAAACAGAAAGATAGAGAGAACTGGGTCAGTCATTTCGAACCTGCCATGGGAGTCTATTTTACCTCTGCCAACAACTGGAAGACTTCCCTGGCCTTCTCCATCAATACCAAATACCCAACCCTGCATGAGTTGTTCAGTGCCAGCTCCGGAAATCCTGACCTGAAGGAAGAATCGGCCCGGAAATACGAACTTGCTCTGGATATTCCTTATATAATTAACCTTGCAGCAGGTTCTTTATCTCAGAAAGTCTTTTACAATCAGGTAGAAAATCTGATCAGCAAAAATACTCAGCAGTATATCAACAGTGATAAGATCGATTCCTATGGTTATGAAGTATCGCTTAAACTGCATTTTCTCTGGGAACATAGATTTGATTACTTCCTGATAAAATATACCGATGAAAGTGACTATGGCCTGCTGGAAGTTGCCGAAAATAGCGTGAACATAATTGAGAAGATCGAACTACCATATGAAATTCAATTTAAATATAAAGCAGAATGGAAAGATGAGCGGAAGACTGAGAATTCCGGCTTCCTGCTCGAACCATACTGGTTGCATTCAATTTATTTTTCCCGTCAGTTCAATTCTGTTAAATTAATGTTCGGATTAGAAAACCTGTTTGATAAAAATTATCAGGAACAATACGGATATCCAGGCGAAGGCATCAATTTTGTACTTAGCCTGGAAGCAGGAATTCTATAATGAAGCTAAACCTGAGAACTGTTCTGGTACTTGTTTTGCTAACTACATCTCTATCAATAATTTACCAGAACTTACCGATGCAGTTACTGCTGATCTGTTTCACTCTAATTCTGTACGGGCTTACCGGCATGAGCCGTGAAACAGTATTGAAAATCTGGCACCGGCTGAAAAAGATCGGTCAGATCATAATCACCCTCATGATCTTTCAGATCCTGTTCCGACGCGGTGGTGATATCTACTGGCAGTATGGGATTCTGCAGATAACCAGTGCAGGCGTTAGTTACGGTGTTATTTCCTCCTTAAGATTCCTGTTAATTATTTTAATCGCAGGTCTCTTATTTGATTATCCCTATTACGATTATTTATTAAGTTTCAGATCATGGAAGATCCCCTTTGAGATCTCCTTCATGGTGGCTACGATCATCCATTTTATCCCGATTTTCGGCAGACAGTTCACGCTTGGCATGGAAGCATTAGCGCTACGAGGGATCGTGTTTAAGAAAATTCCTCTTCTAACAAGGATCCGGATGTTCATCAGCCTGATCTTTCCCGTTTTCGCGAAAGCACTTTATAATGTTAGATATAGAGCTATCTCACTGGAGTTAAGAGGGTTCCGTTTATACCCAGATAGAACTTATCTTTACAGTTCAAAACTAAAATTACATGATATTTTAATTCAGATCTCAGGAGTCTTATTCTTTATTATTATCCTGAGTATTTACAACTGATCCCGGAGGTAGAAATGAGAGTATTCAGTGTTGCAGGTTATCATCATACAGGAAAAACAACTACTGCTGTCGAGTTGATGAAAGAATTAAGAAATAGAGGTTATACAGTTCAATCCATTAAGGATATTCATTCTGAAAAATTTACCATGGAAAAAATAGATTCTAATTCCTGGAAACACTGGGAAGCCAGTAATAATACAGTTATGGCAAGAGGTTTGCAGGAAACTTACCAGATCTGGCACCGTCGGCTTGAACTGAATGAAATGCTGCAGCATCTTTCAGCAGATTTTGTGGTTGTGGAAGGAATGAAATCAGCAGCTCTACCCCGCATACTCTGTGCTGATTCTGAAGATCAACTGAAAGAATTGCTTAACGGAACTGTATTTGCCATTTCCGGGAAATTTGCTAATGACCACTCACAGTTTCAAGGACTGCCAGTGCTGGATTCCATAAATGGTGTAAAACAACTGGCAGACCTGGTTGAAAAGCATGTTTTCCCTGTCCTGCCCCAGGCAGATCCGGAATGCTGTTCTGCTTGTGGTACTGATTGCTTCGGAATGGTGGAAGCGATTCTGGCAGGTGAAAAACAGCGAGAAGATTGTAAAACGGACAGAAATCTTAAAATCCGTTTAAAACTGGATGGACACGAGATCAAGATCGTCCCGTTCGTTCAAGATATTCTGCGGGATGTGATTCTATCATTGACAAGAAACTTAAAAGGTATTGAAAAAGGAAGAGTTACAATAGAGTTGGATAAGTAAATTATTGAAATTTAGTGTTTTTATTTTTTCCCGAAGGTGGACAAAAAATGAAATCCAATATCATCATACAAAAGGAAAAGAATCAAGTTATCAAGATCTGCCGAAATAACCGGGAATTTAAAAAAGAGCTTTATATTTACGAGAAAAAACCTTACTTTGCACCCCGGCTGCTGGATCATAATAATTCCAATACATTAATCCTGGAATACATTGATGGTATCCCCATAATAGAAATGGTCAAGCCTGATTTTTCCAAACTGGCTCTGCTTTTTTCAGAACTCCATTCCTTTGAATCCGAAAAAGGGAAAAAGATCTGTCTCAAAGATTCCAATCCCCGCAATTTCTTGTATTCTGAAAAACAAGCCAAGTATTACATGCTGGATTTCTCGGAATGGGAATACGATTACCCGGAAGCGGATCTGATCCATTTCTACTTTTCTGGGCTTCGATCTATCCTTTTGAAAGATTCGAACTGATCTTCAATCAGTTTAAGAATGCATACAGACTCAGCTTACCTATAAACCCTATAGAATGGGAAATGCTGCTGCCGGAAATTATCCATCAATTCGATTCCCGCCGCAAAAAGTATGGAAAATCTCAGGATCCCATAAGTGAAGATGTTAAAGTCAATCGGGAATTACTGGCAGAAGTGTAATTCAGGATCTGGATTTTATAACACCTCAGCAATGGACGCAGACCTTTTGGATGGTGATTAGTTTAGTATGAGTGATTTTTAATGAATAATGAATAATGAATAATGTATAATGTTAATATATCCTACCATTTAAATATTTTTAACTGTCTATTATAGATAAAAAATTTTCAGTCGAAATAGAAAACACAAAACAGAGAAACTGAAAATGAAAAGCTGTATGATGGGGAAAAATCCAAAACTAAAAGTACGGCAATTTTCTATTATAGATAAGAAATTCTAGCCGAAATAGAAAACACAAAACAGGAACGGAAAATGAAAAGCTGTATGATGAGGAAAAAATCCATTTTAAATTTGTAATTGTCTATTTGTAATTTTCTATTATGCTGCAGGATCAGAATCTCCAAAATTAAATTCCACCTCCAGCAATGGACGCAGACCTTGCGAAGGGAGGATATTATAATATGATGAATGATGTTAGGTAATTATCCACCATAAAAAGCGCATAAAACCAATAGTTAACATGAATGAATAATGTATAATGTATAATGAAATGAATAATGAAATGTTAGTAATATCAATTTAAATTTGTAATGTATATTTGTAATTTTCAATATAGTAAGGAATCTTCAGAAATAGAAAACTCAAAACAGAAAAGGAAAATGAAAAGCTTATGGAAATTTTATATTTTTTTAAAAATTTAGTTTAATTAAAATGAAAACATAATGTATGATGAATGATTAATGATTGATGATAATCAATATAATATAATTTACCAACATTGGAAAATTTGTCATTTGTAATTTTCTAGCATAGACTAATTCCGGGGGAGTGTTGCTACGAAAGACAATGTTTCAGTCTAAATGTACATTTAATCTCATGTGAACACAATTTGAAGCCGAAATTTCTATTTCGTCAGAGACCCACTCATCTTTACTTCGGTGGAAGTATAGTTGTTTATCTCTTTTCTGAAGTTTCGGAACAGGCTTCCAAATGGAATTTCGACATCACATTCCACAATCTGTTTACATCTTAATACTTCCAATCCTATCTTCCATTCTCTCGGCAGCAAGGAGCTGTAACCAAAATTCCTGAATCTTGTATCAATCAGCAGGATCTCACCTTTATCTGTTTCGGTGCGGATGACTCGACCAGCTGCCTGCAGCACTCTAGTTATTCCCGGATATTTATAGGCATAATCAAAACCCTTACCAGTCCTGTTAAAAAAATCACGGATCAGATTTCGCTCAAAACTTATCCCGGGCAGACCGACACTAACAATTACGGCAGCATCAAGCCGATTGCCGATCAGATCTATGCCTTCCCCGAATACTCCTCCCAGCACAGCAAAGCCTGCAGTTGTAACGGGATTATCAATTGAAAAAGCGTTTATATAACTGCTGCGCTCCTCTTCCGTCATATTATTCGTCTGAACCAGAACATCAACATTTACCAGTTTTGGCTGCACAATCTCCAGAACCTGTTGCATATAGTTGTATGATGGGAAAAATATGAGATAATTACCCTTTTTTCTCGCCACGAATTCCCTGATCGTATCTGCTAGTTTTTCCAGAGTATTCCTGCGGTCTTTATACTTTGTCGAGATAGAATTTTCCCTATAGACCTGAAGATTTTCAGCAGGAAATGGGGAGCTGAATGTTAGAGCTTCCGCAGATTTATCCAATCCGAATATTTCTTTGAAATAATGAGCCGGAGTAAGTGTGGCAGAGAAAAATACCGCAGATGTAACTTTCTGCAATGCTGCAGCTATTTGCCGGGCAGGGTCGATACAGAATAGCTTGATCACTACGTTATTCTTATCTTTCGAGAAACAGGTCGTGTAATTGTCAGCGTAAATTTCGATGATCTTAAGAAACCAGAGTACGTTGAAATAAACCTCCAGCAGATCTTTTCTGAAGGACGTTTTAAGATTATTGGAAAGCCATTTTTCCGAACTGGATAAAAATTTGTTCAATAGTGGTATAAGCTCATCGGCCAGATCAGATTTACTGAAATTATCTTTGTCACTTAGAAATTCCTTCTTTATTTTCAGAAACCAGCTGTTGATCCTGCTCAAAGATTTATAGATCCCAGGTAATTTTTCTTTCAATTTTCTTCTCAAGGCTAGAATATCTTTTTTCTGCAGTTCTGCCGAGAACATATCTCGGGCTCTATCTACCAGGTTATGAGCTTCATCTACAAGTAGAGTAAAATTATTGCGACTGGGATTCTGATCTTCCCCGAAAAATCGCTTCAACTTGGTCCGAAGATCAAATACATAATTATAATCACCTATCACACAATCTGACCAGAGAGCCATTTCCAGAGAGAATTCGAATGGACAGATGCGGTATTTCAGGGCAGTATTCTCCAGTTCTTCTCTAACAAAATTACATTTCTGAAACATCTCCTGTCTGGCAGCTGCGAGCCGGTCGTAGAATCCTTCGGCAAACTCACATTCGTTTGGGTTACATTCAACTCCCGGTTTGAAACATATCTTTTCCTTAGCTGTAAGAACCAGGAATTTTACTGCCCCGCCCTGGTGAGAAAACATATTCAAGGCATCTACTGCAGCCTGTTTACCAGTTGTTCTGGCAGCTACGAAGAAGATCTTACTGGAATGATCTTCCGCCAGGGCTTTCAAAGCGGGATACAAAGTAGCTGCTGTCTTACCAATTCCAGTTGGTGCCTGAATTTGCAATTGTTTTGAACTTCGGATGTTTTTGTAAACAGCGACTGCCATCTCTTTCTGCCCTTTTCGGTAAGATTTGAAGGGAAAAGGAAGATCCTGCCATGCTCTGTTCCTGATCTTTCTCCAGCTTTCCAGTTCCTGCAGCCAGCTTATGTAATTGTTTATCAATGAATTAAAAAAATCTGACAGTTCAAGAAAGGAAAATTCCTTTCTGACCTCGTTGGTTTTCCTGCTCTGCAATTCATAATAGGTTAATTGAACAGTTATTCTATCGAGCTCTTCCTTTTCAGCATATATGAAAGCATAAACTTTAGCCTGACCCCAATGTAGCGGATCTTCAGTCTCAATATATCTCTGAAGACCTGATTTGATGGTTTTTATCTCTTCAATAATAAGTTCATCTTCTTTAGTTATGATCCCATCAATTCTGCCGTTAAGATTGACCTGAAATTCTCCACAATCGATTGTTTTACTAACCTGTACTTCCTTGCTGTAATCGTCTCCTCTGGAATTCTGGATTTTAGTGTGGATCCGCTGTCCTTCCCGTGCCCTGTCTGCGCTGGTAAATCCTCCCAGATCAAGATCGCCACTATTCAGAACAAATTCAACCAGATAGCGGACTGATACCGTAAACTCATTTTTCATTTGCGGTTTTCTTCTGCAGCCTCTCTAAACGATGGTGCAGAGATGCCAGCAGCTCATCGTTTTGATAACAGGAATTGTAGGCATACTTCAGGGCTTCCCTGGTAAAGCGCAGTGCGTTATCAAACTCATTGCTTACATGTTCATAAAATTTCGCCAGCTCGATACAGGCATAGATCTCTTCAGCAGCTGCAGCTGTTTTCCAGAGTTTTAAGGCATCAGAAAAATTATTTTCCTGTTTGTAAATGAAGGAAAGTCTCTTAATAGTCGGCTTATGCCCGGGGTGGATCAGAAGAATTTTCTGAAATAAAGGAATTGCTTTCGTATGTTCCTGCTGTTCAGCAAAGAGCTTGGCTAATCCGAATATTTCTTCCAGAAACTCAACCCTCTCACTGTTATCTAATATTTCCGAAATCCTTTTGAGCAGGAAGAACATGCTGGTCATATCATAATAATTGTGATAGATCACCTTTACCATTTCAGAAGCATCACGGGTTTGCAGATAGAAAAAATATTCATCAGGAATTTCACTGCCTGGAATGTCTTTCTCACCGTCCCGGCAGATGTTAAGGATATTTTTCTCGAGTGTGCCGAGTGAGCAGTTGGGCAGTGAATTCTTCCAGATCCTCCTGCTGAGGTGTAAAAGGTCGATCTGTTGCAGATCTCTGAGAGGATCTGCCAGCTTATTTAAAATGAACCTGCTGTTAAGCAGCGGGACATCGAAGCTTTTTCCATTAAAACTGACCAGGGTTGAAAATTTGTTTAAATAGACAGCAAGTTCCTGTAGCAGAGTTTCTTCTCCATCCATATCGGTCAGGAAAAGCTGATCTATGCGGAATTGGTCTTCCTGAAACCAGGCTAATCCTATCTGGAAAGCGATTGTTCCTGTGCCACCAGCCAACCCTGTTGTTTCGGTATCGATAAAAAGGATATCTTCTAATTGTGGAAGCTGCACTCCGGCATAATTTGCGATAACCTGAGATAATTGAAAATGACTGATAATATTGCCGTCAATTCCTTCATTTTGCATTATGCTGCCACTTTTCAGGAATACTTTCTTCCGGGTGATCAAGATACTGCCCCGGCAAGAGATCATGTATCTCGAGACCTTTGACCTGGTTGAATACTTCAGGTGTTTCTTTCGGCAATACTTTAGAAAGTAATTTTTCCAGATCTTTCATTATATTTCCAGCAACAATTTTAATATTCTCTTAACAATATTTTTTGCTCCCACACCATCTTCTGCTACAGGACCAGTACAAGCTGGACAGCCATCTTCACATCGGCAGTTAATTACGATCTCACAGGCCTTCTGCATAACCTGCTCAAATATTCGGTACAGTTTGTCCGAAAGCCCGATGCCACCCGGAACTGAATCGTAGAAGATCACTGTTGGTAAACCTTCAGCCAGTTTTGAGCTGGATTCCGAATGAGCCCTGATGTCGGTTATGTCACACATCAGAAAGACGGGTGAAAGATTCAGCAAGAGATAAGTAAGCCCGGCCAGACCACTCTGAACCTGATACTGCTTCTCGGTTTTTCTGTGGCAGGAAGGACAGAGCGTTGTCAGGTTATCCGGCTGATTGGCCTTCAGCGGATCTGCGAACATTTTGAACGGGGTTTTATGATGTACGTCAAGTTTCCTGGATTCATTGCCCGTAGCACCGCAACTGGTACAGGTATTGTTATCTCTTGCTCTTACGGAATCGGCTACTTTTTCCCAGTTGCTGCCGTAATAATTGGTCTTGTTATTCCACATCTCTTCATCTACAAGCTGTTCGATCAATTCCTGCTTTAAGCCCAGCCAGAATCCGCTGGTAATATATTCTGTAGGCGGAAGCTCCACTTCACCGTAACCGAGGATCTCGTTTGTGAACCACTTCAATTTTTTGTAGCCGGTAACCTGAGAAATTACGTTCAGGCTTCCTTTAAATTTTATAAATCGCCCTGAATCCTGCTGATCTGTAAGTTCTATCAGCTGGAATTCGGTTTTGGTCTGAGACTGAGTATAATAATCTGTTTTCTGTTGGAACAGCTCAGCTACGTGTTTTTCTCTGTCCAGCTTCTGAACCAGATAAGATTCCCCTCCATGTAGATAGACAGCGTCAGGATGTGTCATCCAGAAAGCACTGTTTTCATCTACAGTTCCAATTATATTTCCATCAGCTCTAAGTAAATAACCGGAAGTACCGGCAGAACGGAGAGAAATGCTGTTAGCAGGATAGGTGTCTCCTTTCCAGAACATTTTTTCCCCGGAACTGTGCATCATACCGTATTTCTGAAGGATATTAAGAAATTCATCCAGTTGCTCCTGAGGTAAATTACCGTAGGCTTCCAGGCTGGAAAAAGGTTTTTCAAAGAGGGCACATTTCAAATGATTCAGCAGGATATAAGGATTATCCGGGTCGATCAATGCTTCTTCCGGATTTGATTCTATTAGAAATTCAGGATTCTGGATCAGGAACTGATCGATCAGGTTTGCCGTAGCAATAAAAATGGTGAGGGAAGCTGACCCTTTGCGCCCGGCTCGTCCTGACTGCTGCCTGGTTGATGAAATACTGCCGGGATAACCGGTTATGATCACAACATCCAGACTGCCGATATCGATACCCAGTTCCATGGCATTTGTGGCGACAAGCACATTGATCTCTGAAGCCTTGAACTTCTGTTCGATCTCGCGCCTCTCTGCCGGCAGGTAACCACTGCGGTAGCCGAAAACTGTTTTGCTCTCCTCCCTGCCCTTTTTCAAATAACTGAGAATCAATTCCACCTTTCGTCTGGTATGAGCAAACAGCAGTGTCTGCAGCTTATTCTCCAGCAATCTGTTAGCCAGCAGAACACTTTCCTGCAGAGAACTCTTCCTTAAACCCAGCTGGGCATCTAAGCAGAGGCGGATTATAGAGGATCAGATGTTTCTCGCCGGAGGGTGCCCCATTCTCTGAGATCAGCTCGAAATCCTCTTCCAGCAAACGTGTGATGAATTCCTTAACATTATATAGAGTAGCTGAAGTGAGGATGAACTGCGGCTCAGCCCCGTAATAACTGATAATTCGTTTTAATCTACGCAGAACATTACAAAAATGAGAACCAAAAATACCCCTGTAAACATGTACTTCATCAATTATAATATACTTCAGGTTGCCCATGAACCTGGCCCATTTTGTGTGATGTGGTAAAATCCCCAGATGCAGCATATCGGGATTAGTTAAAACAAAATTCGCCTGCTGCCTGATCTGCTGTCTGGATTCCTGAGATGTATCACCATCATAAATGGCCATTAAAGTGTCAGGTCTGCTCCCTGGAAGTTGATTCAGAAAAGTGGAAAAACTCTTCATCTGATCCTGGGTTAAAGCCTTGGTAGGGAACAGTAATAATCCGCAGGCTGCAGCATTCTTTAAATGATCGTTCAGCATCGGCAGCAGATAGCAGAGCGATTTCCCGCTGGCTACTCCGGTACTCACAACCAGATTCTTGCCTTCTGCTGCTTTCAGAACAGCCTGTTGCTGATGCCGGTAGAGGCGATTAATATTTGTTTGCTGCAGGATGGCACGCAGACGTTCATCCAGGATAGAAGGAATTTCAGCATACTCTGCTTCTTTAGCCGGTTCTGTGAATTGTTTGCTGATGTTGTTCCGGAAATAATCCTTCCTGTTCAATTGAGCCAGAAATTCGTCTACCTTCATATCCCCTCTTTAACTGCCGGGTTAAATAAATACGGTCGCCTTTAACTGTCAAGTTAAGAAAACATTCAGACAACCTGAAAAATTATTACTTGATCATATTTGTAGATAATTACCTGCAAATCAATTTATTATAAAATTTACTTTTCCCCCAGGCAAAAATATTTCTCCAATACTCCCATTAAATCATTTGACTAATTGCGGCAGTAAAATTTTGTATGAAGCGAAATCAGATTGTCCTTTAATAATATTTTTAAACAGGAAACCGGATGAAAAAACCGATTGGAATTTATGATTCAGGAGTCGGCGGCTTAACAGTTTTCAAGGAAATCAGAAAAAACTTTCCTTACGAGGACATTGTCTATTTCGGCGATACTGCCCGGGTTCCCTACGGACCAAAATCAAAAAATACAGTGATTGAATATTCCATTCAAAACGCCAGATTTCTTACTCAGATGGGTGCCAAGATAATCGTTGTTGCCTGCAACACTTCTTCTGCGGTTGCTTTAGGAACATTAAAGAGCCTATTTTCTGTTCCTGTAATCGGTGTTATTGAGCCGGGTGCTGAAGCAGCTGTAAAAGCTTCCGTAAATAAGAAGATCGGAATTATTGGAACCGATGGAACGATCCGCAGTAATGCCTACAAAAATGTTATCCAGCAAATTACAGATAATGCCTCTATATACAGTCAGGCCTGCCCCCTGTTAGTTTCACTGGTTGAAGAAGGCTGGGAAGATCATCCTGTAACCGAAACCGTGATCAGGGAATATCTGGCTGACCTGCTGAAAAACAATATCGATACTCTGGTGCTGGGATGCACCCACTACCCCATTCTTAAACCAGCGATTCGAAAGGTAGTTGGAGATGAAATATCTCTGGTTGACAGTGCTGAAGCAATTACCAGGCAGCTGCAAAAAATCATTCCCGAACCGGAAACTTCCGAAACCGGCTCAGACCGGTTTTATGTAAGTGACAATGAAGATAAATTCCGCCAGATAGCATCACACATTCTTGGCTGTAATACAGATTCACTCACCAATGTTAAACTGGGTGAAAGCTGGTATATACCAGTATGAAAGATATCCAGAAAATAGCGGAAAACCTGATCGGTAATTTCCTGAAAATCCATCGAGATGACATTGTCTCAATTGCTTCCGAAATTTATAATACCAACAATACCACAGATCCCCTGGTTGAAATGAAAATGGTTGAGGCTCTGTTCCTGGAGCTATCTCTGAAAAAAGCTTATCCGATCCTGAACATCTCAGTCCAGAGCATCCAGGAAAGGCTCAAACAGGAGATCCCCGAATTCCGACAATTCATTCCCCAGAAGATAAATCACGTTTTTTTAGAGAATATCGACAGTTTTATTGAAGTGGGCTGGAAGAAACTTTCCCGGCAGATCATGAGCAGTGCTGATACGAACGATTCAACAAAAGACCCCCAGATCTTTTACTGGCACAAGATCTTCCAAAATAAAAAGGACATAGCATTTCTTAATTTCCCCACCCCTGAACTGGCAGATCACATCAAAACAGATTACGAAAAACTGCTGCAGGCCTATCTGCAGGGAATCGACTGCGATTATTCAGAAATGAAAAAAACAGGCAGATGAATTAAAAGATGAATTTTTCTCTTATGCCAATTACCGGCTTACAACCAATAAAGAAAAGCTGAATATCAAAATCATTAAAGATAATTATCAGTATTTCATGGGCTCACCTCAGGATCATCAGGTAACTATTCTGCCGGTCGGTGTAATTGAATTCCCCATGGACAAGATCAGCCTGGAAGGTACTTTCTTTGCTGAAAAAGTCTATTATAAAGAGCTGATTTTCAACAATGTAAAATTGAATTTCAGCGACGGGGTAATCCGCTATATTTCCTTTAAAGCTGAAGATAAGGGGAATTATGCTCTGCAGAATAAAGTTATGAGCAGCCTTAAGGAATGTTATTTCTCGCTGGGATTCAACAAACACATTTCAGAGTACACGGGCTTTTACCTCTATGACCGCTGCATAAGAGGCAATATTTGTCTGAAATTCTTTGATCAGGAATCATTTCCGATCGTTTTTTCCAATGTCAATACTGAGATCAAGAAGCGAAAACGTATGTTTATGAATGGTTAGTAAAATAATAAAGGGAATATAATGGCTAAACACATTTTTGTAATTGGTGGCGTTCTTTCTTCACTGGGAAAAGGTATCGCCTCTTCCTCCGTAGGTTTGCTTTTAAAAAAGATGGGATACAAGGTAGCAATGCAGAAATTCGATCCTTATCTTAATGTTGATCCCGGTACTATGAGCCCGTTCCAGCATGGTGAGGTCTTTGTTACGGATGACGGGGCGGAAACAGATCTGGACCTGGGGCATTACGAAAGATTTATCGGTGTACCACTTACCAAATATTCCAATTCAACTTCGGGGCAGGTCTATGAAACTGTTTTAAAAAAAGAACGACGTGGAGATTATCTGGGCAAAACCGTACAGGTTATTCCCCATGTAACCAATGAAATAAAACGTTTGATCCGCAGAATAGCTGACGGCAACGACATTGTGATCACTGAGATCGGCGGTACTGTAGGAGATATTGAAAGTCTCCCTTTTCTGGAAGCGATCAGGCAATTCCGTCTGGAAGTCGGTTCCGAGAATTCCCTTTTCATATTCCTCACCTACGTACCCTTTATAAAAGCAGCAGGTGAACTTAAGACCAAGCCCACCCAGCATGCAACTACAAAATTAAGAGAGATCGGGATTCAGCCGGATATCTTGCTCTGCCGTTCTGAAAAACCTTTTAACGACGAGATCAGAAGCAAGATCGCTCTTTTCACGAATGTACAGAAAAGCAGGGTTATCAATGCTATTGATGTGAAAACTATTTATGAGGCGCCCCGAACATTCATGAAAGCAAACCTGCATGAAAAGATCTGTGAACATTTCCATCTCCAGCAAAATAAGATAGATTTCTCTGACTGGGATCAGATAATCGATAATATCCTTAACCCGGAAGGTGAAGTTATAATAGCAGTCTGCGGAAAATATGTTGAACATCAGGATGCTTACAAAAGTGTGGGAGCAGCCCTTATCCACGCTGCAGCTTCCGAAAAACGGAAACTGAATATCAAATGGGTCGATTCGGAAAAAACTTTTAACCAATCCAGAATAGAGGAAGTCCTGGCTGATGTGGATGGAATTTTGATACCCGGAGGATTTGGTGTAAGAGGTGTGGAGGGCAAAATCGCTATTGCCCGTTATGCCCGTGAGAATAAGGTCCCTTTCTTCGGAATATGCCTGGGTATGCAGGTAGCTGTTATCGAGTTCGCCAGGAATGTCTGCGGTCTGGAAGACGCGCATAGTGGTGAATTTGATGAATACTCCAGAAACAAGGTCATCCACCTGATGGAAGATCAGAAATACCTGGAAATGATGGGTGGCACTATGCGACTGGGTGCTTATCCCTGTAAGGTCAGCAAAGACAGCTTGGCCTATAAGATCTATCGTAACGAGAGCATTTCGGAACGACACCGTCACAGATATGAATTCAATAATGAATATCGCAAAATAATAGAAGAAAAAGGAATGAAGATCTCCGGGATTTCACCGGATGATTTTCTGGTAGAGATCATTGAGATCCCTGATCATCCTTTCTATTTCGCTGTTCAGTTCCACCCGGAATTTAAATCCAGACCGGACAAACCACAACCGATCTTCAGAAATTTTATTCAAAAATCATATCTTAACAGAAAAGAAGAAATAAATATAGAATTAAATTTTCTGCAACTCATTTAATCTGGCTTTAACAATGTCTGTGTGTTTTACTTCACCACTTTTGCGTTTGACCCTTACCTTTACTTGCTGCCATTGATCTGCTATTTTCCCCTCAGGCGAGATCAAGTATGTAGATCGGATAACACCTTCGTATTCTTTGCCGTAATTCTTTTTTAAACCCCAGGCACCATACTGTTTCATAACATCTTTCTCTGCGTCACTAAGAAAAATAAGCTTAAGATCATGCTTCTGAATGAAATTTCTATGAGAGTCGGTGCTGTCAGGACTCACCCCGATGATCACTGCGTTCAGTGAACGGAATTCTTCCAGCTCATCGGTAAAATCACAGGCTTCCTTCGTACAACCGGAAGTATTATCTTTGGGATAGAAATATAAAACCACCCATTTACCTTTAAATTCTTCCAGCGTTCTCTGGTTGTCATTCTGATCCGGTAATTTGAACCCGGGAGCTTTATCACCTATGTTTAACATATTTCCTCCATGTTTTTATACATAACATAAAACAAATCCACTGATTCACAAACTTAAAATCCGGACAAAAAAAAAATGCCCCGCATCAGCAGGGCATAATTCCGTTACGATCATCAGATCGAGGCAGTTTCATAACCTTCCTGTACCCAGGAACTGAAATTACCATCCAGCCGGTAAACCTTTTTAAAGCCGGCACTATTGAACATCTCTGCCGCCTTGATCGAAGCTGTATTCGTATGATAATAGATCAAGTAGCGCTGGTCCTTGTCCAATTCCTGCAAAGCATCCTTCAGGGTACCGTCACCAATGAAATAATTCTTAGCACCGGGAATATGTCCCATATCGTAAGTTCCCGAAATATCAATGATCTTCAGATCGTTATATCTGTTAATTAATCTTTTTGCCTGTTGAGCAGTTACATCTCTGTAACCATTTTGAAATTCAAAATAATCTTTGGCAAAAAGCAGATAAACGGAAGTTATAACTGCCATGATTATCATGATTCTCATCATTCTCATTTTTTACTCCTTTTTTTAATTCGTCCCGCCGTAGCAGAACATTATAACATACTTAAAAATCAGTACATTACAAATTTAAATTTAAAACAGTGTGCTTTTTTTAAAATTGACGAATTTATGTCAAGTACTTAAAAAATAACAAGTTAACAAAATCACCTTATATTTCCGGAAATTTTTTGCAGCCTGACTTCCCGTATTTCGCTTATGGCGGCAGTTAAGTAACATCGAGTGAACTGAATTATTTGTCCCTGAAGGTTTTAACACACCTTTCCAGAATAAGAAAGATTTATCATTGACATTTAGCAGGAATTCCAGCTTTTAGCGACTATATTTATTTATTTATAAGGAAGAGTATGAAACAGAATTTTAATCCTCGGAAAAATTACGAAACCTCTATGAAATCCCTAGGTTATATTCCCCGAAAAACAGCAACCAGAAAGACCTACGAAGATCTGGGTTTCAAATGTGGCCTGGAAGTCCATCAGCAGCTTAAAACTTCTAAAAAACTATTCTGCCGTTGCCCCGCCGGACTTTACCAGAAAAGTGGTCAGTTCGATGCCGAGTTGATAAGACATATGCGACCCACACTTTCTGAAATGGGAACTTATGATGGGACAGCTTTAATGGAGTTCAAGACCAGAAAAAATATCACCTACCGGATTCAGAACGAAACAGCTTGCACCTATGATGTTGATGATACACCTCCCTTCAAAGTAAATAAAGAAGCCCTTAATTATGCTATTGAAATTGCACTTATGCTTAAAACAAATATCGTCGGAGAACTGCATATTACCAGGAAACAGTATCTGGACGGCAGCATCCCAACCGGATTTCAGCGGACAGCTATCATTGGTATAGAAGGTGAAATTCCACTGAAAAATAAAAAGGTCAGAATTATTCAAATAAGCATGGAAGAAGATTCCTGCCGGGAAATATCTGATATTGGCCACGAAAGGATCTATACAACAGACAGACTTGGAATTCCTTTAATTGAAACCGTAACTTATCCGGATCTGCTTACACCGGATGAAGCCTTTGAAGCAGGACAAAATATCAGATTCCTGAACAGAAGTTCCGGCCACGTAAGAATTGGTCCTGGAGCTGGACGGGAAGATGTTAATGTAAGCATTAAGGGCGGAACCAGGGTAGAAATAAAAGGAGTTTCCCACATAAAATGGATCCCGGAACTCACCCATATTGAAGCTTTCCGGCAAAAAGCTCTGCTCTCCATTAAAGATGAACTGCTGAAGCGAGTTGATGATCCGAAAAATTGGAAACCCAAGTTCAAGATTATAAATTTTGATGTTCATGATATCACCTATCCTCCTATAAAAGAAGCTTTGGAGAAGGGACATAAGCTAATCGCTGTAAACCTACCTGATTTCAAAGGTATGCTGTCCCATTTTACTCAGCCTGGTAAAACTTTTGCGGACGAGATCTGTGATCGGCTTAAAGTTATTGCCTGTCTTGAAAAACCTAATCTGGTTCATTCTGAGGATCTGCAGCCTGTGTTTGATCAAAAGATGCTGGAAAAAAGGAGTAAACTGCTGGGCAGCGAAGCTGATGATGCTCAACTGGTTTTCTGGGCATCAGATTATGATCTTCAGACAGCTAAAAATACCATAGAAGAAAGATGTAGAATGGCATTCGAAGGAGTACCTAACGAGACCAGAAAATCCTTCCCTGATGGTACTACCATTTTTGAACGGGTGCTGCCCGGAGCCGACAGGATGTATCCTGACACTGATTCCGCACCAATTCCTATAAAAGATGAAGAGATTGAAGAGCTGAGGAAAATGCTTCCTGTCGATCTGGAAAAAAGACTTCAGCAACTTCAAGACTGGAATGTGCCGGAAGACACATATCACTACATCCTGCGCAATAATCTGGTCCCATTGCTGGAAAAAGTAGAGCAGGACCTTGATTTCACACCTAAATTCACCTCAACTCTGCTGGCACACCGCCTGAAGCATATTGAAGGGATCAGTCAGATCGCGGAAGAATTCGATTATAACAGGATCTATGATCTGCTTGCCTTTACACAGAAAGAGAAGATCAAGCAAAATCTGCTCCCCGCTATGCTACCGGTTCTCTATAACAATGTTAATATTGAGTTCGATTCACTTTTGAACATCTTGAAATTCAAGCCATACAGCCGTAAAAAGATCTTTGCCGAGATCAAAGGCATCAAAAGAATTTTCAGTAATATCAAGAACAGTAAATCGGAAACAGCTGCCCTCAAATGGATCATGGGAAATCTAAGACCTATCGCCCTGGGCAATATTGACATGCAGGAACTCAAAACAGAAGTTATCAGATCACTCCAATTAGATAATGAGGAAAAAAAATGATAGATCTATTCAAAGGTTATAAAGGGAAAGCACTTGAACAATTGAAAAAATTTCAGGTTCGAGTCTGGAGTGATGCGTTGGTCAAAACATCCAGGGGTGATTTCGGTGGCATTATTCTTCCCCGCTCTGAAAATGATGACGACGCCCATATTGTCCTGAAGCTGCAGACCGGCTACAATGTAGGAATCGATGTAAGTACAATAAAATCAATGCAGGAAATCGGATATAAGGAAGCTCATTATAAGATCCCTGAAAAGGAATTTCCCACCTCCCCGGATAAACCAAATATCAAGCTGTTTGGCACTGGCGGAACAATCGCTTCCCGTCTGGACTACAGAACCGGTGCGGTGATTCCTGCCTTCTCTCCCGGCGAATTATACGGAGCAGTACCCGAACTGGCCGATATCTGTAACCTTAAAACAGAAAAACTCTTCGCGGTCTTCAGCGAAAATATGGGACCTGAACAATATAAAAAACTGGCCATAAGCATTGGCGAAGAGATCGAAAAAGGTATAGATGGAATCGTCATCGGACATGGCACCGATACTCTGCATCACACTGCAGCAGCCTTATCTTTTATGATCCAGAATTCACCCGTGCCTATCGTTCTGGTCGGTTCTCAACGTTCATCAGACCGCCCCTCTTCCGACGCAGCCCTCAACCTGATCCATGCCACAACTGCTGCCGCCTATTCCGATATTGCTGAGGTTGTTGTCTGCATGTTCGGCCCAACCAGTGACGAATACGGGCTGCTACACCAGGGGACCAGGGTCAGAAAGATGCATTCATCTTACCGTTCCACTTTCAGAACAATTGGAGATGTGCCTATAGCAACTGTAACCAGGGATAAGATCACACCCATTAAAAAAGATTATAATAAACGCAGAAAAGACCATAAAGTTAATATCCTTCCCTACTTTGAAGAAAAAGTAGCAATGATTTATTATTACCCTAATATGCAGCCTGATATGATAGATTCACTCATCGAGAACGGTTATAAAGGCATCATTATTGCCGGAACCGGACTGGGCCATGTAAATAAACCGCTCTACCCGGCGATAAGACGCTGTAAGGAAAAGGGAATCCCTGTTTTTATGACGGTTCAGACCCTGTGGGGATATGTTCACATGTTCGTCTACGATACCGGTAGAGATCTAATGAGTGACGGAATTGTGCCGTTGGAAAACATGCTGCCCGAAGTTGCCTATATCAAGTTGGGCTGGGCTCTGGGGCAGACAGATGACCCCGAAAAAGTAAAAGAGATCATGCTGAAACCTATAAGCAACGATATCACACTACGCGAACCCTATAACGGCTACCTCATCTATCAGGGTGGAATTCCTGAAGTTGAAGAGTTTATTAAGCAAGTGCATAAATAATGCTGAAAAGATTCCTGACTTATTATAAACCTCACAAATTCCTGTTTGCGCTGGATATGTCAGTTGCCTTCCTGGCAGCAATCCTTTCGGTGCTCTACCCGATCCTGATCAGAACTTTGCTGAAAGAATATATTCCCAATAAAAATATGCAGGGAATTCTACAGGTCATTTTGATAATGGTCGCAGTTATTTCCTTTAAAACAGTATTTACCTATATTCGCATGAAATGGGGACATATTCTGGGTGTAAGGATGGAAGCCAGCATGAGAGCTGATCTGTTCCAACATCTGCAGAAGCTTTCCTTTACCTATTACGATAACACCAAGACCGGACATATTATGTCGCGTATCTCCAACGATCTGAATACAATAGCAGAAGTTGCCCATCATGCTCCGGAAGATTTTGTCATTTCAATATTCATCATCATTGGAGCTTTCATTGCCATGTTCTCATTCAATGTAAAGCTGGCGACACTTGCTTTAATTCCACTCCCGGCTCTGCTTTACTGGGGATTAACCTATGGAAGCAAAATGAAGGGTGGCTTCCGAATCGTCAGGAAGAAAATTGCAGATATCAACAGCAGTGTAGAGAATTCCGTACAGGGTATAAGGGAAGTAAAATCATATTCCAATGAAGAACTGGAGATCGCCAAATTTGAAGATGTAAACAATCGATTTCGGGTAGCGAAAGAGAAAATGTACGGGATCATGGCAACTTTCTATTCCGGGATGGGATTTTTATCGGATTTCTATTACCTTGTAGTTGTTGGAGGCGGTGCTTACCTGATCCTGCAGGGATCTCTGGATACGATAGATCTGCTAGCCTTTACTCTTTATATCAACTTTATGCTGAATCCCATCAACCGTCTCATTAATTTCGCTGAACAATTCCAGCAAGGGGCGGCTTCCTTTGAAAGGTTCGTTGAAATAATGGATATCGAACCGGATATTCAGGATAGAAAAGGTGCCAGAAATTTAAAAGATGTAGCTGGAGATATTTTGATCAAGGACCTTTCTTTCAAATATGAAAAGTCTTCCAGCTGGATCCTGGAAAACATTAACATTCACGTTCCTGCCAGCAAAGTAATTGCCCTGGTGGGCGAATCAGGTGCAGGCAAATCCAGCCTTGTCTCACTTATCCCCAGGTTCTATGAAGCTCAGAAAGGTTCTATAAGTATCGATGGCAATGATATTATGGATCTATCTCAGAGTTCATTAAGACAGAACATCGGTATCGTGCAGCAGAATGTCTTCCTGTTTGATACTTCAATCAGGGATAACATTACCTACGGTAAACCGGACACATCTGAAGCTGAGATGATGGAAGCAGCCCGTAAGGCAAATATCCTGGATTTCATTATGTCGCTGCCCGAACAATTCGATACACTGGTGGGAGAAAGAGGTGTAAAACTATCCGGCGGACAGAAACAGAGAATTTCCATCGCTCGTGTCTTTTTAAAAAATCCGCCTATCCTGATCTTTGATGAAGCAACTTCCTCACTGGATTCGGAATCAGAATTCTACATCCAGAAAGCACTGGAAGAACTGGCTCGCAACAGGACGACGATAATCATTGCACACAGGTTAAGCACGGTGAGAAATGCCGATGTTCTCTTTGTACTTAAAGATGGAAAAGTTGTGGAAAGCGGAGATCACGATCAACTGCTGGCTAAGGAAAATTATTACTTCACCCTCTATACAAAAAACCTGATCTGAGGTAATGTTGAAAAACAATATAAAAACTGATCGTTACAAAAGAATTTATGTTCAGTTAAAGGAATTGTTTGCAAAAACAACCGATCCTGTAGCCCGGATGAGTACTGCTGCTGCCATCCTTCATCATAAATTCAACTATTTCTTCTGGACCGGATTCTATCTGCTGAGAAATGAAGAACTGACAGTCGGTCCTTACCAGGGTTCGGTTGCCTGTCTTGTTTTAAAGAAAAATACAGGAGTGTGCTGGGCTGGAATAAATGAAGCTAAAACTATTATTGTTCATGATATCGCAAATTTCCCGGGTCATATCGCCTGTGATAACCGTTCCCGCTCTGAAATCGTAGTTCCAGTGAAAGACGAGACAGGCAAGATCATTGGGGTTCTGGATGTTGACAGTAAAGAATTAAATTCTTTTGATGAAACGGATAAAGAAGGATTAGAAAAAATTGCAGATCTAATTTTTCAGGAGGTAATATGAATAGAATAGTAAAAGCTTTATCAGTTCTTCTGGTAGTTATCCTGTTGTCAGGATGTTTTGGTAATTTCCAGCTCACCAGGAATCTTTATACCTGGAACAGTCAGGTTGGAGATAAATTTGCAAATACTGCCGTTATGTGGGTTCTAATGATCATCCCGGTCTACGGGGTTTGTGGATTCGTCGATTTCTTTGTTTTGAATACGATCGAATTCTGGACAGGAGAAAATCCCCTGACCATGTCTGCTGAAGATGCAGATATCATACAAGTGGAAAGTGACGGGAAAATATATGAGATCAAGGCTACTCAGAACAGATTTGATATTTCACAGTTAACAGGTGAAGAAGCTGGTAGTACAGTGGCCATTATTTATGACCCTGAAATCCAGACCTGGTATCTGGAATCTGACACAGAAAAAATTGAGATAGCAAATGTTAAAAATGGGATTATCACTCTTAACTACCCTGATGGCAGTAAACTGAAAACAGAACTTCAATTTTAAGTTTAAGTTTTTTAAAACGGGAGAACAGTTCCCTGTTCTCCTGTTCTTTTTTTATAATTCTATTTCGAAATTCTCTGCTTCCTGGTGCATTGAATTGAAATTATCATCACTGTTAAAACCATAAGCAATTATTATCTCATATGTGTTCCCTGGAGTAAGTACCTTATCAAATGCATCCTGCGAATTGAGCGGTATGGTGAATCTTATTTCAGTTTTGCTCATCGCCTGATGACCAAATACCCGGGTGACATTATTCTCCCCACCCAGTCCAACATCAGCGGTATGAGATGTTTCACTGAAACCCCAATCATCCCTTACATAAGCCGTCCCGGTTTGAACATATCCGATTATCAGATTGGCATTCAGCATTTCCTCATCAGGATCAAAACCAACTGCAATCCAGCCAACTGTGTTGGCAGAGATCATACACCTTAGAGAATCACCTACCACTTTCCATTTAAAACTGAAATCATCCTGTGAATATAGGCTGAATCCCTCTGTGTCATCATCACCACTGATATCACCACCAGTAGTAACACCGTCATCACCACCACCAGTTGAATTATTTACGGTAAATGAACTGAACCCGGTATAAACATGCATACCAACAAAATTATCAGCATTTCCGTAGGCCAGAATAAGCGGATATGATTCATCAATTATCAGTTGCTTATCATAGGTATCTCCGGAATTTAAGGGAATTGTAAAATATATAATCGTCTCATTATCTATTTCAAACCCACCAAAATCTCCAATATCATCAGTACCGCCCAGACCTGTATCAGGTGTATGACTTGCTGTACCAGTTCCCCATTCATCGCTTATATAAGCAACACTATCTTGCACATAACCCATTATGAAATTTGCATCCTGCATAACATTACTAGGATCGAATCCGATCCCGATCCAGCCCATAGTGGGAGCTTTTAATACACATCGCAGGGAATCCTGGTCCACTAACCAGTAAAATGTTATCCCGCTGGCTGAAAGAGACTGATAGGCAGTTGTATCTGGCATCACATAGTTTCCAGTTCCTCCATTTCCACCGCCATCATCCTGTAGGGAGATGGTAGAATAATCAGCAGCCGTGTGATAACCTGAATAGTCATCCGTATTACCCCTGGCCAGAATTATTGTGTAGGTCTGTTCCAGCTCCAATACCTGGTCATACTGGTCACCGGAGTCCAATGGAATTGAAAATTCAATTTCGGTTATCCCATTCGATTCAGAACCTCCAATCACAGTGACATTGTCAACTCCACCCAGACTTGTGTCAGAAGCGTGTGTTGTTGTCCCGGTTCCCCAATCATCTCTTACAAATGCATTGCTACCCTGCACATATCCTATAATGAAATCTGCATCCAGCATCATATTGGTGGGATTGAACCCGACAGCTACCCAGCCTGTTGTGTTGGCAGATAAGATACAGTGCAGCTTATCATTATCGACTCTGTACTGCAAAGTTACACCTGCCGCAGTAGTGGAATAAAAACCAACGCTGTCAGGAGGATCAATATTTCCGACACCAAGTACTTCTTCTGATACAGTGTTGCAGGCAGAGATAAAAAATATTAAGGGTAGGATCAAAATTATCAGATATTTCATAATCCACCCCCTACCATTCCAGCCGGCGCTGAATATTGAATCCGAATCTTAGATGCGAATCCTTCGGCACCCCTAAACTGACCCTTCTCAGTCCTATATCGTCTGAATTGGTTAACATGAACATAAACTGATGACCGTAAGTATCAAGTTTAAAACCCAGAGCATAGGCATCTTCTTCCCCTATATATTTCTGAAGTTTCTCACCTGCAGAATTTCTATCCATAACGGGATAGTACTCTGCAATAAAACCAACATCATCCATCACATTTATCAGTAATCCAGCACCCAGGATCATTCTTTCGTTATACCCGTCATAAGCTGTGTTAAGGGTTACTGAGAATCTTTCTAGAAGTTCGTCCTGCTGGATCGATAAAGCATAAAGCAGATTTTGCCGGTTCTCTTCCTTTAAAACTTCTTCTTTGTAGGAAAAATACTGCACATCAAGCTGAGCAAATACAGGAAAATCTTCCAATTTAAGCAGATATGATAGACCGATCACCTTTTCGCTTTTCCTTCTGGAATAGGATAAAGTAAATTCTGCCTTATCATAAAACTGATATCTACCACTTAGATTGACATTTGCTCCGGCATCCATACCGAAGAAATTATTCAACGGATCATCTGCTATATCGCCATAAAAACGGTGCCTGATCATCAATTCTGCCTGCCCCTGCTTCAATCCTGTGGGCGTAAAAAGGTTCAGCAAACTGCTTTCATAACCATATAAAAAGGACAGACCCAGCAGTATCGCCGCAAGGATGAATCTTTTTTCATCTCTCCTCCGATTCTACTCCAATACAAGCTCTCCAGATTTCTTGCCGGATTTGTTACAATTAGTTTTTACTTGAATGGTATCTCCAGGGACAGCATCAATTATTTTAAAAACAAGACTTCCACCATCTGTAGACTCCTGCTTCTCAATCTTTTGAGTTATGATCTCATCATTATTCAGATAAACCGTTACTTCAAAAATAAAATGTTTATCTGCATCACTTACTTTATGTTGGAAATCAACGGTCAACAAACTGGTTTCCTTATCAAAACTAAGATCAACACCAGAAGCCGGATGAGCACTCAATACTAATCCTACAAAAATAAACAGCGACAGCATTAAAACTTTCATACTTTTCATTTTGCCTCCTATTTTTTCTTTCTTCTGAAATAAGCATTCCTGATCCAGGGAAAATTCAGAATAAAGTGGATAATTACCAGTACCACAAAAATAAATCCGCCCACTTCATGGAATTCCAGGACAAATTCTTCTCCATTCAACTGAGGATGAAATTGATAAACAAGCTGTGCAATAACGATGATGAGAAAATCTATGAAAAGCAGGAAATTCAAAATCCGTAATATTTTTTGTTTAGCCATGAAACCTCCCGTAATTTCAAAATAATATGTTCTTAATTTAATTGTAATATTAATATGGTCAAATATTTTTATCTTCTAATGATAAAAAAAGTTAGCTGCTATTCCTGTTATTGCTTTTCAGTTTTTTCAGTTCGGGGATCATTAAACCCGAAATTACGATCACGATCCCTGCTACCTTTAGTGGAGGAAATCTTTCCTGCAGCACAAAATAGGCAATAACAGCAGTAAAGACCGGGATCAGATTGGTAAATAGATTAGTCCGGCTCATACCGAGGTGTTTAATTGAATAAGTGATACAAACGAATGCCAGTGTTGATGCGAATAACGCCATCTGGAAAACGACTGAGATTCCAGCCAGCTGGTGCTTTATCTGCAGAAAATGATCCAGTTCCCAGATCAGGAATAAAGGTAGAAAATAGATCACTCCGAAGATATTCTGATATTTCACGATCGTGAAAGCGGAATACTTGTGAGCCATCCTTTTTAATAATACCCCGTAACTTACAGCTGCCAGAACCGCCAGCAGGAGTAAAGCAATTCCCTTAATTGAAGTTATTCCGTCATAATCTCCCTGCACGATCATGAATACGCCAATAAACGAGATGATCAGACCCAGGATCAAGGAGATGTGAATTTTTTCCTGCAGAAAACGATGGGCAAAAAAAGGAGTGAACAAAGGTATGGTTGCAATTATTATAGCACCTACTGTCGATGAAACATAATACATGCCAAGACCTTCGCCGATAAAGTAGAGAAAAGGCTCGCACAATGCCATCACCATCAAACCCAGCATGTCTTTTTTTAATACCTTTTCTGATCTTCCTGACAATTTGATATATATAGTAAGCAGAATAACCGAAAATATCAGGCGAAAAAAAATAACTGTAAAAGGTTTGTAATAGAGATAAGCGATCTTGTACCAGACGAAACTGTAACCCCAGAACAGCATCGCCAGTACTACAGATACATAGATCAGGATATTATTTTTTTTCATGTCTTCTAATCTTTAATCGCTTTGTTTGTGTCAAGCAATCAAAGCCAGATCATTTCTACCTTTACATTACAATACTTAGATACATACTTTAGCTATGGTAAAAATACTGTTATTCGCAGATACCCATCTGGGTTTTGATCATCCCGTTCGCAAGGTTTCGAATCGTCCTCGCCGAGGGGAAGATTTCTTCCACAATTTCCAGCTTATTCTGGATTATGCTATGCATAATGAAGTCGATCTTCTACTGCATGGCGGAGATTTCTTTTACCGCAGCAAAGTGCCGGCAGCTATTGTTACCAAAGCTTATGAAATGCTCTTTAACTTTGCAGAAAAAGGTATCCCTACAGTAATTGTTCCTGGCAATCATGAAAGATCCGCATTGCCAGATTCTATCCTCACCCGGCATCCCAACATCCATATTTTTACCAGGGCCAGAAAATATCACTTCGCTCTCAAAGGTATCAATTTAGATCTTTATGGTTTTCCTTTTATCAGGAAAGATATCGATCAAACCTTCCCTACCATTGTTAAAGAGTTTGCAGATACAATTGATAGCAATGCATACAATATCCTCTGTCTGCATCAGGCAATAGAAGGAAGCAGTGTGGGTCCTGCCGATTTCACTTTCAAACCCGGCCCCGATGTGATCAGCTTCAAGGATATCCCGGACAGATTCAACCTGATCTTCTCGGGCCACATTCACCGCAGACAAATCCTCTGGAAAGAATCTGTTTCCAGAAAGATCCCGATAGTCTATCCTGGTTCTATTGAAAGGACTTCCTTTGCAGAAAAGACGGAAGTGAAAGGATTTTATCTACTCGAAATAACAAAAGATTCAGAAAGCACTATTAAAAGTTTTCTTAGATTTAAAACTCTTCCTACCCGCGATATGGTTGACCTTGTGATTCCTGAAAATATCCACAGCTTAGAAGAATTTAAATATTGGCTTCGAGCAAAAGTGATGTTATTGAAAAACAATAGTATAATCAGATTCAGAAATATCCGATCAGATCAAAACAGATTTCTAACCCGACAGAATCTTCGTTCTATGCTTCCGGAAGAGATGATTGTGCAATATAATTACAGAAAAAAATCAGCAATAAAAAATAATCTTGTAAAATGATGGAATAAATGTTAACAAATATTTCTATTTTAAAATAGTGGTGTCATGTTAAATATGATGATTGTATTTTTAGGTACTATTTTGATAGCTTCTGTTTTTGAGCAACAGTTGAAAAGATTCATTCTCTTCTGTAGACAAAGATCATCCCTGGCACTTATCAGGAAGATATCTCAAGACGATAAAGGTATCTGGCAGATTGATCTGGGTGAGATCGGTGGTAAGGTATACAATAAGCAATATCATCCGGTATTGATCTGCAATAAGGCTTTGGAGCTTGACCTTGAAATCAGTGACCAAAAAGATCAATTCCTTAACATTGCAGATTGGCTGACAGAACAGATCAAGCCTGAAAACAATAATTTCCTGCTCTATAATTTCCCTTTTCTTCCCTATGCCATGAAACCACCCTGGATCTCAGCTCTGGCACAGGGTAAAGCTCTGCAGGTTCTCACCAGAGCACACATCATCTCCGGCAGAGAACTTTATCTGGAAAAAGCTGAAGATATTGTTTTCTCGTTATCCCTTTCTCATAAAGTAGGGGGAACCACCTATAAAACCGATAAGAATGGCTGGTGGTTTGAAGAATACCCAGCTATTCAAGGTAGAAATCCAGGTATTCTGAATGGTATAATGTACACTCTGATAGGACTGATCGAATCTTTCAACCACACCGGCTCAACTGAAACAAAAAAGTTGATCGATCTTGGTATACTTGCACTGGAATCAAAATTGCCGGATTATGACAGGAAAGGTGATTCGTTTTATGATTCATCTAGGAAAAAAACTAATGATGAATATCATTCCATTCACATTGAGCAATTGGAATTTCTGACAAAATTCTCAGACAGTAAGATATTGAAGCTGTATCGAAATAAGTGGAAGAAATTTCAAGATTCTCCTTTTATCTTCAGATTGTTCAGGAAAGCTAATAAAATGAATTTAGCTGTTTTACTTATCAGCATGATCCTTTCAGCTATAATTGTCTGGCTTGTTAAACTATTTCTGAATATGAACCGCTAATAATTAAGGATTATATAAATGTCGTTATATCAGGCGAATTCTTTAAAAAAGGAATAAGACAACAGGCACAAACTTGTTTACGCACGTTGACCGGTAATTTACTTTAAAATAATTCGACCACTTCACTTAATGCTTTATATATCTTCTCAACAGGAAAAGGAAGTACTACAGCCTGTTGGAATCCGTTAAAAACAACCACATTGGGACTCAATTTTTTATTTGTATAACTGGTTTTCTTATCGCGATGAAGTGTTTTGTTGATCAGATCGATCCCAAAGGATTTTTCAGGCAGCTTCAGTTTTTCGGGAAAATCAAACATGTTAAGGAAATCATCTATCTGTCGGGATTCTTCACTGCTTATCAAAGATTCAGATAAACTGAGTTTTGCTGCTGCCCTTATCCCTACAGCAACCGCAATCCCGTGAGGAGTGGAAAAATCTGTCACTTTTTCAATTATATGTCCGAAAGTGTGACCCAGATTAAGAATTCTGCGTTCTTTTCTATCTTCCGGATCAATTGTACAAAGTCTGAATTTAAGATCGATTGCTTTTTCGATTATACTGGCACTTATCACCTGTCCGGAATTCAGGATCTCTTCATAGATGTCAGATTTATTTATCAGTGCTATTTTTACTGCTTCAGCCCAACCATTCATCTTCTCTATCTGAGGAAGTGTTTTAATGAAACTGGTGCAAATATAAACCACTTCTGCCGGATAGAATGTTCCAAGATTATTCTTAACACCCCTGAAATTCAAAGCTGTTTTTCCTCCAATGGCAGAATCGATCATGGACAGAAAAGTAGTGGGAACCAGCTGCAGTCTGCAACCACGCATGTAGGTGCTGGCAGCAAAAGCCGTGATATCTGTTGTTATCCCGCCTCCGATCCCGAAGATTCTGGAGCTTCTGTTCACATTATTCTTATGAAAAAAGGTATAAATAAGATCTATGCTATCAAGGTTCTTATTCGCTTCACTGGCTTCAAACAGGAAAAGCTGCTTCTCACTGATATGCCGGTCAAATCGATCCTGGAATAAACGGTAAACATTTTTATCAATAATATATACACTATGATCATTATCATTATCAAGGAAATTAGAATCACAGCTGAATTCAAGTTTTGTGCATTTATCTTTTATATAATATTTTTTCATATTCTGAATTTCTCCGCTACGAAATTTGAAAAAGACTTATTTTTCATACCTTTGCGAATGATCATGAAATAAAACCAGGCGCATCCTCCCAGTGAAAAGACAATTTTCAGGATAGTAAACACCGGTATGATCCCAAAGAAAATATTCACAGCTGATACTGCCACCATAGCTAGTAATCCAAAGACGACGTATTTAAAATCATAATTTAAAGGGAATAGATTCTCCGAAATACGGAAATTCATCATGAATATGAATAAATAAGCAATTACCGAAGCCACTCCGGCACCATACATACCAAATTCCGGGATCAAGACAAAGTTGAGAATAATATTCAGTACAGCACCCAGAATAACAGCTAAAGCGATATTACCGGCTCTCTTCCTGATATAAAAAGCTATATTGACCAGGTTAAATAAACCATAAAGATAACTGGAGATAACACCAAATACAACAATTTTTACAGCTTCATAATAGGAAGAATCAAGCAGCAGTAAAGCTATCTCCCAGGTGAATAAAATGATCAGAAAGCCCAGTACCCCCCCCCAGATCGAATAAGCCTTGAACATCCTCCTGAATGATTCTACTGATCTGGGTTTATTAACTATCTTCATGGCATAGGGAAAATAAACCAGACTGATGAGCGTGTTAAGGAAGGTAAGGATCATTCCGATCCTGTACCCAATAGCATAGATGCCAACATCATGCAATCCATTTACGGAGAGATAGGTAAGCATATACCTGTCTGATACTCTCAAAATCATAAATGCGATGGTTCCGGGGATCATGGGAAGGCCAAATTTTAGCAGATCTATCAAAATAGGAAAAGAGAAGATAGCCGATGTGGACTTTGAATACTGTCTTAATTCAAGCAGAATATCATAAACATTCCAGAAGGCGATCAGTAATGAGATCACAGACGAAATGGTCATATACAGAAATACTGTCTGAAGGGAGAATTTCCCGACCAGAGTACCCAATGATATTAATATTAACAGAGATAAATTTCTAACTATTGATAAAAGGGCATAGTTCATCGACCGTTCCATTGTATTGATAACCCGCAGAATAATGGTATAAAGGCTGTCACAGAACAGTATAATCCCTACATAAATGAAAATGTTATCAAAACCGGATCGTGTTGTGATAAGGTCTGCCAGAGATGATCGGTAATAAATAACACCATAAGAAAGGAAAATTCCACACACGGTTATAACTATTAAAATAGTACTGATCACTGTAAATTGATATCGCTTATCATCGTACTGATAGAAATGCGAGAATAATGATTGTTGAAGCCCCAGCATATAGATCAGGCTGAAAAGGGATATAAAAATTGTTATATTTGTATAAACCGCATACTCTTCCGGAACCATTAATCGAGTGAAAAGAGGCAGCAGGAGTATCAGCAGAATCTTGTTAAAAGTGTTTCCTGCTGCATATTCCATGGTTTTTCTAAAATATCCGCTCATATCAATACAGTTTTATAAGTTTCCAGAGTAGGTTCTGCTATCTTTTCCCAGATAAAATTCTTCATTATCCGTTCTTTCAAAAGATCATCTCTTTTGCTGTTTAAAGCTTTTTCCATTTTTTCCACAATGTCTGTAACTGAATGAGGTTCACAATAAAAAGCCAGATCAGCAAAATATTCTTTTGTACCACCATACGGAGTAATCACAACATTTGCACCCGCCAATCCTGCTTCTAAAGCTGCTCTGCCAGGTGTTTCATATCTGGTGGGAAGTATAAAAGTGTGGCAGGCGGCATAGGCAGACTCCAATAATTTATCATCATGTTTTACCCATTTAAGGAATAATATATTTTTAGCAGATTCGATCTCTTTCAAACACTCCTGCCCTTCTTCGTTATCCAGAACATCTCCAATAATAACAGCCGGATGATCCAACTGTTTCAAGGCTTTTACGATCTTCAGCCCGTTTTTACGAATAGGCCCTAGATGACCAACATACAATACAAAATCCTTGAGATCATATTTTTTCTGGAAAAGGGTCGGTTCGCTTTCAGAGAATCGTTTCTCTACTCCATTATAGATCACTTTCACGGTTTTCCTTTTTACCCCTAATCCTTCGATCAGCAGATCACCTTCCGCTTTTGTATTGGGAAGCACCCACTCGGCATTATTACAGATTTCCCTGGTCAATTCATAATCGGAATAAGATCTTTTGAAGATCTTACGGAAAGGTTTCTCCAGATTCATGTACGCTCTAAGTCTGGAAGCTTTATGGTTACTGAAAAATATAGGATTGACCACATATTTCGTGCCATATAATTTCAGGTTTGTGGCTATGGGAAATGTACTTAAACTGGCATTGAATATATGAAAAAGATCCTGCTTTTCAATTTTAACATTCAGATCCCAGGGATCGTAGAGGACAACATCAACTCCAATCTCTTCCAAAGCCTTTTTAAGGTATTTGATCTTATAGGTTGGTCCACCCCTATTCAGTGACAGCGAGGGATAACTGGTAAAAAATATTCTCATTTTCTTATCTTTCCTCTAAAAGATTCCAGATCGTTCAGAAGGTCTCTCCAATGCCATCTTCTGATCTTTCTGTTCAGCTTTTTACTGATCGCTCTTTTACATTCTTGCCAAGGGAGCGAACTTAAGTCCAGTTTATTCTGGTAAGGTATAATACAATACTTGTTACGATATGTTACCTTCAAATAGAAATCACCTACATTTCCAGAATTCAGGATCAGGTTATTTCCCTTGAAATCCACTTTCAGCTCTATACTGAGTCTGAACTTCCACCAGATATTCCACTGCTCAAATGTCATCACCGGTAACTTCTTCATATTAATATATCTAAAGACTTCATTCCAGATATCAAGATGTCCATGCGAAGGATGATGATAAATATTTATTGGCTCATTTAATTCTATTTTCTTATCGATCAGCTCTTTATAATACTGCAGCATTTCGGTTTTACTGAAATGAGCCCTTCTTAATCTGCCCAGACTGATCGGATGTATCGGGATTTGCAGAACTTCAAAACTTTCATCACCTATATATTGGTAATATGGAAGATCATCATAATTGAGTGAAAATTCAGAGGAATAGCTGAATCCCTTAGCTTCCAGAACTTGAGCCAAAGACGGGTTCCACTCCCCGAACGGCGCGGCATAACCACTTACGCTTATCTCCTTATCAGCCAGCTTGTTAAGACCTGCAGATATATATCTGTCATTTGTTTCCCTGTCCTTGAAGACCCGGTGTCTGTCACAATGAAAAGCTATTTCCTGATCTTCCATCTGGGAATAGATATCAAGCCTTTCCTTATTTTCTGTATCTATGAACCAGGTACCACTTATGCCATTATCCCGGCAGATCCTGTGCATTTCAACTGCTTCCTCAGCAGTACAGTAATCTGTGTCTACTCTGAAGGAAAAACAGCTTTCCCGATTGGAATTCCAGTACCATTTCTGGATCAATGGAATCCCCTGGTCATTGAACAATTTCTTTAACAGGATCAGGATCAGACGTCTTATCCTGCCTTTGGAAACCAGGCTGACAATTTCGGAAGGCAGCTCTTTTCTATTGGCCGGAAATCGTTTGCGGACAGATCTGGTATTTCCAAGTACTTCACAAAGTTCAAAGGGAATTACTGACAGGCTGCCTTTACCTAAAATACTGCTGAAGATTTGCAGTTCTTTATCTAGAATTCCATTTGAAATCCGTTTTATAATATGAAGCTTATTATGCAGGTCTAAAACTCCCAGATCAGCAAATATTGAGTCCGACTCCGGAAATAAATATTTTACCTTCTTGATCTTTATTTTTCTGTTAAATATCCGAGCGTATTCTGGTGATTCAAATAATACCAGACCACCCTCTTTAATATAATCTATAATGGACTTGGGATCATTGATCCTACTATTACTATGAATAATTAAACAAGTAGTTTCAGACAGATCTAGTTCTTCTTCCAAGCGGATGCTAAAGGGAATGCCTTCCTGTTCTAAAACAGTTTCCCAGCCTTTATTAATGCCTAAAAGAACTAATTCCAATTTCATACTTTCTCCAGGATATCAAGAAAAGATTTTTCCCTGTTCTCAATTGTGAAAACATTTTCTGCTCTTTCTTTCACTCTTTCTGCAGAACCCTTAATTAAGGCCTGTTTGATATTATAAACCGTACTTTCAACATCCCCATATATCGACAGGAAGCCAGTGTCTCCAACAACTTCCGGTAAAGAACCTGTGTTTGCTACAACCGGTATTGCACCATTTTTCATAGCTTCCAGAACTGAATAACCAAAAGATTCCCGCATGGAAAGCTGACAATAAATCTTAGCTTTTGCCAACAATTCCAGAAGCTTTTCATTCTTTATGTATCCTGTAAATTCAAGCTCAGGATTAATTTGCAGCAAATGTTTCTTAATTTTTTCATCGTATTTACCAATTATTATACTTTTAAGGTTTGGGAAGGAAATGGCTGCCCTGGCAAAAATATCAAGTCCTTTGAGCCGCCAAAAATCCTCTGTCGCCTCTCCAATCGTTATCATAAGATCTTCTTTTGGCAAAACAGGAATCGGATCTTTTGTGATCCCCAGATATACTGCAGTGATCTTGGCTGCTGGGCCCACAGTTAATACTTCCTGCTTACTGAATTCAGAGTTGGTTAAGATCCTGTCCGCATGTTTCAGAATATATCTGAACCTGTTGGCCTGACCAGATTTCAGCATTCCGCCATAATTGATCTCCGGTAAACAGGCAGACTCATATCCACCTACTGAAACAATAATTTTCTTTCCTAATAACCTGCTCCAGAAAACAGAGAAATATGCTCTCAGATCAGCAAATACAGCATAGGTAATATCGGAATTCAAAACACCCAGAAATATTACGAAGTAAGAATACAGCATATAAAATGGCGACTTTTTATTCGCTTTTGGAAGGAATAATGTTCTCACCTTGAAATGTTTGGAAAGGATCTCAAGATCTTGCTGAACAAATGTTGAGGTATAAGCTGATACGAAGAATACCTTGTTTAATCTTCTCATAGGCAATTACCTGATCAGAATAATCTTCCCTCTGGAAATTTGTCCATCCGGAGTTGAAACTACATAAAAATATATCCCGCTGGAACACTTTTTAAAATTCTTATTGGTCCCATCCCAGCTGAACTGCTCATAGATGTCTTTTTCCAGAATAACTACCAGATCACCTGACAGGTCGTAGATCCTGCATTTTGTATCGCCTTCCGGCATAGCCAGTTCATCTTTGTTCTCTATCCTTAAAATCTCTCCCTTATCAGGATAAAATGGATTAGGATAAACCAGCAGATCATTGAGGTCTTTTACTGTGTTCAAAGAACCGGAAATACCGATCTCTACCGAATGAAGTCCCTGATCAGTACCAATATACAGCCTGCCGGTCAGATCATCATAGGCAAAATCAGTTATCCGGTTAGATATAAGAGGCGAATTTGACATATTGTAATTTGTAAAAGTATCACGCTGCAAATCGTAAACTGATACTCCATTACCATCGCTGCCTATCCATATCCGGTTAAATGGATCTGCAAATAACGCTGTGGGAAAAGTAGGTACAGACCCATAGATCCTTTCCTGACCCTCTATGTACCAGAATTCGGGAGACTGCTCATCGAACCATGTGTTATTGTACCAGGCATATCGCTTTATAACTGGACCGTATTTATACCAGATATATGAACCGTTGGTATTGAAATAAGTACTCCAGGCTAAATTAAAAAGACCATTTTCAGAAGCTACCCAGAGTTCTTCTCGGTCATTAACTTCAATTGCTATGATAGCATAGATCTTATCGCTCTGCAGGTCACTGAAAGGTGTTTGCGACCAGTATGCACCGTCATCCTCCGGAATCGAATCATCATTCCAGATCCTTAATCCTGTCCAATATCCTCCGAAATAAGCTTTTTCATCTGTTTTAAGAGCTACATAAGCATCATGATAATTTTCTACCGAATTGTGCAGATCGAAAGAACCCAGTATCTCTCCAGACTGAGCGTCCACAACAGTAATACCACCCGATGCACCTGCAAAAGAACTAACCCACATCCGATTATCTTGATCAGCAAAAATATCTGCGATCGCATTATTTCTTAATCCATCTGCGCTGGTGATATGATCCCAGGTCATCAATTCATCATCAAAAACAGAGATACCATCATCCCAGCCATAGGGATTATCATCTATATACCAGGCTCCCAGCCACTTGCGATTCAGATCATCCACAGCCATACTGAAGATGTTATTACTGATCAGGGGTGAGTCTTCGACACTATAATTTGTCCAGATTCCATCCTCCAAACAGGAAACCCCTGCAGTTCCTCTCGGAAGGGGAGGATTGGATGGCGGTGGAAGATATCCATTGCAGGACCAGAGAACGTTATTTTGATCTACTACTATCTCCTTGACCAGAGAAGCCGATATGGAGTTGGAGACATAGTTTGTCCAATTATCTCCTTCCTGCAGAATTAAAGACTTTCCCCAGGTAAGCAGCATTAATTCACCATTCAACCTTTTTTCGATCTTCATGATCTTTTGAGTATCAATTGCCAGGTCTTCTGTCGTCCACAACTCAACCTGATTTTCCGGATCGATCATACCGAGAGCATAATTTCCATTTGACTTAATATCCATACTGGCTTCTTCCCAGTATCCGTAACTGAACCAGAGTTCGTCATTATCATCCAAAAAAACAGGAAAAATACTTTGAAAAGTATCCGTAATAACTTCTTCGTAGATCGTCCAGTCGTTCAATTCATTTATATCAACCTTTGCCAGTCCTCCCCTGGTACCTATTGCCAGCCAGGAAGAATTAGCAGAGAGAGAATTTATCACATCATCCGGAAGCGGAGAATTTTGAGAGTTCAACGAATTCCAGGCATTGACATTTTCCAGCTGGTTAAGCTGAATATAATCTATACCCACTTCACTTCCGCAAAATAGGTAATTGGAATCTGAAAGCTGCAGTGATGTAATATTATTGGCAGATAATCCATTAAAAACATCATAGTTATTCAACAGTAATGGGAATGGAAAGTCTTCAACCAGTTGAAATACACTTAAACCATACTTTGTTCCAGCAAAGATCAGAGAATCATTATGAACAATACAATTCACTGTATTAGATGCTAAACCGATCGTTTCATTCAGCGGGATCAGATATTCATCGTACTGCAGCCGGTCTATTCCGTAATTGTAAGTGCCAATCAGGAGTTGATCACTTCCTGCCAGTAAATCAATCGCTCTGATATCAATATCTGAAAGACCGTCAATATTGGTTTTGGTTCCGGTATATACTTTGTTGGGGACATCGAATTCCAGCAGTCCTCCCCAGGTTGCCAGATAAATTCTGTCACCTACTTCAACAGCATCATAAACATGGGTAGTATTTGTATAGATCTCCCAGTTTTGTACAGCAGAGAGAGAAAGTGCAATTACAATTATAAGAATAGTCAGACTGTATCTTTTCATTTCCAGAACTCCTTTTTTAATAATGAATATAGCAAAAAGAAAATTAGTATAAGTAAGATTAACAGAATTAGAAGTAATATCTTGTTGGAAGTAATAGAAAAACCAAAGGCGATCAGACCAAACAGCAGGGTTATGAAATAGCTTATCAGAGCAATGGTCTTCTGTGAAAAACCCAGGTCCATCATTTTATGATGCAGATGCTGTTTATCTGCCTGAAATATATGCTTCCTGCCTTTGATCCTTCTGAGTACTGAAAGTATAGTATCAGTAACCGGAATTATCAGGACAATTATTGGAATGATCAGTGTCATTGCTGTTATTCCCTTATATTCCCCACTTCCGATAACAGATATGGCAGCAAGATTCAAGCCCAGGAACATACTGCCGGTGTCTCCCATAAAAATCCTGGCTGGATAAAAATTAAATTTCAGGAAAGCGCTGCAGCTTCCTATAATAATAAGTGAAAGAGCAGCAACCAGAATATTGCCGTGCTTAACAGCGACCGCAAATAACACCAGTGCTGCTATAATGCTTATACCGGTCGCTAGTCCATCCATCCCGTCTATTAAATTAAAGGCATTAATTATGAACAGAAACCAGATCAAGGTGACAGGAAAGGATAAAATGCCCAGTGTGATCGCTTCACCAAAGGGGTTTGTAAGTATTTCGATCCGGAATCCTGTTATATATATGAATATAATTATAATTATCTGAAAAAATAATTTATAATTAGCTGTAAATTGCTTTTTATCGTCCATCAACCCCAGGGTTGCTATCAATCCACCAGAGATAATGAGCCCCAAAAGACGAGTAGTATAATCATGAAAATAGAAAATAAGGATCAGCTGGCCAATTAGAGCTGCCAGGGTAAAAGATAAACCTCCTCCTACCGGAACGGCTTTCTGATTTATCCCGCGTTCGTGAGGTTTTACGATAAAACCCCACTTCTCTGCCAGCTTTATATTTAAGGGAACAAATAGAATGGTGATAAAAAAAGTGAGACCTGTTAATATTAACAATTCAATGTAATTCATATAATTTCGTATATTCCTTTATAAATACTGACAGATCAAACTTCTTCCTGATAATCTGCCTGGCTTTTTCTCCCATTCGAGTAGCAACATCTTTATTTTCTGCCAGATAAAGCATGGCTTCGGCTAAAGCTTCGGGATCCTGCGGGGGAACAAGTATGCCCGTTTCACCCTGTTCCACAACTTCCGGAATACCCTCTACATTGGTAGATATTACCGGAAGACCCGTGTACCCGGCTTCGCAAAAAACCAATCCAAACGCTTCATAAATAGGTGAATTGACAAATATATCGTGTTCGGAGAGAAGTTGCGGAACATTGTTTTGCCAACCCATTAATTGTACTTTATCCTGCATATCATTTTCAGTAATATAGCTTTCCATTCTCTTATAATATTCTCCGTCACCAACAATACTCAAATTTATATCCTGACGTTTTGTGCATAATATCCTCATCGCTGCCAGCAGATCCATCGGTGATTTCTGCCTGTCTAGCCTGCCAACAGAAATAAATTTTATTATTCCATCAGATCTTCTCTTTTTCGGCTGAAGCTCACTATAATCAATGCTGTTGTATATTGTCATTATTTTTCTTGCAGGAATGAACCAGAATTTTGAGCGATAAAACTTATTTACTAATACCATTTTGTCGTTAAATAAACCTGCCACCATTTCCAGAAGAATGTAAAAGACTCTTTTCAGAGGAACCTCGTGCTGGTGAAAGGCTATTCCATGAACTGTATGAATAACTTTTCTACAACCACTCAGTTTCCCTGCTATCCTGCCTAGAAAACCTGATTTGGAAGTGTGAGTATGAATAATATCGAAGTCATACTTTTTAAAAACCTTCCACAAGGTAAAAAAAGCCTTTATATCATGAAATCCCTAACTTACGTTTCAGCTCCTGGAGCTGGATCACTTTAACACCCAGTGCTTCAGATTCGGTAATCAAAGCCGGTTCCATACCATTTTCGGTTTCTCCGCATATCAGATAAAGATCATATCTCGTTTTATCCAGGTTTCGGAACAGGTTAAGCGTTATTTTCTGTACTCCGGAGAGAATAGGAAGAACCTGTACATGAACTAATTTAAGCTTTCTGTTCACAATATTTCACCCAGCCTTTTACTAAACTTCTGCACTTGTTCTCTGCGGGAATAACCCTCGGGAATTACCTTACCTGGCTTTGATCTCTCGTTTTGGAAAATCTCCTGTAGAAGCTCTTTTATTCTGGTAACGTCTTCCATTGGACAGATAAGTTCCTGCCCATGTTCACGCAATATTTCAGCCGATTCACTGTCAGCCGGTACCATGCCGAAAATATTTCTACCAGTTCTTAAATACTCAAAGATCTTACCTGTTACACCGCTCTTCAGAGTATCACTGGGACTGAACATTAGTAGAAGATCGGATTGGAACATATATCCGATCGCCTTCCAGTGATCTACCTGTGGGATCAATTCAACAATATCCCGCAGTTTTTCGGAAGACATAAAGGCTGATTCTTCACGATAATAATTCCCTACAAATCTTACCAGTAGATCTTTGGGTAGTTTCTGTTCTTCTTTCAATTCCTCCAGCGCTCTAAGAAAATAAAGGGCAGAACGTTTACCGTAGAGACCACCTGTGTAAGTGATAGTAAATCTTTCCGAAACAGGATTTTTCTCTGTATCAGCAGCAAAATCATTGTGATCCCAGCCATTATACATTACCTGAAATTTCCCTGCTAAATGCGCACCAAATTCTATTTGAAGCTCTTCAGCCAGTTTCTTACCTATAGTACTGATCAGGGAAGATTGCTCCAATATCCTTTTCTCCCACCAGCGAGATATCTTCCTGTGCAGCGGAGTCAGGTAATTAATAAATGGATTCAGTGTCCAATGATCCCGATAATCAATTATCAAAGGCAGTTGGTATTTTTTATGGATCTTATAAGCTGCCAAAGCAGAGGTATAAGGTCCAATCGTTGCCATTACAGCATCATAGCTCTTTTCTGAGCATAAAACATCAGCCTGTTTTAAAGCAAATTTCAGCCAGCCGTATTTATCGTCTATCAGGAAGCTGCTGCGCACGATCCGTTTCAGAAATTCAGGTGTGCGGAAATAAATTTTAGCAGCATTAATCCCGCTTTTATTGGAAGCTTTCTTAAATAGAGACATCACATCAGCCGATCCTGTCCGGTATACAGCAACCGCTTGATCTTCCTGCAGAAGTGACTCATCATAAGAATGATAGACAATATCCTTAACAGAAATCACGTCTGTTTCCCAGCCCATCTCTTTAAGGTATTTCACCATTTTTAGTGGCCTCTGAACAGCCGGACCACCCAAAGGCGGATAGAAATATGCAAATAGCAGTAATCTTTTTTTTTCATCTAACCTTCATTCTTAACCAGTTTCAGCCGTACTGTTGAATCAGGCTTGATATCTGATAAGCGGATTTTACCATTTTCAAATTCCAGTGGATAACCTTCCGAAGTTTCCACCTTATAATCACCCAGCAGCAGCATGGTGAAATTATCAAAACTATCCGGGAAATATATCAGGATCTCATTCCTGTTCTCCTTGATCATCACTTCATCCCGTTTTGTCCACCATTCAGCAATTCCCTTATAGGTTGAAATGAAGGCTTTATCTTCCTTCAATTGATCCAGAGTCTCTTTGAAAAGATTTTTATTGTAGGGAATTTCAGCAAAATTTTTCACCGAAAAGTCAAAAGTGATCAACCCATTGTAAAATTTCAGAATTCTGATTAAGGAAGCCATTTTGTCCTGAACCTGATCGAAAGGAATATTTTTAAACTCGGAAAGTTGCAGATGATCATCAGAAAAAACAAGTGGTAGCTCCAGACAATTATGGCTTTTGAAAAGCTCGAATTCCTGCTCTTCCAGGCTGGGGGAATCTGCAGGATGATAAAATGGGTATGCTAATCCGTTCTTAAAACCGTTTCTATCTGTAAAGGAACGGGTTGAATCGTATAAAAACAAATATTTACTATGGTACTCGGGAGTTACCAAAGGATCATATCTTAATCTGTGCTGTCTGATCCCGATCTTTTCAGACTCCAGGACCTCAGTCAGTTTCTGCTTCTGCCCCGGCAGCAGATCTTCCTTGTAAGAATGTAACGAACCCAGCAGGGCTATCTCATGTCCATTCTGCATTTGGTTTTTAAGTTCGGAAATAATATCCTGATCCTTGAAGTCATAATCAAATTCATCCTTACGTTCAGTACCGGTTCCCCAGAAATAGGTGCTCTTTATTTCCTTTTCTTTCTCAATCGTAGAGATCAGATCAAAGTTCCAGTATTCTTCTATATTTGTGACGATGTACTTCAATCTTCTTAATCCGTTTCTAAAGAAATGAGAAACCTTATAGAAAAGCAGCAAATCCTGGAACGTGCTTTTGATCAATCCGGAAAAAGTCCATTTTCTTCAGGCTATCCACAGAATGTGAAATTGCTGCCGCGTATGGTTCACCAGCCGGCCAGCAGCATTTTCTTATCAGGAAGCTTCCGCTTCTCTCCTTAACTCCGTCCTTTATCGCTTCATTTAATAGCCAGATGAAAACATTAACAAATGGCTTGTGGGAAAATTGCGTAAAGTTGGAAGCTTTATCCGGCAATAGATGCTCTTTGTTGCGGGTTGTGATGGAACTGAATTCATAATCCGTAAGATGGAAAAAAATATTACCTACCAGGTCAAAATTATATGAGCCGAAAAAGAGTTGTTCATTCTTGTAATAAACGATAGGGACTTCAAAATCTTTTTCTGAAATCAATGGTACATCTTTCAGATATTTAGCTTCTGTGATCCGTTTTTCAATTGTTTCCGAGTTCATCAGTCCCGGCTGTAACAGATCAGGTTCCGAAGGTATAAAAAACATTGACCTGTTCTTTGCCAACTCTTCTATCTCTGTCTCAGTCGGCTGGATCAATCCATAAAAAAATACAATATCCCGAGCGGCAGCTTCTTCCAGTGATCTGATATATTTATATTCATATCCGGCTGTCCGGAATATGAAATCAAATGTGTACCGGATCTCCTTCTGAAATCTTTTCAGCTTATTATCTATAAAAACTGCTATCATCGGACTGACTCCCTGATCATAACATGAAGGATTTTTTGCCCGGCTATTTTGTCAACTGCCAATCATATAAAATTCGTTGACACCGGAAACCCGATGCAGAAATTTGCCTTTCAGTATATTATACTGTACAGGCATCCGTAGCTCAGGTGGTAGAGCAGCTGACTCTTAATCAGCGGGTCTAGGGTTCGAGTCCCTACGGATGTACCATTTTCGATCCAGCTTTCCAGCTGGATCTTTTTTTTATAAATCCAGCAGATTAATATCCAGTTCCCTATCCCTGAAACGATTGACCTTTCCATGTATTGTCGTAACGATCAATTCACAGGTCACACTTACATATGCTTTATTCAGGTGTCCGCCTTTGACGATATTATCGCTTCCAGCCAGCATGATATGTAAATGCAGGTAAGGTTTGTCTTCCATCTCGGTGATACTGCCGGTTAATCCGGTGATCTCATGATCTCCCAGTAATTCTGTAGATTTATATTCCCTGGTCGCCAATTCAAAAAAACCTATCACCGCCCTGTTAACTGCTCCGATCGCCTGTACATATCCCAATTTGATCTGCTCTGCTTCACAAAATTCCTTTAATTTTTCGATAATCTCTTCACCTGCTTCCAGCCTGATAAAATACTGAGCTTCGACCTTTTTATAATACATAAATTACCTCTTCTAATTTAGAGTAACTATTACGATTTTTGTATTTACTCTGTCTAATAAAATATCAAGATTAAAGGAAATACCCTGAAAGCCATAATTTTGTTGACAGAATTTTTGTATCATCAGGATTAATTTTTTTTGGATTGTATAATATGAAGTATATTTCTAACTTATTTAAATATAAATAAATAAAAGGAGTTAAAATGAGTACGAAAAGAGTTTACCTGTTTGGAAACGGAAAAGCAGAAGGTAAAACCGAGATGAAAAATCTTCTGGGTGGGAAAGGAGCTAATCTGGCTGAAATGAACCTGGTTGGAGTTCCGGTTCCTCCCGGTTTCACAATTACCACAGAAACCTGTACCGAGTATAATGAACTTGGTCCTGACAAATTAAAGAAAATGCTGAAAGCTGAAGTTACTGCCGGCATCGAGAATATCGAAAAGATCATCGGCGGCAAATTCGGCAGCAAAGAAAACCCCTGCTTGGTCTCCGTCCGCTCTGGTGCCCGTGTTTCAATGCCCGGTATGATGGATACAGTTTTGAACCTTGGTCTTAACGATGCTGCTGTGATCGGTCTGGCCGAAAAAAGCGGTAATGACCGTTTTGCCTGGGATTCCTACAGACGTTTTGTACAGATGTACGGCGATGTTGTTATGGGTATGAAACCTGCTTCCAAAGAAGAGATAGATCCTTTTGAAATGATCATCGATGAAGTAAAAGAAGCTAAGGGTGTGGAAAGCGATCTTGACCTCGATACTGAAGACCTGAAAACACTGGTCGCAAAATTCAAAGCTGCCATTAAAGACCAGACCGGTAGTGAATTCCCGGAAGATCCATGGGAACAGCTTTGGGGCGCAGTGTTTGCAGTATTCGATAGCTGGAATACAGAAAGAGCTATTGTTTACCGAAAGATTAACGGTATTCCCGGTGACTGGGGAACAGCTGTAAACGTGCAGGCTATGGTTTATGGAAATATGGGTGAAAACTCGGCAACAGGCGTTGCCTTTACCAGAGATGCCGCTACCGGCGAAGATATTTTCAACGGTGAATACCTGATCAATGCTCAGGGTGAAGATGTTGTTGCCGGGACCAGAACTCCTCAGGAAATAACTCTGGAAGGATCACGAAGATGGGCTAAACTGCAGAATATTGAAGAAGCTGATAGAGCTGCAAATTATCCCTCCCTGGAAGAAACTATGCCGGAACTTTATAAAGAACTCTGTGAACTGGAAACAAAGCTGGAAAATCACTATCACGATATGCAGGACCTTGAATTCACTATTCAGGACGGAAAAATGTGGATCCTGCAGACCCGTAACGGCAAAAGAACAGGTTTCGCTATGGTCAAAATGGCAGTTGATATGCTGGATGAAGGTATGATCGATGAAGAAACCGCCCTGCTGAGAGTTGAACCTAATAAATTAGATGAATTACTCCATCCCGTTTTTGATGGTGACGCAATAAAAAAAGCCTCTGTCATTGCTAAAGGACTCCCTGCTTCTCCGGGAGCTGCAACTGGCCAGATGGTCTTCTTTGCTGATGAAGCTGAAGAATGGAATGATGAAGGTAAAAAAGTAGTATTGGTCAGAATTGAAACTTCCCCCGAAGACCTGCGCGGTATGAACGCTGCTCAGGGTATCCTCACAGCTCGTGGCGGTATGACCTCTCACGCTGCAGTTGTTGCCCGTGGCATGGGTAAATGCTGTGTTTCCGGTGCTGGAGCCATTAAAATTGATTATAAGGCAAGAACTCTTACTGCTGGTGGTAAAACATTTAAAGAAGGTGACTGGATAAGCCTCAATGGTACCACCGGTGAAGTGTATGAAGGAAAAGTTGATACTAAAGATCCTGAAATGAGTGGTGATTTCGGCAAGTTGATGAACCTCTGTGATAAACATACCAGAATGTTCGTCAGAACAAATGCCGATACTCCCGAACGACAGTAAAGTCGCACGAGAATTCGGGGCTAGAGGTATTGGACTCTGCCGTACAGAGCATATGTTCTTCGAAGGCGAAAGGATCATCGCTGTACGTGAAATGATCCTGGCTGAAGATGAGGCTGGCAGACGTGAAGCTTTAGAAAAATTGCTTCCTATCCAGAGAGAAGATTTCGAAGGAATATTCACAGCTATGAATGGGCTTCCTGTCACAGTAAGACTGCTGGATCCTCCTCTGCATGAATTCGTTCCTCACGATGAAAAAGGTCAGCAGGAAATGGCAGAAGAAATGAACATTTCAGTTGCCGAGATCAAATCCAGGGTAGAATCCCTGGAAGAATTCAATCCTATGCTGGGACACCGTGGCTGCCGTTTGGGCATCACTTATCCCGAGATCACTGAAATGCAGGCCAGAGCTATTATTGAAGCTGCTCTTAACTTGAAACAGAAAGGTATTGAAGCTAAACCCGAGATCATGATCCCGCTTATTGGTACGGTGGAAGAATTCCTTATGCAGGAAAAGATAGTACGGGAAATTGCTGAAAAAGTATTCGCAGAAAAGAACGATAAGATCGATTATCTGGTAGGCACAATGATCGAGATCCCGCGCGCTGCCTTAACTGCAGATAAGATAGCTAAATATGCTGAATTCTTCAGTTTCGGAACAAACGACCTCACCCAGATGACCTTTGGCTACAGCCGTGATGATGCCGGCAAATTCCTGCCAATCTATATTCAAAAAGGTATCCTGAAACATGATCCGTTCCAGGTTCTGGACCAGGTAGGTGTTGGTCAGTTAGTTGAAATGGGGACTTCAAAAGGCAGATCAGTCAGACCTGATCTTAAAGTTGGAATTTGCGGTGAGCATGGTGGAGAGCCTTCATCAGTTAAATTCTGTAACAAGGTCGGCATGAACTACGTTAGCTGTTCTCCTTATCGTGTTCCAATCGCCAGACTGGCTGCTGCTCAGGCTGCAATTGAACAGAAATAATAATTAACAATAAAGAAATAGCCTCGTCCTTCTGGTCGGGGCTATTTTTTAAAAAATATATCTCATTTTTATCTCATTCCGAAGCTTCTGCTTCGGAGAATAGACTTGCTTCGCAGCGAGCGCTTACCCCAAATTGGCAAATAGTAAGTGTGAAGCGAGGGTGAATCTGCTTTGATGTTATTTCTCATTCCGAAGTCCTGCCATAGTGAATACCATGGTTCCACTTCGGGATGTAAATTTACAATTTTTCCCAAGTTTTATCTACCTCGGGTGGATTTTCTTGGAGATATTTTTTCGCTCTTTACTAAACTTTTAACCTGTGAATCCTGCTGCAAAGCAGGACTGGATAACAAGTCCTGCTTAGCAACGGTAATGGGTTATTTAAAGTGGAGTATAGGTAACTAAACTGGAGTTTAGTTACCAGCGATTTCAATGGTCTAATTAAAAAAAGGTTATCTCAAATTGCTAAACAACCCTAAACCAACCTTCATTCATCAACTTTAATATTCTTATCAATCTTCTGATCACAGCTTTGAAACCTTTATACATCAAAGCGAACAAAGCAAAGGCAAAAACAAATTTTGCTAGCGGTTTTTTACTCTTTTCCATAATACCTCCTAGAATCCGAGTAATCTTACTTCCGGTTCCAATTTTATATTAAATTTTTTATAAACCTCATCCTGAATCTTATCCATCAAGTATTTTACATCAGCAGCACTGGCATTTCCCAGATTTACAATGAAGCCGGCATGTTTTTCCGAGATCTGTGCATTTCCATGACGAAAACCCTTCAAACCAGCTGCCTGAATAAGTTTTCCGGCAAAATTCCCTGAGTGGTCTTTTAAATACCTTCTACCAGGAAGGACAATCCAGAGGTTGCTTCTCGTTGCTCTGTTGCGGTGTTTGTTCTAATTTCATTTAGTATTGCAGGATCACTGGCTTTCAATTCCAATCTACAACTTACAATTAGTCTATCCTGTAGAAGGTAGGGCTGATCTGTAGCCAAAATAGATTTCAACTTTTGCAAATTTTACTTAATTCAGAGAGTTGTCGAGAACTTCAACATCCTTTACTACGTCTCCTATCACACCTTTATCTATACC
>CALOBL010000022.1:0-177625 GCA_942491655.1 Cloacimonadaceae bacterium (SeqCode)
AGGCGACGCCAAGGACGATCACCAGATAACCCGTCAGACTGCTGTCGCGCAGACGGAACGCCGCATGGACGATGAGCGCATAGCGAAGCCCCTGGCGGCCGACCGCGATCGAGCCCACGATCCCTTCGAGCGTTTCGAGCGCCATATGCGGAACTGAAAACGAGACTTGAACCTTCAGAAGGTTGCCGAACGTCCCCAGGCAGGCGTTGAGCAGGATGTTGCCGATCTCGGTCAACACCTCACGCGCCGAGCGATCGATCTCCAGCGGCAGCGCGGGCTCGTTGGTCAGCAGTTCCTTGAGAATGGCGGCGCTGCTCTGATCGAGCACCAGCAGCGCATCGCCGTCGACCGGACCAGAGAAGATCTGATGCACGCTGGCCACTTCTTCGTTCTGAAGGAGCGGACGCAGATGGGTCGCCATCTCCTCGATCGGGCACATGGTGACCTGCGGCACCTCGAGCTGCACGCGGTGCCCGGTCAGCTTCGAGAGCGACGCGGCGGCGCGGCCGAACCCGATGTTGATGAGCTCGACGAGCGCGTCCTGCTGGACGGAGGTGAGATCCACTAGCTTGTCCCCCCGAGAACGGCTTTGAGCGTACCGATGATTTCTTCGCGATCGAACGGCTTGGTGATGAACGCCTTGGCGCCGGCCTGGTCCACGAGCTGCTGCGACGAGGTCTGCACATCGGCCGAGACCACCACGACCTTGGCCAGCGGATCGAGCTGTCGAAGCTTCTCGAGCACGTCGAGTCCGTACATGCCGCGCATCACGAGATCGAGCAGCACGACGTCCGGCTTGTCCAGGAAGTAGCGCTCGAGCGCACTGAGCCCGTCCTCCGCTTCGACGACTTCGCAGCCGGCGGCTTCGAGAATCTGCCGCAAGTTCCGTCGTGCGAGCGCCGAGTCGTCGACGATGAGCACTCGTGTTTTCATACGCGCTGCATGATGGCCGCCGTTATTCGATCGAGCGGCACCGCCTCATCGCTCAGTCCGGCTTCTACAACCGAACGCGGCATCCCGTACACGACGCAGGTCTCCTCGGCCTCGGTCAGGACTGCACCGCCGCGCGCCTTGATCCAGGCAGCGCCTTCACGCCCGTCGGCGCCCATCCCGGTCATCACCACGCCCAGCACACGATCGCCGTAGACGTCGGCGGCGGACTGGAACAGCACGTCCACCGATGGACGGTGCGGCGTATCGAGAGGCCTGACGTCGAGTCGCACGCTCGACCTGCCTTCACCATCGCGGCGAAGCGTGAGATGACGGCCGGCGGGAGCCACCAGCACGAGGCCCGGCCGCAGCACTTCTCCATCGCGGGCCTCGACAACAGTCAACTCGGAAAGTTCGTCGAGACGCTTGGCGTAGGCCTCCGTATAGCCGATCGGCATGTGCAGCACAATCGCCAGCGGAACCGGAAATTCGGCGGGCAGTCGGGGAACGACGGATTTGAGGCCCTGCGGGCCGCCGGTCGAGACGCCAAGCACGACCATATCGATTTGCCGCTCGACGTCACCTGCGGAAGAGGTTCGGCCGGCACGACGTCTCGCCAGCGGCCAAGCGGCGCTTCGGCCGCGGCCTTGACCTTCTCGACCAGCTCCTCGGCGATGTCGAACACCTTCTCGGTCGCGAGCGCCGTCGGCTTCTGCACGAAGTCGACCGCGCCGGCATCGAGCCCGCTCAGCACCCGCTCGCTCGACTCCGCGGCGATGCTGACGATGACGATCGGCACCGGCCGGGCGCCATCTGCCGGCGGATGAACTCCACGCCGTCGACGCCCGGCATGATCAGATCGCAGGTCACGACGTCGGGGCGCAGCTCGCTCGACCAGCTCGAGCGCCTCCTCGCCATCGCGCGCCGTGCCGACGACCTCGATGAACGGACTGCGCGACAGCATCTGGGCGACGACCTTGCGGACGTAGGCCGAATCGTCGACGACGAGCACGCGGACGGGTCGAGTCATCAGACCCTTTCGACACCAGACAGCCGCGGGTCTGGATGATGGCCGCTCGGCGGCGCATCCTTCACGTACACGAACGCCCCGCCGATCTCCTGCAAGTCGAACGCGGACCGTCCGACGCAGCAGCGATTCCGACGCGCCGACACACAGGTAGCCGGGCGTCGGCATCGCGCGCTCGAACACGGTCGACGACGCGCGCGGATGCTCTCGGAGAAATAGATGAAGACGTTGCGGCAGACGATGATCGGCGCCGAGGCGTGACGAGGAACCTGGTCTTCGTCGACCAGATTGACGACGTCATACGAGACGCGCCGTTGCAACTCGGGATCGACGGACCACTTGTCGTCGTGTGGCACGAAGTATTTCTCGCGCAGGGCCGGCGGCAGGTTGCGGAACGATCGCGCTCGCGATAGCCGCCCGGCGCGCGCCTCGGCGATCGCGGCCGGGCTCGCGTCGCTGGCCGTGGATCTCGATCGGCGCGGTCGAACCAGCCCGCTTCTGTCAGCAGCATCGCCAGCGTCAACGGCTCCTCGCCGGTCGCGCAGGGCACGCTCCAAATCTGGAGCGACGACGCCCCGCGAGCGCGCGCACGAGCAGAGGCACCACCACGTCCGTGACGAGCACGCGAAGCTGATCGATCTCGCGCCAGAAGTACGTTTCGTGGACGGCAAGCGCGTTCATCACCTTCGTCCACTCGTCACGTTCGTCGGAGTATTTCAAGAAGTAGTAGTAGTCCATGAACGACCCGAAGCCGCGCTCCACGACCAGCGGCGCCAGCCGATCGGCCAACTGGTCGAACTGGTTTGCGTCATAGAACAGGCCCGAGCCGCTCGTGAATGAGGTCGCGAAGGACCTGGGTGACGCCGCCCGAGAGCCCGAGGGAATCTACGCGGAATTGCATTTGGATCCACGACGGACGAGAGGAACCCACGTCACTGCCCGTTACTCCGTGACGCTGCGAACATCGCTGCGCGCCGGACATCCATGTCGGGATCGGTCCGGGCCAGCATCATCAACTTCTTCTGCGGCTCGCGCGTGCCGAGACTCTTGAGCGCCCGGATTGCGGCCAGCCGCACACCCGGATGCCCATCGTCGAGGGCAGCCTCGAGCGCGTGCGATGCGTCGGCCTGCTGCATGCGGCCGAGCGCATCGACGCATCGCGCAGCGCACATCGGGCGACGGTGCGCGAGGCCGCGCGCGACGTCGGCCATCCGCCGCGCGGGCAGGCCGCGCCAGCGCCGCGATCGCCGCCTCGCGGCGAACGGGTTCAGCGGTCAGCGCCACGAGCGCCTCGGCTGCATCCGGCCCTGGCGGGATCGGGCCGACGCGCGATCCGCGCGAGGCCCTGTATTGCGGCCTGCGCCACATCCTGTTCGTCATCAGCCGCGGCCACCCACTGCAACGCCCGGGCCGCTGGCGCATCGGACCGTTGAGGTCGCGGTCACGGCGGCCAGCGCTGCCACGGTCGTGGTCGCTCGAAGAACCCTGCTTCGAGCGCCGACAGCGCCGCGGATGATCGAGATGGCCGAGCGCCCGAATCGCAGCGCGGCGCGGCGATGTCCGCGTCGGACGATCGCCGGCAGCGGCTCGAGCATCGCCATGCGTCGGCCGGCCCGAGCCGTCCGATCACCTCGATCGCCGCGAGACGCACGTGCGGCGCCGGATCCAGCGCGCAACGTTTCGAGCACGGCCGGCACGACGCCCCGATGGCCTCGCGCTGCCGAGCGACCGCAACGCGACGTAGCGCACCCAGGCGTCGGGTCGTGCAGCGCGTCGTGCAGAGCATCAGCCGCGCGTCGTGATCGGTGCGCGCCAGGGACGCCGCGGCCGCGGCGGCGCGCGCGCGCGCGGCTGTCGTCGGTCGAGCGCCTCGACGAGCACCGGAACGACCGCGCGCGGTCGTCGAAGAATGGCAGGCTGCTCGATCGCCGCGCGGCGCACCGCTTCGCTCGTCGTCGTCGGCAACGCGCGAACACGCGCTCGAGGCAATCGCGTAGCCGAAGTAGCCGGCGATCCGAGCGCCGACTCGCGCACGAGCGGATCGGGGTCGTCGAGCAGCGGCGCGATGCGCGCAGCCATGTCGGGATGGCCGATCGAGTTGAGCGCGCGCGATCGCCGCCTGCCGGATCGACGGCGTCACCGTTCCCCAGCAGGGCGAGCAGGGCGTCGAACGCGTCGCGATCGCCGATGCGCGCCAGCGCGCCGGCCGGCGGCGACCGCGTCAGTTCGGGATCGTCGAGCGCCTGCACCAGCGGCCGCGTCGCGCGGCGATCGCCGATGCGGCCGAGCGCCACGCGCGGCCGCCTGACGCGTCTCGAGGTCCTCGGCGTGCAACTGCTCGATGAGCAGCCCGACGACGCCGGCGCCGTGCCGGACGAGCGCCTCGACGATCTGCGAGCGCACGGCCTCGTGACCGAGCAGGCGCGTTAGTGCTCGTTGTACCGGCTCTCCCTCCAGCCAACCCAGTACTTTGGCCAGACTCGGGAGGCGATCGGCGGCCACGCGATGCACGGCATCGAGGACTCGCTGAGTGCCCCGGGCGGTGATCCCACGGCGCACGAGACCGGCGATGTGCTCACCAGCGCCGTAGCCATGCTCGTAGCGTTCGTGGAGGCCCGCCAGCGCATCGGCGATCGACGTCGCCGTCGGGCGTCCGATGCGTTCGAGCAGCTCCACCAGCGGCGCGACGACATCCTCGTCACCGAGCTCGCCGAGCGCGTCGATCACCGGCGCCGCGCAGCAGCGTCGTCGGCGAGCAGCGGCACGAGCCGCGGCGCGATGGCGGGTCGTCCGATCTGCGCGAGCGCCTGGAGCGCCGGAAAGGCGAGGAAGAAGTCGCCACTCTCGGCGATCGCGACGAGCGCGATCGCACGCCTCTGTTGCACCGAGGCGGCCGAGCGCTTCGATCGCGTGAAACCGCACGTTGACGTCCGGATCGTCCAGCGCGAGCGATGAGCGCGTCTGCGATGGCCGGCGATCGCGCCGCTCGCCGAGAATCAGCGCCGCCTGGATGCGCAGGTTCGGCGTCATCGGGCGTCGCAGCAACTCGACGAGCGGACTCGATGACGTCGATGTCGGTGATCGCCAGCAGGTCGAGCGCGCTGCTGAGCACGTTGAAGGTTGTGATGCTGGTCGCGCAGCGTCGCGGACGAGCGATTCGACGATCGCGTCGCCGTGCTCGGCCAGCGTCGTGACAGCGGCCCGGCGCACGCGCCAATCGTCCGCGCCATCAGGCGCGTCAACGCCGGGATGTCGCTGCGACCGCGCCGTCGATCGCGGATCGGCGGCCCGCGGGCGACCTCTCGCGGCGATTCCTGCAGACGGGCGGCGAGCTCGCGCTCGTGCTCGACACGCGCGGTGACGTCCTCGACCGTCACCACCACGCCGACGATGCGGCCGTCGTCGCGGAGCGGACCGAGCGTGACGTGCTGCTGCATGCGGTCGAAGCCTAGCGACGGCGTCGCGGGCGGGCAGGCGATCAGGTAGTGATGCAGCGCCGGCGCCAGCACCTCCACCGTGCCGCGTCGCCAGCACCTGCTCGAATCGAGAGCAGGCCGCGATCGCCGAGGTCGGGAACGACCTCGGCGAGCGGCCGATTGACCGCATCGGCGGCCGCGATGCCGTGTGCGTCGGCAATCCAGCCGATCCCACGCGCGCACGACGAGACGCTCGTCGGTCGTGAAGATGCCGATCGGCGGCAGGCCGTTCAGTGGTCATGAAGTCTTAGGGCCCGGTCTTACCGCGGCCCCGCGGCCGTTGGTCCTTGGGACGCCCGTGACCGGCCGCTCGACGAGCGCCGGCCAGCGCCTGCGCGGCGCAGCAGGTCGTCGGTGCCGCCGCGCGTCTCCCGCACGCCGCTCGCGTTGCGGTCGGTGATCTGGCGAATCTCCGCTGAGCTCGCCGACACAGTCGCCGACGCCACAGACGAGTGCTCGGCGTTGGCTTTGGTGATCAGCTTGATCTGCTTCGCCGTGCTCTGCGCGGCGCCGGTCATCTCGCGCATGGTGCGCGTCTGTTCCTTGAGCGCGCGGGCGGCCTGGTCCGACTGCATCCGCATGCCGTCCCGCCGCCGGTCGCGACCTCGGTCGCGACCTTCGCTGCTCGATCATTGCCGGCGGCCGCCGTCGCGATCAGGCGCTGCAGATCGCGCCGAACGCGCGCGATCTGCTCGCCGGCGGTCGCCTGCTCGCCAACGCGCGCGCCGTCGTCGCCGCGCCGCGCCGCACGAAGCCTGCGGCCTGTGCGATCTCGCTCGCGGTCTTCGCCTGCTCAGTCGTGGCTTTGCGCACCTGCGCCGCCTGTCCCTTGGTGCGTCTGCGCCGCCTTGAGGATGTCGCGCGCGGCGCGCGCCCTGCTCGGCCATCGCCTTCTTGACCTCGTGCGCGGTCTTGCGCATCTGCCCGTTCGCCTGCACCGAGCGTCGTCACCGACTTCGCCTGTTCGCGGTCGCATTCGGCGATCAGCCGCGCCTGCTCGGCGGTCGCGCCGATCGGACTGCACCACGGCTGCGGGCCGCGTCGCGCTGCTCGTCGGTGGCGCGCGCGATCTGCGACACGAGTTTCGAGGCCTCGCTGGCACCCTGAATGATCTTGGACAGCCCCTTCACTCCCTCTTCGGCCTGGGCGTTGCTCTCGTCGGCGACGCGGAGGCCGTCGTTGGCGGCGGTGGTCGCATCCTGCGCGACCTCCTGCAGCGCCTTGATGATTGCGGCGATGTCGGCTGTGGCCTTTGCCGACCGGTCGGCGAGATTGCGAATCTCTTCCGCGACCACGGCGAAGCCGCGGCCGGCGTCGCCGGCCCGCGCCGCCTCGATCGAGGCGTTCAGCGACAGCAGGTTGGTGCGTTCGGCGATGAGGTTGATGGTGTCGACGATGGTCGTGATGTCGCCAGTGCGCTTGCCCATCTCGCGCATCACCGACGCCGACTGCGCCATCGACTCGCGCACGCGGCCGAACCCCTGGATCGAGCGCTGAACGTGGCGCCGCCTTCCTCGGCGTCGCGGCTGGCGCGGCGCGTGATCTCGTCGGCCTTCCTTGGCCAGCGTCGCGACCGACTGGCTCGAGCGATCGAGCTGCGTCGCGCTCGTGGCGGCGGCGGTCGCGGCGTCGCTGATGCGCGGCCGCTCTGCGCCACCGACTGAACCGACCGCGCCATCTGCTCGGTCGACGCGCCGTTCTGCTCGACGGTCGTCGCGAGGCTCTCGGTCATCGCGCCGACTTCCTCGATCGACGCCGCCATCTCGTTGATCGACGACGAGGTCTCTTCGGCGGCGGCGGCGAGGTCGTCGGCGTTGCCCGGCCACGCCCTGGATCGAGCGCGTCATCTCCTCGATGGCCGCCGCGGTCTCGTTGACCGACGACGGTCAGCGCCTCGGTGTCGCGGCCTGTCGCCTTCGACCGAGGCGGCCATCTCGGTCATCGACGTGGTCACCTGCTGCGCCGCGGTCGCCATCTCCTGGGTCGTGCCGGCGACCGCCTGGATCGACGCGTCGTTCTGCTGGATCGACGTCGCGGTCTCGGCGACCGAAGCCGGCCAGGCTGGCCGTGTTCGCCGTGACCTGCTCGATCGAGGCCGCCACCTCGTTGATCGACGAGACCAGACCTCGGTCGGAGGCGGCTGACCGATTCCGGCCTGGGTCGCCGTCTCCTTCAGCGACGCCGTCATCTCGTTGAGTCCGCTCAGCGCGTCGTCGAGCGAACGGACCTGGGCGTCGGCGCCTTCCGACACCTGGTCGGTGATCCGCGCGATGCGCGCCGGCGACCGCGTCCGCTGATCGGCTGCGCTTCACGCGCAGGTCGCGCATCGGCGGATCGAGTGCACCCGCTCCGTTGCTGCCCTTGACTGCCATGGCCGTTCTCCTTTGTCAGTCTGCGGTTCTCAGGCTGCCGCGATCAGCGGCTCGCTCTCGAGCACTTCGCGCACGTCGAGGATCAGCACGATCAGCCGCTCGCCGAGCGTCGCCACGCCGTCCACGATAGCTGCCGCTCATGCCCGCCAGCGCCTCGTGCGGCGGCTGGATCGACGCGTCGGCGGATGCGTGACGAACTCGCGCGCTTCGTCGACGAGCAGCCCGACGATCGCGCCGCCGTGCTGCACGACGAGCAGCCGCGTGCGCAGGTCGATCGCCGCGCGCTCGAAGCCGAACCGCGCGCGCAGGTTGACCACCGGCACGACCTGGCCGCGCGAGAACACGACGCCGTCCACGACGTGCGGCGCGTTCGGCACCGGCGTGATCTGCTCGACCATCTCCATGTGCTGGACCTCGCCGCTCGGCAGCGCGTAGGTCGTCCCCGCGACGGCGAACAGAATGTAGGTCTGGCCTTCGCGGACTCGGCGGTCGCGGCTTCGTCCGTCATGCGGCTGCGCCCTCTGCCGCGCGTGGCCGTTCGCGCGCGCCACGGCTCATGGCGCGCGCGACGTCGAGGATCAGCACCAGCCTGCCGTCGCCCAGGTCGGTCGCGCCGGACACGCCGTCGACGTGAATCAGCGGATCGGCGATCGACCGCACGACGATCTCGCGCTGGCCGACGATGCGATCGACGGCCAGGCCGACCGCGCGGAGGCCGGTGCCGACGACGAATGGCGTGCAGCCGCGGCCGCGGGCCGCTGTCGCGATGCCGAACAGCCGCGCGAGCCGGACGATCGGCAGTGCGCGCCCGCGATACGGGTCGATCTCGTTCTGCTCGAGCGGCGAGCGATCGCCACCGCGACCTCGATCACTTCGCGCACTGCGGACTGCGGCACGGCGAACGTCTGGTCGCCGACGTGCGCGATGATCGCGTCGGTGATCGCCAGCGTCAGCGGCAGCTCGATGATGAAACGCGTGCCCCGGCCGGGCGTCCGTCTCCAGCGTCGAGCGTGCCGCCAGCTCCTCGACGGTGTCGCGCGCACGACCGCCATCCCGACGCCGCGGCCGCTGGCGCGATCGGCTTCGTCGCGCGTCGAGAAGCCCGACGCACAGATCAGGTCGAGCAGCGTCGCGGCATCCACCGTGCCGTCCTCGACCGGCATGCCGCCTTTCGGCGCGCGCGCGCGCGACCGCCCGCGCGTCGATCCCGCCGCGCCGTCGTCGGCGATCTCGATGACGACCGACTCGCCAACCGCGGGTGGCGCTGAGGCGTATCGTGCCGTCGGGCGGCTTCCCGGCCGCAATGCGCTCGGTCCACGGCGTCTCGATCCCGTGGCTGACGGCGTTGCGCACCAGATGGAGCATCGGATCCATCATCCGCTCGATCAGGAACTTGTCGATCTCGGTGCCCTGCCCGGGATCTCGAGCGTCACGCGCTTGCCGATGTCGCGCGCGAGGTCGCGGACGACGAACGGCATCCGGCGGAAGACCTCGCCGACGGGGACCAGCCGGACGCGCATGATGCCCTCGCGCAGATCCCGGAGTTGCCGTTCCATCAGCAGGTCGTGTTCCTGGAGCAACCGGAACTCGCGCGACGGCATCTGCCGCTCGGCGCGGCGCAGCGTATCGTCGAGACGCGATCGCGTGACGACGAGGTCACCAGCGAGGCGCATCAGATCGTCGAGACGAGCGAGGTCCACACGGACGAAGTTCCCCGGCGCGGCAGACCCCACCTCCCAGGCTCGAGGCCCGGACGGCAACTCCATCCCGGCTGCGGCGTGCGGCACGAGCGCCGCTTCGACTGCCGAGAACGGTTCGTACGACACCCCATCGTCTTTCCAGGCCGCGAGACCTGCCTCGTTGTCGGTCTCGACCTTGAACTCGAATGCGATGCCGCCGCCAGCAAGAACCTGTGGAGCGACCGAGACGATCTTCCCGATCTCCAGCAACCGTGCTCGAATCGTGTCCACCTTGATTCCGCGCCCGACGAGCTCCGGCGAGGGCACGAAGCGGACCTTCCACGAACGAACCGAACGTGACAGGCGCGCTTTCTGCGGATGGGAAGCGCTTGTCGTCGACCTGAGTGGACGCCATGCCGCGAAGCCCTGCGATCACTTGTTCACCTGTCGGTAGCGCCTGTCCCTCCCGCCGCGCGACGATGACCGCTTCGAGCGCGTTGGCTCCGGCCAGAAGTGTCTCGAGGTTCGCCGTGTCGAGCGCCGTCTCGCCTTGGCGAACTGCCCGAAAACAACTCTCCATGTGATGGGCGAGCACTTCCGCTTCGTGCAGCTCGACCATCGCCGAGATGCCTTTCAGGGAATGGCAACTGCGAAACAGTTCTTCGAGGAGCGCAGACGACGGGTCTGGCCGCTCGACGCCATCGAGCATCAGCAAACATCGCCGAATCGCGAGGAGATGCTCGTCCGCCTCGGCAAAGTAGTCGTCCATGAACGACGATTCGAATCGCGGGTCTGGTGCTGTCATGGGCTACCGCGAAGAATCCGGCGTCGTATCGAGCAGCTCGCGGACCGATGAAACGAGGAAATTCGGGGAGAACGGCTTGGTCATGTAAGACGTGGCACCCGCTTCCAACACCTCTTCGCGACTCGACTCGTCGCCGCGCGTCGTGAGGACCATAACAGGAAGTGCTCGATACTGGCTGTGCGATCGTAAAAATTTCAAAACGTCCAGCCCATGCATATCTGGCATGTTCAGGTCGAGCACGACCATTCGTACTGGGTGCATGGCCAAAGTCTCGATCGCCTGAAGTCCTGTGCCTGCTTCGACAAACGCAACATCCTGCAATCCGCCGAGCGCTGCGCGCACCATCTTTCGAATCGTCGGCGAATCGTCAACAACAAGGATTGTGCGCATGACCAATTGAAAAGAGGTTGAGAACGCCCGGATTTGAGGCGCTCGCGATGAGGGGGTTGCAGAAGAGGTGCCAGATCGAGGGCGGTCTACTCAGGTTCCTCGACTTCTTCGAAGAACAGCAGTTCGAGCGCCATCCGCCGCAATTCCCAGTCCGAGTAACATCGCCTCCCCAACGACGAAGCGGCACATCCCGGAGGTATCAACGGTAACGATGGCGGTGAGATCCACGTCGATGTCTTCACCCTGGATGTGAATGCGTCGGCCCACTCGCTCGAACTGCACCACCGCGGCAACCTTGCCATTGCCAACGAGGCGAGACACCTCGAACACATCGGCATCGTCTTCCGCGTAGAACTCGAACTTCCAGCCGTCGGGCCGGCCAAGCAATCCGTTGCGTCGCCGCACATCCTCTTCGACATGAGTCTGAAGGCGCTCGAACATCAATGCCGCGCTGCATTTCGCCTGCGCGCCAACCCAATCGAAGTCGTCGGACATGTGTTCTTGCGCCATCACCACTCCTCGAGTTGTTAGAGCGAACTCACTCCACGATTGCACGATCAGGCGATCCGGCCAAGAGAGATCTCCACGGATGACGCATGCGACTTTTCTCGCCGGTTTCTGAACGAGGCAGACTTGTTATAGTGATCGTTCGCACGCATGCCGACGTCTTTCACTGCGGCAACAACTCGCACGGCAGGGGCAGTTCGCAAAGGCGATCGCTCCGACCTGCTGCCGGTTGGGCATGTCATCACGAGCCCCGAAACTCAACTCAGTTATCAGATCGAAGGGCTGCTCGGTGAGGGCGGCTTCGGCCAGGTCTATCTGGCACGGCGACTCGGACGATCGAGCGCGGTGCCCGAGGTCCTGTGCATCAAGGTCAGCCAGCGCATCGACGGATGGCTGCGCGAGGCCTATTTCGGCCAGCTGCTCGACGGTCACCCTCGCGCGATTCGCGTCTTCGACGCGTTTCCAATCACTGCCTCGGGAAGGCCGGCGCGGGCTGTACTGCCTCGCGCTCGAGTACGCGCGCCACGGCGATCTCAGCGCGTTCCTCAAGCGCAACGATCGCCCCTGGGCGGAATCAGTCGCGCGTCGTGAAATCGCCGGCGTCCTCGAGGTGCTCGGGAAGCTGCACCGCGGGCAGATGCTCCACCGCGATCTGACGCCGATGAACGTGTTCGTCTGCGACAGCCGCCGCCTCAAGCTGGGTGATTTCGGCATCGTGCGACAGCAAAGCGATCGGCGCGGGATCACAGCGCGGACGATGAACGCGCTGACCGCGCCGAGCGAGTTTCTCGCCGCCGCGGCACCAAAGTGGCAGGCGCGCGATGACGTTTATCAGGTCGGGCAACTGCTCGCGATGCTCATCAAAGGCAACGCGGCGATGCGCATTCGAACGCCCGATGTTCGCGCGCTCGCGTGCAGCGATCACCTGAAGGAAATCATCTACCGGTGTATTGGCGAACGGCGAAAGCGATACGAGAGCGCCAACGAGTTGATCGACGCTCTGCGCACGCCGCCGGCGTCACTCAAGGTCGGCGTGCTTCGATCGCTGAAGAGCGTGCACATCACGTTCACAGGCATTCTGAGCAAGCGGCGCCGCGAGGCCGCGCTCGCCGCACGGAAGGCCGGGGCGATCGTTCACAGCGGACCGTCCGCCCAGACGACCGTCGTCGTGCGTGGGCGGCCCAATCCGTTGCAGGCTGCCGGGCGTGATGGCGGCCTCAAGCTGATGGACATCAAACGTCTGCGCGAGAAGGGCCACAAAATCACGCTGCTCAACGAGACCCAGTTCTGGCGTCTCGTCGCGGCGAAATAGATCCTGCGTTTCGCCTTGCGAGCTGACTCCGAGGTATCTTGACGACGTGCGGCTGATTGCCGGCGCGCTCACGCTAGTAGTGCTGACCGTCTCCGTTGGAGCGCAGACGTCTCGGCTCGGCGACGTCGTTGCCCGCCTGGATGGCTATCTCCAGGGCTACGAGGATCGCCTGGCGAACATCGTCGCGGAAGAGACATATCGGCAATGGGTCGAGCGGGGCCAGATGAATCGCCGTTCGACGACGTCACGAATGCTTCGCTCGGACTTTGCACTGACGCCTACGTCCGAACGCAACAGCTGGGTCGGGTATCGCGACACATTCGAAGTGGACGGCGCTCCGGTGCGCGACCGCGACGAACGTCTGCAGCGACTCCTGAGTAGCGGCGCGGTCGGACAAGCGGCCCGCATCGCCGAGCAAAACGCCCGGTTCAATCTCGGCGAAGGTCTCATCACCCGCAACATCAACGTCCCGACGTTTGCGCTGGAGATGATGCACCCGCGGTTTCGGGACCGTGTCAAGGTGCGCCGCACAGGCGCCGACGTTCTGGATGGCCGTCCGGGCTGGCTCATCGAATTTCGCGAGCAGGACCGCCTTACGTTTGTGCATACGCCGGAGGGGCTGGATCAGCCCTCGCGCGTCGTCGCGCTCACCGACATCCAGACCGGCGAAGTGCTCCGGACAGTCCTGACCTGGGAGCACGTGAAAGGGTCGATCGAGGTGTCCTATGGCCACGCCCCCGGCATTCCCGCGCCGGTGCCGATCCGCATGGCCGAGCGCTACGTCACACGCAGCGGTGAACTCGTCGCAGGCGAGGCGACGTACGCCAACTTCCGGCAGTTCGAGACGAGCGCACGGATCATCCCGTGAGGTGACCGATTGGCGGGCCCGGTCGGTTAGAACGCGAGCGTCTCGGAGTCCTTTTCCTTTTCCAGTTCGATCCTGTGGGCATACACAGTGCCGCTCGATTGACGCTCGCCTGCGAGGTCTATTCGCATCCCATTACTCAGCCGCTTGCATGGTCCCTTGGTGAACTCGGTGTTGTCATCGGTGACGACGCGGTAGCCTCCTGCCGTGAACGACAGCGCGGGACAGGTGCCTGAAAGCCCAGACACGGTTCCATCGAACTCGACACGTGTCGCGGGCGGCCGTGGTGTTGGCGCAGGGTGCCGGTGGCGCAGGTGTTGGTGCTGGTGGCGGTTGGCGCAGGTGCCGGTGGTTTTGGTGCCGGTGTCGGTGGCGCAGGTGTTGGTGCTGGTGGCGCAGGTGTCGGTGTTGGTGGCGCAGGTGTCGGTGTTGGTGGCGCGGGTGTCGGTGTTGGTGGCGCAGGTGTGCGGTGGCGGTGGTGCCGGTGCCGGCGCAGGCGTTGGCGCAGGTGCCGGCAGCGGTGGTGTCGGTGCAGGTGCCGGTGCTGACGGCGGTGGTGTTGGCGCAGGTCGGCGCAGGTACTGGTACCGGTGTTGGTGGCGGAGGCGTGGGTGGCGAAGGCCGCGGGGCAGGTGGAGGCTCTGGCTCCGGGCTTGGAGGAGGAGGCGGCGGCGGTGGCGCTGCCGCCTGCGTCACCTGCATCCGAACGCCGTTGAAGTCGACTTCTCCACTGCGGCTGTTCGGAATCTGATTCGCGTCTACCTGCACGGTCAGTGCGCCTTCACCTTGCCCGCTGAGAGGCTCAACGTGCAGCCATGAGGCGTTGGCCGTTACCAACCACGAACAGTCCGCGGTCGTGACCACGCGCGCAGACACCACTCCACCTGACGCACTCATCGTCGCGGGGAGTCCCGTCACCGTCGGCTGGCACTTCACGAGGGTAGGGCCCGTGGCGTTCTGCGACACACTGGCACCACTGCAGCCAGTCGCGCCGATCGCGAGCACGAACACGACGATACCCGTCATCGAACGCTCGTGGCGGTGGGTCCGATGTCGGATCGAACGGCGAGGCATCGTCCGCCTGCGCAGGGCCATGGACTTTCTAAACGGCATGGGTCATGTGCAGTGCAGCGGCATGCAAACGGTTCGCCGTGAAGTAGTGACTGCTTTTTGACCGTCGGAGCCTTAGCCAGCAACGACCCTCGCCGCTGCCGCCGAACAAGTTCCGCAGAAGGCGCGGCGCGCGTTCGCCGCGCCACGGGATCAGTTCTTGGATCTCCCTCGTATTGCGACCTCGTGACCCGCCGTCTTCGATGGCAGATCCGCGAAAAGCCGTGATACGCGGGAGCAGATCGTGGGCGTCGGACTTACGCCGCTGTGGAACTTTGACGCAGCACGAAGCCGGTAAAGGAGATTCTTACAAATGAACGGGATCACTGAGCGGGGCGGTTCCACCGAGCACGTGCGCGGCGTACCGCTGCCGAGTCAGATTGATCAGATTGAGTGGCGAGTGATTGAAGGGGCAAGTCAGCGCATGGTCGTATGTTCGATGCGGTCGCGAACAACCGGCATCGAGGTTCGCGTCGGTTATCGCGACAATGCAGTGATGCGCACGCAGCTGGCGTTCGACGCGGATGCGGCTCGCGCACTAGCCCACATGTGGCTGCAGGCCCTTCGCGCGTATGGGAGCCTTGCCGTGTTCATGGCCGAGACGGTTGAAGACAGCATCGCCGATAAGCTCAGAAATTCTGGGGAACCACTCAGCGGCCGACGAGACGCATAACCTGCTGTTGCCTCTCGGCTCCGTTCGGATCACATAGAGATGATTCGCGTGGCCTCCTGGAAAAACACGTAGAGGGACAGACCGCCGGCGGCCGGCGGAATGATCGATCGCAGTTTCAGGCCGGAAAATGAGCCGGAAGGCCGAACAATGGGAATAGATGCTCGGTGTCGAGGAACGAGTTCCACGCCGCGATGCCGCCGGAATCGAACTCGAGGACGATCAGTGCCCAGGGCGCATGGCCCCCGCCCGGCGCGGGCCGATATTGCCCGAAGCCTCGTGTCCCTGAAGCGCTCGTTGGCAGGAGCCGCGATCCGCGACAACCTGCCCCCGGCCCAAGGAGCCACGACTTGATCGTCTCGTGCCCGCGCAGCCACAGCGTATAAGGCGGCATGGACAGCGTGGCATCTTCGCGAAGCAGTGCGACGAGCGCGTCAACGTCGTAGTTGTGAAATGCCTCGACGTACCTGTTAAGCAGAGCGGACTGCTCGTCGGACAGCGGTTCGCTCGTCGTGGTGCCCTGACGGGCCGCAACCGTCGCGCGCGCCCGTTGTAAGGCGCTATTTACGGCGGCGACCGACATGTCCAGGCACTCCGCGACTTCGGCCCCTGACCATCCGAGTACTTCGCTTAGAAGGAGCGCGGCACGCTGACGCGGCGGGAGGTGCTGGAGCGCCGAGACGAAGGCCAGGCGAATGCTCTGACGAAGGGCCGCCAACTCGAACGGGCTCGCGTCGGACGGCAGCACCCGGGCGTCCGGGACGGGCTCGAGCCAATGCCGCGGCTCACGAACCTCGAGATGGTCTTCGATTGAGCCGTTCGGCCCTTCCTCGATGGGTCTGGCCCGCCGCGAGCGGTCCGAGAGCGCATCGAGACAGACGTTGGTCGCGATTCGGTATAACCACGTACGCAAAGATGCGCGGCCTTCGAAGCGATCGAGGGCTTGCCACGCGCGCACCATCGTCTCCTGGACCGCGTCCTCGGCATCGAACGCCGACCCCAGCATGCGATAGCAGTGGCCCCTCAACGGAACGCGATGAGCTTCGAGCTGCGTGGCGTCGACCTGCATGTCGATCTTCATACCATGGGCCCTTGCTTTACGGGGAGCGATCTCGGCTACTCTATCGGCCGGCTTCCACAACACACGACCGCGGCGACGCCGCGGCTGGAGGAAAGATGAAGCGATTCGGAGCATTACTCCTCAGCCTGTGCCTGTTCGGGGCCGCCGGCTGCAGTGACGACGATTCGACCAGCCCGTCGAATCTACCAATCGTGATGACGGCCAGTCTGTCTCCGGCCAATGAAGTACCAGCGATCGCCATCCCCGAGAATACCGGCCATGGCGCTGCCCAGATCACCTTCAACGTGACACGCGACGGAACCGGCGCCATTTCCGGTGGAACAGCCGAATTCCATTTTCAACTGAGCGGCTTCCCGTCGAGCACGACCATCATCGCTGCGCACATCCATCCCGGCGCCGCCGGCGTGAATGGCGGCGTCATCGTCAACACCGGTGTCGTTGCCGGGTCTCCAGTGACCCAGTCGGACGGGGTGATGTCCTTTACCTCTGCCCCCGTCTCGGTACCGGCGGCTTTGCTCCAGAGCATCGTGAACAATCCGGCCGGCTTCTACTTCAACGTGCACTCGCCGACGAACCCCGGCGGCGTGGCGCGTGGACAACTCAATCGCGCGCAATAGCGCGACACCTCGCTCACAAATCGACTCGACGGGGTCCGAACATCTGGGCCCCGCTCGCCTACACCGAAACGCCCACTTGAAACGTCGCGGCGTATCCAGCACTCACACTCCCGCTCGGCGTGACGATCTCGGATGAGAGGCTGTCAGCAAAGATCCCGTCGGCGAGGTTCGACATGGGGTTCGTCCCACGCGACGCATACACGCCGCTCGCGTGCACCGTGTTGTTGAGCGATTCGGGAAATGCGATCTGCGTCACCTTCACCGATCGCCCGGCCATCGTCACCTCGACATGAATGTGCGTGGCTCGCCCCTGATACCACCCGGGATAAATCGTGGTGAACGTCACTTCACCGTTGCTGTTGGTTGTCTGAATGCCCCGCAGGAATGTCTGCGTCGTCTGCGTGCCGTATTGCGAGTAGTCTCCCGCGGCATCCACATGCCAGATCTCGACGTTCGCGTTCGGGACGGCAGCGCAGCCGCTGTTGGGATTGACGACGCGGATCGTGAGGGCCAGAAGCGTCCCGCTCTTACCTTCCCGGATGTCGCTGCGAAACAGGTCGACGAGCGATGGATAGGGACCGATGGTTTCCGTGGGCGTCACCGCGCACGTGGCGTTCGTGGACGTCGCAGTCGTCGTCGTTGCCGTCGATGACGGACTCGTGGGTGAATCGCCACATCCAAACGCGAACGCTGCGCCCGCCGCGCCAACAGCGCCGAGAGCCTCACGGCGCGTGAGCCATCTTGAACCGTTCATTCGTGTCGCCTCCGCCATCCAGTCTGACCGTTCAATTGTCACAAGACTGTGGCAGAGGCGTGCAGAGATCGTGACTCATTACCAACCGGGCATGAGGTTGAACCCGAAGGTCCAGCCATGGCCTGGTCTCTGGAACGCACGTGCGAAATCGAATTCGCCGACGGCAAACCCGAGCAGACTCACCCGCAGCGCCACGCCCGCCGAGGAGACCGCGCTGCGCGATCCGCCGTTGAACGACGGCTGTTCGCCCTGATTCCAGGCGGTGCCGGAATCTGCAAAGAGCGCAACCTCGACCGGAAGCGGACCGTACATGTTGCTGGTGACACCGAACGGACGAAGCAGCGGGAAGCGCAGTTCGACATTGCCCACCAGCATCCGGCTGCCCAGTAACCGATCGATCCACAATCTTTATCAGAATCGGTGCTAATATTGAAGCGATAAGGATGTTCTTGGAAAACAAGATATTTGGCATTGGAATAGGTAGTTTCGGATATAGTCTTTTGAATACTGAGAAGTTGTCTTATCCGCATAACATCATTACTGAGATCTTGTCTGAGAATGGGATTCTTGGATTCAGTTTATTTTTACTTATCGTGATTTATACTTTATTCAGTATTGTTAAACTCAATCGATCGAAGAAAGAGAACTTTGCAGTAAAATCATTTGTAATCTCATTGTTTATATCTTCATTTTTAAATGCCAATATCAGTGGGCACATAGGGAGGAATTTATTTTTCTGGTTGTCTATGGGTTTAATCTTATTAATGGTAGAAAGTAAAGACAGTTTGAATTCTGAAGATCTCGTAAATGATAGATTAGAAAGTGATTGTGAGTAGATAATGATTATAGAATTTTTGGATTCTAATTAAATTATGAAGAAAATTCTGATAGTAGCATATAAGTTTCCTCCCATAAATACTATGGGTAGTAGAAGATGGGCAGAAATGCTCATTTTTCTTCAGGATGAGTATGACATATATGTATTTACTACACAAAGTTTTGGAGATCTGGACGTTCCGCTGCCTGAAAGTAGTATATTTAGATTTGGTCATACCAGTAATGATCTTTTTCAAACTAAAAACAGCAGATCAATCTTTACACAAGTTTTTTAGAATATTTACTCACAGATTGAGGACAATAGATTCTACTTTTATAAACTGGTTTCTGAAATACAGAAAAACATTCCTTGATATTGTTACAAATATTAAGCCGGATGTGATAATAACTTCTACGGTTTCAATAGCACCAGCAATGTTTGGGTACTGTGCTAAAAAAAGAGATCCGCAACTGATCTGGATAAATGATCTTAGAGACTCTATGTCACTGTTTAATGAAGCAGAAAAATCCCCAATATCTCGGATCATTGACAGAAAAATTGATAAACTCGTGCTTCAGAAAACAGATATTATCATTACCGTTAGCAATACGTTGAGAGATATTTTCAAGGGATTTTACAATAAACCAGTTTATACAATATATAATGGCTTCAAAGAAGAAGAAAGTAAATATGAGAAAGTCTCAAATGATATACCTGTTCTATATTATGCAGGTAGGATTTATCCTCATCGCGAACAAGCTTTTAAGCTACTATTGAATACTATTTTGGACCTTAATGTGAGATTAGTGGTGAGGTTGGTTGGTTCTCAAGATCAATTTAATAATTATATAGAGTTTCTTCAGCAAAGGTCACAGAAAAATGTGGAAATTCTTGAACCGGTAGATCATTTGACCGTAGAAAGGGAAGAGAATCTGGCTGACATGCTGATACTTCTTGAAGATCTTGATGACAGAAATATAATTTCTAAAGGAACTTTAACAGGAAAATTATTCGAATATCTTAATATCCCGAATCAAATACTGGCCATATGCAGGAAAGATTCTGAGATAGGTGAAGTTCTGAAGAATTCTGAGAAAGGAATCATTGCTACAACCAGTGAAGAGATCGTGGATTTTATCACTAATCTTCAACAGTTTGGTTCTCATTCTCCGGATCGGATAAAGATCTTGAATTACTCTAGGAAAACCCAGGCTGATAGGGTTAAGGATATTTTAAATGGGTATAATGAGAATTAGACTAAGTATACATATAGGAATTTTATTTTTTGTACTTATATCCAGTTGTTCATTTAACGGAAATGAACAAGATGCTATTATAGTATTTGATATTAAAGATTTTATTGAGAATATTCCAATATATGAAATTTCTGATGCTGAATCTATAGCAGCAAATCATTTAGAATCTAATCTGAGATATTTCATGCCGTGGGGTATAAACTTTGATAATTTGAACGATGATTTGCTCTATGAAATCCATTATGATTTTGGAGATTATATCACACCAGTAGGAACCTCAGAAACTGCTTTCAGTTTTCACAAATTATATCTTGAGCAAGGAGATGAGATTTATCTGCTGGGCTTTAGAAATAATGTTAATTGGCTACTAAATAATTTAAATGATGAATATTATCTGCAGTATGATTTTGATTGGATTCATGCAGGTTGTATAAACCTGAAATCTGGCTGGGTCTCCAGCATGGCTCAAGGAGAAGCTTTAGCTGCTTTTTGCATGGCTTATGATCTATTAAACGAAAGTGTTTTTCTTGAAGCTGCTGAAAATGTTTTCCAAACACTACAAACTAATACAACTAACTTTTGGTGTATTAATCTAGATGAAAATAATTATTATTGGCAGGAAGAATATCCCAATAGTGACAATTGTCATGTTCTTAATGGTATATTTTTTGGCGTCTGGGGATTATGGAATTATTATGCTCTAACTGGTGATGACTTAGCATTGAAGCTTTTTGAGGCATCTATCCGTTCGATAATCGATAACCACCACATTTGGGATTGTGAAGGAGTAGATGGTTCAAGATATTGTAAACATCGTGAAAATCCTGATCCGAATTATCACCCTATCCATATAAATCAGCTTACATGGTATGCAGATTATTTTGGGATAGATGAGTTTTACGAAATCATCGATGAATTCAGGGATTAGCAGATGAAAATATTTGTATATACATCTGTTCATAATTGGAATGATTCCAGGATCTTTCATAAAGAGATCAGATCTCTTGCGAGAGAACATCAGCTTGAGTATCATGCACCTGCCGAATTTAAAGAAAAAGTCTTTGAAAATATTAAAATTCTCGGATTACCTCAATGGAAAAGTAGAAAAGACAGGGTAAAAACATATTTTATAATTGTAGGAAGGCTCCTGAGATCCCACGCTGATGTTTATCATTTTCACGATCCTGAACTTATAATAACAGCTTTAATTCCCTTCCTGAAAAGAAAAAAAGTAATTTTTGATGTTCATGAAAACATTGTAAAACAGATTAGAAGTAAAGACAATCTTTCAAATTGGAAGAAAAGGTTATATGCTTGGTTATATCGAATTTTAGAGAAACTTTTTAACAGAACAATTACTCATTTTATTTTAGCTGAATCCTCCTATCAGAAGCAGTTTGATGTCAGACGTAGTACAACTATTTTTAATTTTCCGATATTTCAAGATATTCCTGTAGATAAAACCATAAAAGGCAAGTTAGTCTATGTTGGAAACTGGATACAGTATGAAAGAGGTGCTTTCGAACTGGTAAAAGCTTTGGGAATTCTGAAAGAAAGAAATATTGATTTTGAAATGAACTGGATAGGAGATTTTCCTGTAAATAGCACTATCAAACAGGAAATTCTTATAATGATCGAGGAATTAGACATTAAGGACTCAATCAAATTTCTGGGAAGAATAGATTATAAAGAAATCTTCAGCGTGATAGTTGATTCAAATGCAGGTTATTCCTGTCTGCATCCTGTAGAGAATTTTCTTGAATCCTATCCTACAAAAATATTCGAATACATGATGTGTGGAGTTCCTGTAGTATGCTCAGATTTTCCATTATGGAAAGAGGTGGTGGAAAAGAATAACTGTGGGTATTGCGTGGGACCGAAAAATGTAATAAAAATTGCTCAAGCATTCCAGGATATTATTCAGAATAAAGAATTGGCTTTTAAAATGGGACATAGTGGGAAACAGGCAATAAAGGAGTACTATAATTGGGAGAAGGAAGAAAATAAATTGTTGAACCTTTACAGGAATCTTATATGAAAATAGTTACAATTATCGGTGCCAGACCTCAATTCATCAAAGCTGCTACAGTAAGCAGAGTGATAGCAAATACACGCGACATTGAAGAAATCATTATCCATACTGGCCAGCATTTTGATAAGAACATGAGCAGTATCTTTTTTGAACAGATGAAAATTCCTGAACCAGATTACAATCTAGGCATCAGTTCATTATCGCATGGGGCTATGACCGGTAAAATGTTGCAGGAGATCGAAGCAGTTCTGAAGGAACAGAAACCAGACTGGGTGATCGTTTACGGAGATACCAATTCCACCCTGGCAGGAGCTCTTGCAGCAGCCAAATTACACATCAGAGTTGCTCATGTTGAGGCCGGCTTAAGATCTTTCAATATGAAAATGCCAGAAGAGATCAACCGGATCCTTACGGATAAGATATCTGATCTTCTCTTTTGCCCTACTCACACTGCAGTTCAGAACTTGAGAGCAGAAGGGATCACCAGTACAGGAGATATAAACGTTATCAATTGCGGTGATGTCATGTACGATGCTGCCCTTTTTTACACTGATCTCGCTCTTAAGCCGGAAATTGATGTGCCGGAAGATTTTTACCTGGCAACTGTACACAGAGCTGAAAACACTGATGATCCGAAGAAGATTAAATCGCTTGTATCTGCTCTCAATGAGATTTCCAGATCTATTCCTGTTATCCTGCCCGTGCATCCCAGAACCAGAAAAATATTATCTGAAAATGATTTCAAGATTGAATTCAATTTGATCGATCCGGTTGGCTATCTGCAGATGATCTACCTTTTAAAAAATTGCTCTTTAGTAATGACTGATAGCGGGGGACTACAGAAAGAAGCATACTTTTTTAAGAAGCCCTGCTTAACCTTGCGAAATGAAACAGAATGGGTCGAACTGGTTGAGAATGATTATAACGTATTATGTGGAACGGATAAGAAAAAGATAATTGCAGCCCAGGCAAAAATGAAGATTACGAAATTGGATTTTTCTGGAGACCTTTATGGTGACGGGAAAGCTGCTAATAAAGTGGTTGATTATATCAAGGAACTCTCATGAATATCATATTTTTGACATCTAGAATACCTTTCCCGCCCAATCGAGGTGATAAAGTAAGAACTTTCTTTTTCCTGAAAGAATTAGCCAGCTTTCATAAGATATATTTAGTTACTTTAATCGAAAACGACCAGGAAAAAAATTATCAAACAGAACTTAGTAAATTTTGCCAGGAAATTCATTTTATCAAGCACAGTAAATTCCGAGGTTACTTTAACTTAATCAAAGCTATTTTTTCTTTTAAGCCGTATCAGGTAATGTATTATCAGAATAATAAACTCAGAGCTCTTCTTAAAGAAGTTGTCTCCACAGCAGAAATTGATCTTATCTATACCCATCTAATCCGAATGGGACCATATTCAAAATCACTTCCGGTTAAAAAGATTCTGGATTATACAGATGCAATTTCAATGGAATATAAAAGATCTTTACCATATAGAAAAGGTATAATTCAAAAGCTGTTTTTCCAGATTGAATCAAAAAGAACTGAGAAATACGAAAAGAGCATTACCGATTCATTCGACGAAGCCTGGTTCATTTCCAAGGAAGATATCGAATATCTTGGATTATCAAAAAATAAAAAGGTGACTCAAGTTCCTAATCCAGTTGTTATCAGCGAAATTAAACAAGATTATAGCAGAAAGAATCGAATTCTCTTCGTGGGAAATCTTTCAGTATCGCACAATATTGAAGCGATTATGTATATGAAAGAAGAGATTATGCCAGAGCTTTATGAACTTGATAGAAATATTACTTTCGAGATCGTTGGGGCTGATGCAACTGACCAAATCAAAGCTTTAGATACAGTCAGGAATATCAAATTCAGCGGTTTTGTGGAAGATCTATATAAAACGTTGATAGAATCTGATATATTCATAGCACCCATGTTTTTTTCAGCAGGAGTGCAGAACAAAGTATTGGAAGCGATGGCAGTTGGTTTGCCGGTTATTACAACTGCTAATGTTGCCAGATCGATCGGTGCAGAACATCTAATGAACATTATAGTAGCAGATACAAAGGAAGAATTTCTGGAACAAATCATAATGTTATTAAAAGCTGAAAATCTAAGAAGGAAAATTGGTCAGAACGGTTACCATTTGATAAAAAATTCCTTTTCGAAAAAACTCATCGGAAAAATTATCAAGCAGAGAATAGAAGTTTTAAATGAGTCATAATATCTAAATTTAAATTGACATAAACCTCCTGCCTAATCCTTTTTATTATGTTTGATACTCGGCCGTGAGTATATGGAGAATTTAATGATCTGTCCCAAATGCAAAGATTCTATGGTGACACTGGAACTTAATAATGTTGAAATAGACAAATGCTTCGGGTGCGGTGGGGTCTGGCTCGATGAAGGAGAGTTGGAACTATTGCTGCATGGTTCCAAATTTGGTGAAGAGATCATTTTTTCCATATTACCTTATAAAAAAACGAAAGAAAAACCCGTCAGATGTCCAGTCTGTCGGAAAAAAATGACTAAGATCATTGCTGGAAAAAGCGAAAGTGTGATCCTGGATAAGTGCGAAAGAGAACACGGTATCTGGTTCGATGGGGGAGAACTGGAAAAGATAGTATATATGGCGGATTTTGGTGTCGATAATGAGATATATAAGTATCTTAGAGAAATTTTTGGAAATAAAATTGAGTAAGGAGATAACATGGTTTTCCTGATAATTTTTTTAATAGTAATTTTTTTGATTTTTATGGCTGTGATAGGCAATTATAACGCTTTGATCAGATTTCGTAACCAGGTGAGCAATGCCTGGTCCCAGATCGATGTTCAATTAAAGAGACGTCACGATCTTATTCCCAATCTGGTGGAAACCGCCAAAGGCTACATGAAGCATGAGAGGGATACTTTAACAGGTATAACAGAAGCCAGAAGTAAAGCAATGGGAGCTGACTCTATTCCGGAAAAAGCAAAAGCAGAAGGTGCCTTGAACGGAGCAATGAGCAAATTCTTCCTGGTAGTGGAAAATTATCCTGATTTAAAGGCCAACCAGAATTTCCTGGCATTGCAGGAAGAACTGACATCCACCGAAAATAAGATCGCCTTTGCCAGACAAAGTTATAATGATCAGGTTTTATTCTTTAACAATAAGATCCAAATGTTCCCTTCAAATATAATTGCTAATATGTTCAATTTCAAAGCCAGTGAATTCTTCGAGCTGGAAGATGAGGCCGAAAAGGCTGTACCCAAAGTCAATTTCTCTTAAAATATCTATGTGGGAATTGATCAATCAGAACAGGCAAAGATCAATATTTCTGTTCATTGCCATGGGTATCTGCCTGCTTTTCCTGGGCTCTGTAATTGGTAATGTTTATGCCGGTGAAGATGGTTGGGCCTTTGGAATTGTGCTGGCTTTAATTATCTGGGTCATCATGTCCTTTGCCAGTTTTTTTGCCGGGGACAAGCTTATCCTTTCCATCAGCAATGCCCAGAAAGTAACACCTCAGATCCATCCCCAGCTCTTTAATGTAGTTGAGGAAATGAAGATCGCGGCCAGCTTGCCTGCTATGCCAAAAGTTTACATCATCCCGGAAAAAGCACCCAATGCCTTTGCTACCGGAAGAACTCCTCAAAACAGTGCAATAGTTGTTACCGCCGGATTGCTGGAGCGATTGAACCGGGATGAACTGCAGGGTGTGATTGCACATGAGACTGCCCATATCTACAATCGCGATATTCTTTACATGACCTTTTCCGGTGTTCTGCTGGGAAGTATTGTATTATTATCCCACACTTTTTTAAGAAGTCTCTGGTTCACTGGAGGCCGTTCCCGGCGTAGTTCTTCCCGCAGCGGCGGAGGAGGTCAGGCGCAGCTGATTTTCATGGCAATCGCCATATTATTCGCAATTCTGGCTCCATTACTGGCCCAACTGCTCTATCTGGCTATTTCCAGGAAAAGAGAATACCTGGCGGATGCGACTGCGGTAAGGTTTACACGTTATCCGGAAGGTCTGGCTTCGGCACTGGAAAAGATCTCCCAGAACTCTTATGAACTGCCCAATGCTAATAAGGCTACTGCTGGTTTATACATCGTAAATCCTTTGCTGAAAGCAGGAAAAAGAATTTCAAACCTCAGCAGTACACATCCCCCTATTGATGAAAGGATAAAAATTCTCAGAACTATCAACGGTGGGGCCAATTACTCTAATTATCAGGAAGCTTACAACCTTATAAACTCAAAACATCATGGTGCTCCGGTAATTCCACCCAGCGGTCTGAACGATCCTCATAAAATCCCTTTAAAAGAAAAATCTGCTCAAGAGTCGAAACCGACTGGAGAAGCAAATAACAAGGGTGTTGATGATTTAATAAAAGCCATTGAGAATTATTACTTCATTCCCTGCTCCTGCGGGTTGCAGATAAAGGTTCCACCGGATTATGCCAATTCTACTATCACCTGTCCGAAATGCGAAAGAATCTGGCCTGTACCGGCTGTTTTAAAGAATGTCTTCAGAGGTAATTTACCAGAAAAGAAAACTGCCTTAGTTCAAGGAAAGGAAGCTCCGCTGGTCTATCAGCGTCAGGGAAAAGGCTGGGAATCGTTCCAATGTTCCTGTGGTGCAGTTAAACAGATCTCTCCAACCTTTGCAAAATCTTCTTTCGAATGCAACCATTGCGGCAGAAAGATCGTGATCAAACCTTCTGCCGAATAAACTTTAACTGTCCTCGTATTTCATCATTCCTGCAATATGCAGAAAATGTATTCCCAGTGAGAAAACAATTAGAAATAAAACGAAGTCAACCAGCTGAAAACTGTAGGATGTGAAATTCTGGGATATCCTTCTGAAACTCTCAAAGAGCAGGAATATACTAATTATGATGTAAACATAGGGAGACAGCCCGATTCGGACGATTATCAATTCCTTTTTAATGATCCCCTCTATAAGCATGAACACTGCGATTATCATTACTGAAACACCAATTACGAGTTTATCAATAGGAACTGAAGTCATTTTCAGAGAAAGCCAGATAAGAACAGCTGCAAAGATTATCAGTATGGGGGAAAAGATCTTTTCAATATTAAAATACTCATCAACAATAACCATATATTTGGTTTTAGCTTTACTCATGATCCCTCCTGTTTGTTATTTGTTTTAAATTATATTATTCTCAATTGTTAAGTCCTGAAATTATTACGATGCTTATCTTTATTCTTTCTGTCTTCGATATAAGCACCTTCACTTTTGTGCTCTTCCCGGGCAACTAATGCTTCCGGTAAGTCGTTTGTTCTTAGAATCACTTTCTGCTTATTTGAGAATACAGTGTACCGTTCTTTATTTTTCATTTCTGCCTCCTGCTAATTTATATTTTACTAAAAGTGAAAAAGGGAAATAATTTGCAACGAGTCAAGTTCTAATTGTGTAAATAAATCTAGAAATGCAGGGAAATGTAAGTTCTGAATTCGTTATTTTCTGCCTCTATATCCTCATAGTTATCGTATTGACCAGTTCTATGATAATACAGATATTCCATACCCAGGCCCAAACCCAGCTTTTTCCACAAGGGCGTTTCAATTCTGCCATTAGTTATCGTAATGGACTCCTGACCATCAGCTCCACTTAGGGTATAGAGCCAGTAGTTAAGATAGCTGAAATATAGTTCACCGTATTTTTTATTTACCAGCCAGCCTTCCAGCTTTGAGCTGAAGCCGGGTCCCAGGTTATAATCTCGGCCGGAATTTTCTGCGTAGGCGGAGTTACTGCCCCCCAGAATTATCCCGTTTAAATGGCAGGAAGTATAAAGCACCATGCCGTTGTAGGAGGGGAATCGCGATATTATGCCAAGCCCCGCAGCGCTGGCTGAAACCTTGTAAATCTGGTTGGCCAGGTAATCAAAGTGCTGGAAAACACCAATCAGGTTGTCCTGCTCAACATTGTCCAGATTTCCTTGAAAATTGAAATTCCTGCCGTATAATAGAGCTTCCCCAAAGAAATTACTAATAGTATTTTCATTGCTGATGTTGATTCCCAGATGGAGGTTGAAATATTCAAAAGGTTTGCGGAATTCATCCTTTTCGAAGGGGGAACCATACACAAACTGCATTTTCAATAGTGGTGTGTTGGTAGCGTTCTGTAGATCCAGTCCTTCTCCAACATTATTACCACCGAAAGACATAATGCCTATTACGGGTTTTTTTTCGTGATTTTTACCGGAACTTCTACTCTTGGTTTTTCCCTTGATCAGACGGTTAATACCTCTTACCGGATTTAACAGACCAGCAGTCAGTTCGCGCCAGGTTCTCTCAGCACCAGTCGCACTGTCGTCCAGAATAAGTGAAGATAGTCGGTAGGTTATTTCCCCCAGCATGATGCCACCCAGAGTAGTTGTGAATAGGTCATTGTTGGAGGGTTCCTCGATTTCCATGAACATCTCCCACATCATACTTCCACATAGAGAAAAGGGGGCAGATTCCCAGAAGTTAAAGCCATTTGTTCTGGCGGAATTGTAATAGAGGTTACCGTGGTAGGGGTGCAGGAACTGATTCATTAAAAAGCCACTTTCATCAAAAACAAATCCATGTTGAAAATTATGTTTTACAGATCTCACACTTATATTTGCCCATTCTGCCTGCGCCAGATAATGGTCTACACTCCAGACACCCAGGTTCAAGCCTATAACTTGTCCGGCAGCATATTTAAAATTCCTGGTATCCTGCAGGCTATCAGGAAAGGTCTGTTCACTTGATAGATAAAATACGGAAATAATAAGGGAAATTATCAGAAAGTATTTCATGCTAACCCCTAGAATAAAGTTATGCCCAGAAACCACAGGTCGCTTTCTTCTGCTTCTGAATCTACTTCATAAGCTGTTTCAACAAAGCTACCGAAACCTGCAGTTAAGCCAAGCCAGGTATTTATTTTAAAATCAAATGAAAAACTGAAATCAACAGCGAGACTATTATATAAATTCTCTTCATCCTCTTCATCTATCCAGGAAATAACATGAAAATAACCTATCCCTGCTGCGAATCCAAATCTTTTCCAGGGTACCCGGTAGCCGTAATGGAATCCTGCCGTAAGAGATTGATCATACTCCGAATTTCTGACACTAGATCCCACCTCCAGCGAAGATAATGCTCGACCGGAAAGGAACCTGACACCGGTAATAAATTCGCAGAAACTGCTGCTGTAGTTAAGCCATTGCACATCACCGTCGTCGGAAAGATTGATCAGACCAACAGGAAATCCTTCCTGTTCCTCGGCAATATTCAGTAAGCCAACCTGGCAGCCGTAATTCTTCTGAGCAATGTTTATATATCCCATCTGCAGTCCCTGTAATTCCGCAGCTATATTAACACTTCCCCACTGCACCCCTTTCAGTTTCCGGGCAGTAAAATTAAATATCAAACCATATTGAAGACCGTAGAAATCACTTCCCACGGCATTGACAATCCCAGCGAATTGGGCTCCTTTAAATGTTTTACCAACAATATTGTAAACTGCAGATTGCTGATAACCATTGAAGTTTCCACCTACAAAGTTTATCACACCACTACTTTGAGCTCCCACCACCGAACGGCCTGTCATATTAGCCGCTATACCCAGTTGAGCTCCAGTAAAATTGTTATTAACGAAATTCAGGGTGGAAAAGGAAGCTCCAGTATGATCTCCATTGATCTGCGAATACAAAAAAGATGACTGCAATCCATCTACATTGCCCAGGCTGACGGCGGAAAAACCGCACATATTAACTCCCTTAACGTTGCCTACACTGTTCTGGAGAAGTGATAGATTTATATTCACTGCCTGATGCTTGCTGCGGTTCATACTTAAAGGATAAATAATTCCAAGATTTAGAAATTTGTATTCCTCTGCCTTAACTTTGGCAACTGGGAAAAGAAAAAAAATTAATAAAGCAATAGTGACCTTTTTCAATCTGATCTCCTTCCGTAATTTGACAAATTTTATTCTTTCTGTACATCATCGTGTCAATAAAAAGCAGATGAAACCTAAGTTTAATTCATTTCTCCAGGTTAATCTTCTAAAATCGTTGACATCTGGGATTCACAACCTTTGTCTTGTAAAAGTAACATTTATGGGAGTGCGAATGATTAATTGGAAAATAATATTACTGAATTTATATTATATCGGAGCAGCTATTGCTTTTCTGGTAAAAGATATTCTTATATTAAGACTTATCATGATTCTGGCGGGAATCAGCATGATAATTCATGGCGTACTGGCCGAGAACAACATTGTCATTTTCTGGATTAGCCTGTTCACTGTGATCAATATTTTCCGGGTGATCAGAATAATATATGAAAACCGCGGTATAAAGCTGATGAAAGAACAGGAAGAGCTTTATAAAATGATCTTCAGCGATATGACCAGAAAAGAGTTCCAGAGGTTATGGGTGCTGGGGGAATTGAAAACGATAAGTGAAAATACAGCTCTTATCAAAGATGGAGAAAAACCTAATAGTGTGATCTTCATTATCTCTGGTGAGGTCATCGTTTCCAAAAATAGAGAAGAGCTGGCTTGGCTCTCCAAAGGCAGCTTCCTGGCGGAAATGAGTTATCTCACCGGCAAAGAAGCTTCCGCCAATGTAACCAGTCTGAATAATGTTACCTATATCTGTTGGACCCATCGAAAACTGAACCGGTTAAAGGAAAATAATCAGATCGTTTACAATAAATTTCATTTGATCATCAGCAAGGACATTTCCAATAAACTAAAAAAAGTTTCAGCTACCATATCTTCATGAGCAGTATGTCGATATGATAAATTTGACACTGAAAAATATCGATAGTGTCAAAAAAGCATTTGACATAGGTGACCGAGGGTCATTTACTGGATTTGGGTATGATATGACGATAATAGAAAGAAGAGAACGAGAGAAAAGAGAAAGAAGCAATGCCATTATCGATGCGGCTGAAGAAGTGTTCTTCACCCAGGGATTTGAGCACGCTACCATGCTGGCCGTTTCCCAGAAAGCTGAATTGAGCAAAGGCACCCTCTATCTCTATTTTAAGAATAAAAACGAACTCTGTCATGCCATCACTCTTCGAAGCCTGAAATTGATCCGGACCCGGTTTGAAAACATTCTGGATCTTAAATGTAACAGTCTTGACAAAATAAGGGAATTGCCCGAAGTTTATATCGATTTTTCTCAACAGCAGCCGGATTATTTCAGGGCAATTCAAAAGTTCCGGAATGAAATGCATCAACAATCGTTTTCAGCTGAGTTTTACAGGAAATGTATACGGGAGAATGAAAAAATCGTTACAATTATTGAGCAGATCATCAGAACCGGAATTCAAGATGGAAGCATCAGGAAAGATATTGATCCTGAATTGTTTGCAGGGCTTATCTGGGGAAACAGCACCGGTGTTCTACTCGCCGTAAATCTAAATAAAACCATAGCTTATACCCGGAAAGATCGAAGAAGTGCTGCTACCGGGGTAAGATATTTGTTTGAACTTTTTAGAACTGCTCTGCAGAATTAAAGGAGACTCAATGAAATCAGTTAAAAACAGTATTCTTTTTTTCCTTTTTCTGATGATCTTCTGGCTGCTTCTCACAAGCCTGGACAGTCAGGAGGTTATTGCCGGAATCATTATTGCATTGATCATTACGATTTTTCTGGGAAGGAAGATCACGATCTTTGCAGATTTTAAACTCTCTATAAAATCCATTATTTATTCCATAAGATTCATTTTTGTTTTTATCATTGAACTGATCAAATCCAATCTTGATGTGGCTTTCCGGGTTCTGAACCCTAAACTGCCTATTAATCCCGGTATCGTTAAAGTAAAGACTAATCTTAAATCCAGACTGGGTAGGATCGTACTGGCCAATTCCATTACACTTACACCGGGTACTTTAACCGTCGAGATCAAGGATGATGATTATTATATTCATTGGATCGATGTGACGACCGAGGACATCGGCAGAAGTACAGAAATTATTGTAAAAAAATTCGAGAAATATCTGGAGGTGATCTTTGGATAACATAGCTGCTTTGATTTTTGATATTGCTGCCGGACTGGCAGTCCTCAGCATAATATTGTCATTTATCCGCTTAATTAAGGGTCCAACAATTGCAGACCGAGCAGTTGCACTGGACGTAATGACTATTATTGCCGTTTCCCTGATCGTCTATATCGCAGCTGTTTCAGGCAGGATCATTTACCTTGATGTTGCTATGGTATACGGTCTTATCAGTTTTCTGGGTGTTGTTGCCATTGCCCGTTATCTGGAAGGGGGGATCTAATGATGCTGATCGGTGCAATAATTACGCTGGCCGGAGCTTTATTCCTTTTCCTCGGTAGTCTGGGTCTCATTCGAATGCCCGACCTCTATAACAGAATGCAGTCTGGCACTAAAACTTCCACCCTGGGGAGTATTCTTTTCCTGATCGGAATTGCTGTTGGCTTCGGATTCAGGATCTACCTGGCCAAGATCATAATTCTGATCCTGTTTATTTTAATAACCAATCCCATCTCATCTCACGCACTGGCCCGTGCAGCTCATTATTTCGGGATCAAACTTACCAGTGTAACAGTTCGTGATAATCTGAGAGAAGATGAACAAGGAGATGCCTGATGTCTCTTATAATTATTATAGTTTTTGGGGCGATAATGCTGGTTGCAGCTTTTCTTGCTCTCTATTCAAAAAATCTTGTCGCAGCAATCATCAGCTCCGGTGTTATCAGTCTACTGGCCAGTGTGATCTACCTGCTGCTGGCCGCACCTGATGTAGCAATGACCGAAGCTGCAATTGGCTCAGGTCTTACAACGATTGTTTTCCTGCTGGCTTTCAGGAAGATCCAGTCCATTAAGGAGGAAAAGGATGGCTAAGCGATTTTTGACTATCCTGCTGATCATTCTACTGGCTTATATTTTCCTGCCTTTTGTCAGCCAGGTAAAGGAAACCGAATCTCTATCACCGCTGGCTGAAAAATATGTATCGGAAGGTCCGGGAGAATTGGGTGCAGCAAACCTGGTCACTTCCATTATTGTTACTTATAGAGGGCTTGATACATTGGGTGAAGTAGTTGTATTATTTATTGCTACGGTTGGTATAGGCTTCCTTTTAAGGAAAGAAAAAAAAGATTCTGGGCCGGAAAAACGAGAACCCTCGGAAATCCTTTCTACCGGTTCGGATTTTCTCATTCCACTTTTGATCCTATTCGGGATCTATATTTTCCTGCATGGGCATCTAACTCCTGGAGGAGGTTTTCAGGGGGGAGTAGTGCTTGCTTCAGCTGCCCTGCTTTTCTGTCTTTCTCATCCACATGCAGTTTTCAGTCATAAACTCATGGAAACAGTGGAATCACTCTCAGGAACAGCCTATGTAGTTATCGGCCTGCTGGGTTTAATTCTGGCCGGCGGTTTTCTGGATAACAGATTCCTGCCTTTGGGAGAGATGGGAAAACTGTTCAGTGCAGGTGCTATTCCGCTTATCTACTCCTTTATCGGCTTGAAAGTCGGGATGGAATTGATGGGAATTATTAACAATTTGCGGAGAAATTGATTATGAATATTATATCGATCCTAGGTTTTCTGCTAATTCTGGTCGGGCTCTGGGGAATGCTTACTCAGAAAAATATTATCAAGATCATTATCGGCTTTTCCATCATTGATACCGGCTTACACCTGGTTATTGTATCCCTCGGCTATATTAAGGGAAGAACAGCCCCTATTTTAACTGATGCTGTTGCCGGACTGGACAGAGTGAAGGAATTCATCGATCCAATTCCCTCGGCTCTGGTGCTTACAGCTATCGTTATTGGCCTGGCAGTTACAGCTTTGATGCTGGCTTATGCCATAAAACTGTATCGCTCAAAAAGGTCTTTGATGATCGATGATTTCGAGGAGTTAAAATGGTAGACCCGATCTATATTTTCGTAATTATTTTAATCTCAGCTTTCCTTCTGACTTTATTCCAGCAATTTCTGAAGAAATTGGTAATGCCACTGTTTTACCTGGTACTGGCAGCAGTAAATTACATCACGATCTACTGGTTCCTGCATGTCATTCAAGGATACGAAGGAGCTTACATTTTTACGGCCGGATTTTATCCGCCCTTTTCCATTAATCTTTCCCTGGGAATTGAAGAATCATTTTTCCTGGTACTGATAAACTTTCTGATGCTGCTTTCTGCAGTATACCTGTATAAAAAACTGGCAGCTTTCTCTGTAAGACCACTTATTCTCTACCTTATTTTGACTCTGGGGCTGAACGGTCTGGTAATGACGCGCGACCTGTTCAACCTGTTTGTTTTCCTGGAGATCACATCGATTGCAACCTATTCCCTTATATCTTTACAGGAAGATCAACGCTCTCTTGCCTCGGGTTTCAAATTTATTATTGCCGGCGGCCTGGTCTCCACTCTTTTTCTGATCGGAACAATTTATTTATACAGATTAGGCGGATCACTGAATATCGATTTCCTGGTAGACAGTGGTGTTTTAGATTCAAGAGCCGGTATCGTTGCTACTTTTCTACTGGTTTTTGCAATTTTGATCGAACTTAAACCATTTCCCGCCAATGGCTGGGCTCTGGATATTTATCAATCAGTTAATCCTGGTCTTACTGCAGTTATCGCTTCCGCCAGTTCTGCTGCGATTTTCTTTGTCATTTATAAATTTATTCCGCTTATGCCAGACAGCTTTCTTCCTCTTCTGGCAGGAATCGGTATCACAACCTTCCTGCTCTCTAATTTAATGGGAATGAAACAGACTGATGCCCGGAGAATGCTGGGTTATTCCTCGATCGCCCAAATGGGTCTGCTGCTGGCAGCGTTAGCGCTTATCATGCAGTTTGAGAGTGTAGAATCGATTACTTCACTGGTCATAATTATCGGTGGTCTATTCATCAATCATTTCCTGGCGAAAGCCGGGTTATTCTGGCTGGCCGGGATCATCAAGAAAAGGCATATCAAGTCCTGGAATGTAATAGCTAATTATCCTCCGCTGGTGATAGTTTTCGGAGCTTTCATAATGGCTCTGGTCGGGCTGCCTCCTTTCCCGGGATTCTGGGCGAAATGGGAATTGATAATGCAGCTGGCAGCCAATAAAATGAATCTATGGATCTGGCTTATCCTTATCGGGTCATTGTTTGAAGCAGTCTACCTATTCCGCTGGTTTGGCCTGGCTATAAAGAACAAGGAAGCAGAAGAGATCAAGGCAAGTGGAACAAAATTCATTCCTGTCTTTATTTTTCTATTGGGGCTGGTCTATATCGGGCTGGAAGGAACACGTTTTGTTTCAGGAACCAATTATGTCTATATTTTACCTGTCCTGTTTGGAACAGTTCTCTATGTCCTCAACTGGCTTCCGCACAAATTAAAGGGCTTTCTCACTTTACTGATCACAGCTTATTACTCTTACCAGCTGATTCTGGAAACGCAGGGTATTTACCAGATCTTTTCCATTGTCTTTATGGCAGGAAGCTTTGTGCTGCTGATCGCTACCATGAACCGCAAAGAATCAAATAATGGTTTCTATCCTTTCCTGCTCATTCTCATTCTTTCTCTGGCCAATCTAATGAAAGCGGAAACTTCTCTGCAGTTCTTCCTGGCCTGGGAGTTCATTACCCTTGCTTCCTATCTGCTGATTTTAAAAGGTAAATTTTCTTATAAAGCCGGCTTGCAGTATATAATATTTTCTCTCGCCGGAGCCTATCTTATTCTTATTGGCCTGGCGGAAGCTTATGCCGAAACCGGCACTATTGTTCTGGCTGCTCTAGCTTCCATTATTAACTCTGCTGATATTTATATTTTATTGGCACTTGGATTTATTTTGAAAACCGGAGCCATCGGATTGCATGTCTGGCTTCCCGGAGCTTATGCGGAGTCTGAAGATGATTTTTCACCCTTCCTTTCTGCGATACTCAGTAAAGCAGGGATCTATGGATTGTTCCTGACTGGAATATTATTAGGTCAACAAATGATAAAAGGTGTAGAGATCAGTTATATTTTAGGTTGGATCGGGGTTGCAACAGCTTTTTTTGGAGCTTTGTTCGCAACCTTCCAGGAAGATATTAAAAAGCTTATCGCCTACTCAAGTATGGGGCAGGTCGGTTATATCGTGCTGGCTTTTGCAATTTATTCCCATCTGGGTTGGGTAACCGCTTTATATATCACTATAAATCATCTACTTATTAAAGGAATTATTTTCATTGCCGTAGCCGGGATAATTTCTCGAGTTAAAACCAGAAAAATGTATGAAATGGGGGGGCTCATTAACAACATGCCTCTTACATTTATATCTGTGCTCATTGCGATAATTGCGTTGTCTGGAGTTCCACCCCTTACTGGATTTGGCGGCAAATGGTTGCTATATTCCTCTTTAATTGAAAAGGGCTGGTATGTCCAGGCAGGATTGGCTTTCTTCGCCAGTTCAGTGGCTTTTCTGTATTGTTTCAGGATCTTGCATGCGGTCTTTTTGGGTCAGCCCAAGCCAGCTTTTAAAAAGGTCAAGGAACCTTCACTCTGGTTCATCGTTCCACAATATATATTTCTGATCGCGATTATGGCATTTTCCACGTTTCCCAATCTTATTCTGAAACCGATCATGCAGGCTGTAGCAACATATTTCCCATCCGCAGTTAACTGGGAAGGATATACCGTGATCAATTCTCTGGGCTATTGGAATGGCAATGCTGTGATGATGGTAACAATGGGAGTGTTCATGGTGCCGCTTATCTGGCTGCTGCTGCGGCTTAGAGCGATCACCAAGGTTAAGCAATTCAATATTGTATTTGCAGCGGAAAGACCAGACCGGCCGGAAACAACGCATTATGCCCACAATTTCTTTGCTCATTATCAAAAGGCATTGGGTTTCCTGGCTCGTCCAAAAGTAACTTCTTTCTGGAACAGTGTTTCAGAATGGGCTCATTCCATCGGTTCCATGTTCAGGCACATTTATACTGGAAACGGACAGACTTACGCTCTGCACATTTTATTGTTTATCGTTGTTTCATATCTGCTGCTGGGAGGGAAATAATGAACGCACAAATTTTAACTATAATTGGTAATGCGGTGATTTCCCTTATCTTGATAACGATCTGGGGTTTAACCATGAACGGGATCGTCATGAAGATCGTAGCCAGAGTTCATGGCCGTTTCGGACCACCGATCTGGCAGCCTTTCCTGGATATAATTAAGAATAATGCCAAAAGAACGATGATAGCACATGGGACCATGTTCTTCCTGGGACCTGTTTTCAGAATTGCCGGTGGTATTGGCACATTGATGTTCATACCGATTGTATACAACGTACCCTTTTTTGCCAATTTCAGCTTTTCAGGTGATGTTTTCCTGATCATGTATTTCATCTTTTTCGGACAACTGGGAATGGCTCTGGGAGCAGGGGAGAGCGGTCATCCTTACAGTCCGATCGGCGTCAGCAGAGGATTAGCTCAGATGACAGCTTTTGAAGTCCCCTTTGCGCTCTCGATAATTTCCGTGGCAGTGCAGTATGGGACACTTTCTGTAACAGAGATAGTTGCAGCGCAGCAGGGTGGAATTCTTAATTGGACCATTTTTACAAATCCTCTGGCTGTTATCGCTGCTCTTATTGCCTTACTGGGCATGAATATGCATAATCCTTTCAGTGTTGTTATTGCTCCTCAGGAAATTCCGATTGGACCTCCAACTGAATTTCACGGTGCATTTCTGGGTATGCTGCAGACCAACAGAGCTATTTTCAATATTGCCAAACTGGTTCTTTATATGAATCTCTTCCTGGGTGGAGCAGGCAGTTTTTATATGCTGATGATAAAGACTTTCTTCCTGTATATTTTAACTTCTGTGGCTGTTGGTGTTGCTTTTCCCCGCTTCAGAACAGAACAGTCGATCAGGTTTTTCCTGAAATATCCTGCTTTGATCGGACTGCTTTCAATCGTAATAATAAGTCTTAGATAAGGAGTTAAAGTGATCTTCGGAAAGAAAAAGAAAAATGATGTGGTCAGAATGGAGAACAACGGCTTGAATCAACAGGATAAGGACCTTTTCTGTGATCTGCCGCCCAGACCGCATAAAGTTCTGAATAAATATGTCGAAAAATTCCTGAACTGGGCTAGAGCAAATTCTCTTTGGATCCTGGGGTTCGGAACAGGCTGCGGGGCTATTGAGCTTCGTCCTTTAATGACAGCCAGATATGACATGTTCCGCTATGGAATTGCACCCAGACCGACTCCCCGTCAATCTTCAGTTTTTATCATCGGCGGATACGCTTCCATAAAGACAATTAAAAGAATTGTAAGAAGTTACGAACAGATGCAGAATCCGAAATTCGTTATCGCTCTGGGCAGTTGTACGATAAATGGCGGAATGTACTGGGATAGTTATAACACCATTAACCGCATCGATGCTTATATCCCGGTGGATGTTTATATTGCCGGCTGCATGCCCAGACCGGAAGCAATAATTGCCGGTTTCGAAGCATTAAAAAAACGGATCATGGAAGGGAAGGCAGAAGGGGCTAATGAATATGCCAAAAATTTTGAGTGGTACAAGGCAAACCAGAAGAAAATTATTAAAGACTGGAATATGCCTGATTATAATTGGTAGGTGAATTATGCAGAAATTATATGATGAGCTAAAAGATAAATTTGAGATTTCGAAATTAACAGAACAAAGAATAGACCTCTACTTTCTAACAGTTGAGAAGAAACATCTTGTTCCCCTGATTACACATTTGAGAGACCTTCATGGTTATACTTCAATGATTTTCCTTCAATGTGTAGATCACATTGAGGAGGGGATATTCCAGCTTACCTACATGCTGCACAATTATGAAAATAACAGAAGTTTAGGGTTACGTGTAATGCTGGTTCGCGACCTTGCTGTGATGGATTCAATTCACCATCTCTGGGAACACGCTGAAACATTTCAAAGAGAATTAAAAGAGCTGTTCGGGATTGATTTCCCCGGAAGTCCCGGGATAGATGATGGTTTTGTGCTGGAGGGCTGGGACGACATCCCACCCATGAGAAAGGATTTCGATACAGTAAAATATTCACAGGAAACATATTTCCCCAGGCCTGGTAGAACTACTGAAGATCCGGCAGAATATATGAAGAAAAAACTTTATCCGGAAGAATAGGAAGTGAACATGAAAAAAATTATTATATCTCTTATTATCGGTATCTTAATCGGAGCTGTTGTTACCGGTCTGCTGATCTGGAAAAACATGCCGGACCAGATGATGAAAGTAGTGAAAAGTAAGTATGAGTTTGAAGAAACAGTTTCCATGCTGGAAGAAGCCAGTTATGAAAATGGCTGGGAAGTAAAACAGATCTATGATCTGGGTGAATGTTTTTTTAACGATGGCTTTGAAGGATATATGAATGTTTCAGTTCTGTCGATCTGTCACTCGGAATATTCCTATGAAATACTGCAGGAAGATGAGAATAAAAGGATCGCAGCTATTATGCCCTGCCGGATAGGGGTTTATGAAGACAAAGAGGGCGATGTTTACATTACAAGAATGAACCTGGCTCTCTTCTCGAAAGTATTTCCCGGTGTGGTGGGTGAAATTCTTACTCTGGTTGCAGAAGACGATGAAAAGATCACAAAAGATATTATTGAAAAATAAACAGGAGTAATTCAATGCTGGATGGCGATAGAAGCAAATTTCCTGAAATAAAGAACGGCAAACCTGTGATAGATCTTGATTCACAGAAATTTATAAAAGTCTGGCAGGGACCACAACATCCGGGTGTTACCGGTAACATGGCTCTGGAACTAACGGTTAGCGGGGACGAAGTGGTAAACCTTAAAACTCACGTCGGTTATTTGCACCGTGGTTTTGAAAAACTGTTAGAAAGAAGAACCTATATCCAGGGATTCACGATCGTCTGCCGGATCTGTGTTCCTGAACCTGATACCAATGAGTACCTCTACGCTGCTGCAGTTGAAGAATTGGGCGGTATAACAGTTCCGGAAAAAGCTCTCTGGCTAAGAACTCTTACTCTGGAAATGTCACGTCTTGCCAGCTTTCTGATGTGGATCGGAGGCCAGGCAGGATCTTTCGGGATGGGTACAATTGGACAGTGGACGGTTGCCCACAGGGATTTCCTGCTGGATCTGTTCGAAGAACTTTCCGGCGGAAGAATTTACCACATGTATATTACTCCCGGGGGTGTGCGGGGTGATCTTCCGGAAGGTTTTGCCGGCAGATTGGAGAAGGTCCTGAAAAAGATAGATATCTTGTTAGCTGATATAGACAGAGTACTTTTTAATAATTATATCTTCAAGAAAAGGGCAATCGGGTTGGGAATAGTTACTCCCGATATGATAGATAAATACGGAGTTACAGGCCCTGTGGCCAAGGCAGCTGGTTTTGCCAGGGATCTGCGAAAGGATCTGCCATATCTGATCTATGATAAACTTGATTTTGATGTGATCACAGGGACAGAATCAGATGCTTTTGAAAGAGCAAAGGTCAGATTTGCCGAGATGAAACAATCAATTGATCTGATCAGGCAGATAATGGTTAGAATGCCTGCAGATGGTCAATTTCATACAAAACTGCCAAATGTTCTGCACTGGAAGATCCCGACCGGAGAGACCTGGATGCAGGCGGAAGCTTCCCGGGGTGAATATGGATATTATGTTGTAAGTGACGGTACAGCTTATCCCCGCAGAGTAAGTGTCAGGGGTCCCAGTTATTCCAATGCCATTTCCCTGCTGCGAGATCTGGCAGTTAATATTAATATCGCAGATACAGCTGGATTAATGGTATCTCTGCATACATGTCCACCTGAGATCGAGAGGTAGAAAATGATTTTAAAAGATATTATATCTCCATTTTATGTATGGAAGCGAGCATTCAGTAAACCTTTTACAACCAAAAAACCTTTAAGCGAAAGACCTGGTGCAGACCGTTACCGGGGCTTTCATAAAAATGATCTGGAAAAATGTATCGGCTGCGGTTCCTGTGAAATGATCTGTCAAAATGCGGCCATAGATATGGTTCCTGTTGAGGGAATTGAAACAACCTTTTCGGATAGTGGATTACGACCGCGTATAGATTATGGCAGATGCTGCTGGTGCGCACTTTGTGTTGATATCTGTACTACCAGCTCATTAACGATGTCTAATGAATATATCTGGATTGATGAAGATCCCGATGTTTTCCGATTTGTTCCTGGAGCAGAAAAAAAGAATTGGGATTCACTGGATAAAGGTTATCAGCGTACAGATGGTTATGATCTGCTGCATCGTGAAAGGGTGGAAATGACTATGATGAATTCCACCGAAAGCGTGAACTCTTTCCTGGAATTGGTAAAAGGGTATGCCGCTGATGAAGCACAGAAAGAAGCAATGCGTTGTGTTGAATGTGGTCTCTGCATTGCAACTTGCCCGGCTCATATGGATATACCCGGATATATCAAAGCTGTTAGAGACGGTGATCTGCAAAAAGGTCTGCAGCTGCTTTATGAGACAAATCCCTTACCTGCAACCTGTGGCAGGATCTGTACACATCGCTGCGAAGATGTTTGCGCAATTGGAGTTCAGGGTGAGCCTATTGCCATTCGCTGGTTAAAAAGGTTCCTTATCGATCAGGTAGAATTGCCGGAGCTGAAGGAAAAAGTGCTACAGGAATATCCGGAAAATGGAAAGAAAATTGCAATCATCGGAGCTGGTCCAGGAGGATTGAGTGCAGCTTATTATTTACGATCTCTGGGATACGCCGTTACCATTTTTGAAGCGAAAGAGCAGGCGGGCGGTATGGTCCGTTATGGCGTGCCGGAATACAGGATGCCTTATGATCAGCTTGATAAAGATATTAATGCGATAATAGCTTCAGGAGTTGAGCTGAAATTAAATACAAGGATCGGTAAAGATCTTGATTTTAACAAGGTTTATAATGACCATGATGCTGTTTTCTTCTCAACAGGTCTTGATGTTCCCTATAAACTAAAAATAGAGGGAGAAGATCTGCCAGGAGTAGTCGATGGCCTGCAGATATTGAATAAAGTCACAAATGGAATAGATCCTGAACTGGGTAAGAAAGTATGTGTGATCGGAGGTGGAAATGTTGCCATGGATGCTGCAAGAACAGCAAGAAGATTCGGGGCCGATGTATCCATTCTTTACAGGCGTCGGGAAGAAGATATGCCTGCTGATGCAGAAGAGATTCATGAAGCCCACCTGGAGGGTGTAGAATTCATAACTCAGGCTATTCCAATAAGAGTTGAGAAAGAAAAAGATAAGCTGGTGGTCATCTGGAACAAGGCTGAGATGATAGAACAGGATGATGGTACTCGGCCAAAACCTGTTGCTATTGAAGGAGATATCAGAAAACTTGAAGTTGATAATCTGATAACTGCTATCGGTCAAGGTGCAGATTTTTCCTTCCTGGGAGATGATATAGCTGAAAAGATCGAATATAAAAGGTATCAGATTACTACAGATAAGTATGGACAAACCTCGCTTCCGAAAGTTTTTGCTGGGGGTGATATAGCTAATAATACTGCTGATGCAATCAGTGCTATTGCTGATGGCCATAGAGCAGCGAAGGGGATAAATAATTACTTGCAAAAGGAATTAGGGGATTAATATTTCTGTGCGAGGAAATTTATACCTTTAAGCTTGACAAATAAAGTTCTGAATCGGATATAAGGTAGATGTGAAAAATTTTGATAAAGGAGTTATTATGAAAAATACGTTAAGATTTTTACTTGGCTTGATTTTATTAGTTTCAATTTTCCTTTCAGCTTGTGCACCACCACCTCCACCTGTTACAAAAGATCAGCTGGATCAGTCAGAAATTGAAGCCATTGCTGCAGAGAAAGAAGCCTCTGAATTGAAAGTTGAAAAAGACACTCTGGAACAAGAGCTTAAAATGAAACAGGCTGAATTGGAAAAACTTAAACAATATCAGCAAGAACTTGAGATGGAATAAGGGGAGGAAATCATGAAAAAATTAATATTATTATCTCTAGTCGCTATCTTAATTATTCCGGCCCTTGTCCATTCTTCAGTTGTTTATCTTACAGAAGATGAATACAAAGATCTGAAGAAGAAAGAGAGACTGCACTATTGGGAAACTCTGGAAAATGAACTGGCGAATAACCAGAAAAGAAAAGCTGACGCTTTAGCAAATACCGAAGCTTATAACATTAGAATTGAAGAACTTAAAAAAGAACTGGCCGCAACTAACAGCGAATATGATATCGTTCATCAACAGATCCTTGATAAATTAGGTGTTTCGAAAGATGATTTTGCCATGATCCAGGGAAAGATAGACAATTATAATAACCAGATCGACAACTGGAATAACCTGTCCGATAAAGAACTGTGGAAAGCAAAAAAATCTATTATGGAAATGGTTGCTGAATACAATGAATTTAAACAGACAAAATATGCTAAAGTTCCAGATTTCCTGAATGATTTTTCCGATCTTGATAATAGAATAGCCAATCTGCAGATGAATTTGAACAATGCTAAACCAAAATACTATGAAGACACTTATACTGTAGTTAAAGGTGACTGGCTCTCCAAGATCTCCGGTTACAGTTTCATTTACAATGACGTTTCCAAATGGCCCATTATATATAGAGCCAACCGAGACATAATTAAAGATCCAAATCTTATATATCCAAATCAGGTAATTAAAATACCTCGTGGCCTGCCCAATGAATGGAAAGTTTATAAAGGTGAATGTTTATGGCGTATCGCTTCCTATCCGGAAGTTTATGGAAATGCTGTAAAATGGCCAGTAATTTACAGGGCAAACAAAGATAAGATAAACGATCCGGATCTCATCTATCCTAACCAGATTTTTGAAATTCCAAGAGACTAATTAAATTTTAGCAGATAAAGCCTCTCTATTCTTAGGGAGGCTTTATTTATGATTGTAAATTGACTGGTAATAAATTACTCTACGTCCTGCTGATCAGCTTTATAATAGCTGTTCTTCATTTCATTGTTACTCCCTACCGCTTTTCAACCTATGAATATGAAATGTCTTTAGGACAGATTGCAGAGAAAGATATAATTGCTCCCTTTGAGTTCTATATTTACAAAAGTGAAGATGTACTGAAAGCAGAACAGGAAGCTGCAGCTGCAAAAGTTAAACCAGTCTACATGGTTTCGGAAAACCTGAAGTTTAATGCTCAGAAGAATCTTGATTTCATCTTTACCTTTTTTCTTACTTACAAAGATTCAACAAATGATTTTATTGATCGGGAATTGAGAAAGAACGGTTATAACCTGTCTTCTGAAACCATAAAATATCTTAATTCCGGGGAACAGACCAATTACCTTTACCAGTACCTTTCAGAGAAAATCACCGGGATCCTTGATATTGGGATATATCCTGATAATTACTCATATCAGAACATTAAATTGTATCGGAAAAACAGGGTAATTGAATTCAAATTATCTCGTTTATTTGCTTTGGAAGAAGCAAAGAGCAGGCTCGTCGATGAGGCTGATTCCGATATAATGAAAGAAGCAGTGAGAGAGATAGCTAATATTGTCTTGGTCGAAAATATTGTGATCGACAATGATATGACCAACGTTGAAAAGCAAAAAGCTAGAGAAAATGTTCCTCTTACTATCGGAAAAGAACTTAAGAATGAAAAAATATTAAGTAAAGGCCAAAGAGTTACATCTTCTGAAAAATTGAAGTTAAGGTCGCTGATAAAAGCTTATGAAGAGCTGGCTTTCTCTAAAAATTTCGATGAACTTATCAGATCATCTTTCGGCGTTTTTATACTCTCTTTCTTCATGCTTTATGTACTCTGCTATGTTGTGTATATCTTTTTTCCTGTCCATTATCTTTCCAAACCACGTCTTATTATTCTGCTAATCAGTATTTTAGTAAACATAATAATTACTGTTTTATTTACAGAGATTCTAAAGATCCATCCTCTGTTCATACCGGTAAGTTTCACTGTAATAATGATCGCGATGTTGTTCGATGCAAAAATAGGATTTATCTATAATTTTATAAACCTGTTTTTTACTGTGCTCTTTCTTAACTGGAATTTTCTGGATCCCAGTTTACTTGCTATTTCAACGATAGGCGGGTTGATCGCATTGAAAAAAGTGGGAAAGAAACAGGAATTATATCCGATTAATTTGTACCTGCTCGTTTCCTTTTTAATTGTCAGTACTGCTGTTGCTCTTATCCGATATCAATCAATTACGATCTACTTTCTGCACCTTACTTACGGTTTTGCATCCTGTGTGATCTCTTTGCTTCTGATTATTGGTATTCTTCCTTTTGTTGAAAGTAAACTGAATCTGGCAACCAAAAGGATATTACTGAATCTGCTGGATTTCGAGAATCCATTATTGAAAAAGATGTCATTGCTGGCTCCCGGAACTTATCATCACTCTCTTATCGTTGGTAATCTGGCAGAAAGTGCTGCGGAAGCTATAGGTGCAGACCATCTGCTGGCCAGAGTTGGAAGCTATTATCACGATATCGGGAAACTTGATAATCCCAAGTTCTTTATCGAAAATAATTCCCAGGCGATGGATTTGCATGATAATATGCTGGCCAATGAGAGTGCATTTATTATCAAGAAACATATCGAAGATGGAGTGGCCATGGCCCGGAAACATAGACTTCCACCCAGCATTCGAGATATCATTGAACAACACCATGGCACCAGTCAGATCAAGTTCTTTTATAATAAAGCCAGGGAAACTAAGCTACAGATAGATGAATCGCAATTCCATTATGAAGGACCTAAGCCCTTATCAAAAGAGGCCTCTATTGTTATGATTGCAGATATTGTGGAATCTACCTCAAAATCTTTGGAAGATCTTGATGAAGAGATGATCAGAACTCTTATTGAAGATGCAATTGCGAGGTTGATTAGAGAAGGTCAACTGGATGAATCTCCGCTCTCGATGGCAGATCTGCAGACAATTAAAAACAGTATGCTTCCCATTATAATGGGAGTTTACAGGAAGAGACTTGAATACCCGGAAGAAAAAAAACCTTAATCTAATAAATCAGACAAAAAGAATTTTCCCTAATGATGCTTTCCAAAAAATCCTGGATACTATTCAACAATATGAAGATATTGATAATAAAACAGTTAGCCTGGTTCTTACAGATGACGGCAGGATTAGAGATCTGAATCGAAAATTCCGTGGTAAAGATGCAGTGACGGATGTTATCTCTTTTCCTTCACAACAGGAAGTAGCTCCCTTTCTTGGTGATATTATTATTGACATTGAGGTGGCTGACGAACAAAAGGGTGAAAAAAGTTTGCTGGCTGAATTGCAGTATTTATTTCTGCATGGATTACTTCATTTATTGGGTTTTGATCACATTTCAGCGGCTGATGAATTAGTGATGAGAGAGAAAGAAAAGAAATATTTATATATTTTAAAGGAGAATAGTTAACTGTTTTGGGACTACATATAATAGCCATAATCTTTTTCCTGGTTTTATCCGCATTTTTTTCCGGATCGGAAACAGCCTTCTTTTCCCTGACGAAATTGCAATTAAAACAAATTGAAAAAAAGGGTTCTGCTAATTCTAAAAGAATTTCTAAACTCCTTTCTAAACCGAGAGAACTCTTAATTTTAATTCTTTTAGGAAATACTATCGTCAATGTGGCAGCTTCTTCTATTGCTGCTTTAATCACGATCAGGATAGGCAGTGAGTTTCTTCATTCCACACCTGAAATGCTACTAATCATTGTTGAAATCGCATTAATGACTATTCTTCTGCTGGTATTTGGAGAGTTATCTCCAAAACTGCTTGCCTTTTCCCATCCAGAAAAGTTTGCCGGATTTTCTAGTTTATTCCTGTTTTTTTTAAGATTCATTTTCTGGCCTATTATCAAATTCCTAGAACTGATCAGTAATCTGTTCACAAAATCTGGTTTAGAGTATGATAATGGTAATATAACTTCAGAAGATCTGAAGAATATAATTCATTCCAAAGCCACAGAAAATTCTCTGGGGGAAAATGAGAAGAAGATCATTGCCAGCATCTTTAAATTCTCTTCAACCACTTCACGAGAGATCCTTGTACCCAGGGTGGATATCAGAGCAATTGAAGCTTCTGAGAGTCTGGATGACCTGAGAAAACTTTTCTTTGAATCAGGGCATTCCAAAATTCCAGTCTATAAAAAAAATATTGATAACATCATAGGAATAATCTATGCAAAAGATGTTATCCTGAATCCAGAGAAGAAAACGATAAGCTCTCTGCTTCGTCCCCCTATATTTATTACCGAGAACACCAAGATCCAGTCCTTGCTTAATCAATTCAAATTACGTAAGATCCAGATTGCGATAGTGGTTGATGAATATGGCGGAACTTCCGGATTGATCACACTGGAAGATATTATGGAAGAGCTGGTCGGTGAGATCATGGATGAATACGATAATGAAAAACCCAAAAAAATAAAACTTTCGGAAAATGAATATCTGCTGAGTGCAATGTATTCAGTATCGGATCTCAACTCTGAATTCTTTTTGGATATCAGTGAAGAAAACTATGATAATCTGGCTGAATTCGTTCTGGATAATTTTAACAAAATACCAGGTAAGAATGAAAGCTTCATTTTCGAAAATAAAGCTGAATTCAGTATAGCCAATATCTCTTCTCAAAGAATTAAAAGCATCAGGCTGAAACTGTTCAATCATTCCCTTGAAGATTAAATTAATCCTATTCATCCTCCTGTCGCTATACTTTTTAGGGCTTCAATGCGAGAAATTATCGATCACCATAAAATATCTGGGTTTGAATGCAGTTTATGTTAGCATGGAAGATAGCGGCAGAGAATTAACAGTTGAAGCAAGATCTTCTGCCCTGGCTAGTATAGCTTCCGGCCTGGAGAATACTTACTCTATTGTATATGAAAATGACTTTTTACCCTTAACTTATGCCAAGTTTATAGTTCAGAAAGATTACAATGAAAGTAGAATTACTACTTACGATAGAGTGCAGCAAACTGCCTGTAGAACAAGCTTCATAGATTCTACCAGGAATTGCAAATATCCCATCCATCCCGAAGCCAGGGATTTCTTTTCTGCTCTTTTTTATTTGCGCAGAAATCTGGATGAAGAGGGCGGTACGCTCTGGCTGGATGCTAATAAATTGATCTGGGAGGCAGAATATCAGGTGGTCGGCAGAGAAATGATCCGCAGTTTTCGCGGTAAAGAGCAAACGATTCTGGTTAAACTGGAGTTCAACAGAATTTCTGATACTGAAAAGGAACGTAGTGACATGCTTACAAATAACCTGGTAAGTGAAGACAATGCTCTTTACATCTGGTTCAGTGCAGATGGAGAAAGAATTCCTTTAAAAGCAAAATTTGCCATGAAGCCCTTTTCTGTGATTTGGAAAGTAACTGATTATGAAGAATAAAAAATTGCTTATTTACAGAATTGTATTTGTACTCTGGACAATGATTATTATAACCTTAACTTCTTTACCTAAATTAAGAACACCTGCAGCCGGCATTATAGGTTTTGATAAACTGGCACATTTTTCAGTTTACCTTGTTTTCGCCTTTCTCTATGTAAAAATGTACCAGAAAAGCACGAAACAATTACTTAAGTCGTTGCTGTTGTTGGCTTTGATAATCCCCTTTGCTGATGAGATCCATCAAATACCAATTCCCGGAAGGGAGTTTTCCATTTATGACGTGATCGCTGATATGCTGGGCTTCTCGATAATTTTATTGCTAGCCGCTAAGAGGATTCTGAAACCGGTAGGAAATTAATCTTCCGCTTTAACTCTTTTCAGCGTGATCACAATATCATACTTAAACGGTGGTTTCTGCCAGATCTGTTTTCCAATAAAATCCTGTGGATTTTTCATGATCATCGATTCACTGACTTCCTGTACGATATTCTGATCGTCCACAATCCAGTATTTGTTCTCTTTGGTTTTTGCTTTAGCTTTTGCTTTCTCAGGCATAATTTCTCCTATTATTTCATATTCGGGATGTTCTTCAATAAATTTCTGCAACATGTCCAGGGTTATGGTCTCTCGATAAACGGAACACCTGTTCTGGCAGCTGGCTGCACAAACGACAATGTCTGTAAACTGTCTTGTTCTGGGGCAGACTACCAGTCTTTCGTTTCGCTTTTTCTTACGCAATTTTATTCCTGGACAAGGTCATATTTTATTAATGTTTCCAATAATATCTGTTTATTTTCCTTTTGCAGGAAAGATAATGGCAATCTCAGTTCCGGTTCAATTTTTCCCATTAAATGCAAGGCTTCTTTCACTGGTATCGGGTTAGTTTCAATGAACATTACTCGGTTCAGTTCCAGTATTTCCAGATGCAGATCTAATGCTTCTTTATACTTTCCTTTTTTAAATTTATCGATGAGATCATGGACTTTCCGGGGAACTATGTTCGCAGTTACAGATATTGCCCCGTTACCACCACAACTCAGGATTGGCAGGTTTAAGGCATCTTCTCCGGACATAACAGAAAATCCTTCAGGAGCATTCCTTACTATTTCAGAAAGCTGAACCAGATCTCCGCTGGCTTCCTTGATCCCGACAATATTCTTGTATTTCTCTGCCAGCATTAAGGTTGTTCTGCTGGTGATATTAACACCGGTTCTACCTGGGACATTATAAATCATAATAGGCATTTCGCAGCTCTCTGCTACTTTGCCGAAAAAATTCAACAGCCCTTCCTGGGTAGGTTTGTTATAATAGGGCGTTATTACCAGGGCTATATCAACGCCCCATTGTTCGGCTTTTGTTGTTGCTGCAATGGTATGATGTATGTTATTTGTACCCGTTCCCATCATTACCGGGATCTCTTGATTGATTTTCTGAATCCCGAATCTTACCATCTGTTCCTTTTCATCTCCAGCCAGTGCCGGTCTTTCTCCTGTTGTACCGCAGAAAAGTATTCCATCCGTCTTGTTCTCAAGCTGAAAATCAATCAGTTTCTCCAGAGCAGTATAATCTATTTCATTATTCTTGAAAGGAGTAACCAACGCTACATAGGAACCGCCTATCATAAATCCTCCTGTTTCCAGTTAAGTTGTCTCCAGGCTTCATAAAGCACTATTGCAACACTGTTTGCCAAATTTATAGACCGTATATCTTTTGTCATCGGAATTGTTAAAGTATTTTCAGGATATTTACAAAGCAGTTCTTCCGGCAATCCTTTTGATTCTGCTCCGAATAAAAATACATCTCCCGAGCGGAATTTTATTTTGCTGTAATTATTACTGCTTTTGGTAGTCATGAAATAAACATTGTGATCCTTAAAACTTTCTAAAAATTCCTCAAGGTTGTTATGGAAGACAATATCCAGCTTGTTCCAGTAATCCAGGCCGGCTCTTTTCAAATATTTATCTGTGATGAGAAATCTCATGGGTTTGATAATATGTAAACGAGAACCTGAACCAACACAAAGTCTTCCTATATTACCAGTGTTAGCAGGCATTTCCGGCTCATGTAAAGCTATATGAAAATTTAGTCTATGGTTAGTTGTATCCATCTCTTCAGCCAACTTTCGAAGTTATCTCTGATCTTTGATCTGGAAAGTTCATTGGTCAGGTCTTTTGATGATTCGGGAATATTAGAGATTTCAGCAGGAAGTGTAATCTCAGTTACAGGTTTAATCCACCTGTCAGTTATAAGAGAATTCTGATAGTATTCACCGATCAGGAAATCGATCAGATCTTTACTTAATTCAAGATTTTTTGTTTTGTAGTAGATCCCGGCAGCCTCTATTAACCTGAATCCGCCTTCACTGGGAATAAACGCCGCATAGAGCTGAAGCGAATCATTTAAGAGATGATAATAAGGTATGGTAGAAAAACCTAGTACAATTGAAGCTTCTCCAGCCAGGAATATATTATATGATTTATCCCAGTTGTCGGTTACTGTGTGGATATTTTCTTTGATACTGCGCCAGAAATGTCCATAGCCGTTTGTTCCGAAAGTTGAAACAGACCAGAGCAGAAAAGCTTTACCCAAACTTGACGAACGGGGATCTGGAAAGAGGATTTGCCGCTTGAACATACCGTCCTGCATGATCCCGAAGGTGTAGGGTGGATCTGGTATTTCTTCCGTATTTATAATAAAGGAAAGATCTCCATAGGCAATCGGGGTTAAAATAAAATTGTCATCAAAGATCAGATTATCAATGATCCTCTGCTTAAATTTAGGTTGATATGGAATAAAAAGGGAATCAAGATCATTGACCAGGTAATTGATGTTATCCAGACCAATCACAACGTCTACTTCTGGAGAATTTTGTAATTCCTCTAACAGCAGACAGGAATTTTCAAAAAAAGTGAAATTCAACTGGCAATTGTGATCAGTTTGAAATTTATCGTAAACTTTCAGCCAGTCTCGATCCCAGATATTACTGCGGGTTGTAAAAACAGACAGCTGAATAACCTTATCCTGCTCAGGTTTGTCTACTTTCGTTCTGCAGGCTGTAAGAAGTATAAAAACTGCAAGAATCAGGGAAAAATACTTCATTTAGTTCCCGAACAAAATTGAAGCCACAATAAAATCCGTGATCAAGATCATGATAGAGGAGTATACGACTGTAAGAGTAGTGACCCGACCAACGCCTTCTGCACCTCCGGCAGCTTTATGACCTGCAAAGCAGCCAACAGAAGAGATAACAAGGCCAAACAGCAGAGCTTTGATAAGACCACCCCAGAGATCGGATGGTAAAAAGAAGTTACGCATATTAGTAAAAAAACTGTAAGCATTGACGCCATACTTATGAACAGACAGCAGGAAAGCAGAAATAATACCGATAAAATTAGAGTATATAGTAAGAAGAGGTACCATAATGGCAGCAGCGACAATTCTGGGCATATAAACATAATCTATAGGATCGATCGCCAGAGTTTCCAGCGCATCCAACTGTTCACTTACTTTCATGGTGCCGATCTCGGCAGCAATTGAAGCACCTACTTTTCCAGCCAGAACCAGCCCAGTAAGAACGGGAGCCAGTTCTATCATAGTCGATTTTCCTACCAGAACACCAATCAGGCTTTTAGGAATATAGCCACTGGTTTGATATGAGGCCTGTACAGATGTAACTAGCCCGGTAAAAGCAGATGTAACAGTAATCAGTAAGAGAGAATCAAAGCCGATTCTCTTCATCTGTTTTAATGTTTCAAAAGTCCTTTTATTTAGTCTGTTCAGGTGGCTGAATATCAGGAAAGAGAAGATCATGAATTCCCCGATACTACAAATACCTGAAGTGATCCCGGATCTACATTTCATAAGGTGCGTAATTATCAAAGGTAGTTGTTTCGGCGAAAAATTTCAATTTAATAGTACCGATCGGACCATGTCTGTTTTTTCCTATAATTATTTCAGCAACTCCGGGTTCTTCTGTATTTTCATTGTAAACTTCATCTCTGTAAATAAACAGCACAATATCAGCATCCTGCTCAATAGCACCGGATTCACGCAGGTCAGCCAGCATGGGCTTGGGTGGAGTTCTGCTTTCAACTGCTCTGTTCAGCTGGGAAAGAGCAATTATGGGGATGCCGATCTCTTTTGCCAGGATCTTCAAAGAACGGGATATTTCAGCAATTTCCTGCTGTCTATTTTCCCGGGAACGTTTGGAAGACATCAGCTGGATATAATCGATTATGATGAGATCAAGACCTTTGATCTCGGCTTTTAATCTACGTGTTTTTGCCCGGATATCTAATATGGTGTTGGCACCGGTATCATCGATATAGATAGATTTATCGGAAAGGCTGTTGGCCAGTTCTGTTATGGTGAGAATTTTCTTCTCATTCATGCCAAAACCTTTCAGCATTGTATCCATGCTTACAGCTTTATCGCTGCCAAGTTTTCTGGTAGCGGAACTTAACATACGCATCAGACACTCTTCACTTTCCATCTCCATAGTGAAGATCCCAACCTTTTTATCGTGATGCCAGGCTGCATTCAAGGCAATGTTCAGGGCAAAGGAACTTTTACCCATAGCGGGTCTGGCTGCCAGAACAATAAGTTGACCAGGGCGGAATCCGCCGATCTGTCTATCCAGGTCACTGAATCCGGTTGGAACTCCCATTACAGATTTTTTGGCAGTAGCTATTTCCTCGATATTCTTTAAGGTAGCAGGAATAATGTTGTTAATGCTAACAAAGGTTTTATGACCGGGTCTTTCAGCGATCCGGAAGATCGCCTGTTCAGCTGAATCAACAATATCTTCCACCGGTTCATCTGCCTGATAGCAGCTTTCGATGATCTGATTGGAAGAGACAATTAGCTGTCTGAGTAAAGCTTTTTCCAACACAATTCTGGCATGGAATTCTATATTAGCTCCACTGAGAACAACATCGGAGAGATCACCTATGAAGGCATTTCCACCAACCTTTTCCAGCATTTTATTCTGTTTGAGAGCATCGGTCAGGGTGATTATATCAATTTCAATATTCTTCTCGAACAGATCACAAATAGTCTTAAAGATCATTTTGTGAGAATTTTTATAGAAATGTTCATCCGACAGGATCTCAATTGCTTTGGCGACAACAAAATTATCGATCATCATAGCAGAAAGCACAGCGGCTTCTGCATTAAGATCGTGAGGAAGCTGTTTAATATCTCGTTCTGCCATGATTCACCTCTATAAAGCAGTATAATCATCTCTCAGTTTCTGCAGATCGATCCAGGCATATTTTTTCCAACCTGGATTCCTGAGCAGTGCTGAGGGATGATATGTGACATAAGTTTTAATACCCTGATAAATATGTGTGCTTTCTCTGTATTTGGAAAGGCTTTTATTCTGCTTTAAAAGTGCGTCCGAGGCTACTCTTCCTAACAGTAGAAGCAGGTGAGGTTTAATTATCTCTATCTGCTCCTGTAAATAGGGGGAACAGGCTTCGATCTCCTCCGGATGTGGATTTCGATTATTAGGTGGACGACATTTTACAACATTGGTGATATAAACTTCTTCGCGTTCAATATTGATCGCCTGCAGCATCTTGGTAAGAAGCTGGCCGGCTCTACCCACAAAAGGTTTGCCAGTTACGTTCTCATCCGCACCCGGACCTTCACCTATTAACATTAGTTTTGCCGAACTTGAACCTTCTCCGTATACAAACTTGATGCGATTTTCTGCTAAAACGCATTTACTACAGTTCTCATATTTCTGATGTAAATCGGAAAGATCCGGAATTGAATCTTTAAGAGCTTTATTATCAGCAAAAATTTCATTGATGCCGGACATTTTCAGAAGTTCTAAATGCTGATCCAGAAATGTCGGGGGCATTTAATCTTCAGCAGGATTTTCAGTCTGATTCATCTCTTCATCAAAAAAATAGTCCGGTACTTCATTAGATGCAATATGTTCCAAAGAAAGTTTTGTCATCTTGTCACCAAAATTTTTTCTGACAGAGTAGGGAAGATTGCTCAAGCGCTCCACTTCCAGATTAGCCAGTAACAAGAAAAGATAAGTCATATTATGCTTTTCAATAAAACGATCAACTGTAGATGATTTTTCCATCTAACCTCCGTAAAATGTTTTTTTTATATTTTTTATTCGGTACAATTTTTTCTCTTCGCAGGAAATTATATTCTTCACGTCCCGGACTGCTGTTTCAAAATCATCATTCAGCACAAGATAATCGAATTTATTGCGATCAAGAAAACCTATTTCTTCTCTGGCATTCTTCAGTCTCAGAGCTATTACTTCAGGGGAATCTGTCTGTCTTTTCCTCAGTCTTTCCTCCAGAATTTTTTCAGATGGAGGGAGGATGAAGATCGTTACTGGCTTGATTCCTTTCTCGATGATATTGAGAGCTCCCTGCACGTCGATATCCAGAATGGCATGATGACCTTTATCCAGAATATTCTCAATGAATTTGCGGGAGGTGCCGTAAAGATAGCCATGAACCTGAGCATATTCCAGGAATTCTTTCTGATTCAGAAGTTCCCGGAATTTATGTTCGGTAACAAAATTGTAATCAATTCCATTCTTTTCGTCACCTCGAACAGGACGGGTGGTGTAGGACACTGAATAATCGATTCCAGAACAGTCCTGCAGGATCCGATCGGTAATTGATGATTTCCCTCCGCCTGATGGCGAGATCAGGATGATCAGGAATTTCTTATTGGGAAAGGAATTCATTTATTCTTCGATCATTTCCTTATAAGCATCGGCTTTTAAAAGGGAATCAAGTTCAGATTTATCAGCTAACTTCAATTTCACGATCCAGCCTTCATCGAAAGCAGAAGAATTGATCAGTTCAGGTTGATCTTCCAATGCTTCGTTAACTTCAATAATTTCTCCGCTTACCGGTGAATTCATATCTTCAACTGCCTTTACTGCTTCGATGGATCCGAAAGGTTCATTTTTTCCAACATTATCACCCACTTCGGGGAGTTCAACAAAAACGATGTCTCCCAACTCGTGCTGGGCATAATCTGTAATTCCAATAACAGCAATATCACCTTCTACTTTTACCCATTCATGGGTTTCAGTATAAAGAAAATTATCCTTAACCATAAATCCTCCAAAATTAAATATTATTTATGAACGAATTTATCTCAAGGATATGGTGTCAAGCTTTAAAATGCAAGAAATTCAATTAAAAAAGTCAGTGAGATCAGGAGAGATAAAGTATTGCTTTCAGTTCATTACACTTCGGGGGAGGGAAACTTATAATCTAACTCTTTAAATAATTGAAGACAGATATCTACAACCCTTTTATCATAGAGGATTCCACGATTAATTTCAATTTCCTTAAGAGCAGATTCAATGCCTTGAGAAGGGCGGTAAGGACGGTGTGATGCCATGGCCTCGATAACGTCTGCCACACAAATGATCTTTGCTTCGATTACGATCTCATCATCTTTTAGATTATTAGGATAACCTGAGCCATCGATTTTTTCGTGATGCTGTAGTATTATTTCGGCAACGGGCCAGGGGAATTCTATACCTTTCAGATTATTATATCCTTCCTGAGAGTGTTGTTTTATATACTCCAATTCGGGGTCAGATAATTTTCCCGGTTTATTTAAGATCTCAACTGGGATCAGGATCTTACCGATATCATGGATCAGAGCAGTCAAATAAATGCCGTTGATCATGTTTTGATCCAGGCTCATCTGCTCTGCTATTTTAACAGCCAGATCTGCTACTCTTCTCTGATGACCGGCAGTATAGGGGTCTCTGATCTCAGCAGCTGAAGCCAGGGCTTTAACAGTATCCCGGAACATTTTTTCCAGTTTTCTGTAGCTGATTTTTAATTCATTTTCAGCATTTTTCAGTTTAGTGATATCCATGGCAACAGAGAGTGAACAAGGTTTATTGTCAGGTGACATGATATCTATCTTATTCATTTTAAAACTTTTTCTACTTCCGTTACAGGTGGTGATCTCATATTCATTTAAACCATTGAACTGATCGTGAAGAACTCTGATATATTCGTCTACAGATTTTTCTCCGGTAAAGATCTGGTTCAGGTTTTTTCCAATCATTGAATTGTGATCAACATGGAGGAATTTCCCTAAAGCTTCATTGGCCAGTAAATATTTTTTATCTTTATCGTAAACATACATCAGATTGGGAGAAGTATCAATGATCTGCTTCAGGAATTTTTGATTTTTTCTAAGTTTATCTTCCATCTGAAATTTGTATAAAGCCATTTCAATTGCAGCATGTAGTTCTTTATCTTCAAAGGGTTTCAAGATATAGCCAAAAGTTTGTGATCTCACTGCTTCACTTATGGTTTCCTGATCTCCATAAGAAGTCAGGTAAATGGTTGGAATATTATGTTGTGAATAGATTACTTCTGCTGCTTCAATTCCGTTCATTTCACCTTCCAGCTTTATGTCCATAACAGCAATGTCCGGGTTTAAATTCTTACAGGCTTCTATCGCCTTTATGCCGGAAGTTTCTATGGCAACCACTTTGTATCCCATCTGTTCAAGAGAACGTTTAATACTTTCAGCAATAATCAATTCGTCTTCAACGATCAGGACTTTTCTTTTTCTTTCCATTATCTTATCAATAATTCCTTTTGCATTTGTTTGTTCAGATACATCTGCTCGTCAACTTCTGCCAGAATATCTTCCATGCTGATATTCTCAGCACTGTCCCAGATACAGGTACCTGTAGCAAAAGATATGTCGAAATCAAAATCACTGATATTCTTATTCCAATTACTCGTCCTTTCCAGGATCTTCTTTTCCAGTTCTTTCAACCTTTCTTTGGGGTCGGGAATAACTACCAGAAATTCATCTCCTCCATAGCGGATGACAATATCCCTTTTACTGATTTCTTTAGTAATAATGGAAGCAACGATCTGGATGACTTTATCACCGATAAGATGACCGTAATTATCATTAGCTTTTTTAAGGTTATTAATATCCACCATCATAAAAGCGATTTTTCGCGTTTCTTTTTTTGCCATTCTTTTTTCTTTTTCCAGTATATTATACAAATAGAAGCGATTGAAAGTATTTGTTAGAGGATCTCTTACCGCCTGATCTCTTAATTCCTGTTCCAGTTGAATACGTTTAATTGCTTCAAAAGTATGTCCCAGAAGTAGTTTTATCAATCGTAAATGATTTTGTTCAAAAGATCTCTTTTGTGTGGAAAAGAATTGAAAAACCCCAAGATCACCGACAGGGGCACTTATGCATGATTCGAAATCAAGATTACCATCCGGTTCAATGGGAGATTCGTCGATAGAACTGAAGAGGAAGGGAATCCCATCTCTGTATGTAGTCTCTGCCATTTTTTTGATATAATTAAATTCATAATTATCCAGCGAGGGTTTGTAGGAACCAACAATGTAATCCAGTTCATCATAATTTATCTTATAAACTGCATATTTATCAAATTTGCAGAATTTATGGGCCATTTCAGATGAGATCATGATGATTTGATCGAAGGTAAGGCAATTCTGTAATCTGGTTGCTGTTTCATGAAGATCTTCGATGTTTTTGTAGAAGGCAAGCTCTCTCATGTGGATATCAAATTTATAAAATGCCATTTTTATGGAAACTTTCAATTCATGGCTGTCGAATGGTTTTAAAACAAATCCATAAAGATTGGATTTGGATGCCTGCTTTAATGTTTCCCTGTCATCATTGGCTGTTAAAAAGATTATGGGAATATTTATCTTTTTATTGATTAACTCAGCCGCCTGTAATCCTGTAAGATCTCCAGCCAGATTAATATCCATTAGAATAAGATCTGTTCCGCTTCCCGGTATGATATCAACAGCATCCTCACCGAATGTTACTATTCCTGATACATCATAATCATTCTTATCCAAAAAATTCTTCAGATTATTGGCAATTTCAATATTATCTTCTACAATTAATATTTTCTTTCTTTTTTTAATCATTTTCCTTCCTTAAAAATTAGAAAAACCATATTAGCCAGCAACATATTAATAATCAAGTATTTTAGGTAAATATATCATGATTTCGGAATATTATTAATAGACAGAATTTCCAGCAACAGGATTACTAGGCTGATTTTGATTCAGGGGGAAGCAGATGCTGACTAGAGAATATTTTGAAATCGGTATAAACAGATCGGGCACAGATTGTTATAAATGGGATTATAATGACAATGTTTTTGGAACTGATGATCTGATCCCGCTTTGGGTTGCTGACATGGATTTTAGATCTCCTCCTGAAGTAATAGAAGCTTTAAGAAAACGTTCATCTCATGGGGTCTTTGGATATACATTTCAGAGCGCTAATTACTATGAATCGATCGTTAACTGGCTGCAAATAAGACATCACTGGCAGATCAGGAGAGAAGCGATTATAAATACACCGGGTATTGTGCCGGGAATAAATATTCTGATCCAGACTTTCAGCAGGCCGGGAGATAAGATTCTATATCTCTCACCAGTATATGATCCCTTTTTCCGTTCGATCAGGAATAATAACCGCGTTCCGATAAGTTCTGACCTGATTTATTTAAACAACACCTATTTTATTGATTTTTCCGATCTTGAAGAAAAATGTAAGGACACAAAGATCCTGCTATTTTGTAGCCCGCATAATCCTGTCGGCAGAGTATGGCAACGAGAGGAACTGGAAAAAATTGCTGAGATCTGTATAAAGCATCGGGTTCTGCTGGTATCGGATGAGATCCATTCCGACCTGATCTTTAAAAATTACACTCACCTGCCGGTCGCCTGTATTTCAGAAGAGATCAGAGATCATGTAATAACCTTGAATGCGCCCAGTAAAACTTTTAATGTTGCAGGTTTATCAACCTCATATGCCATCATAGAAAATGAAGAACTACGCAGAAAGTACCAGAATGCGATAGACAGGCTCTGGTTGAATTCAGGCAACATATTTGGCTTGCTGGCATTGGAAACTGCATATCGCAAAGGTAGGGAATGGCTGGATCTGTTGCTGGAATACCTGGAAAACAATTTTATCTATTTGCAGGAATATCTGGCTGATAATATTCCTCAGATCAAACCTGTAATAACCGAAGGAACCTATCTGGCCTGGCTGAACTGTAAGGGATTAAAAATGCAGCAGCAACAGCTGAATGAATTCCTGATAAAAAAAGCCAGGGTTGGCTTAACCAACGGTGTACAATATGGTGCTGGGGGAGAAGGCTTTATGCGGTTGAATTTCGGTTGTCCCAGAAAAACTCTGGAAACTGCCTTAAATAGAATCCAAGAGGCAGTTTCAACATTGATTTAGACAATATCGATCAAATACTCAGATTTCGGTTTGACTTCTCCAATAATTCTGCACCAGTCCAATCCTGCCTCATGCAGTCGATGTAAAAGTGTTCCAGCCAGATTTGGTTTTACGGCAATGATAAGACCACCGGAAGTTTGTGCATCGAACATAAGCATAGTATGGTTTTTAGAAAGTAGATTATTTTTTACTCGGACCTGATCACGACAATATCTCTCATTGCGGAATGAGCCTCCGGGGAAGAGGCCTGTTTCGGCCAGATCAAAAGCTTCCTCGATGATTGGCACTTCGTTTCCATAAATCTCAACAGAATATTGATTATCTATCATTTCCAGCAGATGACCCAGTAACCCGAACCCCGTTACATCTGTCATAGCTTTAACCTGATGCTGCATAGCCAGTTCTGATGCTGTTTTGTTCAGGTATTTCATGTGGAAAACAGCTTTTTCGACAGCACTGTCGGGAGCCATTTCAGCTTTAATGGAAGTTGTTATCACACCCATTCCCAAAGGTTTCGTCAGAATCAGCAGGTCACCTTCTTCGAGTTTATTATTGGCAGTATAATGAGAAGGATGAACGATTCCTGTAACCGAAAGTCCGAATTTCATTTCCAGGTCTTCAACAGAATGACCTCCTACGATCGAACCACCCGCTTCCTTCACTTTATCGGCACCCCCCTGCAGGATCTCGGCCAGCATCTCTTTTGTTACATTACAAGAATCGAACGCTACTATATTCATTGCAGTTATAACTTTTCCACCCATAGCGAAGACATCGCTAAGACTGTTTGCTGCTGCGATCTGTCCAAACAGATAAGGATCATCAACTACGGGAGTGATAAAATCCACTGTCTGTACGATCGCCAGATCATCTGTTAATTTGTAGATGCCGGCATCATCATTATGGCCGAATCCTACTAGAACTTCCTGGCTGACGGGAAATTTGATCGTTGAGATTATTGATTCCAGGTCCCCTGGACTCATTTTGCCGGCTCAGCCTGCAGCTCTAACATGCTGAGTTAATCTTACGATATCTTCTTTGGCCATGCTAATCCTTCAAATTTACAATTGTATCGAATTGTATCGAGTTTTCATTTAATATTTTTTCAGCTGAGTCCTGCTTCTGGCTTTCGATCTGCACACAGTATCCGCAATCTGAGCTGATCTGTCTGGGAACACTTACCAATTTTGCCTGAAGATCTACGGCATTAAGAACATCTGCAGCCCAGATAGCATAGTTTGAAGATGGGAAAAGAATTACCGATCTCAATTTTTATCCTCTATTATTTCCCTTAGTGCAGAGAGTGTAATATCCAGTTCACTAGCCTGAGTAAAAAGTCCGAAACTTATTCTTACTGTTCCCTCCGGAAACGTCCCAATGGTTTGGTGGGCTAACGGTGCACAATGCAGCCCTTGACGGGTCATGATACCATATTTATCCGAAAGCACCTGAGTTATGCGGGAAGCTGAAAATCCCTCGATATTAAAGGAAATAATACCAGTATTATCTTTATCAGGATCACTGAAATTAGTGCAACCATCCAATTCCATTATCTGCCTGCAGAATTTTTGGCGAAGTTTCTTTTTAAATTCTGAAATTGCTTTCATGCCACCAGCAAAATTATTGAGATACTCCACCCCCGCTGCCAACCCAGCAATACCAGGTACATTCAAGGTTCCACTTTCATATTTATCTGGCAGGAAGTCCGGCTGTTCGATCTTATCAGACAGGCTACCTGTTCCGCCAAAAGTACTTGGCCGCAAATCTTTTATGGGGAAGCCATCCCGCAGGATCATGAAACCGGTACCTCTGGGACCCAACATGCTCTTATGACCCGCAGCGCAGAGAATATCTACAGGTGTATTTTTGAGGTTGATTGGAATAATGCCGGCTGACTGAGCACAATCTGCTATCAATAGAGTTTCTTTTTCCCGGCAGAGCCTGCTAATTTCCAGCAACGGTTGAATCATCCCTGTAACATTAGAGGCATGATTGATCACAACTGCTTTTGTATCTTTTCTGATCTTTTTACGGAGTTCTTCCGGGTCGATTAAGCCATTGTTAGATGAGCTGAGGATGGTTAGATCAATAACTTTATTTTTCTGCAGGAAATTAAGAGGTCTTATCGTGCTGTTATGTTCAAGTGAAGAGGTAATGAAATGATCACCCTGTTGAGCTGTGCCGAGGATAGCCAGATTCAGGGCATCAGTTGCGTTGGAAGTAAAGACCACATTCATGGGATTTTTTACTTCGAAAAAATCTGCCAACAGTTTTCTGGACTTATAAACCACCTGGCCAGCCTGGATAGACATTGCGTGTCCTGAGCGGCCGGGATTTCCACCCCTTTCCTTCATAGCATCCAGAACAGCCTGATGGACTGTTTCTGGTTTTGGGAAAGAAGTAGCTGCATTATCCAGATAGATCATTCCATTACCTGAGAATATTATTTATTTATGGGCAAAGTTCATCTGCAATTTTGCGCCAAAATAGGTTCTGGAGCCTTCTTTATTACCCATGCCGTCTTCCATGTCATTGATCATACCGACTTCCGGTACAAGAAAGACGTTCTCAGCCAATTTCCTGGTAGTCTGGAAGAAAAAGGTCGAAGCTCCGTCAGTTTCATCCAGAGTATCCATATCGGAACCATTGTAGCCAAAACCTGCTTTTATAGATGTTTTCTCATTGATGGCATAACCAAATTCAGCGAATCCGCCAAAATTAGAGACAGCTATGATCTCATTTTTCTCTGCATCCCAGCCGGCATATCTGGCTGTACAACCCAGAATACCGTAATCGAAACTGTTCTGACCGAAATTAACCTGAGCTTTAAGGCTGTAAGGTCCTTCTACATATCCAACTGTTATAGCACCAACGTAGGCCATAATGGATTCATCAATATTACCGGTTACATCTTTATTATAATTACCCATATTAATACCAAAAGTCGGATGGAAATAAATATTGCCGAAATGAGTTTTGTAGCCAATGTTGATCTTTGGTAGAAGGGCATCAACTGCGTCGGCACCAAAACCGGCAGGATCAATTATTTTAGGAGCCATCAAAATAACATAAAGACCATTATCCAATGTAAATCTGATCTGGGGCTGGCTACTGTCGTAATAGAACCCATAGCCAATCATCAGGTTGTCGTAGGAATAAATGCAGGCAACTACCTGACTAGGGAAATCAGAAAATCCTGTGTAGGCTTTACCAGCCAGAAGTTTAAATTTGTTAAATGAATATTCACCATACAGGAGCCTTAATACAACACTTGAGCTGAATCCGACCTCTGCTTTGGCCATGTATTTATCGGCTGAGAAATTGAAACCAAGTCGACTGTTCTTGTAGAGCAGAAAATCCATCTTTGTTCTGGCTTCTGCTCCGGTATAATCTTCATCTTGCATATTATACCAAAGACCAGTTCTAACCTGTCCGTAAAAATCGATATTGGCAAATAGACCAATACTTGCACTAAATACTAACAACAACACAATGAGTTTTTTCATCAATACTCCCTCCTTATTTTGTGATAACGTAGACAATGAAATCTACTTCTTCCCTTACCTTGAAATCAAGCTTATTTTTGGTAAGAAGTCTTGCTACATTTTCCCGGGAAGCTTCGCTGTCAAGTAGAACTTCAAACTCAAGAATTTTATCTTTAATGGCTCTGTTTACCATTACAACGGGTTGCGGACAGGAAAGACCGCGCGTATCGATCTGTAACATAATTCCTCCTATTTTCTTTTCTGCAGCATCAGAAAGCCTGTAGCAACGCAGAATACCAAACCCAACAGAACACCATAAGCACCCATAGAACCTATTCCGGCAGCATTAGAAGCCATACTGAAATTATGAGCAAAAGCAGCTCCGGTGATCATACCGAAAACAAAAATGCCTGAATCCGCGTTTCCCTCTCCACTAAGGATCAATTGCCGGCCGGGGCAACCACCAGCCAGGGCAAAGGAAAGACCGGAAAGAGTCATACCCAGGAAATTCCATAAATGCATGGTATGAGCTGCGGGTTGATCGGTAAAGCCGATTCTAAATTGACCATAAATTAAATTCATAACAAAAGCTGAAAGGGCGAATGCCAGGATTCCGGAGAAGAGGTGATAATCTTTCACAATGATAATATCTCTAATCGAGCCCATTGTGCAAAAACGGCTTCTCTGAGCCAGTGTGCCAATAAGTAGGCCGGCGATTAGGCTGATTATCAGAGGAGCATGGGGTGGGAGTTTAGTATTCATGTAATCAGGTTTGAACTGAAAAACTGCCATCAACAGCAAAATGATCATTAAGATCGGCATAATCCAGCCCTGAAATTTCAGATTTTTCATATCTGCTCGACCCAGATTAAAACCTTTGCGGATGAAAATTGTCCCAATATAGATTCCGAAGATCAGACCCAGAATGCCTGTTATTGCGTTCAGGTCTCCTCCTGCCAGGCGCAGGAATGCACGCCAGGGACAACCCAGGAAGACCAGTGCTCCAATCATGGCAAAAAAGCCTAAAAAGAATCTGATGATCGCTGATGAACCACCTCTGGGTTTGAATTCTCCCATCACAAGAGAAATAAGGAATGCACCCAGCAGCAGTCCAATTATTTCGGGCCTTATGTAATGCAGAACAGGATGCTGGTGCAGGCCCAGGGCTCCGGCAATATCCCTTTCAAAGCAGGCTACACATAAGCCCATATTGCCCGGGTTGCCCAATCTCTGCAAGGTTGAGGCAGATATACCTATAAAAATTCCGGTAATGATAATACCGATACGAGTGGAAAAGAAATTTTTCATGGTTACTCCTGTTTTGATTTTTTTAATAAGGGGAAGTCCCAGTTAAGGAGTTTTGTTTGCATGTTTGTAAAGCTATGGAAAAATATTACTCTTTACCCGAAAGAACTTCCCGAAGGAATTTACTTACTGCAACGTCAGGTAAAGCCTAATATTTTTATCATTTTAAATCCTGCAAGATTGAGATAACTCAAAAAGGAACAATTAATCTGGCAAGTCAAGATTTATTTTTTAAGGGTATTTGGCAAAACTATGGGAATAAGTAAGTTAGGAAAATAACTAAGTAAACAGGGAAAATTAATTGATTATATTTAAGTACAAATGATATAAGGGATTAACGGCTTTATATCCGAAAAATAAATTATATTCGGAAAAAAATATGTTTACAAAATTATTTTAAAATACTCCTTTTGAATCTGCTATTAATTCAGGAGGAGGAAGTTTATGAAAAAAGCAATTTTTATTTTGTTAGGCTTATTGTTAGTAAGTTCCATGTTTGCAGATTTTACCTGGATGCAGATGAATCTTTATCATGCAATCAATGTTTCTAATCCTTATGGCAGTCCATTTGGTGATGCAGATACTTATCCCTTTACTTATTTTGAAATCGAAGGTGGTGGAAGGACTGGTATCCTTAATCTTTATTTCTTCGTGGATGTTGAACACATTTTTGGTATAAGAGATGAAGAGCAGAATGGCGGCAACTCGGCTGGCAGTTACTTCATGAAGATCAATCCCAGATTCAGTCTTTCAGCATTAATACCTGCTATGGGACCCGTCAAAGAAGTTTATCTGGCTACGCAGTACAAAGGTTATTGCGGCGGTGATAATTATTACGTAGGTTTAGGAACAGATCTGGCAGTTCCATTCTTTGATATGTTCTCGTTCAATTTCTATAAAATGTTCCAGCATGTTGATATGTTGAACGATGCCGGAGACGAATTTGAAAGTTCATTTGAAGATGCTGGTTTCGTAGCAGCTATTAACTGGTATACAAATCTTTACAGATTCTCAGAAGATTTTAATGTAACTTACCAGGGCTGGTCAGATTTCGGTTTTGGCAACAAATGGTCTGAAGACATGGGTGTAATATTTGATGAGTATGAACATGTCGCTACAGAATGGCAGATGTTCAATGGTTTTTTCTGGAATTACCAGAAATATTCATTCTCAACAAGTGTGAAACTTCATAATAATTTCCTTTATACCGACATGCCTACTCATGACGCAATTTCATTCTGGTTCGGTCTGCACCGCAGATTCTAATTTATGTAGTGATTTTTATAAAAAGAGCAGATCAAGGTCTGCTCTTTTTTTTCCTTTAAAATAAGTATTTAATATTGATAAATAATAATTATAAATTTGAATGTATGAATAGTTAGATCATTTCCAACAAGTCAAAAATGAGGTTATTGTGAAAGAAGAAAAAATACCTGTAGTGGAAATGAAGAATATCACCAAGAAATTTGGCGATTTTATAGCAAATGATAACATCAATTTCACTTTAAATAAAGGCGAAGTCCACGCTTTGCTGGGTGAGAATGGAGCAGGTAAATCTACTCTGATGAACATCTTGTATGGGCTTTATACTCCAACCAGTGGACAGATTTTTGTTAATGGCAAAGAAGTGGAGATCAAAAATCCCAATATTGCGATTGAAAATCACATTGGAATGGTACATCAGCATTTCATGCTGGTTAAGCCATTTACTGTTACGGAAAATATAATTCTGGGAATGGAAAAGACCAACAGGATCGGCAAGCTGAAAATGAGCGATGCGGTGCAGGAGGTGGAAGCACTTTCCAAGCGCTATGGGCTGATCGTTGATCCTAAGTCAAAGATAGAGGATATAACGGTTGGGATGCAGCAGCGGGTCGAGATATTAAAAGCTCTATATCGTGGTGCTGATATTCTTATTCTGGATGAGCCAACAGCGGTACTTACACCTCAGGAGATTTATGAACTGGGAAAAATTGTCCATAATCTTACCGAGGAAGGGAAGTCTATCATCCTGATCAGCCATAAATTGAATGAGTTGAAAGTAATGGCAGACAGGTGCACTATTATCAGACGAGGTAAATTCATTGATACAGTCGATGTCAGTGTAACGTCAGTGAAGAGGAACTGGCTGCAAAGATGGTGGGACGTAAAGTAAGTTTTAGTGTTGATAAGCAGCCAAGAGAACCAGGAGAAGACTGTTTTGCAAATTGAAGATCTGGTAGTGAAGGACAACCGGGGTATAGATGCTGTAAGAGGTCTTTCACTGGAAGTTAAAGCTGGCGAGATCCTGGGTGTGGCTGGAATTGATGGTAATGGTCAGAGTCAGTTTCTGGAGGCTTTAACGGGTCTTCGCAAAGTCGAATCCGGAAAAATTACTGTTAATGGTAGAGACATTACCAATAAAACACCGCATGAAATTATTGAATCGAAGATATCCAATATACCACAGGACAGGCAGAAGAGGGGTTTGGTGCTTGATTTCTCTGTATCTGAGAATATGATCCTTGAAAATCACAATAAGAATCCTTTTGCCAGAAATAACATTCTACAACATGATAAGATATCTGAGTTTGCACTAGAGCTGATAAACAAATTTGATGTGCGCCCGATAGATGAACATAAGAAAGCTGGTACACTTTCAGGTGGGAATCAGCAGAAGGTGATCATAGCCAGAGAGGTAACAAATGACCCGGATCTTTTGATCGCTGCTCAGCCGACCAGAGGACTGGATGTGGGAGCAATTGAGTTCGTGCATGAATCTCTGGTCAAACAGCGCGATGCTGATAAGGCGGTGTTGTTAGTTTCACTGGAATTAGATGAAGTGATGAATGTTTCGGATCGGATAGTTGTAATATACGAAGGAAGAATTGTGGGCGATATCCAGGCCAAAGATGCGGATATGGAATCCCTGGGATTAATGATGGCAGGGGGAAATGATCACAGCATGAAAAAGTTCAGAATGATAAAAATCATTTTCCAATAATGTTCTGTTATTTACCCTTATTTCGATTTTTTTAGGTTTATTTATAGGAGCCTTGATCTTGCTGCTGGCTGGTTATAATCCAATTTCAGCTTATGGAGTAATGATCCAGGGTATTTTTGGTAAACCAAAATATCTTTCCTATGTGATCATTCGATCGACACCGCTTGATATTGACTGGTCTTTCGATTGCCTTTGCTTTCCGAACTGGACTATTCAATATTGGAGCAGAAGGTCAATTCATTGTAGGATCTGTTACAGCTGTTGCGGCTGGATATTTTGTTCATCTTACCAGTGTTGCTGCATATTCCGTTTGTTATTCTCTGTGCCATAGTGGCATCAGGTTTATGGGGAGGAATTGCCGGTTACTTCAAAGCCAGGTTCGGTGTTAATGAAGTTATATCAACGATCATGCAGAACTGGATTGCGCTTTATCTGCAAAACTTCCTGATTTATACTCCAGGATTCCAAAAACCAGGTGGTGAGACTTCCTATAGTATTCAACCAACAGCCAGTATCAGGTTTCTAGACAATTGGAAAACATCTGACGAAGGAGTGCAATGGCTGTTCCAACATCCATTTTGGCGAGATCTTTTTAAAACACCAATGAACTGGGGTTTTTTGATTGCTATTGCCGTAGCAGTTCTGGTCTGGTTCATTTTGAAACATACAACTCTGGGTTATCGATTACGAGCTGTCGGATATAATTTTCATGCAGCTGAATATGGCGGGATAAATGTAAAAAAGAACATGGTGATATCCATGATTATTGCGGGTTCTTTATCAGGTTTGGCTGGAGCTGTACAAGTTATGGGAGTTTCACATAGAGTATCATTATTGGCTGCAATGGAAGGTTATGGTTTTGATGGTATTGCAGTATCTCTGATCGGTAACAGTACACCAGTTGGATGTGTAGCGGCTGGACTTTTATTTGGTGGTCTGAAATATGGCGGGCCGAAAATGCAGCCTGCGATGGGTGCTCCGTCCGAGATCATCAATATAGTAATTGGAGTCATAGTGTTCTTTATTGCCATTCCACAACTAATACGACTTATCCTCCATTTAAAAAGTAATAAGGGGTAAACTATGTTAGATAATATAGCATTGATCTTAGGTACAACTCTAATGTATTCAACTCCTCTTATATTTACATCCCTGGGAGGAGTAATTTCGGAGAATGCCGGGGTGATCAATATTGGTTTGGAAGGAATGATGGTAGTGGGTGCATTCATCGGGGCAACAGTGGGATATTATACTGCTAACCCCTGGTTAGCCTTTCTGGCAGCGGGAGCAGCGGGGGGAATATTTGGCCTGCTTCATGCAGTTGCCTGTGTTACTTTTGGAGCTGATCAGATCGTATCTGGTATTGCGATCAATTTTCTGGGGCCGGGTCTTTCCCTGTTCCTGGCTAGGATTTTCTTCAATGGAGCCACAATGACCCTTTCAATCGATCTTAACAATAAGATGCCAAGAATTTTGAATTCCATATTTCCCAATAAAGACGTTCTGGTGGAAAGAAATTATGAAGGATTCCGTCTGGGATTCATGAATTTCATGAACCATTTTCTGGGTAATCGTTATGCGACAGTCTACATTGCTTTACTGCTGGTGTTAATAGTTTGGTTCGTTCTTTATAAAACCAGGTTAGGATTACGGATAAGGGCGGTAGGTGAACATCCGACAGCCGCAGATACTCTGGGTGTAAACGTCTTTAAGATCAGATATCTGGCTGTGATAACTTCCGGAGTTTTTTCAGGTTTCGGAGGAGCTGCTATGAGTCTGGCAATTGTATCAAATTTCCGGCCTACTCTGATATCCGGTCATGGATTTATTGCTTTAGCGGCAATGATCTTCGGTAAATGGAAACCTCAGGGAGCTTTAATTGCCTGTCTTATTTTTGGTGGAGCACAAGGACTTACCGTATTTCTGGGTCAGTATGATCTAAATATTTCATCTCAGATACTCAGTATGATACCGTATATTCTTACAATGATTATTTTGATCGGATTTATTGGAAAAGCTGTTGCTCCGGCAGCGGATGGTATTCCTTATACCAAATAGCATTTTGAGTAAAAACATTTGACATATATTTTTCATTAAAGGGATTTAGAGTAAGGTTAAAAATTAGGAGGAGGAGATTATGCTTAGTAGAAAAATTATTTTATTTGCTTTGTTCACAATTCTGATCGGTTCATTTATCGGTTGTGCGAAAGTAGAAAAAGAAAGTGCGATCAAAGTTGCAATGGTTACTGATGTAGGTGGTGTTAACGACCAGTCATTCAATCAATCTGCCTGGGAAGGGCTGCAAAGAGCTGAGAAAGAACTTGGTGTTAAAGTAAGTTATCTGGAATCAAATCAGGATGCTGATTACAAACCCAACATGGAAACATTATTGGATGCCGGGAATGATCTGATCTGGGGTATCGGTTTTAAAATGGGTGATACTCTGGAAGAACTGGCTAAATTGAATCCGGAACAGAAATATGCCGGTATAGACTGTTTCTTTGCAGAACCACCACCAAATCTGGTAGGTATACTGTTTAGAGAACAAGAGCCATCCTTCCTGGTTGGTTATATTGCTGGAAAAATGAGTAAAACAAACAAAGTTGGTTTTGTCGGCGGGATGGATTTCTTTGTAATACATAAATTCCATTATGGTTTCCTGGCAGGTGTTCAGTATGCTAATCCAGATTGTGAAGTATTAGTACAATATGCAGATTCATTTACAGATGCAGCAAAAGGAAAAGCTATCGCTAATCAGATGTATAAAAATGGTGCTGATATAGTTTATCATGCTGCTGGTGGTGTTGGCGATGGTGTTATTGAAGCTGCAAAAGAGCAGAATAAACATGCCATTGGTGTTGATAAAGATCAGAACTCACTGGCCCCTGATAATGTAATTACTTCTGCAATGAAAAGAGTTGATAACGCAATTTACAATTTAACAGAAACATTGGTTAGAGGTGAATTTCCCGGTGGTACTAATGTAGTTTATGGTCTGGCTGAAGGCGGTGTTAGTATTGCTCCAACTTCCTACAAACATGTTCCAAAGGAAGTTCTGGATGAAGTGAAAGTGATCGAAGCTAAGATCATTGCTGGTGAGATTGTACCACCAACTTCAGCTGATGAATGGGAAGCGTACGTTAAGTAGGATTAATAGTTAGATATATTACAGCCCGGATCGCATTGATCCGGGCTTTTTTTATATTAAAAAGCAGGGAGCGGTATTCACCACCCTAAAGGCTTGGATACCAGATTATTAATGTGATTTCAATTAATCTTCATTTCATTTTGCATGTCTAAAAAGAAACGCATGCCCTGCCTGCCCCCTATCCTGCCCCGTTGAATAACTGGGGTTGACTAACTGGGGTTGTATAGCGGTGAAGCAAATAATCCTCCTTCGTTTATAACTACGGCGAGACAAGAAACTACCGATTTGTTGATAAAATTTCTAACATTATCTTAAAAAATGGAAAAACAATAACTCATCCCGACTAGTCGGGATTCAGACAGAGTGTTTTTCTTTAATTTCTGTTTCGGAACAAATGAACAAAAGCAACGATATGGGATCTTAGAATGTACCTCGAACTGTCAAGTTTGTTAGAGGAACTGCCTATTAGAGTTTGCAATGCCTCCTTCCAATAAAAAAACCTGGCAGGTTAATTGAAATCTGCAGGATGAAGTATATTTTTGAAGGGAATAAAATCCCTACGACTCATTAATCAAACTTCAGCAGCATGCCTAAAGCAAAGCTCATTCCTTTAGCATAAGGTGCAATAGGAGAGAAATAAGTTCTGGAAGCCCAGTTCAATTCAAACTTCCTGAAGACAAAACCGGAACCAATGGAGAAATGGGAGGAGCGTTCATCTCCGAAACCAAACCCAGCTCTCAAAGGCAGCCAGTTCAGGATATCATATTCAGCACCAAAAGAAAACTTTGGTTTAGCTGATGTATAAACGCTGGTATCAAATCCTTGAACATAATCTCCATAGAGATCGAATTTGTTCAATCTGTATTTTGCTGCCAGATGAATCTCAAATGGAATATTCTGAATGATCTTATCGATTGAATAAGTAGTATCTGAATCGATTACAGCTTCTTCGAAATCTTCATCTTCCATATAGATAAAGAGGGAATCTCCGTAAGCAGAGAAAACATGCTCTTCACATTTTTTGTCCCAGACGACGACCCCGAACATGTTCTTAAGGTTCAGGCCTAAAGTAAGCTGGTCGTTGATATCGGAAACGAGACCAAGATCCATTCTGAAACCTCTGCCATGAAAAGTACTGCCTGTATCAGTTTTGATTTCATCGTTCTCCATATCACGGTGTATACCTGCGGTTTTTACTTTTACGTAGTTATCGAGTACGATACCATCGGTTGAATTTTCTATACCGGCTTGCATTTCTGTAACCTTTGCATAGTTCATTCCGAGAATATAACCAAAACTTAGACCTGCGTAAATCGGAGGGAAATTATAGGGGATATAGTCGTTTAGAAGAGTTTTGTGACCATAGCCGAAGTGATATTCAGAAACTGCTGCCAATTCGCCCCGACTGTCAGAAAAATCATAGCTTTTAAATTCCAGGTCATCAATCAGGAATTCAAATAACTCTTTAGAAAATCTTGCGGTAGTGAGCAGACTAAAGGTAGCTTTAAAGGCGAAATTATTATAAGATATAGCCATGAGGGGAGAAGAACCGCCGATATCAGCATCAATACCAAAACCTGCCTCGGGTATGCGATCCAGAAGTTCCTGCTTGTCACTTTCATTAAGATATTTTCCCATCAAATCATTATAGTAATTTAAGGAAAGAGCATTATTCCCGACGAAAAAATTTACATTTCCAAGACCGAGAGTGATTTTTCGTGGGTAGTTCGAAAGTTGAGCTGGATTCCAACCCAGAGCTCTGAAGTCGTTAGTTCTTAACATGAATGCATCACCCAGTGATATTCCGATCGGATCGTCAAAGGAGTCTGCAAAGAGAGATGTGAAGAGTATGAACAAGGCAAAAAATATTATTTTCTTCATTATTCCTCCTCTTCCGCGATATGGACAATGGCTTCAAAGTAACCGATAATTTCGATATAATCACTACCTAAAATCGTGATTGGTTCTCCATCTGTACCCATGATCTGTAACTCAATGCCCGGGTAGACGTTCTGGTTCAACCTGTCCAGAAAGACATCGAAATCGGAGCCCGAGAGCTCAATTGTAAACTGGTTATAAGAAGGTTCTCCTGCCACACCATCTTCGATAGCGGCAGGTGCAATTAAGAGCGAATCTATTATCAGGCCGGGATCTGTGAATACAAGCAGTGAGTCTGTTGCAAAGAACAAACTCATTTCTGCTCCCAACGGTAATCTGTTCTCAGCTTCAATGGTCAGCGTGATACTATTAAGGTAATCTTCGATCTGATTCTGATTGTCGTCATCCAGTTCAACAGCATCAGCAGTTTCCGTTACCAGGTGATCGTTAACGATGAACTGCAGGGGTGAGATAACTTCATAAGAACCGGCGATAGAATCGTTCAAGGTTATGGTGCCAGGCGTTTCACCATCTCCGATATAAGCTATAATATTTGTGACATCAATTTGATTTGGAATTATATTAAGCATTTCGTTAATACCTTCCGAAACAATGATCTCAGTTTCAGCTTCTGCATAAATGGTTTCATCGATGTTGATAGCTACAGATTCACCTGCTTCACTAGTAGCATTTATATCCATGGTCAGTCTGCAGTCAAAACCAGTCTGATTGAGTATGTTGAGGCGCAATTCCACGGTTTGGAATTCCAGTAATCCACTCAGGCTATCCGGCAGGTCATTCATATCAATTTCTTCTGTAATATCTTCCAATTCAACTGTTTTATTATTGATGATTCCTCTAACTTCCTGCAATACAATATCATCAAGGATAATTTCCGCATTTACTTCCTGATCGGAGTAAATGGTCAGATATTCATCTCCGGTATCATCGGTGGTAATATTATAGATATAGTGAATTGAATCTATGACTGTTTGAGACTGCAGGGCATTTCCCAGAGAGAAACCGGCAAGATCGATCAGAGTATCTCCAGGGCAGCGGATATCCAGGCTCAGCAAATCCCCGGTAGGTGTATAGATCTCCCCGAAACTAATGTGTGCGGAGGCTCCGAAGGGAAGTGAATACAGATCAGGAGGAATCGATATCAGTAACTGACAGGAATGAATTTCAGCATAAAAGAGGTTAAACTCTCCAGTGCTGTCTACCTGGATTGTTTCTGTTTCATCAATTTCAAATGTACCGAAAAGGCCGGTAACGGATTCGAAATAGAGCTCTGAAATAATCACTTCAGCTGTTACTATATCCTGACTGGACAATGAGATCTGTTGATCCAGGTGAACAGATGTATGGTAATTTAAGACTTGTTGGCCGGTCAGAAGAATTTGATTGTCAGCAAGATCATACTGGAATCCATCGAACTGATCGATCACAATTTCCAGAGGATCACCTTCAGGAGTGAATATCTCATCGAAGAGGATCGTAATGGTGCTGGGTTCGGTGATTTCTATACCGGTCAGATCGATTGAGAGCGATCCAACTGCAATAACTGCAGACTGGATCTCTATATCTTCATCAGTGATGTCAATTGAACTGGTACTTTCTGAAATCTGATCAATAATACCCGTAAATTGTTCCAGGATCATATCTCCCATGTTAATATCGACAGAGACCATATCGTTTTGATTGATCAATGTATAACCTGAGGGAGGATCGGTGGTTGCGTAGATTGAAAAAGAGAGTGAGTCGAGTGGTTCTCCGTTGCTGGATTCAATTATGTAATCTACCAGATCGAACGGTATCTCGAGATCGTTTCCTGCAGGTATATTATATTCGTTAATTTCCAGATGTTGATATTGAGGTGTATATAGTTCATGAAAATAAATGCTTAGGGTATCGATTGTAAAAGGAAGATCATTAATTAGAGTTACGCTTCCTGTACAACTGTCGATTACGGCATCTATAATAAGAATTTCTTCATCAGGCATTGTTATACCGTCAACATGATCTGAGGAAGCTGCTTCGATCTCGGCATTAGCCTCGGTAATCGTCATGTTCCCAACGGCGAACGTAACATCGAAAGAGTCTCCGAATTCCACATCTATCGGGTCATCAGAACCGTCGGTGGTCAGGAAACATTTCAAATAATTATTTATATAGACGGTGTTCCCATCGAAAGGAATCCGAATATCTTCAATATCACCCGGTTCAATAACATGATCTATGTAATGTGAGAACATAAAAGTTCCCTCATCGGCTTCTGCTGAACCGTTTGTATAGAAATCGAAATGCATTTCAAATTCCTGACCCAGATCGGAACTTAGAGATAATTCAGTGTTATTATCAAAAGTTATAACCACAGAACCTGTATCGATCACGACATATTCAAAATTCTGATTTTCAAAGAGGGTGAAATCCTGATTAAAGGCTTCAAAGTCGTAGAAAGGTGGGATAACTTCGTCGTAGATGGGTTCAACCGGTTCTCCGATAGCTTCGCTGGCGAATTCCAGGATCTCTATCAGCGCATAAGCATTACCCGATTCATTCACTTCGATCTGATTCAGATATTGATCTACTTCCGTAACAGTAGCATCAACGATCAGATCATCACCTACTTCCACATCGGTAGTTTCTTCTCTGGAATCGATCATTAATTCTTCACCAAATTCTGAATTGAATTCTTCTATCTTACCATCTATTCTAAGATCTTCTTCATCAACATATTCTGTATCAAAATCGCTGGAAATGGAGAAGAGCAGCGTGTCTGATTCAACATAGATCATGTAGTCACCGGTGGTATCGGCTAATTCGGATGAGTAATATTTTTCATTCAACAGGGGAAGCTGGATCTTTTTATCGAATTCAGGTGCCTGGAAATCCTTGATAGTACAGGATATAATCATAAATAAAAGCAGAAGAAAAACTAATGTTCTTAACAATTTAATCATCAAGTACTCCTTGTATTTTTTTATTACATTAACAGCATTTTACTGGTCAGGGTCTTATTTCCTGCAGAAAGTTTACAAAAATAAATGCCTGAGGGAACGGGTTTATCTTGTTGATCTAAACCGTTCCAGGTTGCTGAGTAGCTTCCTTCCATAATTGAAGATGGAAGATAGAAGATTGAATATTTCTTAATTGTCTGACCATTTATATTGTAGATTAAAAGCTCTGTGTCCTCTTTGCTCTCAGTGTTTAGACTATAGGATATTGTTGTTTCTGGATTGAAAGGATCAGGATGATTCCATAGAGATGTAGTTGCTTCGGGGTTTTCCTGTTCATCAACAGAATTATTTTCTAAAGCCCAGATCACATCAAGGTGTAAATAGGAGTCATCTTCTAATGAAAGCTGCAGTACACCGGCTTCATAAGTATATGAAACTGCACCATCCATATTTTCCGGCAAGTTTCCTGCGAAAGAAGTTAGATTTTCAGCATCCCAGATGATATTGCTATATGTTTCTTCGTAGCCGTCGGCAGTTTCCCTATCAGCTATCAGCAGATATTTCATAGCTTTATCAGCATACACCGGGTCCGATTCAATAAGATACCGGAAGGCAGTGTTGCGGCAGATTTCGGACTTATCTCTTTCTCGGGTGCAACTGGCATAATCGAGATCGGATTCAGCTAAGAGATTTTGGATCAATACTTTAGCCATTTCCAGGCTTCTTTAAGGGAAGGTTTTTTACCATACATGAGAATTCCAACCCGGTAGATCTTGCTTACAAATTTAATAATTAGGAAAATAAAAGCTGCTAAAGTAAAGATCGAGATTATTGCTCCGGTGGGAAGAACGGGATCCGATACAGCTATTCTGGCAAACATGACAACGGGAGTGAAGAAAGGTATAAGGGAAGACCAGAGAGCAGCTGAAGTATCCGGATTTCGAGCAACAGAAAACATAATGAAAAAACTGACGATATTCAGGATAATAACAGGGAACAGAAACTGCTGGCCTTCATCTTCAGTGTTGACCATGGAGCCGATGGCAGCGAATAATGAGGCATAAAGAGTATACCCCATGAAAAAGAACAGCAGAAAGAAACCAAAAACCACAGGTGTAAAGTGCAGGGTGCGGATGATCTCCAGTAATTTAGGGGTAGTGATACCTGCCATGGAAAACATGAATTCACCGTAATTGGCTAAAATAAAAATGAATCCACCGATCACCAGCAGTTGTGTTATTCCTACCAGGCAAACTCCCAGAATTTTTCCCAGCATTAATTCAACAGGTTTTATGGATGAGATTATTGTTTCAGTGATCCTCTGGCTTTTTTCTTCTATCACACTGCGGGTGACTGTTTGTCCATAAATCATGGTGAACAACATCAATAGATAAGATAGCAGGTAGGTTAGCAGAAAGTTGGAAGTGCCATCCTTACTGACTTCACCTTTTTTTGTAACCTGGGTGCTTTGCAAAGTGATCCAGCCCAGTCGCATTTCTTCGCGTATTTCTTCCGGGGAAACCCCCTTATTCTCTAATCTCAGATTTCCTATGACGCGGGAAATGGCCCATTGCAATCGTTCCAGCTCTTCGTAATCACTTACATTTTTAGCGGAATATTTAACAATTCTAGTCTCGAGAACATTTTCGGGAATAATCAGGTAGCCATCCAGATTTTTGTTCATTATCTTTTGCTGAAGTTCTTTAATTATTTCATCCCTGTTTTCAGGTTTACTATTGACCTCTTCGAAGCGAAATTTCGGATTTCCATTCTTAAGAGTATCTGGCAGCATAATTACAAGTTCGGCAAAGATCTTTCCGGTATCGTCAATTATACTGTAGTGTTTTGTAGAGGGTTGAAAGAATCTTCCGAAGATGAAGATACCGCCAAACAGGAAGATGAGGATAAGAGGGAATAAAAGCGTACCAATTATAAAGCCACGGGTTTTTACCCTGGTCAAATACTCTCTTTGGATAACAGCAAATGTTTTTAAATTCATAATTTCCTCATTTTGTCTCTTGCTTTGAGACAGTTGAGATGAAGATGTCGTTAAGTGATGGTTCCAGGATCTCGAATCTGGAAATTTCTATCTGCGGGGCAATTTCCTGCAGGAAGGCCTGTGGGTCAGCATCTTTCTGGAGTTTAATTTCCACGAATTGTCCAAAATCGTCATATTTATTTATTAAGGAAGAATTTTTCAGGAAATCACTATTACCTTTGTATTTTAGATGGATATTATGACTGCCTGCGGTTGATTTAATCGATTTCAGATTTCCGGAAAGTACTGTTTTGCCTTTATCAATCAGAATGATCTCATCGCAGAGTTTTTCGGCACTTTCCATTTGATGGGTGGAAAAGATGATCGTAACACCATTTTGTTTCATTTCCAGGAGAACTTCTTTCAAAAGTTTGGAATTGACCGGATCCAGTCCCAGAAAGGGTTCATCAAGTATAAGGAGTTTAGGATCGAACATAATGGTAGCGATGAACTGCAATTTCTGCTGCATACCTTTTGAAAGTTCCTCGACTTTCTTATTAGTCCAGTTCTGCAGATCGAATCTTTCCAGCCAGTATTGAATCTTTTCTTTAGCAAGAGCGCGGGGCATTGATTTCAATCTGGAAAAGAATAACAGAACATCCTTTACTTTCATTTTGCGGTAAATACCCCTCTCCTCAGGTAGATACCCAATCTGATTATAAGGGTCGTTCGTGTTGAAAGTTCCTTTAAAGGTGATTTTACCAGAATCCGGAACAATGATATTCATGATCATTCTTATTGTAGTGGTCTTACCTGCTCCGTTGGGTCCTAAAGCACCGAAGATCAAGCCTTCTTCAATGGAAAAAGAGATATCATCAACAGCTTTCAAATTGCCAAAACTCTTACTTATATTTGTAATTTCCAGGATTTTCATAAGCCCTCTTTTGTTTAATAAAATAAGATTTTTGATTTGGCGGAAGTTGTCAATCGAATAAATTTGTATATTAATGATGCTGATGGGCTGATAACTGGGGGAAAAAACAAAAATGGGGAGTAAGATAAAAATTTTCTTTGCATAAATATAAATATAGTTAAATTTTGTTATTATATGCAAAAAGTAAAATCAAAGCAAGGAGGTTTTTATGAAACGTTTTTTTTGGGCAATTTCACTTATTTTAATTATTGTACCGGTTCTTGCCTTCGCACAAAATGAATCCCAGATGAACTATTTTGGGATTAATTTCAGTGCGATTCAGATGAATGGCGGTGATGAAGCCAGCGAAATTGGGCATTTGGCAGGTTTTAATTTTGGGTATTTGTTTACAGAAAAATTGGGATTCGATTACTACATGGCAACAGGATCTGCTAAAGCTGGAAGTAATGTACAAGGTAAAGAATATATTACATATCTTAGTCCAGTTAGCTTGAGTTTGAGATATTTTCTTAAACCTGACTGCAAAATTAACCCATATCTGACAGCAGGTTTGGGTGTTTTTATATGGAATATCTATGATATAGCTGATGCGGATGAAACTTTTTTACCTTTTAATCCGGAAGGGGAAAGGATCAGCAATTCCATAAATAAGGAATTATTTGGGGTTTTGGGGTTAGGATCAATGTTCTATCTTTCAGAAAGTCTAGCTCTTGATGCAAGTTTAAGATACAACTTAATTACCGAGGCTGAAACAGATCTTTCTGGATATAATGATCTGCATAGCAGTATCCTGGAAGGAAGAATTGGGTTTAATTTTATTTTAAAATGTGACAGAGATACAGATGGGGACGGGATAAAGGATAAATACGATAAAGATCCATTAAATCCTGAAGATTTTGACGGTTTCGAAGATGAAGACGGAGCACCGGATCTGGACAACGATAATGACGGGGTTCTAGATGTAGATGATGGCGCTCCCAACGATCCTGAAGATATAGATAAATTTGAAGATGAAGATGGCGTACCTGATCCTGATAATGATAAAGATGGTATTCTTGACGTGAAAGACAAGTCTCCTAATCATCCAGAGGATTTTGATGGATTCCAGGATGAAGATGGAGCTCCTGACTATGATAATGATATGGATGGGATACTTGATGTAGACGACAAATGTCCAAACGAGCCTGAGACCATGAATGATTATGAAGATGATGATGGTTGTCCTGATAAGAAACCCGAAATAGTATTTGAAGAGAAGGCAGCTATTGTAATAGAAGGCGTAAATTTTGCTACTTCTAGTGCGGAATTGACAGCTGGTGCTAAATTAATCCTGGATAAAGTAGTTCTTACCTTAGTGGACCATCCAGAGATTAAACTTGGGATACATGGCTATACAGATAGCATGGGAAACAGGGATTACAATGTGATGTTATCAAAACAAAGAGCGGAATCTGTGATGAATTATATAGTTGATATGGGAATTGCACCAAACAGGTTAATGGCTAAAGGTTTCGGACCTGAAAATCCTGTTGCTCCGAATGATACAAAGGATGGACGAGCTAAAAACAGAAGAATTGAATTTGTCAGGATGGATTAAATCAACAAATAGTTTGAGTGAAGAAACCGGGTGTAATAACCCGGTTTTTTTTATACATATAAGAGTAGGCATCACGAAGGTAGAAAGACACTAAGAGGCACAAAGGTTGAGCATAAAAAGCTGAAGATGGAAGAGCGATGATCAAGGATCAAGGAGAAAGAAAAAGTAAAAAGAAAAATGTGAACCTCCTTCGCTAAAGCTACCACCTTCTTTAGTAGAACCTCGGTGGACAAGTCGGAGGTCAGGAAAGAAAAATGTAAAACCATTGCAGGATTTGTTTCGATGCGAGTGCCGGTCTTCGTTCCATTGCTTGAACTACGCCCCGGCAGGAAACGAGTTTGAAGCGAGGACGATTATAAGTGAAAAGTGAAATGTGAAATGCGAAAAGTAGCCCCGGTGAAATTTACAGCGTATTTCACGGGTTAAAAAAGCAGAAAGCAGAAATTAATAAAGCAAAAAGCAAAAAGCAAAAAGAAAAATGTAAAACCATTGCTAGGATTTGCTTCGTCTGAACCACTCTGGAGTTGTCAGAATAAACGAGGACGATTAAGTGAAAAGTGAGATGTGAAATGTGAAATGTGAAAAGTGGACTCGGTGAAATTTACAGCGTATTTCACGGGTTAAAAAAAGCAGAAAGCAGAAATTAATAAAGCAAAAAGCAAAAAGCAAAAAGAAAAATGTAAAACCATTGCTAGGACTTGCTTCGTCTGAACCACTCTGGAGTAGTCAGATGAAGCGAGGACAGGATGAAATATTATTGTTTGTGGAATCCTCGAACTAACAGTTCAAGGTACTACTTTCGTTACGGAAAATCACAACAAATATGTTTTCTATATTTATATAATTGGGGGCTCTAGCATAATAGAAAATTACAAATAAACAATTATAGATTTAAAATGGTAAGATGCTGAGATGCAAAGATGCCAAGATGCCAAGATGCCAAGATGCCAAGATGCTTTAACATAGCATTATAAATTATTCATTTATTTGTGAAATAACCATCCGCAAGGTTTGCAACCATTGCGGAGGTAATTTTACTTCGTTCAGCCATTGTGGAAGTGTTAATTTAGCGTGTAATTCATGCTTCAAAAAAAGAATGGGGGGGGGGGGGGGGGGGGTCGCTGTAAATAACCTTAAATATGTATCTTAGTGTCTTTGGGGCCAAAAGATCCTACATCTGAAATTTATTGACTAAATAGGAACAGGAAGAGATAGACAACATAGTAACATTTAAGCGTAAAAGGAGGAAATATGAGAACGAAATTAGTATTACTGCTTATTATTTTAATACTTTTAAGCAGCTGCATACCCGGGGATGGCAAACACACGAAAGCCAAACCAGCAGGATTTCTTTGGGGTATCTGGCATGGTTGGATAGCTCCACTGTCACTTATAATAGGGATATTTGATGGAGATATCAGGATATTTGAATCCAACAATACCGGCTGGTGGTACGGACTCGGTTTCTATATGGCTATTCTGGGCGGCTTTGGTGGGCTCTCGCTTTCTCGACGGAAAAGAAAGAAGAAGTAAAACAATAAATACTGAAGACGGAAGATGTGAGAGGCCACAAAGACAGGAAGACAGGAAGAAACACTATGGTTAAGCGTAAAAGGCTAATGATCAAGGGTCAAGGATCAAGGGAAAAACATTATTGTTTGTGGAATCCTCGAACTAACAGTTCAAGGTACTACTTGCATTACGAAGAATAACAACTAATATGTTTTCCATTTTATTGAATTTAAAGATGTTATAATAGAAAATTATAAATAAACGATTATAGATTTAAAATTGTAAGATGCATTAACATAGCATTATACATTATTCATCATTCATTATTCATTACAAATTATGCCCAGTCCTGAAATAGGTTTAGAAGTTTAGAAATTGAGAAGTTTAGTTGCTAATCGATAGAATAACATAAGTATCCTGGATATTCTGCTTTAATCCGGTAAATCCTGCTTCTGACAATTATTAAGGAGACAGGATAAATTCTTTAATAGGAACTAACAAAGGATTTTCAGGGTCCAGGTCATATCCTTTACGCCAATTTAATTTAGCATTTTTAAAATCATTTACTTTATAATAAATAGATCCAAGCCTGATATAAGAAATAGCCAGATCAGGTGCTATCCTCATCGCTTCCTTATATTCTGCAATTGCCTTTTAGAGATCATTAATATAGTAGAATTTCAACGATTCAAGCAAATGTCACAAAGCGATATTATTATTCCTGGAAGCCTGCAATTCAGCTTTAACTTCTCTACTTCCAATATTTTACTCAGATACTCATCGCTGGGACTTCTCTCTTAAAATACATTTGGACAGTAAATAAACGAAAAGTAAAAACAAATATAATTTGACCTTCTATTTGGACAGTAAGAATTTTCAACCAATAAAAAAATCTTCAGGAGGATTTATGAGAACTATTTTTATAAGTTTATTTTTATTTATGATTTTGAATTCAGCAGCAATTACGGTTGATTATCGTGACCTTCCGGCCGATCTACAAGAAAGGATCATTCCTGATGTTAATGGGAAAGTTATTATCACGGAAGATCTGCTGGACTCGTCGCATCATAATGTTAATGGAAATCGAGATCTACCGACCGTTATGGACGGATTTCCCGTTTCCTACACCTCTTCCAACTGTTATAAAGGAGCGATCTACCTGAACATGGATGAGGATGAAGATCTGGAGATCGTTTACGGAGTTGGAACCAAGATCGCAGCATTGAATCTCGATGGCTCTGCCGTGCCGGGCTGGCCGGTAAATCTTTCCTATTATATCTGGTCCTCACCTGCCTGCGGCGATATTGATGGTGATGGAGAAAATGAAATAGTAGCAACCAGCAGAAATAATACGACAGGTAATATAGGAGAACTTTATGCTTATGAGCTGGACGGAACAGCCTGCACTGGTTTTCCCATAACCCTGGCCGGTGGTGGTACAATGAATGCCTGTCTCTCCGATCTGGATGGCGATGATGACATGGAAATTTTTGTAAATGTTAGAAATAGTCCGAACGGCTGGGTTTATGCCTTTCAGGGTGATGGTACTGTAATAGAAGGCTGGCCGGCAAGTCTGGACTATGTTCCTGGTGCCAGCATTTCGGTTGGAGATCTTGATCATGACGGCAGCAAAGAAGTTGTAGCATTGTCATATAACAGTCTTTATGTGTTTGATGCTGCCGGAACAGTATTGGATGGATTTCCTTTTACGGAAACGGGCACAACTGCTTCCTATTCACAGCCGGTATTGTACGATATGGATTCAGATGGAGATCTGGAGATCCTTTATGGAGCCTGCACAGATGGTGGTGGTAAGGTGTTTGCCTTTCATCATGATGGTACAATGGTAAATGGCTGGCCAAAGCTGACTTCAAGCTGGGTTTTCGCAACCATAGCTCTGGGTGATATAGATGACGATGGAGCTTTGGATGTAGTTGTAGGTGACCAGGTATCATCTGCCGAGGCTGCCGACTTTCTCTATGCCTGGGATATGGAAGGTAATGATATAACTGGTTTCCCGGCAGGTCCTACATTTGCGGTTTATACCCAGGCTGCCATTGCAGACATTGACGGCGATGATAGTGTGGAGTTGATGATAGATGATAACAGGTTTGGGATAGGTTATGAGTGTTACAATAATGACGGTACACATGATGCAGAATGGCCTCTGGCCTGCGGAACCGTCTGGTCATCAACCACGATGCTGATCACTCCGGTAATTGGTGATTTTAACCATGACGGATATCTGGATATAACCGGTGCTGCTACGGACATCATGGGCTGGATGGTAGAGGCTTATGTCTGGACGACTGGTACCAGCTGGAATGAAGATCTGGCTTACTCTGTAGTTGATGGGCACAACATTCAACACGATGGGGTTTATCCTGCAGTTCAGGAATTTTTCCCGGAACCTCCGCAGAATGTGATGGCTGAAGTAGTTGATTTTAATTCAATCCATGTAAGTTGGGAAGCTCCAGCAGTACAGGTCCCAACTGGATATAATATCTATCTGGATGGGGAGTTGCTGGGAGTAACCACAGATCTCTCATTCCAGTATGATGATTTTGATGAAGGGATTTATGTTACAATGGTTTCAGCAGTTTATGAAGCAGTAGAATCTGTTGGACTTGAAGCAGATGCTGTGGAGATAATGTTTTTTTATCCCATGAATCTGAATTATGAATTACTTCCAGGACCAGAAGTTTTGTTAAACTGGGATTTTCCAGTTGGCAGAGGATTAGTTGGATTCATTATCTATCGTAATGGATTAGAAGTGGGTCAATCTGATTCTTTAGAGTTTATAGATACTGAAGTAGAGGATGAATTTTCTTATGAGTATTATGTAACTGCACTCTATAGTGGAGGATATGAATCTGAGGCTACTAATACAGTTGAGGTTTTTGTTACGGACAGCGAAGATGATGTGGTTCCCGGATCGGAGACCAGGCTGCATGGCAATTACCCCAATCCTTTTAATCCGACCACTACTATTTCCTTTACTCTAAACACTGAGTGTACAGAGAATGTGGAGTTAAGGATCTATAATACTAAAGGACAGGAAGTAAAAGATCTCACTTCTGAAGTTCTTTCTGCTGTCACCCTGAGCGGTTTCGGATCCAATCCGAACGGAATCGAAGGGCGACATGACATTATCTGGGATGGAACTGACGTCAACGGTGCTACTGTACCATCCGGGATCTATTATTACCAGTTAAAAGCTAGAGATCATAACGAAACAAAGAAAATGCTGCTGTTGAAATAAGATTGTAGCAGTTAGAATTTGAAAATAAATTGTTGAACGTTTTGATTGTGCAGATCTTGCATTATCAGCAGGATCTGCACAGTATTTTATGTTACTTGAATTTTCATTTGTAAATGGTGCACTGAAATTAATTAGTGCATAGGTGATAATGACGAATTTTGAATTTAAAATCGATGACTATCTGGAAGAACGTACAGAGTTGAAACAACCTGGTTTTGCACTTGCCATAATTAAGGATAATGAGCTGGTTTTTAAGGGTAGTTACGGATATTCCAATCTGGAACATGATGTAAAAGTAACAGGTGAAACAGTATTCTATCTCTGTTCTCTATCCAAGCAGTTCACTGCTGCCTGCCTGGCTTTCCTTTTAAATGAGAAGAAGTTAAAGAAAGATGACAAACTTATCGAATTTTTTCCGACGTTGCAGGAACGTATTTACGGAAAGATCAGATTGGATCATCTTATTCATATGAGCAGCGGGATACGCGAATGGTATGACATGAAGAAGTTCAGTGGTGCTTATGCAGATGAATATCCCTGGCGCGCTTCAATAATTCCTTTATTGCAAAGACAGGAATCTTTAAGCTTCCAGCCCGGAGAAAAATATATCTACTGCAATACAAATTATGCCTTGTTAACTTTAATCATAGAGCAGGTTATAAAAGGTAGTATCGTAGATTTTGCTGCAGCACGAATTTTCCAGCCTCTGGGCTTGAATGATACTTTTTTCAGCAATAGCAATTCCAAAGTTATACCTGGACTGGCAACGGGTTATAACTGCCGGGGTGAGAATATTAACAAGACTGTTCCACTACCTCCTCTGGTCGGGGCTGGAGGTGTTTATTCTTCCCTGCAAGATATGACGATATGGCTTAAAATTCTGATGACAGAAAGCTGGGAACCGGAAATGATCAGAACCCTGAAAGAGCACATCCTGTTTAATAATGGAAATCCTAACCCTTATCTGATGGGGCTGGAAATGGGTCGGATAGAAAACTATGAGTATATTCAGCACGGCGGTGCTGTGCCGGGATTCTTTACTTATATCCGTTTCTATCCCGAATCAGAGACCGGATATGTCTGGCTGCAGAATAGTCATGATATACAACCCGTCGTGATCAACTGTCAGATCCATGGGCAGCTTTTAGATCAGGGCTTTCTAAAGGAATCAGAGCCGGTTGATTACGGCACTGATAAATATGATGATTTTACGGGTGATTACATTGATCTCGTGACCGGAAGAGGTAAAGATCTTAAAGTAGTGAATGGGAAACTTAACATATACAAACAGTGCTCAGACTTTTTCCAATTTTGATGGTCCAGTCTTCTATTCCAATAAATGCAACGTAGATCGGGTCATTCTGGAAAATTACTATGGCTTGAAGATCATGAGGTGTGTCGGGAGCGATTATGATCAATTCTTCCTGAAGGGAGATAAATTGCCCGAGCCTGATGATCTGTCCGAATATACCGGTCTTTTCTCCAGCCGTGAGCTGAATATAACCTATCAGATCGCTGCAGCTGAGAAATGGATCATTATCCGGCCTGTTAAGAAATTCCCCGGTACAAGTTTAAAAATGATCGCTGCTGATATATTTATCAGCCCCGAAGAAGGGATCAAACTCAGATTCAAGCGGAATGAAAAGGGAGAGATCGATTCTTTCTTCCTGGATAGTTTCCGCTCGATGAACTACCTGTTTAGTAAAATAAAATGAGATGAGATTTCCATAGATAAATGCTGCTGATTGGGAAGAAGTAGTAGAACCTCACCCTCATCAGCAAATTCTTTCACCAGTGTATGTCATAAAATCAGTTTTTAAAATCTTCAGAAATTATTATTTTATGCTACTGATCAGATATTTGTGCACTTAACTTACTTAGTAATACTTAGATTGTGGAATAACTCCAAGTTTTTGCCAAACAAACTTCTTTTCATTGACATATTATACTTGTGTAATATTATATGCATAAGATAACAATGGAGGTATTATGCTGGCTAATCAGGAAATCGCATTATTAGCACTTCTAGTAGAAAAAAACTTTTATGGATATGAAATGGAAAAAACAATTGAATACCGTGCTATGCGCGAATGGACTGAACTTTCTATTTCCGGAATTTATAAATCTCTGCGTAAATTGGAATTAAAAAAACTTGTTTCCAGCAGCAGGGAAATGACTGATGAGAACAGAATAAGAAAAACTTACCAGATCACCTCACAGGGTAATTCTGAATTGAAAAATGAAATTAAGGGTCTGATCAGAAATTTTCAGCAAATGAAATACCCGGTAAGTATCGCTATCTACAATCTGGATCAATTACAACCTTCTGAGGCGATCACACTTCTACAGGAATACAAATCTGAGTTGTTGGGAAAAATCACAGAATATGCAGAGGTGGAAAAATGTCTCGGTGACGAAGGCTGTAAATATTTTCAGACAGCAGTTGTCAGCAGGCAGCTTAGTCTGTTCCGAGGTGAATTGAGTTGGCTGGAAACTTTCCTGCAGGAAATTGAGGAGCGAAAATGAAAGAAGATTATTTAAAGCGTGCAGAAGAGTATCTGGATCATCTTTGTAACCGTATTTCCAATCGTCATCCAGGTTCAGAAGGTAATCAACAGTCCACAGCTTGGGTCTTTCAAAAATTACAGGAATTATCATGGAATGTGAGAAGACAGAATTTCAACTGTTTGGACTGGCAACCCGGGAATTCCCGCATTCAAGTATCTGGTAAGTTCTTTGATCTGAAAACGGGACCTTATTCATTTTCCTATAATGGCAGTGAAGAGTTGATCCAGATAGCTTCCATAAATGAATTAAAAAAATGCAAAGATCTAAACAATAAAATATTACTGCTCACAGGAGAGATCGCAGCAGGACAGCTCTTTCCGCGGAATTATCCTTTCTATTTTCCAAATGAACATAAAGAGATCTATGAACTTCTAGATGAGAAAAAACCGGTTGCTGTTATCGCTGCTACTGGCAAGAATCCTGAAGTGGCAGGCAGTGTCTATCCTTTTCCGATGTTTGAGGATGGAAGCTTTGATATTCCGAACGCCTATCTAAAAGACATAGATGGTGCAGAAATGGCTAAATACTCAGGTCAGGAAGTGCTTTTGAAAATAGATTCTGCCAGAATTCCTTCCACAGCTGAGAATATTATAGCCCTAAAGGGTGATTCAATACCAAGAATTATTGTTACAGCACACATCGACACAAAAAAGAATACACCTGGTGCACTGGATAATGCTTCCGGGATAGTTGTTCTGCTACTTCTTGCTGAGATGCTAAAAAATAAGAATTTTCAGAAGCAGATTGAAATTGCCGTACTGAACGGTGAAGATTATTACGCTGCTTCCGGGGAAATGGAATATATCAGGAAATTAAAGGGAAACTGGCAGGATATTGAACTTTGTATCAACATAGATGCTGCTGGTTCAAGGGATCATAAAATTGCTGTTTCACATTATAATTGTTCAAATGAAATTATAATGAAATTAAAAAGCTCGATTGAGAAGAAAACTGAGGTGATTTTCGGGGGACCCTGGTACATGGGTGATCATATGATTTTTTCTCAGAACCAAGTACCATCAATTGCAATCACATCGGACAATCTGCTGGATCTATGTCGGGATGTTACACATACACCAGTCGATGATATAGAACAAGTAGATCCAGCTCTGCTGGTAGAAGCAGCTGAATTTATTGCTGATCTTCTGGAGATGATTAAGTAATATTGGGAAAAAATAGCTGTTTTACTGCCGAGTATTCCCTCAGTTTATCCATTTTGAACTGGAATCATTCCAGTTTATAGATAAGTCAATCGGAGATGGTAATTTTGGATGGGATAATAACCTTAATTAAATGGCATGTAATGGGTTACGGTAATTTGATCTGTGTTTAGAGAATTGTGTCGATAAGGGATCAAAGCTCTCAGGGACACCCTAGGGTGTCCCTGAGGAGAAACTTATTTTATTCACAAGAACTAAGTTCTAGATTAATTATCAGTATTATGCAAATTCCGTAATCTTCATTTAACACTTCAAATTAAAATTTTAACTTTAGCCCCTAATTAAGACTCGAGATCGCTTGAACATTGTGAAAGTGGAATTCAAACACAGCCCGTATTCTGAACCCCATCCTGCAGCTGCCGGATGAAGTCCAGTATGTTCAACCTCAACCTTAATTATCAATATTCAACGCCTCATCCAGCGTAAAATGTTGTTTGAATCTGGTCAGTTTCATTCTACCAAATAATGAGTCCACCAGAGAGTAGATACAGGGTATCACAAGCAATGTCAACATGGTAGCAAAAACCAGCCCAAAGGAAATACTTACTGCCATGGGTTTCCAGTCAGCCGAAGCTTTGGAAGTAGAGAATATCATAGGCAACAGACCGGAAACGGTTGTAAAAGTGGTCAGGAAGATTGGTCTTATCCTTGTTCTACCAGCCTGGATCAGCGAATTCCACCTATCCACCCCCTGATCTCTAAGCCGGTTCACGAAATCTACCAGTACCAGGGAATCGTTGACCACAACTCCGGCCAGGGCAACAAAAGCAGTAAGAGTTGTCAGGGAGAAGGGGAGACCTGTGACCCAGAGCCCAAAGATCACACCGATAAAGGCAAATGGAACGGTGGTCATTACTATTAACGGCTGGACATAGGATTTGAACTGAGCAGCCAGGATGGTGAATATGAGGAGTATAGCGATCAGAAAAGCCACATAGAGCGAACCATAGGATTTTCTCTGTTCTTCCATCACTCCACCCGATTCGATCAGATAACCGGGAAAGCGCTGTGAAAAGTTGCTTAAAACACCCTTCTTACCTAACAATTCATTACCGAACAGGATCTCGTTCACTTCACCGGGAGATCTTTTGCGGAAACCGCTACCAGTGTTGTAATTACTGGTATTGGCAGTTATGGTGACCGCCCTTTTTGCATCCCAATGCTTTATTGTAGCCAACCCCTGCTCGATCTGGAATGTTGCAATGTCCTGCAGCGAAACAAGTTCTCCTCTGAAATTTCTGACTTTAAGATTTTTAAGATTTTCGATATTTTCTATGTAATTTTTATCAATCCGAACTACCATATCATACTCTTCACCACCGGCACCCCGGTATTCTGTTACTTCTGTTCCGTAACAGGCTGTATTAATAACAGTTGCTATCATTGCATTGTTGATTCCATAGAGCAGCATTTTATCGGGATCAGGAATGATCCTGAATTCATCTTTACCCGGCTTGAAATCATGTGTTATATCAACCACTCCTGCGATCCTGGACAGTTCTTCCTTAATCTGATTACCGATCGATTCCAGTTTCTGCAGATTATCACCTTTCACCCTGATCTCGACATCTTTTCCTGTGGGTGGGCCGTCGTTAGGTTCGGCAAATTTGTAGGAAACGATCTCAGGGATATTGTTATCGACGAACTCCCGGATGGCATTTTTGATAACTTCATGGGAATACTGCATTTCATTACGGTCAACCATGTCCAGAACGATCTCAGAATTGTGTGTTTTAGTATCCCATTCGTAGCCTTCCGTCATCACCCCGATACGAGTGATCATGGCATCAATGTCAGTACTTTCCGGCATGGTTTTTATATGCTCTTCTATCATCGAAATGATACGTTCATTTTCTTCCAGGTGTGTACCGACAGCCATTTTAGGCTGGAACATTATAGTTGAGGGCAGACTGTATGGGAAGAATTCAAATTTTATTGCTCCGCTACCCAGTAATGCCAGGCAGCCCAGGAAGACCAGTACAATAATCAGAACTGTTCTGCCGCGGTGCCTTAGTATCTTTATCAGGTTATTCTCATAAATATTCAACATCCTGTTATAGAGTGAATTTTCTGCTCTTGCTTTTCTTTTAGGAAGTCTGGACAGCTCTGACATGTGGGAAGGCAGGATCACCAGACTTTCAAACAAGGAAGCGAAAAGTGCGATAGATACTACTAAGGGAAATACGCGCATGAATTTGCCCATCATTCCCTGCATTAAAAGCATGGGCAGGAAAGCAGCAGCAGTAGTCAGTACGGCCGATATCACCGGCCACATGATCTCGGTTGTTCCCTTAATGGCGGCTTCTCTGCGGTCCATACCCTGTTCCATGTAGCGATGTACGTTCTCAATCACCACTATCGCATCATCGACTACCATCCCCAGAACCAGAACAAGTGCGAAAAGTGACAGGTTATTCAGAGTCATGCCAAAATAATTCATCAGGAAAAAGGTAAGGAAGAAACTGAAAGGAATACCCCAGGCAGCCAGCAAGGCATTACGCCAGCCCAGGAAAATCAGCAGGCAAATGAAGACCAGTGCAATACCCAGGATAGCACTCTAGCCGAGTACACGCATGCTGTCCTTTACCTCAATGGAAACATCATTCCTCAATTCAATATTCAGCCCTGGAATGGATTTCTGAAATTCACCAATATAAGCCTTAATCTCCTTTATCACCTGAATAACGTTTCCTTCAGTCTTTTTGTAGATTATCATTGAGACTGCTTCTTTCTGATTTAATTTGGAAATAATGTTCCTTTCCGCCAGAGTATCTTTTACCACTGCCACATCAGATAATCGTAATATTCCGTTTCTGCTGCTGCCGGAGATTGGCAGGCTGGCTATTTCCTGCAGATTGTTGAATTCGCCCATAGTCCGTACCAGCAATTCGGAAGTTCCTGATTTTGCGGTACCGCCCGGCATATTAAAGTTACGGGCATTTATAGTATTGATAATATCATTCAGAGTGATACCGTGTTCATCCAGCAGATCGACGTCGGCTTCCACCCAGATCTCTCTGTCTCGGGTTCCGAAGATATCCACTTTCGAGATATTATCCAGTTCCAGGATGCCGTCTTTTAAATTTTCAGCGATTTCACGCATGGAATTTCCACTGAAATCTCCACCCAGAGAAAGGTCACATATTGGTGCAACTTCCCGCATATTGATGCGTAGCACAAAAGGATCCATAGCATCTTCCGGCAAATCGTTCACTTTGTCCAGCTCGGCGTTAAGATCATTCCAGGCCTTATCAATATCAGCATCCGGCAGGAATTGGATAGCAATAGAACCCTGACCTTCCCGGGCGTTGGAAGAAATAAAATCGATATCATCGACATCGCTGATCTCTTCCTCAATCTTGTTGATGATCATGGTTTCGATCTCGGCTGGGGATACGCCGGGATATGGAACAATGATCACGATCATTCCAAAATCAACTGCCGGCATCTCTTCCTTGGGAATTACCCAGAGAGAAAATATACCCACGATGAAGATGATCCACATGATCATATTCACCAGTACAGAATTGTTAACGGAAAAACGTGCGATAGACATATTTACTCCCCGATCTCTTTGCGGATCATTACCTTCATGCCATTCTCAACATTTTCTGTTCCCACAGCTACGATCTTTTCTCCAGCAGTAACCCCTTCAATTAGAAGCAGGTCGTCAATTATATCGGTAACTGTTATCTCTCTCCGGGTCAGGATATTATCATCATCTATAAAGTAGAGATAATCATGATCGAATTCGGTTACCAGAGCTTCCTGTTTAACAGCAAAAACATCTTTATGCATCTGCAACAGAATATTAGCTTCAACGATCTCACCGGCAAACAAACCATAATCGTTTCTTACTTCAATCTCAATTGGATAATTGACCGATCCCAGACTGGGAGCAACACCAAATCCAGTTATTTTTCCTGTTACCTGGTTTTCTCCATTTTTGGTGTCTAAAATCACCTGTTGTCCATTTTGCAGCTGTTTTACAACTGATTTTCCAACCCCGGTTCGGATGATCAACACACTGGGATCCACAATTCGGCAGAGGATGGATCCGGCTGAGATATAGTTGCCTGGGGTGATTGGAAGTTCCGAAATAAAACCACCTGCAGGAGCTGTGATGAGGGCATTTTCCAACATTTTCTCAACCTGCAGCTTTTGAGCCAGGGTACCATCATATTGCGCTTTAGCACCTTTTTCAGCTGTGACAGCACTTTCGTATTCAGCCTGTGAAATAATGTTCTGCTCAAATAATCTCTGAGAAGCCTTCAGATTATTCATCGCCGTCTGGTAAGCTGCTTCAGCAGAAAGAACCGCTGCTTCAGTCTGCTGCAACTGAATCTTAATCACTTCGCTGTCGATCTCTCCGATCGGTTCATTTTTACTCACCCAGTCGCCCAGCTTTTTATTCAGCTTCATTAATTTACCGCTGACTTCTGAGATCAGCACCACATCGATTTTTGCTTCCAGGGTACCAGAGATCTTTATGAATTCCGGTACATCACTTCTTATTAAGGTCTGAGCAAAAACATTTATTACATTTTCGGTCTCTACCGTTTCTTCTTGCTCAGGTTGCTGTTTCTGACATCCCAGCAGGAAAAATATTATAACTCCTGATAATAATATTCTCTTCATTTTTTCTCCTAACTATTTATTAATAATTGAATTAGCTCTTCGTCAGTTTGAAGATTAAGCAGTTTTTTAAGGTCCGATTTGTATCTGATCAGATCGATCTTGTCCTGCAGAAAGGCAATTTCTGAACTCTGTTTTAACAGATTTACATTTAATAGATCATTGGCTGAAGCCAGATTGTTACGGTATCTCTCTTCTGTTTGCAACAGGGTTTTTTCTGCGTAATCCAACGCCAGCTGCGAAGATTCCATTTTCTTCACTGAACTGAGCAAGGCAAGCAGCGTACTGTGGATCTGAAGCTTAATCCCGTTTATAAGCGAGTTTAATTCTCTTTCCACCTTTCTTACCTGATGATGTTCCTTTCTATAATTACAGAAAGTGTCCGCAATTGGAAGTAATGGTAAAGAAGCAGTAAGCATCAGAGAAGCGGATTCATCTTTGGTTTCATCAAGGTCGAAATCATCATCCCAGGATTTTTCGTAGATCAGGCTAAGAGTAGGCAGACTGGTGCTTAAGGCCATTGTCCGGGTTATTTTTTTCAATTTAACATTTTCCTCCATGGTCTGGATTGTGAGATTCCTGTGGAGAGTAAGTTCTTCCAGAACGGGGGAGATCGTCCTGGCATCTACGTTCTCTAAAACCGCTTCCAGGGAATTCTCCATTGTTAACTCTTCAGGAATAAGGTCTCTTTCGTCAAAACCACAGAAATTTGCCAGATCAGCTGCTGAGATTTCATAATACATACGGGCATCTATAAGGGCTGCTTCTTTGGCAGCCATTTCACTCTGCATCTGCAGAAATTCAGCTTCCGATGCAACACCCGTCTCGTATTTTATCCGTGCCACGGTCAGATTATCATTCAGACTTTCAAGATCATTCCCGGCCATCTGCAGCAACTGATAGGATTCTATTAATGTCAGATATTTTAGCTCTGCATTGGTTCTGGTATCAAGCTCGGCAGAGATTAATTCCTTTTTAGCCATTTCCTCCAGACGGCGAGAGATCATAAATCCCAATAAACGCGTACCTCCAGTGAGTAGAGGCTGGACTATCTGTAAAGTGGCTGTGGTTTGCACATCATCCAGAGTATAACTATTTCCCGCATAATCGAGATATTCGGGAGCGGGATCAAGTTTAAGCTTTGCAAACGAAACCGAAGCTTTTGGCAGGAAACTACTCAAAGAGGAATACTTCGCCCACCTTGAGCTTAACATCTCATGTCCGGCAGCAGCCAGTTCATCGTTATTTCTAAGGGCGGCATCAATCGCTTCCTGTAAATATACTATCCTTTCAGCTGATAAAGCAACTGACACAAGAACAAGGATTAGAATTAGTTTTAGTCGCATATTGGCCCCTCCCTTTCATCCAGGAAATAGCCTTTATCGCTGCCATTCTCCACGTTGTAGATCCATTCATCCAGTCTCTTTTCCATCATATAGGAAGCTTCATAACCCATTTTGATGAGACCCTGATAATTGGTGGGAATGTTCATCTCACCTTTCTCGATTATTTCGATCCAATGTGTGTCCTGTTCTCTTTCAGCTAGCAGCATTTCCTTCCTTGCTTTTAAAGCTTTTAGCGCATAATTTCTGGTTGTCGCGAACATAAAGGCAATTGCCAGCCAGATATCTGTTTGCCCTACATTACTATAGAATGCCTTTTCAACCAGTTTTTTCAAATAGCATCTTCCGGCATCATTTACTTCATAAACAGTTACGAAATTGGTGTTGGGATGGATCTTCTGCATTCCACTTAAATAACCCTTAGCCAGCAGGGATTCCATGGCTTTGTATACCGAGCGCAGCTGAATTCCAGCCCAGTGTTCGAAGCCACGTTCTTCGATGATCTGCTTGAATTCATAAGTGTACATAGGTCTTTCATTCAAAATACCCAATACTACCATGTGAGTTTTTGACATCGAATCCTCCTTAATATTTTTATTTAATGAACTTTACAGTAATGAAAAATACACTATTGAACTTTACAGTACTGAAAAATTCAATAGCTGGTTTTCTGGCAAGTTTTTTTGATTTTTTTTAAATTGACAGACACGAATAATACCATATCGAATTGATCATCAACAATTTACAGGAAAGAAATATGAGAAAATTAAATTTAATATATTTTTTATTTTTAACCGCATCGATATTAGCTCTTCCAATAGATATTCATCAGTTAAAATCCGTTGCAATTTCCAATGCATCAGCCATTTGGGGAGAGGTAAGTGCTGCTGAACCGATCCCCTATTATAATATGAATGATCAGATCATTGCCTGGCGTTTCAATTTTACTATTGGGGCAGAATTTCCTGAAAAGACACAATTAACTGAATTGTGCAGGAATAATTATCTGACTTCTAACCAGAAAAACATCACTGATGGGAGTTATGGCCGCATACTGATGGGGGGAACTACTGATCTTCCTGTTGTTATGGAATATTCAAAATGTCTTTCTCAGGAATTTGCCATGGGATGGAAAGCTCTGGAATTAGCTGAAGAAAGATCAGGCAAAGAAGTTAAATTAGATAAAATGTACTTTATTAACACATCCAATCTCTGGTATTGCTATACTGACGGAGTTGAAAGAATATTTGTCAGGCTTTTCCCTCAGAAGGTTTGTAAAGAGACTGAGTTTAGAGAATCGGTTGCTGATCAGAAATTTTTCTGCCAGCTGGAAGACAGATCAGTAGAATGGCAGGAATATCTCACCGGTAGAAAAACTCTTACCCGCAACGACTACTACATTGATAATTATGAATTAGTGCCTTATTACGATTGGAGTTACGGCTGTTCTCCTACTTCGGCCACCATGGCCTTAGCTTACTGGGATGTGATCTCGACCTTCAGTTACCCCAATTATTCGCTTTTAGTAGATTATCATTTTCAGAGATATGACGATCCTGAAATAGAAATGGATTACCAGGTTCCTAATCTACAGAGAGAACTGGCATTAGCAATGGAGACAGATTCATTAGATGAGGGTGAAACAGCAGAAGTAGATATTGTACCCGGCATTGATTATGTGACCAATAACCTGCATGGATATAGTTTCGATAATGCTATTCATTATGGAAGCAGCCTGCTGAGTTGGGTAGTAAACGAGACTATGGCAGACCGTCCCTGCCTGGTAAGCGAACCCGGTCATACAAATTGTGGAATTGGGTATAATTCCTGATACCAACCATGCAGCTGTTCATAATACTCATGACAATACGATCGATCTGGTTCATGAAAGCGGGATTGATGCTGTAATGACATTACATCCCGGAGGAGGATATGGGGAAGGGATCAACCTGGAATTTCCACGAGGAGATGTTAACTATAATGGAAATGGCAGTGGAGAGATATTAGGGATAAATTCAGTATACGAAATAAGCTGGGATACTGATAATGAATACCGGGATTATGTCGATATCTGGATCAATACTACCGGAAATGGCGGTTGGGCTCAGGATATGCTGGTAGAAGGTCATCCGAATAATGGTTATTTTGACTGGCGTATCCCCAGCGGGTATCCTTCAACAACTCAAGGCAGGATCGGTATTGCGCTCTACGATGATTATGATGAGAAAAGAGGCGCAGATGCTTCTTTTGGTAATTTTATTATTACTCCTGGTGGAAGTATACCCATATTATCGGAAGATACATCATATTTGAATATTAGAGAACCACAGTATTATATGTTTAATCATTCCCAGATAAGTTGGGCTGCTGTTGGTGTAAGAAGTACTAATTATGGTGATGACTGGAACATCAAATTGTTTGATTCCATCCAGTTCGACTCACTTTTAGCTGGTTCCTATCTTCATCCGGATATTCCTGTTGATATTGTAGTAATTGATGGGAATCATTCTCCCTGGGAAGATAACGGGATCAAGATCTATTGTAATGAAGGAATCTGGGAAGGCAGGGTAGAATACGAAGGTGGCAGTGATGATCTTTACATAGGCACTAATGGCCCATTCACATGGATCGCTCATGACGATGTCGTCGAAATGTGGGATCTGCCTCTGCAGCCAGGAAATTACTCAATTATTCTTGAACCTGGTGGTGGAAATGCTGACCTTGATATGGCATTGTTTGGTTTCGAAGATGGTGTTTATTGTGGAAACAGACTGGATGCACTTGCAACCTCCAATTATCTGGGAAGCGAGATCAGTGAATTCATTTCCATCGAAATTGAAGAAGCTGATGTTTATGGTCTATGCGTCTGGGGCAACGATTATCATGACAATACGTTTACTATTAGAGTAGAACAGCCGGGCACCTGGAGGGGTACAGTTTCCAGTAATTGGTATGATACGCAGAACTGGAGTGCCGCTGTAGTTCCCGGAAGCAGTGATGATGTGGTCATTCCCAATGGCACACCATATGATCTCAGACTGATCGATTCCGGTGTAAATTGCCATGACATGACTATACAGTATGGTGCAACAGTTCATATTAATAATTGTTACTTGAATGTGTATGGGAACCTCGAAGTAAGGGGTGAGTTGGAGATGCAGACGAACCTTGCTAAAATGATCTGCTATGAAGACATATACTGGTATGAAAACTCTGAAGGCTGACATTCAAAATGACAGTGCCGAGATCTGGGTGAGGGGTGACTGGTATTTCCTGGAAAATACGGTTATTCACCTGGATAACGGATATGTTGAATTTGATGGTGATACCAATTCCGAGATCATCTGTCGTTCCCCCAACTCCTATTTTCACCATTTGCGCAGTGATAAAGATATTGGTCACTGGGTTGCCAACAGTGATAATTCTACCTATCCAATGATCATTGATGGTAATTTCTTTAACTATGCAGATTCCTATTTTATCGGCTGGTCCTTGAACTCCACGATCTTCCGTGGCTGGTTCAATCATTATCCTGATGCCAGATTTGAGTTTGCTAATGGAACTTGCCGTTTCGAAGGAAGTAACCAGCATATTGAGCTTAATAGCGGAGATTATTTCAACGATCTTACAATAGCCGGTTCAGTGATCCTGGATTCCAATATCTACATTGAAGGTGATCTTGTAATTGAAAGCGGTGAATTGATTTCAGACAGTTATACTATCCAGTTAAAAGGGGACTGGGATAATCAGGTAGGATTTGGAGGCTTCCTGGAATACAGTGGAATTGTAAGTTTCATTGGTTATGGAACTCAAATGGTGAATGGTGAGTCCTTTGCTACTCTGAAGATCAATAAACCAGCTGGAGAGCTACGTTTTAATGAAGGTGTGAGCCATTGTGACAACCTTCTCTGGACAGATGGTACCCTGCGCATCAATGGGGGAGAGTTGACAGCACTTAATTTCGGTTCATCCATGCTGATCCATGATCTTTTTGTAACCAGCGGATTACTGGAAATTCACAGACCGACCGGTTATCTGGATATCAACAATTCTTTAACGATCACAGGCGGAGAAGTCCATATTGAAGGAGCTTCTTCCTCCAATAGTTACTGGGCATTTAATGATGATGTGGTCTTCAATATGAGCGGAGGTGTACTGGATTATCATGATACTGGGATTAGATTATGTGACGCTGGTTACGATCTTAGTGAGACCATTACAGGCGGCACGATAAGAACTGCCGGTGACTTTATCTGCGATAGATTGGATTTCGATATGGCTGGTGGAACGTTGGAACTGTATGATGACTCAGATGCAGACCTGGATCTTTCGGTCGGCAGCAGTTTCTTTAATCTCACCATTAACAAATTCCCCGTCAGTAGAACACCTTTACAAAAGGAATTTACGGGAAAACTGGATAGAATAGATCATGAACTTGTAATCAGAAACCGCACTAATACTGTAACTGCCCTGGATAATCTGGATATTAATGGTGATTTCACTCTAAACAGCGGTACTCTGGTAGCTCCTAATGCAATGTGGGTGGATCATGACTGGGCAAATTATGCAGGAATGGATAATTTCATGGAAGGAATCTCCCAGGTGATTTTCCGCGGAAATGAGAACTCTAAGATCTTGATGGAAGAAAGGTTTTACAAATGATCTGTTTATCGATAAGGATTTATCAGGTTCCGACACACTATCCATCGAGAGTGGTAAAAGTGTTAAAGTTACTCATAACCTGACTGTTATTGACGGAGTACTGGAAGCAGAGGAGGGTGTGAACCTGTACCTGGATGATGAAATGACAGTATTCAACCAGGGTACAGCTTGTTTCAACGGGGTAGAAAGCAATCCGGTAAAAGTCTCCAGCAGCAGTGGTTATTACAATTTCATTGTAAATTCAGGTGGTACTCTGATGGCTAGATATTGTGAATTCGAAAATATGAGCGGTGCCGGCATAAATATTGAGGATGGTGCTTATGTAGAACCAGATTTCTCCTTTTATGGATGTACATTTAAAAATGGGGAATCAGGAAGTGCTTTCCTAACCCTTGATAACTCTCAGGATCTGATGATAATCGAACCTGTGTTCGATCTTGATGTCAATATGCGTTATAACAATGTCGCTAAAAATACTGATCAGGGTACAGTAACACTTTTAGATGCAACTGGAAGTTTTACCGGGGATGGATATACTTATGACCCCTATAACAGGGTAAGCTGGCAGAACCGGGCGGAATTGTATATCAGCAGTGTGACCTGGTCTGATGCTGCACCTTATGGCGGTGATGTTGTCGCTTGCACAGCGATAATACAGAATAGTGGAGCCGGAGAGAGTGCTAGCTGTTTCCTGGATCTTTACCTGAACGAATCTGTAGCTCCAGAGGTTATGCAGGTAGGGGATATGTACTTGAACTTAGGTTCTATAGAGCCAGGAGACAGCATGATCTGTGAATTCTCAAATATAAGCTATTTCTCGCCCTGTCAGTGGAGTTCATGGCTGCAGATAGACACCGATGATACAGTCCTAGAGATCAATGATGAAAATAATATCTGGGGTCCAGACGGTGTCACATGGCAACCACTACCAATGGTAGAAGATCTCCTAATTGATACAGGAAATAATCAGAACAGACAGGTCTCGCTAAGCTGGACATATCCTCTAAGTGTGACCAGATTTGAAGTATATGGTTCTACAACTCCGGATTTCATTCCATCAATAAATACATTTGTTATAGAAACAATTTCCAGTAACTGCAGCATTTCCGATCAAACTAGCAAGTTTTTCTATAAAGTCATTGCCGTTAGAGACAGTACTTCCAGGATTGTTCCATCTTTTTATAGATCTGGCAGAAGAATTTCCGGAAATTAAAGATCTTTATTAATATCAGCAACATCCCTTAACAGCGCATAGCTTTCATACTTATCGATAGGAAGCTTGAACCTACCATCTTTTGAACCGTATCTGCGGGTCAGTATTTCCATATATGGCTGTTTAAGATCAATCAGTTGAGTTACATTCATTGTCCATTCCGGAAAAGCCCTTTCTGTCACCGCATCAAAACTTATAAGCCTTATATCATTATGTCTTTGGTCTTGCACAATTGTATGGTAGAGCTCATTTACAGTTTTGAAACTGCCTTCCAATACCTGAAGAAATTCCTCATCAGTTGCCAGTAAAAAACCAGTTATGCCAAGTGCTTCGTTTTTTTTCTTACTTTTCTCCATGATTTCTGCCAGAAGACCAAAACTGGTATTCTCATTGAATTTGCTTTTATATATAAGTCGATATATCATAACTTCCTCCCTAAATAATTTCTAAAAAATGTAACTGCAATTTCCGAAATGAGAAATTAAATGGAGATATTTTTTATTAAGATTGATATATCTGTAATTTTCTGACACCGTGTTATCAGCTCAAATACAGATGTTTAATATAAAAAACATTTGCCACCATGAAATAATAAATTAATCTTTATACAAAGGAGTTTATAATGTATAACAAATATTTAGGTATTTTAACAATATTGATTAGTGCTTTGTTTCTAAATGCACAGGATTTTTCTTTTAATGAGTTTGTCGATACCTGGGAAGGTGTTAGTACGAGTGAAAGCAATTATGCATGGAATACAGACATTACAATTGAGGTGCAGCCAACAGGCTATTACTCAGATTCATCCGATTTGTTAATGCCCCCATATTATTATCCTGATACTCAAATGTGTGAATATGATGCATACTCTAATCGGTTACACTTCTGGTATTTAAATACAGTATATGCCGGCCAGTATTTCTATTCACACAGTTATTTTGAAGTAGTAAATTATGATGGATATAATCTTGAATTACATTACAATTTCTGGGATGATCCCGAACCGCATCCTGATGTCTGGACAATTTCTCTAACCAGATCCGGTGGTGTTCCTGAAGGTGTTCTGGAAGGCATTGTAGTTGATTTAGACAGTTATTTTCCTCTGGAAGGAATACTTATTTCAACAGGAGAAATGAATACTGAAACTGATGAGTATGGCAATTTCAACATGCAGATTGAGCAGGGTTCCTATGATGTCTTATTTAGTCATCCTGGATATGAAGACATGATTTATTACGGTGTAAACATTCAGCCAGGAGCGCAAGTTGATCTGCAGGTAAGTATGCAACATTTATATGAACCACCAACTGATCTCAGTTATCAGATTTATAATTCCACAGTGACAATGGAGTGGAATTCTCCTCCAGGACCAGGTTTAACGGAATACAGAGTTTACAGGGATTATCAGTTTCATAATTCAACTTCAAACCTTTATTACATAGAGAATGAACTTCCACCTGGAACTTACTTCTACTATATTGTAGCAGTTTATGGCGAAATTGAATCTGAGCCTTCGGAAATGGTACAGGTAATTATTAGTGGTACCGACAACAGTTCTGATCAGATTACATCAGTAACAGTCCTTGAAGGAAATTATCCTAATCCCTTTAATCCGCAAACGACGATCAATTTCAACTTGAGCGAAAGTTCTCCGGTTGAATTGAGTATTTTTAACGTTAAAGGAGAGAAGGTTAGATCATTAATTAATGGAACCTTAACTGCCGATAATTATAACATAATCTGGAATGGCAGAGATGACAGTAACAGAAAACTTGCAGGGGGAGTATATATGTACAAGTTAAAAGCAGGAGTTTATACATCAACAAGAAAAATGATCATGTTGAAATAGTATAATACGATCATAATAACAGATATCCTGGCAGGTTTTCAACAATCTGCCAGGTCTTCTATTACGAATTCCTGCTGTGGAGAATACCATGGTTTTCTTGATAATATAAGGATACTTCATAAATCGAAATTGATTATTCGATATTGGATATTGAAAAAAGGGGGTCTCTGAAAGCTGGTTCCTAAACTCCTGTTTAGAGACCTAAACTTTTGAATTATTTGCCTTTCTACGTTCCTAAACGGGAACTTTTATCCAGCCCTGTCATCCAACAGGGTAAACAGTTTAAAAGTTTAGGAACCAGCAATAGTCTTGGGATATCCAAGTTTTATAAAGAAATCTTCACCCTAAAGGGTGTCCCTGCTGAAGGGAGTCGCTAAATTGGCTGACAGATAGGTTACGATAAATACCTATAAATACCAATCAATCCCACGAACAGAGTGAGTTACGGAATTATGCTTCGCAAATTCCTTTTAGCAGATTTTTATCCAATTTATGGCACAAATTGGATTTGCGAAAACTGCATTTCCTACCTATTCGGTTTTATCACGCTGATCCCTTTCTCTCTTACTCTCTCATTAGATCAGTGCTTATCAGTGAAGATCAGCCTGCCAAGGCGAATCTGACCACTCTCGAGTGGTTAAGAGAAGACTGGTAGTTAATAAAAAAAGGTGGTTTCCAAGTAAAAACAGAATATCCAATCATGAATTTCAAACACCCAATGTTTTAAATAGCGACAAGTATCCTTCCAGGTTTTGGTAACCTGGAAGTTTTTCTATTATAAGATGATTTTAATTTTTAGGCATTTATCTCCCTTCAGGAATTTTTGGGTTGACAGAATTATTTGAGCCAATTTTTAGTAAAAATCTAATATTATAAAAAACAAAGAGATATAATTAGGAGGCCATATGAAGATTAAAGGTTTATTATTTTTGGTTTTAATTTTACCTGCGTTTTTATTTTCCCTTGGCAGCAACTTGGTACCTGGATTGTTCTAGGAGGAGATGGTGATTATGTCAGATCCTAGAGGATTCATAAGTTTCAGATCCTGATTTAGGTATAGGTGATCCTCTAATGTTAAATAGTGGATTTATGCAGCCCAATTCGAAGCAATAGGTTTATCCATCTGTTCCTGGTGATGTCTACCTAATTATCGTTGACAAATCTACCGAATTCAGGTGGCCCCTAAAGGATTTGGTTTGCTTTATATTATTCAGGTACTGCAAATACTACGGGCATCCAGCTAATCTTTGCTGCCGGATTTTATACAACTCAGACGGAGAAGTGGTTTTATACTAAGGCCAGTAACTGAACCTTCTCCAATTACATGGTACTGGTTGGCTACATGTAGCAGTAACAGGCCCTGTAAATGATGGATCAGGAGGTTTAACTGGCTTTAATTTTTACGTCGATGGAGAACTCGACACAACAACTGGCACAAAATGGTGGACATGTGCACCTTATGTAGCGATACTCCTTTAATTGGAGATTGGTGGTTGGGGGAGCTGATTGGTTTTGATGGTATAATAGACGAAGGTCAGGCGTCTGGAATGTGGCATAGAGTACGAACAGAAATTCAAGGTGATATCAATAATGAGCTTAACGGAACTTTTCCCCCACATAATTTGGTTGGTTACTGGAAGTCTAATAATGAAGGTCCAACGGGAAATTATACAGCTTTTGATTCTAGTGGGAGTCATGATGGACTATTGGGAAGCGCATCAGGTGATTATATTAATGGAACTGAATGTTAATAATCCTGCATGGACTGATTATAACGGCGACGCTCCGCTTCCTGTAGTACTTTCTACTTTTACAGTCGTCTTTGCTGATACTTCACCCTTGCTGCTCTGGACGACTATGTCGGAAAGTGCTAATCTGGGATGGAACATCTATCGTTCCGAAACTCCTTACATTGGAAATTCAGTCGTTCTCAATTATGAACTTATCGAAGGTGCCGGTACTACCAGCAATCCAACCGATTACAGTTATTATGATGAGAATCCTACCGAAAGCGGTATTACTTACTGGTACTGGCTGGAAACAGTTAATTATACCGGTGAAACTGAACTGCACGGCTCGGTTACTTTAACAGTTCCAGGAAACGAAGAGGAACAAGAAACACCTGCAACACCAGAAACCTATGGTCTTTACAGTAATTATCCCAATCCTTTCAATCCTAATACAGATATCAGTTTTGCCCTGCCAGTTGCTACAACAGGTGAACTGGTTATTTATAATATGAAGGGACAGAAGATCAAAACCCTCTTCACCGGTGAAATTGAAGCAGAACAAATCTATAATTTCACCTGGAATGGTACGGACGACAATGGTCAGGATGTAACTTCAGGGATCTATTTCTATCAACTGAAGTCTGGTACGGAATCTCATCTCAATAAGATGATAATGATGAAATAGAAACAAAGACAAATAATTTATTTATAAAATTTGGACTCCTCGTTTCGAGGAGTCCTTTTTTTTATAATAATAGATATCCTGGCAGGTTTTCAACAATCTGCCAGGTCTTCTATTACGAATTCCTGTCATTGTGACTTCTATGGTTCTCTAAGTATTGTAAGAATACTTTATAACTGGAAATTGATGATTCGATATTGGACGTTGAAAGCTGGAATCTTAGCTTTTGGATAATTTGCCTTTCTACGTTCCTAAACGGGGCCTGTTATCCAGCCCTGTTGTCCAACAGGGTAAACAGGTTAAAAGTTTAGGAACGAGCAATAGTCTTCGAATGTTTATGTTTGGCAGAGAACTTCATCATCCGATATTGATTATTCGATATTAGATATTGAAAAAAGTGCCCCGTAGTGATATAATCTAAATCAGTCAGAAAATATTCGATGGGCATAATGACGGCAGTACGGTGAAATTTGTTAATGGAGATGATTATACAATAGTCCTATGCGGCATTTTCTGCCGTAATTCAGTTTCAAAATTTATTTCTGATACAATAGATAATGTTTTAAAATGATTTTAATTTTAAAGTATTTATTTCCCTTCAGGAATTTTAGTGTTGACATAATAATTCCATTTAATGTGTTATAACACATCTAACATTCTAAAAAACAAAGAGATATAATTAGGAGGTCATATGAAGATTAAAGGTTTATTATTTTTGGTTTTAATTTTACCCGTATTTTTATTTTCCCAAAATAAATGCTTGCATTTTGACAGAGATGACGTTGATTATGTCGTTATCGATGAATTATCTCTTGGTGCTGACATTACCTTCGTAGGTGGTGAAGAGATCACTATAGAAGCTTGGATATTTCCAACTTCAATACCTGATTATGTAACTATCATTGCACGAAGGGATGATAATTATAATGCGAACTTTGCGTTAAGATTAAAAAATGGAAAGTTGAATTTTTTATTATCGTGATTCGCAAGATAAATGGAGTAGTTATGAAACTCAGGATAACATTACAGCAAATACTTGGACACACGTTGCTGTTACTTATGTTTATCCTGCTGCTACAAGTGTTACAAGCTCTGTTGATCCAATATTGTATATTAACGATTCATCTGTTGCTGGTTCATGGAATACAGGAGAGACGAATAATAATCCAGGTTATATACCAGCCACAGCAAGTGGAAATATTTCAATCGGTGCTTTAGATGCTACTGGTAGTGAAGCTTTTAATGGTAGAATAGATGAAGTTAGAATTTGGAATGTTGTCCGAGAACAAGGTGAAATTTCTGATAATATGGATAATGGGCTTGTTGGTAATGAAGCTGGTCTGGTCGCTTATTGGAAATTTAATACAGGTTCTGGAGATATCGCATATGATTCTGATGGAGTTAACCCTAACAGATACAATTACAATGGGCAATTAGGAAGTACTGTGGATCAAGTTGAAAATGGACCTAATGATCCTCAATGGGCAGACGCAGGCGACCTTACACTTCCAGTTGTACTTTCTACCTTTACAGTCTTCTTTGCTGATACTTCACCCCTGCTGCTTTGGACAACTATGTCTGAAACTGCTAATCTGGGCTGGAACATCTATCGTTCCGAAACTCCTTACATTGGAAATTCAGTCGTTCTCAATTATGAACTTATCGAAGGGGCCGGTACTACCAGCAATCCAACTGATTACAGTTATTATGATGAGAATCCTACCGAAAGTGGTATAACTTACTGGTACTGGCTGGAAACGGTTAATTATACCGGTGAAACTGAATTGCACGGCTCGGTTACTTTAACAATTCCAGGAAACGAAGAGGAACAAGAAACACCTGAGACACCCGAAACCTATGGTCTTTACAGTAATTATCCTAATCCCTTCAATCCTAATACAGATATCAGTTTTGCTCTGCCAGTAGCTACAACAGGTGAACTGGTTATTTATAATATGAAGGGACAGAAGATCAAAACCCTCTTCACCGGTGAAATTGAAGCAGATCAAATCTATAATTTTACCTGGAATGGTACAGATGACAATGGTCAGGATGTAACTTCAGGTATCTATTTCTATCAACTGAAGTCTGGTGCGGAATCTCATATCAATAAGATGATAATGATGAAATAGAAACAAAGATAAATAGTTTATTTATAAGAATTTGGACTCCTCGTTTCGAGGAGTCCTTTTTTTATAATAACAGATATCCTGGCAGGTTTTCAACAATCTGCCAGGTCTTCTATTACGAATTCCTGCTGTGGAGAATACCATGGTTTTCTTGATAATATAAGGATACTTCATAAATCGAAATTGATTATTCGATATTGGATATTGAAAAAAGGGGGTCTCTGAAAGCTGGGTCCTAAACTCCTGTTTAGAGACCTAAACTTTTGAATTATTCACTTTTCAGCATTCCTAAACGGGAGTTTAGGAACGAGCATTAGTCTTGGGATGTCCAAGTTTAGGAACGAGCAATAGTCTCGGGATGTCCAAGTTTAGGAACGAGCAATAGTCTCGGGATGCTCAAGTTTAGGAACGAGCAATAGTCTTCGAATGTTTATGTCTGGCAGAGAACTTCATCCCAAGACGTAAACATTTATAATTGACACTTTATCCATTTTTTATACTAAATCAAATTCAATAAAACAAATGAAATATGCTAGATTTCGTTAGGAGGAAAAATGAAGTTGACCGGATTATGGGTTGCTTTTGTTATTCTATTTATGCAATTGGTTATTTCTTTGTATATAGGGCATTCGTTGCCAGCTGATGCTCAGGTTCCCTCCCACTGGAATTTAAAGGGAGATATTGATGGCTGGAGCAGTAAATGGTTGGGCATTTTATTGTTTCCAGGAATAAATCTGATCCTTATTTTGCTAATAGTATTCTTCCCGCAATTATCACCCAGATATCGTAACGATCCTTTCCGTTTCCAGAAATTACTTCCTGCTTTTATCGCTATATTGGTCTTTTGTTTTAGTCTAATCCAGATCTATTCCTTACTTATTGCTAAAGGTTTTTTATCTACTAGTAATAATTACATCCTATCAATACTTGGAATTTTATTCATCGGTACTGGATATCTGATGCCCAAACTTCCTTCTAATTTTTATATTGGAGTTCGTTTACCATGGACACTGAGTTCAGAAACGGTCTGGAGAAAAACCCATCGCCTGGCTGGCTGGAGTTTTGTTTTGGGAGGACTAATATTTGTGATCATTGGTTTTATGGGAAAGACCACATCGATCACTCAGATCTTTCTTATCATAGCATTAATATTGATTATTTTAATACCTATTATAGGTGCTTTCCTTCTATACAAGGAAGAAAATGCAAAATAGTTGAAGGATATTCTGCTAGCTTGATTTTAAATCCAAATATGATAAAATTAAATACTTGCTAGAAATTTTACAAAAATAATTTTTACCATGCATTTGTTCAAAAGATATGTTTTTAAGGGTTTTACTGGAAATGAAAGACTATAGACAGAAGCAAGGATTTAAAGATCATTTCATTGATGAACCTTTCCTGGAAGCTTTAGATGAATGGGTCTGGGAAATGGATCTTAATGGAATTCATACTTATTCCAATGCAGCTGTAGAGAAGATCTTGGGATATACAGTTGATGAAGTAGTAGGTTTTTCGACAACTAAATTATGGAATAACATAAATGAAAAAGAAAGTATCTCAAAATTAAAGAAAACTCTTGCAACTGGTGAAGGCTGGAAAGATTTTCCTGCTTATTTCATTCATAAAGAAGGAACAGTCCGGATCCTGCTCAGTTCTGCTATTCCTGTTTACAATATAGCAGGTATATTAGTTGGCTACCGGGGAATAGATAGAGATATCACTGAAAGAATTATCAACGAGAATGCTTTAAAAGCCCAAAAAGAGCATGTAAAATTAATCAATCAGGTATTAAGGCATGACCTGACAAACAACATTTCTGTAATTAAAAGTTCACTTCGCTTATACAAATTAAGTGGTGAAGAAAAATATCTGGATGCACTGGAGAATAATTTAAACAACAGTGTAAAATTAATCCATAGTATGAGCGATCTGGAAGCTTTTGTTATGGAAAATAAAGACTACAAAGTTTTCAGCGCCAGAGAAGTTTTAAAAGAAGTCACAAAAAATCGTTCAGATATAGCAATTGAAATAAAAGGTGATAGTACGATTCTAGCTGATGACTTAGTCTTTTCTGTTTTTGATAACCTGATAAATAATGCAGTAAAACATGGCAAAGCTACTAAGATCTTAATGAATATAGACAATGAAAGAGCTTATTCTTATGTTACACTGAGAGATAATGGAACAGGTATTCCAGATGAAATAAAAAAACGTTTGTTTGAAATAGGATTTACATACGGAGTAAGCGGTAATACAGGCGTAGGTCTTCATATCGTGAAACAGGCAATGGAGAATTATCGCGGTTCTGTGGAAGTTCTGGATAATGAACCGCAGGGAGCTGTGTTCAGACTGCGTTTTAAAAGACTGGGTTAGTTTAGAAAATTAGCCAAAGTCATATATCACAAAACTTTATTTCAGAATTATTTCCTAAACAATATCACTCAATGTTTGTAATATAAATCAAAACTCACTAAAATAATACCCTCATTTGTCTATCAAGCCTGAAAATAGAAATATCCGGATCTTTCAATCCGGATATTAAATTTTCCGATAAAAATTTTGTGATCACTTTTCGATTGGATAACCTGCTTCCTTCCAAGCTGCCAAGTTGCCTTTAAGGCGATAGACATTATTGAACCCGGCTTCGATAAGTTTGTTAGCTCCCAAAATGGATGCTGAATCTACATGACAATACACAGCATAATGAGCTTTAGGATCAAGTTCTGGAATTGCTGCATCCAAACTTCCATCCCCTACATAATAATTAACAGCACCCGGGATGTGTCCCTGCTTGTACATGGGAGAAACATCGATCACTATAAGCTCAGGATTATCCATCATCATTTGTTTCAATTCCTTTGCTGAGATATCTTTATAGGATGCTGTTTGAACCTCATAACCGGCCTTTACCCAGCCACTGTAATTACCTTCCAAGCGATAGACATTATGAAATCCTTTATCTATAAGCATTTGAGCTGCTTTTATGGAAGGGGCATCACCATGACAATAGATCAGGTATTTTCCCTTAGCATCCCAGGATGGGATAGCTGCTTCAAATCTTCCATTCCCTATAGGAAAGGATAATGCGCCAGGTAGATGACCTTTAGCCCACATAGGTGAAACATCAATTATTAAAAGATCTGGATTACTTTTTATTAACTCCATCGCTTTCGCTGGTGAAACATCCATGTAGCTATTATCAGATCCTGTTGAAGTGACAGCATAACTGCTTACGAACAATAATGAGACGATTGCTACTAGTATAAAACTTTTTCTATAATTTAACATGTTACCTCCATTTTCTGTAATAAAAGGTAACTAAATAGAGAGGGGTTGCCAATTATTAATTGAGAATGATTCTCAGAATTTTCGATCAGGAGTAGCATTATTGTACCTGAATATCCAATTATCAAATGATCAAGAGAGATAAATTTCATTAAAATGAAATGTTTCAGCACGAAAAAAAAATAGACAGGGCGAACCATGATTCATACTTCTACTTAATTGGATCAGATACGTAATTATTCAGTCTAAGGTCAAAGGAGTCCTTGATTTATGAAATTACTTTTAGAAGGAAAAGATGTTACTCAGGATCAAAAGAAAATAACTGAGTTGAGAATTGCAGTTAACACTTGGATAAATAATATTAAAAATCACAATCTAAATAATATTGGTGACAATATCCTGATTTCATCCGTCTATTACAAACCTACTTACAACATTGGATTACTCACCAGATATGAGAAAAGAATTTTACAGTATACCAGTCTACCATACAAAAATCAGGAGATCGCCAAACAGGAGATCACATCTCTAGCTCAAGTACCACGTTGGGATTACGAACTAACTAAAGTAACTGACGTGCTGCCAAAATCAAAGATCTGGAAAATCTCCGGTTCCGAAGAAGTAGCTACTTGTCCAACATGCTCCGGGAAGAAGAAAATTAAATGTCCGGATTGCCAGAACGGAAAAATATCCTGTCACGTCTGCCATGGAAAAGGCAGTCTTACCTGTACTTCCTGCAATGGTTCGGGACACAGACAATGTACCAGTTGCGGTGGCAGAGGATACACTGAATCCAGAAGCACTAAAACCAGGAATAAGTACTCTTCCTATGGTGAGATGAGGGTTGAATCTTATACTGAAACAACCAGAAACAATTGTCGTAGCTGCAATGGAACCGGTAGAATTTCCTGTAGTGCCTGTGATGCTTCTGGTCATACAAAATGCAGTTATTGTGGTGGAACTGGATCGCTGCAATGTACTACTTGTCATGGTTCATCTTACATTACCTGCACTACTTGTGCCGGATTAGGGCAAGTAATGAAATTTATTCAGATGGAGAACAGTTTCGAGGATAAGTATAACATATACAGTAAAACCTACAGCGATCTCGCAACGAATTTCCCGGACCTGTCTAATCTCTGCAGGAATGCTTCCGGTTTCAGCCGGTTTGATGAATCCGGAACGTCTTTCAGTAAAGATTTTTTGTCAGAATATCCCTATCTTTCGCAGGGTTATAACAAGTTATACAATGAAAAATTTCCTCTGCTTGATCAATATAAGGATGGAATAAGGATCATAAAGCAAAGACTCCAGGTTTTTGAGATTCCTGTTTACGAAGTAAAGTATCAATTCGAAGGGGAAAACTATGTGATGCTGGTCTATGGTGGAAAATTACAGGTCTATGCTCCGGTTAGCCCCCTTTCGAAATATGCTGATTCGGTACTTGAGGAAGCTAAACGCCTTTTTAAGTTAAAAAAATATTCCACCAGCCTTAGTCTAATAAATAAGAGTATCAAACTTGATTCAAGAAATAACACCAAAGATGTTGCAGAGCTGAAAGAGAAGATCTTAAAATGCATAAATCGAGATTATAAAACAGGTTCCTTCCTGGGATTAGTCTTGAATATAGTTTTTTTTGCTGCCCTTATTTATTTTCTGGCTGGAAGACTCTACTTCATTATTCCAGGTATAGCAGCTTTTTATCACAGGATCACAACTCTTTCTGAGGTCTTACCCTGGGTACTATGGGCTGGATTTACTGCAGCGATGTTCTTGTTCCTACCGAAGAACATACCGTATACAGAAAAAAAGATACGGGACTCTTATAAAATCTTCTTCATTTAGAATTCTTACAGCCATATTAAACTCACTCGTATCTGGTTTTTTCATGGGACTGCTGATCTTCCTGGTTAATGCAACAGGGCTGCTCATCCCATTGGCTGTAATCGTCGGTTACTTCCTGGAAAAATTTGTAAAATAGGAGTATTTATGAAAACAAATATAACAGTCATTTCAATTTTTTTTAATCCAATAATTGATTTCCTGGCTTCGTTTTCCCGTAAAAAAGGAGATAAGATCTCGAAGAACGTTGTCCTGTTCTTACTATTCGGTTTCACAGGAATTCCATTAATAACCTCGGGTGAAATAAAAAAGGGAGCAATTGTTCTTCTAAGCCTGGTTGTCGGGGCTGGATCTGTATTTTTTGTAGATATCATGATATTAAGAAAGATCTTATGTCTGATCTGGATGATTAATTATTTAAGTGCATTTTGGGGATTACTACGCGATTCCGGGAAAAAACGAGGTTTTCGATTGTTGATAATAGTATTAAGTTTTGTTCCTTTAGAACTAGCGGTGGTATATCTTTTTCAGTTAACCGGTTAAATAGTCAGAATTCTTTGTATAACAATGAGTTGGATACTTTTCTAGCCTGAATCTGAGATATTGACTTTCCAGGATCACAACTGAAAAAAATCTTTGACAAAAGAAGTATAATAATTCAAGAAAGAAATTGAAGGAAATTTTAATACTGCTCTAATATTATTTACTTATTCTGCTGAAAAAGTTGTGTTTTGGAGGCTGAAATGAGACAAAAATCTAGATGTTTTATGATTTTTATGATTTTTATTTTTACATCATTATTAGTCCATGCAGAGACAACCCACGAGAATGTAGCTTACTCAGATGGCAGTTTCAACTGGTATGCTTCAGGTAATCCGCATATAGTTATAGGAACAGTAACAATATATCAAGATGCAGGTCTAACCATAGAAGATGGCTGTATCGTTCAAATGGAAAATGCAGCATATTTCAATGTACATGGAAGATTAACAGCTATCGGATCTTCCGTTTCTGGGATCTCATTCAGCAGAAGGGATATGGACGATGAATGGTATGGCATTCGTTATCAATCAGAATCTAATGGTTCACTCCATTACTGTACTATAGAGCATGCAACCTATTATACTTCTTATGGGGTATATTGCGATAACTCAACTCCTTCTATCGAGAATTGTACAATTCAAAATAATGATTATGGAATTCACTATACCAACTGTACAACTCCAACTCTATCAGTTAATAATACTATCCAGGATAACGATATCGGCTTGTATTTTACGTACTGCACAATTCCGAGTATCTCCAACCAGACCATAACCGGTTGTAATGACCCTGTCGGTGCGATCTACATGTATCGCACAGGTGAATTTAATATCGGATCAGGAAACACGATCACAGGCAATACCTGGGGTTTAACAATGGATATTGCTTCTTACCCGGATACTTCTTCTGCCGGGAATATTCCTGCAGCAGGAAACACAAATGATGACGGGATCCAGGTTTATGGCAGCTCCACAAACCAGAGTGCAGTCTGGCACAATGTTGGAGAAGATTTTGTAGTAACTCAAACCCCAAGCGTTAGTGCCGGGGATACTCTAACAATAGATGACGATGTAAATGTAAAATTCGAGACAGGACAATATATCAATAATCATGGAATTTTAAACGCTAACGGAACTGCTTCAAGAAATGGAATATTGTTTTCACGCAGGCATCCTGATGATGAATGGTATGGGCTTAGATATCTATCCGGTTCTTCAGGTAGTTTAGAATATTGCACTATAGAAAATGCTACCTATTTTACTTCTTATGGGGTTTATTGTGATAACTCAACTCCTTCTATCGAGAACTGTACGATCCAGAATAATGATTATGGAATTCACTATACCAACTGTATAACTCCAACTCTATCAGCTAATAATACTATCCAGGATAACGATATCGGCTTGTATTTTACATACTGCACGATCCCGAATATCTCCAACCAGACCATAACCGGTTGTAATGACCCTGTCGGTGCGATCTACATGTATCACACCGGTGAATTTCATATCGGATCAGGAAACACGATCACAGGTAATACCTGGGGTTTGACAATGGATATTGCTTCTTACCCGGATACTTCTTCTGCCGGGAATATTCCTGCAGCAGGAAACACCAATGATGACGGGATCCAGGTTTATGGCAGCTCCACAAACCAGAGTGCAGTCTGGCACAATGTTGGAGAAGATTTTGTAGTAACTCAAACCCCAAGCGTTAGTGCCGGGGATACTCTAACAATAGATGACGATGTAAATGTAAAATTCGAGACAGGACAATATATCAATAATCATGGAATTTTAAACGCTAACGGAACTGCTTCAAGAAATGGAATATTGTTTTCACGCAGGCATCCTGATGATGAATGGTATGGGCTTAGATATCTATCCGGTTCTTCAGGTAGTTTAGAATACTGTACTATTGAAAATGCGACTTATTATACTTCTTATGGGGTTTATTGCGATAACTCAACTCCTTCTATCGAGAACTGCACGATCCAGAATAATGATTATGGAATTCACTATACCAACTGTACAACTCCAACTCTATCAGCTAATAATACTATCCAGGATAACGATATCGGCTTGTATTTTACATACTGCACGATCCCGAATATCTCCAACCAGACCATAACCGGTTGTAATGACCCTGTCGGTGCGATCTACATGTATCACACCGGTGAATTTCATATCGGATCAGGAAATGCGATCACAGCTAATACCTGGGGTTTGACAATGGATATAGCTTCTTACCCGGATACTTCTTCTGCCGGGAATATTCCTGCTACAGGCAACACGAACGATGATGGTATACAAGTTTATGGAAGTTCGACCACAGATAGTATTATCTGGCACAATGTATTAGAGGATTTTATAATTACGTCTACTCCCAACATAAATGCAGGTGGAAATTTAATCATCGATGATAATGTAACTGTGAAATTTGAAGAAGGACAAAGCTTACATGTTTATGGTTCACTTCATGCCAACGGGACTGCTGGAAGAAGTGGAATATTGTTTACCCGCCGAGATCCCGACGATGAATGGTATGGACTTAGATATCAATCCGGTTCTTCAGGTAGTTTAGAATATTGCACTATAGAAAATGCTACCTATTTTACTTCTTATGGGGTTTATTGCGATAACTCAACTCCTTCTATCGAGAACTGCACGATCCAGAATAATGATTACGGAATTTATTATACCAACTGTACAAATCCAACTCTATCGGTTAATAACACTTTCCAGAATAACGATATCGGCTTGTATTTTACTTACTGCACAATCCCGAATATCTCCAACCAGACCATAACCGGTTGTAATGACCCTGTCGGTGCGATTTACATGTATCACACCGGTGAATATCATATCGGATCAGGAAATGCGATCACAGGTAATACCTGGGGTTTGACAATGGATATAGCTTCTTACCCGGATACTTCTTCTGCCGGAAATATTCCTGCTACAGGAAATACGAACGATGATGGATCCAGGTTTATGGCAGTTCACACACCAGATAGTACTATCTGGCACAATGTGTTAGAGGATTTTATAGTTACGTCTACTCCCTACATAAATGCAGGTGGAAATTTAATCATCGATGATAATGTAACTGTGAAATTTGAAGAAGGACAAAGCTTACATGTTTATGGTTCACTTCATGCCAACGGGACTGCTGGAAGAAGCGGAATATTGTTTACCCGCCGAGATCCTGATGATGAATGGTATGGCTTATATTATCAGTCCGGTTCTGCTGGAAGGCTGGATTACTGCACTATAGAACATGCAACATATTATACTGCATTCGGAGTTTTTGCTTATGCACCAACTTCTCTTGTTCTCGATCACTGTACTTTGCAAAATAATGATTATGGATTTTATGGAACTAATGCTTCACCTAACTTTATCTCCAATAATCAAATAATTAATAATAGTATAGATGGAATTCACCTGATTGGTGATTGTAACCCTGTTTTTGGCAGCGAGTTGCCTGCATGGAACGATATTTACGATAATGGAGTATATGGGCTTTATAATGGTGATAATGATATCACTGCAGGATATGTGTTCTGGGGGACTGAACTTTTCAATGAAATTGAAGATCTTATTTTTCACGAGGTAGATGATACTACATTAGGGAGGGTTAATTTCTATCCCTATACAAATTCAACGCACGATACAGAGTATGGAATTACTTTGCTTGCACCTGAAAATGTTATTATAATAGTTGAAAATGACTCAGTTTATATAACCTGGGATCCGGTTGAAAATGCGACATCCTATAAGATCTATTCATCTAATGAATCTTACTCTGGATTCACGGAAGATGTATCAGGAACATTGATAGGGGAGAGCTGGACTACAAGTATTATAAATTTAAAAAGATTTTATCAGATCACTGCGACAAGAGATTGATATTTGATTTCAAATTCTATAATCTGTTAATCTCAAATACTAACTTAACAAAGTCAATTTTGATCTGAAAACTGAATTTTAGGTTTCGCTTTTCAATCAATGCAATATGATCCTTCTAGTTGTATAAAGTATTGAAGCCTAACGTTTCATTAAACGATGTTTTTCATCAACAACTTATTCCAATTCAAAACTATCAGCAAATTGAGGAATTATCACATTCCAACCGTAAGTCTGTTTGATCTTTTCTGCCATTGCTTTACTGGCGTCTGCTTCACCGTGAACCATGTATGTGCAGGTCGGTTTTTTATTGAAAGGCATGAGCCAGGCCAGCATTTCATTATAATCGGCGTGTCCAGAGAAACCATCTATTGCTTCAATATGTGCGTTTATAGGTACCTCTTTGCCATGGATCTTTACAGTTTCACTTTTTTCCTGGATCTTTCTACCGCGGGTACCTTCCGCCTGATAGCCTATAAGCAGGACGGTGTTTCTGGGATCAGGAAGTCTTTGGGCAAGATGATGTATTATTCTGCCACCCGTTACCATACCGCTGGCTGAAATAATGATGCAGCCGGCATGATGCTTGTTGATTTCGATAGATTCTTCTTTTGACCGGCAAATATGCAGGTTTTTAGGACGGAAAATAGCTTTTCCTGCCAACTTTTGCTCACGGGTATAAAGATCGAAATCACTGATATGTTTTTCGAAAATATTCAAAGCTTCGATCGCCATGGGTGAATCAACATAGATCGGGTAGGAAGGAATTTTATTCTCTTCTTCCAATTGGCGTAACAGATATAATAAGGTCTGAGTTCTTCCTACACTGAAAGCCGGGATGATAAGTGCGCCGCCACTCTGCATACTTCTTTCTATCACAGCGATAAGATCTGCTACCGGATCGGTGGATTCGTGTAAACGTTGACCATAAGTAGATTCCAGGATCAGATAATCCACATTGTAAACCTGGTCAGGCTCGTTCAATAAGGGTATTTCAGGACGCCCAAGATCACCGCTGAACAAGATCTTACGGGATTTTCCTGCTGATTCGGTTTTAATGTCGATAAGGGCTGAACCCAGAATGTGACCGGAATCGTGGAATTTTATCCTGCTGGTCTCTGAAAGCTTGAAGAAATCTCCATAATGCACAGGATGAAAAAGTGTTATCGCTTTTTCTGCATCCTCAGTTGTATATAAGGGTAAAGCGGGGGAATGTTTGGAAAATCCTTTTTTATTAGCCCATTTAGCATCTTCTTCCTGAATATGAGCGCTATCCTTTAACATTACTTCGCAAAGTTCTGCAGTAGCATGGGTGCAGATGATCTTACCTTTGAACCCTTCCCGCACAAATTTCGGCAGGTAACCACTATGATCTATATGAGCGTGTGTGAGTAGAACATAATCGAATGAAGCAGGAGGAATGGGGAATTCTGCCCAGTTTTTAAGACGAATTTCTTTAGGGCCCTGGAACATACCGCAGTCTATCAGCAGGTTTTTACCATCTATTTCCAAATGAAACCTGGAACCGGTTACTGTACCTGTCGCACCGAAAAATGTTAATTTTGTCTTAATCTGACCTGTATTTTTATTCTCTTCATGTATTTCGTTTTTCATGAGTCCTCCTCGTATCATAACATTAAAAAAGTAATTTGAAATCTCGCATTACTGGCATATCTATTCGGTGCAATTTCTAATAATCCCAACTGGAATTATCTATCAAAATCTAGATTAATAAATCTTTATCATCAGGCAAGGAAATTATCTGGAGAATAGTTTCTTTGAAAAAAAATAGAGGGATATTTTACTTGAATGAATTTTCCTTCGCTGTATTGTCCTCAGAACTAAGTACCAATTATATTCAGCTTCGGAGGACACCATTTTTCGCAAGTTTAATTTGAATAAACCGGTTAACAATATCAGATCGGCTTCGTCCCATAAGCTGGAACTACGCCGTGTCAGTCTTCGTTTTATTAGAAGTGTTTAGATGCAAAAGCTCTTCCTGAATGTGATTTCAGATACTTCTCAAAGTTAACTGCTTTCTCTTTATCTTCAAATGCTACATAAGTTAATATGTTCCAGGGCTTGTACTTGGCTGTATGTGGAACTTCACCATAATTGTGCTTTTGAATTCGTTTTGTAATATCTTGTGTAAAACCAGTATAATGTTTTTCGGGATTACTTTCACTCTGAAGGATATAAACATAAAACATTTTGGCCTGCCCGGGCGAAGTTTTGAATAAAACGGTTAACAATATCAGACCGGCTTCGTCCCATAAGCTGGAACTACGCCGTGTCAGTCTTCGTTTTATTAGAAGTGTTTAGATGCAAAAGCTCTTCCTGAGTGAGATTTCAGATACTTCTCAAAGTTAACTGCTTTCTCTTTATTTTCAAAAGCTATATAAGTTAATATCTTCCAGGGCTTGTACTTGGCTGTATGTGGGACTTCACCATAATTGTGCTTTTGAATTCGTTTTGTAATATCTTGTGTAAAACCAGTATAATGTTTTTCGGGATTACTTTCACTCTGAAGGATATAAACGTAAAACATTTTGGCCTGCCCGGGCGAAGTTTTGAATAAAACGGTTAACAATATCAGACCGGCTTCGTCCCATAAGCTGGAACTACGCCGTGTCAGTCTTCGTTTTATTCAAAACGAAGACTGGTGGAGGTGGCGGGAATCGAACCCGCGTCCAAAGATAAGTCAAAAGCCGAATCTACATGCTTAGCTGTTTTTATCCTCATTATCCGGATGGAGAACAGTCACACCAAACCGGATCAACCAGCCTGTAGTTTTTCGAACTGCAGCACAGACACTCCGCAGTTTATAGCTGATATTTATGGCGATCTACTGCAAGCCTAACAGCCAAGCTTTAGCAGGACCGTAGCAGAACTAAGCTGCTAATGCAAAGTTATCGTTTGCGTTTAATTGTTTATCACCGTGATTAACGAGTAGGTAATCTCCTCGGCATGCATCAGCAATCCCTGTCGAAACCAGGTCACCCCCTTCTATTATCTTATAAAGAACTATAATATAAATCTGATCTGAGCCAAATTATTATAGCCAGATCTTATGTCAAAAAATAACGCAAATTGATATTTAAACTACTATTATTATTAATATTTCATAGATTAATTCTGGTTTTCCAGAAAATAAATTTGCCATAATTCTTTTTGTGAAATATTCAAAAGTGGTTTTAACACTTTCTGGCCCGATTTTCCAATACTTTTTTTCCAGATAAGCTAGTTCGCTGAATTTATCTGAGATTTCTGGATCGTTTACACTGGTGATACCTGATTCTTTGAGCATTAGCAGACCTTTAGCCCTTATTGAAAGTTCCAGATAAACACGTAAATAACAGAAAAGATCCAGAACGATCTCACCTGGAAAACAAGCTTTAAAAGATGAAAGATATTTGCCTTGCTTCGATTCAGAAAATTTACCGCTTTTTAAAAATTCCAGCATTTTTATGTCATTGTCAAAACCAGCTTGCAGCCAATTTTTAAGGCCTTTCTCACTGAAGGAAAAGATAAACATAAATATTACAGGAAGAACAATTATCTGCAGAAGAGTATTCATAAGCGGGGAAATGATGATAAGGTTAAACAGAGAATGTAAAGTTATTGCGACAAGAATTCCCGGTACATATCTCATCAGAGAATTATTACCTTTCTTATCGATCAGATAAATTGTGATGACAGTAAAAATAGCTGTATTACCTCCATGCATAATGGTTGTACCAAATCCACGGAAGATCCAGAATATGGTTTGAGAATCTGTGATCTGCATCAGATAATAAAGATTTTCCAGAAACGCAAAACCTGCACCGGCAGCAAAGCCGATTATAGCACCATCAACCAGGAATCCTATTTTCCCTCTTTTTATCATGATTATAGGAATTATCGCTTTGCCGCATTCTTCAATGAAAGGTGCAATAAAATGGGTAAAAGTCTTAAGTTGTATGAAGCTTAACATTCCTACATTAATGATATAACAAATTCCGGCTGTTAATGCACCCCAAAAGATCATTTTGATTATGGTTTTCCAGCGTAAAAGCTTGTAATTATCTATGTATACCAGCATAATCAGGAAACTGATTATTGGGATGAAGCTGATAAGAAAAGGTGCTATCATAATATTTTCTTCATATTTAGCTCATTTTACAAATGAAATAATTCTAAAATGTTCCTCCGGACCCGGCCAGTACATATAGTCTGAAATGCTCCCAGCATATTCTGCTGAAAATCCTGATTACCTGCCCATATTTCTCCAAAGAAATCATTTTGGAGAATTAATTGGAATTCCCGGGATAGAACTAATTGGTGGAAATCCTGATTGTTAGGTCCTATAAAATCGTTCATTTGCTTGATGTTAAAAGTTTGAAAATCTTGTGAAAAACTAATTAAAATATTTTGGAAATCCTGTGAAAATAGCGCACTCTGATAATCTTGTGAAGAGACAAAACTTTTGTATTCCATGGAAGCGATAAAGCTTTCGAAATCCTGAGAATTAACCCAGCCCAGTATATCTAGATTAAAGAAGGACTCTAATGAAGGGCTGCCTGCAGCTAGCATTTTCATCATACTTGCAAATTCAATAGATTCAATAGCAGACGGATTTGCCAGATAAACTTTTTGGAATTCCTGAGAGAAAGCAGAACCTGTTAAGGACTGAAAATCCTGATTTAAAGGAGTGGAAGGGATTGGCCAGTTCATGAAATCCTGGGAGAGAACAAAATGCTGAAAATCATTATTCTTAAAGAATAAATTTATCACTTCTTCATTAAGATCTGCTTCTTTTAATAAGCTCAGTTTTACTGTATCGAAATAGTTATTCAGCAGAACAATTTTTTGCATATCCCCGGTCATGGAAATAAAACTTTTAAACTCATCACTTTTCAGGAAATTGATCAAGTCTTCATTTTTCATGGCATTTTGCCATTCAGCACTTTGCAGAAACTGAGTAAATTCCTCATTCTCCAGAAGCAGTTCAGATACTGCCATTTGCTCGCCCCGGTATTTTTCAGCCTTTTCAACACCACCTATGGTACCCTGCAACCCGGATCTTCTATCTAACGGCCAGAATGCTGAGTAGAATATAATGATTGCTGCAACAACGATAATAAGCCCGAAGAAAATAGTCTTCTTCTTCATACTAAATCCTCCTATTATTCTTAGCTTTGATATGATTTATGAAACTTATCGATTAGAAAATCAATATTTTACTGAAGCATAATAGATTCCAAACTAAAATATTCATCTTTAAGTGTATGTATACTTAAATTTTAGAATCTACAAAACAACAAAAATGTGTTCTTCAAATGGTCAACATGACCATGATTTCTGTAGAAATTGAAAAAATAGTCATATTGACTTATATCGATACCAGAGTAACAGTTCTGAGCTATAAATTTCCTGAGAGTAAAATATCTGTTGTCAGGAATATACATCCAAACTTCCTTAGTTTGAGTATAAAGCAGAACAAATTCATGAAAATTTTGATAAACGATATCCAGGGAGGAATTTTGGAGATAAGGCAGGAAAAATCAGCAGGAAAAGTTATAATTCATCTTTCAGGAAGATTGGACAGTAATACATCATCCCAACTCGAAAAAGTGACATTATCTCTGATTGAGAGTGGCGAAAAGCTGCTCATAATCGATTTTCAGGAGCTTGAATATCTTAGTAGTGCAGGTTTAAGAGTTCTGTTGATCACTTTAAAGAAAATTACCAAACAGAAAGGAGAACTGATAATCTGCAATCTGAGAGAATTTATCTATGAGGTTTTTAAGATTTCCGGATTCACTTCCATTTTTAATATTGCGGAATCTCTCGAAGCAGCTCTGAAATAGGAGAGGTATTTAATACTGGTCATTTTCCGGGTGGGGAATATCTCCTATGTAATCCAGATATTTTTTAGTGATCTGCTTGCTTTCGATCATCTGAGCTTTTACTACATCACCTATCGATACGATACCGGCTAATTTTCCCTTTTCTAAAATTGGAATATGCTTTATTCTGTGCTCGATCATCATGCTCATAACATATTGAATATCATCTTCCGGCCCTGCAATGATCAGATCTTCAAAAGGTGTCATCAGATCTTTAACAACCATCTTTTTAAAATCCAGATCATCCTTAAAACATTGTAATGCATCACGTTCGGTAAAGATTCCTAAAACTTCCATGCGGGAATTCACAACAACTCCAGATCCGATCTTACGATTTGAGAATTCTTTTATCGTATCGCAGATCTTGTCATTCTTATTAACAGTAAATACTGCTCTCCCTTTTTTTTCTAAAATTTCGCTGATTTTCATATTCCATCCTTTTGTTTTATTATACTTTCCACTGCTTCTTTAATATTTCCTGGAGTACTCATTATCTTCATAAATGTTCCCATGCCCAGATCAGGAAACGAAAGGGCGATTCTGTACCGGCCATGCAGCATTAAAACCTTATTCTCATATACAAGAAATTCATAAGGCAGTGAAGCTGTATGTTTCGGAGAATTAATATCTATCTTAGGCAGGAACATTGATTCGCCTTCCTCTCCGGAAAAACTGAAACCATAAAGAGTTAGATTATTATTGGGAATATCTATTCGATAGACCTTGTTAATATTTTCAACCTTTGAAAAATTCTCTTCAATATGTTCAATAGCAGTTTCATAACTTTCAAATTCATCAAAGTTAACTACATCTTCAAAATAAGGCATCGCCATCTTATAATGATATTTTTTGAGCTTCTCTGCTTCAATTCCTTTCTTAGAACCGAATTCCTGAAAAGGTGTATTAGAAAATATAGCCATACTCTTCCTGAGCTTTTCCTTTAACATTGCAATTTCGTAACTGACATCATCAAAATCATCCTGCAAATAAGCATATCCAAAATACCAGGGATTTGTATAACTGATGTTAACCTTATCATTTTCCTGAGTCAAGCCAATTCTCCAGGCAGCTGCAAAACCTCTTAAACCACCCTTTTTCCCGATTGCATTCAGAATCTCAGGACTGGTTACTATAAGAACATACCTGCTTTCATCATTCGCCGGGGAATATTCTCCAACCAGATCTAAGCCATTTTCTAATAAACTGTTTTTCAGCAGATCAACAGATTCCATTATGGAAAAATCACTGACAGCACCTAAAATGTAAGGATCATATTTCTCAGCATTCAGGGCAAATATTGAGATCATTAGTATCATCAAAATAAAATATTTCTTCATTATCCCACCTATAAATCTTTAATTTTAAAATCTAATTCAAATCATTATCAAAATTGAGCAATAGCGTCAATAAATTTATTATTTTAATGAAGATATTACCCCTATGAAATAAAAATATAGGCTCTTTTACTGCTGCTGACAACAATTTTATTTACAATTATGTTTCAGCTGAATATTCTGCCAAAAAATTTTAAAATTTGGATTATGAGTAAGAATAGAATAGCAAAAAATACCGGATCAATGTCTATCGCAGTTTTCCTGAGCAGAATTCTGGGACTTGTTCGTGATATTCTGATGACGAATTTCTTCGGTACAAGTTATGTTGCCGATGCCTTCCAGGTGGCTTATCAACTGCCTAATCTTTTAAGGAAGCTTTTCGGGGAAGGCGCTCTTTCAGCTGCGTTTGTTCCCCTTTATTCTGAGATCGGAGTTAAAGAGGGGAAAGCCAGTCAGATCAGATTTGCCCTCAATATACTTTCGGTTTTATGTGCATTTCTGCTCATTCTGAGCGGCCTGGGAATTTTGCTGGCTCCGGTTATTGTTAAAATATTTGCGCCGGGTTTCGATCCTGTCACTTCACAATTAGCTGCAAAACTCACTCGTATTATGTTCCCCTATTTGCTGCTTATCGGTTTTTCCTCCACATTAATTTCCATTCTCAATTCGCATGACTATTTTTTCCTGCCTGGCCTTTCCTCGGCATTTCTCAACATAGGCATGATCGCAACTCTGGTGATCTTTCTTCTCATCGACCCAGTTTCCTCTCATGAAGAGAAGATAGTGACATGGTCTATCGGGGTTATCATAGGAGGGATCCTTCAAACCATTATAAACTTTCCGATCCTGAAACGGATCGGCTACCGGCTCAAGCCAGTACTGGATGTTTCCAGTGCTGCGGTGAAGGCAGTCTGGCAGAAATTTTTACCCGGGGTTTGGGGACTTGCCATCCGGCAGGTTAACCTGGCAGTAGATATGATCCTGGCTTCTCTGCTGGCTACCGGTAGTATTGCTGCTCTTAATTATGGAAATCGTCTCATGCAGCTACCTCTGGGGATCATCGGTGTCTCGGCTGGAGTTGCTGTGTTACCGCTTTTTTCGCGTTATATCGCCGAAAAACGCTGGCATGATCTGGAGGAAGGTTTACGCTTCTCGCTCATCTCAATTGCCTATATCATGTTGCCGTTAACTGCTTTAATGATAATTTTTGGCAGAGACCTGATCTCGATCATCTTTATGCGGGGTGCTTTTAATGAAAATTCGCTGCAGATGACTTATCAGGCCTTCCTCTTTTATTCGCTGGGTCTCACTTTTTTTTCAATGAACAGAGTGATCATTCCTGTCTTCTACGCTCATAAGAATACAAAAACACCGGTAAAGATATCGGCAGTTATCGTTGTATTAAATATTGCACTGAATATTATTCTCATGCAGTTCATGCAGCATGCCGGCCTGGCTCTGGCCACCACAATATCATCTCTGGTTCAGCTCTTGATCCTATATTACTATCTTCAGAAAAAATACAGCCATATAAAGATCAGAAATGTTCTCAATTCTACCTTGAAAATAATTCTTCTAACCCTTTTGCTCTCTACCGGGCTTTATTTTGCTAATAACCTCTTTGCCGTGTCCGGAAAATTCCTGATACTGCTGAAACTGGTTGTCTTAAGCAGTTGTTTCCTGATAATTTATGGTGCCGGTTCCTTCCTGTTTAATATAGAATACAGTCGGGAGACTATCCTTTCAATATGGAAAAAGATCAGAAGATAAAAACAAAACTTTCATTGCTTCCGAATAAACCCGGTGTCTATCTCATGAAAAACCAGGCAACCTCTATTATTTATGTGGGGAAAGCCAAGGTTCTTAAAAATCGGGTCCGCTCATATTTTTCCGGAACTCCAGCTGATGAGAAAACCAGAGAACTGGTCAGCCGGATTAAAGATTTTGACTATATAATCACTAATAATGAAGAAGAAGCACTCATTCTGGAAAGTAACCTTATTAAAAAGTACCGGCCCAAATACAATGTGATGCTTAAAGATGATAAGAAATATCCCTTCATCAAGATCACTCTAAACGAACCATTCCCCAGAGTGCTTATAACCAGAGAACTGGTAAAAGATGGCGGAAACTATATTGGTCCTTTCACGGATGCCAGAGCGGTTAGAAAAACAGTTCGTCTGCTGGAATGGATATTTCCCTATCGAACCTGTAAAAGAGTCATTCCGGAAGGAAAAGTTATCTACGATAAGTCATGTATCAACTATCAGTTGAAGAAATGTCCGGCTCCCTGTATAGGGAAGATCTCACAGGCTGATTATAATAAAACTATCAGGCAGATACTCCATTTTCTTAAAGGCCGGAATCAGGACGTAATAGATGATCTGAAAACTGAAATGCAGATTCGATCTGATGAACATGACTATGAGAATGCAGCCCGTCTGAGGGACCGGATCCAGGATATTCAGAAGTTGAACAGATCACGGAATACCTATTTTACGGATAATAAAGATCGTGATGTAATAGGGCTTTACAAGGAAGAAGATAAAGCTGCCGTAGCTGTGTTGAAGATCCTTTCCGGCAAGTTACTGCATAAAGAGATCTATGCTTTGAATAATGTTGTCGATCAAACCGAAGCTCACATTCTTTCGGCTTTCCTTACTCAGTATTACAGTAGCAGACTAGATGATCTTCCAAATCAAATGCTGCTGCCCTGTGAACCGGAAGAATATCAGCTGCTTAATGATTTCCTTAAAAATAAACTGCAGATACCTCAGAGAGGGGATATGCGCTCCCTGATAACTCTGGCAGCAAAAAATGCTTTCAATTTTGTAGAGGAACAGAAGCTTAATCATATGCGAAAAAGCGATCGGACAGTTATTCCCGTAAAAGAATTGAAAGATAAATTAAAGCTGCATAAACTACCTCGAAAAATGATCTGTCTCGATATCTCAACCATTCAGGGAACAGATACGGTCTCTTCAATAGTCTATTTTGAAAATGGAAAACCTAAGAAAAAGAATTATCGCCGGTTTGTCATCAAAACTGTAATTGGTCAGGATGATTTTGCAGCCATGGCAGAAACACTGCAGCGTTACCTGGATAAAGTGAATGAAGATGAGAAACCCGATCTTATCGTGATCGATGGGGGAAAGGGTCAGTTAAGCTCTGCTTACAATGTCCTGCAGGGTTCCGATAAATCTGATCTTGAAATGATCTCTCTGGCTAAAAAGCAGGAAGAAGTTTTCCTGCCGGGGAGAAAGGATTCCATTCTTTTACCGCGCTCTTCATCTGCCCTTAGACTATTGATTTCGATAAGAGATGAAGCGCATCGGTTCGCTATTACCTTCCACCGTAAAAGAAGATCATCCCGCACTTTAAAAAGTGAATTGGATGGAGTGAAAGGGATCGGTTTTAATACCAAATTTATGCTGCTTAATGAATTCGGTTCAGTTGAAAATATCAGAAAACAGAATGCTGAATCGTTGGCCCGGGTTAAAGGTATAGGCTTAAAAGTTGCAGAGAAGATCCTGCAGCAATTGAAGTGAATTATAATGTTGACATTTAACTCCGTCTCATCACTCATAACTCAGGTTAATTTATGAATAAAAGAATTTCAATATTATTTTTAATAATTTTCTGTTTAAATTTCCTTACCGGATCATGTGATACTATTGATCCTGCTGAAAGTAATTCAATATATCAATTGAACCAAGACCAGCAAGAGCTACATCTGCTAAATCTGATAGAGAAAAATGAGCAACTTATAATGATCTTAAAATACTCCCTGATCCTGATAATACTATTTTGCGGTTTATGCATCTACCTTATCCTGTTCAAAAAGAAAAAGAGTAATAATGAAATAGAAAAAAGAAAATATCTGGAAAAAGATTTCAGCGCTATCTTGAAGCAGCGAGATGCCAGGATCAACGAACAGGAAAAAGATTTTGCAGTTTATAAACAACAATTACTTATCAGTCGAGAACGCTACAAAACCCTGGTAGATAACCTGCATGAAGGTATGGTTGTAGTTGATGCTGAAGAAAACTTCCTTTTTGTGAACAAATATGCACTTGATATTTATGGCTGTAAAGAAGAGGAAATACTCGGGCATAACGTAAGTGAATTCACTGATGCCAATGAATTCAACAGGATATTACACCAGACCTCGATCAGGAAAAAGGGAGTTTCCTCCAAATATGAAACTGTTATAAGACAGCCCAATGGAGAGAAAAAAACTGTAAAGATCAGCGCCAGTCCCATCATTGAAAAGGGAAAGTTCAACGGTTCTGTAGGTGTGTTTATGGACATCACCGAACAGAGCAGAAATGAGACTATTCAGGAAGTAATCTATAATATCTCTAACGCTGTTAACACAACAGACAACATGTTTGATCTATATAAGAAAATACATAAAGATCTTGGCGTTGTTATTGATACAACAAATTTCTATATTGCTTTATATGACAGCAAAACGAACATAATTCATGCGCCTTATTATGTGGATCAGATGAAAAAAGAAATTCCCAAACCCCAGGTGATGGGAAAGGGTTTAACAGCCCATGTTATCCATTCAGGAAAATCTCTATATCTTACCGAAGAGAAAAGGAATGAATTGATCAATGCGGGAGAGATCGGAAGTGGAGAATGGAAAAGCAAGATCTGGCTGGGAGTTCCTTTAAGGCTCCAGGATGCAGTCATCGGAGCCATAGCTGTTCAAAGTTATGAAAATTCAGAACAGTTCACCAGAAAAGATCTCTGGCTGCTGGAATTTGTCTCAGATCAGATCGCTCTGGCAATTTCCCGCAAAAGAGCTGAAAAGGCTCTGAAGGAAAGCGAAGCTTTTAATCGGGCTATCATAGAAAATTCCCCTTTAGCCATTTCAGCCCGGGATAATAAAGGTAGACTTCTGGTTGCAAATAAAGCCTGGAAAAAGCTCTGGAATAAGTCTGACAGTGATCTGGAACTGGATTTCAGGGTAAGAAAAGAACTCAAACTGGATGAACGAGATGATTATCTAAGAGAGTTTAGATCCCAGATTAAAAAGATCTACCTCCAGGGTGGTGAACTCTACATCCCTGAATTGAAAGTGGTTAAAACAAGATCGACCAATGATACCAAATGGATCTCACAGTATTTCTATGCGATTAAAAATGAGTCGGATCTGGTAGAACGTGTGATCATTATTACAGAAGACATTACGGAACGCAAATTTGCTCAGGTGAATCTGGAAAAATCACTGGCTGAAAAAGAAGTACTCCTGAAAGAAGTTCACCACAGGGTTAAAAACAATATGCAGGTCATTTCAAGTATACTTAAACTTCAGTCCAGATATATTAAGGATGAGCAATCACTGGAATTATTTCAGGAATGCCAGAATCGTGTTAAGTCTATGGCTCTCATCCATGAAAAGCTGTACCAGTCGGAAAGTTTCGAGAAAATTGATTTCGATCAGTATATTAAAGTGCTTACCAAACAACTTTTCCGCTCCTTCTCCAATTCCGGTTGTATAATAAGAACCTATATCGATTCCAATAACGTTAAACTTACTATGACCAAAGCAATCCCCTGTGGGCTCATTATAAATGAGTTGGTATCCAATTCCCTGAAACACGCTTTTAAAGGTAGAAAAGAGGGTGAGATCAAACTTACTATGAACAAAACTGGAGAGAATTATAGCTTGGATTACAGCGATAACGGGGTGGGATTTCCACCAGACCTCGATTTCAGGAATACTGACTCTTTGGGGATGCAGCTTATATATGCTCTATCAAATCAGCTGCACGGGGAAATAACACTTTCCAGTATTAACGGAACTGAGATCAGGCTGATATTCCCGGAAAAGATACCTGAATAAAACTCTATAAACTTAGATATAAATCATTTAAGCTGGTTCCTAAACTTTTCAGCCTGTGTAAAAAAACGATTGACCTATAAGAACTCAGATGATTAATAAAAGATCATATTCATTGAAGACGGGAATAACGTTAAGAATAAGGGCAATCGCCTCAATCAGGTGTTGATAACCGGAAGATATAAATGACTAAGTTAGTAAAGATCCTCGTTTGTTATGATCATTTATTGATATTGTTGTTCAGCACCAAAGTATTTTGAACTCGCTTCATAATTAAGCTAACACCGGGCGTAAATTCTCCTAAAGCTCTTCTTAAACCTCGTGTTAGAAATATGAACCCAGATCAGGATTGTTTGAATTCCCAGAGAGGATTTTACAATGCAATAGTGCTTTGATCTGGATTCTCAAAGCTCCAACCAGATTCTATGATGATTTCAGATCCAACGATAACTCCGACGACCAGAAAGGTTTTTCGTCAATTTGCGATGCTTTGTAATGGCTGGGCACTTGGCATTGAATTCGTATATCGATGGCATTCGATAGCCAGGTATATAATAGTCGTTGTTTTACCAAAAAGTGCTCAAGATCATATTGAAAATCTGTGAATAGATTCCTATTTATTACCCTTGATTGACGTGATTGTGGTAATAGCAGTAATATTGTTCTGAGTTAGAATCCTTAGATCTCATCTCGTTTGAAAAGCCAGATCTGCTACTCTGTGAAGAGTGTCAGCATCGCGAAGATCTTTTGCTTTATAGACATAGTGATAGCGCTTTAAATCTTTGACTGATCCAGATTGGTTAGATGAAGGTTAAGGGTAATGGCCAATGTATGTTTTGAATGCTACTGCAGTCAGTAGATTCAAAACATACATATCAGCATTATTGATCATCCGACTATCTGGATAGTCAAAGATTTGACCACCACTATCTATAAGTTGTCTTCATAATGCAAAATACTCTTCGGGTGTTAAAATCCTGGAAGTAGTAGCAGATCTGGCTTTTCAAACGAGTGGATCTGTAATGATTCTGAACTCTGTAATATTAATTCCCACAACCGTAAATTTCATAATCGGAAGAAAGGTTTATTTACAGATAAAGATTTTGTCTATGACTTTCTTGAGGATGCTTGTCAAGGTACCCAACGACTATTATATTCCTAAGAACTTTCGAAATTACTGACATCGATATCTATAAATCATGCATAAAGTGTCCAACTTTTTCTCTTAAGGTTGAAATTCACGAAATACCTTTCTGGTCCTCGGATTTATCTTTGGCGAAGAATCATGATATGGTCTTCGAATCTGGTTAAGAGATTCCTGACCAGATCAGATCACCTGATATTGTAGATGTCTTTCTCGCTCTAATATCCATGAATCACTGGGTTCATATAACCATAAATATAAAGTTTTGAAGAAGATCTTTAGGATTATAAGCCTTACGACCTGTTTAGCTTGTTATGAAGCGATTTTAAACCTATTCTTGGTGCTGAAAAACAATATCAAGAGTCTCAATAAATGAATTTTAATGTAGTTATTATCTTTACCTTTTTACGTCTGTTCTGAGGTAATTTTCGGAATTATCCTGATCAGGCGATCCTTTACAATCTCATAACGAAATATCAAATTCTAAATTATTATGATGCTTTTATGATCATCTATTTCTTTAGGTCAATCGTTTTCACACAGTCTGTTTTGTTTAGGAACCTTAACTTTTGAATTAATTTAGCGTTCCTAAACAGGAGTTTAGGAACGAGCAAGGGTTCCCAAGTAGATCCCGCTATCAGCGGGTCAAGAACTAAGGAACCCCAAAAACATCATTGGTTATCTGTGTTTATCAGCCTGCCGGGCGAAGCTCAAAGAGCGAAGACTGGTGGTTAATATAAAAAGGGATTCCCAAGTAGATCCCTGAATATCCAATAATGAATAATCAACGCCCAATGTTCAAGTTTCATGAAGGTCACGTTGTCTTTCAACAAAGCAGCTACAATAAATACCAATGAAAAAACAATTATCTGTGAAAATCTGTGAAGATCTGTGGTTAATATAAAAAGGGATTCCCAAGTAGATCCCGCTATCAGCGGGTCAAGAACTAAGGAACCCTAAAAACATCATTGGTTATCTGTGTTTATCAGCCTGCGGGGTCTCACATTAGCGAAGACTGGTGGTTAATTAAATTAAGTAATCCCAAATCCACCCTCGCTTTTTGCCCATTCCGGGCAAACCCTCGCTGCGGATCAGGTCTTACCAGCATTACCCACCGTAGCTTTAGCGAAGGTGGGCACCCGAAATTATTTTCCCAAAACTATGCTGACCAGTTTACCGGGAACAACGAAAACCTTTTTTATCTCGTGACCTTCAGTATACTTTTTAACATTTTCCAGATCAAGGGCACTTGTTTTTATCTCATCCTGGCTTGCGTCTGCCGACACCTCAAGTTTTCCCCTGATCTTACCCATGATCTGTACAACATAGGTGATCTGATCTTTAACCAGATATTCATCTTTATATTCAGGAACACCAGATTCATGTAGTAGGCTTTCTTTCCCGATCATCTGCCACAACTCATCTGCAATGTGGGGAGCAAAAGGATAAAGCAGCTGTGGAATAACAGAGCACGCTTCTGCATATACAGCCAGTTCGGCTTCATTCAGATCTTTCAGTTCGGTAACTCCGTAAACATTATTAAGATGCTCCATGATCGCCGCAATAGCTGTATTGAACTGCATTCTTTCCAGAATATCTTCAATAACTTTTTTAATGGTGGCATGAGTACTGAAGCGCAAAGCTTTAACTTTCTTGCTGATATCTTCTGAACCACTGTGATCTTGATAATTCTTGATTACTTCCAGGTTGTCTTCAAAAATACGCCAGATCCTGTTCAAAAATCTGAAAGAACCTTTTACACCCTCATCACTCCATTCAACATCTTTTTCTGGTGGGGAAGCGAACAGCATGAAAACGCGTACTGTATCTGCACCATATCGATCTACAATATATTGAGGATCAACAACATTTCCTTTGGATTTAGACATTTTGGCCCCATCTTTGGTGACCATTCCCTGGGTGAGCAGACGTGCAAATGGTTCATCTGAACTTACCATGCCGATATCGCGCATGAATTTATGGAAGAACCGGGCATACATTAAATGCATCACAGCATGTTCGATCCCGCCAATGTATTGGTCTACCGGCAGCCAGTGATCAGCAGCTTCCTTTGTAAAAGGTAGTTTATCATTATGAGCATCGGAATATCTGGCAAAATACCAGGAACTGTCCACAAAAGTATCCATTGTATCAGTTTCTCTCCGGGCAGGTTTTCCACATTTCGGGCAGGAAGTATTAACCCATTCAGGAACACTAAGTAATGGATTACTTGTGGTTTTGCCCAGCTCCACATTATCCGGCAGAAGTACGGGCAGATCGTCGTCTGGTACAAGAACCTCTCCGCAATCCTCACAATAAATTATCGGAATGGGATTTCCCCAGTAACGCTGCCTGCTTACGCCCCAGTCTCTTAACCTGTAAGTAATGGTTTGTTCACCCATTCCATTTTCTGTCATCCAGTCCGAAATAACTTTTTTGGAAGCTACACTATCCATACCATTAAACTGGGCGGAATTAACCAGCTTACCCGGTTCAATATAGGCCTCGGTCATTTCATTCAGCTGGAAAGGTTGATCTGGATGCTGGATCACGATCTTCATGGGGATATTGTATTTTTTTGCAAATTCAAAATCACGTTGATCATGAGTAGGAACGGCCATCACGGCTCCAGTTCCATAATCCATCAAAACATAATTAGTTATCCAGATCTGCACTTTGTCACCGTTGACAGGATTAATGGCATATCTGCCGCTGAAAATTCCTTCCTTTGTTGTGTCTTCTGCAGATCTTTTTATTTTATCTTCATTCAATACTTTCTGACAGAATTTATACAGTTCAGAATCTTCTGATTCATCTCGTAGCCAGCGGCTTACCAGCGGATGTTCCGGCGGCAGGGCCATGAAAGTGCAGCCGAAGATAGTATCGGGTCTGGTAGTAAAAACTGTGATAATATCTTCTGCTTCGGCCAGCTTGAAATGGATGTTGGTTCCGTAGCTTTTGCCGATCCAGTTGGTCTGCATTATCTTTACCTTTTCGGGCCAGTCGATCACACCACTGAAGTCCAGCAGCTCATCTGCATATTCTGTGATCTTGAAGAACCACTGCTCCAGCTCTTTCTGCCTTACAATGCTGTCGCAGCGCCAGCAGGTTCCATCCTCTACCTGTTCGTTAGCCAGAACTGTTTTACATTCATCACACCAGTTCACAAAACTAGATTTCTTATAAACCAGTCCCTTTTCATACATTCTTTTAAAGAACCACTGCCCCCATTTGTAATAATCAGGACGGCAGGTAGAAACTTCCCGATCCCAGTCCAGTCCGAAGCCCATCATATCGAACTGCCCTCTCATGATATCAATATTTTCTTCAGTTGTTATTTTTGGGTGGGAATTGTGCTTGATTGCAAAATTCTCTGCCGGCATACCAAATGCATCGTATCCCATTGGCTGCATAACGTTATAACCCTGCATCATTTTAAATCTTGTGATAGCATCTCCAATGGAGTAATTTGAGACGTGCCCCATATGCAGGGCTCCAGAAGGATACGGAAACATGGAAAGGACATAGAATTTTGGTTTTTCAGATGTATTATATGCTTTAAAAATCTCTTTATCTTGCCATATATTCTGCCATTTTTTCTCAATTTTATTAAAAGGATATTCCATTTTTTCTCCTGCTTATTTTTAATTATCTGTTTTTTTGAATTGAAATTATTATGATCCCCTAACAGGGGAGTAAAAGGGTATTGAGGGCGAAAAGTAATGATCTTGTAGACAGATTCATACTGTCATAAAAATTAGTTACAACTTTTCTATAGATCATTCTCCAGCTCCCCATAATTTTGAGTTGTCATATTTTAGAACTTTTTATTTTGGTCAATATTAAATTGCTTGCCAAAGGTATTTACTGATATTAAAGAGCCAGGTAAATGTTTAAAGAGGGTTAGAATGAAATATGATGTCGCGGTTATTGGAGGTGGGGCAGCTGGAATGATGGCAGCTGGTACAGCAGCGGGAAACAGGTCCGTTATCCTGATCGAACAGAATGACAAGTTAGGGAAGAAGCTTTATCTCACTGGCAAGGGACGCTGCAATATCACAAATAACTCTACCATAGAAGATGTAATTAAAAATACTGTTGTGAATGGTAGATTTCTGCGAAATTCACTTTATAAGTTTGCTCCCGAAGCAGTTATCAGATTTTTTGAATCCAAAGGTTTAAAAACTGTGACTGAAAGAGGCGACCGTGTATTTCCTCTCTCAGGAAAATCATCGGATGTTAATAAGGTTTTAACTCGTTATTTAGAAGAACAAAATGTTTTTGTCCAGACGGGAAGAGTAACTGCTCTGAAAAAGCAGGGCGACTCTTTTTTCATTTCCACAGAAAATTCAGAGATATTGGCCGAAAAAGTGATCATAGCAACCGGAGGCAGGTCCTATTCTTCCACCGGCTCAACAGGAGATGGTTACGCTCTGGCTGCTGAATTTGGACATACGATCATCTCGCCAAAACCATCCCTGGTGCCGTTAATTGTGGTTCCTGAATGGAAATCAAAGATCGGCAGGTTGAATTTGAGGAATATCAGGATAAAAATATCTGCTGGAGATAAGCAATTGTTTACAGCATTTGGTGAAATGGAGATCAACGATAATTCAGTTTCCGGACCTGTCATCCTGTCTGCCAGTTCTCAATTAAGATCTGTTAAAGGTCTTCAGCTAAGCATCGATCTTAAACCAGCTTTGTCTGAGCAGCAGCTTGATGCCCGATTGATCCGTGATTTAGAGAAAAAAGAAAACGAGACACTGGATGACTTGCTGCCTGGATTGATCCCGCTCAAATTAAGAGCTGTGATCCTGGAAGAAAGCGGCTTGTCAGCTGATCTCAAGTGCAGTTCTATTAATAGACAGAAACGAAAACAACTGGTTAAGAGCCTCAAAAATCTCAATCTGAAACTTGTTGATTTCGGGCCTTTTCGGGAAGCCATTATTACTTCCGGCGGAGTTGCGGTAAAAGAGATAAATCCAATGACCATGGAGTCCAGGTTAATTGCAGGTCTCTATTTTGCGGGTGAAGTAATTGATGTAGATGCTTTAACCGGAGGATTCAATCTGCAGATCGCCTGGTCTACAGGCTTTACAGCCGGAAGCAGTTGTTAAAATTTAAGGGTAAAAACAGTTTCCTTATCCGGAATAGAATTGGCTGAAATTGAACCGCCATGCTGACGCATGATCTGCTTGGATAAACTCAGGCCGATCCCGGAACCATTCTGTTTTGTTGTGAAAAAGGGTATAAATACCATATCAAGTACTTCCTTCAGAATCCCTGGTCCGTTATCTATAACCTGAATGTTAGCCCGGCTGCGCAGTCCTATGAAAGCTTTTAATATTATTCTGCCAGATTTCTTTTTTTCTAAAGCTTGCAGCGAGTTTTTCAGAAGATTAATAATTATCTGTTCTATCAGTTGCTCGTCTGCTGTTATCTCCATGGTAGCTGGTTCAACGGTACAAATAAAAGTAACATTACTGCTCTTTATGCTTTCCTGCATAAGCTTTTCAATATCCTCAAAAAAATCTGCCACTTTGAACATTTTGAAATCCGGTTTCGGGATTCTGGTCAGATTGCGATAAGTTTCCACAAAATGAATGAGTCCGGTACTTCTTTTATGTATGGTGGAAAGTGCACTTCTGATATCGATAACCGTTTCATCATCGATCTCCTGAGGAATGTTGTCTGTTGTATCAATGCCGTCCAGAATATGACTAACAGTAGCTGTGAGGGAAGAGATAGGTGTAATGGAATTCATTATTTCATGCGTTAGAACCCGGATCAACTTTTGCCAGGCTTCCAATTCCTGAGTTTCCAATTCGGACTGAATATTCTGGATCGAGACCAGGGTAATATTGTGTCCGTAAAGCTTAAATATTTTAGCTGAGATCATTAATTGCAGAAGATCATCTTCAGAATGCACTTTGATCAGGGTTTTATCTCCATTCTGCAAATTTAAAATGCAGTTCACGAATTCAGATGAGAATGAGTTCAAACGGTTGACATTCTTCAGAGAATTAATCTTCAATAATCTTTTGGCAGCATTGTTAATCAGGATCACTTCACCATTTTTTTTAAAAGCAATAAGGCTAATTGCAACATGCTGAATAACATTCTGCAGATAATGGAAATTGGCTTCCTTTTCCGCTCTTATCTTCTGGAAATCTTCAATAACATTATTGAACGCAGCCTTCAGCCCGTCATAGCTTCTTCCCAGACCTTCGATCTGGAATGAACGTGAAAAATCAGAATATCGGATCGATTCCAGAAAGTGAGTAAGGTACCTGCTGGTGCTTTCCAGAAAATTGATTAGAGAAAAAACCTGCAAGACGATTATGAAACCTATAAGTATGGGAGTTATGTTGAAGTCCCTTGTAGTTACAATATAGAAAAAAGCAAAGATCGTCAGAACCAGATAGATGACCCTGAGAATCAGCCTGATCCTGAAATTTTTATAAACCATATTTTTCAAGTCTTCTATAAAGGGAAGTTCTGGTTAAACCTAATTCCCTGGCGGCTTGTGTTATGTTACCCTTGTGCCGGTTAAGAACTTTACGAATGATCTGCAGTTCTACTTCCTCCAGATTGAAATTGTTGAATTCGATCTCTTCTGTGGTGATTTCCTGTGAACAAAGCAGAAAATCGCCGGGTTTAAGGAAATCCGTGTCACACATGATCACCGTTCTTTCCAGGGCATGCTGAAGCTCTCTTACATTTCCAGGCCAGCTGTATTGCTCCAGTTTTTTTATGGCTTCAGCGCTTACACCTTTTATCGGTTTCTTATATTTTTTGGAAAAACTATCCAGGAAATGTTCTGATAATGGTTTAATATCCTCAATCCTTTCACGTAAAGGTGGCAGAGGTAATTCAACGGTATTTATTCTATAGAGAAGATCCTGCCGAAAAGTATTTTCCTTCGCCATTTTATGAATAGGCATATTGGTTGCGCAGATAAGTCTTACATCGATTGGTCGTGGTTTATTGGAACCGACCCGGATAACTTCCCTTTTTTCGATAGCGGTAAGTAGTTTGGCCTGGAGAGGGAGTGAAAGATTACCTATTTCATCCAGGAAAAGAGTACCACCTGAAGCGATCTCCAGCCTGCCCGGCCTGTCCTGCTTGGCATCTGTAAATGCACCTTTCACATGGCCGAATAATTCACTCTCGAACAGAGTTTCGGTAATTGCTCCCAGATCAACACTGATAAACACGTCATCAGCCCGGGCTGAATTTCTGTGCAGAGCACGGGCAACCAGTTCTTTACCGGTTCCGTTCTCACCCAGAATAAGTACACTGGCATCAGTTACGGCTACTCTCTGGATGATCGAGAAAACATTTTTCATCTCCTGGGAATTACCGATGAATTCATGGAAAGGTTGATCCAGCGTAGCACTGAGATCCTGTTGTTTTAAACGTTGATGCGTTGCTTCATCTCTTGATTTTCGTAATTTCAGGGCTGATGAAATTGTCGTAAGAAGTTTTTCATTCTGCCATGGTTTTATTATGAAATCAACTGCACCTGATTTTACAGCTTTTACGGCTTTCTCAACATCTCCGTAAGCAGTGATGAATATAACCACAGCATCCGGATCAAGCTCTAATATTTTTTTCAGCCAGTCAAATCCTTCCTGACCGCTTATTACATCTTTAGAAAAATTCATATCCAGCAGGATGATATCGTAATTTTCTTTATTCATCATACTCGGAATATACTCCGGATTTGATGTAGTATGAATACATTCAACATGTTGTTTCAGTAATAATCTTATGGCGGTAAGAATATCAACGTTATCGTCAACAGCCAGGACCCTTCCTTCTTTTTTCCTCATAACAACCTCTACAATTAAATTTCCAGTCTGGATAATGCGCATCAACTTCTATTAAGCAGAACTTTTACGTCAACTCTTTCAAATAAAAAACGTTCGTTTGCGAACAACTCTTGTTGCGGAATCGTACGATAAGTGCCTATTTTGGAATATGTAAGATATTGCTATAAATAGAGATACAAAGAATGGTACGCAAAATGCATTGATGGAAACAGAGAAGACAAAAGGAAGGATTTAGATGGATAAAATTATTAAGAAAAAACGGTGGACTATCAAGAAGGTCATCTGGATATCTCTGGGGGCGATATTCGGGTTCGTTATCCTTTATAGTCTAATATTTGGGGACAAAAGTTCAAAGTTAAATGTTCGCAAAGAACGGATCACGATCGAAGAAGTAAGAGAAGATTTCTTTAGAGATTACATTTCTGTTACCGGTACGGTTAATCCTATTAGAACGATCTTTCTAGATGCTATGGAAGGCGGCCGGGTTGAAGAAGTAGTGCTGGAAGAAGGCACTATGGTAGAAAAAGGAGATGTGATTCTCCGCCTTAGCAATACTAATCTGCATCTGGATATTATGAACCGGGAAGCAAACCTGGCTGAACAGATGAATAATCTTCGTAATACAAGACTTCTGATGGAACAGAATAAACTGGATCTGAAGAAACAGAAACTTGAACTGGATTACCTGGTTTATCAGCAGCAGAAGGAATATAACAATATAAAATCTCTATATGAAAAAGGATTCACCTCGGATGAGGAATTCGATGACGCAAAAGAGAACTTCGAATATCTGATGCACCGCCAGGAACTGGTGATCGAAACTCAGAAGCAGGATTCTCTCTTTAGAAAAATCCAGATTGAACAATTGGAAGAATCGGTTAATAGAATGCAGGAAAACTTCAATCTTGTCCGAAAAAAATTAGATAATCTAACCCTTAAAGCTCCTGTCAGCGGTGAACTTGCTTTTATAAATGCTGAAGTCGGTGAATCAAAAGGAGTTGGACAGAGATTGGGTCAGATAAACGTTTTAGATAATTTTAAAATCAATGCTGAAATTGATGAATACTATATTTCAAGAGTTACGCGGGGATTAACAGGTGAATTTGAATTTGCCGGAGAATCCTACGAGATTAAAGTACAGAAGGTATTTACCGTTGTTACGAATGGTCGCTTTTCGGTTGACATGATCTTTACCGGAGAGATGCCGGAAAGGATCAGGATTGGGCAGACTTTCCGGGTTAAACTGGAATTGGGTGCTCCTAAAGAAGCAATTTTGATCCCCAAAGGCGGATTTTATCAAACAACTGGTGGTCAATGGATATTTGTTGTTGACCCGTCTGGAGAATTTGCAGTAAAAAGAGATATCAGACTGGGCAGTATGAATCCCAGATATTATGAAGTATTAGAAGGTTTATTGCCGGGTGAGAAAGTGGTTATTTCCGGATACGATAATTTTGGCAGAGCTGATAAATTGATTATAAAAGAATAAAACGGAGGAAGAAATGATAAGAACAAACGATCTTACAAAGATTTACAGGACTGATGAAGTGGAAACTACGGCCTTGAACAATGTTAACCTGGAAGTGAATGCCGGTGAATTCGTGGCAATTATGGGACCTTCCGGCTGTGGTAAATCTACCCTGCTTAATGTTGTGGGACTGCTGGATAATCCGACCAAAGGTGAATTGTATTTTCTGGATGAGGAAGTTGGAAATTATAAGGAACGGAAAAGAACTAATCTCAGAAAATCCAACATTGGTTTCATTTTCCAGAGTTTCAATCTGATCGACGAATTAACTGTTTATGAAAATGTCGAACTGCCATTGCTTTACCTCAAAATGTCAGCCGGAGAAAGAAAGAGAAGAGTTGAGGAAGTATTGGACAGAATGAAGATCGCGCATCGCCGAAAACATTTTCCTCAACAGCTTTCCGGTGGACAGCAGCAGCGTGTTGCTGTGGCCAGAGCCGTCGTCACAAAGCCTAAACTTATCCTGGCAGATGAGCCTACCGGTAATCTCGATTCCGCCAATGGTGAAGAAGTGATGGATCTGCTTACTCAGCTGAATGAAGAGGGAACTACTATTATCATGGTTACTCACTCACCTTCACATGCTGAATATGCTCACAGGATCATCCAGCTTTTTGATGGTCATATTGTTACTGAAAACGTTCAGAAAGAGTTTCAGTTATAATTAGCTTTTCCTGAGATTGAGATATGATAGCTCGTATCTCAATCTCTTTGTTTTAAGGAGGGCTCATGTTCAAGAATTATTACAAAGTTATTATTCGTAATCTACTGAAAAATAAAGTATATACTTTAATTAGCATTTTGGGGCTGGCGCTGGGTATCTGTTGCTCTATCCTCATATTTCTCTACGTTAATAATGAACTTTCATACGATAAATATCATCTGAATCACGACAGAATATACAGACTGGAATCTCATTTCCATATTCAGGAATCGAATGATCTTTTTGCTGCTACTGCCTTTCCGCTTGCGGCAGCTTTGAAAGTCGAGTTTGAAGGGGTTGAAGAATTTGTCCGTTTCCAACCTATGGATAATAATTTATATATATATGAAGGAAAAAATTTCTTTGAGGATGAATTGTATTTCGCTGATTCGACTGTTTTTAATGTTTTCACTCACAAATTCCTGGCAGGATCGCCTGAAAATGCTTTAACAGAGCCTGGAACAATGGTTCTGACCAAATCTTTTGCTCGCAGAATCTTTGGTGACGAAGACCCTATGGATAAAGTTCTTATGGCTGGGAATGGATTGAGCTTCAGGATTACTGGCGTAATTGAAGACCTGCCGCAGAACTCACACCTTTCCTTTCAGGGCCTGGGTTCAATGATCACGCTGGCTCAATTCTTCGGACAGGAAAGATTTCATAGTCTTGAACCCAACATGTTCTGGAATATCGGGATATATTCTTATATTATGCTGTCGGAGAATGCTGATATATCGGAAGTTACGGATAATTTTCAGACAGTTGTCTATGATAAATACATGAAATCGATCGGGGATATGCTGAATGCATCATTCGATCTGATGGTGCAGCCCCTTACAAAAGTTCATCTTCATTCAAAAGTTGGCTATGACCTTCCTACAGGAAACATATCTTATGTTTATATATTTTCTATTGTTGCGTTATTTCTGCTGATTATTGGTTGTATTAATTACATGAATCTGGCAACAGCCAGGTCTTCCAAACGGGCACTTGAAGTCGGTATGAGAAAAGTTGTCGGTGCTTCCAGGTCCAGTTTAAGGAATCAGTTCATCCTGGAGTCTTTCACAATTACCCTGCTCGCACTGCTTATTGCAATTCTAGGAGCTTATCTGTTGCTGCCGCTATTTAATCAGTTAGCCGGGAAAGATCTTTCATTTAATATGTTCTCAGATTTAAAATATATAATTTATGGAATTGCTGCTTTATTTTTAACCGCCTTATTGGCAGGAAGTTATCCAGCCTTCTATCTTTCTGCTTTCCGGCCGGTAGATGTTTTAAAAGAGAATCTGCTTTCTGGGAAAAAGGGTGCTCTATTAAGAAAGATCCTGGTGATTTCTCAATTTACCATCTCGATTATTATGATCATAGGAACTCTGACAATTTTCAGCCAGCTGAATTTCATCAGGAAAATGGATAAGGGATTCGATGATGACAGTATTGTTGTGCTCACAGTTCGAGATACAACCGGTGTAAGGAATCTTGAAGCATTTCAGCAGGAATTACTGAAGCATCAGGATATCTTGAAAGCCGGTACCGCATCAAGTATTCCGGGTAAGGAATATGGCATTATCGTGCAGAGGATTGAAGCCCTGGATGGAAGTTTCCTGGAAAAGGGAGTTAATTTCGTTTTCATCGATCATAACTATCTTGATGTGATGGATATGAAGATAATTGAAGGAAGAGAATTTGATCCTGAACTAACAAGTGATCTGGAAGAGGCGGTCATTATCAATGAAGCTGCAGCAGAAAACTTTGGATGGGGAGACGATGTCCTGGGAAAGGAAATCCAATTCGGAGCTGGTGTGGAAGGAGATGCAGCCCGATATACCAAAGTGATCGGTGTAGTTAAGAATTTCCATTATGCTTCTATACATAATTCGGTTGAACCATTACTGCTCTTACTTTCGGATACTCCTATGAGGAATATAAATCTGAAGATCAATAACAAGAATATCTTTGAAACATTAAAATTCATCGAAGAGAAATGGAAAGAATTCAACCCGACCTATCCTTTCGATTATACATTTCTGGATGACAGTTTGAATCAGCAATATACTGCTGAACAGAAGATCAGTGAAGTTTTCACATATTTCACCGTGATCTGCATTTTGATCGCAAGTATGGGATTGTTCGGACTGGCTTCCTTTACAGCAGAACAGAGAACCAGGGAAATCGGCATCAGAAAAGTTCTGGGGGCTGATACAATGAGCATAATCAGAATTCTTTCCCGGGAGTTCTCGATCTGTATAATCTGGGCAAACCTGATCGCGTGGCCGGTTGCTTATTTTATCTTGGATAAATGGCTCACCGGTTTTGTTTACAGGGTGAATGTAAGCTTCCTTCTTATGGTAGCTTCCGGTCTAATTGCCCTGTTGATATCGTTATTGACCGTTATTTCACAGGCAGTGAAAGCAGCTTCTGTGAATCCGGTTATTTCCTTGAAATATGAATAGTTTTTGAATTAATTATATACTCAGACATCACATAAAAAGGGGGAGTTATGCGTGAAGTAGTATTGTCTATACCAACATTGGATGCAGAACAAAATCTGGAAATCGACGTAAGAATTAACGGTAGAAAGAAAACAATAACTTACCGGGTGGAAATCATCAATTGGGAAGGCTCAGATCCGACCTCTGAGGAAAGGGTAACTGTGCTTAAACACGCTATCAAGGAATATGATGAAGATTGGGAACTTATCCAGATAGGAGCTCCTACTAAAGAGAATATTCCTCTGATGTTCAGAAAAAAATCAGATTAATTTATCTTATTGATGAAAACGGATGATCTGCTTTATCATTTCGATAATACAGCGGTTGAATCAAGTGGATGTTCATTCCCATAAGGTATTATAAAACAATAAGATAACTCTTTGTAATCGATTGGTACTTATTATGCTTATACTGGTTATAAGGAGTTAATCATGAAAAAGACTAGAAAAAAAAAGAAGATCATCTTGTTGAACTGGATGGAAATTCAGTACAAAAACATTATTGTTTTTTTCCTTAACAGATATTATAAGATTGAAAATGGATTCAATATTGTAAACAGATAATCTGAACAATTATATAAATTTACTGCTTAAGATTCTTTTTTTAAAAATAACTTGTCCAAAATACCCTTTTATGCCAAATTAAATTATGAACTCTGGAATATTATTATAGGAAGGAGAATATGACAACTGAACAAGAAAGTTATCTTTTAGAAATTGCCAGGGATAGTATTAGATATTTTTTATTTAATCGGACTAATAAATATATTTATCCCCCTCAAGATGTTGAGCTTCTGGAAGACAGAGCCGTATTTGTGACCTTGAATCAGCATGGTAATCTGAAAGGATGTATTGGGCATATGCAGCCCCGGGCTCCGCTCTATAAAGCTGTTGCTGAAATGGCTGTCTCAGCTGCTTTTGAAGATCCCAGATTCGTACCTGTGAAAGAGACCGATCTTGATTCGATGGAGATCGAGATCTCCATTTTATCTCCTATGCAGAAAATTTCAGATTACAAACAGATAGTATTAGGCAGAGATGGTGTAATGATCAGGCGAGGCTTTAATAACGGTGTTTATCTGCCTCAGGTAGCAGATGAAACAGGCTGGGATCTGGAAACCTTTCTAGCGCATCTCTGTTCACAAAAAGCAGGGCTTAGGCCGGATGCCTATCTAGATCCGGAAACAGAGATCTTCACTTTCCAGGTTGAAAAAATCTCCCGATGATTTTTTTTGATTTGTTAATTTGCTGGAATTAATATATATTTTAAGAAAATTTGTCATTGTGGGGAATGTTTTCAGCGATGGTATTACGTAAGTGAATCCTGTACGCAGGCTGTGTTAAAGTCACTGTTTTCTTCTCCGCAATGACTTTTAATTTTTAAAGGCAGGTAATATGAATAGAATTTTCCTAATATTGTTGGTCATACTCACTTTAGTAGGTTGTGCAACTGTACCCATAACAGGCAGGAAACAGCTCAGTTTTATTCCAGCTTCTACAATCAATGCGATGAGTTTTCAGGAGTATAATCAATTTCTTCAGACCCATAAAGTCAGTTCGGATCAAAAAGAGACAGATCTGATTAAAAGGGTTGGAGGTAGAATCCAGCAGGCAGTAGAAAAATATTTTGCCCGGAATAATATGTCAGAAAAACTAACGGGTTATGACTGGGAATTCAATCTGGTAGAAGAGGAAACTGTGAATGCCTGGTGTATGCCTGGTGGTAAGGTTGTGTTCTATACGGGGATTCTGGAGTTGATGGATAATGAAGCTCAGGTTGCAGTTGTTATGGGGCATGAAATTGCACATGCTATAGCTGAACATGGGAACGAGCGCATGAGCCAGACCCTGCTTACTCAGATGGGCGGTATGGCTTTGGCCAAGGCCTTAGAGGAGAAACCGGCTGAGACTCAGGCAATGTGGATGGGAGCTTATGGTCTGGGGGCTCAGGTAGGCGTAATGCTGCCTTTCAGCCGTATGCATGAATATGAAGCAGATCATCTTGGCCTTATCTTTATGGCTATGGCAGGTTATGATCCGGAAGAAGCAATTTCCTTCTGGCAGAAAATGGCGCAAATGAACCAGGGACAATCACCCCCGGAATTTGTCAGCACCCATCCTTCCGATGAAAATAGAATAGCCAAGTTCAGAGAACTGATGCCGGAAGTTAAAAAAGAGTACTATAAAAAATAATTATTTTTTTCTTAGACTTTTATAAAGTTTTTCCAAGCCAAAAGCTAAAGGATTACCCAGCAGTCTGGTCTGTTCCTTTAGCTTTTCCTTTTTCCCATTTTCAATTTTTTCACTTTTATCAATAGCCCTGTTCAGGACATATCCAATTGGATTCACAGCGATCAAGGCAAAATTTACTGTTTTGTCTACAGCTATTTTGCGCATAGTGCCAAAGATCCTTTCTATCAGATCATGGGTGATATTTTTGGCTGAATCAAGTACGAAACCCGGAGCAGGATTAAGCTTCCTGTCCGATTCTATATAATACAATTTGCAGTAATTTTCCGTAATATATGAAATCCTGGTAAGAAGAACTGCATTTACCAGGCCATCAGCCAGAGATGACAGTATCTTATCAATGAATGGTATACTCTTCAGGCTTTGAGTGGCGAACTTGGAAAAAACTTCCTCTGTAGCATATTCCACTCCTTCCGAGCCGCCAATAGCAACAGCATAATAGATCTTGCCCATTATCTTCCAGAGATCCCGATTCGAGATCCTTCCATTATAAAGAATGAAGATATCTTTGATCAGATTTATACTGGAAGACAAGATAAAAATGGCGTCCAGAAAGCCGTTCTGGGCGATTGTTGTACTGTAAAAGAGCTGAGAAACATGCTTTTTCCTGATCCTGGCCGTCTCTTTTTCCAAAACTGAAATTATGCGATTATAACTTTCATCGTCTTCTTGAATATTTGAAAAATCAAAATTAATCCTGCTTAGATATTTGTTGTTTCGGAATCTTCTGATCCTTTTTATCCTTTCTTCAGAAGCTTTATCTTTATTATAAACAGGTGAATAATGTCGAGGATAACGGATGATGTTGAAAATGGGAATTATTACCAGAAATAGTAATGCTGCTCCTAATAAGATTAAAAATCCGTAGGCAAAATAGCGGTCAATTGATTGCAGATAAGCATAAAGGCTGATAAATTCCTTGAAAATAATATAGAAAAGAAATAGAGTAAGAAAAAAGAACACTTTTTTTATGTATTTCATAACAGCTCCTTGATCAAAATATATCTGTAAAGAATAAGAAGTCAATATTAGAAAAAAAGCCCTGTGGGGACAGGGCTTCGTATTCAGACAAAAGGAGATTTAAAAGCTGATTAAATGTCTCCGTGTGAATCTTCTATATATTCCATTTCGATCTCAATATCCTTCAGATCTTCCTGGATACCTTCCATTTGTTCTTCAAATTCTTTTCTATCTTCGTCACTGAAGTAGAATTCAAGATTCTGCAAAGATTTAAGTGCTTCCAGACCATTCAGAGAGTTGGAAAGGTTGATTATTTTGTCTTCTTTTCCATCCACCCAGACCTTGATGTCTCCACCGTCAAAAGAGACTTCTACTTTTGATTCTTTGTAAAAATCTTCTCTTTCCACAACTTTCACTTTGATGGTTTTATTTTTTCCTTCCCTAAGAAGATCGATCTTGATCTCTTCGCCGCTTTCCACAGCCTGGACGGCTTTATGGATATCCTTGGTATTTTCAATAAGTGTATCATTCATTTTAAGGATTATATCACCTGCCATTAGACCGGCTTTTTCAGAGGGTGTCCCTTCAATTACTTTTTCGATCATAACACCATTATCGATCTTGTAGGTTTTCAGTAACTGTTCGTTAAGATCTTTGGGCAGGATCCCGATCCATTTATTGTTATGGTCATCATACTTATATACGAAAGTGTTTTCTGGCTTGGACATATCGTAAAACAATCCTTCCAGGCCGTTCCATTTAGATACTTCTTTTTCACCCAGTATTACATCATAATTCATATACTTTTTATCGCGGAAGATCCTGACATTTACTTTTTGTTCAGGTTTATATACTTGCAGCATTTTTGTAACCTGATCTGCAGTGTAGATCTTCTCCTTATCGATGGAAAGCAATACGTCTCCATTTTTAATCCCTGCTTTAGCTACCGGGCCATCTTCAACAACTTTGGTGATGTAAACGCCGAAATTATCCTGCAGTTCCATTTTGTTGATCTGCTTTTCAGATAATTCTTCCAGGTAAAGTCCCATATAGGCAATTGTCTTCATGCCTGTATCTTTGGCTCCCAGTACAAGATCTACGTTCATTTTTTTCCCGTCCCGGAAGATCTTCATTTTAATCTTTTGCTCAGGTTTCAAAAAGGAAAGCATCTTGGTTAACTGATCGATCGTGAATATTTTAGAACCGTCAATTTCTAGGATGACATCTTTGTCCTGAATAGCAGCTTTTTCAGCTGGTCCGTCTTCAATAATTTTCGAGATCATGATTCCATAATTCTCGGATATACCCAATTTTTCGTATTCTGTAGCTGACAGATCTTTAAGATAGACACCCATATATGCTTTATCTTTTGCGAAAGCAGGTGTTATCAGCATTGAGATCACAATAATACTGAGTATGGTTATTAACATTCTTTTCTGCATTTTCCCCCCTCTTTAATATGAGATTTTACGATTATTTTTTTTCGGATTATTTTCAAATTCAGAGATCATCATCACGGAACCCTGAGTACTGGAAGTATACTTTCTGATCAAATAGGCCTTATCTTCTTTAAATTCGTCGGGATCGAGTTTACCTGATAATTCCGGATGGTATATTGAGGTATACTTCATGTTTTCATTCAATTGTTCTGCCAGAAGACGATCTAGTTCTTCATCATTGATTTCTTCCGATTTATTGATTTCGGTTTTATTGAAAGCAAAATTATTTATTTTAACTGCTATCTGTGGAAAGGCTATGGTTGAGACCATGAATAGGAAAAATGCCAGGGCAAAAGCTGTTGCCAGCTGAGATCTGAACCTGTAGTTTGGCTTATAGCTGAAATATTTATTTTTTAAATTACGCCTTAGTTCCTGTTCAAACGGATCATTTTCCAGTTTGGGGACCTCAAGTTCACGCAATAAATTCTTTAGCTTCTTCATTTTTCAACTCCTTGCTCATGGCATCACGTAATTTGTTTAATGCCCTGTGCAGTTTTACTTTTAATGCACCTTCCGATTTTTTAAAGATCTCAGAGAGTTCCTGGTAACTTTGTTTTTCAAAATAACGTAGAGTTATTAGATTTTTGTCCGTTTCAGGAAGGCACTGCATGTAGCTCCTAACCATTTCAAAATTGATCGGGCTTGCTTTTTGATTTTCGTCCGGTTTTGTATAATTATGTTTATAAATATTTTTCAGATTAGCAGATCTTTTCCTATTTCTGTAAAATTGATTGATCTCGTTTACAGCTATTCGGTAAAGCCAGGAAGAAAAGGAAGCTTTATTCACATCAAATATTCTAAACATGCTCAGCTTCTTCATCGCTTTAAAAAAAACATTTGAAACGATCTCATTTTTAACATCCTCATCACCTACTCTGTGAAATACAAAATTATTAATCATAGGGAAATACTTGTTGTACAAGTAATCAAATTCCCTGATATCCTTCTTGGCTTTGAAAATTCTAGAAACTTCAATATCCAAATTCACGCCCTCTACCAACTAAATTTCAACCTTATAACGTCCCGATACGGCATAGTTACACTAAATTTTCTATCTAATTTATTTTGTTCAAAATCGAACGCCCTTGCAACAAATACGGACGATATCCGCTGGGTTGTCAACTCACATTTTTCAGATTACTTATTATATTTCAATAGGTTATGTAATTGGAATGCGAAATGCAAATTTTTAAAAGAAAAAATGGAGTATATGATGAATAAAATTAGCCTGATAATATGTATTATACTTTTTTTAATGCCCGTGTTTTTGCTCAGTCAGAGCTACGATCTGGAAAACCTGATCAGCTATGGCCTGGAAAATTCCTACGATATTCAGCAGGAATCTGTTGCCCTGCAGAATACCAAATCTTATTTAACCAGCAGCTGGCTGGGACTGCTACCCAATGCGACCGTAAATGCTTCAAGGACCAATAAGGAAATGGGCGTTTATAATGATGAAGATCTGCAGATCGGTACAGAGCGGAGATGGGATAATTCGGCCAGATTTTCACTGACCAAGAGCATATCTCTGAACGAACCCAGCTATTACAATATCCGCACTTCCATCCTGGATAAGAAGAATGCTGATCTTTCCTATACTGATATGCAGAAATCAGTCGCTTTTACGATCTTTTCCAAATACCTTTATGTGCTGGAAGCCCAGAAGAATCTTTCCATCCAACAGGAGAATCTGAAGCTGCAGCAGAAGATCTACGATCAGATCCAGGTGCAGTACCAGACGGGCGAGAAATCGCTTCTGGAACTGAAACAGAGTGAGGTATCTCTGATAGATTACGAGATCGCGGTGAATGAAGCCGAGAACAGCCTGAACCAGCAGAGAAAGGATCTTTTCAGTTATTTGAATCTGACCGATGCGGGTTATGATCTGGTGGAGCCGGAATTTACGATAAGGGAAGAGCCGGTGCAGTACCAGGACAATAACACCCTGTTCCAGAAACGCAATTCTTTGCAAAGCAGCAAATTGAGCAATTTCCAGCAGTTGATGGATTTTTTCCCTACTCTGTCAGCTAACTACGATTATTACAGCAACAGCACCACACAGGAGTTAAGTGATTTTGACAAATATGAGGACAGTTACACGATATCGCTTACAGCTTCCTACAATATATTTAATATTTTTGATAAACGAGAATCCTACGTACGCAGTCGAAGAAATCTGCGGATCCAGGAGCTTGACCTTGAGATCAGTGAGACTGATCTGAAGGAGGAGTTGAGTAATCTGGAGAGTGACATGCAGACCTTAAAGCGATCTCGCGATCTCTATGCCGAGAAGCTGAAGCTGGCGGAGAGTAATCTGGAGATGGCTCAGGAGCAGTTCCGTCTGGGAATGATCAGTATTCTGGATTTGGACAGAGCGAACCTGGATAATCTGAATGCACAGCTTTCCTACAATAACAGATACTATGAACTGATCCGCAAGCAGGAAGAGATAAACCAGATCCTTTCCCTGCCGATCCTGGGGAAGTGGTAGAAGAAACATAATGCTCTGGCCTGCTGTAAAAAGCAGGCTTTTTTTTTGCCTCTAATTGGAGATTTGGGGCTTGACTTAAAATTGCTGTGGAATTGCCTTGTTCCAGAGGTGAAAATGAAAAAAACAATAATACTTATAATAATTGCTGTCGCAGCTGTTTGCGGTTGTATAGAATCTGGAACTGCTACTCAGCTAAAAAATGAAGCTCAGTTATATGCTGTTCTCTGGCATCAGACTGCAGCCGAGTATCATGCTCTTACCTACCAGGCTTATAATCTGGCTAGATTAAGACTGGATGAAGACATCGCCAGGAATGAGACCCATCCCAAAGCTATTATTGTTGATATCGACGAAACAGTCCTGAATAATTCAGCTTATAATGCCAGAGAGATTCTAGGACAGACATCCTATCCGGAAGGCTTTTACAGATGGATAGACCAGGCACAGGGTACAGCTATTCCGGGTGCTGTTGAATTCCTGACCTACGCCGATAAAAAGGGTTATGAAATATTCTATATCAGCAATCGTAACACCAGGGGTTTTAATGGAACTCTGAGAAATCTGCAGAAGTACGATTTTCCGCAGGCTGATGAAGACCATATTCTGTTGAAATTAGATAATTTTTCTAAAAAGGACAGAAGAGATCTGGTGGCTGAAACTTATGAAATTGTTATGCTTATCGGTGACAACCTGATAGATTTTGAAGAAGCATTCAAACATAAATCTGTGAAAGAGCGTTTTACTCAGGTGGAAATGCTGAAAGATGAGTTTGGTTCTCGATTCATAATTTTGCCGAATCCTATGCATGGTGAATGGCTGAAAACACTCTATGATTTTGACAGATCAATTTCCGATGAAGAAAAACTAAACAGAATTCTATACTATTTGCGAACAGAATAGATGTTACAGCAGAATATTAGATTCCTTAAGCGTTCTTTATCTCTGAGAAGAGTATTCAATGCAATTCTGGTTTACAGTTCCTATTTTATTTCTCTTTTAATAAAAAGAAGTATTTACTGGGGGAAGCCACCGATAATCGTTATTGAACCTACAAATATCTGTAATCTCAGGTGCCCACTATGTCCTTCCGGAAATGGGACGTTAACCCGCCCTAAAGGTTATATGGATTACGACCTTTTCTGCAGGATCATTGATGATGTTAAAGATACTGCCTTCATGGTCGTACTCTGGAACCAGGGAGAATCATACTTGAATAAGGATTTTTCCAGAATGATTAGATATGCTTCTGATAACCGGCTTTTTACCTTAGTTTCAACCAACGGTAATATTGATCTGAATGTTGATGAAGTGATCGCTTCAGGATTGGATTCTATGATCGTATCCCTGGATGGGGCAACTCAGGAAATCTATAATAAATATAGAGTTAACGGTAACTTGCAGAAGGTTATGGATAACGTGAAAGCTCTGGCGGCAGCTAAAAAAAGAACCGGTAAAAAAAATCCCCTCATCCGCTGGCAGTTCCTGGTAATGAAACATAATGAACATGAGATCAATGAGATCACAAAAATAGCCCGGGAGATCCAGGTCGATAATCTGGAGTTTAAATCGATCCAGGTCTATTCCAGGGAAGATATAGAGAAATTTATGCCCTCAGATCCTAAATACAGACGCTATAAGATAAAAGGAAATGATTTCTCTCTAAAGGTCGGCATTCCTAACCGCTGCCGGCGTATCTGGACAAATGCGGTGATCAACTGGAACGGCGATGCTGCGATCTGCTGTTTCGATAAAGATATTACATTCCCGATAGGTAACGTAAGGCAGACTTCCATTAATAAAATATGGAAGGGTAAAGAGATTCGGAAGATCCGGAACAGGATCCTGAAAAACCGCAGTTCAATAGCTATCTGCAGGAATTGCGGGGAAAGTGTGAAGCTGAGGGTAAAAGAAAAAAAAGGTCATTAATTTGTAGATTCTACTTTTTTCTGACGATAAAATATAGGCCAGCTAATCCCGGTAAGGCAGTATTAATAAAAAAAATCATCAAAGTACAGGTAACAGCTATTTCAGCGGGAATATCATAATGAGACAAGATCTCTATGGCAAAAGTTTCTTTGAAACCCAGGCCGGCATAAGTTATTGGAATGAGATTGGCAGTAAGAATAATTGGAACTGCAATTACAACAGAGAAAAAAGACACATCATTGAAATATCTAATCAGCAGGTAATATTGGACCAGTGTGATCAACATATAAATTATCTGAGTTATTAAAATTGTTATTATCGATTTTTTGTAGTTATGAATATAAGCTTTCAGGGAACTTCTTTTTACCTTGTCTGGTATGATCTGGACCAGAAATGGAGCAGACAGAATGATCAGAAAGATCAGCAGTTTTATTAAAAATGGTACAGCTTTGAAATAAAAGATCGCTGCAAAAGCTGCAAAAAAAAAGGCTGTCCAGATTTGAATGAATTTCTCCAGTCCTATAGAGATAAGAGTGGATTTTTTTTTATTATTCACGAAATACATTTTACCTACAACTCCGTAACCGCCGGGTAAAAGGAACCTCAAAGCTTGACCCACAAAAAAAGAACGACAGATCTCGCCCTTCTCTGGCCTGTAATCAGGCTCCAGATGCAGATACCTACCCCAGTTACGGCAGTAAAGGAAAACCTTCAGCACTGCAGTGATCAGAAGGAACAATAAAAGAACCAGTGATATCTTTAGGAAATTGTTGAATACAGCCGTCAGATCGATCTTCCTGAATATAATATACATTATCAGGATCGTGACGATGATCTTGCTGAAATAAATAATTCTCTTAATAACTATTTTCTGCATAATCTGCTAATTTCCTTGACCCTGATAATTTGGAATAATTAGAAGTCTGTTTATAGATGGCAATGATATTCGTCAATCAATTGCTTGATCTCGGAGAAGATATGGGAAAGTTGTTATTCAGGAAAGGAAAGGCAGTTACTGGTTCGATAGCTCTAACCTTCGATGATGGCCCCGATCCTGTTTTAACTCCATAGATACTGGATATTCTGGATAAAGCATCGATTCAGGCTACATTCTTCATTTGAGGCGAGAAAATTATTCACAATCTGGATCTGTTACGCCGGATACATGCATCCGGACACGAGATCGGCAATCATGGTTTCAGACATGAAACTCTTTTCTGGAAAGGAAATTCACATTTTATCCGAACAATTTAAAAAACCGATGAAATACTGCGGCAGAATGGATTACCCGAAATCAGGTTTTTCCGGCCTCCTTATGGCAGATTCAATCTCCTGCAGTTTCTTCTGCTGAATAAAATGAACAATCAGATGGCACTTTGGAATATGGACCCGAAAGATTTCCTATGCTCCAGTGCTGAAGAGATCCAGAAGAGAGTTATGAATAGGATATCATCTGGATCGATAATTGTACTACATGACGGGAATGGAGACAAACAGCTGCCAGTTGATGCATTATCCCGGTTAATAGAATTGATAAAAAATGAAAGTATAGAATTTAAAACGCTCTCGGAGTTAATCGATTAATTCTTCCATTCCCATTTACTGAAAGCTCCAATAAATGAAAAAAAGATCAGGTAATAGGGATAGATAATCAGCAGAATGAGATCAGTTAAGATAAACCGGTATTTATGAACTAGCAAATTAGCTATCCAGAAGATCAAAACACTGAAATAATACAAGCCTGCATCAACCCAATTGGATTTGAACAACAATTTATAAGTAAGATAAATATAAAAAAACAGAACCAATATGGAAATGATCTGATAAAGGGGAGAGGAGAGGAAGAATTTGCCGAAACGTCTTTTCTTCTGCTCAAAGCGTAATCTTTTCGTCTCCAGAGAATTGGTCAGCACTGGATGACTGCTGTTATAGCGGATCTTCCAGCCTGTTTTACTGATAAGATTAAGCATCAGCTTGTCATCTCCTGCCACAAAATGTTTTACACGTTCATAGCCGCCAACCTCTTCGAAGCTTTGCTTCCTGATACACAGATTTCCTCCCGAAGCACTGAAAGGAATTCCCAGACCGATAGTTGCAGCAAACAGGCTGAATTTCACTTTATTTGCGAAAGAAATTATCCCTTTTTCCTCTGGGTCCATGGTTGTACCCACGACCATCCCGGTTCTCTCAGAGATGCATTGGTTGTAGGAATGCAGCCAGTCAGTCGGAACCTTGCAATCTGCATCGGTGAATAACAAGAACGGATATCGGGCATTTTCCGCAGCCAGTTTTAATGCTGCTTTTTTTCCCCGGTATTCCAAGCTTTTAACATCAATGCAGAAGTAACGTGCATTTTCTTTTTCGGAACAGAACTCATCCAGTAAAATCCGGGTGTTATCTTTAGAAGCATCATCTACCAGAAGTATCTCAAATTTATCGGAAGGATAATCCAATCTCTGCAGTGTCTGGAGCAGAGCCGGCAGGTTTTTTCCTTCATTCCGGCAGGCGATGATTATCGAATAGGAATTTTCAGTACCGACAGTAACGGTTTTATTTCTTAATAATCCGATTGTCAGAATTAGAATGAATATCGAGAAGACCCAAAAAACAGGATCCATTAATAGTCTGCCTGATAACTGAAGTATAACTGTGAGTCAGAGGAATCTGTATTTCTATTGTATTCCCAGGAATAAGCAATTTTAATGGAATGATGTGCCAGGATGCGCCAGGTGATAACAGGACTGATCTCGGCAGTATCTGTTATTTTTCCTTCCAGCCAGTCAGCCGTATCGGAAGGTCTGTCATTGTAGTTGATGGTAAAACTGTTACCTACACTTCCCTGTCTTCTGTAGATTGCCTTTGCGTTTACATTCAAACCGGGCCACAGGTCGTAATTGATCTCCGCTGTGTACTGAAGCAGGTTGCTGCCGGACGGAAAGCCCAGTGGTATATCATTGTGGGAAAAACGATTTTCCAGCACGTAATGAGTGTAAAGCCAGGGTCTTACGGCCGTAAATTCCAAACTTGCAATTCCACTTTTTTCCCGCTGGAATGTGAACGAAGTTCCCAGCTGCAGGGCATATTTATTGCCCCACCAGTTACCCAAAAATTCCGATTTCCTAAACTCATCCAGCAGGAAATTGAAGAAAATGTGCAACTTGGGAACTGGCTGGTAATTGAGCCCGGCAAAGATCAAAGCATTATCCCGGTCACTTAAGTTATGCTCCGTAGCACGCATATATGACTGGGGCAGAAGATAATTAAGATCGAGACTACGGTTGGCATAAATTATCTCTTCCCCGATAAATAGTTCAAAATTATCGGCAGGAGTCCAGCCTATTTTATGAATTACCAGGAACTTATCGGAAAAATCTTTGGTAGAATTGGTTCTGGAACTGTCTGGAATAAGTGCGCCATGCAGATATGACAGATAAAAATCCTTAAAAACGAATTTGGAACTGAAATAGCCGTAATCATTGCAGGCGTCATTCAAAATAATACTGCCACCAATGTTGCTGCCGATCTCATGTTTTCCTTTTCCAATTGAAGCAGACCAGAAATTTCCCTTGCCTCTGTAAGTAAGCCTGCCTGAGACATTATCCAGGTAAAGTTTATTATCATTTTTGGAATACTGCGTCCAGCTATCGATAAGATGAGATTGTTCAGCTTCTTCCATCTGCCCGGTAAAATGGCCGGCCCACCATTCTCCTGTAAAAAAAAGTCTCTGATTGATAAAACCTGACATTCGGGTTCGGTAATAAATAAAGGAATAGCTGTTATCATCAACAATTACATGATCCAGGCCGCTTGTTAAACTGAATTTGAGCATAGATCTGAGAGGGATTGAAGCTGGGTGAATATAGGATGAAAGGGGATCTTGCTCGTATTGATCCGGACTTCTATAATATAGCAGAGTGGAATTATCCGATTTTGATATAAAGTTCAGCAGAGCTTGTTTAAAGCAATTTACAGAAGAAAATGCAAAATTAAATTCTGATTCCTGCAGTTTCCTTTCCCTCATTTCAGGTATAAAAATAAGGTCTTCGTCCTGCTGCAGCTCAAGCAGTGAAAGGTGATTGCCTGAAACTAGCCAGGGACGATTCCATTTTAACTCGCAGGCCTGACCGTAAAGTAACGAGAAAAACAATCCGCAAATTAATATTAAGGCTCTATTTTTCATTATTATTCCTTTCTTTAAGCTTTAAGCTAAACCCAGCAAAATGTGTCAAGCTAAAAGGAGCCTGGAACGTAGCCCCGTAGGCTGTTTACACAGGTATTTGTGATAGCAGCGGTGCAACTGTAAGAAGAAAATTTTAACAGCTCTTGACAACCGGAGCTGTTTGTTCTAGAAAGCAATTGCTCAGTTTTCAATGGAGGATCTGTGGATCTTAAAGAATTGAATTATTATTATAATAAATTTAAGTTCGGTGAAGATATTTTTCACAATCTGATGAAGAAAAAAGTAACCAACATTTTATTGGTATCAACCTTTTATGATGCTTTCATATTCGAACAGGATGGACGGTTATCGGAACAGATCCATGGTGAATACCGGCAGTTGAACCTTAGTACAGCTCCCAGGATCATAAGTGTTCCTACCGGAAAACAAGCCCTTGAATTGCTCAAAGAGAAAAGATTCGATCTGGTTATTACCATGATGAGAATTGGTGAGTTGACACCCTTCCAATTTAGCCGTGAAGTCTATAAAATGTATCCCGATCTGCCGATCTTACTGCTGCTGAACGTATCTAACGACATCGGTCTTATTGATAAAGACAGCGAAGATATGAAGTACATCAATAACGTCTTCAGTTGGAATGGTGACAGCAAGGTCTTCCTGACGATGATAAAATATATTGAAGATATCTGGAATGTGGAAAAAGATACTGAACAGGGTTCGGTGAGAGTTATTCTGCTGGTGGAAGATTCTATCCATTACTATTCTATGTTCCATCCGCTTCTCTATGAAGAGATCATGAAACAGACTCAAAAATTGATCAACGAAGAACTTGATGATATCAGTAAACGCCGCAGAATGCGAGGACGTCCTAAAGTACTGCTTTGCCATACCTACGAGCAGGCTCTGGAACTATACGAGAAATATCGGGAATTTATTATCGCCGTTATCTCCGATATCAGATATAAAAAAAATGGTGTAATTGATCCCGTAGCAGGAATTAAACTGATTGAAGCATTAAGAGCAAAAGAAGCTGACTGTCCGATCCTGCTGCAGTCCTCGGAAATTAATAATAAAGCCAAAGCTGCTGCTCTGAATGTTCATTTCCTGCACAAAAATTCCAAACGCCTGCTGCACGATCTGAGGAAATTCATTTTGAAAAATCTGGGCTTTGGCGATTTTGTTTTCCGCTATGAAGACGGTACCGAAATAGACCGCGTAAAAACTGTGGAAGATTTTGAAAAAATATTGGCTGTGATCCCGGATGAATCCTTGTTTTATCACAGTACTCAGAATGATTTTTCCGCCTGGTTGACTGCACATGGTGAGTTCCTCTTTGCTAAAAAAATCAGAGGACTGAAAGTCTCGGATTTTGCTTCAATCTCTCAGGTCAGAGCTCATCTGATCTCAGTTTTCAAGAAAGTTCAATTCACAAGAAACAGAGGGAAGATCATTAAGTTCTTTCCCGGCTCACTGAACATAAAGGACGGGATAATCAGCCTGGCTGAAGGCTCCCTGGGAGGGAAGGGAAGAGGACTGGCTTTTCTGAATTCTTTGTTCGTTACAATGAATTTTACGGAAAAATTCCCTCACGCTGATGTTAAAATCCCACGCACTTTCATTATTGGAACTAGTGAATTTGATCGCTTCATGGAGAATAATCACATCAATCATTCCTTATTGGAGAAGAATGATCTTGAAATAACTGGAAGATTTGTTGAAGGCAGTCTTTCCGCCCCCCTGCAGAAGATATTAAAGATTTTTATCCAGAAGATCAGATTTCCGCTGGCAGTGCGTTCTTCCGGCCTGTTGGAAGATTCCCAGTCCCAACCTTTTGCCGGGATCTATAAAACGATCTTCCTGCCTAATAATGATCCGGACGATGAGACAAGGCTCAAGAATCTGATGGATTCCATAAAAATGGTTTACTCCTCTGTCTTTTATAAAAGTGCGGTAAATTATATCGAAAGTATTAATTACATTCTTGAAGAAGAAAAAATGGCAGTTATTATTCAGGAGATCGCGGGGGAAACTTGTAATGACTATTTCTTCCCTCATTTCTCCGGTGTGGCTCAGTCGTTTAACCTTTCCCCGACGGCAGATCTTAAAAACAGTGACGGCATTGCTGCTTTGTCATACGGCCTGGGCAAGTTGCTTACAGAAGGTGGAAACCAGCTAAGATTCAGCCCCAGTTATCCGGATAAACAGTTTTTTTCAGGTAAGGAAGCTCCGGGCAATTTATCCCCGGAAATGTATGTTCTGAATTTAAAAAAGACAATCTTTCCCATCACCGATACTTATGAAGGCAACCTGGAAAAAGTAAAAATTAACGATCTTCCGGACAACAACATACTGCCGGGCATTGTTGCAACCCGGATTTCTAAGGATAATACTTCTGCACCTGTTAAGGAGATCATTACCCTGGAAGGGATTCTTCAGCACAAATCTTTTCCTCTGGCTTCCATTTTAAAGAACTGCCTGGAGATAGGGGAAAAGGCCATGGGTGTACCAGTGGAAATGGAATTTGCGGTCGATCTCACGGAAAACGAAGCTGAAGATATAAATCCGACCTTCTACATTCTGCAGATCAGACCCCTGAATATTGACCGCGAAAATGTGGAGATCAATGCCATGGAATTAGACAGGAATGAGATCTTCCTTTTTACAACTAAAGGTATGGGGAACGGGATCATAAATAACATTGTTGATGTGATCTATGTGGACCCCGATAAATTCACCGGCACGCAAACAGAAACGTTGCGGGAAGAGATTGCCAGCCTTAATAAAAAAATGAACGAACAGGATCGTGAATACATACTTATCGGACCCGGCAGATGGGGTTCTAGAGACCGCTTTCTGGGAATACCCGTAAAGTGGCACGAAATAAATAAAGCCAGGATCATTGTAGAAATTGGATTAGATGATTTAGAGATAGGAACTTCCCGGGGTACCCATTTCTTCCATAATCTTACTTCCATGAATGTGGGTTATTTTTCCGTTCCGGCCTCGTCTGAAGATGATTTTCTGGATTGGGAATGGTTGAAACAACAACCGGTGGTGGAAAGAACAGAACACTTTGTTCACCTTGTAATGGAGCAGCCGGTTGTGATTAAAATGAATGGCAGGAAAGGGATTTCCTTAATATATAAATAGGTGTTATATGAATTTTGAAGATCTTACTTACTACTATAATAAGTTCAAATTCGGAGATGAGAATTTCCATAAACTGATGCAGATAAGGATAAGAAACATTTTGCTGATCTCGAGCGTTTTCGATGCCTATGTGCTGGAAAAGGATGGTTTGCTTTCTGAACAGATTTTCGGTGAATTCAGACAGCTGGACCTGAGCGTATCTCCCCAAATTAGACATATTACTTTCGATGAAGACGTACTGGGTGTGATCGAAACAGGAAATTATGATCATATCATCATTATGATGCGGGTAAGAAATGCCGCTGTAGAGAATGTCTGCAGCCAAATTAAGGAAAAACATCCTCACTTGCCTTTACAATTGCTGGTTACTAAAAATGTCTATTTTCAAATGGTTGCTAAAGCTCCACATCTGCTGGAAGAGTTTGATGATACATTCCTCTGGACTGGTGATACTAAACTTTTCTTAGCTATGATAAAAAGTGCTGAAGATAGACTGAATGCTGATCATGACGTTAAGATCGGCCATGTGCGGATCGTTCTGATGATCGAACGTTCCATTGAATATTATTCCCTCTATCTTCCTCTCTATTATTCTGAAGTACTGAAACTGACCCAGGAATTGATCGATTTCGAACTGCATGAAGAGGATAAACGGCTCAGAATGAGAGCTCGACCCAAGATCCTGCTGGCTCACGATTATGAAACAGCCCGGGAATTGTACGATAAATTCCGCAATAACATCATCTGTGTTGTTACTAATGTTAATTTCCCCAAAAACGGAATGATCGATGAAAGAGCCGGGATTAAATTTGTTAGACAGATACGTCAGGATAATCGGGATCTGCCGATTTTGATCCAGTCTGCTGATCCGGATAATGAAATTGAAGCAAAAAAACTGAATTGTGAATTTTACAGTAAAAATTCACAGACCCTGTTAACTTATGTCAGACATTTTTTTAAGACAAATCTGGGCTTTGGTGACTTCATTTTTCGCAATAAGGCTGGAGACGAGATCGACCGGGCCAGTTCCATGTACCATTTTGAAAAAAAGATCATGTCCGTTCCAGAAGATTCTCTGCTTTATCATGTTAATAATAATCACTTCTCAGCCTGGTTAATGGCTCACGGGGAAATAGAAGTAGCCCGTCAGATCAGGTATGTCGTTGCCTCGGATTTTCTTACTTCTGACGAGATCAGAAAATATCTGCTGAATACTATTAACAGCATCCGCAAAGAGCGAAACAAAGGTACTGTTGTTAAATATAATGTCTCCATCTTTACCGAAGACGGCAAGATAACTCAACTGGCAGAAGGCTCGTTGGGGGGGAAAGGCAGAGGCCTGGCCTTTCTGAATGCTTTTCTGACATCGATGGAGTTGGATAAAGAATTCGATACTGTGGAAATAAAACTTCCGCAAACTGCCATCATCGGGACAAATGAGTTCGATGAGTTTATGGAATCAAATCATATTGAACCAGACGAGATCAATAACCTGACAGACGCAGAGATTAACGGGATCTTTCTAAAAGTATCTTTATCCACAGAACTTAAAGCAAGACTGAGCCAATTAATCGAAAACTATTCCCACCCGCTGGCTGTAAGATCATCCGGCCTGCTGGAAGATTCCCAGACCCAACCCTTTGCCGGTGTTTATGAAACCTATATGCTGCCCAATAATGAGGAGGATTTCGAACTCAGACTGGAAAATCTTCTAAAATCAATAAAACTGATCTTCGCTTCCCCTTTTAAAGAAGTCGCAAGGCGTTATCTAAATAGCATTAACTACAAAACAGAAGAAGAAAAAATGGCCGTAATAATTCAGGAAACTGCCGGCTCTCCCCATAAGAATGACTTGTTCTTTCCGTTCATTTCCGGCACTGCTCAGTCCTATAATTTCTACCCCATTAAGGGCATGAAACATGAAGATGGAATTGTTGCCCTGGCTTTGGGTCTGGGTAAAGAAGTAGTAGATGGTGGTCTCTCTTACAGGTACTGTCCCTATTACCCCAGAATTGATCTGCAAAGACCAACTGAGATCGTTCAAAACAGTCAGAAAATATTTTATGCAATTGATCTGGATAACAGGAATTTCGATCTCAACGAAGGTGAAGAAGCGACTCTTAAAAAGATTAGAATAACTCAGAAAAATCTGGAGAAAACTTTCCGTCAGGTAGCCTCAGTCTGGGATTACCAGAGACTTTCTTTCAATGACAGCAGTTATGTTAAGGGGCCTCTGGCACTTACCTACAGAAACATCATTCATTTCAACCAGGTGCCTTTATCTGCCATTTTGCAGCGCATCCTTGAGATTGGCAAGATCGGGCTGGGAGTTCCAGTGGAAATTGAGTTTGCTCTGGATAAAAAACCTGATGGTCAAATAATCTTTTATCTGCTTCAGATCAGACCACTGTCAGTGAATCTGGAAGCGATGGAACTGAACCTGAAAACTGTCGATCCGAAAGAACTTTGCCTGCTTTCTACTCAGAGCATAGGAAATGGTCAGATTGATGGAATTGAGGACATAATATTCATTGATCCGGACAAATTTGATAATACCGAAACCATTAAAATATCGCAGGAAGTAGATCGGCTGAATACTCAATTAAAAGCTGCCGGACGGGAGTATATTCTGATAGGACCGGGAAGATGGGGTACCAGCGATAGATTCCTCGGTATTCCGATCCGCTGGTCCCAAATAGATAACGCCCGGGTAATAGTTGAAACAAGCCTGGATAATTTCAATGTTGAGGCTTCTCAGGGTAGCCATTTCTTTCACAATCTGGTGGCCATGAATATTGTTTACATGTCGGTTGATTCTAATTCCAAAGATGACCTTGTAGATTGGGATTGGCTGCAGCAACAAACTGTCATTAATAGATTTAACTATGCTGTACACATTAAAATTGCTAAACCTTTGATAGTGAAGACAGATGGGAAAAGCGGTATTTCAATCATCCTGAAATAAACCATAAAAAGAAAAGTATTTATTTAATAAATTTTTGCAATTGAATAACTTGACATTATAGCTAGAGATTAAATTTTTCCTCCGTTCATAATAAAAAAAATTAAGGAAGGTACTATGTCTATTAACGATTTTTTGGCTCAAACAGCCGCAAAAAACCCTGCACAACCTGAATTTATGCAGGCAGTAAAAGAAGTTGTCGAATCGATCTGGCCTGTTTATGAAGCTAATCCTGTATATCAGGAAGCTAAGATCATCGAGAGGATCGTTGAACCTGAAAGAACAATTATGTTCAGAGTTCCCTGGGTTAGGGATAATGGTGAAGTACAGGTTAACAGAGGTTTCAGAGTTGAATTCAACAGCGCAATTGGTCCTTATAAAGGTGGATTAAGATTCCATCCAAGTGTTAATCTTTCTATTCTTAAATTCCTCGGTTTTGAACAAATATTTAAAAACAGCCTTACTACTCTGCCCATGGGCGGTGGTAAAGGTGGAAGTAACTTCGATCCAAAAGGAAAATCTGATAATGAAGTTATGAGATTCTGCCAGGCTTTCATGTCTGAACTGTTCCGTCATATTGGACAACACACAGATGTACCAGCTGGTGATATCGGTGTTGGTGGAAGAGAGATCGGCTACATGTTCGGAATGTATAAAAAATTAAGGAACGAATTCACAGGCGTTCTTACCGGTAAAGGTCTTAAATGGGGTGGAAGTCTGATCCGTCCGGAAGCTACTGGTTATGGTCAGGTCTATTTTGCCAATGAAATGCTGAAAACAAAAAATGAGTCATTCGAAGGTAAAACATGTGTTGTTTCAGGTTCAGGAAATGTTGCTCAGTATGCAACAGAAAAAGTTACTCAGCTGGGTGGAAAAGTTGTTACACTTTCCGACTCAAGCGGATACATCTATGATCCAGCCGGAATCGATGCCGATAAATTAGCTTTCATCATGGAACTTAAAAATGTAAAACGCGGCAGAATTAAAGAATACGCTGATGAATTTGGCGTTAAATATTTCGAAGGTAAAAAACCTTGGGATGTTAAATGTGATATCGCTCTGCCAAGTGCTACTCAGAACGAGATCGATGTTAACGCTGCTAAAACACTTATGGCAAATGGTTGTATGTGTGTTTCTGAAGGTGCTAATATGCCTTCTACTCCGGAAGCTGTTGATGTATTCCTTAACAACAAAATCCTTTATGGTCCTGGTAAAGCTGCTAACGCCGGTGGTGTTGCTACATCCGGTCTGGAAATGTCCCAGAACAGCCTGCGTCTGAATTGGTCTGCAGAAGAAGTTGATGAAAAACTTCACAATATTATGATCGCTATTCATGATCAATGTGTTGAACACGGTAAAAATGGTGATTTCGTTAATTACGTTAACGGTGCTAACATTGCCGGATTCATTAAAGTTGCTGACGCTATGATCGACCACGGTATCGTGTAGATTATTGGAATATGTTCATTAAAGCCCTTTCCGAACTGGATGGGGCTTTTTTTCATTAAAAAACTTTACTTTAGTTATAACTAAGAAAAATTTGCTTCGCAGAAAGGAGAGATTGATGGCTCAATTTATTTCCAGTCAAGCAGAAATAGGTGAAGATACGCAGCTGGGGTTGAATGTTATTATTGAAGACGATGTGGTGATCGGCAGAAATTGCCGTATAGACCATGGTGTTATCATCAAAAATGGTGTCAGGATCGCTGATAATGTTCAGATCCAGGAAGGTACAATTCTGGGGAAAAGACCATTAACATCACCGAGAAGTATTTTTAAAGAAGCAAACAGCTTTGAGCCGCTGGTTATCGGAGCCAATTGTAAGATCGGGGCAAATGTCATTATCTATATTCAGGCTGAGATCGGTAGCAGTAACCTCATAGCTGATTTTGCCACAGTCAGAGAAAACGTTGTTATCGGCGATCTTAATATCATTGGTAGAGGTGTGGCCATAGAGAATTTTGTAAAGATCGGCAGCCGCTGTAAACTGGAAACAAATTGCTATATCACTGCTTATTCACTGTTGGAAGATTATTGTTTCATCGCTCCCGGCGTTACTACCAGTAATGATAATTTTATGGGAAGAGATAAAGAGAGATTCAACCACTTCAAAGGTGTAACAGTAAAAAAAGGCGGTAGAATCGGGGTTAATGCCACGATCCTTCCCGGCAGGATCGTCGGTGAGGATGGTATGGTAGGAGCTGGCAGTTTACTAACAAAGGATGTTGGCAAACAGGAAATGTGGCTGGGATCTCCAGCGAATAGAAAAGAAAAAGTTAAAACCAGACAATTGCTGGAAAATAATTTAGATAAAGAATAAGGAGTATTATCTTTTAATGAAAGCTTTAGTTATCATACCAACCTACAAAGAAATAGAGAATATTGAAAATATTATTGCTGCCGTGCTGGAGCAGGATAAAATAATTGATATTCTAATTGTAGATGACAATTCTCCCGACGGCACAGCAGATGCAGTTGAAAATCTGATGAAGAAAAATAAGAGAATTAATATCCTGAAAAGAGCTGGAAAAATGGGATTAGGTTCTGCTTATGTTGCCGGATTTAAATGGGCCATAGAAAGGAAATATGATTACATTTTTGAAATGGATGCTGATTTTTCGCACGATCCCGCCATATTACCTGAAATGCTGAAAGCGATCGAAGATAATGATCTGGTAATTGGTTCTCGTTATATTAAAGGAATAAACGTAGTAAATTGGCCTCTCTCCAGATTGATCCTCAGCTACGGGGCTTCCAAATACGTGAGAATTATAACCTGTATGCCAATTAATGATCCTACTGGAGGATTCAAATGTTTCAGAAGAGAGGTACTTGAAAGTATTGATCTGGACGGGATCTTGTCAGACGGTTACTCTTTTCAGATCGAGATGAATTACCGAACCTGGCTGAAAAAGTTCCGGATCAAGGAAATACCGATTGTTTTCACAGACCGCAGAAGCGGAGATTCTAAAATGTCGAAAAAAATAGTCAGAGAAGCTATATATATGGTATGGAAATTACGATTTATGCATATTAAAGGTAAATTTTGAGTAGCGATATTATTGATCAGTTAAAGATAACGAAACTTGTTTATCAGGGATTTGGGCTGGGGTTTCACAACTCCAACCCGATTTTTGTTTATAACGCTGTGCCCGGTGATCTGTTAAAGGTACGGATTATCAATAAAAACAAAAAAGCTCAATATGCTGAAATTGAAGAAGTTTTGAAACCAGGAACAGGCAGGATCGAACCTGCTTGTGAAGTATTTGGAAAATGTGGTGGATGTGACTGGCTTAACATTAGTTACGCCATTCAGCTTGAGAATAAGGAAGCTATTGTCCGGGAAATTTTCCGTAATTACCCGGAGGATGTTTTTTTACCTGTGACTGGTTCTGCGGTTTTTAATCACTACAGAAATAAAAGTTTCATGCCGGTGGGAAAAGCGGAAGGCGAAGCTCTATTCGGGATCTTTGGCAAAAAATCACATCAGATCATTCCTCACAATTCCTGCAAACTACATCCGGCAGTCTTCGATATTCTGGGTCGAGATATACTACTCCACATTAAGCAGGCTAATGTAAAAGTTTATAACGAATTGACCAGGCAGGGGAATCTCAGACATATTGGTTTCAGATATTCCTTTAAAACAGATGAAATCCTTGTAATTCTCGTAACCAGAACAAGTAGGCTGGCTTTCACAAAACAATTAATTGGGCTGCTGCTGAAAAGTTATCCGGATATTACTGGTATTATCCAAAATGTAAATCCTGATCCGGTAAATCGAATATTAGGTTCCAAAACAAAAGTACTTTATGGAAAAAGCTGGCTGCAGGACTCATTGGGGAAGATAGAATTCAGGATCAACTATGACTCTTTTTTCCAGGTTAATCCATTTACCATGAAAGCGCTTTATGATCATCTAAAGGCTAATCTGAATAAGGGGTCTCGGGTTCTGGATGCCTACAGTGGTATAGGCTCTATAGCTCTTTATATAGCTGATCTGGCGGCAAGAGTTATTGCTGTGGAAGAGAATCAGGCTGCTGTGAAAGATGGTGAGTTTAACGCCAGACTGAATAAAATTGAAAACGTTGATTTTATTTGTGGAAAAGTTGAAGATAATATAAAAAGTATCTGTAATTCCAATGAGATCGATACAATTGTATTTGATCCTCCCAGGAAAGGTTTGGAAAAATCCGTAATTGAAGTTGTGCTGGCCAGCGGGATACCTGAAATTATCTACGTAAGCTGCAATCCAGCCACTCAATTAAGAGATATAGAACTGTTTACTGCAAGCGGATTTAAAGTAACCAGCATTAAACCTTTCGATATGTTTCCTCACACATACCATATCGAAAATGTGGTTATTCTGAAAAGATGAAAATGAGATTTGGCTTATTGATTATAATTGTTGTATTGCTGTCCGGATGTTCGGGCCTCTCCTCAACGGAAGATGTAAATAAAAGTCTCATAACAGAAATGCTGGAGGATATCAGGATAGCTTTTATCCTGGCAGATCTTAATGCCATCATGTCCCACTATCATTCAGATTATTTTCACAACGGAGATTTTTTTGCAGATGAGGAGGTAAAGTGGGAAAGCCGACTTATCGAGTACAGCGAAATTGATATTACAGATCTTGATATTGATATTTCCGGTAATTTTGCTGTGGCCAGTTTCAATCTCGATCTAATCTCCGAAAATGGCTCTTCTCTTTACCAGGAACCTTCAGCAGAAAATGGTGACCTGTCTTACCTCTACTACGAAAACGGGGAATGGCAGATCTTTGGTAATCAACAGGATATAGATCAACTTCCGCAATAAACTCCACAGCCCAGGAATATTCTACTGTCATATCGTTTAAGCAGGGTAAGTTTAGTCTCAATCTCAAATGTTTCGTAATTGTGCCATTTGTATTTGATCCAACCTTCATCCCTTTCAGTAATAAGCCTAATAAAATCTTGAATGAAGTATTTACCAACTGAATCTTTCAAATAGTACTGATTCGTTCCGACCAGATCAATATCTCCACCATGTGCCAATACCACGCCGTTCATGTCTATGGCAAATACATAAGTATCTTTATAATGGAAATCTCCCGTAGGATCATTGAACGCCATGAAGGCTTTTTCTTTACCGTTACTCTCTATGTATTCAAAAGCCAGGTTAAGCAACCTCAGTGCATCATCAGGAGTTGCCCTGTGATTCTTACTGGAAGGATCGTTCCCCGTAAGGTTGTGCGATTCTGTTTGGCTTGGAATATCGGTTGTTTGAGTTGGCTGTGATATTTCTGGAGAGATAACTGCGGTTATAAAACAGAGAATTAGAATGAATATTTTTTTCATAATACCCCCTTAAACCTGTGATCTCATAATTGTTATAGATAAGATACCATGAATTTATAACTGGAGCAAAATAATTGGCAAAAAAAAACCGGCTAAGCCGGTTTTAAAATCTGGTGCAGAAGGCGGGACTTGAACCCGCACACCCAGAGTTGGGCACAAGATCCTTAGTCTTGCGTGTCTGCCAATTCCACCACTTCTGCAACTATTAATTATCTGTATTTTCTGTCGGATTTTCTTCTGTTAAAGGTAAAGCCGGTAATTCGCCCTGCTCTTCGGTTTGCTTGCTTGCTTCTTCTCTAAGCTTGTCAACAGCTCCTGTAGAAGAAGTAGAAGTTCCGCTTTTTCTAAGCTGGAAGACCAGTAGAATGCAGGAAAGCATAAATGCCAGGCCAAGAACCCTGGTTGCGTTTTTCAAAAATTTGGAAGCTCCCTGTCCACCTAGAACATTGGCTGCAGTTCCACCAACTAATCCATCCAGAGCACCACCTTTACTGGATTGTGCCAGGATGACCATGATCAAAGCAACTGAAATTATCACATGTATAATTAATAACAATGTATATAACATTCTAACTCCTATCGATTAATGCTGAACACAATTAATTTGCGGCTTTTTGGTGTCAATTATTTTTAATGAAAATTCTATATTCTGCCTAATCCTATCTCGTGCCTTAAAAAATCTATTTTTCTGGAGACTATCTCCTGTGCTTTTTCCGATCCTTCGTTTAAGATACGATCAATGTATGGTTTATCAGCAATGATCTCGTTATAACGATCTCTAATGGGGCTTAATGTCCTGTCAATAACCTCATATAATGCCTGTTTAGCATTTCCCCAACCCATACCGCCAGCCAGGTATTTCCGGCGTAATTCAGCAATCTCATTTTCGCTGGCAAAAAGCTTGAACATAGAAAAAATATTACAGGTATCAGGATCTTTGGGCTCCTCTACGGTCTGTGAATTAGTAACTATTTTCATGATCAGTTTTCTAAGTTTTTTGGATTCAATGAACATGGGAATGTAATTGTTATAACTCTTGCTCATTTTCCTGCCGTCCAGGCCTGGTATAGTTGCTACAGAATCACGAATAAGTGCCTGAGGTATTTTGATCAGATCCTTTTTGTAATTCCTGTTGATGTTTTCTGCGATATCAACTGTCATTTCCAGATGTTGAGCCTGATCTTTGCCGACAGGAACTACATCGCTGTCAAATTGCAGAATATCAGCAGCCATCAAAATGGGGTAGGTGAAAAGCCCCATGTTGATCCCATCATCCAGATCGCGGTTATTTTCCTGATTATTAGCAGAAACAGCTTTATAAGCATGAGCCCGGTTCATTAATCCTTTTGGAGTAAATGCCATGAGTAGAGTTGAAAGCTCAAAGGTGGCCTGCACAGAGGACTGTCTGTAGATCAGGGCTTTGGAAGGGTCCAGGCCACAGGCCAGCCAGGCTGCAGCTACTTCATAGGTTGAATTCCTGATTTCAACCGGATCTTTGATAGAATTAAGCGCATGGTAATCCGCAATAAAATATCTTGCATCGTATTCTTCCACCAGTTCCAGAGCAGGTTTTATTGCTCCGAAATAATTTCCTATATGTGGGGTACCTGTCGGTTTAATTCCGGTACAGGAGATCTTTCTTTTCATTCTTCCTCCCTTATTTCACTATATTCCCGATCAGATCATATTCCCAGGAATCGTATATTTCAACTTCAACGATATCGCCGATCTCTGCATTTCCTTCCGAAATAAACACAGTTCCGTCTATTTCCGGTGCATCGAAACGGGATCGACCTTCAAACTGATATGAATCGTATTCTGACCTGCGGTCAATAATTACCTCTATTCGCTTCCCAATATAATTAACAAGCAGTTGAGTGGAGATTTTCTGCTGCAGAGCCATCAGTTCATCTTTTCTTTTTTCGGAAGTTTTCAAAGAAACTTGACGGAGCATTTTTGCAGCAGGGGTTCCTTCTTCTCTGGAATAGGAGAATACACCTACTCTCAGCATATTTTCTTCCTGCAGAAAAGCTTTCAATTCATTGAATTTATGGAAACTCTCTCCAGGATAGCCGGTTATTAACGAAGATCTGATAACAGCACCGGGGATTTTATTTCTGATCTCCTGAAGAATCTCCTTAATTCGGATCGAATCCACTTTGCGATTCATGCTCTTTAGAAGATCATCATTGATATGCTGCAACGGGATATCAAAATATTTACACACTTTTGGCAGCTCAGCAATTTTATCGATGATCGTTGAATTAATGTGGGCAGGATGTAGATAAAGTATCCTGATCCACTCGATTCCATTTATATTATGCAGTTTATCCAGGAGATCAGGAAGTTTTTGTTCGCCGTAAATGTCTATTCCGTAAAGAGCTGTATCCTGGGCTGTTATGATCAATTCTTTTACACCTTTTTCCGCCAGTTCCTCTGCTTCCTTAACAAGAGCTTCAACCGGGACGCTTTTCAGGCTTCCTCTTATGGCTGGAATCGCACAATAACTGCATAAATTGTTGCAGCCATCGCTGATTCTGATATAGGCATAATGGTTTGGTGTTAACAATTTTCTTTTCAGTTCTGTTTCCTGACCCAGAATAGATGCAAAACTTTTGAAATCTTTCAGGTCTACTAACTCATCGATCTCGGGAAGAGATTCCTGCAGGTCCTGGAAATAACGTTTTACCAGGCATCCTGTGACGATAAGTTTTTTTAAGGAAGCTGTATGTTTAAGCTCAGCTGTTTCCAGAATAGTATTGACCGATTCCTCTTTGGCAGATTCGATAAAACCACAGGTATTGATGATTATCAGTTCTGCTTCTTCGAGGTTTTCAGTGTATGTGAAATCATTCTGTTCTGCTATGAAAGCAAAACTTTCACTATCAACCAGGTTTTTAGGACAACCTAAACTTATTAATGCAAATTTCTTCATAAAAAATACCCGTTCCCGTTTATTTCAGGGAACGGGCATCCAAAATTAATTTTAATCAAGCAAGTGAACAATTACACCTGATCTAAGTTTCGGTTCAAACCAGGTAGATTTGGGTGGCATAACTTTACCGGCGTCGGCAATAGCCATTAATTGTTCAATGGAGGTGGGGAACATGGAGAAAGCAACTGCTTCTCCTGCATCAACCCGGTTCGAAAGTTCTTTAAGGCCTCTTATTCCACCTACAAAATCAATTCTTTCATCTGTACGGGGATCACCAATTCCCAGGATGGGTTTCAATAGATTTTCCTGTAAAATTGAAACATCCAGAGATCTGACCGGATCATTGACAGGGAATGTATCCTTTAATGCTGTAAGTTTAAACCAGTTACCCATAAAATACATGCCGAATGTATGCAGGCCGTCAGGTTTGTAGGGGCCAGGTTTATCCGGTTTTTCAATGCTGAATTTCTCTTTTACCATCTCAATGAATTTATCATTGGAAAGACCATTAAGATCCTTTACTACTCTATTATAATCCATAATATAAAGTTGATCATGAGGGAAGATCACAGAAAGGAAATAGTTATACTCTTCGTTACCTGTATGGTTGGGATTAGCTGCTCTTCTCTGCTGGCCGACCTTGGTCCCGGAGGCTGAACGGTGATGGCCATCCGCCACATAGAGATAATCAATTCCTTTAAAGATGTTATCAATCAGTTTGATCACATCAGGATCGGCTATTTTCCAGAAAATATGCTGGATATTATCATCAGCCACAAAATCATAGACCGGTAGTTCCTTCATGATATCGCTCATAAGCCTGTTCATTTCATCGACTGCTCTATAGGTTAAGAAGACTGGGCCTGTATTGGCATTCAGGGTATCAACATGTTTGATCCTATCTGCTTCTTTATCAGCTCTGGTATGCTCATGTTTCTTGATGATGTCCTTCTCATAATCTTCGATGGAAGCGCAGGCGACAAGGCCGACTTGATCTACATTACCCATAATTTGTCGATAAAGATAATAGCAGGGTTCGCTGTCCTGGATCAGGATATTTTTACTGATCATGTTATAGAGATTTTCCCGGCCTTTCTGATATACAGCTTCATCGTACAGATTTATATCCTCTGCCAGATCAACTTCCGGTTTAACTACATGCAGGAAGCTGAAGGGTTTGTCCTTAACATGGATTCTTGCTTCTTTAGAATTCAATACATCATAAGGAGGAGATGCTACATCCCTTATTTTATCGGGAGCAGGTCTAACACCCCTGAAAGATTTGATCTTTGCCATTTTTTACTCCTATTTTTTAAGAAATATTCTTCGCTACTGAAATGTGAACAGTTTTTCCGTTAATATCCCATTCCATCATATCTTTTTCAGGGATCTTAACAAAATGGAAAGAATCAGTAAGAGTTTCAGCTTTGATGTAATCAGCAAATTCTTCAAAAACAGCACTGATCTCTGCATCGCTGGAATAGAACACCTTGATCCTGTCCATAATATCAAAATTATTATCTTTCCTGGTAAACTGGATCTTATTGACCAGTTCCCGGGCAAAACCTTCTTTAATAAGTTCCGGTGTAAGTTTTGTATCTAAAGCAACATAAATATCGTTAGATGATTCAAAAGTGAATCCTTCTCTATCTTTAATGGAAATAATTATATCCTCATCGGTTAATTTGTAGGAATGACCTTCAATATCAATGTAATAATCTTTTCCCTCATGCAGAGTTTCTACAATATGGTCTCCATCTAAGGCCATTAAAGCGCTTACAATTTTCTTCACATGCTTCCCGAATTTTGGACCCATAACCTTGAAATTACCTTTGATCTCGTAAGAGACAAAATTATCTTTTTTACTGATGTATTTAATTTCTTTCACATTGATCTCTTCTTTAATGAGATCTTCCATGCGTTTGATGAGACCTTTATACTGCTCTGGTACGAAAAGAGCCTGCAGGGTCTGTCTTACTTTTATCTGGCAGTTATTCCGGGCTGCTCTGCCCAGGGAAACCATTTCCACAACTGTCTTCATTTCCTTTTCCAGTTTCTCATCAATCAATTCTTCCGTAAACTGTGGGTAATCTTCCAGGTGGACGCTTTCCTGCCCGTTAAGATTAGTAAATATTTCTTCTGCCAGGAAGGGAGCAAATGGTGCCATTAATTTACTTACTTCAATAAGGACCTGGTACAATGTTAAGTAGGCCGTCTTTTTATCTTCAGTAAGGTCCATTTCCCAATATCTTCTGCGGCATCTTCGTACATACCAGTTGCTCAGGTCATCAATCACAAAATTTTGAATAGCTCTTACGCAACGGGTCAGGTCAAAAGCATTAAGATCGTTTACAACCTGTTTCGTAAGTGTATTCAATCTGGAAATTATCCAGCGGTCTATCTCAGCTTCCTTTAGTTTGGGAATTTCGTATTTCGCTGCATCGAAGTTATCGATATTGGCATAGGTTACATAAAAGGAGTATACGTTTTTTAATGTGCCGATGAACTTGTTAACTATCTCAACAACTCCTTTTTCATCAAATTTAGTCGGGATCCAGGGGGGACTTACAGCCAGCAGGTACCAGCGGATCGAGTCTGCGCCATACTTATTCATTAGTTTAATAGGATCAGCTGTATTCCCTTTACTTTTGCTCATTTTGCGTCCGTTTTTATCCAGAATAAGATCATTCACTAGAACCGACTTATAGGATGATTTTCCGGTAAACATGGTGGAGATAGCCAGCAGTGAATAGAACCAGCCGCGAGTCTGATCAATGCCTTCACTGATAAAATCAGCCGGGAAAAGTTCAGATTCAAAGATATCTCTGTTTTCAAAGGGGAAATGCCATTGAGCAAAAGGCATGGAACCACTGTCAAACCAGCAGTCAATAACTTCTGGGGTGCGCTTCATCGTAGCTGAGCATTTAGGACAGGATAATTGAACATCATCCACATAAGGTCTGTGCAGTTCAATGTCTTCCGGCACCGGAGATCCATCTTTCAGTTTCCCCTTACTGGTCAATTCCTTGATGGAACCGATACTTTCCAGCTCTCCGCATTCAGGGCAGACCCAGATATTCAAGGGTGTTCCCCAAAACCTGTCCCGGGAGATAGCCCAGTCAACATTGTTCTCAAGCCATTCGCCGAATCTTTTTTCGCCTACAAAGGGTGGATACCAGTTGATCTGTTTATTATTGTTGATCATCTGTTCTTTATAATCACTGGTTTTAATGTACCAGCTGGATCTTGCATAATAAATAAGATGACTGTCACAACGCCAGCAGAAGGGATAGCTATGTGTTATCTGGACTCTTTTATAAAGCAGTCCTCTATCTTTCAGGTCACGAATTATCGATTTATCGGCATCTTTAACAAACTGACCAGCCCAATCTGTAACTTCTGCGGTGAATTTACCAGCATCATCAACGGGTTGAATTACCGGAAAGCCATATCTTTTGCCGGTTTCATAGTCATCTTGCCCAAAAGCCGGGGCAGTATGAACGATACCAGTACCGTCATCCATGGTCACGTAATCTGCCAGAGCAATATAGAATGCTCTTTCCTGCGGAACGACAAAGGGGAAAAGCTGTTCATAACTCTGGTGTTCCATTTCTCTGCCCAGGAAACTATCCAGAATTTCATATTCATCATCCAATACATCCAGCCTGGCTTCAGCCAGGATCAGTATCTCGTCACGATAAGTGACTTTAACGTATTTTGCTTCCGGATGCACAACCAGGGCAACATTGGAGATAAGGGTCCAGGGGGTTGTTGTCCAGGCCAGATAATAAGTATTTTCCATACCGGAAGCTTTAAATTTTACATAGATTGAGGGATCTTCTGTATCCTGATAACCCTGTGCAACCTCGTGACTTGAAAGTGGAGTTCCGCAACTGGGACAATACGGGACGATTTTGTGACCTTTGTAGATGAGTCCCTTTTTGAAGAAGTCATTCAGGATGTACCAGACAGTTTCAATGTAATTATTCTGCAGGGTAATATAGGGATTTTCCAGATCGATCCAGTATCCCATCAGTCTGGTCATTTCTCGCCATTCTTTTTCGTAGGAAAAAACGGATTCCTTACATTTGTTATTGAATTCTTCCAGACCGTATTCTTCTACTTCTTTTTTATCATTAAGACCAAGGATCTTTTCAACTTCTATTTCAACAGGAAGCCCATGGGTATCCCATCCGGCTTTACGTTTCACTTGAAATCCCTGCATAGTCTTATAGCGGCAGATTGTATCTTTAATTGTTCTTGAAATAACATGGTGAATACCAGGCATTCCATTGGCAGTGGGAGGCCCTTCAAAAAAAATGTACTTCTTTTTCCCTTCTCTAAAATCTATACTTTTCTTATCAATTTCATGTTCATTCCAATAATCTCTAATTCTGTTTTCCAGATCAGAGATATTTTCTTTCGGATCAAAAGTTCTATACATACATACTCCTAAATTTCTATAACTCTACAGCTTCTTCATCTTCCTTGAAAAGATCTGAATAATATTCCTTTAATTCCGGGATATCTTTTACGTAATCTTTCCAGTAATTCAGTGCTTTTTCAGAATCCACACATTTGGTACATAAAACCAGAGTATTTTCTGGAGTGACACCAATATAGCCGCGATCATAGCATTTGTTGCAGTTTTTTTTAATTCTGCTATTGATCGCAAACTCCTTTGCTTTCTGTAAATGTTTCTCTTCCAATTTAAACATAATATTACCTCAAATTTGGCACAAGAACTTTATTTATACCCTTTTATGTCAAACATTATTTGATCCTGACAAAAGTGCTTATTCAGCTTGGGAAGTCAATATTGCACCCTGAGACAAAAAGTTACATGATGGCCTGAAAGGGATCATAAAAATTCCAAGATAAGAACTTTACAGGGGGCGGATGGGATTGAGTAAAAAATAAAAAATAATCGTAACTGATTGTTTGTATTGATGTTACAGTACCTGAAATTGCATAATGATCAAATAAAAAGATATTGGTACCAATTATGCATCTTATGAAACATAGCAAAGGAGTTAAAATGGGAAAAGTGGTAATAATATTTTTATTCTTGATCGTTGCGATCACGACATCTGTATTATCTGGAGTTTATAACAGAAGTGAAGAGATACCGAAAATGTTGAACGGGAATTTTCAGGATATCGGTTCTTATGCACTTCAATATGCCATAAATCAGGTTGTAACTGGGAAGGTTAATCATGATTCTGCCGTAACTTATTCTGATAATAATCCATTTAATGTATTGGATGGCAAGATCAACAGCATAAACTACCAATTTAACTCTACAACTACTACGGCAGATTATCTTGATGATGATCCAAACCAGGAAGGAGAAGATGATGGTGTTTTTGTATATGATATCGTCGGAAATCTGAATATTAATCCTGGAACAAGCGATAAAAATGAATTTCAAATGGTTACTCCATCTTTATATGTGGATAGAGGATATGTTCATAATAATGCTCCAGAATTTGAATATCATGGCCCGGCTTCAGTAGTTAAAGTAAAACCAAAGGCGGATGGAAGAACCATTTATGTTAATGACGTGGCAATAGAATTAAGTCCAAGTGCCCGATATACAATTACTTCTGACAGTATGATGGTCGATCTCTGGAATGATCACATTAAAAAAGGCAAGGCTATGGGACAATGGTGGATCACAATAGATGCTCCTAATGCAGTTCTTGAACTGGATCCGGGAATTCCTCTAGAGGATTTTGTAGAAGATCACAGCTGGCAGATCCAGGAAACTTTTTCCCATATTGTAGTTAATATTACGGCTAACGTATCTATGGAAGTACAGGATAAAACTCTTACTCATGGCAGCAGGGCAGGAGCAGTAATTTTAGTAGCAGAAAATGAAGATGTATTTTGGTGGACTGCGAATGAAGAGGACAGCAGTTACAAAATAACTTACTGGAACCCCTAATCTCCAAAAGATAAATAAAAAAGGTCGGGATATTTCACAGCCCGGCCTTTTTTTTTAATTTATGAACGTCCAGTTTACACTGAAATTTACATGAGTGCCATAACTATAATTCTCTGAACCAGAATCTCTAATAATCACATAAGGGAAATATTTTTCATCTGTTATATTCACAGCTTCCAGTTTAAGTTTAAACAATTCAGTTATCTGCAGAGTGATGAAAAGATCAATAAAATTACCAGCTAAGACCTTTTTCTGCTCAGTAATATCATAAAAATCTGAATAATATGTATGAATCATACCCAGGCTGATAGCATTACTATGTTTGAGATCTAGTTTGATCTCAGTCTCCAGATTTGATTGCCAGGCTGGAATAAAGGAGTTCTCATCCATCATTTCTATTTCATGATCCAGATTATAATGTAGAAAATTCTTTATTAGCAAATTAAAATTTCCCGGTTTAAGATTGAGCAGACTGTTGAACTCCAGATAATTATGTTTAATTTCTGACTCTAATAACTCCTGCCCAAAGATATAAGGGAAACTTTCAATTCTTTCACCCGCCATCAATTCAACAAAATTCCTCTCTTTAAAATATCCTAAGCCAAATCCCGTTTTATCCTGCTGAACAGGGTTGCCGGTTTTAAGAAGCTCAATTTTATTATATTCAGCTTTTAGATGGAACTGATGAATGATTTTCAATAAAAGAGTGGATTGCAGGCACAGATCTTTATCCCCGGCATATCGAATCTGATTGGAGAAAACAGAGCCCCGGAAATTTGATTTGTGCTGCAGAGAAAAAAGGTTCAGATCTTCCAACTCATCTGCCTGACTCTGTCTTTGAAATTCGTATTGAAGTCTAATATTATGCAGGCCCGGGTTCAATTCTTTAGACAGCATTAAAACTCTGGTTAATCTTTTTTCGTCACCTATACTCCATTCTTCGTAGCGCAATCCAACATCCAGGATATTGTTAAGGAAGGTCAGATCGAGATCGCTAAATTTTTCTTTATAGGAAGTTTTATCAGTCTCAGGAAAAACAAGTTTTGCTGCCGGAATTTTCTGGTCGATAAGGGAAGCATCAAAGTGTAGCTTCCCAAATGAGAAAATCCGGGAAAGGTGGATATTGAAATTCCGTGAAGTTTCGTTTACTCCCAGCCATTCTCCTTCCTGTCCCAGATAGGAAGCTT
>CALOBL010000023.1:0-71184 GCA_942491655.1 Cloacimonadaceae bacterium (SeqCode)
TTTCACAATCATCCAGATAAGTACGGTGTCCGTTTTCGTCGAATTCGTAATCTTCGAAAGCTCTCACCTCCAAAGCAATCCATTCATTCTGCGGAACCACATAAAATCCATAAAGCTGTCCGGGATCGGAAGAAAGGTATTTGAGTTCATAGTCTTCCGGCCATTCCACCGAAACCTGCAGATCGTTGTACCAGACGTAAGTGAGCGTATCATATACTGTAATAAGTGAATCGGATAGATCGGGATACCTCAGATCAATATCCTGCGCGTGCAGATCGATGAACTGCTGATCAATCATCAAACTGAAGGGATCACCGGGATAAACATCTGCATTAGGAGTGACGGTGACATGATAATTGAGAGGTGGGATATTATCGACCTTCACACTTCCGCCAGTCCAGGAACCATTCAAGGAGTCGGCATCGAAAGTATTGGAATAGAATCCACTCATGGAGATCAGATCAACATCAAAAGCACCGATGGGAAAATGTTCATCACCGCCGACCACTTCCAGCAGGAAGCAGGTGCGGGTAATATCTTCAAAATGTTTATTTGCCTGAGGAAAGGTGATCACTCCCAGATCCCAGATACGGTTGAACTCGTGATCATAATAATCCACTGATAACACGCAATCTGTTCCATGTTCCACGTCCATCACATAATACCCTTCATCATTGGTCATAGTTGGAGGGATCGTGTTTACACCGTTTAACAAAATATACGCTTCCTGAACTGGTTCGAGCGTGTTTTGGAACATAACGCGACCGCTGATGGGGATCATGGAGTCATCGGTGAAATCTACATTATTTTGGCTGATGTTGCTACCGCTGAGGGTGATCAAGCGTTGTTCCGGCTGGAAGAAATGCCCTTCTTTATGCGGAGTAACGGTGAAAGTTGTATAATTTCCATAAGGAATCTGCGTGATGCTGTATTCACCCCAGTCGTTAGTTATTCCACCCAATTCAATACCAGGTTCTGCTGAAGACCAACTATAGTTATATAATCCTATATCCTCATCAATATTATTGGCATTATTCGTGGCATCAAAGCAGATGCTTCCACTCCCCTCGTTCATTCCCCAATATCCTTGCAAATCTTCCGAATTCCAGGAAACTACTACATCCTTTGCAATATTGATCTGCTCCTGGGTACGTACAACACTCCAGAGTCTGATATCATCAAGATATCCAGTATAATCCAAAGTCCAGGAACCAGTATACCAAAATAATGAACTTGAAATATCCAAAACATTGGGAGAATCTGCCACCAAAATACCGTCAATATACATTTTAGTTGAAGGGTTATCCATGTCTGTTGTTACCGCTATATGGTGCCATTCGTTATCATTCACCACCAATGTATCAGCTTCCTGCAAAAATGTAGTTGTATTATCTGTATAAACCAGTTTGCCCTGTGCATCGATTCTTAGGATTGCATTGTAAATAAATGTTGTATCAGGAAGTACATCAATAAATGAAAAAAAGTCAAAATCCGAGATTTCTGTTTTCGCCCAGAATTCCAGGGTTGCATTATTCAACGTACCATATGGTAATAGTGTCCCAACACTACCTTCGTCTAATTCCAGACAATAACCGGTTGAAGGATTTAAGGAAACGATCACTCCTTCCACAGGATTATCATTGGTGGTGAGTACCGTACCTGTGATGATACCGTTCGGCTTCATGTATCCCTGGTCTTCAATTGTCTCTGAGGCTTCCGACCCGGCATAAGCCAGCACTCCATACGTACAAATAGCTCCGGGAGTGGCTTCGGCATCAGAAAAAGAGCGGCTTTGCGGATATACAGTGGATATGAGAACATTATCCCGATAGATCTGAAATCCGTTCAAAGGATTGTAAGAACTATCAAAATCCCAGGTGATGTAAACAGAACCGGGGTAATTATTATTTCCATCCGAAGCCGACACATTCGATGGACATTTCAACCCGTCAAATTCGGTACCTCCCATATCCACTCTATTGTAATAGCTGTCGGCATGAGGATGGATCCTGAGATCTCCATAAAAGTCATATACAGGCAGATTCAGGTTGGAAGTATCTATCATGCCCGCATTTAAACAAGGCGAATTGTGCATCAATCGGAAATTGGGATCAGAAATTTCATTATTAATAAACAACGGATCAGCATCGATATTCTGAACACCATCATAACCACCTTCCACGTCGGAATATTTAACGTTGAGATTATCGGAAACCGGATCTGCGCCATTGTCCCAGATGATGCAGTTAAAAATATCAGGATCGGATTGCGAATCGGCAGCGATAGCGCCATAAGAGCCTTGCGAACTATTGTGATATATTGTAAGATTAGCCAGAACGGGTGCTGAATCGGAGCAGTAAATTGCTCCACCGGAAGTAGTTGCTTCGGTCAAATTGAAAAAACAACTGTTCAGTTCTGCATCAGAATTGATGAAGGCAATAGCTCCGCCATATTCAGCTTTTCCATGTTTAAAAAGCGAATTTCTGATCAGAAGATCATCATAGTTTTCCACATAAATTGCACCCCCATATGGAATGTCATTATTGCCGGAAACCGGCTGCCAGAACCTGCAGTAATCCAGTTGAGAAGGATTATCTTCCGAAGAAGGACCATAAAAACTCAGAAATGGTTGATCGGAAGAAACAGTTCTATCAAAATTGATCAATTGATAAGATTCACCTTCTGCAATAATATTTCCATAGATATTCAGACCAATATTTGCGCTGAAATTTATAGTAGGTATATCAACCGTAAATGTAGCACCTATCGGAATTGTTAGATCATGGGTGATGTGAAAACCATAATCCCAATCCACAGAAAAATCGTAGGGCAACACACCCAATTCCTGCTGATTTTCATAAGGTCCGATATCGATAGTGTTCAAGATAGCATCAATGGCAGCATTGCCGCTGGCGCTCGTATTATATATCCTGGGATTTCCCAGCAGATCATAGCTTCCTGCTGTACTTCCGGGTTTGCCGGCATTAATGCAGGGAGAAACATCGGAGATATTGTAGGGATGGTCGCCAGTTTCCACAAATAACGGATCGCGATCGGAGCAGGAAAGATAAGTTCCACTGTAGGAACTTCCTCCGTCACCACCGAAACCAGCCAAGCCACCCTCCACGATGCAATATTCAAAATTGGGATCAGAACTAATCGATTCGATAAAGATCTGAGTTCCCGCATCAGCCTCATTTGACCAGATGATATTATTCTGCAAGGTCGGATCTGCCTCACCACTGAAATATATTCCTCCTCCATAGGTAGCGGTATTATCTGCAAAAGTGTTATTATAAATTCCAGCTCCATCATAGTCTTCTAACCATAAACCACCGCCATTGACCGCCGTATTGTTAACAACGATGTTATTGAAAAAATCGATCGGACCTCCGTTGTTATCAAAATAGAGAGCTCCTCCGTCTTCGCTTGCAGAGTTATTATTAAAGTTACAATAATTTATAACCAAATTTTTGTTTTCACTATAGATGGCACCGCCTTGTCCGGCATAGGCAGTATCACCCAAAGCGATATTGTTATCAAATTTGCAATTAACAAGTTCTACTTCCTGACTCAGCCATTGCCATGTGTCATTCATCACAGCAATAGCACCTCCGCCACCGGATGCGATATTATGGCTGAACCGGGAATTAAGGATTTCAACAGATGATCCTGATTCCAGATAGATAGAGCCGCCGTAAATATCTTCCGAATCTGTCCCACTGGCTTTTCCATATTCAAAAACACAGTGATCGAAAAAGTTGTTTGTGCTAACAGTCTGGCAAAGATTCAATCCGGCCCAGCCGCCGTCCACATCATTTTCATCTTCCATGCTCATAAAACCAGTTGTATCTGCCACTGTAAAACGGATCGAATCAGCTTCAGTTCCTAGGGCATTGATATAAGCACCTTCCGAGTTGTCGTAACGTGTAGAAATTTCATGATATCCATTAAATTCTACAGTTACACCCGGATTTATGTTGAGGGACGTGTTTATCCCGATGTTAGAATATACTCGCGTTGTATCATAGTCGAAAGTCAATGTATCGAAGGCTGCAGTAGTCTCAAAATTGGTCGAACCGATCCATTCCGGTCCGCAGGGAGTTCCAGATGTGGCAAAGTTAGCACCGTAAACTGTTCCGTTATTACCTGTACCCACAGGATTAGCAATGGTGCTGCCGGATGATTCATTCATATCGAAATAGGCAACCAGACCGGTATCTCCCAGGTCAGGAGCATTATGCGCATTATTGGTTATGGCAATTCTCTGTAATTCCAGTGATAGACTACTAAATCTGATATAATCCCAAAAGCGAACATCATCGATCTGTCCTTTGAAATAGCGTCCTGTAGCTTCGGCATTTTCCCCGATCATCACATTATAATTATTGGTTGGAATAATAGCTCCTGCGCCACTTTCGCTGTTTTCTAGTACCCCGTTCACATAGATCCTGATGACATAAGTTAAAGTTCCACTCAACTTCTGCACCATGATATGATGCCAGATACCTGGCTCGATATCAGTATCGGTTAATACAGTATGCAAAGTAGTCCCTTGGCCTGTTTGAAAAGCAATCTTGCTGGTTTCATTGTATCTTTGCACGCGCCAGGCTGTGTCGCCTTTGGTGATGATCGACTGCCAGGGTCTGGTCCATTCATCTACCTTGATCCAGAACTCGATGGTGAATTCCGTTGTGAAATCATAGACGCTCTCATTAGCCAGAACAACATAATCATCTGATCCATCAAAGCTTAGGCAGTTGTTATCTGGCACCGGAGTGACAGTAAAACATAAAGCAACAGAACCTAAAAATAACAACAAAATCAAATCTTTTATCCTCATTTGTTCCTCCCTGAAAGTGTAATTTTTATATAATCTGCATTACTTCATTTAAAATCTTAAAATTGTTGTTTTTCAGCAGCTCGATGATTTCCTGTAGATGGGGCGGGATGATCAGGTTTATCTCTGCACCGATGCACAGAGAGCGGATTGTATTCAACATTCTGATATCCGAGAGGTTCTGCACGAAGAGGAATATTTTAACTGTTTTTTTCTGGTTCATCAGAGAGAACAGTCCCTGGGGGTCATCAACAAAGAAGGGACTGTACCCCTTGCTTTGAAACAGCTCGGAAAGCTCTTCCCGGGCAGTGATTTTTCTGCTGTAAACAAGTACATTTTTCATAATCAATCTTTCAGCAATTTGCATGCCAGCAGAATTGAATTAGTTAAATGCTTAAAAAATAGATAGATAGGATGATCAGGGTGAATTACTGATGATTGATATCGTTCAGTATGATGCCAGAGAAAAAACTATTGAAGGCAAATTAAGTGCTTCTGGAATAGATGATTAGCCTGCTGAACGAAAACGTTCAGTATTACGGGCGGTAATGACCGTTATTGATCAAAGATCGTATTTTTTTATTCTTCTGTTCAGACTTGTTCTGGTAATTTCAAGTAGTTGTGCTGCTTTGCTCTTATTATTGTCTGTCTGCAGCAATGCTTTTTTTATTTTATCCTTTTCTACTTCAACAAGTTGTTGTAGAGAAAGGCTACTTGAATCGGGGAATTTCGCCGGTGGTATGGTTTCGGCGGGAATCTTAAGGTCAATCTCCAGGAACCTGCTATCGTGATCTGAGCTGATGATAGCTCTTTCCACCAGATTCTTTAACTCTCGCACATTTCCCGGGAAGGAATAATTCTGCAGGATTCTTATCGTTTGCGGAGGAAGTGGTTTCAGCTTTTTCCTGAGAACCAGACAGAATGTCTCGTTATAATATTGGAGCAGACTTGGAATGTCTTCCGGTCTATCCCGGAGAGCAGGCAGATGGATCTGAAATTTGTTGAGGCGGAAATAAAGATCTTTCCGGAAACTGCCGTTATTTATCAAATCAGGAAGGTTTTTGTTAGTGGAGGTTATGATCCTGAGATCCAGTTCAATGTCTTTATTGGAGCCTACTCTGCGTATCCTGCGTTCTTCCAGCACACGTAGCAGCTTAGCCTGCATGGTTAGCGGCATATCTCCAATTTCATCCAGGAACAGGGTGCCGCCGTGTGCCGTTTCGAACCATCCTTTTCGCTCTGATACTGCACCGGTGAAAGCATTTCTGGTGTGACCGAAAAATTCACTTTCAAAGAGGTTTTCAGGAATGGCAGTACAATTTACATCAAAGAATATCTTTTCTTTTCGGGAACTAAGCTGGTGTATCGCTTTGGCAGCCAGTTCTTTTCCGGTGCCGCTCTCGCCGGTTATCAGAACGTCGGTGTTAACAGATCCGGCAACCTGTTCTATCTTACGCATCACATCATGCATTTTAGTGCTCTCGCCGATGATCTTGATCCGGCAGGATGCATCCCTTGAGCTCAGCAGGTCCTCGTATGTTTTACGAATGGAATTTACCTGCTGTTGAAGATTGATGAATTTACGGGTTCGCTGAATAGAGTATTCGATGTCGGCCAGATTAAAAGGTTTAGCAAAAAAATCAACAGCTCCGGCATGCATGGCTTCGATCACGTTATCCATGTCGCCATGTCCGCTTATCATGATAACTGTCAGCTCAGGATCCAGCTTGAGCATTTCCTTTAACAGCTTAATTCCGTTCATTTCGGGAAGCTTCAGGTCGATGATGGCTATGTCGACGTGGTTGTTATTTACTATATTCAGTGCCAGAGAAGGTTTTTCAGCTTTCCAGACGATGAAACCACAATCTTCCAGGTATTCGCTAATTTCGTCCCGGTAACCCTGTTCATCATCAACAACCAGAATTGATAAAGATTTCATAATTTTCCTTTATTTAAGAATTAACTTATATTCTTGAGCTCCACCCGGAGCAGTGTAAATTGGTTAATACTGCTTTCAATGCTTATCTTCCCGTCCATATCCTGAATTATTCCGTAGCAAATGGATAAGCCCAGACCTGTGCCTTTGTTCTCGCTTTTCGTTGTGAAAAATGGTTCAAAAACATGTTCCAGGTTGGATTTTTCGATGCCGCAACCGTTATCTTCAATTTCCAGGAATATACGTTTATCTTTTAGGAAGAGGCGAATAAAGATCCTCTTATTATCATCATACTCGTCAAATTTATCTTCCAGAGCATCTTTTGCGTTGGAAAGAAGATTCAGGATCACCTGTTCAAAGCGATATTTATTCCCCAGAGTTGCCATATCGGCAGTACTGATTTCTTGAATGATATTAATATTATGATTTGAGCATTGAGTATTGATCATGGAAAGAGCATTCTTCAGGGTTTCAGCAATATCAAGTCTTTCGTTCCGGTTATTCTGCTGATCTCTGGAAAAGAGGCGGATATGCTCTATAATGCGTTTTATCCTGTCAATATTCTGATCGATGAATTCCCTTTTTTCAAACAGGTATTCATCGCTTAGTTTTTCTTTTTCAACTTTCCGGAACAGGTTCTGGATGGAAATATTGATTAACCCCAGAGGTTGATTGATCTCGTGTGCTATCCCAGCTGCTAACTGACCTAAAGATTCAAGTTTGGATTTCTGAATCAGGACCTGTTCCTGTTTCTGTCTTCTGATAATTTCCTCGCGGACTTTTTCTTCCAGATTATGATTAAGTTCCTGTAATTTCTTTTCGGTTTTTTCCAGTTTATCCTTTTGCTTTCTGATCTCTCTGTTCATAATTTCCAGTTCATCGTTTTTCTGCAGCAGAACCTGTTTTTCCCTTTCGGTTCTCTCAACCTCCATCTTTGTTTTGATCTCTTCTACTGCCCTGGTTCTATTTTCATTCGATAAAACATCCTTGATCTGCTGGATTTTTGTGAAATATAATAATGCTTTTTTGTAGTTATGTTTTTCCTGATAAAATTCTGCAAGTAGCCGATAAGCATCCATGGCAATTTTTTTGAACTCTCTGGCCTCGGCAAGCTGCAGACATTTGTCCAGATAGAATTTCTGTTTTTCTGTATTCCCGAGCTTTTTATAAACTTCACCAAACGAGAAATAAACTAAAGAAATCTTTTTCCAGTTATCAACCTTCTGTCCAAAGCGCAGAGCTGTATGCAGCAGGTCCAGAGCTTTCTCGTAGTTTTCCAAGCCCTCATATAAAGATGAAAGGTGAATATACACGCTACACATCCCATTATAGTCAGTGATCTTCTCTTTTATTGATATTGAGTTTCTGAGGTAATGTTCCGCATTTTTATGATCATTTAACTCAATATAGATTTTCCCAAGATTACTGCTGGCAACAGAACTCATGTAAAAGTACTCAATCTTATCAGCAGTATCGAGAGATTCAATAATATAGGGCAGGGCTTTTTCATAATTTTTTGAATCCATATAAATTGTACCGATGTTATTTAAGATTGTAGAGGTTAGTTTAGGGTCGCTTAATCGATCTTCTAATGCCAGGTTCTTCTGATAATAGAAAAGGGCTTTTTCATAATTATTCCAGTTTTTGTAAACCAGACCCAGGTTATTGTATGTCACTCGAAGCCCGTACCAGAAATTCTCTTCCTTAAAATATGGCTCAGCCAGTATGTAATTCTTATGGGCAGCATAAAAGTCACTTTGATGAAAATAACCCAGCCCGATGTGCAAATAGCTCATGCCGATGCCTACGGTAAAGTTGTTTTCAATGGAATAATTCAGGGCTTTCTCGCTCAATTCAATACATTTTACAGGATCTGTGTGCATCAGTCTGTAAGCTTCATCAATAAGCGGTTTTACATATTCTAAAGCAGTATTCTCTGACATGTTTTTTTTAACCGGGGTCATGGCAGGACACTATTCCGTAACTCTGAAAAAGTATTATATTCTTCAGTTAAATGTTCTTCTTTTACAAGTTTACAAGCATTCTCTAATCTTTTTATCTGTTCTTCGGTGGAATTAGTCGCTTCAATCGAGCAGGAATCTTTCAATTCCTGCAGATCTTTTTGTGATAAGTTAGTTTTTTCAGCTTGTAGCTTCTTTTCCATAATCACATCCTACATTCATCTTGAGATGCAAAAATACTATTTTCGCTTCGTTCGTAAGTTGAACTTTTTAACCAGAAAATCTTTTTTTATTCGTTTTGTAGTACTATACTTTCAGTATATCTTTTTCATCTGATCTTTTCATCTCCTGATTTCCTGAAATTATGGATAATTCGAACTAGAATATTCTGTAAAGAAAAAAAGAGAAATTACTATATCATTAACCAATAGCAGGGAGGTTTCTTTCAAGAAGACTGAAGACGGAAGACCCGGCTTCATTATATTACGCCGTGGCAGGCGGTAGACGGAACCACCTTCGTTCCTTAAAGGGAACTACGGTAGTCAAGAAACGGAATACAGAAGACAAAAATTTTAAACCACGGAGAACACTGAGTACACGGAGAATGGTAAATTTAACCACCAGTCTTCTCTAAACCACTCGTGGGTAGTCAGCTTCGCCCCGGCAGGCTGATCTTCACTGATTTTCACTGATAATTTTATAGAGTGAGAGAAAATGGGAGGGAGAGAATGGGAGAATCCTCCTTCGTTTCAAACTTCGGAGGACAAAAGGCATTTACGAACTTCGTTCGTGGTATTGATTGGTATTGGTAGTAAACCCGGAACCCGCACCACACAACGCGATCCTCGCTTCACACTCACTGCGTTCCCTGCGAAGCAAGTCATAACCTCGCACCTCGAAAACTCGAAGACGGTAGACGGAAGACAAAAGACGAAACAATTTTAAACACGGAGTCCACTCGACTTCATCAAATCATTATTTGAAACAATACTTCTGCTGAGAAAATGGTTATGCCGGGCAGGAGGAGATCATGGATAACTTTCTTATTCCAGCCCCCGTCTCCATTTTCCATTATCTAGTTTCCAATCTCCCCTGCTCCCAACTCCTCATCCAAAAAAATAAATCCGATTCTACTTGATTTTTTTCTGAGAGGAATTCTTTTTTACTTAATATTTTCATTATAAAAATATTTAATATTTGAATTTTCTCAGCTAGCTGGCTAGTAACCACTTAAGTATATAAAAACAGGAGTTTTCAATGAAAAAGGTCCTTTCGCTATTACTGATGGGTTTAATTTTATTCAGTTGTACTACTCAAAAGAACGAAGAATTTACTCAGGAAATGAACGAAGAGGTTGTTACCGATTTTGAATTAGCTCAATATATATCTGGTCATACAAGCGGAACAATTAAACCCGATGCACCCATTATCATCCGCTTTTCCAATAATATCGTCAGTAATAATATGATAGGTGAGGAAGAGGACCGGATCGACATTTCTGTTTCCCCCTACATTGCCGGCAAAGCAATTTGGGACAACAGAAACGTATTGAAATTCTTACCTCACCAGGATTTTTCTAATGGAGAAACATATAATTTCAGAATAAATATTGAAGGTCTTTTGGAAGAAGATGTTTCTGTTAAACCTTTAGTATTTAAAGTGAAAATATTGATGCAGGATATTATTGAATTCAATGCTGACCTTGTCAGATCTAAACTGAATGAAAACGAATTAACTTATGCAGGAACTATAAATTTTCTACTGCCAACAACGTTAGACGATGTGAAGCAGGCCTCTGTTCTTAAGCTCAATATGGATGATATTCCCATAAACTGGAACGGGTCCGGAACAAGTTATGAGTTTTCCAGTAATACTTTCGAACGCATAGAAGATAGTGTTCCGATCTATTTTCGGATCGACAGAGAACAAATGGAAATGGACAGAAATTTTGTGCGAGAATCCAGTTTATCCAGTCTGCACGAAATGGTTGTAATTCTGGTTAAACGAATTCATGAACAACAGAGCCCTGGAATCGAGATCCAGTTTTCAGATGATCTCAATCTGCAACAGGAGATTTCAGGATACATCATGATTAAACCTGATATTAAATTCGACTCTAAGAAACTGGGTAACAGGATCATCCTGAACGGTGATTTTGAATTTGGTAAAAGTTATCAACTGACAGTTAGAAAGGGAATAGTCAACAATTCTGGATTGGCTTTGCTGGAAGATCATCTCAAGGAAATATCTTTTAACGATGAAAATCCTCAGATGATCTTTGCCCAGTCGGGCTGCTTCCTGCCTTCCGGAAATGAAAAAAAGATCCAGTTCAGCACAATGAACCTGAAGAGTGTAAATTTAACGATCAAGCATGTGTATGAGAACAATCTTAATTTCTTCCTGCAGGTATCTAATCTCAATAGTACTACCTCAAATTCCAATAGTTATTATAGTTTTCACCGGGTTGGAGAAGAGGTGATCAATCAAACACTAGAATTGGGTGAAGTCCGGAATGAATGGCTGGTCCAGGAACTTGATCTTTCCAAGCTGATCCCCGCTGGAGATAAAGGATTATATCTTATAGAACTGAATTTTAACCAGGACAACATCTACTATCGCGGGGTCGATACAGGCAACGAGAACTACTATACAAATCCTTTAAGGAATGGATACTATTCCAGGAACGGACGGATCACTAAACCGGTCATCCTCAGTGACATTGGCTTAACCCTGAAAGTCTGTGCTGATCGATATCTTGTTTATGCAACAGATCTAATGACAACCGAGCCTCTTGCCGGCTGTAATATAGAATTGAAAACTTACCAGAATCAGGTTCTGGCATCAGAAACTACCAATGGAGATGGAAGAGCTGAATTCAGGATCGAAGATAAAACTCCTTTCTTTGTGGAAGCTTCCCGCAATGAACAACGAACAATTCTGAAGACCAGTGAAATGATCTGGAACACTTCAAATTTCGATGTAGAAGGAGTACAATATTCTACAAATGGAATTAGAGCCTACACTTATACCGAAAGAGGTGTTTACCGGCCAGGTGACCCGGTTAATTTATCGATGATCTTCAGAAATCATGAAGATTCATTCGAAGCTGGTCATCCGGTTCACATTGAAGTAAGAAATCCTCGTAATCAGTTAATCCAGAATAAAGTTCTTAACGATGGGATGGATGGATTTTACAATTTCAATTTTATTACTAATCCTACCGATCCTACCGGCGAATGGAAGATCAAGATCATGGTCGGCGGAAGTGTCTTTTATCATATCCTGAAAATTGAGACCGTAGTAGCTGAACGCTTGAAAATTAATCTAACTCCGGAATCGGAGTCAATTTCTGCAGAAATGGAAAAAGTGAACTTTGATCTGCAGGCAAATTTCCTTTTTGGGGCTCCTGCTGCTGATCTGAAATGTCAGATTTCTGCCGAGATCTACAAAAACAGTTCACTGTTTAATGTGCCCCGCTTCAGAACTTTCAGCTTTGATGATCCGGCCATCGACTATAAGGTGATTGAGGTTGATCTGCTTGATTCAACACTGGATAGCCAGGGTAAGCTTAAATTCGACTGGGAAATTCCCGAATTTAATAATGCCCCAACCGGCCTGGTTGCCAAGCTGGAAACAACTGTTAACGAATCGGGAGGTAGAAGCAGCAAGGAAAATATCTTCCTGCCGATAGACCCATACTTTGCTTATGTGGGTCTGCAGGATTCCGGACGGCAATGGAAGAAATTAAAGCAAAGCAATCTGTTCAAATCCATTCTACTTGATCCTGAAGGAATTCCACTGGTTGGGGAAGATATGATTGTAAGGATATATCATAACCGCTATCACTGGTGGTGGGAATATAACAATTCTCAACGACATTTCAAAGATGATGTTGAAACTGAACTGTTGCAGGTGATAAATTTAAAAAGTAAATCCGATCCGGTTGAGTTTGAATTCACACCTCTGGACTACGGCCGTTATTACGTAGAGGTTACCCATCTTAACGGAACTGAGGAAGGTCATACTGCCGGCTTATTCTTCTGGGGAAGTTACTGGGGCAATCCCAATACCGGAATGCAGGATGCAGGTATAATCAGCCTGGATTAAGACAAACAGCATTACAATCCCGGAGAAGATTGCCCGGGTTAGCTTCGACGCACCGGCAAACAGTATGATCCTGGTCTCAATTGAAAAAGGTGATATTGTCATTGATGAATACTGGCAAAAAGCCAAAGGTGGTAAAACTACCCTGCAAAGTACCGGTTACAGAAGAAATGATCCCCAATTTCTATGTTTCCGTTTCTATAATCCAACCACATGAACAGACAGATAATGACAGACCAATAAGGATGTATGGGATCGAATCCCTGGATGTATTCGACAGTGCTACAAGACAGGGTATCACCCTGACAGCTCCAGAAGTACTTCGCCCTAATTCCAGTTTCACCTGTACGATCCAGACGGATGATCAGAAGAAAACTCAATTTACTGTCGCCGTAGTAGATGAGGGTCTGCTGAGTTTGACGGATCACGGATCTCCTGATGCCTGGCAGGAATTCTACAAAAAACAGCTGCTGGGCGTAAAAACTTATGATACGTATGGTTACATAATCGGAGCTAATAAAGCAGATATATATAGATCCTATTCCATCGGCGGAAGTATTGCCTTCGATAAAAAACAGAAACAATGGCAGGACCCGGAGGAGACAAAACGGTTTAAGCCTGTATGTCTGTTCCAGGGACCTCTTTATACTGATGAGAAAGGTTTCGCCCAGCTAGAATTTGAAATGCCGGAATACATGGGAGCAGTTCGTATAATGGTCCTTTCTGCCAATGGCCACCGTTATGGAAATGCCGAAAAGACTATCGAAGTAAAGAGAGAATATAGTTCTGCTTCCAACCTTACCCAGAATGATCGCTCCCGGTGATAAATTTACAATTCCTGTAGAAATTTTTGCAACTAAGGAAAATGTAGGAAAAGTTAATGTTTCCATTCAGACTTCCGGACCGATATCTATCCTGAATAATGAAATTAAGCAACTTGAATTGAATAAAATTGAGAGTCAGCAGGTCTCCTTTGAAGCTGAAGTACCCATGGAGATCGGGGAAGTACATCTGGAGATAACTGCCAGCTATTCTGAGGGGAAAGTTAAAAGCAATACCGATATTGCGGTTAAACCATTATCCGCCAGGATCTCGACCAGCGAGATGAAGGTCTGCGGGAAAGGAAAAACAATTAAATTTGATGTTCCCGATACTGGTATTGCAGGAACAAATGAGGTTGTTTTAAATATCAGCAGACTGCCTAAAGCAGACCTTTCCAAAAAAATACACTGGCTTATCCGCTATCCTTATGGTTGTATCGAACAGACTATATCAGCAGCATTCCCACAGCTTTATCTGCGGGAATTCCTGGTTTCTAAGAATTTCAGCAATGAGTTGATAACTGACAACATCAACAATGGCATTAAGAAACTCCAGAAATTCCAGATGCCCAATGGCAGCTTCAGTTACTGGCCCGGAAATACAGAAGCAAATTTCTGGGGCACCAACTATGCGGGACATTTTATGCTGGCAGCCCGGGAAGCGGGATACCACGTACCGGGAGAGATCTTTAATAATTGGGTCCGATTCCAGCAGACAGAAGCAAGAAACTATAAGTATAGCCGTTCTTATTACTACTCTTTCCGTGAACAGCTTTACCGGCTCTACCTTCTATCCATGGCAGGCAAACCGGAAATAGGTGCGATGAACTACCTGTGGGAGAATTTCCTGCCGAAAATGGATGACACGGAACGATGGATCCTGGCTGCGGCCTATAAGCTGGCCGGGATCGATAACACAGCTAATGATATTGCCATGACCACCAGGGTAATAGTTGAAGATTATAAAGAAATGTCCGGAACTTTCGGATCGGCATTGCGGGATAAAGCTATGATCCTGGATGCCATGATAACTCTGGAGAAAAAGGAAGAAGCACTGCAGCTCTACCTGGATCTATCTGATCACATTTCTCAGGATCAATGGTTCTCTACTCAGGAAACCGGTTATACTTTACTTGCACTGGGACGTTATATTAAAGAAAATTATTCCCAAACTGGAAAAGATAAAATCATAAGTGGTAATATTAGATTACCAGACGGCAGTCTGGAGAAAATTCATTCTGAAGATGTTGTGACTTCTTTTGATCTCTCCAATTTTGTTGGTGAAGAGATATCATTCACCTCTAAGTCTCCCTTAAACGATCTGTTCGTAACCCTAAATTGGAGCGGCATCCCTATCAAACTTGAAACTGAGGACTCCTTCCAGGGTTTGAAAATAGTTAATTCCTGGCTGGATAAAAATGGTAACATCATTGATCCTCAGAATCTGACTCAAGGTGACATTTTCGAGCAAATTATTCAGGTTACAAATCTTACTGACAGGAACCTGGAAAATGTTGCCTTAACCCAGATCCTGCCCAGTGGATGGGAAATTGAAAATGACCGGCTGGAGGATAATGGATCTGGTAAGAAAAGGAAGAATAATGTAAGAAACTACAATCTGGATTACACTGATATCCGGGATGACAGAGTAATGTGGTTCTTTAATGTTCATCCCGACAAAACAGCAACATTTTCTATCAGGCTAAGAGCTGTAAGTGCCGGGGAATTCTTCCTGCCGGCCACTTATTGCGAAGTTATGTACGACAGCCGCTTCCAAGCCAGGAAGGCTGGAATGGATGTAAGAGTAAACTCTGAATAATGCTTAATAAGTTTAAAAAACCAGCTCTGATTTTAGTGCTGCTGAGCATTATTTACATTCTTATCCCGATACACCTGGAGCGTTTTCAGGATTACGGGAAAATGGTACTTGATGAAGATGATCGAATTTTAAGGATTTTCCTGAACAGCCAACAGCAATGGTGTTTACCACCTGCTCAAACTGATATTCCGACCAAGCTGGAAAAAGCTGTCCTTACCTTCGAAGATAAGACATTTTACTATCATCCTGGAGTAAATCCCTGGTCTTTATTACGCGCTGTATATCTTAATATTAAACATGGTAAGGTTATAAGCGGCGGCAGCACAATTACCATGCAAGTTGCTCGCATTTCCTCCCAGAAAAGCCGGACTATTCCTCAGAAAATTCTGGAAATCCTGCAGGCTATAAAACTGGAAGTTAGATACAGTAAGAAGCAGATCCTTAGAATGTATCTTGATCATGCGCCCTATGGAAGAAACATTGTCGGTTTTCGAGCTGCTGCCCTAAAATATTTTACCCGTGAACCAGAAAATCTTACCTGGAGTGAAGCAGCCTTACTGGCTGTTCTACCCAATTCACCAGGGCTCATCTCACCTGGACAGCAACAGCAAATCTTGTTGCAGAAAAGAAATAAACTGCTGGATAAATTAGTCGATCGCGGAATTATTAATCCTGCAACCTGTACTTTGGGTAAACTTGAACCGGTTCCTGAAACCTGTTATTCTATACCTGTATACGCACCTCATCTTTCCCGCAGAGCCGCAAGGGATACAGAGTCAAACATTATCCGAACAACCATCAATAAAGATATACAAAGTTATACCGAAACTATCCTGAAACAATATTCCGAATACCTGAAAACTCTCGGCATTGGCAATACCTGTGCCCTTATCTGCAGAACTGATACCGGAGAAATTGTTGCCTACTGCGGATCTCAGGATTTCTGGGATATAGAAAACCAGGGACAGGTAGATGGAATTATTGCTCCCAGATCACCTGGCTCTACCCTGAAACCCTTCCTTTATTCCTTATGCATAGATGAAGGAATTCTTGTTCCGGAAACAAAATTGATCGATGTCCCCACTTATTTTGGTGCTTTTTCACCTGAAAATGCAAATAAGCAATATGATGGACTGGTAACTGCTCACGAAGCTCTTGTACGTTCCCTGAATGTTCCAGCTGTAAGATTACTCTATACACTTGGTCTCGAAAAGTTTTACTATTCCCTTAAAGCTGCTGGAATTTCAACTTTATTCCGACGCCCCGATGAATATGGACTTACCCTGATAATCGGTGGATCCGAAGCTACTCTTCTGGATCTTACAGCTCTCTTCCGGGGATTAGGGAATGAGGGCAGATTCGGAGAATTGACCTGGAACAGAGAAAATAAATTTGGCATAGAAACTGAACTGATAAGTCCAGCAGCCTGTTACCTTACTCTGGATATGATGCAGGATGTAATGAGGCCCGGGGCAGAATATTACTGGCATCAATATGAAGACCAGTCACCTCTGGCCTGGAAAACCGGTACCAGTTACGGTAACCGCGATGCCTGGGCAATTGGTGTAAATCCCCAGTGGACTATCGGTGTATGGGCCGGTAATTTTAACGGAGAAGGAAATCCTACCATCTCCGGTGCTGCTACAGCCGGTCCAATTCTTTTCGAGATATTTAACTCCCTCCCTAAAAATCCTGATATGAACTGGTTCGATCTGCCAGTAAATTATACTACCGCCGAGATCTGTACCGAAAGCGGTTACCTGGCTAGTGATTGCTGCAGCAAAACTAAAACGATCCTGGTTCCTGATAACAAGAAACCTTTAAAATTCTGCCCTTTCCATAAGAAACGTTTTCTCGATTTAGAAGAGAATTATATAGTCTGTTCACACTGCTGGCAGGAAGGAAATTATCAAATTCAAAATGTACTGGAATATCCGCCAGTTGTTGCCAAATATTTAAAAAAACGCGGTCAATCAGTTCCCCATCTAAAAACACATAACCCTCTCTGTGATTGGGTACAGAATAATAATACGCTCGAAATTATTTACCCAACTGATGGTGCGGTAATATACATTCCCAAGGATTTTGGTGGAATAAAACAGAAAATGACGATAAAAATTGCTAATATGAATAAAAATCCCAGAGTTTTCTGGTATCTGGACAGTGTATATTTATCTTCAACCACAGCTAAAGAAGAGCTTTCGATTAATATCGAAAAAGGTTCTCATAAAATTTATATAACCGATGAAACAGGTAATGAATCTAAGGTTCAGTTTAAAATTATATCTCAATAAGCTGATTTACACTGATTCTCACAGATGTTTTGATGCGTGAGAGAAGATACCGAATTATAATAGGTATTAATTGTAAAAACCTTTCGAACGGCTTTCAGCAATCCAGAGGCTTACAAGCCTTCGAAATGGTTAAGTTTAGTAGTTAACCTTCGGAAGGTGAGAAACTCGTGGCATTGATGCGTATTGGCACTAGCCCTGAAACGCGGAACGCGCATCATGAAACTCGAATATCACGCCTCTCTTCTTTCTTGACCCTTAATCTTCGATCCTATTTCATCAAGATTTATCCTGTGAAAAGATTATTTCATCAGGATCATTTTCTTAATGTTCTCATAATTGTCTGTCTTCATTTTATAGAAATATATTCCACTGGCTACAGAATTCCCCTTATCGTCTGTACCATTCCAGGTTACTTGATGATCATCCGGACTACATAATTCATCAACCAGAGTTTTAATCTTTTCACCTTTAATGTTATATATATCTATCTTCACATGCCCATACTCATTCACTATAAAACTAATCTGAGTGCTAGGATTAAAAGGATTTGGATAATTTTGATTCAATGAATACTGATCTACGATTACAACATTATTCTCAGATTCCACATTAACTTCAAAGAAATTAATAATACCTTCTACAGCATCTTCCAGTGAATTTGTCCCTCCCAGTCCAGTTATTTCAAAAGAAGTCCCAATAGTTTTATATTCTCCTGAATCATAAGCAATACCGCAATTATAATCGATCAATTCATTATGAAAGATGGAAACGGCCGGCGAGATCGGATCAATATTATCAATAGAACTATTCCCACCGTTATAAATCCAATTGTAACCAGAAAGAAAATCCAAACCCTGAACCAAAACCAGATTGTTGTTACCATCATTGAGCGGCTCGATATTAAAATAGGAATGTAAAGAAGTCTGTTCATCAGCAAACCAGGTGTCACCACCCTCCATGTATACATTTCCACCATTATCCAGATAATCTGTCAGCAAAGCAGCCTCATTTTCGGAAAGGACATAATTATTACCATGCGTACCCAACAGAACGAAAACAGCATCTACAGATGAAGTTAGCGGATAGTTATTTATATTATCTGTAAGAACAATTGACCCGGTATAAAAATTCTCAATCGCTGTCTGCAATATTATCCCAGAAGGTGTAGGATCCAGATCCAGAATTACAATTCCATTGTAAGCTTCACCCACCCAGGCAGTAGCATAAACGGCAGAACCTTCACCGTATGAATTATAGGCTGTTACATGATACGTATATAATCCAGGTTCATCAGGAATATCTGTATAACTCCCATTACCTCCGATAATTGGATTATTATCCGTGTAGACCAACACGCTGTCTCTGTATATCCTCATTTCCAGAAGTTCTGAAAGTGGATCGCCAACATAATTCAGGTATGGATTCAACCACATGAGATCACAACTTAGCGCACCCGTTGGTTCGGGAATGGCAAATAAATAAGTTGGCAGACCTGGTGATTCAGGACTAACGGCAACTACATCCACTCGAAATGCACTTGCTGACTCATTACTTGCATTAAGCCAATTTTCCCCTTCACGTCTAAGTGTGTGCGGACATAATATATCTGGATCATAATTAATGCACCAGCCAGTGTTCGATACGTCAGCGGCAGTCATCCATAACCAGTAATCCTCATCCTGTAATAGAATGGTTGATCCATTCCCCTCCAAATGAACAGGCGGATGCCAGCTATACCAGTCATCGAACCCTGTCATTACCCATTCCTCCAAGACATCAGCCGGATCGGGATACATACCATTTGTATTAAGAGCCAAACGCACGAAAACTGTATCTGGCGTTGACGCATCCGGAACACTGAACATAGCCACCCAGATATCAGTAAGAGTGCCGGTTTCAGTTGATGTAAAACCCATTGCCTGTTCAACACCATACTGTGTAGGGTGATCCTCACCGCAAACCGTCCAGCCCATCTGGTAATTATAATCCCATCCCCCATTATCTGGCCCAAAATTATTATATACAGTTACTTGAGCATTGACACCAACGAATACAAAGGAAACAATAATTAAACAAAAAAGAAAATTAAGTTTAGTTTTAAGCATTTTCAAATCCTAATTATTATTTTAAATTGGACATTTTGAAATCTTCGTATGGAATAGCAGAATCCCAAAAAACCTTAAATACTATTTTAAATGTTTCTGCGACATCTTCATGGTCAAAGAAAGCGAAAGTATAGTTAGATTTAATATTATACTTATTTCTTAAATTAATGACTGCAACTCTCCCGTCAAAAATATGCAGTTTCAGAGGCAGATAATTTGTGATCCTGATCTCCTCCCCCAGTTGAGCATACATCTCAATGTCTTTCAGTTTTTCTCTGCTTTCCGCAGTGATTTCGTAGATCGATCTATGAACTACACCTTTTGCGTGACTTTCCTTCTGCTCTTCAATCACATTACTTTCATCGAAGATATATGGAGGTTTGCAGAACGATAGAACTTCTGCTTCTGCATTCTGCTCCAGACCGTTCAAAGTAGACAGAATACTTGCTTTGGAATGTAGAAGCTTCACTGATTCCAGATTATTAGTCTCTGTTTTTGCTGTGAAGATATCATCAAACATAGATGATTTTTCAGAGATAAAATCGATCTTATCCTGATAAGTTTCTGAAAAAGATTTGAATGCAACAGCAGGTTTTACAGCTGTGAATTTGTTTTCTTTATTAAGTTTGTAGCAGAATCCTTTTAAGATAAGACTGTTAATGATCTTATAACTGTTCGATCTGTTCACTCCGATTAATTTCGCCAGTTCCGCAGCAGAATAGTTTCCTTTTAAGAGATTGTGATAGATCTTTGCTTCGTTTTCGGATAATCCAATTTTCATTAAAGCTTTGATTTCTTGTTCCACAATTTCACCTTAATATTTTATATTTAAAATGAATTTAATAAATCAACTTCAGTCAATCAGAACTTGTTATTTTATCAAAATCATTTTCCTGGTTTTAGTAAATTTTCCCGTTTGCATTTTGTAGAAATAAACTCCACTGGGAACTGGTTTGTTATTTTCATCTGTTCCATTCCAGATTACCAAATGCGGACCAGCACTAAGTTGATCGCTCACCAATTGCTTCACTTTCTGCCCTTTTAAATTATAAACCACTATTTCTGTATTTCCTGAATATTCCGTGGTAGAAAATGAAATCGTTGTTTCTGGATTAAATGGATTAGGATAATTCCCTACCAAATCTATGTTAGACACTATTGGTTCATTAGCACTAACAAGTGGTTGAGTGAGATAAGTGAGATACAAATTCATCAGCTCAGTTTTTGTATTGGGAAATTCGTTATCTATGATCGCACCAAACATAGTGGAAGTAAAAATTGTATGGTACTGATCATCACCATTACAATTTACGCCACGACCCAGACCATCCTGAGATGTAAAAAAAACAGTACCTCCATTTGCACTGATAACATCAATTTCAAAATCCGAATCTGAGCCATATTGATATTCAAATTGATATCCTTCCGCAAAGGTTCCTTCTTCACCTGATAAAAACTGAACATTTGCATTGTTACCTGTATTAACAAAACTGCAACCAAAATACCCAAACAAAGGAAACAGATAATGATTTAATGCAAAATCTACTCCTTCTACATAAACTGATTTACCTGATTCGATGAAGTTATTCAATCTCGGTTGATCTAACGTGCCTACCTGGCCCGGGGGATCAAGTCCTCAGGCGGGGCACCAGTGACCCAAAGTGATGAAAATGATATCGTATTCTGAAAGGTCCATTGGCAGATATGTTAAAGTGGAGAACTCCCGTCCATTTGCAATCAAAGCCTGCTGTATAGCATATTCACACCCTACTTCACCCGCTCCTTCCGGATCTTCAATATAAGATTCATTATCATTATCCCAAATTAGGATTTCGATACCAGATATAGCTGCAGAATATAATAGAAACATCATTGTAAGAACTAAGTATAGCGATGTTTTATTTTCTCTCATAAACTTCCTTCTTGTTAATAATAAAAAATGATACCCGGCATTTTCACCGGGTATCTTATTTATGTAACTATTTCATTAAAATCATTTTTCTGGTCGAAGTATAGCTGCCTGTCTTCAACTTATAGAAGTAAACTCCGCTGGTCACTTTTCGGCTGTCATCATCAGTACCATTCCACTCCATTGCATAATATGCTGCAGTCATATACTCATCTGCAAGTGTACGGACTTTTTCACCTTTGATGTTGTATATCTCTATTCTTACGTAATCATCATGGCTGAGAGCAAATCTAATATTAGTAACTGGATTGAAGGGATTCGGATAATTTCCTGTGAGTTCTGTGACCAAAGGAATTTGATTGGTACCGGCGTCAACATGATCTACTTCCGACTGATTGGAAGCTGCGGATTCATACATGTCGTCGTACATGGCCGTGGCATGGTAAACGTAAGTTCCAGTGGGAACACCCATATCCATGTAGAAGGTACCAACAGCTGTTCCGATCTCAATATCATCTCGATATACTTTGTAGCTGGTTAGGGCTCTGTTTACGGCAGGAGCAGACCAGGTACACATCACATTGCCGTTATCTCCCTGAGAAACAGCATTGAAAGTCTGAGGAACAGACAAAGTTACAGTGATTTCCATAATATTGGAAGGATCTGATTCACCGTTATCATATACGGCTGTCACATAGTATTCATAATCACCGGAATTAAGACCTGCATCCAGATATTCCATTGTGCCGGCTTCAACATTTCCCTGTAGATCGCTGTTTTTATAAATATTATAACTGAGCAATATTCTGGTGGCAGATGGCTCTTCCCAGGTCAGCATTACTTCATTGTAATCCTGAATCTCAGCCAACAGATTGGATGGAGGTAGAATTGGAGCTGATTGAGCCGTGAAAACATATTCTGCTATTTCAGAAACACCATCTACATAGACTGCCTGAACACCAGCTGTATATTCCTGTCCTGCGACAAGTTCTTCCAGCTGATACTGATAGACAATCAGATCCGAAGCGACCGCTATCTCGTCGAGGTAAACATTATATCCTGTGATATCACGTACCGGTACAACAGGGCGGACATCAAGATCATCAAAATAGAATAGCGCATCTGTGCCATTAGCATAAACATTCATGCCGCCCAGGGTATGAAGTCCTTCAACTCCCTGAGTACCAAGACTCCACTGATATTCTATAATGAGATCGCCATTGTAATAGAATTCTGCCCAATCGCTGTTAAGATCTACCATGACAATAAATTCCATCCATTCATCGAAGTTGAATGTGAAATTAGCTGCGCCAAAACTACCCGCATCAACTATAGCATTCCCATCAGCAGGAAGATCGAGCTGGAAAGCCCATTCTTCTCCTGGAGTTGTGGATTTCTGCAGATTGTAATAACCGTGTCCGCCTGTTGGGATGTACATGTTCATTTCTACTTCATATGCACCTTCAACATAATCATTCATAATCAGCACCAGGTCAGAAGCATTAGCTTCAGCATCCACTTTAACTGATTTTGTGCCGCTGAGAGCCTGTTCATCACTGATGATGGCATCTTCAACTCCGCCGGGTTCGTTTGACCAGGTTGTCCAGTGATCTGACTGTACAGCCAGGTATTCGGCGACATTATATTCTTCAAAGTCTTCAAATATTATGGAGCCTCCGGGAGGAACCCATGTACACAGCCAGGTGTAAGGATTAACAGTCACATTTTCAGGTGGATCATAACTAATGTTCGATCCAAATTTAGCAATAAAAATGTCTTCTTCTCCATTACTATGAAGACTGAAACTTTCAAATTCAGCAGTCCCTTGTATTTGCCCTGTAAAATAAGCGTTATTATTATTATCAATTCCCAGGCCATAACCCTTATCCGTTGCAGCTCCACCGGCTCTTTCAACCCATTGCCAGGTTCCATCAGTATCAATCAAGGCCCCAAAAACATCATAACTTCCAGCACTTGTAACACTCAGGTCTCCAAATGTTGCAGTTGTACTGAATCCACCAGTGGTATATGTGTTTCCATCAGAATCAACTGAAACTGCATTAATATGATCGTCACCACTACCAGCTGCCATTGTTGCCCATTGCCAGTTCCCGCTGCCATCAATTTTTGCAACAAAAATATCAGAGTTTGGATTTCCAGGACTTACTAACTCAATTGTATCAAAAGTTGCAGTTCCCATGAAGTAACCACCAATGTAAGCATTCCCTGCTGGATCCACTCCAATAGCCTGTCCGAAATCAGGAAAATAAGTATTATCGCCAGCTTGAACAGCCCATTCCCAGGTGCCATCAGAAGTAATTTTTGCCACATAAATATCCGGTGTTGCAAAAGTGGAAAGATCAGTTGTACCAATTGTTAAATCATCCGTAAAACCACCTGTAATAAAGGATGATCCATCAGGAAGAGTTGCTATGGCACATCCATAATCCCAGCCAGTTCCGGCAGCATTTACCACCCATTGCCAGTTGCCGTCAGTATCAAAAGAAGCAACAAAGATATCGTCACTTCCATCAACAGTTGTAAAAGTGGTCGTACCAAACGTAGCACTGTCCCTATAACCTCCGGTGATGATAATATTATCATTTTGATCTATACCAATGGTATACGTAGCCCAATCGAAACCGGTGCCACCACCTTGCTGTACCCATAACCAATTACCATCAGGATCAATTTTGGCTAAGTACATATCAGCATCACCGCTACTGGTAATTTGATCATTTCCAAAAATCACTGTATCCATAAATCTTCCTGTAATATAAATATCCCCCGAAGAATCAACATTAATACCAGAGCCTTCATCATGCTGAGTACCACCAGCCTGTGCTGTCCAAACCAGATTCTGGCTAGAATCAAATTTTGATACAAAAATATCCGTATCGCCACCACTCATTAATGTTTGTGAACCAAATGTTACAGTGCCCGAGAAATAACCTGTTATATAAGTATTACCTGAATCATCACTGCAAACTGCTCTACCAAAGTCCACACCATCACCGCCATAAGATTCTGCCCAGCACCATTCCGAATCCTGAGCCAACAGAGTAACAAATATTAAAGTCAATAATCCAACAATAAGAACAAACCGTTTCATAATCAATCCTCCATTCTTTATAATTTCTCAGCTAAGTACTCTTCAAGTGATCTTGCTTTCTTCCAGAATAATTTAAATATCATTTGAAATGTTTTCGCAACATCTTCATCGGCAAGTGATGTAAAAGTAGTATCTACCTGTCTGGTCTCAAAAGTAAATACAGCAATACTTGCATCGTAAACCAACATTTTCAAGGGCAGGTTTTCAATAACTCTAATTTTTTCACCAATATCAGAAAACTTTACCATTATTTTAATTAATCTCTCATCAACATTTTGAACTTCATAGATCGCTTTATGTACAATCCCAGAAATTATTCTCTTCTTCTGGGAATTGACAATTTCATTCAATTGATTAAAATTCATAATAAAAGGACCTTTGCAGAAAGCAAGGACTTCATGTTCAGCCTGGGCTTCCAATTTACTGATAGTATCTTCGATGCTGGCTCTAGAATGCAGGATCTTTACAACTTCCAGATCTTCTTCTACATTGTATGTATCGAACTTTTCCTTTAGTTCGATGGTTTTCTGTTTTACTTTTTTTATATTCTTAAAATAGTTTTCCAGAATTCCACTGAAAGCTAATTGAGGATTAATTGCCATGAACTTACTTGTTTCGATTGATTTACTACAGAATCCTTTTTCAATTAATTTGTTAATAATCTTATATATATTTGTTCTATTTATATTCAGTAGTTTAGACAACTCGGTTGCAGTATAATTCCTGTTTAGCAAATTCAGATATGCTTTAGCCTCATTTTCTGCAAGCCCGAAACTTACCAGATCTTTAATCTCTCTTTCCAATTAACCTCCGTAATCAACGGGCAAAAGGTATTTTCTAAAAACAAAATGTCAATCATATTTTATTGTCTCGCAAGAACACAACAAATTAACCTACGGGCTATTAATAACAATTTCACTGGTTTTTCAAATTCTTTTTTCAAACGTAATTCCGTTAGTAAGCACTTTAATAAATTTTAACCGTACTTTTATTAAATCCTTTTTTTGATTAATTTGTCTGTTGATAAAAAATGTATTGTCTCAGCGAGGATACACTTTTTTTTATTAAATTAGGCTGGATTAAAAAAGTCATCAGTGGAAAATTATCCTAAATCAGAAATAATTTCATGATACTCAATTTCTATGAAAATTCAAGTCTTTTACCTTGCTATAATTTATCAAATTGAATAAACTTTATAGAGAAATTATAAATACTCTCATCATTCTGCGAGGTAATTATGGTTAATAAAAACTGGGACATATTCGTTTGCGGACTTAATTGTGCACGCTGCGATCTGAAAGAGAAGGACGAATGCCGTGGCTGTCGAGGACATCAGGATCATCACTGGAGTCCCGATTGTAAATTTCTCCCCTGTGCAACATCAAAAAGGCTCAAACACTGCTTTGAATGTGATGAACTTCCCTGTGAAATGTTAGAAGCATTTTCTGAAGAAGGACATGATCATCATCGTATGACAGTTGAAAACCTTATAAAGATCAAAAAGATCGGACTGCAGGAATGGATCGACCACAGGAAAAGGTGATGTTCTGCCCGGGATGGATTATTTAAAAAGACGGAATACATGAAACCGAAGACGAAATAGTTTAGCCACCAGTCTTCGCTCAAGAGCTACGACACGGCAAGCTGATCTAAACTGATTTTCACTGATATTTTCATAGATTGCGAGAAGATAAGAGGAAGATAATTGGAGAAAGTCACTAATAGGCATTTGTAGGCATTGATGGGTATTGTTTGTATACTCGAAACTCGAAAACGGAGAACCTTCCAATTCCAGTTCAATTTTCCAATCTCCGATCTCCAATCTCCAGTTTCCAATCTTCCTTCTCCCTTTTCACTTTTCATTTTCTTAATCCTTAGTCCTTGATCTTTGATCCTGTTTCCGATCTCCAGTTTACCACCCATGTTAAACACTTCACAATAATTAACATTAGTATTTGACCAATAACCAGCCACTTCCTAGTTTTGCTGAAAACATAGTCTCAGGAGGATAGCTTGGCTGAGAAAACATATTATCAGATGCCGGTTGAAGAAGTACTTAAGAAATTGAATTCTAAAGCAGAGGGTTTAACCTCGAGTGAAGCCACTAACAGGCTCTCGAAATATGGTAAAAACGAACTTACTTCAGGGAAAAAAGTACCTGCTTTCGTTAAATTCCTATTCCAGTTCAAAGATGTGTTTATGATCGTCCTGCTCATCGCCGCAGCCCTGTCCTTTATAATAGGAAGTTTCAGCGATGGTATTATAATGCTTATTATTGCCATGCTCAATGGAGTTATCGGTTTCCTGCAGGAATATAAAGCAGAAAAAATAATGGAGTCGCTGGAAAAACTTGTGCAGTCACCCTCCAAAGTCTATCGCGATGGTGATTTGAAAGAGATTCACCAGTCTGAACTGGTCCCCGGTGATATTATCAGTCTTGAAGAGGGTGATAAAGTACCGGCCGATATCCGCATCATAGAATCCTTCAACCTGCGTAGCAACGACGTTTCCCTAACTGGCGAATCGATGCCGCAGGAGAAACACAGCAATACGATTTCCGGTGAAGTAAGCCTGCCAGACCGTGATAATCAGGCTTATCTCGGTACTAACGTGGCAGCCGGCAGCGCTAAAGGTGTTGTTATTGCTACCGGAATGGAAACCGAAATGGGCAAGATCGCCAACCTCACCCAGGAAGAAGAAAAATCTCAGTCCCCCTTGCAGATGGAATTATCTGTGGTTGCTAAAAGAATAACTCTCTTCGCAGTAATTATTGCTTTCCTTCTTTTTATTGGAAGCCTGTCTCAGGGCCTTGGTCTTAACTTCGCCTTGATATACGGTCTTGGAATCGCTGTCGCTGTTGTACCACAGGCACTTCCCATGCAGATCACGGTTGCCCTTACCAAAGGTGTGAACCGGCTGGCAAAAAAAAATGCCGTTGTTAAGAAACTTTCAGCAGTTGAAACGCTGGGATCTACTAACGTGATCTCCACCGATAAAACCGGAACACTTACCAAGAATGAAATGACCGTTCAGAAAGTCTGGTTCGCAGGCCAGGAGTATTCCATCACAGGTTTAGGTTACAAACCTGAAGGAAGCATTCTGGATGCGGATGGCAAAGAGCTTTCACCGGAACAGATCGATGAGATCGAGATCATGTTCGATGCTGCCACGATGGCTTCCAACGCAGAGATCCATGAACCAGATGAAAACCATCCCGGCTGGTATCCCATCGGAGATCCTACTGAAGCAGCACTGGTGACACTCTCCACCAAACTGGGTACCCGTTCGCCTCAAGAAGATATCGAGAACCCTGAGCTGCATGAATTCAGTTTCGATTCTGTGCGTAAGCGTATGAGCTCGATCCGTCAATTCGGAGATCAACAGGCCCTTACTATGAAGGGAGCCCTGGACAGTATTCTCTCCAATTCCCGCCATATCTGGAAAGACGGCAAAGCTGTTGAAATTACTGAAGCAGATAAAACTCAGCTTCAGGAACTCAGTGATAAATATTCCCGACAAGCCATGCGGGTGCTTGCTATTGCTTATCGTAAGCTAGATCCGGATCTGAAAGATTATGTGTTGGAAGATGTGGAAAGAGATGTAACTATTCTGGGTCTTGTTGCCATGATCGATCCCCCTAAAGAAGGTGTGCGCGAAGCTATTGATCTGGCTCATGCTGCTCATATAGCCACCTTTATCATGACCGGTGATCATGCTATCACGGCTCAAGCTGTTGGTAAGGAAATTTCACTTTCTGAAACCGGAGATGATGTACCCGTAATAACCGGGCAGGAACTTTCCAAATTAAGTGATTCTGAATTGAAGAAATTAATGAATGATAACGATTCTCTTATTTTTTCACGAGTTTCACCAGAAGATAAACTGCGTATCGTAAAAATCCTGAAAAGTCAGAAAAAGATCGTAGCAGTAACAGGTGACGGTGTTAATGATGCTCCAGCCCTGAAAAGCGCCCATATCGGTGTAGCTATGGGTCAAATGGGAACGGACGTCTCCAAACAGGCAGCTGAACTGGTGTTGTTGGATGACAGCTTTCCCACTCTCGTTCACGCTATAAAAGAAGGGAGAATAATCTATAATAATCTCAAGAAAACAGTCATCGCTTCCCTCACCAGTAATGGTGCGGAGTTGACCGTAGTTCTGCTGGGTCTACTCGGCGTGTCTCTCTTCAAATGGCCCATCCCCATCCTGGCCATCCAGATCCTGGCGATCGACCTGTTTGCCGAGATCCTGCCCCTTACCGCCCTGGCATTCGATCCCGGTTCCAAAGAATTGATGTCTTCTCCACCCCGCGACCAAAATGAACATATTGTAAATAAACGATCTGCAACGGAAATCATCTTCCTTGGCTTTCTTATGGGGTTGCTGGCCTTTTTGAATTTTGGATTTTTTATAAGAAGAATGGGAATTGAACTGACTCCGGAACATCTACTTTATACCAGAGCTACCACTATATGCTATACAACTATTGCCTTCACTCAGTTCGTTAATATTCTTTCCAGACGTTATGATCTAAAAACTATTTTTTCCCTTAATCTGTTTAATAACAGAAACATGATCCTGGCGATCCTGTTTTCAATTGTCATGTGCCTTTTAGCGATCTATACACCCGGATTGAACTCTTTTCTGAAGTTCGCACCCCTGCAGTTAAGTGACTGGTTATCGATCCTGGCCGCATCCGGAATTTTCCTGGCAGCTCATGAAATTTTAAAGATCTTCAAAAGAAAGAATAAAGCTTAAACATCGATCCGGCTGAGCAGATACTCCAGATAGCGTGATTTAAATTGTTGGCTTGCCAGCGCCTGTTTCAAAGGTGGAAGCTTTAGAATTACACCCAGAACTGCTGCCATAGCACGATGGCTCCAAAGCACCTGGTTGTCAAAGATCAGATCCTGCAGTTTCCCCCGTTCTATTGCCATTACTACTGCTTTATGGGCACCATTCAAAGGTGTAATTACCCTTTTCTCGCGTGATTTCAGACTGAGTGCATCGAATTTGCAGACTTTAACACAGAGACCGCAGCCCAGGCAGAGATCTTCATTCAGCACAGCAACCTTCTGCTTTGGTTTATCCGGATCGTTAGCTGATACCAGCGTCATAGCTTCAACCGGACAGATCTCAACACATTTCCCGCAACCGGTACATTCCACTCTGTCTATTTCCGGCAGAAAATTAGTAGTGTGCACAGGATTCAGAATCGCAAACCTGCGAGCAGCTATCATCGCTTCACAGCAGCAACCGCAGCAATTACAGATGAAGTTTACGGATTCCCTTACATTTTCTCCAAATTGAACTAAATTGTGATCGTAAGCCTGCTGCAGCAGATCCATTCCTTCCTTAACATCCACTTTTCTGGCTATTCCATGTTTAGTTAAGGAAGCTGCCACATTATTGAAGGTCATACAGATATCCATAGGGGCATCACAATTCTTACCCAGATGCTCCATTTTATGCCGGCAGTAACAAACACCAACCCCCATGTGGGTGGCAGTCTGGATCACTTCTGAAGCCCTCTCGTAATCCAGTACATGCAGAGCATTTTCACTGGAAAGTACCGGTTCATGCACAAAAGTTCGACCCAATTGAGTTTCACCCTGAGTAAAAAGATCTCGCACAAAATCTTCTTCCACATTCAGATATTGGTAAAATAATTCTGCCAGGAGTTTCTGATCGACATCTTTCCTGATTCTCATCATGGAAAATTCAAAAAAGCCTGCCATAGGCGGTGGCATTGTATATACTATTTCTCCGTTTTGTTCAACGTCAATCAACAGACCACGACCAGCCAGGTTATCAAGTATCTTTCTGGAAGCAGTCAGATCTTTCTTCCAGTTCCTGGCAGCTTTGGAAGCATTAAATGGTTTTATTGGAAGCTTTGCTATTAAATCAGCCTCTTCCCTGCTGACCAGGATGTTTAGAATTTTATAGAGCAGCTCGGAAGACGGTGCGCCCTGCGGGAAACGGTTGATTCTGTTGACCATATCAGAGTAACCGGTCTTTAATGTGCGATGAGCCATTATAAGTACTCCTTTATTTATTCATCTATTTGTTTTTTCAGTTCTTCTGATTTTGCTGCTTCTTTCCTGGCAGTATCTAAAGCTTTTTCATATTTGGATTTAGGATGCAATTTTATGGCCTGTTCTAAAGAGTTTATTGCCAGTTTACTTTTATAATTGTACATTTGAGCAAGCCCGAGATCAAAATAGGCTTTTGCTCTAATTTTGTCATTAAGATCCGGTTTCATAGTTGCTTTTTTAAGTATACTCAATCCTCTTGTCCAGCTGCCAATTTTAAACAAAGCGATAGCCTCATCAACTTCAGGCAGCTGCTTATGAGTCTCGAAGCTTATTTCAACCTTTACCTCATAAGGTGCAACTAACTTAGTGAATTTATCCATGATCTTCTGCAGACATTTCCTATAGAGAAAATCTTTTTCGATAAGCGGGGGTCTTTGCGAATCTACAATCACTCTTAATTTTTCAGAAGCGGTGATAGTTTCTACTGATATCAACTTTGAGGTTTCAATATCCATGAATTTTATTTCAAGAACCAGGTTGTAAATTCCATCACGAATATTGTTCTGATGAGTTATTCCATTTTTATCTTTCCAGACATCACCTTTAGATAATGTCTCGTTATAATAGTCAGTCTGAATCCTTCCGAATAAAACAACGGCTTTACCAATAATTTCCCCGAGTTCTGGAACTGTTGCTTTATTAATAGGACTGGATAGATCAAGCTGGTGTTCTTTCATTATCTTTTCCAGATGCTGCCGCTCCAACACCGTAAATCTGCCTGTTTCGATCAATATATCTGCAAGTTGATCAGCAATAACTTTGGTATGTTCATCTATCTTGCCAATAACTTCATCGACAGCGATCTGTCTATAATCTGAAAGGTTAATTTCAGCAGGTCTTAGAAGGGTCATTTTCATAGAAGTTGTCCCACAGGAAATCAGCAGAATAATTGTGATTAACAAAACCATCAACTTCAAATGTCTCATACTTACCTCCCTGATGTATTAGTGGGATTTAGATGAAGCTTCTGTTATTGATGTGTCAAGGAAATCAGATAAAGTATTTGTAATGTTCAGAGTAGTGAGAGATTATTGAACTTTATCTGAAGAGGGTTAGCAAACCATCATGTTCTATCGATAAAAAAGGGAGTTCTGAGGGACTCCTTAGAGACAGAATATTCGAAGAATCCGGCCATAGGTGACGGCATTGTATAAACGATATCTCACTGATGTTCTACATCTATTAACAACCTTCTTCCAGATTATGGTAAAATTTAGTCAGATTCTTCCAGCTGCTTTTTCAGCTCTTCCGAGTTTGCTTTTTCTTCCCTGGCTCGACTTATTGCTTTCTCATACTTGGTTTTAGGATGCAGGATAAGAGCCTGTTGTAATGTTTCTATAGCCAGATCGGATTGATCATGATACATCTGTGCCATACCAAGATCAAAATAAGCTTTTGCCCGGACTTTTTTCTTCAACCCCGGTTTTTTGGTAGCCTGTTCGAAAAGTTTCAAACCATCTTCCCAATTCCCTGCTTTTAAAAACAATATCGCCTGATCCGCTTCCGGCAGCTCTTTATCCGTCTCAAAACTAACTTCTACTTTCATATCATAAGGAGCGACAATTTTACGGAATTTGCTCATTATTTCTGTTAGACAGTTCCTGTAGAGCACGTCTTTGTCGATCATTGGAGGCCTATTAAGATCCGCTACCGTTCTTTTGTTATCACTGGCTGAAATATTCTCAACAGCTATCACGCGAGATGTCTCGATATCTATTAACTTGATATTTACTGCCAGATCGTATTTGGCATCCCGATAATGATTCTGATGGATTTTACCTTTTTTGTCTTTCCATTCATCCCCTTTGGATTGAGTTTCATTATAAGAATCGATCTGAATCCTACCGAATACGAGTACAGCTGTGCCGATCAACTCACCCACTTCAGGAGCAGTAGATTCGTTAATAAGACCAGAAAGATTCAGCTGATGCTCAAGCATAACCTTGTCTAGATGCTGCCGATCCAGCACTTCAAATCTACCGGTACTTATCAGGGTAGCGGCTATTTCATCAGCGACATCCCGGGCATGGTGATTGACCTTTCCACCCGGATCAGTAATATCACCTATTGCGATCTGTTTATATTCAGAGAGATCCAACTTTGCTGGTCGCTGCAGGTTCATCGTCATAGAAGTTGTACCACAGGAAATAATTACAAGAGAAGTTATTATGGCAAAAATTCTCTTAAATAATCTCATCTTTGCCTCCCAGGATTTAATAGTGATTTAGATAAGATATGAGAACAAGATGTGTCAAGGAAATCAGATATAGTATTTGTAATGTTGAGGGTCGTGAGAGATTATTGAACTTTATTTGAAGAGGGTTAGCAAACCATCTTGATCTATCTACAAAAAGGGAGTCCTAAGGGACTCCCTAGAGACACCCTAGAGACACCCTGGGGACACCCTGGATTTTTAGATATCTACTTCCTCTCACTTTTTTCTGCAGGAATTCATACTTAAAGATGTCTTAAAGATTAGATTATGAAACAGACTTTCAACAAGGAGGAAGTTATTATGAAAAAGCTGAATTCAAGCAAACTGATTGTGCTGCTTATATTAGGAATCATCCTGGCAACAACAGCTCTTACAGCACAGGTATCGAAAAGAACCGCAAAGAAACAGGGTCCCCCCGACCCAACGGTCATGATCAATGAATTAAAGGAAGAGCTATCGTTATCTGAAACCCAGGTTGAGCAGATCACAGAGATTTTTAATGAACGAAAAAATGAAATGAAAGGTAAACGCGACATTAATGATGACCAGGATAAAATGAGAGAACAGATGCAGCAGGAAAGGAAGCAAATGGACAAAAAGATTAGCTCTGTTCTGGATGAAAAGCAGAAAGTATTATATGAAGATTGGAAACAGAATCATAAACCTGAAGGTGAAAGACCCGAAAGGACAAAGTAGTAATCCAATAATCGATTAAAAGGTCAGATCAGCAATGATCTGACCTTTTTTTAAACGTTCCACAAACAGCCTGCCCCGCCTGCCCCGCCTGCCCCGTTGACTAACTGGGGTTGACTAACTGGGGTCTTGTTTGTGGAAAAAAACATAATAAGGCACCATTCCCTCAAGCTGGACAGCTTAAGGTACAACAGAAACCCTTGAAAAGATCAACATCTATAAAGGCTGAAATAATAATAAATCTAAAATGCCAGGATTTCCAACCTTACTTTCATGTTATTTATCATCCGATGCATCGTGAAAGATAAAAGCAAACATCCATAAATCAGTTTTCACATCACGGATAATATCAGCAAAGTATTTCATTTCCCCCACGCCATTTCTATTGACGCTTTCCATTAAATTCAAAAATTAGACCTTAATAAACTTTGGAATGGAAATAAGCAGACAAGTAATTTGCTCAACGGAAAGAAAGGAATTTATGAAGGAAAAATCCCAATACAATGTGATATTGATGTATCCCAGAGAAAAGATCAGTGCTTTCTATTATATGATGCCGCTGGGTCTGGTCAGTATTGCATCTGTACTGCAGCAAAATGGGATCACCGTAAAAATCCTCGATATTATCACATTACACCATGGTAAATTGTTATCAACACAACACAAATTTCCAAAAGATAGTTTGTTTACAAAAAAAAGTCCTACTTTCATAGGACTTTGTCAACAATCTGAAGCCCGGCATCTTAATCGGGATTCAATAAATCATTTTATGCTATTTCAATAAAATCATCTTCTTGGTTTCACTGTCATTATCTGATTTTAATCTGTAAAGATAAACACCGCTTTTAACGCTTACACCATCCTCATTGGTTCCATCCCATTGAAAAATATGAGGATAATCTGTATTGCCTTCTGCATATCCCTTGAAAATTGTTTTGATCTTCTGACCTTTCGTGTTAAATACCGTAAGTTCAACTTCACTGCTTTCTTTCAGGTTGAAACTAATATAAGTATTGGGATTGAAAGGATTGGGATAATTGGGTAACAAGCCAAGATCTTTCTGAATATCAGGGGTTTCATACTGTTGTCCTTCATCAATTACGGTTATCGCGACAGGTCCATGTAAAACAGTTTCTCCGCTCACGCTGATACTTTCCAACCAATAATTCACTAAGTCTCCATTATTAACATAATTCTGATACATATAAAGAGGTAATGACTCATCAATATAGCTGTATTGTGTAGGATTGGTAGTAGTTCCAGCTCCATTGATAATTATCTCATTTATCTGCAAAGACTCCTCTACATTATCCGATAGACTACGAAAGATATTCCAACCGAGGTTATTGGTCTCGGACTGTGTTATCCACTGAAGTTGGGCATTGCCGTTAAAATAAATACCAGAAAAAGTAGAGAGTGTTACAGGAAGAGGATCATCTTCTTTAATTGTAGTGGTCAATTTTGCGACGGCTTGAAGGGAATTACCGTCATTTCTGCAGCCTGGAGTAAAGCGGAAGCCTACACTGTCACCCGGAACAGGATTATCATTACCAAACAGCGCTCTGGGGATTGTGGCTTCAATAACAAAAGTATCCTCTCCGTTTTCCAGATGACCTTCGTCAAAAGTAAGATTATAATAGTCTACCACCATCCCTTGATTAGCATCTCCTAGAAAAGTTAATGAAACAGTATTGCTGCTACTATAGGGATCAAAATTCGTATGCTCCCAGTAGGCAGCAACGGCTCCTGTGTGAGTACTGGTATGCCAGTCACTTTGTCCATCTTCAGGGTCATAATTCTTAGCATCAATAGGTACATCATTTGCAGAAGTTCGATACAAAGCAGTTCCCAGAAAGATATCTCTCATATTACAAGAACTATATGCTCCATAAGGTGTAGTTGCTTCACGATTTTCATGACAGATGTCAATCCCGTAATTATAATGCCAGACAGTGCTGTTATTCTCAATTCTTCCTGTACCGGAAAAAAGACTTAAGGAGATATCACCAGGTCGGACCCGGATATTACTATAACGGGTATCTATAATTCCCACATCCCAGTTATCAGTACTCCATTCCCAATAATGAGGAACTGAGGTGATAATGGCGAGGTAGAAGTAGTCGTCATCATTGTCAAAATAGAGAGCTTCCACATCATATTTTTCACCACCAGAAGGTTCATATCCATGAATAGCTGTGGAATTTTCTGCTCCAAACCAGTCACTATCAATCCAGGTAACAGTTTCAGTGTTTAAAGTTGGTGTTAGAGAAGACCAGGTAAAGGCGTAAGCACCATCTCCTCCTGTAACTAACTGAAGTGTGGGTGTAACACCAAAGTGGTCGTTGAGCAGTGAACCGCGAAGCGAGTTAGATTTGACTCTTTCTGACATAGTTTCAGCAAATTGTGTGGGGATATTTGCATTATTCAGTGGGGCGTGATTTGTCTGCAGTGGGAACAGGCAAATGGAAAATACTAATACTATAACCGTAAATAAAACTCTCATGTAAATAGGCCTCCTAATAAATTTACAAACATTTATTGATTGAAACATATAAAGTTGTTGTCAAGCAATAATTGATACAGAATAAGTTTTCTGTACCTGGTGTATACTGCATTCTACTTTAGTGGAGTAACCAGAACGACACAAAATGAATTAGCATAAAGAGACAGAGAGGCAGAGAGTTATCCTAAAATGTTAATTTTGGTCATTGCGAGAATTCGGCAGTTGCCGGAGAAGTGGCAATCTAAAGGGCATACAATAATCCCGGTTCTATTATATTACACCACGACAAGAGGTCACCATAATGATACAATTATAAAAAGTAAGAATACTCACCATGAAATAAATTCTATTTATTATCTTTCAAGCTTACTAAATTCTGATGAGGTGGCTCTCCTCCCGCAAGGTTTACTCCGACTCTTTACCTTGCATTCCATTCAGCAGGATTATGTGAAACCGTGATAGAAATTCCTTCCTGTTCAATTAAAGCCTGCCAGGTTAACAAAAACCTGCCAGGATTTTCTAATTCGCTCTTTAGAGTTTTAAGTCTAACTGCCTGTATTTTCAGCCTTACTTTCAGATCATTTATCATCCGATGCATCGTGAAAGATAAAAGCAAACATCCATAAATCAGTTTTCACATCACGGATAATATCAGCAAAGTATTTCATTTCCCCCACGCCATTTCTATTGACGCTTTCCATTAAATTCAAAAATTAGACCTTAATAAACTTTGGAATGGAAATAAGCAGACAAGTGATTTGCTCAACGGAAAAGAAAAGGAATTTATGAAGGAAAAATCCCAATACGATGTGATATTGATGTATCCCAGAGAAAAGATAAGTGCTTTCTATTATATGATGCCGCTGGGTCTGGTCAGTATTGCATCTGTGCTGCAGCAAAATGGGATCACCGTAAAAATCCTCGATTTCAATTTCTATTCTTCCGATATTCGTTCTGATTTGCTACGATGGAAACCTTCCGTTATCGGAATTGGCGGCACAACAGGCACCAGGAAAGGAAGTTTCAAGCTAGCAGAAGTATGCAAGAAAGTTCTACCGGAAACACTAGTTGTTTATGGTGGGATCCATGCCACTTTCACTGCTGAAGATACTTTGAAAAACATACCGGAGATCGATTATGTGATCAAAGGTGAAGGTGAATTTTCCTTTCTTGAATTTGTTGAAATCGCTTTAGCTCGAAAACAAACAGATCTTACCCAAATCCCGGGACTTTCTTATAGAGCAGGTGTTAAAATAATTCATAACGAACCTGTCAGGATCGACGATTTGAACTCTCTTCCCATTCCTGCCAGAGATCTTTGCGAAGGTAATTATAAGATCAAACTAGATTATCTAGGTTATGAAGCAGACTTCCTGATGACATCCCGCGGCTGTCCTTTCAGTTGTGACTTTTGCGCAGCATCCCGCATGTTTCCCGGCGGTATTAGATACAAAAGTATTCCACTGATAAAACTGGAGATCGATCGAATACTTTCCATTAAAAAAATTAAAGCCTTAAAGATATTCGACAGTACATTCACGGCTTCCCGGCAGCATGTGCTGGATTTCTGCAAAATGATTAAGCCCTATAACTTGATGTGGGAATGTGAAATTCGGGTAGATACAGTCGATTTTGATCTTCTCAAATCAATGAAAGATGCAGGCTGTTGCTACGTAGATATCGGCATGGAAACATCGGATGAGAAAATCCTGAGATCCATCTTTAAATTCATAACTGTTAAACAGGTAGAGGAAGTACTTTCACACTGTAACCAGCTGGGAATTAAAGCAAAAGTGTTTTTCACTTTTGGCCATCTGGGGCAATCTTTCCAGAGTTGCTTGAACGATGTAAATTATATCAAAAGAAATAAAAACAAGATTGATTTTTTCGCTACAACTGTAGGATTGCGCATCTATCCCGGAACCCAGCTTGAGAAGAAAGCAGTAAATGCCGGCATTATTTCAGATAAGTTTTCCTGGGCAAAATACACACCTTCTCCCTGGCGAAAGCTGGTGTTCGAATTTGAAGATCAGCAGATCCTTATCCAGAAACATCTTGGTTATCTCAGATTGCATATTATTATTTGGAAGCTGGTTTTAAACGGCACAGTAGGTTCATGGAATTTCATTTTTGAATTACTGATCATCAATTTGAGAAAACTTATTTCAAACATTTTCAGATTCCTTAAATTCACATTTTACAAGCTCAGATTTCGTTTAACCAGGATAAATTTATGACCATTATTTTTGCTTTCGCCATACTCTATTTTCTTGTAATATTTATGTTGTTTCTGGGAATTTTAAGATCTAACCGCAGAAAAAACCATAAACTTCATAAGTTCAGCATTATTATAGCTGCCAGGAATGAAGAGCAACATTTGCGTGGTCTGCTGGATATCCTTTTGAATCAATCTTATCCAAAGGAATTGTATCAGATTGTTTTAGCTAATGATCGATCAATAGATAGAACTTATGAGATCGCGAGAGAATTTCAACAGAAATACAGCAATTTGAAAATAGTACAGGTAACGGAAGAGAATCCACTTCTAGTTGGCAAGAAAGGAGCTTTAACAGCTGCCATAAAAGACTCTGATTATGAGATTTTAGCTTTTACGGATGCCGATACCGTTCCCACCAGATACTGGCTGGAAGAAGTGAATGCACATTTTACAGACGATACCGATTTCGTAACAGGCTATACGTACATTACTGCGAAAAACAGATTTTTCGGTTTGCTGAAAAATCTGGAACGTTCTGCTATGTTCGCTGTGATCGCCGGTAGCTTTGGCTGGAATTGGGGTATTTCAACCGGAGCCACGAATCAAGCATATCGCAGGAAGGCATTCGATGCTGTGAATGGCTTTGAAGGGATCGGTCATATCCGTTCTGGAGACGACGACCTGATGCTACATAAAATGCATAAAGTTCTCGGAAAGAAACGCTTTATGTTCTCAGAAAGATCTTTCATCGATTCTGCTGGCATGGATACGGTAAAGCAACAGATTCATCAGGAAACTCGTCGAGGCTCAAAATGGAAATATTATCCGTTTGAAATAAAACTTCTTACGCTGTTCATTTTTGTGTTTTATTTTTTATTTTCCCTGGCATTTGTTCTGCTTTTATGTAATCAAATCGATCTAAATAAAATTATCATTTTAATGCTATTGAAGGTAGTTCCGGAATTTCTGATCGTCAGTACATTCCTGGTGAAGATAAATAAACTGTATCTGCTCTATATGTTCCCATTGGTAGAACTCATCTACATTCCCTATTATGTGTTCTTTGGTCTAAAAGGAACTTTCGGGCGTTATAGATGGAAGGATTAAATTTTATCTATTGAACCTTGAAAAGGTCAACTATCCAATTTGTTTACAGAAATTGAATTTAGCAGATTTCCTTCGGAAACTGCAGGACTTTAATATTTTAAACTCATAATACTATACTATCCTGGCAGGTCTTCCAGCACCTGCCAGGTTTATTTGTGAATTTATTTCATTCTTTTCCAGGACCTGCCAGGTTTATTTGTGAACTTATTTCATTCTTTTTCAGTACCTGCCAGGTTTAGTACCTGCCAGGTTTATTTGTGAATTTATTTCATCCTTTTTCAGCACCTGCCAGGTTTATTTGTTAATTTATTTCATCCTTTTCCAGGACCTGCCAGGTTTATTTGTTAATTAATTTCAGTCTTTTCCAATACCTTCCAGGTTACCAAAACCTGGAAGGACATTTGTCACTATTTCATAAGGATCATCTTCTTAGTAGATAAATTATCTCCTGCTTTCAGCCTGTAGAAATATACTCCGGAACTTACTATGCTATTTGCATCATCCCGTCCGTTCCAGATAACTTCCTGACGACCTGCTGCAATCACATCATTTACCAGAGTTCTAACCAGTTGACCCTTGATATTGTAGATCTCAAGAGTTACATCTGACTCTGTTTTCAGACTGAAACTGATCGTAGTGATTGGATTGAAAGGATTAGGATAGTTATCGAATAGTTTCGTTTGGACAGGGATAGCAGGATCGTCAGAACTTGTACCGCTAAATACATCGAAGAAATCCAGGATCTCATAGACTGCCTCATCAAGCGTATTAGCTCCACCTAATCCAGTAATTTCAAATGAAGTTCCAATTGTTCTGTAAGTACCTTCATCGTAGGCGATACCGCAATCATATCCAACGTAATCATTTGAGAAGATCGGAACTGCAGGTGCAATTGCTTCCAGATTATCAATATAACTGTTTTCTCCTGTGTAGTCCCAACTCATACCAGAAAGGAAGTCAACTCCAGTAACTATTAACAGATCGCCATTGTAAGCACCATCAGCAATACCAGTTATATTGAAAAAGGAATGAACTGAAGTAGCTGTGTCAAAATACCAGGTATCTCCACCTTCCATATATATGTTTCCACCACCATCCAGATAATTGGTTAGCAAAACTGCTTCTGCCTCTGTAAGCTGGTAAGTATTGGAGTAAACACCAAGCAATACGAATACCGCATCAACATCACTTGTTAAGGGATATGCATTTAGATCAGTTGTTACTACAATTGACCCTTCATAATTATTTTCAATAGCTGCCTGTAGGATATCACCAGTAGGAGTTGGATCAAAATCAAGAATTATAATGCCACTGAAAGCGTCACCTATCCATTCCGTATTAGATTCAGCCGCTCCTCCATCACCAACAGCATTAAAAGGTACAATAGTATAACTATAATAATCTGCTGCCGGAACTGTTGTATCAATATATTCCGTGAAAATACCTGTTAATTCAAAAGTCAAACCATCAATTCTTTCAATGTGATATCCTTCTATCGGGTTATTATAAACACCGCCATGCAAGCCAGTTAACGGATTGGTCCAGGTAAGTAATCCATTTCCGTCCTGGTCCGCCAGAAGAATATCCTCCACTACGTTGGGAACATCTTCGCCTATCCAGACTTCCTGAATAGCTAGTGGACCTTCGCTGAAAGAATTGTAGGCTGCCAGCCAGTAAGTATAGGAATCACCCATATCAACTTCGTCATAATAACTGCCTGCTCCACCAATTTCGGGAGCTGAATCTGTATAAATCAGTTCTCCATCGCGGTATAATCTCATTTCCAGCAGTTCGGCCAAAGTTTCTCCACCATAGGTTTCAGACGGATTTATCCAGCTAAGATCACAGATAAGAGCACCAGTAGGATCAACAATTGCAGCAAAATCTTCTGGAAGACCCGGAGCGGCAAGATCGAACATGAAAGAGTTCATATCTGATCTGATAGCCTGGTATATCTCTAAAGTTGCAGAGTCCTCTACAAATGCAACAACTGTTATATTGTCCAGATTCCAGGCTGCATTCAAAGTTGTAGTTACTGTTACTTCTGCAGTGTTATCATCAAAAGTAATAGGATTACCATTATTATCGTTGACCATGCCACGGTTCACATGATTCATCTCGTAATTGTAATCTGGGCTGTTGTAATAAATATCATTTTCAGTAATTACTACCTGAACACGGGGATTGGACATTTCAGCACCAGCATCTCTCAAAACAGTAACATTTAAAGTAAGCTCATTACCAATAAGTGTTCCTGTCAGACTTATCGTGCAGGGGGCAGGAATAGCCATTCTATCATTGATAACCGCCACCAGTTGGTCATAATTATAAGGATAACCAGGTTCAGGCTGCCCATCTGGTATCAGGGTTGGATAAAGTGTAACTCCCAAATCAATTATTCTAGCTTCAGAGTCTACATTTGCAAAATCATCATTGTAATGATGACTTGTTACAGTAATAGGATGTCCATCTTCAAAAATCTCTTCGACCAGCACCGCTGTCGCAGGACAGCTACCTCACCAGGTACCCGTAACAACTTCAAACAAAACAAATTGCCGCGGAGTAGCAAGCAGAAAGATTGATAAAAGTAGAAACACTAAAAGAAAAACTCGATTTTTCATATTTCCTCCAGATCTTATGTTGCCACTTATGGTACAGCATAAGATCTGGATATATTATAATGTCAAATACAAATTCAACTTGAAAGAATATTATTTCCAATGACAGTAAATATTTAGAAGTAATGATCTTTAATGCAAAAAGGACTATATGAAAAACCTGACAGGTCACGAAGACCTGCCCGAATATCTTAAGTCAGTATTTTAAAGTCTAATTTCTACTACATGATAACTCCCTTTCCACGTAGCTAACCTCCTGTTTTACTACGTAAAAAACCAGCAACTTCTTTCATGATATATTGGTGGCTAAACAGAAGTTTAGCCACCAGTATTGAAATATGAAACCCTTCCGAAGGTTGCTTACCTTCGGAAGGGTAATTGATGCGTCTGTAATCTGTATTCTGAAATCTATAATCTATTTCAACAGTATCATTTTCTTAGTTGATGTATACCCTCCGGCATTCAGCTTATAGAAATAAATACCGGAACTTACTATGCTATTTTCATCATCCCGTCCGTTCCAGATAACTTCCTGACGACCTGCTGCAATCACATCATTTACCAGAGTTCTAACCAGTTGACCCTTGATATTGTAGATCTCAAGAGTTACATCTGACTCTGCTTTCAGATTGAAACTGATCGTGGTGGTTGGATTAAAAGGATTAGGATAGTTACTTAATGCAAGCAGCACAGATTCTATCTGATCATCTTCAGAAGAAACTGCAGCATCATTCTGTTCCCCCGGAGTACCATGTTCGAGTGAAGCCATCCAGTTTTCCGCCAGGCTATTATCAGAATCTGCATCGATCAATTCCAGCGTTGCACCATTGCCATCCGCTTCTTCGGGCCAGGGTGGATCATCGCCATATTCTACAGCATCTATCAGCATTCCCTCAGCATCGAAAATGCGGATCAATTCTCCACTACCGCTAAAACCGAAGCCCAGATCTCCAATAACATTTGAAACTGAAGGAAAGACAGTGCTGAATATTTCCAGGTCATTACTTAATACCAGATATTCTCCGGCAGCGAGAATCGTATTGTCCGGAATAAGAAAAATATGACTGTCATCTTCATCTTTGAATTCCCAGCTGGAAATATTAACATCTTCTGATCCGGGATTAAAAAGTTCTACCCAATCCTCCGAATTGAAATCATCTGCGGAGTTGTAATTGATCTCATTGATCACAATGTTTCCACTTTGGGTCACAACATCTATTTCGTAAAATTCATGAGCAGCTCTTACCGGCAGGAAGCTTCCCTGATCGCTGTTCTGAGCATAGAAATAATATTGCATATCCCCATTACCGGCTGTTACGGAAATTCCAAAATTTCCATCTGAAGCTTCACCATCATTATGATTTCCGTCATCCAGCATTTCTATCTCTTCAAACTTCGAAGTTTGCCCGAAACGGTAGTTAAGCCAGACATCGTCTGAATTCAAACCATCCACATTCAACCAGACAATTGTACCCGGTTCAATAGTCTCAGGATCGGTTGCCGGATTAGATAACTCAGGAATTGATCCTTGAAACACATCCTGATCCAATAACCATTCATATCTGGTTTCCATTAATTGTGTAATTCCTATTACAGAACCACCGGGACCACCTCCGTTAATAGTAGTGGTTACATTTTGCAGAAATTGACTATAGGTATAGAATGTATTGGGATCACCTTGAAAAGTATCAGCAATTATATCCTGCAATTCATAGGCTCTTGTTTCATACCAGCCGGACTGGAAAATCTCTTCTATCATAGTCCTCATATGTGCAATATACATTTTCTGATATTTGCTGGTATTCAGAACCTGTCCGATGATAGGATAATCAGAATCATTCAGATTAAGCAGCGGATCAAGATGCTGCATCTGAGACTGACTTAAAGGCTGTCCACCCAGCAGCATCGAGAAAACACCGAAGCATTCATTCAGATCCCAGATAATCGGGTTAAAGAGCTCAGCTCCATCCTGGAATAAATAATAATTATGACCGTAGTTTATAGGTGCATCCAGATTAACCATCAGATTATCAAAAGCCAGCATCCAGAGATGTGCATCAATATTCAAATAATTTTCCATTTCAGAAGCATCGTTATTAAATACATCCAGAAATTCGATCAGTTCATCCCAGCCTGTATCGGATTTCAATTCATAATAATCCATATAGTCAGTGGAATCTGCACCCAGATAGCCCCAGATCTCAAATGATTCCGGCATTCCACCTCCTACGATCTCACCCTTAAACCGAATATCGTTATTGGTAGCATAATGTGTGTTTTTGAACAACTTATCTACTGACTGCACATTTGTATACATTCCCATATACTGATCATTAATATACACCTGGCAATAATTTGCCAGACTGGCAGCCATATAATTTCGGGCAATTTCATAACTTAATGTTTCACGTACAAAGGTGGGATCTTTATAAGCGTTAGAAAGTTTAAGAGTACCGTAACCTTCATAGGTCTGGTCATTAATGATATGATCAAGTTTGATGTTAAGCGGATTTTTTGTATTCTGCGTATTATATGAGCTGTTGCCCTTGTATCGTACTCCTACACTTGCAAATTCTATGCCGTTGATTACTGCATCACCTACCAGACGCTCTTCATCTCCGTCGGCATACAGGTCATCCAGGATCTCATCCCAATTATCTTCCTCAAAAGTTAATTCAATAATATTTATACTATTGATATCATAAAAGTCCTGGGCTGATGTTATGCCGAATAAAAAAGTGATTATTACTAATAAGAATGATCTCTTCATTCTTTCCCTCCAATTACTTATTTATAGACTAGACCATTTACTGGAAGATATACTGCAGTAAAAATAAAAAAAACTGACAGGTTTTGAAATGTACCACAAACAGCCGGCCCCATTGAATAACTGGAGTTGACTAACTGGGGTCTTGTTAATCTGGTTCCCAAGTTGTTCTTGGGAATCCTCTGGGTGTTACAAAGAAGACCATGGTATTCACCACGACAGGACTTCCTAACGAGAAAAACAAAGATTTTAAGCTGATTACCTTGAAAAGGTCAACATTCATAAAGGGTGAAAGAAAAATAATCCTGGCAGATTTTTTAACGTACCACAAACAGCCTGCCCTGTTGACTAACTGGGGTTGACTAACTGGGGTCTTGTTTGTGGAAATGAACATAATAAAACACCTTCCCTCAAGCTGGACAGCTTAAGGTACAACAGAAAACCTTGAAAAGGTCAACTTCAGGTCTTCCTTGAAAGAGACCTTTTCAAGGTATTTTTTTATCTTGAAAATCCGGATATAATCCTGTAGATCCTGCTCCTATTTTAAAAGGATCATCTTCTTAGTAGAAGTATAATCTCCAGCCTTTAATTTGTAGAAATAAACTCCGGAAGTTACTCTGGAATTATTATCATCCATTCCGTTCCAGATAGCTTCCTGTGGACCGGCATTTACTGCTTCATCTACCAGAGAACGAACAAGTTGACCCTTGATATTATAAATTTCAAGTGTTACAGTTGCTTCTTCTTTTAGAGAATAAGCGATCGTTGTAACAGGATTGAAAGGATTCGGATAGTTACCCTGCAGAGCAGTCCTTAAAACAATATCATCACCAGCATCTGTTCCGGTATATGTGAATTCAACTTCAACCACAGCTGATTCATTACCATCATCATAAAGAGCAGTAACACCTGCTGTATAAGTTTCACCATAAACCAGACCTTCAAGCTGATATTGTGTCTCTGTAAGGCCATTGGCTACTTCAGTTCCATCCAGATATACATTATAGCCGGACAGTTCTCTATCCAGTTCGTAAGGTCCCACATAAACATCGTCTACGTAGAATTCTGGAGTTCCATCACCACCGCCCCAGATATTCATTGCAGAGAGCATGTTAACTCCGGCTGTTCCACTAGCCTGTAAGCTCCATTGCCAGGAATGGATCAGTGTTTCATCAATATAGAATTCGGCCTGGTCTGCATCTAGATCAACAATAGCTTTGCAGGAAACCCATGTATCAAGCGCGTAGGTGGTAGTGGCTGAACCAGTTCCACCGGCATTGATTTCTACATCACCAGTATCGTGGAAATATACTTCCAGCCCCCATTCGTTGGCAACACCGTAATCGTCCAATTGGTGAAGTAGATTGAAATAACCACAATATCCCGTAGGGACATAGATCATCAGGCCTACTTCGAATACACCTTCAGTATTTTCTCCAAAAGGCAGCACCTGATCGGAATTAAGAACCAGATGGAGCGATTGTGTTCCGCTATAAGCGTAAGTATCGCTGATCATACCATCTTCAGAACCACCGGGTGCATTGCTCCAGGTCGTCCAGTCACTGTTTACATCAGCTATATAATCTCCAACTGAATAAGCTTCAAAATCATCCATAAATTCAAAGGGAGGAAGCGGTTCTTCCCATGTTACCAGACCGGAAGCATCATCAACTTCCACACTTGTCGGTGGATAATACAATTCCGAACTTTCAACACCAAATATCACTGAACAATTGGTTACCTGATGTCCTCCATCATTATATGAGTCTTCTATATAAAGATCCCAGGTTCCCATCATGTCTTCCTCAGTAAAGTCATAAAGGATCAATTCCAATCCTGTTGGTCCTGTATCGGCTGATTCATAAAGCAATACATTTGTTCCACTGGGTGAAGTCATGTGCAGAGTACCTTCAGTAGGATAATCCAAACTATTCCAGGTAAGTTCAACTCTTACAAAAATAATCTGATTCGATTCTGCTACATCGAACTGCGTCCACCCCAGATCTGTAAGGGTATTTGAATAGGGGTTGATATTACCTGGATATTCAGTCTGTTCCGGGCTGTCTTCAATATCATAGGTAATTTCCATTGTGTTTGGTACAACAATAACTTCAAAATTTAAAAATGCTGAATCACCACCTGGAGCCAGGGCTACGATCTCTATCTCTGAGGTACCGAAAACTTGATGTGAAGTAAGGTTTAGTGTAGTACCGTTCAGCTCTGCAGTTACAACATCAGGATCACTATTATCAGAAATCATTAGAGTGATATCCTGCTCATTAGGATCAAAGAACAATCCATCCAGATCGATCTCTACTTGAGTATTGAAAGACATGGTCTGATCATCAATTGATCCGATCGGGAAAAGATGGCTGAAAGTATAGACTGCATAGTCAACCATACTGGTTGCACCAGCTACAGGATTGTCTCCATACAATACAAGATTTTGATTTCCAATTACCGTGAAAAAAGGAATATAACCATTCCCGAAGTCTCCGTAATAGGGATCGATGTCATAGGAATTTGGCATGTCATATTCAGTCCAGTTTGTTTCAGTTAAGAGGTATACTTCTTCAGGATCTTGAGTAGCCCACCAGTTGTTTAGTATCGGCGCCGCCGCTACACAGCCACCTCAACCATAACCTCCCCAGAATAAGATCACAGCTTTCCCGGCTTCCGTTAATTCAAACAGTGTGTGGTACTCACCATTGCTGTCCGTCCAACTGTAGTCCTGATCTACGATATCACCAACTTCATAAACAGCATTAAGTGATATCAAGGCAACTAGAAATAAAGCAAAAAACATTAACTTACGCATCTCTGCCTCCTTATGTTTTCGGTGTCAGAAAATATTATTTTTTTCTTCCCCCATTATTGTTGCTCCTTATGGGACAAATAAATTGATTTTTAAATAAATATTGTCAATAATTATCAGTGTGAAATTGCATAATCAATAGAATTATCACTATTTTTCTTTTGGGAAATAAACCTAATTCAGATGAAGCTGAATAAAAAAAATGGCAGGCTTTAAAAACACCTGCCATTTTAAGAGTTCTCAAATAAATGTTATCTACTTTTTCAGATTTCTCCAGAATAGCAATGATACCAGCATCAAAATGAGCATGGAGCATATCTTTACTATCCAATCTGAAGTGAAATTATTAAAGAAAACCGATCTTAAAATATTAAGACTGAAATACACCCCGGTTATTATGGGAATAATTTCGGGAAAGAATCTAAGTAAATTTCTGTAGGCCAACAGGAAAACACAAGCAGCGATAATTCCACCGGCAAACACAAATATCAGGCTGCCCGGATCTGTTCTTTGCAGTGTCCTACCTGTTAAAAGGATCCAGAAAAGAATTGTAAGTACCACAAAAGTCAGCATTTTCCTTCTTTGCCAGCTTCGGCTTAATTGATCAACAAGCCAATAAACTATAAAAATTAAAATAGTTAAGACCACATAAGGTTGAATACCGGCCAGTATTTCTGCCAGGAAAGATGAACGATAAGCCAGCGTACTCATATTTGCCTTATATGGTTCCAGGGCAGGTTTAAAAACATTCATCAAGCTTAACAATGCAACCGTGATCCCGGACCAGAGCAGTGCCGGCAGCAGGCTGTTTCCTGAAACTGTATTTTTTTTGAATTGATATTTAAACCAGCCAGCTATCACCGACATCGAAAAGGATATAATAACAATACTCAGTGATATCCTGAGAATTAATGCCAGCACCTGATTTCCATAGGGTTGACTGCTGGAAAAATCCATCAACAGCAAAGGCCATTTATTGATCAAAATTATAATCTGCAATATAATAAGCAAGATCAGCATTTTCAGGAAAAAGTGAAGATCAAACTTCTTTTTAGTCCAGCTCATTAAAGCCAGGACAAAGCCCAGGAAATAAAGCAGAAATTGTATGATCCCCGTGAAGCTCTTTAAGGAATCAGCTGTCCTGCTCAGGTTTTTCTGCTCCCTGGTCCAGTCTTCCGGCACATAAATGTATCTGGCGAGAACAGTAACTTGATCTCCTGAAATTGTGGCAGCATAACGCAGTTCACTATCTTTCAGATTGTAATTCAGTGTATCCGAGAAAACAAATTCCCAATCCCTGCGCTCAGGAAGTTTTTCCGGAGCTGCGGTAATTTCTTTCCAGCCAACCGCATCAATATTAAAAAGTTCCTGCAGAGAATTCAAAGCCAGTTTCCGGGCTTCAGATTCATCCAGAACAGCTCCTTCTCTATTTTCCGGAAGGGAATGACTGAAGCTGTAGACCCGGGCATTTCCTTTTAAGAAGAAATTATACTCTTCAGCTCGTTCAGCTACGTCACCGGTAAATTTTACGAAACGAACGCGCCATCGGGCTGAAGGGATAAAACTTCCCAGCCAGCCGGAATATAGCTCGCTGCCGCCTTCCTGCCATACATAACGATCTGTCTCGGTTGTTTGATTCAATAATTCTGCATAAACCTTCCACTCATCACTCAGTTCAATTCCCTGCTCCTGTAATTTAGCCTCTGCAGCATTAATTGCTTCCTGCCGGTCGAAATTAACCGGAACTGTATAATCGGAAAATTCCGTAAATAGACCCCAGATCACAAAACCAAGAATACCGATGACAATTATAGCCCTGGATAGTTTAAAAATGCCAGCTGGTTTCGTTTCTTCCAGATTATTTTCTGTTTTAGGTTTTGCAGGAAACGGCTGCCAGCTCAGATTCAAGAATTTCTCTTCCGGCTCAGCCCTTTTTCTTCACTTAAACCTGTTATAAAGAACTATCCAGATTGGTATGAACAGAAAGACCACCAGCAATATTTTGGAGACAACAAGGCTGCTGTCGTTGGAAATCCAGACAGGCATGGACATAAGTACTGCATCGAAAACAAAATGTAGAAGCACCGCAGTAAGCAAGCCGAAGCGCAGGAAAAGAAAGGCGAAAAGCAGAGAGGGTATGATCAATTCAACAACTCTTGCATAAGAGGGCTGAGCAGCATAATTGGCATGTCCGGCCCCGAAGATCAATATTTGCAGAATAAGACCCAGGATCAGGAATAATTTCTGTTTATTCAACCGTTGTCCAATTAGCAGCATGGCAGATAATGGGACAGCCCGAAAGAGAGCTTCCTCCCAGAAACCGGCATGCAGAGCGGTTGCCAGAGCCGAGAACCAGGGAAAGGGAGTCGCCAGCACATTAGGATTAATGAGCATGGAAGAGGGATTCCACCAGTTAAGATACCTGGTTGTAAAGAAATAAAAAACGGTGATATAGGAGAGGGAAAACACTGTAACTATATAACCTGCCAGAGTATTTCCCATCACTCTGTTACTGCCTGCTACATCTTTGTTCCAGATCTTCCAGAATTGGAGGTGCTTGGGAAATGCTTTCCGGCTCAGGCTTTCAGCTGCAATAAAGGAAAGAGCCAGCAGAATAAAATCAGTTAAAAAGGAAGTGAAATACTGAATGACATTCTGGAAAATAAAGGCAGACTTTGAGATGGCAGTATCGTACCAGAACCAGCTTAAAGAAAGGTAGTTAAAAGAAGAGATAAAGCCGAGAAAGGCAACTACAAAAGCCCAAAAAACCGCATTTTTCCATAACAGCCATCTCTTCCTTAAGAGCAGGAATATGCCCAGTAGGATACCACCGAAACCGTAAAACACTGCCATCGCGATCTGGCCACCTGTCGCTATGGTGTTATTAGCCGATCTCATTTCGGAGTAGCGTCTGCCGAATGATTCCGGGATTTTCATATAATTGGTTACTTCTGTAACGCGATCACCGCTGACGGTCGTGCGCAGCCTGTATTTGGCTTCATTTATGGAAGCATTTTTTCTTTCATAAACAAATGTATGATCCAGCCTGCCGCTGATAACTTCGTTATTTTTCTCTTCGATAAGTTCAAATTCACCCAGATCTATTTCCCAGCTCTTCTGCAGGAAATCCTCTGCCAGTATAAGTGCTTTCTCTGCTGTAAGATTTTTACCTTGCATTGATTCAGGCAGTTTTTCTCTGAAACCGTATTTTTCACCCGTCGGGGTAAAAGATACTTTTACTTCCCGGGTTTCATTCTCCTTGAAAAGACGAACTTCCCATTTATAGGGTCTGTATAGATCTTCCTGCAGCATTTTATTGAAGGCTGCCTTACCTCCGCCTTCAAGTTCAACATAGATCTGTGTATAATAATCTGTATTGAATATAGCAGCTGTTTCCATTTGCTCTGATCCCAGACCAAGCTCTTCACTCAATTGAAGAGCCTCCGCAACAGCTTCCTTCCGGCTCATGGTGATATCTACATTAACAAAGGACATAACCTGTGGAAAGTATTTAAACAGAAAGAACACTCCTGCCACAGCCAGTACAACGAATAATATCCAGAATAATGGTTTTTTGAACATGGTAATCTCCAAATTTTTTTTGGATAAATTAAGGATTGAGAAAAATTTGTAAACATTAAAATAAAAAAGTGCAGCTCCCCGGGCAAGAGAGCTGCGTTGAGGGTTTGCAAGGAGGTAACTAAGTTACCTTAATTCCCGTTTTCTGTTGTTCAGGAAAACAGGAGTAATCAGGAGGTAGACGAAATGACGGGCTAATCATTTCGCTGTTTAGATAGTAACGGACAACCATCTCAGCAAAGGAAATTTTTGAAAAAGGAAGATTGTGTACCTGAAATGTGAAAGTGGAAAAAGAATTCTTAAAGTAAATTAACTTAGTTTTCTCTTTCCACTTTCAACCTCTCGTTAACTATTCTCGTTTCCCCCGCCAAATAATTAAGCAAAAGAAGGGCCAAACTGGTCCGGGTTTGTTTTTGAAGTCACAACTTATTTATTTTCAATATCTTACGATAATCATTATCGCATCCGATTTTTAGTAAATATTTTTTCTGCGGAAATAATTATACATTATGAATAGCTTTATCTGCAGAAAACTATCCAATTTGTTTGCACAAACTGGATTTAGAAGTTTTCTTCGGAAAACTTCATTGCAACATTAGATAAATTGTAATGTTATATTGAGACTGAGGCTGAGATTAAGATTATATTTAATCTGATTCCCAAGTTTTTCTTGGGAACCATCTGGGCGTTACGAAGATCCGCCTTCGTTTAAACTACGGCGAGACAGGAAAACTTTGTAACGAGAAACGGGTGCAGACTTGATTAGTAATGAGCGTTTGCCCTAAATGGGCAAAAAGCGAGTGTGAATCGAGGATAAATTAATAAAATTCAGAGTACCTCAAACAATCCTGTTTGAGGAAAGGTCTCCCCTTGCAAATGTTATATTTCAAAAGAAAGAATTTAGCCTGGTTTCCAAGTTTTTACTGGTTCCTAAATAAAGAAATCAGACGTTAAGGTCCCTAAACAGGAACTGTTATTTAACCCCAGTTAGTCAACCCCAGTTAGTCAACGGGGCAGGCGGGGCAGGCAGGTTAAAAGTTTAGGAACCAGCTTAGATGTTGAGCAGACTGAAGTTCATACTTTGAGATAAGAAAAGGTATCCAAGGTAGGCCTTGGATACCAGAATATTTGTTTGGATCCTGGCAAGTCTTCTGGTACCTGCCAGGTTTATTTGTTAATTAATTTCAGTCTTTTCCAATACCTTCCAGGTTACCAAAACCTGGAAGGATATTTGTCACTATTTCAAAAGGATCATCTTCTTGGTAGAAGAATAATCCCCTGATTTTAGCTTATAGAAGTAAACACCGCTGGTAACTGATCTTCCACTATCATCAGAACCATTCCATTCCATCGTATAATTACCTGATTCCAGAACTTCATTAACCAGGGTTTTTACTTTCTGACCCCTGGTATTGTACACAGTCAATTCCGTAATCCCGGTGTTTTCGCTGGTCGAGAATGATATCTTGGTCACTGGATTGAAGGGATTAGGATAATTACCGGTCAGGGCAGTTTTAAGCACGATATCATCATCTGCATCGGTACTGATCACATTGAGAATAATGGGTATTTCCAGTTCCGGATGAGCCGGATCGTTAGAGCTGATAAAACAGGTGGCATTATACGTTCCTGTTTGAAAATCGGCAGCATCGAAGTAGAATGTAATATCCTGAGACATACCAGGAGTTATAACACCCCCATCTATATCAGTTTCCACCCAGGTGGGACCACTACTAATAAGGACAGCCAGACCGGGTTCGACATAAGAGGTATTGAAGGCAATCTCTAATCCATCATTTCCAGCTGAATTCTCTATACCTATTGTTGGTGTACCTGCGCTCATTGTATCCTCATACAGTTCATAAAGGAACATAATTCTACCATTGCGGTATAATTGAACCTGGAATGTAACGGCACCAGTACTGATATAAAAACCCCAGTTGGTCCATTGCAGGATAAATCTGGCATTATCAGCATCATAATAATTGTAATGTACTCCATTGGGAACCAGATCATCCCAGAAAGGACAGATCAGATCATTGGGAGATGAAGATAACGGAATTTCAGTATTAGTATAATTGCCACCCTCGGCACCGAATGTTAAGTATCCGTTGTCGCTGACCAGAACAGAAGTCTTGTCATCTCCATAGAAACTGAATGTAAATGGTAGATCAACCAGGACAGCAGCATCGTCAGTTGCAATTCCGGTTACATCGCCAACAGTTGATATATCCATCCACTCATAATCGGGTCCACCCTCTTCATTACTGTCTATCCAACGATAACCATAATCATCCGGTCCGCCTTCACCTCTTTCTACTGGCCTGCCGATTCTGTAGTCCTGTTCCCCTTTTGCAAGATCTACGCTGGGGTATAATGGTGCTGTTTCATTCCAACTTCTACCTTCCTCATTTTCTTCCACCGAAAGAGTAAAAGTTAGATCGCTGTCACCACTGTTAGAAATTGTGAACACGGTTTCTCCTGTTCCTGCTTCTTCTACGGAAGCTTCGATCTCATTAACGGAAAGATCCAAAACAGGAGGCATTAAACACTCTGCGTACAAGAGAATCTCGATCTCTTCTTCATTGGGATCGTTACTCAGGATGATCAGATTGCCAGTGAAGTAACCTGGCGTATCTGTATAGAAAGTGATTGGTAAAACAAGCTGTCCACCACTTCCCAATTGCACATAAGGCTCATATTCGCAACTGAAATTCGCCCCTGTGATCTGAACATCATTTATCTCAAGTTGTTCTATTCCATGATTTTCTATAATAAGCTCAAACCTACCCTCATAAGTAGTGTATTGAAATGGAAATTCCACTGCTTCTTCGCTGATCCAGATATCGGGATCAGTATAACCTGTCAGGAAGTTCACATATCGGGACATCAGGCAGGATTTCGTACTAGAACCTTCACCATTTTTATAGGCACCAATTATCGGCGCAGAAATTATTGTTCTATAAGTACCTTCATCGTACAGAACTGATCTACCAGATTCTTCCTGGGACTGCAGCAGGGCAATACCTTCATCTGCACTAAGAATATCAATATTATAATCTGCGTCTGTTCCGAAAGGATATATGAAAGTGTTGGGAGCGGCAAATAAGCCCTCTACTCCCCAGATCTCCTGAATTACATTCTGAGCGCCGTCAGCTTCGAAATTTGCCCCGAACATATCGAGAAATTCCGTGCCTTGATGACTATATCCCACATCTGCTCCTTCCATGTAAACTGCACCACCTGCTTCCAGATAATCGATAAGCTGTTGTTGTTCAGAAGGTCCCACGGACCCTGGAGGTGTTATGCCTCAGCCCACGCAATAAAGGCCTAGCTCCACAAATATTATCTGGTATTCCAGCAAATTATCAGGAAGTGTACTTACTACTTCATAATCCAGACCAAGTTCATCCAGACAGAGTTCGATCCCCTCTTCACAATTCATTGTCTGACCAGTATCCATATCATCGTAATGGGACGCTGCATCATTGTCCCAAATAAGGATGTTAAGTACATCGTCTTCCACAACCACATCATCCAGACATACGCCGTAACCCCAGATCGCCATTCCTTCAAAAGCAAGTGAGAAAGTAGAGCTGACTTCCGGAAGTGTTATATAGCATTGAGTCCATTCCGCCACATCATCAGTGAAGTGCTGCAGCAGGATCCACTCACCATCGGATGCAATCCGGTAATAGACTTTCAATTCATCCTGATAACCGACCCAGGCATCCTGCGTATACCAGAAACTCAACACACTTACGGATTCAGAATTCAGATCCATTTCGGGTGTTACAAGTCTGGTAGTATTACCGACGGTATTATCAGCAAAAAAATGGGCGTTATAACCACCCGAATGCGCTGAAGAAGGATTCCCGTTAAAGCCACCAGCCGTGAAGTTCCAGTTCTGGTTTCCAACAATATATTCCTGTGTCCAGCCATCAGGAAGTGTTCCTGATTCGAATCCCTCTTCCAGAACTGTTATATCTGCACTGAGAAAAGTCATAATAATCAAAACGCAAAAAATTAAAATCGTTTTTTTCATTTTTCCCCCGAATAATATTTACTTTTATTTGTTGTTCCTGTAGGAACAGCAGTCGTATTGCTGGTCATATGTCAAATTTTTTTTAGGTAAATTATTTACAAATAATTATAGTGTAGAACCAATTTTTCGCCCCTCTGTAACTACAGGAAAATCAGATCTGATTAGATAATTATAACATCTTGTATTATATACACTTATGGTGCCTTAAGTTATAACTGACAACATTTTATAGTATTAATAATTAGAGATGTGTAATTAAACCAGGACCATAAAACAAAATATTTTCACGAAATTAATATTTACCATAATTCGAGCAAAAAAAATTATCCTGGAAAGCACTTGTCCTTCCAGGATATTTTTTTTAATATTATTTTAATTTAGAATTATTTCATTAAGATCATTTTCCTGGAGTCAGTAAATTTTCCCGCCCTTAATTTAGAGAAATAAATTCCTGAAGAGATGGCATTACCTTTATCATCTGTACCATCCCAGATCACGGAATAGGTATTTTGTTCATGAGATGTGTCTATTGAATAAGTTTTTACTAACTGACCCCTGATATTGTAGATCCCCAGTTCTGCTCCACTTACTCCATTTTCAACTGAAAAGCTGATGGTTGTAACTGGATTAAAGGGATTAGGATAATTACCCAGAAGTTTAGAAGTGTTCACGATCTCTTCATCAGGTGCATCCACAAAATCTACATTCATTGTTACAGGAACTACAAGCAGCGAATTATGTGTATCATTACTGTGTATCTGGATCTCAGCCAGATAAGTCCCGGCTGGAAGATCATTGCTGTTCAGCGAAAGCATTAAATGATCGGGTTCATCATGCAGTACTGATCCCATATAGTGATCCAGCTCAAGCCAATCCGGCTGGAAGAAGATCTCTATGGCCATCGCGTTCTGAAGATATTCTTCATTATAAGCGATCGGCAGTCCATCGGAAGCATTCTCATTTTCAATTCCCACTGTACAGGAAGTAAGATCGCCTTCCAAAGTATTATAGATAAATCTGATATTCCCATTAGAAAACATCTGTACCTGAAATGTTAAGGAACTCAAACCACCGCTGATATAAAACCGCCAGTCGGTATACTGGATTATAAATCTTTCTGAAATGTCGTCATAATAACTATGAACAGAGCCAAACCCGGGAGCCAGGTAATCCCAGAGCGGTGCAATAAGATTGTCAGGATCAATTACAAATGGGATCTGATCGTTAGACTGGTCATCTGCATTATTTCCAAAGGTAAGATACCCGTTAGATGAGACAGCCATATTTTCATAAATATTTCCATAAAAATGGAAGGGAAATGAAAGATAAACATCTGCGTGAGAATTAACATCGGTAATTCCCAGGTTATCACCTATTTCTGAGATATCAAACCATTCGTATTCTGGCCCATCGGCATCATCGCTGTCACGCCAGTAATAACCGAATTGATCGGGACCTCCGCTGTTTCTGGAATTCTCTTCAGTGGAATAGATCACGGTTTGATAATCAAGCACTCCACCACCCAGGTTATTGACGGCAATGTCAATCTCTTCCGACTCATTCTGTCCGAGAGTAAGATTGATCTCTTCCGGCTCCACAACGATCATTTGAGGTTCGAAGCAATTAACCTGAACAGGAATGTTCAGAACAGGATTATCGGGATCATTGGTCACGATCTGCAGTTCACTTTCAAATATCCCGGTTTCAGTACCGTCAAAACTAATATTCAGGAAAATATTGTCACCGAAACTGAGATCATGGATAGAATCCGCTTCCAGTGTAAAATATTCATTATTTAAGGAAATTGATTCAATATTCAGCTGTTCTAATCCGGAATTCTGAATGATAAGTTGACGCTCAGCCTGGTTGCCGATGAGAACAAAATCAAAATCAAGGACCTGATCGGATGTCCAGATATCAGGTTCTTCCTGCTTAAGAAGAAAAGCCAGATATAAGCGCATCAGATCAACTTTTCGGCTCAGGCCTTCTCCATCTCCCAGTGCTCCGAAAAGGACGGCTGAGCTGATAGCGTTATAAACTGAATTTGAATATGCAACTGTCCGATTATACATCTCTTCAGATAGAAGAACGGGGTCGCCGCCATTAGTTCCGAGCCTGTTGATAAAGATATCAGCGTAACTGTAAGACTGATAGGAATAGTTCATGGAAACGGCAAAATTACCGTCGAAACCGGAGACAGTTTCAATATCACCATGTTCCTGTCCCTGTCCCATGTAAGTTGCACCGAACATATCCCAGAAATCAGTCCCGGTATGATCGAATCCAATATTCGTACCTTCCAGGTAAACACCTTTACCGGAATTCATAAAATCTATAAGAATTGCTTGTTCAGAAGGACCCACGGTCCCTGGAGGAGTGAACCCTCAGGATTCACAGAAGGAGCCCAGCAGAACAAATACCGCATCATAGTCGGAAAGATCTGCCGGTAAAATACTGCCCTGCTGATAAGCTACGTCCAGGCTGTCCAAAGCCTTTTTTATTGAGTAATCGCCTCCCACCTGAATATGATCTTCCGGATCAAAGAAATAGAAGGTCGGATTTTCATTGTGCCAGATAAAGACATCTGCAAGGAGGAAAATGGGTAAAAGCGCTAATGTTAGCATTAATATTTTTTTCATAATATTTCCATATTTTTTTGATATAATCTAATACATTTTTCATTCCAACCAAAGGATTATTTCATAATATTAACTTTTATGCGGGTCAATTAATGGATTTCGATTGTTTTTTACTGCTGCATAAACCAGGATAACGTGTAAATAAAAATGGCATTTTTGTGAACCTGGATCAGAATGGTTTTTCCTGGATGCACTTCTTATCGCGCAGGTACCTGTTGGTCCAGCGGAATCCAGGCAGGCAGCTGAAAGGAGGCGGCTTGATATCCGGATGTTTGTAAAGCAGCAGCTGGAACCAGCCGAATAAAGCAATACCCTTAAGTACGCTGGTCAATGAAATACTCCACCAGACACCGTTCAACCCAAGGATATGCTCCTGAGAAAGGAAAAGAGCCAGAGGGATTCTGGAACCGGTTAGCAGGATCCCGACCACAGAGGGCGGCAATGTTCTGCCCAGACCATTAAAAGCACCGCCTGTAGCTATTTCAATACACATAAAGAGTTGAGAATAACCCAGGATCTTCAGGTATACTGAACCGTAGGAAATCGCCTGTTCTTCCTGAATAAAGATCTTAAAAATTGATCCGGAAAAGAAGACAAGCAGGGTTGTAGTAGCCACGCCCAGGATGGCAGCCATGGAAATACCGGAGAAATATCCCTTCCAGATCCTTTTCCATTTTTGTGCTCCGTAATTCTGCCCGATGAAAGTTGCCAGGGCTGTCGCCAGTCCATCCGAAGTCATCCACGATATAGCTTCCACATGAGCGCCAACTTTCTGTACAGCAATGGGGGTAGCACCCCACCTGGCAACGATTCGAGCCAGAACAATTGCGAACAATGTGAATAAAGCGCTGTGCGCTCCTACTGGAAAGCCTAGTCTGACGATTTTCTTAGCATAAGAAAGGACTGGCAGTTTGAAGAGTGTAAATTTTTCCCCGAAATCAAGCTTATTCGGGATCAGCATTAGAAAGATTAAAGTTACAACAAATTGAGAGAATACCGTTGCGATGGCCGCACCTGCCACTCCCCATTCCGGAAAAGGACCGATCCCGAAGATCAGCAAAGGATCCAAGACAATGTTAATGACCAGTCCGACTGAGTTGACCTTAAAAGGTGTGCGGCTATCGCCCATTCCATTGAATATTCCTGTAAAAACAGGGTTAACAAAAAGGAAGAAAATACCCGTTGATATTATGGAAAGATAAACAATCGCATCAGATATCACTGTCCCATTTTCCAGCTGAAAGAAACCGATCAATTTCTGTTTGAAGATAAACAGAAAAGCACCATAAAAAAGTGCCAGGAGAAAGTTGACCTGAAGCGCATTCCGGGCATAAACGACCAATGAATTCCAGTCCTTCTTGCCAGCAGACTGAGCAACACTTACCTGAGCGCCTATTTTGGTTACAATAATAAAGGCAAACCCCAGCCAGGTGAAAAAGCCTGCAGTACCAACCGACGCAACAGCATCACTGCCCTTTCTGCCGATCCAGATCAGATCTGTGAGATTGTAAGCCATCTGGATTAACGACGTAGCTACGATCGGAATCGTAAGTTTTACTATCGATGCGGCAATATTGCCACTGGTAAGGTCTTTCTGATTCTTCATATTCCCTGTTTCTTTTTGGGCAAATAACTTTGCGTACTGCCAAAATGTCTATTTCTTTTTTACACTGCGTTCAACTGATCCTGATCCAACTTATTTTCGATTTATTAGTTGAAAAGAGCTGAAAAAGGATTACTTTTTTGATAAAGAATTTTTATTAGGGAAAAATAACCTGACTGAGAAAATAAGATCAGGTATGAATTAATTCAATAATTTAATTGGAGTCCAGTATGAAGAAGTTAATTGTAGCTTTCGCAAATGATGATGGTAAAAATTTTATCAACCGGCATTTTGGAGATGCTGATTATTATGATATTTATCAAATCGACACCCAGAAAGTAGAATTTATTAAAAGAATCCCCAATCAAATTGAAGAGGAAGAAGAAGTACATGCAGATCCAAGAAAAGCTAAAGGAATTTCAGCTCTTCTGCTCCAGGAAAATGTATCTGTGGTTGTTTCCAGAGTATTTGGACCCAATATTAAACGGATCAGAAAAAAGTTTGTATGTGTAATCAGTAAGGATAAACTTATAGAGAATGGTCTTCGCAGAGTTTTTGAGAATATCGATATAATTATTAAGGAACTGGAAAAGGGCGAAGAAAGGCAGCATTTAAATCTATAGAAAGTTAAAAAAGGGACATAATATCCATGAAAATATTGATGATATATGCAGATAAATTTGCCTACAAAACTAAGATCAAAACACTAATTGAATTTCCTGACGTAGATGGACAGGAAAATATCACAAAAGCATTAGTTGGATTTATCCATGTTGAGGAAAAAGATGCGGACGATCTAGCGAAATCTGTCACAAAACTGATCAAAAATCTGAAATGGGCCGCCAATAAAAATAATACCAGAAAGATCATCCTTCATTCCTTTGCTCACCTTTCTAACAGCAGTGCACTCCCTGAAATTACTAAAGCAATGTTGAATGCTGCGGAAGAAAGATTATTGAATGCTGACTTTGAAGTTTCACAAACACCATTCGGATATTTCCTGGACCTCAATCTGGAAGCTCCGGGAGATTCACTGGCCCGAATATTCAAAGAATTTTAGTCTAATGAATTTCACCCTGACAGAAAAGATCTCAAAATTGAATTACAATGCTTTCATCTGGCATGGAGCATTTCTTTCCCTGGCATCTAATTTCATGGATGTTCATACCGTCATCCCTTCCCTGTTGATCAAAGCAGGTGGAAATTCTATCCTGCTGGGATTATTGACCGCAATAATGGTTGGCGGTTCGGGATTGATGCAGATTTTTTTTGCTAAACAGGTGGCAGCAAGACAACATAAAAAGACATCACTCCTGCTTGGCATAAATTTAAGAGTGATCTCACTTTTCCTGTTAAGCCTGCTGTTGTTAAGTACAGATTCGATGAGTAAAACATCCCTGATCATCTCTATCTTTGCCTTGATCTCGCTGTTTTCCTTCAGTGGTTCCTATGCCGGCATCTCCTATGTAGATGTAATGGGAAAGTCCATTTTAGGTGGAAAAAGAAAACAGTTTTTTTCAGTGAAACAAACAATAAGCAGTATCGGAATATTTATCTCAGCTTTCCTGGTAAAATCGTTGCTGCAGCATTACTCTTACCCAGATAATTACAGCCTTCTATTCTTATTGGCTGGCGGCTTATTGTTCATTGCCTCTCTGGGTTTCTGGAAGATCAAGGAGATCACCACCGACAAAGCAAGGAAGTATAATTTAAAACAATATTTCCAACAAATCCCGCAGGAAATTGCAGGAAACTCAAATCTGAAAAATTATCTGATCGTGATTAATAATCTTGGACTTGGCTTGAGTTTTATTCCTTTTATGATACTTTTCGCCAAACAGAATTTTGAGCTGAGTTATAATCTCATTGGAAATATTCTGATCTTTAAAATTACCGGTATGCTGATCACCGGGTTTATTCTATATAAAAAATCACACAATTTTGATTATAAGAGACTACTCTATTTCAGTCTGGTCATTGGTGCCATTATCCCTTTATCAAGCTTGATCTTCAGTCACTCTCTACTTATGTTCAAGATCAATTTCTTCATTTCCGGAATTTTTATTACATCCTACGGTATCTCTAAAAGCGGCATCCTGGTGGAAATATCAGATAATGAAAATCGAGCTGTGTATACGGGCATCTCCGGAGCCGGCAATATTCTTCCGACCATATTTCCACTGGCGGCAGGATTATTGATCTCACTGCTGGGTTACACAGCCACATTTATTCTCGTGTCCATGATCATAAGCAGCAGCTTTATCTTCATTACAAAACTGGACTGCAAGAACTTAATTTTATTAAAAACAAAGTAATTGGGGAAATTATGAACAGAATTTATCCGGATTCGAAGGTGGAGATCCAGGGTTTTGCCGCTAAATTTTATGACAGCATAATGAATCTTGGTTCCTTCGGATTATACCATCGATTTATAACAAATGCTGTAAAAGCTGTAAAGATCGGCCCGACTGATCAGATCCTGGACCTGGGTTGCGGAACCGGCAGAAATGCTAGACTTATGAGCAAGTATATTTCTGAAAAAGGTAATATCCTCGGGCTGGAAATTTCAGATCTGATGATCTCCCAGTTTAAAGTTAAAAACTCGAATTTAACAAATATCAAAGTTCAGAAACAGAGAATTGATCTGCCTTTTACACTGGATCACAAGTTTGATAAAGTATTCATTTCCTTCGTTTTGCATGGATTTCCCTTCGACATACAAAAGCAGATAATCAAGAATGCCTATAATAATCTGAAAGAAAACGGGGAATTTATCATCCTTGATTTCAATGAATTTGCACTGGAAAAAACTCCCTTCTATTTCAGGATCCCGTTCAAATTCATAGAATGTAAATATGCTTTTGAGTTTGTGGAACGAGATTGGAAGGATATCCTCTTAAAATCAAGTTTCATAGGATTTGAAGAAAAACTTTTTTCCCATAAATATATAAGATTACTGAAAGCAAAAAAACAGAGTTGAAGATGGAACAAAAAAAGTGTAAATGGTACCAGGTCTGCCCTATGAAGTATTTTCTGGAAAAGGGCATACTTGAACGAACCTGGATCAATGAATATTGTTTTAGCAATTGGGAAAAATGCGTACGCTACCAGATGGAAGAAAGGGGTATTTATCATCCCGATAACATGTTACCCAATGGAGAGATCGATGAGAACTTATCATAATCAATTTCTTCGTATAAATCCTAAGGAATAAAATGAAACTGGAACATATTGCTGTATCTATTCATGAAGTTGAAGAAATTAAAGATTTCTATCAGGAAATTCTGGGATTCAAAATCATCAGGAAGTTTGAACTTAATCAGGAATTATCAGCCAGGTTATTTGGAATCGAGCAGCAGGCAGAGATTTATTTAATGGGAAGGGAAGGCATCTTCCTGGAGATTTTTATCAGTAAAACAGCAAAAAAAGAGCATCTGAACCATATCTGTATTTCCGTTAATGATCGTGATGATCTGATCGAAAAAATCAGAAAAAATAATTACAAATTTGCAATCATAAATCGAAATTCTTATGACCTGGTATTTATCTATGATAGAAGCGGCAATATTTTCGAAATTAAGTAAGCAACTGTAATAACACAATTTTTTTCAGATTAAGATAGACTTAAAATTTGACATGTTTCCTTATCTCCAGAGGATTAAACAAATTATGGAGAGGAGATTTTATGAAATTGATCTGCAAAATTCTGGAATATTTACGTTGGATAAGTGTAATCGTTGGTATCCAGCTAGCTGAATTCCTAGCTGATGATCCTATTAGCCGTTTACATATCCTGATGCCCTGGATCGTTATCTCACTCTCCGGGCTAACAGGGATCGAATCTGTTTTTTTCGGGAAAGCCGCATCCGAACTTACAGGTTACAAACCCAATGCATATCAGAGACAAACCGGCCTGAATAATCTTTCTGTTGCTATTGTCGCTATCCTGGTACTTGTTTTCAAATGGGGAACTTATGCAGAGATCACTGTTATGTCCTGCACGCTTGTTTTCCTTACCCTGTCTGCTTTAAATCATCTCTGGACTGGTTTGAAAGAGGGCAATCACAAACTGAAGAATTTCATGCGGCCTGTGCTTACTACATTGCTGCTGATTTTTACGCTTCCCTATATTGTAAATGCCTTAAAAGCGTTGGTTAGGATAAATTTAAGAATGTGGTTAAAGGGGCCAAGATTGAGATCTAAACATTCTCATTCCCCGCCTGCCCCGTTGACTAGCTGGGGTTACTAAGTGGGGTTGTAACGGCAAGTAGTCTATTCACCAATGGCAGGACTTCGTAACGAGAAATGGGTGTAGACTTGATTCGCTATGAGCGTTTGCCCTAAATGGGCAAAAAGCGAGTGTGAATCGAGGATAAATTAAAAATTAAAGCAGAGTACCTCAAACAGCCTGCCCCGTTGTATAACTGTGGTTGACTAACTGGGGTCCTGTTTGAGGAAGACTGAGCTCAAGATTAAACCACTAAGGATCAATCAGCTGATTGATCCTTAGTGGTTATAAAATATTATTAGATATTATAGGCAATGCCAAGATTCAGATATGACTGTTCGATATCACCGGCCTTCATCAATCCGCTGTCCATATATGATGCATTGAACTGGAAGCCTCTCCATTTATAACTTAACCCCATAGTAAGGAAGTTCTGTTCATAAGAGATCTGATCATCCCAATAGATGTGATCGGTGTCTTCATAAGTTGCATTCAGATCACGGTAATCCATTTGAGTATAATAGCCTGTTCTTACTGTAAGTATTTCTCTCCAGGTATATTCCAGTCCCACATTATAATCGGTTCTGTCTTTAAGATAATCGTACACTGAATCTTTGGAATAGTTAAAATCTGCCAGCACATTTATCGGAGCAAACGGCATAGTATATTTTAACCCTGCCCCAATCTGCATAGGGAAGGGATTTTCTCTAAATTTAACTTCTCCATAATATCCGCCGTATTCCTTGATGACAGATTTTTTTGCCTGGGGCAGGAAAGTTGCTCCAAAAGTCAGGTTTTGAATCGGATTCAAGCTAATGCCAAATTTAGGTCTAATTATTTGAAGATCAACTTTTCCTAAAATTATTTCTGAGATACCATATTGACCAAAGATAGCATGAGGATCTCTAGATTCATATCTCTCGAACTGAAGAGTTGTTCCGACTTTCAACCAGTCATTAACACTGTAATTAACCGGGATAGTTAAATAGGTTACCATATTTTTCAAATGATAATAGAATGAATCTACTATACTTTCATTATAATAGCAGGGGATGCAGGTCGAAAAATCGTAACTGCTTTGCTGGTAGTAGATGATACCAGCGTTGAAGCCTGAACGTTTTAACGCTAAGCCGAACACTTTACTGTTCTTATATTTTTCGAAACTGACACACCTGTCATATTCCTGAAATTCTACCTGATCCTTATCATTCATCTCATAATAGATCTGCCAGGTTCTATCAAGTTCAATACTGGCAGGATTTAAGATACCCAGTGATAAATTTCCCTGATCCGCAATTCCGCTGTAACCTCTTCCTGAAGCTACAGATGAAAGTTTATTGATCGAGTAAAAATTATAAAAGGAATTGCAGCTGTTCTCCATCTCATCAACTTCGTATTGCCCGAATAAAAACAGAGGTGTTAAAAGTACACCCAAAACAATGATTATGAGTCTTTTTCTTCCTGACATAATGCCTCCTTCATCAGTTCGCAAACCCGTCAAACTGATATTTAAAACTGTTAGTTACTGAATCGTTATTCAGATTATTAGTTTTTTGTTTATTAGACCTGACAGGATTCAATTGGAATTCTATTTTATCAGATCCAGATAAAAATAATGACTTCCTGCAAATTAAATTTCCAGCGACCTCCCTGATTTTCTGCATTTCTTTTAAAGCCCCGTAAATCCTTTTCCTTAAAATACTTATCATATAATGTCCTATGCTTTTATCTTGCCTTTTTTATAGAAGAATCTGTCTCCGATGTTAGTTGCTGCTTCCGATTGAACATCGTAATCCTGATCTGCTTCCATCTGTTCGATAAATTCAGTGTAGTTATATTCCGCCCCGATTGAGTGCATGGGGAAAAATGTCTTTGGTCTCAACTTTTCAATTGTTTTGTAAACGCCCATTTTAACTGCAACCTGATCTCCAAAACCACATCCGCTGATGGGCATGAAAGAAATATCAATATCCGGATTTTTTGCTTTCAGAAAATCGATTTCAGCCAGATAGGTTCCCGAAAAATCTCTCTGCCGGTTGGCATGATCTCCGGGATGCAGTATGGTCACACCGTCTACTTCTATCAGGAAGCCTTCGCCGGTATCGTTTGATTCTATTGTCGTAATTTTAATATCATTTACAATTGTATCAGTTCTGGCTGGAAGGAAAACATAAGACTGTTCCTGTTCGAGCTGCGGCTGGAATCCAAAAATATAAGTTATGTTATCAATCTGCTCCTGCCATTCCCAGATCCTGGGATCGTAATGATCAGCATGTTCATGTGAAACAAATACAGTTACTTTTTTATCTTTCAGTTGAGCAGGATCGATAGCTCCATTATCCAGGCAGGGTTGGTCCGGACCTCTGTTCCAGAGCCAGTAGTCAAAGATCACGAAATTATTCTTGGTCAAAATTCCCCAGCCGCTGTGTCCCAGATACCAGATAGCAGCTTCCTGATCTTTGAGCTTCCGGTTGAGAAGATCAGCTTTATCGTGTTTACTCAACTTGATTTCAGCAGCATTATTTTCCTTTAAAAGAGAGACAATGTCGGCTTGGTGATATTTCTCTGCATAGTGAAGAGCAGTATTGTCCTGAAGGTCTTTGAAATTCAGATCGGACCCAGCATTGATAAGGATCTCTGCAATATCGGTGTACCCTTTAATGGCAGTCCAGTGAAGCGGTGTTCTGTTGTATCTGAGGTCGGCAAAATCGATATTAGCACCTTTTTCCAGCAGGAGGGAAGTAATTCCGGCTGAGCCAAGTTTTACTGCCTGATGCAAAGCAGATCCGTCCATACTTATACAGGCATCACCTATGCAATCATTATACTCGAATTTTGCTCCTTTTTCCAGCAGCAAGCGTACAGTTTCCAGGCTGTCCAGTCTTATGGCATGGGTAAGAATGCTCTGTCCCCATGTATTTCTGGCATTGATATCAGCACCATTATCCAACAGCAGGTTTATCTTATTTCTGTCTCCGCTCCAGCCGCATCTGATAAGAGCCGTAGTAAAAGTTGTATCTGCAGCATTGACATCTGCACCTTTATCCAGCATATACTGGATTGATTCCAGGCTCGATTTGTAAGCTGCAAAAATTGGGGTAGAGCCATCAGGTGATTTGTAATTAATCTCTGATCCATTGGCCAGCAGGTAATCCGCTGTTTCAAATCTGGCAGCAACCATGGCCCAGGTAAGCGGGATCTCTCCCGATTCAGTGGTAGTTGAATTTATGTCAGCACCTGCACTTATCAAGTATTTGAGAATATCTGTGTGGCCCCGCCAGGCAGCATAATGGATCGGTTGTACGCCCCATCTATTCTCGCCATTTATATCTGCCCCTTTCTCTACCAGCAGCTTCACCAGATCCAGATTGCCACTGTAAACGGCGGAATGAATGGCGACTCCTCCGTAATTGTCTTCAACTGTAATATCTGCCCCATGATCAATAAGTAGAGCAACCAGCTCCAGATTTCCGGAACCAGCCGCAAAATCCAGGGCACGATTACCATTGTTATCTGCCAGGTTAACATCCATACCCAGAGAAAGCAGGTATTCAACCACGGCAAGCTGGCCATTAGCTGAAGCATTGTGAAGAGGGTTGCTGTTCTCATTATCACCATGATCCAATCTGGCACCAAGACCATAAAGATATTTTATGATCTCTAATTTACCATGGACAACAGCATAATTGAGTGGTGAGAGGCCTAAACTGTCTTCAACTTCTATGAATTCAGGATTAGAGCGCAGGCATTCTTTAACGGCTTCCAGATCATCATTATTGATCTGCTCGAATATCTCTATAGAAATTAAAAATTGAAAACAAAAAATGATTGTTGTAATAAAAATGCCCCATTTTTTTCCTGCCATTTTTCCCCCGTTTTGTTTTATTTCGGGGAAGATTTGAGGATCGAGATCGAATTTACAGAATTGTATTTTTAAAAAACAATTGTGGATGTTTGATACAATTCAACCTCTCGAAATCCATGTATCCCCCCAGAAAGGATTTCTAATCAACTGATCAGAATCAGTTAATATTATAACCAGTTAATGATCAGGAATTACAATAAAACTGTGAATAATAGAAATGCATTAACAGTTTCAGCAGATCTTTGGTAATCATGTTTTTTCCTTTCATTTTTTCTCCTGGTTAACTTTGTAAATCACATATAATATATTTAAGCATTTTTAATGCCAACCTCATAATTGTATATTTATCAACATGTTATGCAATATTTTAGTGAATTTTCCTGACCGGTTACGAACAATATCTGTACAAAACCGGACGTTGGGTTATTTGTTTAGCCACAAAGGCTCAAAGACATGAGTGTGTTTATTCAGAAGCAGGATTTACAGGATTATAACAGGATGCTCAGGATAAAATAGATCTTAAAATGAGTACTATCTTTACTGATTTTCATCAGCTTTTATTAGCAATGAACCAGATACCTTAAAATTTTTAGAACTCGTTACAAAGTTTTGCTGTCTCACTGTAGTGGATTAAGGAAGGCGGATCTTAGGATCTAATTGCGTAGTTCCCAGTATGGTACTCATTTCGAAGTTTCCATTTCGCAATGTAAAATTATACTCTTGGTAACACTTTAAGCTGGTTCCTAAACTTTTAACCTGCCTGCCCCGCCTGCCCCGTTGACTAACTGGGGTTGACTAACTGGGGTTAAATAACAGTTCCTGTTTAGGAATCTTAACATTTGATTTCTTTATTTAGGAACCAATAAAATTTGAGAGCCAGTCTAAATTCTTTCTTTTGAAATATAATATTCGCAAGAGGAGACCTTTCCTCAAACAGGATTGTTTGAGGTACTCTGCTTAAAATTTAAACCAGACTAGACTGAATCTCCTTCTTGAAGTAGATGATACGAATGAGAAGACCTTTCCTCAAACAAGACCCCGGTTAGTCAACAGGCAGGAGGAGCAGGTTGTTTGAGGTACTCTGCTGTAATTTTAATAATTTATCCTCGATTCACACTCGCTTTTTGCCCATTTAGGGCAAACGCTCACTGCGAATCAAGTCTACACCTAAATTGAATATTATTCATACTGCAGAACATCTGCAGGATTGGACATAGCCGCTTTCACGGTTTGAACACTAATGGTAACAAGTGCAATAAGTAGTGCTGCAAAACCCGAGAGCAGGAAGACCCAGAAGCTGAGCGCAATGGTGCTGATATCCTCCTTTCCCCGGAAAGATTGAAAGATTGCTCGGAGGATTGCCGCACCCGCCCCAAAAAACAAAAAGGCCGCCTCAAATTGAAGCGACTTTACTTCTCTTTTTCTCTACTCTACCGCGAAGCTGTTTAGTTCAACGAATAGTTATCGGGCATAACTGATGAATTATTTTGGAATGGATACACAAGAATATGCACATATTCTTCAGCTGGACGAAACCGCTTCGCGCAACAGGGGGAAATGCTAACAGACACTGGAGAGCTTTGCCGCGGGACGATGGATAAACACTTTATCCGCTATCTCAATAATTCAGCACCCGATTAGTCCGAACCATAGCAGTAATCAAAGGGATTGCTATTCGTGTGGTATGTTCTGGTAAATCCTAATCAATAGACCAGTTCAGTTACTGCTCTCTTTAAGTCCTTATAGATGGCGAGCGTGTCTGTGGTAGCGTAGAAGTGCCGAAACGCGGCAATGACAATAGCGGTTGTCCAGCCGAACATGAAAATCCCGTTGGCCGCTTCCCACGACAGCGAGGGTCGCCAGCGCTCTTCGTCGAGAACGATTTCGCCGTCCACCATTCGCGGATTCCTCAGGCTCATCCGGGAGCGCCGGTGAGTCGTCAAGTTCATTCGGCCCCTGCGCGGGCTGACTGACACCCGCGGAGAAATGATTTAGATCTTCCAGGGAGGGATGCGCTCATTTTTCATGACGCTTAAAAAGGCCTAGACACCTGCCATATAACCCCGTGCCTTTCCCATTTTACCGTTTTTCCCCTTGGGAACGTTTTATCCTCGCCCTGAGCGCCGCCACCAGGGGATTCGCGCTGAGCCCGTGTAAAATGACACTCAGCACTATGGTGCAAATACCACGGTCATGGTGATCGATTCGCCGCCGGGTAAGTGCTCATTGATAACGATCACGGTAAATACGATACTGGCCAGCCCGCGAGGGCCGAACCACCCCATGAACAGTTTTTCGTCGGTACGCAACCCCGTATCGGAGAGCGCGATAAACACGGGCACCATGCGGATAACGGTCAAGCTGAGCACCGCATACATCAGGTCCTGCCATCGAAACGCTCCGATGGACTGGCCGATTACACCGGCACCGAAGATTACCCAGGTAATCAAAGAGAGGATGTCACCGGCGGCCTCGGCGGAGAGTAGGAGGGAATTTTTATGCCGGCCTTCCATCCAACCGGAAAGCAGCCCGCCGGTGAATGCGGCGATGAATCCGCTGCCGCCACATATCTGGGCCACGGAAAAACAGACAATCGCTATTGCCACCACTGGCAGTTGGCGCCAATCCGCGGTCATCCAGTGACGTTTGTCAGCGATCTTGAGCAAGCTGGTGCCCAGCACGGTCAAACCGAGGCCGGCAACCACCCCGATACCGATCTCCGAGGCCACGAGTTTGAGCGCTAACAGTAGCGGCTGTGCCTGGACGGCCTCTCCGGTGGCAAGGGCGATAAAGACGAACAGAATCGGGACGCAAATACCGTCGTTCAGCCCACTTTCCACGTTTAGGCTTTCGCGCATGCGTCTTGGGACCGCTTCATCCGCGACAACAGCCTCACCCAATGCCGCATCTGTGGGCGCCAGCATGGTGGCCAGAATGGCGGTTTCCAGCAGGGTCAGCCCGTCGAGCACCCAGACGCCCAGCCCAAAACCAAGTAGGATCGTCAACGGCAGGCCAAGCAGCAGCAACCGCATGGGCAAGGCAACGAACTTTTTAAGGACTCTGAAATTCACCTTGGCAGCGTCCGTGAACAGGACCACGGCCAGGGTAAGTTCGGCAATCAGCTTCATGCCCTCAGCGTTGACGTTCAGGTTCAAAAGGCCCGCCCCCATCGGCCCAAATGCCAGCCCCAAAGCGGTGAACACCACCGCCCCGCTGATCGGCGTGCGCTCAAGTCCTTGGCTGGTGAGGCTGTAAAGCAAGACGAATGCGGCCAGAATCGCCAGAGTTTCATA